>NZ_CAIWNQ010000004.1 GCF_903914075.1 Ruegeria sp. THAF57
ACCAACTGATCCGCATCGAGGAATCACTGGGCGAAGTCGCCGAATACGCGGGGGCTTCGATCCTGAAGCGGTGAATGGTAACCTGATCCTCGAAATTATTTCGAGGATCAGATTTTGCTTTCAATTATAGACCCCAAAACGCCGGACCACTTTGATGCGGTCCGGCGTTTGTGCTGGGAATACCGCGCATTTCTTCTGACGCTGGATGAAAAATCCCAACGCATTGTTCGAACATTCTACCCGCGTGAGAAATACGCCCGTTTGATGGATGCCATCGAGGTTGAGCACGCGGCACCCACAGGGGGTGTCAGGCTGGCATTGAAGGATGATCAGCCTGTCGGATGTGGGATGTTCCATACGATTGAACCCGGTGTGGCTGAAATCAAGCGTGTATTCGTGAACGAGAAGGCCCGAGGTACCGGTGCCGGGTACGCGATCATGAATGATCTGATCGATACCTGTCGCTTGAAGGGGTTCCGTTTTATTCGGATGGACACAGGAAAACCCCTTGAAGCCGCAACACGCCTTTATCTGTCGATGGGGTTTGAATTGCGTGACGCTTATTCGGAAATCCCCGAGGTTGCAGATGGTCATCTGCTGTTTTTTGAAATGGATTTGCAGGGATAGCGCCGGATTAGGCCAAAAAACAAAATATTTTTCGACCTTCTTTCCTGTTGTTATTGAAGAAAAAAATAAAAAAACCGCCACAAAAGTAAACAATATTGCACTTATGTGTGAACTTTTCCCTATTGGGAGGACCGGGTGGTCTCGTACCCTGACTGTATTACAGAAAGGAGAACACCATGACTGGTTCTAAATTCCTTCTCGTAGCGTCGGTAGTCGGCACTGTATTCTTGGCGGCCTGTTCAGCACCTGGCACATATCCGATCACCGGAGATCAGGTTTCGGCAAGTGACCCTGTTCGGGATATGGAATCGCCCACTTACATCTATCGTGGTGAAGCCCGCTAAGGCCTGCGCGTGACATCACGGGCGGTGACGTCCGTGATTGATCTGAATTCAGAGCTTCTTGCTCATTAACATATACCGATCGCGCGGTTTGAACCCGGTGCGCAGATACAGTTTCTGAGCTGCCTCGTTTGTGCGGTCGACCTCAAGATGCAGGGCGGTAAGCCCAGCTCCGGCCAGTGCCTTTGGCAGGTCTAGCAATACTTCGGATGCAATTCCGCGGCCGCGAACAGCGGGGCGAATGTAAATCTCGTCCACAAAGCCGTCCATGCCGCCGAATTCGACGGACCAACCGAATGTCAGGATGATGTATCCCAGCGGTGCCCGTCCGGGGCCGATCAGGTAGACACATCCGTGGGGGATGCCTTCTAACAACGGGGCAAGAGCGTTGCGGGTCTGATCCGCATCCTGAGCGATGCCTTCCTCTGTGTGGAATGCAGTGACCAAGCTCATCAAGCGGTCCAGATCTTCGGGGCGGGCAAGCCGCAGGGCAGCGCTCATAGTCGGGCCAGTCGTTCAGTCAACAGGGTAAAGAACCCGTCCGCGTCCACATCTCCTATGAATGTCGCGTTGGGTTTGCGATCGGTGACGTGCCACCAGTCGGCGACCGTCATACCCATCGTGAGTTCTGATTGGGTCTCAATCTCGACATTCACGAAACGACCCGAGAACAATTCGGGCTTGATCAGATACGCTGTGACGCACGGGTCATGCAACGGTGCCCCTTGGCTGCCGTATTTTTCCTTGTCAAAGCGTTCGAAGAAATCCGTCATCTCGGCCACGGCGATACCGACCTTGGTTCCCAGCGCGCGGAAGGCGTCGTTGCGGGGTTTGGTGACCAGCGCCTTGTGCGTGACATCCAACGGCATAACGACAATGGGGCGACCTGATTTAAACACGATATCAGCAGCTTCTGGGTCGACGTGAATGTTGAATTCAGCTGTGGGGGTAATGTTGCCAACCTCGAAATACGCGCCGCCCATCAGCACGATTTCCTGCACCCGATCCACGATATCAGGCGCTTTGGTAAAGGCGGTTGCGATGTTTGTCAGTGGCCCCAGGGGGCACAGCGTGACAGTTCCGGGTTCATGCGCGCGCAGGGTGTCGATAATGAAGTCGACCGCATGCCCGTCGGTCAGTTGCATCTGGGGATCAGGCAGGTCCGGTCCGTCCAGACCGGTTTTTCCGTGCACATGTTCTGCCGTAACCAGCGCTCGTTTCAATGGGCAGTCGCACCCGGCGTAAACCGGCACCTCGGTATGTCCAGCCAGTTCGCAGACAATGCGGGCGTTCTTGGACGTCAGGTCCAGCGGTACGTTCCCCGCGACGGCGGTTATGCCCAGAACCTCAATCTCTTGGGGGCTTGCAAGCGCCAGCAAGATGGCGACGGCGTCGTCCTGACCGGGATCAGTGTCGATGATGATTTTACGAGGGGGCATGGGTGTCTCCGGGGGGGCGTGAAGGTCGGACACTCGCAAGTGTCCCGGCACTTGTCCAGCCGTTTTAGGTATCCGCAGCCGCATCCACCGGCGGGAGTTTGCCATTAGCACGATGTTCTTCGGTTTTCACCTCGTCCCAAAGGGCGTCCATCTCGGCCAGATCGCTTTGTGAAGGCGTTTTGCCACGCGCCGCAAGGCGGGCCTCGACCTGCTCGAACCGGCGAGTGAACTTCGCGTTGGTGCGGCGCAGCGCGGCTTCGGGTTCAATCCCGAGATGGCGGCCCAGATTGACAATCACGAAGAGCAAATCGCCGAACTCATCCTCCAGCGCGTCAGCATCCATGCTGTCGCGGGCCTCTTCCAACTCGGCGGCCTCTTCGGTGATCTTGGCCAGCACGTGGCTGGCATCGGGCCAGTCGAACCCCACGCGGGCAGCGCGCTTTTGCAGCTTATGCGCGCGCAACAAGGCGGGCAGGTTAGCCGCCACTCCATCCAGCGCGCCTTTTTGCTCCTTGCCTGCGCGTTCCGCCGCCTTGATGGTTTCCCAATCCAGCGTCTGCTGCTCGGCAGACTTGTCGCGAGATTCGTTGCCGAACACGTGAGGATGACGGGTGACCATTTTGTCTGACATGGTGCGGACCACGTCCTGGAAGGTGAAATGCCCGGCTTCCTCGGCCATTTGCGCATGAAAGACGGATTGGAACAGCAGGTCGCCCAATTCGCCTTTCAGCTCGTCATAAGCTTCACGTTCGATGGCGTCGGCGACCTCATAGGCTTCTTCGATCGTATAGGGGGCGATGGTGGCGAAATCCTGTTCGATATCCCAAGGGCAGCCGGTTTGCGGGTCACGCAGGCGGCGCATGATTTCCAGCAGGCGTTCGATCCCTGCGTCGCTATCGTGGATCAGAGGATTTTCGGCCATTGCGAACCCTTTCGTTCCGGTGTCAGATGCATCCATTCCGCAGTCAGGATCAGGAGTCCACCCCAGATGCCCGTCGTCAACCGAATTGCCGATTTTGCCGCCGATATGACAGCTTGGCGGCAGCACCTGCATTCGATTCCCGAGTTGGAGTTCGAATGCCACGAAACCGCAGCTTTTGTTGCCGACAGGCTGCGTGAATTTGGCGTTGACGAGCTGCATGAGGGTATTGCCAAAACCGGGGTTGTCGCGATCATCAAAGGGCAGGGCGAGGGGCCGACAATCGGTCTACGCGCGGACATGGATGCCTTACCGATCCCCGAGGAAACCGGGGTCGAATATACGTCGACCAAACCGGGAAATATGCATGCCTGTGGCCATGACGGGCATACTACAATGCTGTTGGGCGCAGCGCGTTATCTGGCTGAGACACGAAATTTCCGCGGTCGCGTGGCCCTGATCTTTCAACCCGCGGAAGAGGAAGGCGGCGGAGCCGGCGTCATGGTCGAAGAAGGGCTAATGGACCGTTTCGATATTTCTCAGGTCTATGCATTGCACAATGCACCTGGTGTCCCCGAGGGGGCGTTCCAGACGACGCCCGGGCCGATCATGGCGGCTGTCGACACGTTTGAAATTCACATTCAGGGTCTTGGCGGCCACGGGGCCATGCCACACGAAACTCGCGATCCAGTGATGGCGGCCTGTGGAATTGCGCAGGCCATTCAGACCATTGTCAGCCGCAACAACTATGCGCTGGACGATCTGGTTATCTCGGTCACCCAGATTCACACCGGAACGGTCAACAACGTGATCCCGGATACTGCCTATATCAACGGAACCGTCCGCACCTTCGATCCGTCTGTTCAGAAGATGGTGATGGAACGGATGGAGCAGATCGTGCAGGGGCAGGCACAGTCTTATGGTGTTGAGGCAAGGTTGGATTATGAGATCAATTACCCCGCAACGATCAATGACGCAGACAAAGCCGGGTTTGCCGCCGATGTCGCGCGGGACGTGGCGGGCGACGAATGGGTGGTCACGAACATATCTGCGATGATGGGGGCCGAGGATTTCTCGTTCATGCTGAATGTGCGGCCGGGGGCATACCTGTTTCTGGGGCAAGGCGAAAGCGCCGGGCTGCATCATCCAAAATACAATTTCAACGACGAGATCGCGCCGGTTGGGGCATCCTTTTTTGCTCGGATTGTCGAAAAGGCGCAGCCGCTGGGCTGAATGGGGGAATAAATGGCACTGGAAGATGCAAAAAACCAGGTAGACGAGGCGTTTACCAATCCTGACCTCAAGGGGTTGTCTTACGAGAATACGTTTGGCGGGGCGACGTCCTTTCTGCGTCGATTGTATACCAAGGACCTGAAGGGCGTGGACATAGCCGTGACTGGCGTGCCGTTCGATCAGGCGGTGACCAACCGCCCCGGTACACGACTTGGCCCGCGCGCAATCCGCGAGGCCAGCACGCTGCAATCACCCGATGCGCCCTATGGTTGGCCTTTTGACGCGCTGAGCGAGCTTGCGATCGTCGATTACGGGGACATGGCCTATGATTATGCCAATATCCCGGCGTTTCCAGATACGCTGACCGATCATGTCCGGTCGATTCTGGCCGCCGATGTGGCCTCGGTGACATTGGGTGGCGATCACTATATCAGCTTCCCGATCCTCAAAGCTTATGCTGAGAAATTCGGGCCGATGTCCCTGCTGCAATTTGATGCGCATACGGACACGTGGGCAGATGACGACATGTCCCGCGTGGATCACGGGACGATGTTCTACAAGGCGGTGAAGTCGGGCATCGTGGATCCCAAGCGATCGGTGCAGGTTGGCATCCGGACCACCAACGAGGATACGCTGGGGGTCAACATCATCGACGCGCGCGAGGTTTATGAATCCGGCCCAGCTGCCGTCGCGCAGAAGATTAAGGGCATTCTGGGTGACAGTCCCGTTTACCTAAGCTTTGATATCGACGGTCTGGATCCCGCTTTTGCGCCGGGTACAGGTACACCCGTCTGGGGCGGGCTGAGTTCCATTCAGGCGCAGATCATCTTGCGCGATATCGCCGGTATCAACATCAAGGGCGGGGACGTTGTCGAGGTATCTCCGCCGTTTGATACATCCGGCGCAACGGCGATCGCCGGCGCGCATGTCGCCACGCAGATTATTTGCCTTTTGGGGTGGAACAAGTTGCAGCCTTAACCATTGGTTAGCCATCTTTCCTCTATCACGTTAACCAAAATAACGGATGGGAGAGTTACTGGCATGAAAGGCTTCAACCAGCCCCTCAGCGGCAATGATCTAGCACGGTTTTCCGGACCGAATACGTTCATGCGCCTGCCGCAGGTGGATACGTTGGCCGGGTTGGATGCGGCCGTTTTGGGTATTCCGATGGATATCGGTACATCTTGGCGGTCGGGCACACGGTTCGGGCCGAAACAGATCCGCAGCGAAAGCGCGATGATCCGGCCCTATAACATGGCCACATTTGCTGCTCCGTTCGACAGCCTGCAGATCGCCGATATCGGCGATCTTGCGATCAACACGTTCTCCCTGTCCGAAAGCCTCAAGATCATCAAGGAAAGCTATGATGCTATTCTGGCGCAAGACGTGACGCCGATCGCGATGGGGGGCGATCATTCGATCACCCTGCCGATTTTGCGGGCAATTGCGGCCAAGCGCGGGCCTGTGGCGTTGGTTCACGTGGATGCCCATGCAGATGTAGACGACGAAATGTTTGGTGAGCGAGAGACACACGGCACCGTCTTTCGCCGCGCCCACGAAGAAGGCCTGATCGTTCCTGCCAAGGTCTTTCAGGTCGGAATTCGCGGTTCGGGTTACTCAACGACGGATTTCAACGAAGCAAAGGAATGGGGATTTCGGCAGTTTCCGGCGTGGGAATTGTGGCAGCAGAACCTGACGGAAGTTGGCTCTCAGATACGCAAAACAATCGGGGATCACCCAACTTATATCACCTTCGACATCGGTAGCCTCGATCCGTCTTTCGCGCCGGGAACCGGCACGCCGGAAATCGCGGGGCTTACCACGCCGCAGGCCTTGCAGTTGATCCACGCACTCAGCGGTCTGACCGTTGTGGGGTGCGACTTGGTCGAGGTCTCGCCGCCCTATGACCCGACCGGCAACACGGCGCTGACGGCGGCTAACCTGTTGTTCGAGCTTATGTGTATCCTGCCGGGCGTGACGTCGCGGTAAAAGCCTGCCTCACGACTTGTCCAGGCCTGTATTCCGAATAAGGTTGCTAAAAGAATAGGGTCGGGATGAAGAAAATGCTCATTTTCCTTGTTGTTGCGGCGGTCTTCGCAGTGGGCGCTTATATTAGGTTGGCACCGTCCGATCCTACGCGATGGCACGTAGCGCCCACCGGACAGGCGGATCGCGATATGCAAGGCGGAGTGTTTCGCGTTTTGGAAGCCGGCCCCGACGGGCTGGCGCGTCTGGATGCAATTGCGCGTAACACACCCCGTACAACGGTTTTGGCGGGGTCAGTGGACGAAGGGATGGTCACCTATGTCACCCGCACCAAAGTGATCGGCTTTCCCGATTACACAACTGCCCAGCAGGATGGCGACACGCTGCGCATCCACGCGCGCCTGCGCTTTGGGCGCTCAGATTTTGGGGTAAACCGTAACCGTGTTGATGGGTGGCTGGCTGCGCTCAAGCCCTGAGGACAGGCAGCCTTCCTGCACTTCGCGCCACATCGGCACGTTCAATGACATTTGGCACTGAGCCATGAACATTCGGCCATCGACCTGCAGGCAGATCATCTCGCCCAAGTCGATGCGGTTGCCGGATGTATCGGTGCAATAGCAATCGCGCACCTTGCCATCCGGGCCAACATAGTCGGCCATCACAGGTGTGGAAAACAACATCAGGACAAGCGCAAACCATCTCATGCGCAGCAGCTTAGCATACGGTCGGCCCTTGACCAAAGCCCCGGATTGCTAGACACCCCCGGGGATGATCCCCGAAGAACGCCTAGAACAGATAACCCAGCGATTCCAATACCTCGAAGCGGCGATGTCAGACGGCGCGGCGGGTGGGGACATTGCGGGTTTGGCCAAGGAGTATTCCGACCTCAAACCGGTTGTCGAACAGATCACGGCCTGGCGACTGTTGGTGGCGGATTTGGCGGAAGCGCAGGCGATGCTGGCAGACCCAGATATGAAGGAGTTGGCCGAAGAAGAAATCCCAGACTTGCAGGCCCGCATCCCCGAAGCGGAACACGCGCTGCAATTGGCCTTGCTACCTCGTGACGCGGCCGATGCGCGCCCTGCGATGCTGGAAATCCGCCCCGGAACCGGAGGAGACGAGGCTGCCTTGTTCGCGGGAGACCTGTTGCGCATGTATCAACGCTATGCCGAGGCGCATGGCTGGCGTTTTGAGATCATCGAAGAACAGGCATCGGACCTTGGCGGAATCAAAGAGGTCGTGGCGCATATCAAGGGCGACAATGTCTTTGCGCGGTTAAAATACGAATCCGGTGTGCACAGGGTTCAGCGCGTTCCCGAAACCGAAAGCGGCGGGCGGATTCACACATCGGCTGCGACGGTTGCCGTGCTGCCCGAGGCCGAGGATGTGGACATCCAGGTTGACGCCAATGACATTCGTATCGACACCATGCGCAGTTCGGGTGCGGGTGGCCAGCACGTGAATACGACGGATTCGGCTGTGCGCATCACCCACCTACCGACCGGTCTTGTGGTGACAAGCTCCGAGAAGTCTCAGCACCGCAATCGTGAAATCGCAATGCAGGTTCTGAAGACGCGCCTCTATGATCTGGAGCGCCAGAGGATCGACAGCGAACGGTCCGCTGACCGAGCCAGCCAAGTGGGCTCTGGCGACCGGTCCGAGCGGATCAGGACGTATAATTTTCCACAGGGCCGGATGACTGATCACCGAATAAACCTGACTTTGTACAAGTTGGATCAGATCATGCAGGGCGATCTGGACGAGGTCATAGATGCGCTGACAGCCGATGACCAAGCCCGTCTGCTGGCTGAGATGGCGCAATGATTGCTGCGTTGACAGCGGCGCAGGCCATGGTCGCTGCAACGGCGCGGCTTCGGGCGGCCGGGGTTGCTGATCCGGCGCGTGACGCCCGTGTGTTGTTGGCCCATGCCGCGCGAATCGAAGCCAGCCGTGTCACATTGATCGCCCCTGAGGAGCTTTCGCCAGAAATCGCCGAACGGTACGACCAATTGATATCCTTGCGCGCCATTCGAGTGCCGGTCTCTCACCTGCTAGGGGAAAGGGAGTTTTATGGCCGCCGCTTTCGGGTCAGCGGCGATGTGTTGGACCCTCGACCGGAGACCGAGGCGCTGATCGAGGCGGCGTTGAGCGAACCTTTCGGTCATGTTCTGGACCTTGGGGTCGGGTCCGGGTGCATTTTGATAACCCTTTTAGCGGAAAGAACCAGCGCAACGGGGCTAGGTGTTGACCTAAGTGAGGCTGCTTGCCTGCAAGCCAGCGCGAACGCGGTTCAGCATCAGGTTCAAAACCGTGTCGAGATTATCAAGTCTGATTGGTTCGGGGACATTAACGATAAATTTGACCTGATTGTTTCCAATCCGCCGTATATTTCCCTGCCGGAAATGGCGGAATTGTCCCCCGAAGTACGTGAGCATGAACCGCGCATGGCACTGACGGACGAAGGCGACGGCTTGGGAGCCTACCGTCGTATTGCTGCCGGTGTTCCTGATTTTCTGTTACCCGGCGGGCGCTTGCTGGTCGAAATTGGGCCGACGCAGGGCCTGAGCGTTTCTGCGCTGTTTGATGCTGCTGGATTGGTCGACATAAGGATAATTCCCGATTTGGATGGTCGCGACCGTGTTGTATTTGCCAGAATGCCGCAGTGAATCTGTGCGCTGAGGCTGAAATACGCCGATTGATGTAAAAAAGCTGCGAAATTTAGTACAAACCCCTTGTCTGCGCGCGCCGGACATGTTTACTCAGGATTAGTCAGCGAGGTTGACGCCGTTACAGCGCTCCCCTGACGCCAAGCCCAAAAAGTCGACATCGCGTCACAGCAAAAGCCTTTGAGCAGTGCAAGACGCGAAATGTTCGACATCGAATGACAAGGCTGACGAAAGTAGATGAGATCTTCCAAATCCCGCTCGCGGGCCAAGAATAACCGCAATCGTCCCTCTGGAGGCAACGTAGTAAACCGGGTTTTCGACAGCTCGGGCCCAGAGGGTAAAGTGCGTGGCACGCCCCAGCAGATCATTGACAAGTACAACCAGCTTGCCCGTGACGCGCAGTTGTCGAATGACCGCGTGGCCGCGGAAAACTTCCAGCAACACGCCGAGCACTACTTGCGTCTTCTAAGTGAAGCGCAACGCGAAATGGAAGCGCGCCGCGAAGAGCAGGAGCGGCAGAACCGCGAACGCCAGGCCGAACGTGATCGCGAACGCGCTGAGCGTCAGGAACGCGAAGCTGCGCGCCAATCCGATCCGGCCGAAGCACCGCAGCCTGACGTGATGGATTTCACGCCCACAGCTGCTTCGCCTGAATCCGGTTTGGTGGAGACACCTGAAAATAAGGGCGCTGAAGGCGAAGCCGCCGAGAAGAAGGAAAAACCGCCGCGCCGTCCCCGTACGCGCAAGCCCAAGCCTGCGTCCTCAGAAGACGCATCGTCGGACAAAGGTGATGCGCCCGAGGCCGCCGAGTAATCAAAGGCACACGAAACAACACAAAGCCCCGAGGTTCGACCCGGGGCTTTTTTGATTCAACCGTTATCAACCTCGCGCGACAAGGCACAGAAGGCTTCGAGAGGCACCTGCTCGGCCCGTTCAGTTGGTTGAATCCCGGCCGCCAATAGCTTGTCTTCGATATTCGGGGCGACGCCCTTCAGCGATGCGCGCAGCATCTTGCGACGTTGGTTGAAGGCTGCGGCCACGACGCGGGATAGTGTGGCGGGGTTCGCAGGATAACGGGGTTCGGGCAGGGCGGTCAAATGGACCACGGCGCTTGAAACCTTGGGTGGAGGTGTAAACGCGCCGGGCGGCAGAGACATGGCGATGCGAGCCTCGGCGCGCCATTGCGCAAGGATGGCAAGGCGTCCGTAGGCTTTGCTGCCGGGCTGCGCCACGATCCGTTCGGCGACCTCACGCTGAAACATCAGGGTCAGGCTTTGCCAGAACGGGGGCCATTCGGGGGGGGTCAGCCACCGCACAAGAAGCTCAGTTCCGACGTTGTAGGGCAGGTTGGCTGCAACGCGGATTGGTGGCGTAAGATGAGCCAGTGGGTCAATCTCGAGCGCGTCCCCGTTGATGACGTCCAAACGGTCGCGATATGCGGCAGCGATGTCGTTCAGGGCCGCAATACAGCGGGTGTCTTTCTCGACCGCGACCACTTTTCGCGCGCCCTCGGACAGCAAACCCCGAGTCAGACCTCCGGGGCCAGGGCCGATTTCCAGCACATCGCACGCGGACAGATCTCCGGCCTGTCGCGCAATCTTGGCGGTCAGGTTCAGGTCCAGCAGGAAGTTCTGGCCCAGCGACTTTCGCGCTGAAAGCTGGTGGGTTGCGATGACCTCGCGCAGAGGGGGAAGATTGTCGATAGCGCTCATTATCAGATTACCGTGGCGCAGGAGGGATTGCGTGCGCCAGAGATTTTTTGCCTCCGGCGGGGATATTTTCAGCCAGGTGAAGGATCAAGAGCTTTTTGCCATGCGGTGGGCGAGTTTCAAAGCTTCGATCAGGCTGGATGGGTTTGCGATACCTTGCCCTGCGATATCAAGGGCGGTGCCGTGGTCGGGCGATGTGCGTATGAAAGGCAGGCCGAGCGTCACGTTTACGCCGCGGTCGAAATCCAGCGTTTTGATCGGGATCAGCGCCTGATCATGATACATTGCAACGGCTGCGTCATAACGGGCGCGGGCTGCGGCATGAAACATAGTGTCCGCAGGGTGTGGGCCGCTGACAGTGTAGTCTTCCGAAGGAAGCGCAGAAATCAGCGGGCCGATCCAGTCCAGCTCTTCAAGCCCCATCTTACCGCCTTCCCCCGCATGAGGGTTCAGCCCGGCAATGGCGATGCGGGGGTGAGCAATCCCGAATTGCTTTCGCAGCCCTTCGGCTGTGATGTCGATCGTGTCGCGCAACAGGGCTGGCGTGAGTTCGGACGGGACGCGGGACAGGGGAATATGGATCGTGGCAGGCACCACGCGCAACTTGTCACTGGCCAACATCATTACAACGCGTGTGCGTCCGGCCAGCGCTGCAAGAAACTCGGTATGGCCAGGATAGGCGAACCCGGCACCGTCAATCAGCGCTTTCTTGTGGATCGGCGCGGTGCAAAGGGCCGATGCCGCCCCTGACTGAACCAGTGACACGCCGCGCTTAATCGCATCTATGACGCCGGGCGAATTTGCGGCTGAGGGCGTACCGGGGCGATTGGGTTCGGGGAAGTCCAGTTGCAGAACAGGCATAGCCGAGGCGCTGATACGAAGGGCCTCTGCCGGGTCGCTGATTTGATGCACCGGAGTTCCCTGAGGAACATGCGCCGCGTCCCCGATATAGAAAAACGGGCAGGTATCTCGTAGTTCTGCCCATGCTTTTACCGCGATCTCTGGGCCTATACCGGCGGGGTCGCCGCAGCTGAGCGCGATCGGGGCGATCATTGCTCGATGATCGTTGCGTCCGCGCGTAGCTGCTCTAGCAGGCTTTCGGAAAAGGCCTGCAGCCGCTGCTGCGTCAGCGCATTGGCCACATCAACGCGTGAGGTTTCTTCGCCACGGTCTAGCGTCCGGGTGCACAACATCAGGAAACGGAGGGTTTGGCCGTTGTTGGCAGTCAGATTCGTCGAAACCTCGTTAAGATCCAGCTTGGCCAGTTCCAGTGCGACGTCCCGCGGAATTTCCGAGGGGCTGGCTTCGATCCGTTGCAGAACCTCAGCCGGTTGGTCTTGTGCAATTCCATAGAGGTCATCGCAGGTGTCAATCTCTTCCCGCAATTTGGCGGCACGCGCCAAGGTATCCGCGCTGCGACCGCCGGGAAGGTTGTAGATGGCATAGTCGATTTTGGAATAACGCGGCGCGCCAGACGCGACCTCGCGCAGGCCGCGCATCTGGAATAGCGCGATGGCGTTCGGCAGGTTGATGGGCTGCGTAATGTCCCCATTCTTGAGGCCAAGGATAACCGGCTGCAAGGCAGGGGGCAGATCGGTCAGGTTCAGCCATTCCAACCGACCGCCATTGTCCCGTGTGCCAGCGGCGGAATATTGAGTGGCTGCTGCTGAAAAGGCATCAAACCCTTCCAATTGCGCGATCTCTTCGGCCAACAACTCGGCCTGGGCGATGGTCTGCTGATTGACCGGAATGATGATCTCGGACATCAGTACCTGCAATCCACCGCCACCGGCTTGTCCCAGCGCCCGGTTGATTTCATCCTCGGACGGGCGCGCCTGCGACAGGAAACGGGCGCTGACATAGTCGCGCCACGAAAGCTGGTCTGCGACAAAATCCCTGACGGTTTCTTGGGACACACCCGCATCGGCAAGAAGTTGCAGGAATTGATCCGTCGACAACCGCCCGCGCGCAGCGAACTCGTCAATGCCGACCTGAACATCCTCTGGGTTGATTTCGATTCCCGCCTCTCGCATGGCTTGCTTGCGCAGACGGTCGTCGATCAGGGCATCGCGTACCTCGTCCTCGGAGGCTCCGGGGGCACCCAGAGCTAAAAGGAATTGCAGGCGCTGGTCCAGTTCATACCAGGTGACAATATCCTGATTAACCTTGATCGCAGGCGAGAACGGGCTTTGGGCTTGCGCTTCCATGGGCGCAAGACTCAATACCGCAACGGCCAGTGCCTGAGCCACCGAGGGCAGCCAACCGGAACGAACGAAACTGGAGAAACGTGAAATCAACTGCATCTTCTCTTGAACTGTTGTCCGCCACCTTCAACAGAATATCCTGTCAGGGCTACGGTAAAGCCGAATTCTGTCGAAGGCTCAATACTCGAAGACGAGGTAAATCGTCTACTCACGATCATATTTGCCTGTACACATTCGTTTTGGTAGGTCACGCCCAACCCATAACGGATCGGTTCGGACTCGGCGAGGTCATAGCGGGCGAATGCACGGGTCAGCCAGTTTTGGTCGATACGGTAACGACCATTGACGCGAACTTCCGAGATTTCGTCTTCCGCGTTTTCTGCTGGATCGGGTTCCTGCCAGACATAGGTACCCGACAGGCTGGTTGTTTCTTGGCTCCAGGCGGCGCGCAATTCTCCCTTGGCGAAACTGAAGTCACCGTTGAGCAATCCGCGCCCTGCCAAAGACCAGCCATTGGCCGTTTCCAACTGACCAGCGATCAACAGGTCTGATGTCGTTCCCTGCAAACCCGAGGTTACGTTGAATTCAGGGTCGGCATCCGCGCGAAAGACCTGACCAACCGTTGCCAGTGCGCGCCACCCCCTTGCCCCGTAGCGGGCCCAGTTTATGCCGACCACTCCGGTTGCGCCGTCTTCCCGGCGGTCGGGGGCCGGAAATCGAGAAAGGGACAAAAGGTTGCCTTGATCGAATTCCTGAAACGTACTTTCGTCGATCGGCACGTCATTGGTTGAAACATGGGTCCAGCCGACTTGTGCGATCGGCTCAAGGACTTGGGTCGCACCCGACTTTTCCCGCCGTGACATCGGGTAGCGCAGCGTCAGCGCCGCGCGTGGTGTGGTGCGGGTAACTTGACTGGGGAACCCGCTGTCATGACGAATATTGAATGTATCGACAGACGCGCCCAACCTGGCGTCCGCGCGCAGGCCCGTGGTGAATATCCAACTGCGAATCCATTCGGCATCGAAAGTTGCACGCGCGACATCACGGCCCGCGATGTCTTCGTCGCTAGTACGTTCATGCGCGTGTGCGATAAAGCCCAGCCGAACCTCGCCACCCACTGCGGTCGGGAAGTGGCGTTTCTGATAGTACAGATCGAACACGCGCGACGGGATTTCATCCTGATCTTCGCTGTCGCGCAAAGTCTGGTAGTGGATGAAGCTGGTGCGGAAAGCCGTATCCCGTTTGATCCGCTCCAGCGCGACCTCGCTGCGCAATCGGTCGAAATCGGGCAGGCCGTAGTCGGCCAAATACGCATCGTCAGACGTTGTCTTCAGGTCAAAGGTGAACCGATAGCCATCCTTCAGGTTGAATGCGCCATCCGCAAAAAGATACCCGCGCTGCTCGTCTGGTTGCAGGTCATCTTTGGTATAGGCGCCCAAGATGCGGATACGTCCACGTTTGAACGCCTGACGATACCGGAAGCCCAGCGTTTTGGTCTTGGACGATACATATGGCGTCAGCGTCAGGTCCTTGTGGTCACCCAACTTGAAGAAATACGGCACCTGCAGGCCTGTGCCCAGTTGCGACGTGGTTCGGACCGAGGGGACAAGAAAGCCCGTCGCGCGGTCCAGTGTGGGATCGGGAAGGCGCAGGTATGGAAAATAGAAAACCGGAAAGTCCAGAATTCTGAATTGCGCGCCCTCAAAATATAGCTGCCGTTCCAGTTGGTCATGGGTGACTTTGCGTGCACGAATCTGCCATATCGGAGGTTTCCCGTTGGCGCAGACGTGGCACGAGGTGGCCGAGACCTTACTGAATTGCGTATAACGCCCAGCCGCACGCTTGGCCTGGACCGATGCGATCTGGACTTGCTGCTGGAATACCATTCTAGCGCCGATGAGCAGGCCATTTTGGATGCCGCTGTCCAATTCCGCTGAATCCGCCAGCAGAGTTGTTGCGCCGCCCTGATCAATGCGGACCGGACCCTCAAGCAAAAGTTCGCCGCTGTCACGGTCATAGGTAATCCGTTGCGCAGTAACCTTGATGTCGCCTTGAAACGCTTCGACGTTGCCCTCGGCGACAAGCACTCTTTGCGGCGTAATGAAAATCCGATCTGCAACCAGAAGGGCTGGTTCTTCCTCTTGCGGCGTGCTTTGTGGCGGGCTGCCAGCGGGCTGATTTTGGGCGCCCGCGCCCAGCGGCACGGCCAACGCCAGAGCGCCGGACAAAAACAGGCAGGAGAGAAGCCGCATCAGCCGTCCTCCGCGTGCAGCAAAAGGCCGAGGGACAGCAAGATGGCTGCGAAGGGCGGTGCCCACGCCGCGACAAAGATAGGCAATTGTCCGTTTTCCCCCAGAATTTGGGCAAAGTTGCGCACGAAGTAGATGCCGAAACCCAAAAGTACCGCAGACAGGACCGCGATCCCGGTCCCGCCAAAGCGGACGTGACGCATGGTGAACGCTGCTCCGATCAGGACCATCGACACCAGAAAGATCGGTCGCGCGAGCTGCACTTGCAGCCAGACTTCGTATTGCTTGGTGGAAAACCCGGCTTCGCTAAGGTCACGAATAAGCTGTGGCAGATCGTAGACCGAAACAGCCCCTTGCCGCCCAAGTGTGTCCAAAATGCGCTCGCGCGTCAGTGATGTCGGGATTTCAAGCGTCGAATGCTCGACCGCGTTGGTTTCCGGGTTGATGCCCTGATCCAAGGACCAGACTTTGGCGTCGGACAAAGTCCACTTGCCGTCGTCGAGGACAGCGCTGTCAGCGGCAATCTGTTGCGTCGGCGTACCGTCCTGCGAAAATGCGATGACCGTCACTTCGTTCAGCTTCAGCGTATCGCCATTTGACGTGCCCCGCGCGTGGATCACAGACTGGCCGTTTTGTGAGCCTTGCCGCAGCCACATGCCTTCGCCGCTGATCGAAAAGGCTGACCCGCCGTTGTTGCGATACGAGTCAGACAGTCTTGTGTACTCCTCGGACGTGGCTGCTGAAATCGGGTTCAGCAGGGCAACGGCAGCCGCCCCGATCGCCAGGGCCAATACAGCAGGGGCCAGCAGCGCCCGAATACCCGACCGGCCAATGGCTCGGGTCACGACCAGTTCAGAGCTGCGCGCAAGGCCGACGAACAGCGCGATTGTCGAAAGAATCACCAGCAAAGGCAGCATTTCACTGATGGCTGCTGGCGTATTCAGTAACGTCAGATGCAGAAGTTGGCCAAAGGACAGGTCAACCTCGTCAAAGCGCCGCACCTGCTCAATCAGGTCGATTAGAATCAACAGTGTCAGGAAGATGCCGCCGATAACCAGAAAGCTTTGGATGAACCGGCGGGCAAAATAGCGGTCAAGGATCACGGGCGAAACCCCGCACGGGTTGGGCGCAAGGCGGGCACTGTCAGGTTCAAGCAGGAATCATTAAAGCATGCGCCACGAAGCGATGGCTTATGCCTGCCCTGTCTTGCCACTGTACTCTCCCCCGATCTTGCCGGAATTTTTTCGGGACTGTACTGCAATTGCCGGTCGGGGAAAACTGCTATCTGGTCAATAGCGCCAGTGCGGGCTAGGTCTTGGGGAACAGATTTTCAGGAGTTCGCAATGAGCAGTCTAATCCCGATCCAGTTTCAGGCTATTGACGTCGACGCAATGACGCAGGCTGAAGGCCGCGTTGTCATCATCATATCGCCGGACGGCAAGATGAGCCCCGCCGTTCGCCGCGCGAACCGTCTGACCCGTGGCACCGTGGCGCGTCTGGTTGAAAGCGACCGCTTTGCAAAGGTTAAGTCAGGGGATGTGCTGTCGCTTGCATGGCCAACCGGCATGGCGGCCGAGGCGCTGGACATTCTGGTTCTGTCGCGCCGTCCGGACGCGGCCGAGGCACGCAAGGCCGGCGCAAAGCTGGCGAAACTGGCCGACAACCGGGATGTGCTTGTGATGGCCGGTAATCAGGTTAGGTCCGAAGAACTGGCGCTTGGGATCGCTCTGCGCAGTTACGATTTCGATGCGCACAAGTCGAAAGAATCCGAACGCACCGCCAATGTCACGATCAGCCACCAAAAACCGGATGAGGTTGAGGCTGCGTTTGCACCGCTCTACGCCATTGCGGACGGGGTGCGGATGACGCGCGATCTGACCAACGAACCGGCCAATGTTCTGACCACGACCGAATTTGCCGACCGTCTGGCCGAGATGAAAGACCTTGGTCTTGAGGTTGAAGTACTGGAAGAAGACAAGCTGGCCGAACTGGGGATGCGCACGCTGCTAAGCGTCGGGCAGGGCTCGGTTAGCCCGTCCAAGGTTGTGGTGATGCAGTGGAACGGCGGCAATAAAGGTGACGCACCGCTTGCCCTTGTCGGTAAGGGGGTTGTGTTCGACACGGGCGGCATTTCACTGAAGCCCGCCGGTGGCATGGAAGATATGACCATGGATATGGGCGGTGCGGGTGTCGTCGCTGGCACAATGCGCGCGCTGGCCAAACGCAAGGCCAAGGCCAATGTGGTCGGGCTAGTGGGGTTGGTCGAGAACATGCCCTCGGGCAACGCAACGCGCCCGGGCGATGTGGTCAAGTCGATGAAAGGTGACACGGTCGAGATCATCAACACAGATGCCGAAGGCCGTTTGGTCCTGTGCGACGTTATGTGGTACGCGCAAGAGCGGTTCAGCCCCGTGGGCATGGTTGATCTGGCGACGCTGACGGGTGCGATTATCATCGGGTTGGGTCATGAAAACGCAGGGGTGTTTTCGAACAACGACACGTTCTGCAACGCCTTCCTGAAAGCGGCTGGGGCAGAGGACGAGGGTGCCTGGCGGATGCCATTGGGCAAGGCCTATGACGACCTGCTGAAATCGCGCATCGCCGATGTGAAGAACGTGGGCGGACGGCCTGCGGGCTCGATAACAGCGGCGCAGTTCCTTCAGCGTTTCGTGAAAGAGGAAACCCCTTGGATTCACCTTGATATCGCCGGCGTCGCCTCGGTCGCGGCCGAGACATCCTATGCGCCGAAAGGTGCAACCGGGTGGGGTGTGCGCGCACTGAGCCGATTTGTGCAGGACAATTTCGAGTAAGTCCGTGGGTGCCGTCTATTTCTACCACCTGACCCGCAAGCCGCTGGAACATACTCTGCCGGTTCTTCTGGACAAGGCGCGGCAGGCCGGGTGGAAGATCGCCGTGCGGGGTACCGATCCCGCGCGGATGGACTGGCTGGACGAAAGACTGTGGCTGGGGCCAGATGACGGGTTCTTACCCCATGGTAGGGCAGGAGGCCCGCATGATGCCAAGCAGCCCATTTTGCTGACGACCGAGATGCAGGCCGCAAATGGACCGTCTTGCGTGATGGCCGTCGACGGCGCACTTGTCGAACCGGATGAGGTGAACGCACTGGAACGTGTGTGCATCCTGTTTGACGGCAACGACCCGCAGGCGGTTCAACATGCCCGGGGGCAGTGGAAAGCGTTGACCGGCGCCGGATGCACCGCCAAATACTGGTCCGAGGAGTCGGGCCGATGGGAGATGAAGTCCGAGGCGTAATGCCTCTTCTTCAATGATATTTCAGGAGATTGAGAGATGGAAATGAAGCCCTTGGGCCGCACGGGTATCATGGTCACCGACCTGTGTCTGGGGACAATGACCTTTGGCACTCAGACCACCGAAGCCGATGCACATACGCAGATCGACATGGCACTGGACGCTGGTATCAACTTTGTCGATGCGGCTGAGATGTATCCGGTGAACCCCATATCGAAAGAGACTGTCGGGCGCACAGAAGAGATATTGGGTAACTGGAACGCCGCGCATTCGTCCCGGCGGGCTGATTATGTTCTGGCCACCAAGCATTCGGGGGCTGGTTTTGCGCATGCGCGAGATGGTGCGCCGATCTCGGGTCAGACAATCCCCGAGGCGATCGAAGGGTCGCTGCGCCGCCTGAAAACGGACTGCATCGACCTGTATCAGTTCCACTGGCCGAACCGGGGCAGCTATATGTTCCGGCAGAACTGGACCTATGCGCCGTCGGGTCACAACACCGACGAGGTGTTGGACAATATGCGGGAATGTCTTGAGGCGCTTCAGGCGCAGGTCGACAAGGGCAATATCCGCGCCTTTGGCCTGTCGAACGAAAGCGCATGGGGCACCGCACAATGGTTGCGTCTGGCCGAGGACGGAGCAGGGCCCCGAGTCGCTTCGGTGCAGAACGAATACTCGTTAATGTGCCGGCATTTCGATACGGATATGGCCGAGCTGAGTGTTCATGAGGATGTGGGTTTGATGGCTTTTTCGCCTCTGGCTGCCGGGTTCCTCACTGGAAAGTATCAGGGTGGCGCGGTGCCTGAAGGGTCGCGAATGTCATTGGTACCTGAAATGGGCGGGCGGCATCGAGCGCGTGCGTTTGATGCGGTGGAGGCTTATCTAGAGGTGGCCGCGCGCCATGGACTGGACCCTGTGCATATGGCGTTGGCCTGGTGCCAGACACGCCCATTCATGATGTCCGCGATCTTTGGTGCAACATCAGTCGAGCAACTTGCCCACATCCTGAGCGGCAAGGACCTGCAGTTGTCGGACGAGGTTTTGGCGGACATTACCGAGGCGCACCGCGCGCATCCAATGCCGTTCTAGGGGGCTCTGCCCCCGCCCGCGCGTGCCGCGCGACTCCCCCGGGATATTTTTAGCCAGATGAAGGGGGATCCGGTCAGTGATGTGTGGGGTGCGTCCGGTCTTGTCGCAGATCGCGGGCAGACAGGCCGTGGGCGGTACGGAAGGCACGGGCGAAACTGGACTGCGAGCCGAAGCCCGTGGCAAGCGCCACATCCATCAGAGGCATGTCGGTGTCGGTGACCAGACGGCGCGCCTCGGCCAGACGCAGTTGCAGGTAGTGATCTTGCGGCGTGGTGTTCAGGCGTAGACGGAACTGCTGCTGTAGTGTGCGGGGGCTGGTTCCGAGGGTCTCGGCGATGTCGGCAAGCGGCAAGGGTTCATCCAGTGACGATTCCATCAGGGTGTTGGCTTTGGCTGTCAGCGCCGTGTGGCGGTGCGGTGCGCCGATGCGACTTTGCGGTTTCGTCGGGGCAGGGGCGCCATCGTAGAGGAAAAGGCCGGACACCCGTGCGGCAAATCCTGCCCCGTGCCGGGCGGCGATTATGTGCAGCATCATTTCAACGGCCGGAATGGCCCCGCCGGATGTCAGGCGATTGCCCGAGACCGTGTAACGGTCAGGGCGCACGTCAA
The DNA here is from genome assembly GCF_903914075.1 of Ruegeria sp. THAF57. Lineage (GTDB taxonomy): Bacteria > Pseudomonadota > Alphaproteobacteria > Rhodobacterales > Rhodobacteraceae > Ruegeria. The sequence continues at coordinate 20,339 of NZ_CAIWNQ010000004.1, forward strand.
CCTCGGGGAACCGGTCGGCAAAGTTGTCCAAATCTTCCCAATGCGTGGTGGCGGCATGACCGTCCAGAAGACCAGCTTCGGCGAGCAGCCAGGGGCCGCCGTCTATGCCGGCCATGGTTGCGCCGCTGCTGGCAATGCGGCGCAAACCGGCCAGCAGGCTGGGTGTCGCGTGGCGCGCCAGTTGGAACCCGGCAATCACTATCATTAGATCGCAACCCTGCAGGCGGGCCAGGGGAGCTCCGGGAACGGTCAGTGCGCTGGTCAGCATCGCGGGTTCCGCCGTTGCGGTTACATAGTCCCAGTCAAAGGCCGGGCGATCTGCTAGGCGATTGGCTGCGCGCATCGGGTCAACGGCCGAGGCGAAGCTTAGCGTGTTGCATTCGTCCAGCACCAAAACCGCCGTTTTCAGGGCGCGGTGTTCGGGCTGCAGTATGTTTTTTGCGGATTTCATCAAGTCTGATTCGCATTCTGGCAAGTGTTTTCACAAGGCTGCGTCAGACTCGGGCCCGAAAGCAAATCGGAATCCGGGGAGAAGTCTGGGGAAAACCCAAGGCAAAACCGGGTATAACTTGGGGAAAACGTCATGCCTCTGGAAATGAACCGCGAAGTCTTCATCACATGTGCCATTACTGGATCAGGCGGAACACAGGATCGCAGCCCACATGTGCCGCGCTCGCCGCAGCAGATTGCCGAAAGTGCGATTGCGGCAGCCAAGGCCGGGGCCGCCGTTGTCCATTGCCATGTGCGCGACCCGGAGACCGGAGTGCCCAGCCGCCGTCTGGACCTGTATCGTGAGGTTACGGACCGCATTCGCGACGCTGATGTGGACGTTGTGTTGAACCTTACTGCAGGGATGGGTGGGGACATCGTGTTTGGCGGGGTGGAAAGCCCGTTTCCGGTGGCTGAAGGGACCGACATGATCGGCGCGTCCGAGCGTGTGGCGCACATCGCCGAATGCCTGCCTGAGATTTGCACCTTGGATTGCGGCACCATGAATTTCGCCGAGGCGGATTATGTCATGACCAACACCCCCGGCGCATTGCGGGCCATGGGACAGATGATGACGGATATGGGTGTTAAGCCCGAGATCGAGGCCTTTGACACCGGCCATCTGTGGTTTGCCAAACAATTGGTGAAAGAGGGGATGCTGGCGCCAAACGCTTTGGTTCAACTGTGCATGGGTGTGCCATGGGGCGCGCCGGACGATCTGAACACCTTTATGGCGATGGTGAACAATGTGCCCGATGACTGGACGTTCAGTGCGTTTTCGTTGGGGCGGAACCAGATGGCTTATGTGGCGGCCTCGGTGTTGGCGGGTGGCAATGTGCGTGTGGGGTTGGAGGACAATCTGTGGTTGGACAAAGGTGTTCTCGCCGAAAACTGGCAGTTGGTCGAGCGAGCGGGGACCATCATCGAAAATATGGGGGCGAAGGTCATTGGGCCTGCTGAGGTGCGAGAGAAGCTTGGTTTGACCAAGCGTGCGCCTGTGGCGAAGTAGGCGTGGATTGGGGGTCAGCCCCCAAACCCCCGGGATATTTTTAGCCAGATGAAGAGGCGGATCGACGTGAAGACAGCGGCAATCATTGGTGGCGGCGTGATCGGCGGCGGGTGGGCTGCGCGGTTTTTGCTGAACGGGTGGGATGTGCGGGTTTGTGACCCGGACCCCGAGGCCGAGCGCAAGATCGGGGAGGTTCTGGACAATGCGCGGCGGTCGCTGCCGGGGTTGAGTGATGTGCCGTTGCCGCCCGAGGGCGTGCTGAGTTTCCATGCCGATTTGGCCGAGGCTGTGCAGGGCGCGGAGTGGATACAGGAAAGCGTGCCCGAGCGGTTGGACCTGAAGTTGAATGTTTACAGGGGGTTGCAAGAGGCGTGTGATCCGGGGACGATCATCGGGTCATCGACCAGCGGGTTCAAACCTTCTGAACTGCAAGAAGGTGCGCTGCGGCCTGAACAGATTGTGGTGACGCATCCGTTCAATCCGGTCTATCTGCTGCCTCTCATCGAACTGGTGCCGACGGACAAGAACCCGTCTGAGATGGTCGAGCGCGCGCAGGGGCTGCTGAAATCCGTCGGTTTCTTCCCTCTGCACATCAAGAAAGAGATCGACGCCCATATTGCGGACCGTTTCCTTGAGGCTGTCTGGCGCGAGGCGCTGTGGTTGGTCAAGGATGGCATCGCCACCACCGAAGAGGTTGATGAGGCGATCCGCATGGGGTTTGGCATCCGCTGGGCGCAGATGGGCCTGTTCGAGACCTACCGCGTGGCGGGCGGTGAGGCCGGGATGCGGCACTTTATGGCGCAGTTCGGGCCGGCGCTGAAATGGCCGTGGACCAAGCTGATGGACGTGCCCGAGTTCACTGATGAGCTGGTCGATATGATCGCCGATCAGTCGGATGCGCAATCGGGGATGCACTCGATCCGTGAATTGGAGCGCATTCGGGACAACAACCTTGTGGGCATGATGCGGGCGCTCAAGGCGCAGAACTGGGGTGCTGGGGCGGTCCTGAACCAGCATGATTCCGTGTTGAAGCCCGGTGCCTTGCCAACGATCGACCAAGCCGACCTGAGCCAGCCGATTCTGACCGTCGCGCGTGCAGTGCCGTTGGATTGGACGGACTATAACGGCCACATGAACGAGGCGCGCTATCTGGAAGCCTTTGCCGCCGCCACTGACCGGTTCATGGAGATCATGGGCTGTGATGCGGACTATATCGCCTCGGGCGGTAGCTATTTCACCGCCGAAAACCACATTCGGTATATCGACGAAGTACATGCGGGCGCGAAGATTGAGGTGCGCACGCAGTTGTTGCTGGGGCAGGGCAAGAAGCTGCATGTTTTCCACAGCATGTATGAGGGTGACAAGCTTCTGGCCACGGGCGAGAGCTTCCTGCTTCATGTCAGTCTTGAGACCCGCCGACCCAGTGCTCCGTCAGCCGAGATTGAGGCAGCGATGGCCCGGATTTCCGAAGCGCAGGCCGCCTTGCCGTATCCCGAAGGCGCGGGTGCTGCGATCCGCAAACCGTCATGAGCGGGCGTGTTCTGATTACAGCCGGCGCTTCGGGCGTTGGCCGGGCCATGGCCGAAGCGTTTGACGCGGCGGGTGCGCAAGTCTGGGTGGCGGACCTGGATCCCGACGCCCTGTCGCATTGCCCGTCGCATTGGCGAAAGTCCGAAATCAACGTGGCTGAGGAATTCACTGTCGCGGATATCTTCGCGAAGATCGAAGCCGAGTGGGGCGGGTTGGATACGTTATGTGCCAATGCAGGCGTTGCCGGGCCGACGGCCGTGGTCGAGGACGTGGGGATTGAGGATTGGCGGGCGTGCCTGTCCGTGAATCTTGAAGGTGCGTTCCTGTGCGCTAAGTACGCCGCGCCGATTATGAAACGTCAACAAAGCGGGGCTGTGGTGATCACATCTTCGACTGCCGGGCAATACGGATACCCCAACCGCGCGCCCTATGCGGCGGCGAAATGGGGGGTAATCGGTCTGGCCAAGACGCTTGCCATGGAGCTTGGGCCGTTTGGCGTGCGTTGCAACACGATCTGCCCCGGCGCTGTAGAAGGCCCGCGCATGGAAGGCGTGCTAGCGCGTGAAGCAGCGGCCAAAGGGATGACCCGTGACCAAGTGTATAATGGCTACGCGTCTGGCACTTCGATGGGGCGGTTTGTCGAAGGACGGGACATCGCGGATATGGCCGTGTTCCTTGCCTCAGATGCGGCACGGCTGGTGTCGGGGCAGGTGATCGCCGTGGACGGCCATACCGTCAACCCCGATCCAAAACTCTGACTATCCTTGATTTGGCCCGCGTATTTGGCGGATGGTCTGACGAACCGCCTGCCAGTCCTGCGCTTGCTGCATGTTTCCGGCGGCTTGGCATTCGCGCATTTTAAGCGCGGCTTCGGCCTCGGCCCGGTCACCATGCGCCGAATAAAGGGCGCGTGCGTATTGTGCAGTTTGTAGTGCGTCCATTCCTGTGGTCCTCCGTCTGTGGTCGGAATGCCCGTAAGTTCGCGCCAATTGACGATAACACAGGTTGGTGGCTAACGCATCTTTTCGCGTAACGACTTCAAATGGCTTGGGAAATCCCGTGCAGTCACGTCGGCCTCGCGGACCAGGGTGTCAAAGTGGCGCGTGAAGGTTTCGATCCGATCACGGTCTCGGAACGCCATATAATGACTTCCGGCATAAAACACACACAGCAGCGGGCCAAATATCGTGACGGGTGCAGAATAAAGCCGCTTTGCATCAAACAGATAGATGCGCATTCGTGGGTAGAGTTGTTCGCACAAGGCAAGCAGATGGTCGATCTGTTCCCGACGCGTCTGAAGATCCAACCCATGATAATAACCGGTCGCGTTCGCAAAGCTGTCGATTTCAAACAGCGGCATCGCGACTTCGTAATCTGATTGTGCCCGGCGCATCCAGGTCAGGCGGTCTTCTGACGCTCCGATTGCTTGATCTGCCGTTCTGCCCAGATGCGGCGCGTATTCCCATTCCAGTACTGCGCGGGTTTTCAACATGTCAGGTAAAGTTGCTGGAACATAACGGATTTTGTAGCCTGCAGCCTCTTTGTGCCATTCAAATATCCGTTCATCCACAAGGGCGCGTGGCGCTTCTGTCATGGTAAGTGAACTGGCCAGCAACTCGGCGGCGCTTTCGGGGCGGTCAGACAGGCTCAGCAGCCAATCTGCCGATACGCCCAAGGCCGATGCGCAACTGCCGACCACATGCGCGTTCGGCAAGCGCGCGCCATCAAGCGTCAAAAGCTGCGACACAGTTGAGCGGTCCACGCCGATCTCACGTGCCAGCGCGCTTTGACTGACCCGCCTTTCTTCCATGGCGCGGGCAAGGCGCTGTCGGAACTGTGCTGCGCGGTCTCGTTTGTCGATTTTTTTCTGCATGTGTTTAAAAATATCACATTTGATGAATTTTGTTAATCATATTCAGAATTTTCAACCTGACTTGTTGTCCGTAATTCTTGAGACATAACAAGAATATGGGTGACGGAATGGAAACACGACGAAGATCGGTCGTGAAGGCTGTGCTGTGGAATGCGATGGGGCTGATTGTCATGACCCTTGTTGGGGTGGTGGCAACAGGGTCCGCTGCAATCGGCGGGACATTGGCGATTGTGAACACCGCGATCGGTCTGACCTTTTACGTAATTTACGAGCGCGTTTGGGCAGGTATCACGTGGGGTCGCAATGTCTGAGCGTGAGGGGCCCGAGTGGATCACCTTCGCGCTAATTCTGACATGTTATGCAGCTTGGCTGGGCGTGATTTTCTACGCGCCTACATGGATGGCAATCCCGGCGATGGGATGTGTAGCTGCCATGCATTCCTCGCTGACGCATGAAGCGTTGCACGGGCATCCATTCCGGCAAAACTGGTTGAATGAGGCTTTGATGGCCTTGCCGTTGACGCTGTTCATTCCGTATCAGCGTTTTAGGGACCTGCATCTTGCCCACCACAGGGACGCAACCTTGACCGACCCGTATGATGACCCGGAGTCGAATTACCTCGACCCGAAGGTTTGGGGCCGTCTGCGCGGTTGGCAACGGCTGCTGCTGTCTGCGAATAACACTCTGCTGGGTCGTATCGTTCTGGGCCCGGCGATTGGGCAATATGTCTTCACGCGGGATGAGCTGCGCGCCGCCTTTCGCGGTGACTGGAATGTTCTGCGGGCGTGGGCGCTGCATCTTTTCGGAGTCGCTGTTGTTCTTGGGGTCGTTGCGCAGTCCGGTATGCCGATTTGGGCCTATGTCACGTCTGCCTATATCGGACTTGGTCTGGTGAAGATCCGAACCTTTCTGGAACACAGGGCACACGAAGATGCAGGTGCCAGAACCGTCATCGTCGAAGACCGTGGGCCTCTGGCGTTTCTGTTTCTGAACAATAACTTGCACGTGGTTCATCACATGAATCCTGCCGCGCCTTGGTACAAGCTGCCATCTTTGTATCAAGAGGGGAAAGACCGCTATCTGACCAGAAACAGCGCCTATGTGTATCGCTCTTACGCCGAAATTTTCCGTGCGTTCTTCGTGCGTGCGAAGGATCCGGTTGCCCATCCGCTCTGGCCAAGGGATTGATTTAAGGCCACAAGGGTCGGCATGAGCCTTTGGATTCCCGTCACTCTCGCGGCCGCTTCGTTTCAAACCGTTCGCTTCATGCTGCAAAAATCGCTGAGCAACGTGAAGCTGAGTGCGGCTGGCGCGACTTTTGCGCGGTTTGCGTATTCGATGCCTCTGGCGGTGCTAGGGTTGGCTGTGGCTTTGATGCTGACAGGGTATGGCCTGCCGCATCTGACCGCCAAATTTTGGCTGTTCGCCGTGATTGGCGGGACAACTCAGATTCTGGCGACGATCTGTGTGGTCGCTTTGTTCAAGCAGCGCAATTTTGCCGTTGGGATCACTTTCAAGAAAACCGAGGTTATCCAGACCGCCATTGTGGGATTTCTGGTCCTTGGGGATCAGGTGTCGGCGGGGGCGTTCGCGGCCATCATTCTGGGGCTGACAGCGGTTCTGCTGTTGTCGAAAAACCCAGGCGGGGATGGCGTGTGGTGGAAACACCTGACCAATCGCGCCTCGCGATTGGGGCTTGGGTCGGGTGTCCTGTTCGCGTTTTCCTCGGTCAGTTACCGGGGGGCGTCGTTGGAATTGGGTGATATCGACGCGTGGTTCCGGGCGCTGGTGACACTGGCTGTTGTGGTGTCGTTCCAGTTTCTCAGCATGGGGCTTTGGCTTTTGTGGCGGGACCGGGCTGAATTACGGGCTGTCTGGGACACGCGCCGGACCGGAGTATTTGTCGGCCTCACTAGCCTGAGCGGGTCATTTTGCTGGTTTCTGGCCTTCACATTGCAGAACGCGGCATATGTCAAAGCGCTGGGACAGGTCGAGTTGATTCTGAGCCTTTTCGCCACGCTGCTGTTCTTCCGCGAGACTATCACCCGGCGCGAGATCGCCGGGATGACATTGCTGGGCGCTTCAATAGTTGTGCTGGTGTTGTCGATTTAACCGGCGCGGCGCTCATCAAAGCTGAGCGCGATAAAGCTGGGCATATGATCGCCCATTCCTACAACAGTCGCGCCACCACCGTCGCGACGATTGCGGCCCTTGGGCTCTTTTTCCCTTTTACGGTCGCTCTTTTTGCTGTCGCTTTTCTTTTCATCCGACGGCTTGGCTTTTTTCTCTTGCTTGGGCTCGTCCGATTTCGGTTCGTCCTTGATCGGATTGTCGATCCGGGGAATTTCCTTCTGGATCAGCTTTTCGATCGCATCCAACGCCTTTTCATCGCGGCCCGAACAGATGGTGATTGCCTTGCCCTCACGACCGGCACGACCCGTTCGGCCAATTCGGTGAACGTAATCTTCGGCATGGCCGGGCACGTCAAAGTTGAACACGTGGCTGACCGACGGGATATCCAGACCCCGCGCGGCCACGTCCGAGGCCACCAACAAGCGCAGCGACCCGTCGCGGAACCCGTCCAGTGTTTTCATACGCTGCGACTGGTCCAGATCACCATGGATGGCGGCGGCGTTGTAGCCGTATTTCTTTAGCGATTTCGCGCAGATATCAACATCCGTCTTGCGGTTGCAGAAGATGATCGCGTTCGTACATTTGTCGCCTTCGGCGTCGATCAGCGCGCGCAGGACCTTGCGTTTATTGCTGGCCTCACGGTCGCGGCGACCACCTTTGAACATGACCACGCCCTGTTCGATTGTTTCAGACGCCGTCGCCTGGCGGGCAACCTCGATGCGGGCAGGGGCTGACAGGAACGTGTCGGTAATACGCTCGATCTCAGAGGCCATGGTGGCCGAAAAGAACAGTGTCTGGCGGGTGAATGGGGTCAGCGAAAAGATGCGCTCGATATCGGGGATAAAGCCCATATCCAGCATCCGGTCAGCCTCATCCACGACCATGATCTGAACGCCGGTCAGCAGCAGCTTGCCACGTTCGAAATGGTCCAGCAGACGGCCGGGCGTGGCGATCAGAACGTCGACGCCACGGTCGATCAGCGCCTCTTGTTCCTTGAAGCTGACGCCGCCGATCAACAGCGCTTTGGTCAGTTTCAGGTGCTTGGTATAAGTGTCGAAGTTCTCGGCTACCTGCGCGGCCAGTTCCCGCGTCGGGCACAGCACCAGCGATCGCGGCATCCGCGCACGTGCGCGGCCACGGGCCAGCAGGGTGATCATCGGCAGAGTAAAACTTGCGGTTTTGCCGGTACCCGTCTGGGCGATGCCCAGAACATCCTTGCCCTCAAGCGCAGGGGGAATCGCACCTTCCTGGATCGGCGTTGGGGTTTCGTATCCGGCTTCCTCAATGGCTTTGAGGACCTTCGGGTTCAGGTTCAGTTCGTTAAACTTTGTCATGTATGTCCGTTTTTGCGGACACTAGACCTGGCCCGCGCGTCAAAGGAATGCCGGGTCCGGATGACCATACGCAGCAGCGCGCATTTCGGCTTGGGCGGGGACATAACAAAAACGTCGATCAGCGTCAAATGAAGACACGTTAACGTAACGGCGCTCCGTGATAGTCTGGATTTCGCGCAACAATTCAGACGCTTCCGGGGAAGTGTTTCGCGAGCTTTTCGTCCAGATTAAGCGGGCGATGGCGGATCAACCCATGTTGTTCCAATCGCGCGTAAACCTCAGGGTCTGTGCCGCTGATTTCATCGTAAAACGCACGAAGCCCCGCTTCGCCACCTTCGGTCATTATCCAGTTCAGCAGTTCGTTCATGTTCAACCCGCCCTGTTCGCGTGGCACGTTCGGGGACATTCCCGCCCTGTATGATCCGCTTTGCATCCGAAATTGGACATGCGTCCGAAAATGATCCCAGTCAGGCGCGTGGCGGTGGCACAGGTCGATTCCGGGTAACTCGGTATTTACCGGGCGCATCTCTCCGTTCTGAAACAGGTTGTGGATGCGGAAATTGATCCGCGGCAGGCCGGTACGTACAAAGAGCTTGCCTTGAACATGGCTCAAGAACCCACCCAAGACAAAGGCACCGTAATTCGGATAAAGCGTCTGCATAATCCCGTCGCGGCCCTGACCGGTTGGAATATAGGCCTTGTACTGATCCTGCGTGCCCCCGATGGGTTCGATCGGACGGACGCGAACCGCGGGAACGTCATCGGAAATCTCTGCCAACTGTTCGTCAATAGGGGTCGCGGTCCACAGGAATTCGTCCAGATCAATATGAGTCAGCCAGTCAACTTGTGTTTTTCGATAGGTAAAGCTGGCATTCGCGGTCTGTCGCACCTGATGCGTATCGGGCCTTTCGCGTTGCCTGTAGGCCCAGAACCTAGCATCGCATATGCGAACCTCGACCTTCGGGTGGCGAATAAGCACATTGAAGGCGTCGGCGCAGGGCTCGTCCAGAAACAGAAAGATTTGATCGGCCCCAAGATCGAGGTGATAGGCCACAAACCGCAGGATGTCCTTTGCCGATCCCCGAACGGTTGATACGATGCCCCAAGTCGTCATTGCCGTGTCTTTTGCCGCGCCGCGCGCATCTCACGCATCAGTTTCAGGCGTCGGAATACGGTACCGGGGTCCGCGTTGAGCCTGTTCAGCAGATGATCGGCCAACGGTGCAATGGTTGGGTCGGTCAAAGCCTTGGACCAGATCGGCGCAATAAGGTTGATATCCAGTCCACCGCTGTCCAGCGAAAACCCTTCCATCCCCATTGGCAGGACGGCATCGACTTTACGTCGCAGGCGAAAGGCATCCGGGGGTGGGTGGCCGGAAAACAGACGTTCAAACTCATACAGTTTGACCAGACCAAACAACATGCGCAGGGTATGACCGACCTCACGTTGGGTCGGGTTTATGCCGTGATCTGCAAATGTCTGCACCGAGGATACCAGCCAACGCAGGTCCAATACCTGCAACAGATGCGCCGATTGCTCGACCCAGAGGCGCTGAAATAGGGTTGGGCATTGTGCGGGAAAATCCCTTTTGCGCAGGTTTGCGATCACCTGAGCGTTCAGGAATGCCAGTTCAGTCGAGCCCACAAACTCTTCCGCGATCCGCGCCCGTTTGCGCGCCCAAGATGTGTTGGGCGACCCCGGACCCAGCCGCACCGCATCCTCAGCAACGATTTGAACAGTCAAAGGATCCAGAGCGGCATCAGCAGGCGGCAGCGTTTCAGGGCCAAAGTCGAACGGGGCGCGGCGGCCCTCAAAACGGTCCAGCATGCCTGCCAGACCGTCGGAATAGGTCAGGTCAATCTCGCTCATGCTCGCGAGGTTGCAGAGGAGTGTTTGCCACTGCAATCAAACCATCATTTCCTTGGTCGCCGTCAGGTTCAATGCGGGATAGTCCCGCACTACCCGGTCGATATCCCATTGCAGGCGAGTCAGATAAACGATGTCGCCGTCATGGTCATGCGCGATGTGCTGTTTGTTGGCGTTGACGAATTTTTCAACCTCGACCTTGTCACCGCTGACCCAACGGGCCGAGGTGAACTGCGACGCTTCGAACCGCACGGGCAGGCCGTACTCCATCTCAATCCGATTGGCGAGAACTTCGAATTGCAGCGCACCGACCACACCTACGATAAAGCCAGACCCGATCGAGGGCTTGAACACTTTGGCCGCACCTTCCTCGGCAAACTGCATCAGCGCCTTTTCCAGGTGCTTGGCCTTTAACGGATCTGCCGCGCGGACGGTTTGCAGCAGTTCCGGCGCAAAGGACGGAATTCCGGTGACGCGCAACGCTTCACCCTCGGTCAGGGTGTCCCCGATGCGCAGTTGCCCGTGGTTGGGGATGCCGATGATGTCGCCGGCCCATGCCTCTTCGGCCAATTCCCGGTCCGAGGCCAGAAACAGCACCGGGTTCGAGATTGCCATGGGTTTTTTCGACCGTACATGAGTCAGCTTCATGCCGCGTTTGAAATGCCCCGAGGCCATTCGCACAAACGCTACGCGGTCGCGGTGCTTGGGGTCCATATTGGCCTGCACTTTGAAGACAAAGCCTGCGACCTTCTTTTCATCCGGCGCGATCTGACGCGGTTCGGCCGATTGCACCTGCGGCTGCGGGCCGTATGCGCCGATACCTTCCATCAGTTCCTTGACACCGAACGAGTTGATCGCCGAGCCGAACCAGATTGGCGTCATATGCCCCTCAAGCACTGCCTGCGGGTCGAGCTTGGGCAGCAATTCGCGCGCCATTTCGACCTCTTCCAGCAGTTTCTCAAGCAAGTGCTCGGGAACATGTTCGGCCAGTTTGGGGTCGTCCAAACCGTCGATCTGAATGCTTTCGGCCACTTTGTTGCGGTCGGCGCGGTCCATCAGTTCCAGCCGGTCGCGCAGCATATCGTAGCAGCCGATGAAGTCGCGCCCCACGCCAATCGGCCAGGCGGCGGGCGTGACGTCGATGGCCAGCATCTCTTGAATTTCGTCGATGATCTCGAACGTATCGCGGCTTTCGCGGTCCATCTTGTTACAGAAGGTCAGGATCGGCAGATCGCGCAGGCGGCAGACCTCGAACAATTTCTGCGTCTGGCTTTCCACACCTTTCGCGCCGTCGATCACCATGACGGCGGCATCCACGGCAGTCAGTGTGCGGTAGGTGTCTTCCGAGAAATCGCTGTGGCCGGGCGTGTCCACCAGGTTGAACCGGAAGTCCCCATAGTCAAATGACATGGCCGAGGCCGAGACCGAGATCCCGCGATCCTTCTCCATCTGCATGAAGTCCGATCGCGTGCGCCGTGCCTCACCCTTGGCGCGCACCTGACCAGCCATCTGGATCGCGCCACCATATAGCAGGAACTTTTCCGTCAGCGTCGTCTTGCCCGCATCGGGGTGCGAGATGATGGCGAATGTCCGGCGACGGGCGATCTCGGGCGGCAGGGAGGGTTGGTTCGAGGTATCAAGCATAATCGCGCGTATAGGCGGGGAATCCTGCCGAGGCAAGACAAAGGGGGTGGTTCGAATCGTACAGCTATGGCAATAAGAACATATAGTGAACAAAAAGTGGAGTGGATCAATGAATTTGAAAGAGATTGCCGATGAGCTGGTGGCTGGCTGTCGCGAAGACCGTGCCAAGGAAAATCTGGAAAAGCTCTATGCCGAGGATGCCGTTTCGGTCGAAGGGCAGGATTTCATGGATATGGGGCGCGAAACCCATGGCCGCGATGCGATCCGTGGTAAACACGAATGGTGGGAAGGTGCGCACGAGGTTTCGGGCGCTTCGGTGAGTGATCCAATGCCCCATGGCGAAGATCGCTTTGCGGTGATTTTTTCAGTGCAGGGCAAGGTAAAAGAAACCGGGGAAACCTTTGATATGCAAGAGGTTGGCGTCTATCATGTGGCGAACGGAAAAATTGTTCGGGAAGAGTTCTTTTACTGATCGTTCTTGAATTCTGGTCTTCCTTGTCTGGCCGGTGCTAGACATGGCAACAACAACAGATGGGGAGGATCAGATGGATCTGGGAATCAGAGGAAAACGCGCGCTGGTTTGTGCCAGTAGCAAGGGATTGGGACTGGGCTGTGCCGAGTCATTGGCCGCAGCGGGGGTCGATCTCGTGATGAACGCGCGCGGCTCCGAGGCGTTAGAATTTGAAGCTGCGCGGATACGCTCGGACTATGGCGTGGACGTGCAGACGGTGGCGTGCGATGTCACTTCACTGGACGGTCAGGAGCAGGTCATAAATGCTGCGCAGGGTGTTGATATCCTTGTGACAAACGCGGGTGGCCCCCCTCCGGGTATGTGGTCGGATTGGGAGCGTGAGGATTTTATCAAAGCGCTGGACGCCAACATGCTGACACCGATTGCCTTCATGAAAGCCTTGCTGCCGGGGATGATGGACAAGGGCTGGGGCCGCGTGGTCAATATCACCTCGCAATCCGTGCGCGCGCCAATTGCAGTGCTGGGCCTGTCGAATGCGGCGCGGACCGGGCTGACGGGCTATGTCGCCGGAACCGCGCGTCAGGTGGCCCCCCAAGGAGTAACGATCAACAATCTGTTGCCCGGCATTCATGCCACCGACCGTGCTGATGCGCTGGACAGCGGGGTTTCCTTGCAAAAGAACATCTCGATGGAAGACGCCCGTGCCGAACGCGCCGCCACGATCCCCGCGCGCCGCTATGGCACACGGCAGGAATTTGGCGCGGCCTGCGCTTTTCTGTGTTCTCAGCACGCGGGGTTTATCGTGGGTCAGAACATCCTGCTGGACGGCGGCGGGACCAACCTGACGATGTAAGCGATGGCGCAGAATTTTTCATTGAAAGATCAGCTGTTTAATGCAGAAAAGACCCGCTATCTGGCGGGGCTTTTCGCGGCGGCCGACCCCGGTTTCGATACGGATGCGTTTCAAGCAAAGGTCATGTCTCGCCTGCCTGATCTTGAGTTGAAGGAGCGTATGGCGTGGATCGCCACGTGCCTGCAGCAGGCTGTTCCCGGTGATCTGCCGCACGTTGCGCCGACGTTGCTGGCTGCCTTGCCACCCCCGTTAGACCCGACCAAGACAGATGATGACTTCGGGGACTTCATCTTTGCGCCTTTGGGCGATTGGGTTGTGGACGTTGGGTTGGACCATCCCGATCTGGCGCTGGACGTGATCGAAGAATTGACGCAGAGATTTTCGATGGAATGGGCCATTCGCCCATTCCTGAACCACCATCCTGATAAGGTGATGGCGCGTTTGGAAGATTGGTGCGATCACGACAGCTATCACGTGCGCAGACTGGTTAGCGAAGGAACGCGACCAAGGCTGCCGTGGGGGCAGGCGGTCGGGCTGAACCTGACTGATCCGTTACCATTGCTGGACCGGCTGCACGCGGACAGGACCCGTTACGTGACGCGCTCGGTCGCCAATCATCTGAATGATATCACAAAGAAGGACCCCGAACTGGTTCTGAGCCGCTTGCAAAGCTGGTCGCAGGACGCGCATCAAGACGCTGACGAATTGCGATGGATGACAACGCACACTTTGCGCGGGCTAGTCAAATCGGGCCATCCCAAGGCCATGAAGATGCTGGGCTTTGACCCAGAAGCCGAGGTTTCGGTAAACATAGCTGTTCTTGGTGAGGCCAGGATTGGCGGGGCGTTGGAGTTTGATGTGGCTTTGACCGGAGAGGGCGACCAACCCGTTTTGGTGGACTATATTGTTCACTTTCAAAGGCCTGGGGGAAAAACTTCAGCCAAGGTGCATAAGCTCAAGCAATCGGCATTGCGCGACGGGGCGTTAAAACTGGGAAAGAAGCACAAGCTCAAAGCCGATGCGACAACCTTTAAGCTGGTCCCCGGCGCACACCGGTTGGAAATTCAGGTAAATGGTCGGGTGCGCGCGGGCATCGATTTCGAACTGCTGGGTTGAAGCGGGCAACTCACAGTTCTGTTAAATGTCGGAGGCTTGGATTGCACCTGACAGCGCTCTGATCTAGCTGATGTCTGTCGCGAAACAGAGGGAAGCTCGGGATGAAGCATGAGTCGGTGCAGAATTACTATGGCGAAGTCTTGCAAGGCAGTTCAGACCTGCAGACCAACGCATGTTGCACGCCGGATGACATGCCGGATCACGTAAAGAAAATTCTTTTGCAAATTCATGACAATGTGCTGACCCGATACTATGGATGCGGGCTGATCGCGCCGCTGGATCTTGAGGGGATGAGCATTCTCGATTTGGGTTGCGGGGCCGGGCGCGATGTCTACGCTCTGTCCGCGATGGTCGGCGAAAATGGCCGCGTGGTTGGTGTGGATATGACGCCCGAGCAACTGGACGTCGCCCGCGCGCATCAGGATTATCACGCACAGGCGTTCGGCCATGGCGCGTCGAATGTTGAATTCCATCACGGCTATATCGAAAAACTGGACGAACTGGATCTTGAGCCCGGCTCGTTCGACATCATCGTTTCGAACTGCGTGATCAATCTGGCCACAGACAAAGAGGCGGTTTTGCGCGGGGCGCACCGCCTGCTGAAAGAAGGCGGCGAGATGTATTTCTCGGACGTCTACGCCGATCGACGGGTGCCCCAGGTTATGGCCGAGGATGAGGTTCTGTACGGTGAATGCCTCTCCGGGGCGCTGTATTGGAATGATTTCCTGTCGATCTCGCGCAAGGCAGGTTTTGGCGACCCACGCCGTGTGACTCACCGACCGCTGACCATTGAAAACCCGGTTCTGGAGGAGCGCGTGGCGCCGTTGAAGTTCCTGTCCGCGACGTATCGTCTGTTCAAGCTGCCAGAGCTGGAACCGGCTTGCGAGGATTACGGGCAGGCGGTGATCTACAAGGGCACCATCCCTCACGCTCCGCATCTGTTTGAGTTGGATGACCATCATGCGATTGAAACTGGCAAGGTCTTTCCGGTTTGCGGTAATACGTGGATGATGTTGAAAGACACACGATTTGCCCGGCATTTCGACTTTGTCGGCGATTTCTCGACCCATTATGGCATTTTCGAAGGGTGTGGCGGCGAAAGCCCGTTTGAAGCCGCCGGAGAAGCTCTGTCCGGTGGGTGTTGCTGATCCCTTGCGCCTGAGGGGCGGGGTTGCTATCCCCGCCCAAGTCCGATGGAATTGATCGGGAAAGGCAACGGGGTCCATCGGTGACAGTAGACGCAACTCCTCCACGTCTGGAAATTCGCAATCTGGTCGCGCGCTATGAAGGGCGGGTTGTGGTTGACGATGTCTCGCTGACCGTTCAGGCGGGGCAGGTCACCTGTCTGCTGGGGCCGTCAGGTTGTGGCAAGTCGACGACGTTGCGGATGATCGCCGGGGTCGACATGCAGGAATCCGGTGAGATTTACGTCGACGGGAAACTGATTTGCGACACCGTGTTTCGCGTGCCTCCGGAACGCCGCGAAATTGGGTTGATGTTTCAGGACTTTGCCCTGTTTCCCCATCTCAGCGTGGCGGACAACGTCGCTTTTGGCTTGAAAGGGCGCAAGGACGAAAAACGCGCCCGCGTCGAAGAACTGCTGCGCAAGGTCGACATGATGCGGTTCATCGACGATTTTCCGCATCATCTGTCAGGGGGTGAGCAGCAAAGGGTGGCATTGGCGCGTGCTCTGGCACCACGCCCGCGTATCATGTTGATGGATGAACCCTTTTCGGGGCTGGACAATCGGCTGCGCGATGGCATCCGGGATGAAACGCTTGCGATCCTCAAGCAGGAAGACGCGGCTGTGGTTCTGGTCACCCATGAACCCGAAGAGGCCATGCGCATGGCAGACGAAATCGCGTTGATGCGACGGGGCAAGATCGTTCAGCAAGGCGCGCCCTATAACGTCTATACGCGCCCGGCTGATAAGGCGGCCGTGGCCTTTTTTAGCGATCTCAATACTTTAAGGTCGCAAGTGAATGGGGCCTTGGCGGACACGCCGTTTGGGCAGTTTCTGGCACCCGGCGTCGCTGATGGCACGAATGTCGAGATCGTTTTCCGCCCTCAGCACGTTCGCTTGGACTTTGATCGCAACGGCAAAGGGCCACTTCCAACGGCGACAGATGGTGTCGCGGCCCGAGGCGTGGTCGAGCGTTCGCGGTTTCTGGGTAACGAAAGCCTTGTTGAGTTTCGCATGGATCATGACGGTTCGATCCTGAAAGCGACGGTACCCAACGTCTTTGTGCCCCAGCCGGGGCGCGTTATGTGGCTGACGGTGCGCCGGGACCGCTGCTTCGTTTTCCCCGAGTGACGCCTGTAACCACAGTTTAGGGCCAAGTGGTGCGCGAAAGCCGCAGATTGCGTGCGCGGGTCGCTTGCCGCCGCGCAGGGGCGGGTCTATCAAGGAAAAAACGCAGGGACGGATGGGGCATATGCGTATTCTTCTGACCAACGATGATGGAATAAACGCTCCGGGGCTTATCGCGCTCGAGGCGATTGCCGCAGAACTTGCAGGGCCGGATGGGGAGGTTTGGGTCGTCGCGCCGGCATTCGAACAATCCGGCGTTGGTCACTGCATCAGCTATACGCATCCGATGATGATGGCCCAGTTGGGTGAACGTCGGTTTGCGGCTGAAGGGTCGCCAGCCGATTGCGTGCTGGCTGGCTTGCACGACGTGATGAAGGATGCGCCGCCGGATTTGGTTTTGTCGGGTGTGAATCGTGGAAACAACTCGGCCGAAAACACGCTGTATTCTGGAACCGTGGGCGGCGCGATGGAAGCCGCCTTACAAGGTATCCCAGCGATCGCGTTGTCGCAGTATTTCGGCCCGCGCAACCTTGGGCTGGACGATCCCTTTGAGACAGCAACCCGGCACGGCGCCGACCTTGTGCGGAAAATTCTGGATGCTACCCCAGCAGAACAGGGCGATTACCGGCTGTTTTATAACGTGAATTTCCCTCCGGTTCCTGCGGATGAAGTGCTAGGTACTCGGATCGCGCCGCAAGGGTTCCGCCGGGATACACATTTCTCGGTCGAACCTCATAGCTCTCCTTCGGGGCGGCGCTTTTTGTGGATCAAAGGGGGCTATCAGCACAACCCGACCGCGCCCGGAACGGACGCCGCAGTAAATCTGGCCGGTTATATTTCGGTTACGCCGATGCGCGCGGACCTGACCGCGCATGACACGCTTGAGGCATTGAAGTCGATCGAATGAGCGGACCAAGCGCAGAAACCATTATGCAATTTCTATTTGCCCTGCGCTCGCGCGGGGTGACGGATGCACGTGTTCTGGCCGCGATGGAGCAGATTGATCGTGGAAAGTTCGTCAAAGGCCTGTTTTCTGAGCGTGCCTATGAAGACACGCCGTTGCCGATTGCCTGTGGTCAAACAATAAGTCAGCCGTCAGTAGTTGGGCTTATGACGCAGGCGCTGGACGTGCGGCCGCGCGATACCGTTTTGGAAATCGGCACAGGGTCAGGATATCAGGCCGCCGTCCTGTCCAAGCTGGCGCGCCGGGTTTACACCGTCGAGCGTCACAAGCGGCTGGTCCGCGAAACCGGGGAGTTGTTCCGCGATATGGGGCTGACCAACGTGACAGCAATGCTGTCGGATGGATCCTTTGGCCTGCCGGAGCAGGCGCCGTTCGACCGCATCATTGTGACGGCGGCGGCGGAAGACCCTCCCGGGCCGCTCTTGGCGCAGCTCAAAATCGGCGGTATCATGGTTTTACCGGTGGGGCAGTCGGATGCGGTTCAGACGTTGATCCGCGTACGGCGAACCGAGACCGGCCTGGACTATGATGAATTGTTGCCCGTTCGTTTCGTGCCTCTGCTAGAGGGGTTGGGAAAAGAAGGGGCGTAAAGGATTACTTTGCAATTACACCGGAACCCCGGCCAACAGGGGCAGGTGATGAGGACAGCAAAATGAGAGCAGTTTCCAAGTCAGCGATACGACGCTGCGCAACCGGAGCCGCGGCTCTGGCCCTTTTGGCGGGATGTGAAGGCCCGCTCGACTATGATCTGCGCGGGCAGGTCGGCGGGTTTTCGACAACCGATGCGGCGCAATCCGCGACGACAAGCCGTCCGGCGCCGGATGCACGCGGCGTGATCAGCTATCCAACATATCAGGTGGCCATAGCGCGCCGTGGTGACACGGTGAGGGATGTTGCCGCGCGGGTCGGGTTGCCTGAGGGCGAGCTTGCCACCTTCAACGGCCTCAAGCCGACGGACACACTGCGTGATGGCGAGGTTGTCGCCCTGCCTCGGACGGTGGGTGCCGCAAGTACGGTGGATATCGCCACGATCGCCGGAACGGCTATTGACGACGCGCCGACGGATGGGTCTGTTCGAACGTCGACTCTGGAGCCTGCGCAACCTGCCGCGGCACCAGCCCCGGCCCCAGAAACTGCTGGCCCAGAACCGATCCGGCACAAGGTCAAGCGGGGTGAAACAGCCTTTACGATCTCAAGGCTTTATGATGTGCCGGTGGACGCGCTTGCCGATTGGAACGGCTTGGATTCAGACTTTACCGTGCGTGAGGGGCAGTTCCTGCTGATCCCGATCAAAAGCCAACCTGCGCCGCAACAGGTAAGCCAACCGGCAACCAATGTCACGCAGCCGGGGCAGGGGTCTCCGACGCCCACTCCGCCAAGCGCGACGCAACCTTTGCCGGAAGAAGTGATCGCGCCAGCAAAGCCTGCACCTGATGTCACGGCCGAAGCCCCAACCAACCAGAGTAACTCCCTGTTGGGTCTGCCCGTCACGGGGACGATTATCCGTACCTATAACAAGGGAAAGAACGAGGGCATTGATATCGCGGCGGCACCGGGAACTGCGGTGAAAGCCGCCGAAGCCGGTACGGTGGCCGCGATCACCGCAGACGCTGATCAGGTGCCGATCATCGTGGTGAAGCACAAGAACGACTTGCTGACCGTTTATGCAAATGTTGAAAACATTACGGTGAAAAAGGGTGATCGCGTACGCCGGGGCGAAAAGATTGCTGCATTGCGTGGCGGCGACAATGCCTATGTCCATTTCGAGGTTCGGAAAGGGTTCGAAGCCGTCGATCCGGAACCATACCTGAACTAAAGAGAATGGCCCTGATCGGGCCATACCTACGGTGGGGATATTTTTAGCCAGATGAAGCGCGGATCACGCTTCGGGGTCGTAGTCGCACAGTCTTTTGCCGGGTTCGTCGGCAAATATCTCTGGCAAGGGGTGAACGGATTCGATCAGGTCTACGCGGAAGACGCGGAAGGCTGCTCGTACTTCGCACCATGCTGTCAGGGTCCAGACGCGGCCCCAGTACTCCATATGCAGGGGGCGGATCGTGCGGTCGGTCAGCGCGCCGTCGATGCGGCGGTAGGACAGGTGGAGCTTTTGGCGCGACTTGATGGCGGATCGGATTGGCGCCATATGCGCTAGCCCGCGCGCGGCATCGGCAAAGGGATAAACGGCGAATTTCCAGGCGTCGGCCTCGGCCACGACCTGTGTGGGCAATACGGCATCAATCTTGTCGGCCAGCGTTTCGGCGGCGGCTTTCAGATCCGGGTCGGCGGCTTCGGCCACGATCGCCATGCCAAGGTTCAGTGCTTCAAGCTCGGCCGGGGTCAGGTTCAGGGGGGGCAGGGTGATCTGTTCGCGCACCATGTAGCCTACGCCGCGTTCTCCCTCGACCGGGACGCCCGAAGCGACCAGAGTATCCATGTCGCGATAGATCGTGCGAACCGACACCTCAAGCCGGTCCGCAATGTCCTGCGCGCGGTGCAGTTTGCCGTCGCGCAGAATCTGGATGATGTCGAACAGGCGGTCAGTGCGGCGCATGACACGCCGTTCCGACCGCGATCAGACGGTCATGTTCCATAGCACATTCTCATGGCGCATCTGGAGGCTTTCCGGATTGATCGCAGCCATCAGATCTGCGCAAAAGTCCTGCTGCGGGAATTGCGCGGCGGCGTCTTTGGCCGCTTTCATATCCGTCCAGACAACGTAGTCGGTCCAGCGGCCATCCTCGCCCTGACTTAAGTGTCGGTGGGTGAAGCCGGGGGCAGACCGAACAAAGCCTTCGGAGGCCTGGCTGAGTTTCACAAACTCTTCCGGCGTGGTGCCATTGGCGAGGCTGAAGGTGACGATTTCTGCAACATGGGTCATTTGAGTCTCCGTTGACCAGGTTTCGATGTCCTTTGCCTAGTCGACTACAACTGACATAAACCTGTCAGTTGAAAAATGCGAGTCTCAAAAATACGCGTATGGCGATCAAATTTACTGCCCAAATTGCAAGCCTTCACTTTTGCAAACGGGGATCCGGGCGTAGACACGAACTCAGATCACATTCCCGGCGCAGTGCGTCGATGTACAAGGAGATATGACATGCTCAACAATATCGGCCTTCCCGGTCTTCTGCTGATTGCGGTTGTGGTGCTGGTGCTGTTTGGCCGCGGCAAGATCAGCTCGCTCATGGGTGAAGTGGGTAAAGGTATCACTTCGTTCAAAAAGGGCGTCAAAGAAGGCGCGGATGAGTTGGAACAGGACGCGTCCGAGCTGGCAAAGGACGTCACGCCCGAGACTGACAAAGACAAGGCATAAGACCAGATGTTTGATCTGGGCTGGACCGAGCTTCTGGTCATTGGCATCGTGGCCCTGATCGTTGTGGGCCCAAAGGACCTGCCTGTGCTGTTCCGCAATGTTGGCCGTTGGGTCGGCAAGGCACGTGGTATGGCGCGCGAATTCAGCAGTGCGATGAACGAGGCCGCAGATCAGGCTGGTGTCAATGAAATCAAAAAGGGGCTGAACGCGGCGTCCAATCCGGTTGGCACAGCCATGGACGGCGTGAAAGAAGCCGCACAGGAAATGGCCAAGAGCATGGATCCGACCAAGTTCGACCCCGACAGCGAAACCGGCAAACTGGCGGCAGAACGGGCAGAGCAGGCGAAAAAGATTCAGGCCTCGACCGCGCGCGCGGCTGCCGAACGCAAGGCCAAGGAAGCTGCTGAAGCTTTGGCCAAAGCGGAAGAAGCCGAGGCCGCGCTGAATACCGAAAGCAAGACATGACCAAGACCGACGAGATCGAGGACAGCTCGGCCCCATTGATCGAGCATCTGGCGGAGCTGCGCACGCGGCTCATTCACTGCGTCGTGGCGTTTCTGATTGGTATGATCATCTGCTTTACGGTGGCCACCCCGCTATTCAACTTCCTGACACGGCCCTTGTGTGACGTTCTGGCCGAACGCGGGCAAGATTGCGGGCTGATCTTCATCTCGCCGCAGGAAGGTTTCTTTGTGGCCATCAAGGTCTCGCTGCTTGGCGGGTTCATTCTCGCGTTCCCCTATATCGGGATGCAGATGTGGCGGTTCGTTGCTCCGGGGTTGTATAAATCCGAAAAGAACGCGTTCCTGCCGTTCATGCTGGCCTCGCCCTTCATGTTCCTGCTGGGTGCAAGTTTTGCCTTCTACGTCGTTACGCCGTTGGCCTATGACTTCTTCCTTGGGTTCCAGCAGTTCGGGGCCGAAGGTGAGGCAGTGACCGAAGGAGCAACTGCCGCCCCACTGAGCGTGGTTTTCCAAGGCTCGGCGCAGGAGTATCTGAATCTGACGATCAAGTTCATTGTGGCCTTTGGCCTGTGCTTTCAACTGCCGGTTCTGCTGACCCTGATGGGGAAGGCGGGACTGGTGACGGCCGAAGGTCTGGGATCAGTCCGCAAATACGCCGTGGTCGCCATTCTGGTGCTGGCCGCGCTGGTGACTCCGCCGGACGTGATCACTCAGGTCATTTTGTTTGTGGTGGTCTACGGGCTGTATGAAATCTCGATCTTCCTCGTCGCCCGCGTCGAGAAAAAGCGCGAGGAACAGCTGCGCGCCGATGGCTATTACGATGATGATGAAGAAGAGGCGGATGCCGAGATCATTCGCGACGAAGACGGTAAATAACCGCACTTTGAGCTGAAAATCAGGCGCGCCACCGCTGGGCGCGCCTTTTTCTTTTCTGGACCTTGTTGCGCAAGCCAGAACATGGTTTGAAATCCCGACGACAAGACCGGAGGCCTCCATGGACGACCAAGCCCTGAACCGCATTGCTGACGCTCTGGAACGGATGGCCCCAGCACCCTTGGCCGCACCTGATTTCAGTGCGGCCCCAGCCTTTGTCTGGAATGTGGACCCCGACTGGCTTGAGCCGGTGACCAAGGTCAACCGGGTTGATCTGGACCTACTGGTTGGGATCAACCGGTCCCGAGACACGCTGCTGGACAACACGCGGCGTTTTGCATCCGGATTCAAAGCCAACAATGCGCTTCTGTGGGGAGCGCGCGGGATGGGAAAATCCAGCCTTGTCAAAGCGGTCCACGGCACCTTGCAATCCGACCATCCCAACCTGAAATTGGTGGAACTCCAGCGCGAGGATATGAGCTCGGTCGCGCGCCTGCTGAACCATTTGCGCGCCGCGCCGTACCGGTTCATCCTGTTCTGTGACGATCTCTCGTTCAGCCATGATGATCAGCATTACAAGTCGCTCAAGGCCGTGTTGGATGGCGGCATCGAAGGCCGCCCGGAAAACGTTGTTTTCTATGCTACTTCGAACCGCCGCCACCTGATGCCACGGGACATGATCGAAAACGAACGCTCCAGCGCCATCAACCCGTCCGAGGCGGTCGAGGAAAAGGTCTCACTGTCGGATCGCTTCGGGCTGTGGCTGGGCTTCCACCCCTGTGATCAGGACGAATACCTCGCCATGATCGACCGCTATTGCACCGCCTACGGAGTCTCGGTCGACGCAGACACCTTACGCGCCGAAGCGATCGAATGGCAGGCCACACGTGGCGCGCGCTCGGGCCGCGTGGCGTGGCAATTTTTCGTCGATCTGGCAGGGCGCACCGGCACCCACATAGGCTGATCCGCCCGCTTCATCTGGCTGAAAATATCCCCGCCAGAGGCATGGCCCGAAAGGGCCATTCCTAGAGCAGAGCCAATATCCGCGCGGCTTCGTCTGCCGTGGGTGTCAGCGCGGCGCGATCCTCACCGGGGTGGAATCTGGCCCGAACCGCCGTTGGCATTGGCGCGGGCTCAACGATGGAAACGCGTGGACCGGTGCGTTCGGTTTCGGCTGCCCAACTACGCGCCAACGCGATCTGGGCCGCTTTGGTCGCACCATAGATACCATAGAATTTCTGGCCCGCCTTTGGATCGTCGAAAAACACGGCATGCCCGGTTTCACCCAACAAAGGAGCCACGTATGGGATCAGTATGGACGTCGCCGTCGCGTTGATGCTTGCGGCCTTTGTCCATTCTTTGGGATCTACAAAATGAACGGGTGTCAGCGCCGAGGTGTGGATAGCAGTATGCGCCCACAAGTCCACCTTGCCCCAACGGTCATGGATGCTGCGGCACAGGGTGGCCATTGCGTTTGGATCGGCGATATCCATGGGGGCCAGCGTCGCTGAGCCACCTTTGGCCTGAATGCGGTCGTCCAGTTCTTCCAACCCGCCGGTCGTGCGGGCGACGGCAACAATGTGATACTCCGGCGCGAGGGCCTCGGCTAAAGCAGCACCCAGGCCGCGCGAGGCCCCGGTGATAAGGGCGATTTTGGTCTGATCGGTCATGGATGCGGTTTGGACCCCTGGGCGCAAAGCGTCAAGACAGGATTAGCTGCCGGGGATGGCGATCCGCTTGGTTTGGCCGCTTTGTCGCAGCATCACTCCCTCGTCATCAATGGCGACCACGGTGCCCGAAGCAATACGGCTACCCGGTTTGACCTCTTTCACGCGGCCTGATGACAAGCGCACCAAAGCACGCATATCGGCTTTGGAGCCAAAAATTCCAAGTAAGGAAACTGAGTTCTTTTTTAACGCGCCCTTCTGCGTGGCAGCGCTTTTGACGGTGGCGTTTGACATGAACTGCGGCCGGGGCGCATGACCCCAACCCCTTATGTTGAGTGGTTGGTGACAGGGGGCTATCAAAGGCGCGGCCGGAACAAAAGATGCGGTTGTCAGGCCGTTCCGTCACATCCCAGGCCGGCCTAGCGAACCCATTGCGAATGCGCCTCCTTCGCCAGAGGGTTGTGCGCGGAAATCAACCAATCGTTCCCTCGATGGGCACCAAAAATGGCCCGATCGCCTAAGCAATGCGGGCCATTGTCACAACTGATTCGCGATGTAGCTCTTAGCCAGAGGCCAGCTTGGCCGCGTTCCACGACCCGCCCGGTATCTGCATGTCCTCGCGCTTTTTGCTGACCCGAGTGCTGTTTTCCAGCGTGTCTAAATAGTCTTCGCTGACGCTGCCGGTGATGTACTTGCCGTCAAAGCATGAACAGTCAAATGCTTCGATCTCGGGGTTGCCTTCCTTCGCCGCCCAGATCAGGTCGTCGAGGTGCTGATAGAACAAAGCGTCTGCACCCAACTCCTGCCGAATTTCTTCGATCTCTTTACCGTTGGCGATCAATTCATGCTTGGTGGGCATGTCGATCCCATAGACGTTGGGGTATTTCACCGGAGGCGAGGCGCTGGCGATATAGACCTTCTTCGCACCGGCCTCACGGCACATCTGTACGATCTTTTTAATCGTGTTGCCGCGCACGATGGAGTCGTCGATCAGCAGCACGTTGTGCCCATCGAATTCCAGCGGTACAGCGTTCAGCTTGCGGCGCACGGATTTCTGACGCTCTTCCTGACCGGGCATGATGAAAGTACGCCCGACATAGCGGTTTTTCACCAAACCTTCGCGATAGGGAATACCAGTGATTTTCGCAGCCTCAAGCGCGACAGGGCGGGCGCTGTCGGGAACCGGGATGATCCGGTCAATCTCAAGCCCTGAGTCCTGAATTTGTTTGGCCAGAGTCTGCCCCATGCGCATCTGGGTTTTGTAAACCGATACGCCGTCCAGCAACGAATCCGGACGAGCAAGGTACACATATTCAAAGATACAGGGCGTCAACTTGCCTTCGACGGCCTGAAACTCGTGTTTGTTTCCGTCAAGGTCGATCAAGATCGCTTCGCCTGGACGCAGGTCACGCAACTTGCTGAACCCGTTGATCCCAAAAGCAACATCTTCCGAGGCAAAGGCATAGTCATCCCCGTTGCCACCTTCCTTGCGGATCGCAACGGACAGCGGGCGGATGCCATGCGGGTCACGAAACGCCAACATGCCGACCCCGGCGATCAGGCAAATGACGGAATAAGCGCCCTGAACACGCTCCATCGTCATCTTCACACCGGCGAAGATGTTGCGGATTGGATCCGCATTGCCGTTAACTTTGATGGCATCGGCCACTTTGTCGGCCAAAACGTTCAGCAAAATCTCGGAATCTGATGTCGTGCGCAGGTGGCGGCTGTACTTGCCCGTTACCTTTGCACGCTGTTGGGCGGTATTGGTGATGTTGCCGTTGTGGACCAGATAGATGCCGTAGGGTGCGTTCACGAAGAATGGCTGCGCCTCAGACGCGCTGAGCGACCCGGCGGTCGGATAACGGACGTGGCCAATCCCGACCTTGCCCAGCAGGGTTTCCGCGTCCTTGGCGTTGAACACGTCCTTGACCAAACCGTTGGCCTTTTTCTCGCGAAAGAACTCTCCGGTATAGGTGACGATCCCCGAGGCATCCTGACCCCGGTGCTGCAACATCAGCAGCCCGTCATAGATTTCCGCAAACACATCATGCGTTCTGCTTGCGATCCCCAAAATCCCACACATGTACGGGCTCCAATTTCTATGACGTTTTGACGTGCGACGCGGTTTGGAACGGGCGCATGGGAGTATCTATGCTTTGTGATGCCCGACCAATCCAAGGGTCAGACGCGCCCGCGTCATGAAGGGTTGGCGCGAAGAAAAACAGATACAGCAAGATCGGTGGCTCCGATTCCATGTCAGTTCGGCTCTCACATAATGCCTTACGGTGCCGGTGTCATCAAAGGATCACATTTGCGATTTGACGCAGGTGGATTTTGTCACAATGCGCATCAAAAGGTGACGTGCGGTGCGGCTTATGCTGTCAATTCCGCAAGAATGATTGTCTGATAAAGAAAAATATCGGGCAGGGTTTTGAAACATGTGGCAGCACAAACAAGGACAAAAAAAAGAAGAGCCGTCCAAGCGGCGGTGCCATCGTTGTCGTGGTATGGGGCGCGCCCCTTGCCCGATTTGCAATGGGGCGGGCGAGGTTGTCAAAAGCCGCGATGTCTATGGAAAACCTGTCTACAGCAACTGTACGGGCTGTTTCGGCCTAAAGAACGTCCGCTGTACGGTCTGCGCTGGCGAAGGCTTCACCTGAAGCAAAGCCTTACGGCCAAAGAAAAAGCCCGGTCTGAGCCGGGCTTTTTTGTTATTCGTTCGTTGTTGGTGTCGTCGTTTCTTCGGTCGGAGTAGAGCTTTCGGTGGGGGTTGACCCTTCTGTGCAGCTTGCGACCAGTTCTTCGTATTGCTGGGTGACCCAACCCAAAGCGGCCTCGGGG
Organism: Ruegeria sp. THAF57; assembly: GCF_903914075.1. Classification (GTDB taxonomy): domain Bacteria; phylum Pseudomonadota; class Alphaproteobacteria; order Rhodobacterales; family Rhodobacteraceae; genus Ruegeria. Next base: position 47,094 of record NZ_CAIWNQ010000004.1, read on the forward strand.
TTTTGCTCTTCGATCTTTTCCCCGAATTGTTCGAAAACCTTGGCTGAACGGCTCTCATCCACGATGGTATAGGATTGGCCAGTCATGACCGTGTCGTAGACGAAGAACGCGATGGCGACCAACAAGATGCCGCGCGCGATGCCGAAAAAGAACCCAAGTGCCTGATCAAGACCACCCAGCGCCGAGCGTTGCACGACCGAGGAAAACAGGGGCGCAAATATGCTGACCACAATCAAAGCCACTGCAAATACGGCTGCGAACCCGGTTATGACCGACAATTCACAACTGTCGCGCAGGAAATCACCAACGACGGGAATTTCTTTTATCAGCGGCACGACTTGGGGTGCGAAAATAAAGGCAAGAACGGCAGCTGCGACCCAACCCGCAATCGCCAGAACTTCTCTCAAAAGGCCGCGGGAATAGGCCAAAAGGCCCGACACCACGACAATCAGGGCAACCACCCCATCAATAATAGTAAAACCTTCCATGGCCCTCGCCTGTATTTTTTTCAGCCTCTCAAGGCGTTACCTTAACCTGCTCCGAAGGTTTCGCCAACAAACCCTACCAAATCAGAGGGTCGGGTGAGTGTCAGACCTGCCACACTACCTGTTTTGCCACCTGCCGGAGCTATGGCTGATGTGAAACCAAGTTTCTGGGCTTCTTTCAACCTATTTTCGGTTTGAGAGGCTGGCCTAAGTGCCCCGGATAACGAGATTTCTCCGAACACGACCGTGTCTGCGGGCAGGGCAGAGTCCTCGCGCGCGCTGAGCAATGCGGCCGCAACCGCAAGGTCGGCTGCGGGTTCGCTGACTTTCAGGCCGCCAGCCACGTTGAGGTAAACATCCAACCCTGTAAATGGTACTCCGCACCGCGCCTCTAGCACGGCCAGGATCATAGCCAGTCGCCCACTGTCCCAACCTACAACGGTACGCCGCGGCTGAGAATGTGGGGAGGGCGCGACAAGTGCTTGTAATTCAACCAAAACTGGGCGCGTGCCTTCGATCCCCGCGAATACTGCCGAACCGGGGCTGGGTGCGCCACGCTCGGACAAAAACAAGGCAGAAGGGTTCGTGACCTGAGCCAGACCTTTGCCCGTCATTTCAAACACGCCGATCTCATCTGCAGGGCCAAAACGGTTCTTGACCGCGCGCAGGATACGGAACTGATGACCGCGTTCGCCCTCAAAATACAGCACCGTATCGACCATATGTTCGACGACCCGCGGACCTGCGATTTGACCCTCTTTCGTGACGTGGCCGACCATGATGATCGAAATCCCGTGTCGTTTCGCAAACGTGGTCAATTCATGCGCTGCAGCCCTTACTTGTGACACCGAGCCGGGGGCGCTGTCGACATTGTCGGCCCACATGGTCTGAATCGAGTCGATAATGGCAAGGCCGGGCTTTTCAGCCTCGAGCGTGGTCAGGATGTTGCGCAGATTGGTTTCCGCCGCCAGTTGCACCGGTGCGTCTTCTAGCCCAAGGCGACGCGCGCGCATCCGCACCTGTGCGCTGGCTTCTTCGCCGGACACATAGATGGTCTTGACGCCAGCGCGCGAGAACCGGGCGGCAGCCTGCAGCAGCAGGGTCGACTTGCCGATACCGGGATCACCGCCCACCAGCAAAGCCGAGGCCGGAACAAGGCCACCACCCAGAACACGGTCCAGTTCATCAACCCCGCATAGCGTGCGGGGCGGGGGTGTTTCCTCGGTCGACAGGTCCGTGAGTGCGATGGGCTGGCCGCGCTTGCCGCCGAGGGATTTTTTTGCCGGGCCAGCAGAAAGGGGGACATCCTGCGCAATCGTGTTCCATTCGCCGCAACTGTCGCATCGCCCGGACCAACGGGAATGGGTGGCACCACAGGCCGAGCAAGAAAAAGAAGTCGTCTTCGCCATGCCGTCCTTGGTGCCCGAGGACGGTCGGTTCTTCAAGCCCTTATGGGCTTTCCTCTCCGACGGTGGCGGGCTGCGTCCTCAGACCCGACGGGTCATCGTCCACAGCAGGCGCTGACGCGCCTATTCCGCCGCGCGTGGTGGTGACATTGCAATAACGCTGGATGCCGAAGTTTCACGATCTTCGGGCGGTGTCTGCAATTGGGCTGACAGCTCTGGCAGAAGTTCGAACAACTCATCGCGCAGCCGAGCGAGCTGAGACTTGGCGATGGATTCTTCGATTTCGATATCGCGCGTCCACTGACGCAGTTCCTGCTGGATGGTCTGTGCGTCGCCGATCCGCTGCTGGAATTGCTCGATCTCTTCCTGACGTTGCTGCAGGAACATACGCGCGCGGGAAACTTTGGCGTCGCCATAGGTTTCAGCCAGCTCGTGACTGATCTGGCTCATCTGTGCGGCCAGTTCCAGGATTTCCGGTTCAAGCGATTGCAGGTCGGGATGGTGGCGCAGAAACGCCATCCGTTCCTTGACCGCATCGAATTCCGAGGACAGCAGAAAGGTATCCCCACGGTCAGCCGCATGCGCCAACTGGTACGCGTAAGAGATGTCCTGCATGTTCAACGAAAACTTCCGATGGGCGTTTTCCAGCGCCATCATTCGCGCATTTGCCGGCAGATAGAACGCCAGCATGAGAATCAGTGCGGTCAGTCCAATCTGTATGAACATACCCGCATCAACATAGGTTCCCGTGCCAAAACCGGCTTGCATGGACAACCATGGCAGTACGCCGAACGCAGAAAGTATTGTCGTTGAAACAGAGAACAGTGCCGCAGCACAAATCAGCAAAAAAGTAAGTCTTAAAAACGCATTCTGAAATTGCAAAGTCATATTATGGAGGGCGGTCATGATAGACGAACTCCTTCTCAAACCGGTACAAACCAGGCCAGAGCGGGATGCAATTAACACACGCAGATTGATCCGCTGCGGACCTGAAACTACTAATTGTTGCTGCTCGAAATATTAAGATGATACCCAGATGAAGGTTTTCAATCAATTAGGTCTGAGGTTTTCGTGAATTGGATGTCATTTCCGTAATGTATCCCAGCGCGATTGAGGCCAGAATGCAGGCTGTAAACAAGTACAATCCCCAAGCGGTTTCGATCGTGGCATAGGAAATGCCCTTGGCCAACGTGATGTAAAGCGCGATCAGGAAGATGTCGGCCATCGCCAGTTTCCCCATGATATTGAGCGCGGGTTGAACGCGGGCGTCCAGCAGGTCCCACTGCACCAGAGCCGTGCCAATCGTCTTGATATAGGGCGCGAACAGGGCAAAGACGGTGACGATCAGCGCAAGGAAGATATCGGATTTCCACAGGGATTGGAGGCCGGTAATGACGCTGATTTCGGACAGGCCGAAAATGGGGAGGAGACCGGCTCGCATCAGTGGGGCAAACCACGCGATGGGGTAGAGGATGAGGAGCGAGAGGGTGGCGAGGCGGAGGGGCATAGGCAGTCACACTATCTTGCTTAACGAAATAGCATCAACGCAATTAAACAAATGACGTAAAGCCAAACCAATCCTAAAGAAGAAACGCATATAACCCTAATACTCGTTTGAGCTTCTTTGATAATTCCTATCAGCCCGATGGACAGCAGTATTGGGCCTAAGAAAGAAATGCCCATCATTAGAAAAGCTACTGCAAAAACCGCGGGACCACCGTCTATTGTTTCCGCGGAAGATTGGGCGATGAAGATCAGATAGCTAATGACACCGACGACGAGTAGTAAATATACTGCAAGTGGGCGTCGGTGGTTTCTAACGAGTGAAATGACGCTAGCAAGCGCGATCAGAAATAGAGCGAAAACCGGCAGTAAGAAAACTACGGATTCCCAGCGCAAGAAGCCTGATGGCGACATTATCGCACTGCCTCAATCGGCCCCTCTGCGCTCCCACTAATAAACTGCTCCACGTACGGATCGCCGGACGCATCCATCTTCTCAACCGGACCGGTCCATTGGATGACGCCTCCGTGCAGCATCGCCACATTGTCGGCAATCGCGCGGACCGAGCTCATGTCGTGGGTGATGGTCATGGCCGTCGCGCCCATCTCAGTCACGATTTCGCGGATCAGGTCGTTGATGACGCCGGACATGATCGGGTCCAGCCCGGTTGTGGGTTCGTCGAAAAAGATGATCTCGGGCTCGGCGGCGATGGCGCGGGCGAGGCCCACGCGTTTCTGCATCCCGCCCGACAGCTCAGACGGGAACCGGTCGGCCACGTCGGATTTCAGACCAACCCGGCGCAGTTTCTCGATCGCAATCTCGCGCGCATATTCCGGGGGGCGTTTTAACGGGCCACGCAGCAGGCGGAAGGCAACGTTTTGCCAGACGGGGAGCGAGTCAAACAACGCTGCCCCCTGAAACAGCATCCCGAACCGCGCCAGAAACGCATCCCGGTCGCCCTTTGTCGCGTCCTTGCCGTCAACATAGATCATGCCACTGTCGGGTTTGATCAGGCCAAGAATACATTTCAGCGCCACGGACTTGCCGGTGCCCGACCCGCCGATGATGACCATCGAGGTGCCCTTGGGGATATCTAGGCTCGTGCCGCGCAGAACCTGATTGGAGCCAAAGGCTTTGTGTACATTTTCCATCCTGATCATACCGAGAAGAACACCCCTGTCAGAATGAAGTTTGCGGCCAAAATCATGATTGCAGCAGATTCGACCGATGATTTGGTCGCCCGACCGACGCCTTGCGCGCCGCGCCCCGAATTCATGCCGTAGTAGCAGCCCATGATTGCCGCGATCAGGCCAAAAGCCGCCCCTTTGACCAGCGACGAGACAATGTCGCGTGTTTCAAGAAAATTGACCGTGTTTTGCAGATAGGTCGCTGCGTTGAAGCCCAGATTCTCGGTCGCGACGACATACCCTCCGGCGATGCCGATGATATCCCCAATGCCTACCAGCAGGGGCACGGTAATTAGCGCGGCCAGAACGCGGGGTGCGGTCAGGTATTTCATCGGATGGGTCGACAGTGTCACCAACGCGTCGATCTGTTCGGTCACCTTCATGGTCGCAATCTCAGCCGCGATGGACGAGGTAACACGGGCGGCGATCATCAGGCCGACCAGAACCGGACCAAGCTCGCGCACCATGCCTATTGCAACGATTTGCGGTACCACGGCCTCGGCGTTGAAACGCGCACCGCCTGCATAGATTTGCAGCGCCAGCGCACCGCCGGTGAAGATGGCGGTCAATCCAACAACGGGCAAAGACAGCCATCCGATATTCATCAGCGCAACGGCAAATTCGCGCGGATAATATGGCGGCCTAAAGATGTGCGAGATGGCATCAACGGTAAACAAGGCCACCTTGCCAAAAGTCGCAAGCAGGGTCAGCACTGCGCGCCCAAGACCGCCCAGCAAGTCCAGCGCACTCATTCCACGTAGCCTCGGGAATATCGCGCGCCCAACGATGTAAGGATTTCATATCCGATGGTGCCAGCGGCCTCGGCCAGATCATCGACAGTCTGGTGACCGTTCAGGATACGCATACGCTCGGGGTCATTGGGCAAATCGGTGACATCGACGGTAATCAGGTCCATCGAAATGCGTCCAACGACCGGGCAGGGCTGACCGCCGGCAAACGCGTCGATCCCGCCGCCAATCGCCCTGTGCAGCCCATCCGCATATCCCGCCGCGACTGTTGCAATGCGCGAGGGCCGCCGGGCCGTCCAACTGTTGCCATAGCCAACCGTTTCTCCAATTGCCAGTTGGCGAACCTGAATGACAGGCAAGTCTACGGTCACCACCGGTTTCGCTTCAGCGAAGGGCATTCCACCGTACAGACCGATCCCCGGGCGGCAAAAGTCGAAATGGAATTCGGGGCCAAGCAGCGTTCCCCCAGTGGCCGCCAGCGAACGCGGCGCGGAAATTCCATCGGTCATCTCGCGGAAGGTGCGCAACTGCTGCTGGTTCATGGGGTGGTCAGGCTCGTCCGAGCACGCCAGATGCGACATGACCACAAGCGGTTTCATCGGCTCGATCCTGGGGCGCAGTTCCGCCCAATCCGCGGGCTCAAGGCCAAGACGGTTCATACCGCTGTCCAGTTGAACACCGAACGCCTGATCGGGCAGGGCTTCGACATGGCGCAGGAACTGCTCTGGTGAATTGATCAAAGGTGTCAGGTCATGGTCGCGCAACAGATCTGTGTCGCCTTCCATGTGGCCCGAGAACACGCCGATCATTGGCACAGGACCGACGGCCTGACGGACGGCGGCCCCTTCTTCCGCGGCCGCCACAAAGAACTTGCGCACGCCTTCTTCGGCCAGCGTTGCCGAAACGGGCTCGGCCCCAAGGCCATACGCGTCGGCCTTGACCACGGCTCCGGTCTCGACATTGGTTTTCGCGTCGAGCGCCTGCCAATTGCTGGCCAGCGCATGAAGGTTGATCGTCAAACGTGCGGTACTCATGGCTCTGTTCATGACATTGGATCGCGGCAGGTCAAGGGGGTACGCGCCGATTATTGCCTCGATTGACGGGAACGTGGGCGGCATGCGGCCAGTATTTCGAAACGGGCGCGCCAATTTGCCGGTCGGGTTTTCGTTTTTACGGGTGCTCTATTGTGTTTAACCTGTGATCAACAGCGGTCAGCCATGGGAATCGTTCACTTGGGCTGCGACTGCGGGAAAAGGGCGAACATGATCAAATTTACGTCGGGATACGCCGGTTTTGAGGTGCAAATACCACCGTTTTACGGGGCCGTTTTCACAGCCTCGGAGGGAGTCGCCGAAGGCAAGGCATTGACGTCGTTGGTGCAGGATTTGATGGCGACGTCCGATGATGATGATCTGCGCTGCTATCTGGCCAGCGAAGGTGAAGAGCTTTTGGGGTGCATCCTCTTTTCGCGCCTGTTTTACGATGAAGACCCGCGAAACGTCGTTTTGATGTCACCAGTCGCTGTAAAAACCGATCACCAGAAAGCGGGGATCGGGCAGAGGTTGATCCGATTTGCGCTGGACGACTTGAAGGGGCAAGGCGTTGATTTTGCGATATCTTACGGCGATCCTGCCTATTACGGAAAAACAGGGTTCAAACCGATGGCTCAGGATTTTGCCCGACCGCCCCAGACTTTGAGCCAACCGCACGGATGGATTGGGCAGTCGCTGACTGAGGGCGACGCGGCACCTCTTTCTGGTCCGTCGCGCTGCGTTCCTGCATTTGATAAGCCCGAGCTGTGGTAGGTCAGTAACCCTCGATCTGGCCGTCCTGCTGCCAGGGTTTGACCAGATTGCCAAAGCGGGTGAATTGCGCTTCGAACGACAGTTCGACGGTGCCGATGGGACCGTGTCGCTGCTTGCCGACAATGACTTCGGCCTTACCGTGCAGACGCTCCATCGCTTGCTTCCACTCTTCCATCTTTTCCAGCTCATGATCGCCGGGCTTTTCGCGTTCCTTATAATATTCCTCGCGGAACACGAACATCACCACGTCGGCGTCCTGTTCGATCGAGCCCGATTCCCGCAGGTCCGACAGTTGCGGGCGCTTGTCGTCTCGGCTTTCGACCTGACGGGAAAGCTGCGACAGAGCGATGACCGGGATGTTCAATTCCTTGGCGATGGCCTTCATGCCCATCGAAATCTCGGCAATTTCGTTCACCCGGTTGTCGGACATACCCCGGCAGAGTTGCAAATAGTCGATCACCAGCAGGTCCAGCCCATGTGTCCGCTTCAATCGCCGCGCGCGGGCGGCAAGTTGTGAGATCGGCAGGGCTGGGGTGTCGTCGATGAACAACGGGCAGGCTTCCAACTCCTTCGCGGCGTCCACGAAACGGCGGAACTCGGATTCCGTCATGTCGCCCTGACGGATCTTGTGGCTGGAAATTTCCGAGGCTTCTGCCAGAACCCGGCCAGCCAACTGCTCGGCGCTCATTTCCAGCGAGAAGAACCCGACCACGCCGCCGTCAACCGCTCCTTCGGATCCGTCCGATTTGGTGCCGCGTTTGTACGCCTTGGCCACGTTGAATGCCACGTTGGTCGCCAATGAGGTTTTCCCCATCGACGGACGCCCCGCCAGAATGATCAGGTCGGATGGGTGTAGGCCGCCAAGTTGTTTGTCCAAGTCGGCCAGACCGGTGGAAATCCCCGCCATGCCACCACCGCGCTGGTACGCTTCGTTGGTGACGTTGACGGCTTCTGTGACCGCCTTGAGGAAGGACTGAAATCCCTGTTCGGTCTGGCCCTGCTCGGATAACTGATAAAGCTGTTGCTCGGCCTCGACGATTTGTTCTTTAGGTTCGCTTGATACATCGACCCGCGCCGCCTTGTCCGAGATGTCGCGGCCCAGTCGGATCAGCTCGCGCCGAATGGCGAGGTCATAGATCATCTGGGCATAGTCATGCACGGCAAAGGCACTGATCGACGCACCCGCCAGTTTGACCAGATAGGCGGGGCCACCCAGTTCCTTCAGGCCTTCATCCTCGGCCATGAAGGATTTCAACGTGACGGGGGATGCCAGCGCATTCTTGGCGATGCGATTGGCGGCGACCTCATATATGCGGGCGTGAACCGGGTCATAGAAATGCTCGGCCCCGATGATCGAGGCCACCCGGTCATACAGATCATTATTCGTCAGGATCGCGCCCAGAAGCTGCTGCTCGGCCTCGATAGAGTGCGGCATGGTTTCGGCGTTCTGAATCTGCGCCGCTGCCTGCTCGATGCTGCTAATCTCGTTCATTTTGTCCCCGCTGCCCGTGCGACAGTTCTAATCAATCCGGCACCCGTTGGGCCATCTGTAAATCTCTGAAGATAAGTTGCGTATAACTCAGCTTCAGCTTGGGATAAGTTTGGACAACTTTGCCAAAGAACGCTGCGCCGCGCAACATTTAGTGCGCCATCCAGTCGGCGACACTAGATGCAAGCGTCTTGGGGCGATTCTACGCCGAGTTACCCCCAGCTTATGCACAGGTGGATTATCAGCTTTTGTGGGTTTCCTGCCATCCACGCGGGTCATTCAGGAAGGCTTCGACGCCATCAAGTGTCTCAGCGTCAAAGGCTTTCTGCGCCTTTGCTTCGGCCAGAACATCCCACCAGGTGCACAGGTGATGCAACTTCACGCCATGGTCGCCCAGGGTTTTCTCGGTCTCGGGGAAGATACCATAGTAGAAGATTACTGCGGTATGGCCGCAGGTGGCACCCGTATCGCGGATCGCGTCGACGAATGACAGTTTGGAACCTCCATCGGTAGTCAGGTCTTCGACCAGCAAGACGCGCTCACCCTCGGACATCGCGCCCTCAATCCGGGCATTGCGGCCATAACCTTTGGGCTTTTTGCGTACATAGGTCATGGGCAGGGCCATGCGTTCGGCCACCATGGCGGCAAACGGGATGCCTGCGGTTTCTCCACCCGCGATGTTGTCAAACGCTTCGAACCCCGCGTCCCGCATCACGGTAACGGTCAGGAAATCCATCAAGGTCGACCGGATGCGCGGGTATGAAATCAGCTTGCGGCAGTCGATATAGGTTGGGCTGGGCAGGCCCGAGGCCAGTGTGAACGGTTCACGGGAATTGAAGTGGACGGCTTTGATCTCCAGCAGCATCCGCGCGGTCAGGCGGGCGATTTCGGTGCTGTCGGGGTACGAGCTGGGGATCATGGTGCAAACCTCTGGGCTGAAAACAGGTTGCGGGCTGATAACGTGCTCCGCCACCCAGAGTCGAGAGGGCGGGCAAAAGAAAAGCGGACCCCGCAGATGCGAGGCCCGCCATGGCCCAAAAGGGCCCGAGCGCCAAGGTGGGCTTAGCTGCTCATGTCATAGGCCCGCTCGCCATGTACCGACAGGTCGAGGCCGTTTGTTTCGGTCTCGGCGTCTACGCGAAGCGGGGTGATCAGCGCAACCACCTTGATCAACACAAATGTGACAACTGCCGTAAAGGCACCCACGATAACCAGCCCGCCCAACTGGGCGGTCCAGGCGCCAAGGCCGAACACGGCGATCATGATGGTGCCGAAAATGCCTCCGACACCATGGACGGCAAATACATCCAGCGTGTCGTCGATTTTCAGTACGTTGCGGATGACATTGACAGCCTCTTGGCACAACACACCTGCGACAGCGCCGATGATCAACGCCTGCACCGGATCGACATAGCCCGAAGCCGGGGTGATTGACGCCAGACCCGCAATCGTACCGGTGACCAGACCAACCATCGAGGCTTTGCCGTACTTGATCCGCTCGTACAGCGCCCATGTCAGCGAGGCGGTCGCGGCCGAGATATGCGTCACGGTCATTGCCATCGCGGCACCGCCGTCAGCGGCCAGTTGCGACCCGCCGTTGAAGCCGAACCAGCCGACCCACAGCATCGCGGCGCCAACCATCACGAATCCGGGGTTGTGCGGCGGCGTCGTACGATTAAGGCGGGGACCAAGCACCACGGCAATGATCAGCGCGGCCAGACCTGCGGTTTCGTGCACCACGATACCGCCTGCAAAGTCGCGCACACCGACCTCACCCAGAATACCGCCATCTGTCAGGATGCCGCCGCCCCAGATCCAATGCACCACCGGCGCATAGCACAGCAGCATCCACAGGCCCGAGAAGGTCAGCACGAAGCCAAAACCAACGCGTTCCACATAGGCACCCACGATCAGCGCGGGCGTGATGATGGCGAAGGTCATCTGGAACGCAAAAAATAGGACCTCGGGCAGATTGCCTGAAAGGCTGTCTGCATCGACGCCGTTCAGAAAGGCTTTGCCCAGACCGCCCCAAAGCCCCGACCCGCCGTCGCCGAATGCAATCGAGTAGCCCGCGACCAGCCACAGAATGCTCATCAAACAGGCGATCGAGAAACAGTGCATGAAAACACTCAGCACGTTGCGGGCGCGCACAAGGCCGCCATAGAACAGGGCCAGGCCCGGAAGTGTCATGAAAAGGACCAGTGCGGTTGCAACTATGATCCAGGCGGTATCGGCTCCATTCATTGGCCGCTCTCCTCATCAGCATGTGTGGCGGGGCTTGAAGCGGAGGGGGAGCGTGGAAAAAAGAGGCAATGATCGAAAAGCCCGCCTAATTTGGGGGCTTTTTGTGAAGTGATGGTTAAATGCGCATCAATTCTGGTAAAATGCCTTATTTTTGGGCGAGTGTGAAAAGCCCAGTTGAAAGCAAGTTCAACGCGTGATCGCGCGCGGCAACGCGAACCTTGTCACGGCCGAGCGCGCCGAATTCGATGGTTTCAACGTGCGTTGGTGTTCCACTGGCAGCTAGTCCGAAGCACACGCGCCCTTCGGGTTTGAACTCGGACCCGCCGGGTCCTGCGATACCGGTAATGGACACGGCCAGTTGCGCCTCTGAATGCTCTAACGCGCCTTCGGCCATCTCGCGGGCGACCTGTTCCGAGACTGCGCCATGGGCGTCCAGCGTCCCGACCTGAACACCCAGCATCTGTTGCTTGGCTGTGTTGGTGTACGTGACGAAACCGCGGTCAACCACCGCCGAGCTTCCGGGAATGTCGGTCAGCGCCGCGGCCACCATGCCCCCTGTGCAGCTTTCGGCGGTGGCGATCATCACCCCTTGCACCTTGGCGCGGTCAAGCAGGTCAGTCACGTTCATAGCCCAAGAACTCCATGTGCAAGCCCGGCCAGCAGTATCACACCAATGGCGGCGAATACCCCGGCGATTACATCGTCCAGCATAACGCCCATCGCATCCCCCTTGCGGTCGGCCCAACCAACCGGACCGGGCTTGGTGATGTCGAATAGCCGGAATAGCAGGAAGCCGGCAATCCAACCGGGCCAGAGTGCGGTGATGTCGATCCCATGCGCCCATGAGGGGTAGGAAACCGCCCAAAGCGCGATGAACTGGCCCGCGACCTCATCTATAACAATCTCGGACGGATCGTGATCCTCTTGCCCTGCAGTCATCACGCGGGTCGCCCAAAGGCCACCGAAGAACGCAACCAAAGTGGCGATCACCAGCAGGGGAAAACCGCCCAGCGTATGCAGCAGCCATGCAAGGGGCAGGGCGACCAGCGATCCCCAGGTGCCCGGCGCAGGGCGCAGATAGCCCACACCGCAGACTGTTCCGATCAGGCGCGCGGCGGTCATGACTTCACCAGACAAGTGGTGGCTAGCGAGGCGATTCCCTCACTCCGGCCGGTAAAGCCCAGACGTTCAGACGTTGTCGCCTTGACCGAGATCTGATCGGCCTGCAGGCCCATGATCCTGGCCATTTCCGCGCGCATCGCTGCGGCATGAGGGCCGATTTTTGGGTATTCGCAGACCAGCGTGCAATCCACATTCGAAATTGCGTAGCCCATCGTTTCGGCCAGTTCGACCGCGTGACGCAGGAAAATCTCGCTGGCCGCGCCCTTCCATTGCGGGTCCGAAGGCGGGAAGTGCTGGCCAATGTCACCCTGTGCCAGCGCGCCATAGATCGCATCAGTTACGGCGTGCATTCCCACATCCGCGTCCGAGTGGCCCTGTAGGCCGCGATCATGCGGAACTTTCACGCCGCACAGGATCACATGATCCCCGTCGCCAAACCGATGCACGTCGTACCCGTTGCCCAGTCTTACATTCATATTCGTTCCCAATATGCGTTCCGCCCGGGCAAAATCCTCGGGTCGTGTTATTTTCAGGTTGTCCGCATCACCCGGAACAATCGCCACATCCAGACCCGCCGCGCGTGCAACTTCGACATCGTCTGCTGCGCCTCCGGGATGGGTCGCGTGGGCTGAAACGATCGCACCGTAGTGAAAGCCTTGCGGCGTTTGCGCAGCGAACAGGCCGGTTCTGTCCTGTGTTCCCGTAACGAAATGTCCATCTCCGGTCCATAAGGCATCCGTGACGGCAAGCCCCGGAGCGGCAGCAGGGGATTCGTTCAGGGCCGACAGTACACCCTGAATAAGATCGGTGGTCACGCAAGGGCGCGCCACATCGTGAACCAGAACGTAATTGATTTCCAAATCCGCCAGCGCGTCCAGTCCGTTGCGTACAGACGCCGCCCTATCTTGCCCGCCTGCGGCGAGGATCAGGTTCGTTCTTTCAAACTCGCTCCAGGCGGATTGATCGTCTTCGGACAGGACAAGAACGATGTGGTCGACCTGACCCTGAAATCGGTCAATCGTCCAGTCTGCAACGCGACGCCCTGCAAGTGGTCGCCACTGTTTTGGAATATCCCCTCCAACGCGCGTTCCGCGTCCTGCGGCGACGATGATGGCGGCGGTGGTCATGGGGCGGTCACTCCGGTGATTTGAGCGCAATGTTTAGGGTGCGGTGAATGCAGAGGCAATCACCCGCGTAACCGTGCCTAAAAAATAGGCACGTGATGATTTTACGGGCTTTTGACCCCCCGCTTTGTTGTTCATATACGCTCAATTCGATATCAAAGCCGCAACTGCCCAAGGATTAAGCACGTTGACCCTGCAACTCGCTGACAAAGACCTGAACCCGCCAGTCATGCTGGCTCCGATGGCCGGAATCACCGACCGGCCGTTTCGTGATCTGGTGATGCGCTTTGGTGCCGGGATGGTCGTCAGTGAGATGGTCGCCAGTCAGGAGATGGTTCAAGCCAAGCCCGGCGTGCGCGAACGGGCCGAGCTTTCGGCGGATGTGGAAAACACCGCCGTTCAACTGGCTGGGCGCGAGGCTCATTGGATGGCCGAAGCCGCACGGCAGGTTGCAGATCGGGGTGCGCGCGTCATCGACATAAACATGGGGTGCCCGGCCAAGAAGGTGACGAACGGCTATTCCGGATCGGCGTTGTTAAAGACACCGGATCACGCGCTGACTTTGATCGAAGCGGTCGTGAATGCCGTGGACGTGCCGGTCACGCTGAAGACGCGCCTTGGCTGGGACGATAGCCTGTTGAATGCTCCGGACGTTGCGCGGCGGGCGCAGGACGCTGGTATATGCATGGTTACGATCCATGGCCGCACGCGATGTCAGTTCTACAAGGGGCGCGCGGACTGGGCCGCAATTCGGGCCGTGAAAGAGGCTGTTTCGATCCCTGTCATTGCCAATGGCGATATCGTGGACGCAAGCGCGGCGAGGACTGCACTGGAAAAGTCGGGTGCAGATGGGGTCATGGTCGGGCGGGGTGCTCAAGGTAAGCCATGGTTGCTGGCGCAGATTTGCCATGACTTGTATGGGGCCAAAGCTCCGGTCGTTCCCATAGGGGATGATTTGGTTGAAATGGTGCAGGGGCACTATCAGTCCATGCTCGAATTCTACGGTACTGACTTGGGGCTGCGGGTCGCGCGAAAACACCTTGGCTGGTACATGGATGAGGCAGGCACTCCGCCCGGTTTGCGCCGCGCTGTGCTGACGTCCCGCGACACGGCTGAGGTTCTGCGTCTGCTGGGCGATGCGCTAATAGGCGATGCGGAGGCTGCGGCATGACTTCGGATCAGAGCATTTGGGCCTCATTGCCGGTACCAGCCTTCATTATTGACGCCGAGGACCGGATCACCGATGTGAATTCTGCGGGTGAAGGGTTTTTGAATGCGTCCCGCAAGTCTGTAATCGGCAACCCAGTCTGGGACCAGATCGCTGTCGATGCCCCGCTGGAAGAGGCGTTTCTGCGCGCCCGTCAGCAAAGCACCCCGTTGTTCGTGAACGACGTCGACGTGGGGTCCGGCAGCCGCGCGCCGCTGCAATGTGCGTTGCAGATTGCACCTTTGGTTGGACATTCGGGGTCGATGATCATGATCATCTCACCGCGCGAATTGGCAGGGCGGATGACACGCGGCAACACGGTCAAATCTGCGGCGCAGTCCGCCATCGGCATGGCCGAAATGCTGGCGCATGAGATCAAGAACCCGCTGGCCGGAATAACCGGGGCCGCGCAGTTGCTGAGCATGAATATCTCGCAGCAAGATCTTGAATTAACAGACCTTATCGTCGCTGAAAGCCGCCGGATCGTAAAACTGTTGGAGCAGGTTGAACAGTTCGGCAACCTCTCGCAGCCCGATTTCAAGCCGGTCAATATTCACGATGTTCTGGACCGTGCAAGGCGCTCTGCGCTGCTGGGGTTTGGTGCCCATATGACGATCATCGAAGATTACGACCCCTCGTTGCCGTTGGCCTATGGCGACCCGGATCAGTTTCTGCAAGTTGTGCTGAACTTGTTGAAGAACGCGTCGGAAGCAGCTGATCCCAAAGGGGGAACAATCCGGCTTCGCACGTATTTCGAACATTCCTTCCGACTGCGGCGCAGCGATGGATCGGGGCATTCGCTGCCGCTACAGATCGAAATCATGGATGACGGGCCGGGTTTGCCGGACAAGATTCGCAGCGACATTTTTGACCCGTTCGTGTCGGGCAAGGAAAACGGCACCGGCCTTGGGTTGGCGCTGGTGAGCAAGATCATCTCGGACCATGACGGCTGGATTTCCGCCGACTCGGTGCCGGGTCGCACGGTGTTCCGCATCTCGCTGAGGCGGGCGCCAAAAGACGCAACATAGAACACAGCCGGCAAGAGCTGAAAGCAAGGAGAGCACCCGATGGATGGAACAGTATTGGTCGCAGATGACGATCGCACAATCCGCACGGTCTTGACACAGGCCCTGACGCGGGCAGGGTGCAAGGTGCATGCGACATCCTCGCTGACCACGCTGATGCGTTGGGTTGGTGAAGGTAAGGGTGACGTCGTGATCTCGGACGTTGTCATGCCGGACGGGAACGGGTTGGAGATGTTGCCCAAGATCGCCCAAGATCGGCCCGGTCTGCCGGTGATCGTCATTTCCGCGCAGAACACGATCATGACGGCGATTCAGGCGGCAGAGGCGGATGCTTATGACTATCTGCCCAAACCGTTCGACCTTCCGGACCTAATGAAACGCACCGCGCGGGCGTTGGAGCAGAAACAGCGGGTTCAAACCGAGATCACGGAACCGTCGGATGATCGCCCTGAAGAACTGCCGCTGGTCGGTAGGACGCCGGTCATGCAGGCGCTTTATCGTCTGGTTGCGCGGGTGATGAATACAGACCTTTCAGTGATGATTTCGGGCGAAAGCGGAACGGGTAAGTCTTTGATAGCACGTGCTATTCATGACTTTTCTGACCGTCGGACGTTGCCGTTTGTCACCGCAACGGCTGCGGACCTGCGTGATCTGGAAGGCCCGGCCCGCGTGATGGCCCGTGTGCGCGGCGGCACGCTGCTGATTGATGAGATCGCAGATATCGAAGACGAATTGCAGGCCCGGATCGTGCGGATGATGGACACGCCCGGCGATCATGTCCCGCGATTCATGGCCACCAGCCAGTCGGATCTGACCGAAGCGATGGAGAGTGGTCGTGTTCGGCAGGACCTGTATTATCGCTTATGCGGCGCAACAATCCATGTTCCGGCCCTGCGTGAACGGGTGGATGACATCACGCTTTTGGCCGATCATTTTCTGGCGCGAGAAGAGCGCGAGCATGGCGCAAAACGCTGGCTCAGCCCCGAGGCGGTGGAACTGGTGCGCCGGTACTCGTGGCCCGGCAACGTTCGGCAGCTTGAAAACGCGATCCGCCGTCTAAGCCTGACCAGCCGCGCCGACGAGATTTCGAAGGCCGAGGTCGAGATGGTCTTGGGCAGCCAACCCGAAGCCGAACCGGTTCTGGGGGATGGTGAGCGCGAAAAACTGTCCGCCTCTGTCGCGCGTCATTTGCGCCGTTACTTTGATCTGCACGGCAATTTATTGCCACCTCCGGGCCTGTATCAACGCATCCTGCGCGAGGTTGAGGCCCCTTTGATCGAGCTGGCATTGGACGCAACCGGCGGAAATCAGGCGAAATGTGCCGATCTGCTGGGCATAAACCGGAATACGCTCCGGAAAAAGATCACTGATCTCGATATTCAGGTGACACGGCGACGCAAACTGATGTAATATAGCCACACAAAGCGTGGCATCCGGGCCTATGTCCGGCAACGACCACGAAATATGGCGGTAAGCCGCGCAAGCGGCACATCAGGATGAGGGCAGACGGTGGCAACCCGGGCACAGAGCGGGCTGATCCTATCGATCAATCGGTGGAGAAAGTCACGAAAGCTGCGCAATTTTAGCACCTTGGGTCTGGTTTTGCTGGGCCCTGTCCTTGCGTTGGCCACTTACCTTGTCATTGGTCCATTCGATCTGGGAACGACGGCGCCGACGTTGCGCCTGATTTTGCTGGCTGACCTGGTATATGTTCTGGTTGTTGCGGCACTGGTCCTAAGCCAACTTGGAAGCCTGATCGCTGCGCGAAGGGCTAAATCCGCGGGTTCTCGTCTTCATTTACGTCTGATCGGCGCTTTCACGCTGTTGGCGCTGGTACCAACTGTCACAGTCGCGATTTTCGCAGGGCTGACGGTGAATATCGGGCTTGAAGGCTGGTTTTCGGACCGCGTCCGCGAAGTTGTGGGCTCGTCCTTGACCGCCGCTGAGGCCTATGAACAGGAACACCGCGAGGGACTTACCCAAGACGCTACTGTTCTGGCGCGGTTCTTGGATACGGCCCGAGCGCGGGATTACTACATTTCGGACGCCGAATTGCGCACCGTTCTGGCGCAGGGCCAGTCGCAGATTCAGCGGGGCTTGCGCGAGGCTTACGTCATCGACGGCAGTGGTGAGATCAAATCCCGGGGTGATCGTTCGTACCTGTTCAACTACGAAGCCCCCACGCCTGAGCAGATGATCGAAGCTACGGACACCGGATTGCTGATCATTGCCGATTGGCAAAACAGCGAGTTTCGGGCCTTGGTGCCCCTCCAGGCGTATTTGGATCGCTATCTTTACGTCAGTCGCGAGGTGGACGGGCAACTGCTTACCTTGTTGGACGACACAAAAGAAACAGTCCAGTTCTATCAACAGCTTGAAAATGAACGAGGCAGGGTACTGTTCGAGTTTGGCCTGCTTTATCTGGGCTTTGCGGTGATCCTGATTTTGGCCGCGGTGTCTTTGGGCATGTGGTTTGCAGAACGGCTGTCTCGACCTGTCGGACGTTTGACCACCGCAGCGCAGCGGGTTGGGGCGGGTGACCTGAGTGTGCAGGTGATCGAAGAGGCCAGCGATGACGAAATCGCCATGCTGGGCCGTTATTTCAATCAGATGACTCGGCAACTGAAAGGCCAACGCGACACTTTGCTTGAAAACACGCGCCAGATTGAGCGCCGCCGGCGACTGTTCGACTCGGTCCTCAGCTCTGTAACGTCTGGCGTTGTGGGTGTGGACTCCGATGGTTGCGTGACATTCGTGAACCGGTCGGCGGAACGCCTTTTGGACTGGTCCAGTAAAGAAGAACATCTGGCTATCGGTATTGCCGTGCCAGAGTTTCTTCCTTTGTTTGAAAGCCTCAAGGACAGCGGTCAGGAAGCCGTTCAGGGCGAGGTCAAAGTGACCCGAAAGGGCAGGTTGGAGAACCTTCTGGTTCGTATGGCAATCCGGCGGGGCGAGGATGGTGGTCTGGAAGGCTACGTGGTGGCCTTTGATGACGTGACCGATCTGGTCAGCGCACAACGCATGGCGGCCTGGGGTGATGTGGCCCGCCGCATCGCGCATGAGATCAAGAACCCGCTGACCCCAATTCAACTGAGCGCCGAGCGGATCAAACGCAAATTCTCTCGCAAGCTGGATGAGGAAGATTGCAACAGCCTTGAATCCATGACGGACGTGATTGTGCGGCAGACTAATGATCTAAGGCGGATCGTGGACGAGTTTTCGAAGTTCGCGCGTATGCCCGAACCTGACCGGCACGAGGAGAATGTCGTTGATCTGGTGCGCGAGGCCGTGTTGCTGCAACAATCCGGTCAGCCCGACGTTCAGATTGATGCAACGCTACCGAACCATCCGGTCGTGGCGGATCTGGACGCGACGATGCTGAATCAGGCTTTGACCAATCTTATCAAGAATGCCGGAGAGGCGATTGAGACCTTGAAGAAAAAAGGTGCTCCGGAATATCTGAAACCACAGATAAAAGTGGATCTATCCTGTGATGACGCAGGGACAATCATCACCATTGCAGACAACGGAATAGGGTTGCCCGAAGATCGGGCGCGGCTGTTTGAGCCTTACGTAACCACACGTGACGAGGGAACCGGTCTGGGCTTGCCCATCGTCAAGAAGATTATCGAAGAACATGGCGGTGCGCTGACGTTGGAAGACGCACCGGTATTTGACGGACAGGACCATTTTGGCGCGATGGCCGTTATCCGTTTGCCGGGGGGCAAATTTACCCAGACGGCTGCGCCACAAAAGCAGGCAAATCATATAAACAAACTGAAAGCAGGCCAAAGATGAGTGACATTCTGATCGTAGATGACGAACGCGATATTCGCGAGCTGGTGTCCGACATTCTGGAGGACGAAGGCTATTCAACCCGGCTGGCTGGCAACTCGGACGAGTGCATGGCGGCAATCAATTCGGAACCGCCGGGGCTCTTGATTCTGGACATCTGGCTGAAGGACAGCCGTATGGACGGTATCGACATCCTGAAAGCTGTGAAACGTGACAATCCCGATGTTCCAGTGGTGATCATCTCGGGGCACGGGAACATTGAAATCGCCGTGGCTGCAATCAAACAGGGGGCTTACGACTTTATCGAAAAGCCATTTAATATTGATCAGTTGATGGTGGTGATCCGGCGCGCAATGGAAACCTCGCGCCTGCGCCGCGAGAATGCATCGCTCAAGCGTAAAGAGGTCACGAATTCGGACATGATCGGCAAATCCGCCGCCTTCCGTTCGATGCAAAGCCAATTGGACAAAGTCACCAAATCGAATGGCCGTGTAATGTTGAGCGGCCCTGCCGGGTCCGGCAAGGAAATCGCGGCGCGTTATATTCACGCCCATTCCAACCGGGCGAATGCGCCCTTTGTGACTGTAAACTGCGCGGGTATCGAACCTGAGAGGGTCGAAGAGGTTCTGTTCGGACGAGAGTCGTCGGAGCGCGGTGTTGAATCCGGGCTTCTGGAAGAAGCACATGGGGGCGTGGTTTACTTTGACGAGGTCGCAGATATGCCGCTTGGCACGCAATCCAAGATATTGCGCGTATTGGTCGATCAGCAGTTTCAGCGCGTCGGCGGGTCGGACAAGGTGCGGGTGGATCTGCGGGTGATCTCTTCGACGAACAAGGATCTAGACGCGGAGATCGCGGCAGAACGGTTCCGGGAAGAGTTGTATCACCGTTTGAACGTCGTGCCGATTGACGTGCCTTCGCTTGAAGACCGGCGCGAGGACATCCCGGTTCTGGCGCAGCATTTCATCGAAATGTGCAATGAATCCCAAGGTCTGCCCATGCGCGAGATATCTGAGGAAGCCGTTGCTCTGTTGCAGACGATGACTTGGCCGGGCAACGTGCGCCAATTGAAGAACCTGATCGAACGGGTGTTGATCTTGGGTGACGGCACCGGCCCAATCGAGGCCAAGGAACTGCCCGCCGAAGATGAGAAAGCGGACGATTCTGGCCGAGTCGTACTGTCAGGCGCATTGGCCACGCTGCCCCTGCGTGAGGCGCGCGAGGCGTTCGAACGTGAATATCTGTTGACGCAGATCAACCGGTTCGGTGGAAATATCAGCCGCACAGCCAGCTTCGTCGGGATGGAGCGCAGCGCGCTGCACCGCAAGCTGAAATCACTAGGTGTTGTGACGTCAAACAAGTCGGGCGCACGTGTCGCGCAACTGGATGAACCGGAGCCGGCAGAATAAGCTGCCGGTGACTTTAGCCCGGTACACCGGGTGTTATGATCTGAAACGCGCCGTCGTTAAATTTGACGAAACACGACTCGGTGCTCAGCGGCGGGAATTGTGTCGTTCGCTGCGCAGGAACCCGTGATTTCACATTTTGCCTGCATGGCGGCAGGCTGACGGGGCGATATCCCTTTTTGGCCATGCACTGGGCTTCGACGTTGTTGCGCAGGCCTTGGTTCACATCCACGGTGTAGACTTGCCCCGGCTGCCACCATCCAGCCGATCGGTAGCATCTTCCGTTCCCGTGACAATAGGTTCGACCAGGCCAATATGTTGGCGGGGATTGCCGCACTTGAGTGGCGACCGGCACGTTGTTGACCGCCTGCACCCGGCACTCGGTCGTGTCCGTTTGCATGCGCGATACGCTTTCACCCTCACGGTAATACATGGAAAGTGGGCCGCATGAGGTGAGCGTCAGAACAGGAATAAGCAATCGAAGCACTGTTTTCATAGGGTTATCTTGCCTTGAAAGGACAGGTATGACAATTCAATTGACCGCTATAAGGGCATCTGTCATTCAAAGATTTCAGGCAAGAGGGCCAAAAACATGAAGGTCATCATATGCGGTGCCGGTCAGGTTGGCTGGCAGATTGCACGGCACCTGTCGGGTGAATTGAATGATGTAACAGTTGTGGACAATAACCCGGACCTCGTGCGTCGGGCAACGGAAACACTGGACGTTCAGGGCATCGCTGGATTCGCCAGCTACCCAGACGTGTTGGAGCGCGCAGGTGCGCGCGACGCTGAGATGATCATTGCAGCCACCCATTCGGATGAGGTGAATATGGTCACCTGCCAAATGGCGCATTCGGTATTCTCGATTCAGCGGAAAATCGCGCGACTGCGGTCAAAATCTTACCTTGAGGCGATCCATTCGGATCTTTACCGCCGGGATCACCTTCCTATCGACGTGGTGATCAGTCCAGAGCGAGAGGTTGCAGCCGCCGCCATGCGCCGCCTTTCTGCACCTTCAGCCTTTGATACCGAAATGTTCATGGACGGTCAGGCGCAGCTTTTGGGGATTCGCATCGACGAGGATTGCCCAATTGTGAACACCCCTTTGCGGCAATTGACGGATCTGTTTTCCACGCTCAGCTCGGTTGTCGTCGGGGTGCGGCGTGAGGGCACCCTATTTGCTCCGGAATCCGAGGATCAACTTTTCGTCGATGACGAATGCTATGTCTTTGCCAATGTCAAAGACGTGGACCGAACGATGGAAGTGTTCGGAAAGGCACAAAAGAAACAGGATCGCGTCGTAATAGTCGGCGGCGGCAATGTAGGGCTCGAAGTTGCCCGGACGCTGGAAGAACGCGAAAGCCGCGTGCGTGCCAAAATCATCGAACGGGACCGCAATTGCGCGGAACTCGCGGCTGAGGCGCTGGAACGTACGATTGTTCTGAATGGCGACGGGCTTGATGCCGCCTTGCTGCGCGAGGCCGGGATTGAGCGCGCCGACGCGATGCTTGCGGTCACCGACGACGACCGTGCCAACATGCTTGCCGCCGTGCGCGCCAAGGCCGAAGGCTGTGCATTGGCGATTGCGCTGATCAATGATCCCAGCATGGTCGCTTTGATGGGGCCTTTGGGAATTGACGCCTATATTAACCCGCGCGCGACCACGGTCAGCTCGATCTTGCGTCACATTCGCCATGGACGTGTTCGGCAGGTGTATTCCATCGGCGATGCCGAGGCCGAAGTGATCGAGGCCGAGGTTCTATCCACCTCACCGATGGCAGGGCAGCGGTTGCGCGATATCGACTTTCCCGAAGGTGTCCTTGTTGGCGCGGTTCGCAAAGGGGAAGAGTTGTTTCGGCCAACAGGCAGCCTGCGGATCGAGGAAAAAGACGTAGTCGCCATCTTTGCCATGGCCAAGGACGTGCCCGAGGTCGAACGGTTGCTACAGGTCTCGATTGATTTCTTCTGATGGAGCGGGCGCAGGCACACAGGATCGGGCTGGTGCGGCGATTGCCGTTGTTCCTGCTCATCTGGGGCATCGCTGCTTTGTCGATGTGGGTCCCGGCGATCTATGCGCTCGCGCTGGATGACCACGACACATCCCGATCATTTTTCTATTCGGGGTTGTTGGGATTGTTTGTCGTAGCAACCGTTGCTCTTGCATCATCCAACCGGGTTCCAAGGCGCGGCACATTGGGGCAGTTGGCTGTGTTACTGGCCTGCTTCACAATCCTGCCGGTCTTTCTGGCGATACCGCTGCATGATGCCTTGGGGAACACTACGTTCCTGAATGCGTATTTCGACATGGTCAGCGCATTGACGACGACCGGAGCAGACATTTTTCCCGACCCTGACCGATTGACCGCCCCGCTACATCTATGGCGGGCGCAAGTGGGATGGATGGGTGGCCTGCTGATGTGGATTTCTGCCGCAGCTATTCTGGCACCCTTGTCACTGGGTGGGTTCGAAGTAACCGCCCGAGGGCAGCCGGGGCGACCCGTTTCCGGCGTGGCGCAGAGTGAAAAGGTCGATCCGCGTGGTCGGCTGATACGTGTCGCGCGTGCTCTGACACCAGTCTACGCCGGTCTGACGGCGGTGATCTGGTTGCTTCTGCTGATCGCGGGTGAGCAGGGTTTGACCGCGATCTGCCATGCCATGTCTACCATGGCCACGTCCGGCATTTCTCCTGTGGGGGGGCTTGAGGGCGCACAGGCGGGAATTACCGGCGAGGCGATTTTGTTTCTGTTTCTCTTCTTCGCGCTCTCCCGTCTGACGTTTTCGACCGATACAGCCATGACCGGGTATTCTCGGCTGGACAAGGACCCGGAGTTTCGGATCGGGCTGATGATTGTCCTTTCGGTTGCGATACTTCTGTTCATTCGTGTGTGGGCGGGTGTGAACGAAATTGGCAACACGATGGAGCCGCTGCAGGCGTTGAATGTTATCTGGGGCATGACATTCACGGCCTTGTCCTTTCTTACGACAGCGGGATTCGAAAGCGCCAACTGGAACGACGCGCAGCAACTGTCCGGCTTGGGCACACCCGGTCTGATACTGATGGGGCTGGCGCTGATTGGTGGGGGCGTTGCGACAACGGCAGGTGGCGTCAAACTGTTGCGCGTGTTTGCCCTGTACCTCAACGGCGCGCGCGAAATTGATCGGCTGATCTATCCGTCTTCGGTCAGCGGGGTGGGCGGCGGCAACAGACGCATCCAAAGCGATGGTGCCTTTATCGCTTGGATATTTTTGATGATGTTCGCGCTGACCGCTGCGGCTTTCAACTTGCTGCTGGCAGCGACCGGGGCTGGGTTTGAACAGGCGATGGTTTTGACGGTTGCCGCGCTTAGTACGACCGGGCCGTTGATCGAACTGGCCACGGATGTTCCATTGCGGCTGGTGGATTTATCGGCGGGGGCCAAGCTTACAATGTGCGCCGCAATGGTCATTGGTCGGCTTGAAACACTGGCGATTGTCGCGCTGATAACGCCAACACTTTGGCGGGGCTAAGAATCCACACCCGCAGAATGACTTATTTTTCATCTGGAAACTCGGTTAACGACACTCCATACTCCGCCGGAGGGAGCGCGTTGGTCCGCAGCGCGTAGCAAGAACAATGGCGAGATTATAAAAATATGGCTTCGGACAGACAGAATCTGCAGGACGCGTTCCTGAATAATGTACGGAAAGCAAAGGTCCCGGTCACAATTTTCCTGATCAACGGTGTAAAATTGCAGGGTGTGATTACCTGGTTCGATAACTTCTGCGTGTTGTTGCGCCGCGACGGACAGTCGCAGTTGGTCTACAAGCACGCGATTTCGACCATCATGCCGTCGCAGCCGATCAGCCTATATGAGGGCGAAGACGCCTCTTGATGGAACACGATAGGACGCGCACCCGCGCTTGGGTGCTGCATCCGGAAATCAAGTCAGATGAACAGCGCCGTGTCCCTGAACCAGCGCTGGAAGAGGCGGTGGCACTTGCCGCCGCTTTGCCCGATCTTGATGTGGTTGGATCGGAAATCGTGCGCCTGCAACGCGCCCAGCCCGGGTTGCTGTTCGGCAGCGGCAAGATTGATGAATTGGCAGAACGGCTGCACGACAACAAAATCGAACTGGTTCTGATCGACGGGCCGGTTACGCCCGTCCAGCAGCGCAACCTTGAAAAAGCTTGGAAGGTCAAAATCCTTGATCGGACGGGGCTGATCCTCGAGATTTTCAGCGACCGCGCGCGTACCCGCGAGGGTGTTCTTCAGGTCGAGATGGCCGCGCTCAGCTATCAGCGGACGCGTCTGGTTCGGGCGTGGACTCACCTTGAGCGGCAGCGGGGCGGGCTTGGATTTGTCGGCGGACCCGGTGAAACCCAGATCGAAGCCGACCGGCGCGCCATTGACGAACAGCTTGTGCGTTTGCGGCGGCAATTGCAGAAGGTGGTCAAGACGCGGACTCTGCACCGGGCCGCACGCGCCAAGGTGCCGTATCCGATTGTGGCGCTGGTGGGCTATACCAACGCCGGAAAATCCACTCTGTTCAACCGCCTGACGGGGGCCGAGGTGATGGCCAAGGACATGTTGTTCGCCACGTTGGACCCGACCATGCGCCGGGTTGAACTGCCTGACGGCCCCGAGGTGATCCTGTCGGACACAGTTGGGTTCATCTCGAACCTGCCGACCGAGCTGGTCGCGGCATTCCGCGCCACGCTGGAAGAGGTTCTGGGCGCTGATATCATTGTTCATGTGCGCGATATCAGCCATGACGAAACCGACGAACAGGCGCGGGATGTCGAAATGATCCTGAGCTCGCTTGGCGTTGATGATGAACGTCCACGACTTGAGGTTTGGAACAAGATCGACCTGCTAAGCGATGAGGATCGCGAAGCTGCCATTGCGCGTTCGGATCGCGATCCTGCGATCTTTGCGATTTCAGCAGTAACGGGTGAGGGGATAGAGCCGCTATTGGCCGATATCGCGGTCAAACTGCAGGGCGTAAGGCAAGAAAGCACGTTGTCCCTTGGATTTGCCGAAGGCGACAAGCGCGCGTGGCTATTCCGTCAAGACGTCGTCCGATCCGAAAAGCAGACAGAGGACGGGTTCCAGATAACGGTTCTGTGGACCGACAAGCAAGCCGCGCAGTTCGCGGCGCTTTGAGCTGACGAGGGGGGCACAGTGTCCGAAAGCAAGGTCTTTTTGACTGGTCATATCGACGTACCGATAGATCGTCTTGAGCAGGTACGCGCCGCCTTGCCCAAGCATATTGCGCTGACACGGGCGGAACCGGGGTGCCTGTCCTTCGAAGTCACCGAAGACGTGGAAACCCCAGGTCGGTTTAACGTCAACGAGGTGTTTCGGGATCAAGCGTCGTTTGATGCGCATCAGGAACGCACGCAAAACTCGGACTGGTTCAGGATCACACAGGGCATCCCACGTACCTACCAGATTACCAAGGGGTAGGTTGGGTCAAGCCCCGTCGATTTGCCGCTGATAGTCTTCGGCGTCGTACCACCACATCGAAGACTGAACCTTGTTGTCGGCTGTCATGTCCCATTCTTCCCAACCCCGAGTGATGACGTGATTGCGGGTTTCGGCGTGGTGCCCTTCCAGTGTCCAGACAAAGATTGCGTGGGTTCCGGCCCATCTCAACATATCGCATCGAACTTCTAGGTCGACAAACTCGTCAAAGAACCCGCGCGCCATATCCGCGATTGCCGAGCGTCCGACAAATGGATCACCACGATTGACAGTGATTGTTCCGTCCGGTGCAAAGAAACCGGCGACCGCTTCGGGGTCGCCCGAGCTCCACGCGATCGCGTAATCCCGTGCGAGGTTGTTCAACATATCCCGAATACTGGCCATGAATACCCCCCGGTTCCAATCAATGACCACTGGGATCGTAAGCCAAAACAAGGGGCTGCGTCCACGCAACCGTGAAAAAGGGGCAAGGTCTTGCCGAACAGACGAAATCAGCGCGGGATCAAATTCGTCACACCAACTGCCGCTGCACGGGCCAGATCAAGATCCAGCGACATCGGAATATACTCCCCACGCCGCCAAAGTTGTGCCTGATCGTCATAGTAGCGTGACAGGAAATGGCCCGATTGACCAGTGGCTGTGATGAAGACCGAACTGTCAGGGTCCGCGAAATCATAAACGCCCCGATAGCCCGCGCCGTGCACGTTCTGGAACGGGTCTGGCCCTTCGCCCGAAGTGCGGCCGCGCAGTAGGGTGTTGTCGCCACCGCTGGTGGATTGGCGGATATTGACGAAGAACCGCAGAACCGGGACCGAGCCCAGAACCGGGTGGTCATGGGTCGCCTGATGCGCGTCGCCCCAGCGCAGGGATTCCAGCGACCCGCCATATTTCTCGGAAATCCAGATCAGCGCGTCGTCCAGCGCCAGCCGCGCCATGTCGGTGCAGGTTTCCGTGGGTGCACTTTGACGCACGTCACACCATACTGCCGAGCCGTCGATGTCACGGTAAACACGTTCAATGAACAGCGGCTCAACATGTTTGTATTCAGCAGCCAACGGGCCAAGCTCGTCCGAGATCAGGCGGATTTGCAGCGCACGCAGCCAAGCGGCATAGATAAGAGGTTCGGGCAGATGTTCGTTCATCTCGCCATTCCACTCGGCCAGCAATCCCAGCGCGATCTGGCGCTGACGCTCGGGCGTGCCTTCTGGGGCCGATGCTCCGGTGAACCACAGGTCCGCGCCAATCAAGGGCAGCAGCGAGCGAGCGGTAAAGCTGACGGTGTCCAGTTGCGCCTCGATAAAGCTGTCGCGTGTGTGAACCTCGCGCGATTGCATTAGGCGTTCCCAGCGGTGAATGCGCTGCGTGTCACCCCATTCATATGAAACATGCTCGGGGAAGGGGCGGTCTATGATCTTGTTGTTTGTGTTGCCCAGTATGCCACCGGCGGGGGCCACAAACTCGGGGTTGTCCGCATAGGGCAGGCGGCCCTGCCAGCGGTTCTCGGTCAGCCATCCGGGGGTGGGGATGCGTCCACGGCTTTGATTGCGCAGGTCGCGCTTGGGCATGGCCCCGATCAGCTTCATGCCGATCGTGTCCTTATCCACCAGTGAAAGGTTTTGAGATGGGGCGATAAACAGTTCGGCTGCGTCAATCGCCTGCGGCACGGTATCTGAATTCATCAAGGCCATTGACGCGGTCATTGACGTGTCTTGCGCACTTAGGGCCGTCCAGGACAGCGATGCAACGTGGCCCTGCGGTGTGATGGTTCCCAGATCGTAGTGGCTGCCGGGCAGAACGGGGCCATTCTCCGTCCATCGCAGGGTCAGCGTGATGGGCGCCTCATCCTTGATCTCGATGATCGACGGGCGGGTTCGGAATGACTTGTACCCATCCGGGGTCAGGTATTCTTCGGGATTGTCAGGGTTGAGCTGTTCAATATGAACGTCCTGATCATCCAGGTAAGATGAGGTCAGTCCCCATCCCAGCCGATCGCTGCGCCCCGCCATGACCGAAGGAATGCCCGGAATCGTTGCGCCGATGACGCCACCTTTTTCAAGTTCCAGCCGGGCCAGATACCAAATTCCGGGTGCGGTGAAGCCCAGATGAGGGTCGTTCGCCAGCAGCGTCCCGCCAATGGCCGATCGTGATGGTGCGGCAGTCCAGGCGTTTGATGCCCCGGCTAATCCACGTTTCGGGAATGGCGAAAGCGGACTGTCTGGCATCGGCGATCCGGCTGCATATCGGGGCAAACCCGGAAACAGGGCAGCATATTCGGGCAGGGCCGCAATTCCGGCACCCGGTACATCGGGCAGGATATCGGCCAGCCGCGCCGGGGTGTTCAGCATGAGCGAGGTGCGCGCCCTCAGAACTTCGTCCTCAAGGTGGCCGGACAACTGAAGGCTCATCAATTTGATCACAGCGAGGCTGTCACCGGGTTGCCAAGGGGAAACAGGCGCATTGAACAGGAACATCTCGGGCGCGCCACGCCCAAGCGCCATCTCGTTGATTTCGTCCAGCCGCGCGTTGACACCGGCCGCGTAGGCGCGCAGCGCGGCCTTGGTATAACCGTCCTGCACGTCGACCGAGCGATGGGCAAGTCCATAAAGATCAAGCCGACGCAGTAACTTGTCGATGGATACCGTGCGCGCGCCGAACACTTCGGACAAGCGCCCTTGGGCGGTGCGTCGCAGGACGGTCATTTGCCAAAGCCGGTCCTGCGCATGCGCGTACCCAAGCCCGAAGAAGACATCCGGGTCAGTCTCGCCCAGAATATGCGGCACATTGGCGGTATCACGCACGATTTCCACGGGCGCTGTCAGCCCACGTACCTCGACGGTTTGATCGTATTCGGGCAGGGACTGACTAGCCAGAAAGTAGACCAGAATGACAGCGGCTAGACTAAGAAGAACGAGGCCCGTGGCGAGGCGCACCAGCCAACGAAATACTAATCCCATCTGAGGCCCATTTTCTGATCTATCTCCGTTTGGCTTCAGATTAGTGGAAGCCCATCCCAACCGAAAGAGGAACGCCGGAAGATTGTGAAACTTTGCGCAACGTCGCAAAGAAAAACCCCTGCCACAGAGATATGTCCATGGCAGGGGTTAAGCACTGAGGGGGTTAGTGCTGTGTTATGGGATGATCCGCGTGTATTTCGTGCCATCGACGGTTGCGCCGATCTGCAGACCCGCCTGACCGAAGACAGCGGCCAGTACCGGGGAACGCAACGTTGTTGTGTTGGTCGAAAGAGAATCCCCCTGATCGCTGACCACGTAGCCGATATCAGCGCCAGCCGTCCATCCACTGGAACGACGGAAGTCATTCAGCGCGTCCTGTGTCATGAAGAACAGGACGTGGGCGTATTGCTGCGCGCCGACCTGCAATCCGGCGGTGCCTTTTACAGCAGAATAGTAGTCCACGGTCGCGCCATTGATCCGTAATGCGCCACGGCCGTAACCGCCGCCAAAAACAAACCCGGCTTCGGTTATCAAAGGCATAACCAGCATACCGTTGGCTTTTTCCGCGATTTCCACCGTGTTCGGATAGCGTGAATACATTTCGGTCAGCGTGGCATCGACGCGCGCGTCGATCGTTGCCGCGTTCGAGTTGCCGACACCGTTGCCGCAAGCTGCGGTCAGGGTCAGCCCGGCCATGCCAATGGCAAAGCCACGACGACTTAGTCGAATGGGATTGGAACTGCTCATGTTTTTTCTCTGTATGACTGCCTGAATTGTCGGGTGTTCCCGATCTTATGGGCAAGGATACGCCTATTGAGTCTACGTGTCACGGGAAAGCTGCATCACCCCCGATCACAATAGGCGAATTATCGCGACAGTTTGAGGTCTTAGCCCTGAAGGTGCCGAGCGGCCTCTGGGGCAAAGTAGGTCAGAATGCCGTCACATCCCGCGCGCTTGAACGCGAGAAGGCTTTCCAGCATGACCTTTTCCCCATCGATCCAGCCGTTCTGCGTAGCCGCCTGAATCATCGCGTATTCACCGGACACCTGATAGGCATAAGTGGGGGCGCCAAACGTGTCTTTGACGCGTCGGCAGATGTCCAGATAGGGCATGCCCGGCTTGATCATGACCATATCAGCGCCTTCCGTCAGATCACGTTCGATCAGGCGCATGGCCTCGTTCGAATTGGCCGGATCCATCTGGTAGGTCTTCTTGTCACCCGTCAGCGCACCAGACGCGCCGACCGCATCACGGAACGGACCATAGAAGGCGCTGGCGTATTTGGCGGCGTAGCTCAGGATCATCACATTCTGGTGGCCTGCGGATTCCAGCGCGCGGCGCATTTCCCCGATCCGGCCGTCCATCATGTCAGATGGCCCGATGATGTCAGCACCCGCGTCGGCCTGGGCCAGCGTCATCTTCACCAGCGCCTCGACTGTCTGATCGTTCACAATCTCGCCATCGACGACATACCCGTCGTGACCGTTGATGTTGTAGGGGTCCAATGCCACATCCGTCATCACTGCAATATCCGGAGCCGCGGATTTGATGGCGCGAATGGCACGGTTCGACAGGTTGTCGGGATTCCACGCCTCGGCACAGTCTTCGGTTTTTAGGCTGGGGTCTGTGTAAGGAAAGATGCAGATCGCAGGTATTCCAAGCGCTTGCGCTTCGACTGCGGCCTTTGCAATCAAATCGACGGACCGCCGCACAACGCCAGGCATGGAGGGCACCGGTTCTTCAATCCCTTCGCC
The DNA here is from genome assembly GCF_903914075.1 of Ruegeria sp. THAF57. Lineage (GTDB taxonomy): Bacteria > Pseudomonadota > Alphaproteobacteria > Rhodobacterales > Rhodobacteraceae > Ruegeria. Next base: position 77,813 of record NZ_CAIWNQ010000004.1, read on the forward strand.
GTCACGCACAAATACCGGCCAGATCAGGTCATCTGTGGTCAGTGTGTTTTCGCGCACTAGGCCTCGAATGGCCTGAGATTGCCGCGCTCTACGGAAACGAGCCAATGGAAAAGGGGCGATGGTCGGTTTCATGTCGCGCTCTCCTTGAATATTCCCGCATTGGGTGGCATGAATTCCGCGTAGTCTCAAGGGTAACGATGGACGCGCCTGTGCGAAGAGGGTCCCTAAGGACAGTGAACAAAGGGCAGACGCGTGGACTTATACTCTTCGATTTTTGAACTCATCGACATGCGCAGCTTTTCCAACCTTTGGTACTGGATCGGTTTGGCCGTTCTATGGTCGTCGGCAAGCCACTGGGCCATGGGGGTGCCTTATGACCTGGTCGTTCGCGCGCGCCGCATCGGTGGACAGGCTGAAGAAGACCTGTTGGATATCGTCAGGATCAACAAAAACCGGCTTCTTTACATCGTGGATGTGTCCGGGCTGGTCATCTTGGCATTAAGTTGCTTTTTCTTTTCCGGGCTGGCGATACTTGGGTTTTTCTATGGGGTTGAGTTCGCGCAGGCGGTCTTTTTGCTTTTGTTTCCGCTTTGTGTGGTGATGCTGATCAACATATCCGCGGCGCGCAAGTTACAACGGACCGAACCGGGCATGGATGTCGTGTCAAAAATTCTCACGCGATGCAGAATCTATACGCAGATCGTCGGAATAATTTCGATCTTGATCACATCGCTTTGGGGTATGTATCAGAACTTTTCCATCGGCGTTCTGGGATAGAGAATTCGGAAAGGCAAGGCGATGACGGCTCCGAACCATGTGACGGTTGGCGGCGCCCCCGAAGGGTTTGACGCACAGCTTGTTCTGAACGAAATGACCCGGAGCGGTGGTCCGGTCTGTCATGTTGCGCGTGATGACAAGCGGATGGAAGCGATGCGCGCGGCGCTGGCTTTCTTCGCGCCGGGCGTTCCCGTATTTGTGTTTCCCGGCTGGGATTGCCTGCCATACGATCGGGTGTCGCCGAATGCGGATATCGCGGCGGCGCGGGTGGCGACATTGGCAGCTCTGGTCCACCAGATGCCAGAACGTTTCGTTTTGCTGACAACCCTGAACGCGGCAACACAGCGCGTTCCGGCGCGGGACGTGCTAAGACAATCTGCCTTTACCGCACGCGTGAATCATCGTGTCGATGAACAGGCCCTGCGCGCGTTTCTGGTCCGCATGGGATTTACCCAAAGCCCCACCGTGATGGAGCCCGGAGATTATGCGGTTCGCGGCGGTATCATCGACATTTTCCCGCCCGGTGAGTCCGGTCCCGTGCGGCTGGACCTGTTCGGCGATGTTCTGGATGGTGCGCGCCGGTTCGATCCTGTCTCGCAACGAACGACTGAAAAGCTTGAGGTCGTGGAATTAGCTCCGGTGTCCGAGGTTATTCTGGACGAAGCCGCAATTACCCGGTTCCGCCAGAATTACCGCATCGAATTTGGTGCGGCGGGGACGGATGATCCTTTGTATGAGGCCGTCAGCGCGGGGCGCAAGCATCAAGGTGTCGAACACTGGTTACCGTTCTTTCACGAAAGGCTGGAGACACTTTTCGACTATCTGCCGGGGGCGACGATCTCGCTGGATGATCAGGTGACGCCCGCGCGTCTTGCGCGGTGGGATACGATTGCCGATCAGTATGAAACCCGGTGTTTGGCTTTGGAAAACCGATCCCGCATGGATACGGTGTATAAGCCGACGCCACCCGGATTGTTGTATCTGGACGATGTTTCGTGGGAACAGGCGATTGGCGACCGGCGGGTTCTGCAGTTCAGCCCCCTGCCGCAAGCCAGCGGACCGGGCGTGATCGACGCAGGCGGACGGATCGGTCGAAACTTTGCACCCGAAAGGCAGCAGGAAAGCATCAGCCTGTTTGGTGCCCTAGCTGCGCATATCACCGACAAAATGGCCAAAGGCCCGGTGCTGATCGCGTCTTATTCCGAAGGCGCACGCGAACGTCTGACCGGGCTGATCGAGGATGAGGGGCTGGCCGAGGCGATCCCCGTCACCGATGGCACCCGCGTTGGCAAACGGGGCCTGCATCTGGCTGTTTGGGCGCTGGAGCATGGGTTCCAGACCCCCGACCTGACGGTGATTGCCGAACAAGACGTGCTGGGTGATCGCCTGATCCGTCAACCCAAGAAACGCCGCAAGGCCGAGAACTTCCTGACTGAGACCCAATCCCTAACGCCCGGCGATCTTGTGGTGCATGTGGATCACGGCATCGGGCGTTATATGGGGATGGAGGTCGTCACGGCTGCCGGTGCCGCCCATGAGTGCCTGCTGCTGGAATATGCCGAACAGTCGAAACTGTACCTGCCGGTTGAGAATATCGAACTGCTGTCGAAATACGGCCACGACGAAGGGTTGCTGGACCGTCTGGGTGGTGGCGCATGGCAGGCTAAGAAAGCCAAGCTGAAAGAGCGCATCCGCGAGATGGCGGACAAGCTGATCCGCATCGCCGCCGAACGCGCGCTGCGCAAAGCGCCCGTCATGGATCCTCCGCCCCACGCATGGGAGGAATTCAGCGCCCGTTTCCCTTATCAGGAGACCGACGATCAGTTGCGCGCGATCTCCGAGGTGATGGAGGATATGCATTCGGGCGCGCCGATGGATCGCCTGATCTGCGGTGATGTGGGCTTTGGCAAGACTGAGGTTGCCATGCGAGCGGCTTTTGTCGCCGCCATGTCCGGCGTGCAAGTGGCGGTGATCGCACCAACCACGCTGCTGGCCCGCCAGCATGCGGCCAGCTTCAAGGAACGGTTTCGGGGATTCCCGCTGGAGGTGCGGCAGTTGTCGCGCTTTGTCTCAGCGAAAGAGGCGCAGCAAACACGCGACGGGCTGGCGCGTGGCACAGTGGATATTGTGATCGGCACCCACGCACTGCTTGCCAAGGGCATCCGGTTCAACAATCTGGGCTTGCTGATCATCGACGAAGAACAGCATTTCGGCGTCGGTCACAAAGAACGGTTGAAGCAACTGCGCAGCGACATCCACGTCCTGACCCTGACCGCCACGCCGATCCCGCGTACCCTGCAACTTTCGTTGACCGGTGTGCGCGACTTGTCGATCATCGGCACGCCGCCCATCGACCGTCTGGCGATCCGCACCTATGTCAGCGAGTTCGACGCGGTGACGATCCGCGAGGCGCTGCTGCGTGAACATTATCGCGGCGGCCAGAGTTTTTACGTCGTTCCGCGCATCTCTGACCTGCCCGAGATTGAGGAATTTCTAAAAGAACAACTGCCGGAACTGACCTATATGGTGGCCCATGGTCAGATGGCAGCGGGCGAACTTGATGACCGGATGAACGCCTTTTACGACGGCAAATACGACGTTCTGCTGGCCACCACGATTGTCGAAAGTGGGCTGGATATCCCAACCGCGAACACGATGGTTGTGCACCGGGCGGATATGTTCGGCCTCGCGCAGCTCTATCAAATCCGTGGTCGGGTGGGGCGCTCAAAAACCCGCGCTTATGCCTATCTAACCACAAAACCGCGCCAGAGGCTGTCTGCCACGGCCGAGAAACGTCTGCGCGTTCTGGGCTCGCTGGATACGCTGGGGGCGGGGTTCACGCTGGCCAGCCAAGACTTGGACATTCGCGGCGCGGGTAACCTGCTGGGCGAAGAACAATCGGGGCAAATGCGCGATGTGGGCTATGAACTCTACCAGTCGATGCTGGAAGAGGCGATTGCCAAGATCAAAGCCGGTGAGATGGAAGGGCTGTCAGACAGCGATGACCAATGGGCCCCGCAGATCAATCTGGGTGTGCCGGTTTTGATCCCCGAGGACTACGTGCCCGATCTGGATGTTCGTCTGGGCCTCTATCGTCGCCTGTCATCGCTCTCGACCAAGGTTGAACTGGAAGGCTTCGCGGCGGAACTGATCGACCGTTTTGGAAAATTGCCGAAAGAGGTGAATACACTAATGCTGGTCGTGCGCATCAAAGCTATGTGCAAACGCGCGGGTATTGCAAAGCTGGATGGCGGGCCCAAGGGCGCGACGATCCAGTTCCACAATGACAAATTCGCGTCACCTCAGGGATTGGTCGATTTCATCCAGAACCAGCGCGGGTTGGCCAAGGTCAAAGACAACAAGATCGTCGTGCGGCGTGACTGGAAGAAGGACAGCGACAAAATCAAAGGCGCCTTCTCTATTGCACAGGACCTGGCCGAAAAGGTTATGGCAGAGAAAAAGGCCAAAACCTAAATCATATTGCTCAGTCGGGCCGGTGACGCCTTAGTCACCGGCGACGAAGGTGCATAATTGCCATTGACCGCCCTCTGACTTGGCGAATGCGGCGCGATACCCGACCATCGGCCATAGAAACATGCTGTGCATGTAGCCCTGGCCGCCATCGGTCAGCAAAACCTGCTGGTAATCGTCAATCTCGGAATAGTCCCGGACGATGACGACCTCGTGGCTGATCAGATCCAGAATAGGCGCGCCCCGGTTTGGAGACTGGCGCAAAGTCACGTCCGACGCATTGACGAAATAAGCCATATAAGGGTCTAGCGTGGCGGGCAGGGTGATCTGCCACTGATGCGGCATCCAGAACTCACCGTCTTCGTCGAAATAGCCGGGCTGTAACAAGGTGTTTTCAAGATCGGACCAATAGGTCTCGCCTCCTTGGTCCGACACGGTGGTCGGATCGGGGGCCAGAAGCTCTTGGAACTCTTCGGGGCCGCCATTCCCGCCGTGGCTAAGGTAAATGTCAGGACAGGCCGCAGCTATGACCGCGTCAGCGTCACGCGCTTTGACCTTGGTCAACAACTCGGCCCGAAACGCCAAAAGGCTTGGGTCTTGGTCAGCCTCATCCCCAGGGGGAAAGGTCTGGCGGTCCGCCAGCGCCGGACCGCATGCAAAGGCTGCAACAAGCAGAAGGGGCTTCATTCAGCGGCCCTCATCGCCGCTTGGGCGCAAAAGCAGGATGCGCCGACGGCCCGGTCAGCGCGGGCAAGTGCCAGATCCAGCCTTTGGCTGATTTGCTTGATCTCGTCGACCTCGCCACGCGCATTCAGGCAATCATGCAACCCCCTAAGGCTCCAGACATTGTCGGGATGGATCGAGGCGCGGCTGAGCGTACCGCCCAGCCCCAAATCCTCACGATAAATAGCTTCAGCTTCGGCGGTGTGGCCCTGTTCGAACAACAGGGCGCCCAATGCGTGACGGGTCGGCTGCATCCAGCCCCACGGCTCATCATAAGGAAGGTTATCGTCCAACTCGACCGAGCGTCGCAGATGGGCATAGGCCACATCGTAATTCTGCTTGCGGTACTCGATCTCGCCCCTCAGCATCTCTTGCGCGATCCCCAGCAGGTCAACAACACGGTTGTTGTGCATCAGCCGGGTGTCGGGGACGCGGGCCTTGGCAGCAAGAAAAAGCTGTTCCTCGGCCTCGGCTTCGGCCACCTGTCCCGTCGCCGCAAAAGCGATGGCGCGGGCATAGTAGGTCGTCGCGGTCAGGGTCAGGAATAAGTCGGTGTCTTCTGGTGGTTCAAGCGCCTTGGCTTCTTCCCAGCGGCCAAAACGGATCAGGATGTGAGGGCCCATGGACATGTAGCTTTCGAAGTAGTCCGCCATTGGCGGGCTTTCGATGCGCAGCATCTCTTCGGGTGTGGTGTCCCACATGCCCTGATTGGCGCGCAGGGCTGGTTCGATCTGACCCAGGAACAACGCGCCGTAGATGACAAAGTGATAATCGTGCTGACGATAGCCGGTGTACACGTTGAAAGCGCCTTCGCGCTCGTAATACTTAAGATCTGCCTCGATTGCCTTTTCGTTCCAATGAACGACGTTTTGATAGTGGCCGCACAACACGTCGATATGGGTGGGCATATGCACCAGATGGCCCGCATCAGGCACCAATGTGCGCAAAACATCCCCCGCTTTTAACGCTTTCTCGGGGGTTGGCGACATCTCCATCAGGTGCACATAAAGATGGAGAAGACCGGGATGAGACATGGCTGCTGGATCGTTAGCCATGGCGTCTTCCAGCGCTTTTTGGGCTTCCAGCGTCGCAGCACCCTCGGCTGGTTTCCCCAATTTCAGGTCCCACATCTGCCAAGGCGTGAGGTTCAGCAGCGATTCAACATAGATAGTGCGCAGGTCCAGATGGTCGGATCGTTCCGCAAATGCCGCGCGCATTGCGTCTGCAAAGTCGTAGTCCCATTGGTGCATTTCGTCCGTCGGGTCACTCTGCGGATAACGCGTTGGCAGGGCGCGGATTAGCGCCTGTTCGACTGGGGTACAGCCATCGACCAAAGCAAGCGCCCGTTGGGTCGCGTCAAATGCCAGGGTCAGCGCCTTATTCTTGCCGCGCTCATCCAACAGATTCCACGGCACGTTATAGTTCGGACCAGCGGCATAGGCGACGCCCCAATGTGCCATTGCGCAATTCGGATCGGCTTCGACCGCGCGCTGGAAACAGGCGACGGCCTCATCGTGGTTATAGCCGTAGGTCCAGACCAACCCGCGATCGAACCATAGCTGCGCCTCGGCCGAGGCGGTTGTGACCGTGCAGGTATGTGTTCCCAGATCGTAATAGTCGCTCATTGAAAATCTCCACTCGGGTTGAGCGGAGGTTAACCTGATTCACCGGGGGTGCACAGATCAGGCTGGCAATCTGTTTTCGATCCGACCCATGTGCAGCATAAGGCCAAAACCCAGTGTGCTCATCGTCAGTATCCCGGCTGCCAGAGGCGCGATTGAGCCGTCGAACAGCAGGCCAATGGGTGCAGCGATCGCCGCGGCAAGAACCGTTGAGATTGCGCCAATGACCGAGGCCGCCATGCCTGCGATATGGCCCATAGGTTCCATCGCTATGGCGTTCAGGTTGCCCATGGTCATGCCCGCCATAAAGAACACGGCGGTTTGCCAGCTTACGAATACTGCGAATGACAGGGTCGGTGACAGGTCTATGCTGTTCAGGACGATGACCGAGGTCGTGAAAACGATCTGCGCACCCAGAACCCAGGTCACGATCCGGCGCATTCCCAGACGGATGACAAGGGCTGCGTTCAGCAGGCTGGCAGAGCCGGACATAAGCGCCACGAAACCGAACCAGAAGGGAAAGCTTTCGGCGCTGTCGTGGATGATGTCATAGATCGGCTGCACCATGGTCAGCATAGTGAACAGCATCCCAAGGCACAGGGTCTGCACCATAATTGAAACCCGCACGGTTGGATGTGCAAACATCTGGCGCGCTGCGTCCAGCATCAGCGGCAGACGCAAAGGGCGTCGGTTTTCAGCAGCCAAAGATTCCGGCAGGCGCAGCCCCATCCAGACGATTGTGATCAGCGAAAACAGCACGAAAGACGCGAAAATTCCGCGCCATCCGGTCAGTGCGATTATTCCGGCGCCCATCATTGGCGCGATGGCCGGAACCAGCGTAAAGATCATCATCGCGATCGAGACAATACGGGCCATTTCGCGGCCGGAATACAGATCCCGGATAATTGCCATCGCAACAACGCGCGGGGCGGAACAGCCGATACCCTGAAAAATCCGCGCGATCAGCAGCATCTCAAGCGAGGAACTGGACCATGCCACCGCCGCCGAGAGAATATACAGTGCAGAGCCGACGTAGATGACTGGTTTACGCCCGAATGCATCAGACAGCGGACCGGTAAAGAATGTCCCGATCCCCATCCCCAGAACGAATGAGGTCAGGATCAACTGCGCTTGGTTGATGTCATCCGGGCTGAGCTGCGCGCCGATTTCGGGCAGGGCGGGCAGCATGGAATCGATCGAGAACGCGATTGTTGCGAACATCATCGCGACAAGTGCGACGAACTCTCCTCGTGACATACGACCGGCCATTGTGCCCTCCTGACCTGATCGCGCTATCACGGTAGGTCAGGTGGCACCAGAGACTAAATGTGCACATAGTGCTGTGCTAATTTGCAGGGGAAGCCTCAAGCTGAGACATGATTTCACCGATCACGCGCTCCCACATTTCAGGAGGTTGGGCGCCGGGAACTGCGTGCTGGTTGGCGACGATAAATGTCGGGACCGAGTTCACTCCCATCTGGCGCGAATGCGTGTCGCGGTCGCTTATGTCCTGACGATCAGCATCTGATTTCAGCAGTTTCAAAACGATCGCAGCGTCCATACCGATACCGTCGGCGATGTCCGCCAGAACCTCGTGGTCTCCGATGTCGCGTGTCTGAACGAAATAGGCATCGAACAGGGCGTCGACCGCCGCGTTTTGTTTCCCTTCGATCCCGGCCCAGTGGATCAGGCGGTGGGCGTCCAGCGTGTTGGGAGTGCGCTTCATCCCTTCAAAGTCGATTTTCAGGCCAGCGTTTTCTGCGTGCTGAACAACCGGGGCGTAGGCACGGACAGCACCTTCTTTGCCGCCAAACTTGCGCTCCAGATATTCGCGGCGGCCCATGCCTTCTTCAGGCATGTCGGGGTTCAGTTGGAAAGGATGCCATTCGATGACAAATGGGTGATCCGGGACCGCGGCCAGCGCCTTGTCCAGATGGGTCTTGCCGATATAGCACCACGGGCAGATCGGGTCGGACATGATGTCAAGCTTGACGGTCTGAGTCATTCGGTGGTCGCCTTGAAATAGGCCGGAAGCGCCCGGCGCAGGAGTTTGCCATTGCCGCCAGTCGGCAGCTCGGGCAGGTGGATAAAGGCGCGCGGCTGCTTGTAGCGCGCCAGATTTGCTTCCACATAGGTGCGCAGGGCATCTTCGTCCAGCTTTTCCGGGCCTGTATAGAAGGCTGCTATCAGGAATGTGTCCTGTTTCACCTCGACGGCGGCGGCACCTGCCTGCGTGATGCCGGGGTATTGTGACAGCACGGCCTCAACCTCGACCGGGGACACGCGGTACCCGCCCGCGTTCATCATATCGTCGTCACGGCCCAGATAGGTTATCTGCCCATCCACAGCCATCGCGCCCTGATCGCCGGTCAGAAACCAATCGCCCTGCATCCGCGCCTGCGCTTCGTCCGGGGCATTCAGATAGGTTAGCATCAGGCCAGGATCCGAGCGGTGGATGGCGATGGTGCCTTCGGTTCCTTGCGGGACTGGGCCATCCGGCCCAAGGATCGCCACGCGGCGACCGGGCTGCGGTTGGCCCAAGGCCTCACCCCGCGCGGGGTGTTCGGGGCTGGATGAGATGAAGGTCGAGCATTCGGACATGCCATAGGCCTCAAACAGTTCGGTCCCGGTGGCGTGTTTCCATTGTGTATGAAGCGTGGGCGACAGCTTTTCACCTGCGCACAGCCCATGCCTTAGGTGTGGAAGGGCTAACTTATCAGTCGTTCCGACGACTTTTCGAAAGACGCCCGGAGCGGCCGCGAAAATAGTGGCTTGGTGGTCGCGCAGAAGGGCGGGAAGGGTGGACAGATCGGTTCCGGGCTCTGGGATCAACGCTGTCGCGCCGATCGTCCAAGGGTCCATCAACCCCGTGCCCAATGTGTAGGTCCAGTTGAATGCTCCGGCGTGGCACAGGCGGTCGTCTTCGCGCAGACCATACCATCCATCCACCATCATCTGCCGGGCCCAAATCGCGCGATGCGCATGTGCAACAGCCCGAGGTTTCCCAGAGGTGCCCGAGGTATAGACGACGTAAGCCATCCTCTCGGGATCGCCCATCTGGAATGTTGCTGGGGGCAAGTCCCGCATGGCAGTCAGATCGGACAAAGTGATCTGCACAGGGTGGTTGGCGCAGGCCACGTTCAGGTCGCGCAGAACGGCTGCTGGCTTTAGGTCTTGGATGATCTTTGCCATTTCAGGTTCGGTCAATTGGGACGAGGTCGGTACAGGCACGATCCCCACCGATATCGCACCTAGATAGGCGATGGGGAAGTCGACCGTGTTTCCCAGCCTCATCAACGCGATGTCTCCGGGGTTTAGGCCGGACTGCAGCAAGCCAGTTCCGGTGCCAAGGATGGCGCGTTTCAACTGTGTGTATGACCAGTGTTGCGCCTTGGTCGACCCGACGACTGACAGGGCGATTTTGCCGGCCAGACGATCGGCCTGACGCAACACATGCGCCGCCAGATTGAACGGGGATGGACAGGCCAAAGCAGGGCCTTGATCGAAGACAGAAAGCATAACGACTGGCTAACGCGACGTCTGTTACGTTGCAAGCAGGTCAACCTGGCCCTATAGAATTGCACATGAGTACGCACGAACAGACATCCCTGATCCGATTGGCCCGAGACTCGGGCGAGCCCGCGGAGGTTGAGCCGCTGGACCTTGGCGCCCGCGTGCGCGAGCTGCGCAAGGCGCGCAAATGGACGTTGGAACAAGCGGCAACTCAGGCGGGGTTGGCGCGTTCGACACTCAGCAAAATCGAAAATGGTCAGATGTCTCCGACTTATGATGCGCTGAAAAAGCTGGCGACCGGGCTTGAGATTTCAGTGCCCCAGCTATTCACCCCGCCACAGCGGGAACAGGTGATTGGCCGTATGGCTGTCACGCGGATGGGAGAGGGCACAGCCCATCCCACGACGACGTACGAGCACGAGTTGCTGGCCGAAACGCTGACGAAAAAGCAGATGCTGCCCTATCGGGCGCGTGTGCGGGCGCGGTCGATGGACGAGTTCGAGGGCTGGGTTCGCCACGACGGGGAAGAATTTCTTTACGTGCTTACAGGCGTCGTGCGTCTGTACACCGAGTTTTATGAACCTGTGGAAATGCGCCGCGGCGACAGCGCCTATTACGACGGCAGCATGGGGCACAACGTGGTGTCTGTCAGCGACGAAGACGCGACGATCCTTTGGGTGACGTCACTTAGTTAACGACCGGCTGAATTCTCGGTTCAGGCCTTCCGTGAACAGAAAGTCCTCAAGCTCTTCGTGGGCTTCGTTCACTGTCAGGTGGTGACGTTCTGCAAGGTAAGCCTCAAATCCTTTGCGATCCTTGCTGAACAGCGGCTTGTCCTTGTCGCGCAGGTTTGGAAAGCGCCGTTTGGCGCGCGAATACATTGCGTCCCAGTCTTGCGTCAGGTCATTCCAGTTCAACATCTGCAAGCTTTCCGGTTTCCAGGTTTCAAAGCTGCTCGGCCATAAACAGGGTACGAAGGGGCATGGATCGTCAGCGCATGACAAAATGTCGCACCCATTTCCGATCTGCTGCAAGGATCAAAATGCCCGTTGCAGGCAATCCGCAACGGGCATACGGACCCAAGTTTGGAGTGAGTGGGGGCTGGTCCGTGAAAGGCGCACGCTGCGAGGCTGAGAAAAAGCTATGTTCCGAAATTCAAAGCAATAATCAGGTCGCACAAAGCGCTATAATGCGGCAAGGCTACAACGCACGGATACATTGCGTAAAGCTTTTTGTGCGAAGTTTCTGGTTATTAACTCAAATTAGTATGCGTACCAATCTGTAGCAGGCGCCCCAATTTGTGTCGCAAGATGTTGGGGCTATTGGCGCGTGTGCCGTTTTTCGCCGAAAAGCCGAACGCAATTGAATTCCGCCTGAGATCGGGTCTGGTCCGCGCGTTTGCGTTACTCTTCGAACCACCAGACCTGCGGCATATACTCGGGCCCGTCGCCGTAAATTGGCAGAGTTTCCGGTTGCTTCAGTTCTTTGGCGTGCGCGATCCGTCCGACGTCGAAATTCCAGATCGGAATGACGTACCGACCTGCCGTCAACACGCGGTCCAAGGCGCGGGTGGCGGCAACGAAGTCCTCATGGCTTTCTGACGCAAGCATGGCATCAATTAATCCGTCCACAGCAGGTGAGGCGACGCCCATCAGGTTGCGTGTGCCGGGCGTATCGGCATTTTCACTTCCCCAATACAGTCGTTGTTCGTTGCCCGGCGATAACGAGAGGGCGCGTCGGAAAAACGTCATGTCAAAATCCAGATCCGAGGTACGCCCCGTGAATTGCGCGCTGTCTACCTGTTCTGTTGATACCTGAATCCCCAGACGTTCCAGCGCTCGGCTATAGATCTCGATGGCGGTCTCGCCTTCGCTATCGCCCTGTTGCAGCAACACGTTCAGCGTGAACGCATCACCGTTTGCGTTGCGAAGGACGCCGTCCTGAATGGTCCAGCCTGCGTCGGACAGCAGCTTGGTCGCTTTACGGATGTTTGACCGGTTGCGGGCCGAGCCGTCACCTTCCGGCAGGACGTATCCCTCAAGCGTTCCGGGCGGCAGGTCTGCGGCGTAGGGTTGAAGCAGCTCTTCCACGCGGCCAGTCGCCGCGCCCGGCTGCATGGCGAGATCGGAGCCCGAGAAATAGGACGTGATCCTGGGCTGCGCCCCGCCGGTGATCGTGTCGTTGATGAACTCAAAATTGAAAGCCAGCGTCAGAGCTTCGCGAACGCGCCAGTCGTCGAAAGGCGCTTTGCGGGTGTTCATGACATAGCCGGTCATACCCGATGGCTTGCCATGAGGGATTTCGGTTTTTACTACATCGCCGCGCTGAACGGCTGGGAAGTTGTACTGTGTTTCCCACTTGTCTGCATTGAATTCGCGTACGGCGGTCAGCTCACCGGCTTTGAAGGCCTCAAACAGAACGGTGCCGTCCCCGTAGAATTCGATCCGCATCTCATCAAGGTTCATCGTACCCCGACGGAATGGAACATCGCTTCCCCAGTAATCGGGGTTACGCCGCAGATTGACGTATCGTCCCGGCTCATAACTGTCGATTACATAGGGGCCTGTGCCTACGGGAATATCGTGCAGTGTGGCATTGGCAAAATCCTTACCGTCCCATTGTGCCTTTTGCAGGATCGGGCGCAGACCGGCGATCAAGGCCAGCTCGCGGTCGGGCTCATTGAAGGTGATCCGCACGGTGCGCGGGCCGGTTGCTTCGATGCTGTCGATCTTGCCCCAAAGACCGCGATACCGCAGATGCCCTTCGGTTCCCAAAATCTCATACGACCAGATGACATCATCCACGGTGACGGGTGTGCCGTCCGAAAACAGTGCCCCTTCGCGCAGTGTAAATTCGACCCAAGACCGGTCCGGAGCGGTCTCAACTGATTCGGCCAACAAGCCATAAAGTGTGAAAGGTTCGTCCCAAGATCGCCCCATCAGGCTTTCATGCGTCCAAAACCGCAATTGCCAGGGAGACGTCCCTTTTTGCACAAACGGGTTCAAACTGTTATAGCCGCCCGTATTTCCGAAAACGACTTTCCCGCCTTTGGGCGCGTCGGGGTTTGCGTAAGGCAGAGACACAAAATCCGGTGGTAGGGCGGGCTCTGCGTACATAGCTATGCCATGCGCCGATTCTGCACTGGCGATTGCGGCCCCCAAAAGGAAAGTGATTCCCGTGATCACTGGGCGTGCGGGTCGTAGAAAATCGGGGCTCATTTTGGAAACAATCCTGCTCTGGCCTTATTTTGTTGGGATTCATCGTACCGATGATTTTTCTTCTTTTCAAACTTTTAGCTTGGACGAAGGCGTGGAATTGCTTATAAAGGGTGCACTGCTCGATAGGTTTCTTGCCTGTATGAAACCTGCCTCAATAACTTAACGCCCGCTTCGTGCGGGCGTTTTTTTTGGCCGAGTATTTGTCAATCCGTTCCGCAGGGTCATTCTTCGTTTTCTTTGCACGTGCAGCATGGCACTGTGTCGCCGATACGGATTCTAAGGGAGAGCGGCCATGAGCCTTAAGGGAAAAACGGCAATCATAACGGGGTCGAACTCGGGGATCGGATTGGGGGTTGCTCGTGAATTGGCCAAGGCCGGCGCAGATGTGGTTCTGAATTCCTTTACCGACCTTGACGAAGATCACGCCCTTGCTGCGGAAATCTCTCAGGAGACTGGCACCAACGCGCGCTATATCAAGGCAGATATGTCCAAGGGGGACGAATGCCGCGCCCTGATCGAACAGGCCGGGGTCTGCGATATCCTTGTTAACAATGCGGGTATTCAGCATGTCTCGCCGATCGACCTGTTTCCGGTCGACAAGTGGGATGCAATCATTGCGATCAACATGAGCTCGGCCTTTCACACGACTGCTGCCGCTCTGCCGATGATGCGAAAGGCAGGATGGGGTCGTGTGGTCAATATCGCGTCGGCGCATGGGCTGACCGCCTCTCCTTATAAGGCAGCGTATGTCGCGGCGAAACACGGGGTCGTGGGGATGACGAAGACAATTGCACTTGAGACCGCGCAGGAACCAATCACCTGCAACGCGATTTGTCCGGGCTATGTGCTGACGCCTTTGGTGGACGCTCAGATTCCGAACACGATGAAGGAATACAACATGAGCCGCGAGGACGTCGTGAAGAACGTCCTGCTGGAGCGGCAGCCGTCGAAAGAATTTGCAACTGTCGAGCAACTGGGCGGGACCACGGTTTTCCTGTGCTCGGACGCTGCGGCGCAGATCACGGGGACGACGATTTCCGTGGATGGCGGCTGGACGGCTTTGTGAGATTACGTGGGGGCGCTGCCCCCACACCCCCGAAGTATTTATAAACAGAAGAAGGGGTGGGATCGTGAAGAGGATCAATCTGGCTTTGCAAGGCGGTGGCGCACATGGGGCGTTTACCTGGGGTGTGTTGGATCGAATTCTGGATGAAGAGGATATCGAGGTCGCGGCGATTACTGGAACCTCGGCCGGGGCGTTGAATGGGGCGGCGTTCAAATCGGGCATGGTGCACGACGGGCGCTCGGGGGCGCGGGAAAATCTGAATGGTCTTTGGTCCCGGATGGGTGCGGTTGGTGACATGCGGCTTGCCAACTGGATGCAGTCGTTGGAGCCTGCGCAGATCGCTCAGGCCATGGAATATTCGCTGCCGTTTTCCGTGGGCGATGCATGGTCGAGACTGGTCTCGCCTTATGCGTATGGTCCGTTTTACCGCAATCCGCTTGAGCCCGTGGTGGATCGGTTCAATTTTGACGAGATTTGTGCAGATGAAGGGCCGCAGCTTTTTGTCTGTGCAACCTGTGTACGCAGCGGGAAGATACGGGTTTTTACCGGGCAAGAGGTTTCGACCGATGCTATTTTGGCCTCGGCCTGTTTGCCGAACCTGTTTCAGGCTGTCGAGATTTTTGATCCCAAATCCGGCAGGACCGAGGCTTATTGGGATGGCGGATATACCGGCAATCCGGCACTTTATCCGTTGTTCAATGGTGACCTGCCAGACGATGTGGTGATCGTGAATATAAACCCGCTGGAACGGGACGAGATACCGCGGACGCCGCAGCAGATTCAGAACCGTATTAATGAGATCAGTTTTAATTCCTCTCTGTTTCGGGAGCTGCGCGCGATCAGCTTTGTTCAGCGTCTCTTGGCGGATGGAAAACTAAAGGCCGGAGAGATGAGCCGGGTTCTGGTTCATATGATCGCAGATGATGATCTTATGAATGATTTGTCGGTGGCCACCAAGACTGTGCCAAACCCGGTGGTGTTGCACAAACTCAAGGATGCAGGGCGCAGAGCCATGGATCGGTTTCTGACGCAGCACAAATCCGATCTGGGCACGCGCAGCACGGTCAATCTGCCCGAAATGTTCGGCTGATCACTCAGGCGGCTGTGTCGGGTCTTTATCGTTGGGATAAACAAGACCTGCCGAAATCACCAGTTTGGCCGCGTCCTCGATCGACATGTCCAACAGGATTACGTCTTCTTCCGGGAAGAACAGCAGAAACCCAGAGGTCGGATTGGGTGTGGTTGGGACAAAAACACTCAACAGGTTGCCACCTGTTTCAGCGCGGTCGCTGACCTCGCCCCGCGCAGTGGTCGAGACAAATCCGATCGCCCAGATGCCCCGGCGGGGATATTGAATCAGGCAGGCTTTTTCAAAGGATCGTTCCGTCTGTGCAAACACCGTTTCTGATATTTGCTTGATCCCGGAATAAACAGAGCGCACCACCGGCATCCGGTTCACAAGGCTTTCGGCAAAGTGGATCAGCGAGCGGCCAAGAATTCCTTTGGCAATCCAGCCGACCAGCACGGTGAAGATCAGGAAGATCACCACGCCCACACCGCGCAGGTTCACCCCCACATATTCCGAGGGTTGGAATTTCTGCGGGATCAGCGGTAGGACCGCGCTGTCGATCCAGCCCACCACGGACCAGATCAGCCAGATGGTCAACCAGACCGGCGCAATGACAACGATGCCCGTCAGAAATGACGCGCGCAGCCGGGAAAACAGGCCCGGTCGGCGGTGAGGTTCTTCGTCAAAGGGCGTGTTCATTACGGTCCTGCGTGTTTGCCGATTTAGTTAAGCAGTCCGGGGCTTTGGTACAATAGCTTTGCTCACTCGGACAGGGCGCGGGCGATGCCGGCGGCCAATTTTGCGTTATTTCTGACCAATGCGATGTTCGCGGCCAGCGATCGTCCCTCGGTCTGTTCATAAATGCGTTGCAGCAGGTAGGGGGTGACGTCTTTGCCGGTGATCCTGTGTACGTCGGCATCAGCCTGAGCTGAGGCGATGATCGGGGCCAGTTCCAACGCCGGGATTTGATCAGCGGCAGGAATCGGGTTGGCGACCAACTGGCCGCCGGGCAGGTTCAGCGCGCGGCGGGTGGCGTGTGCCTTGGCGATTTCTGCTGCGCTGTCCATGCGCAAAGGCGCTGCATAGGGCGATTGCGCCGACCAGAAGGCAGGGAATTCGTCCTGACCATAGGCGATGACGGGCACGCCCAGCGTTTCCAGCACCTCGAGCGTTTTGGCCAGATCAAGGATCGCTTTGGCCCCTGCTGCCACCACGGTCACGCGGGTTTGCGCCAACTCATGCAGGTCTGCCGAGATGTCGAACGTAGTCTCGGCTCCTTGATGTACGCCACCAATGCCGCCGGTGGCAAAGACCTCGATCCCGGCATATTGCGCAGCGATCATCGTGGCGGCGACGGTGGTGGCGCCGGTGCCGCCAGTGGCGATGCAAGCGGCCATGTCGGCGCGTGAGATTTTGGCGACGCCCTGCGCCTGTCCCAGCGCCTTTAGTTGGTCAGCCTCGAGCCCCACATGCAGCTTGCCTTTAATCACCGCCATGGTGGCGGGTACGGCCCCTGCGTCACGGATATCTTGTTCGACCTGCGCTGCGACCTCGATATTCTGCGGGTAGGGCATGCCGTGGGTGATGATGGTGCTTTCCAGCGCAACGATGGGGTGGCCCGCGTCTTTGGCGGCGCGGAATTCGGCCGAGTATTGGATGTCGATCACAGTGGGGTTTCTCCGGAAACGTAAGTGGCGGCGGCGTGCAGGGCGCGGGTCAAAGCCTCATCGCTAGACGCGCCACCGGATTCTGAGGCGATGTGGGCCGCCATGAATGTATCGCCTGCGCCGGTCACACGCGTGACCAGAACGGACGGGGGTGTCTGGGTCAGGATTTCATCCGAGGTGCCGACGGTGGCAGAGTTGCCGCCGTCTGTTACCAACACCCGCAGCGCGCCCCGGTCCAGCAAACCTTTGGCGGCGCTTTCGGAATCGGTGAACTCGCGTTGGCACAGAATGCCAGCTTCTTCGAGATTCACATAAAGCGTCGCGCGGGCGTGTTTGAGGAAAGGCAGCAGGCGCTCGGCCTTGCCGGGCGAGGCCGGAGCCACACGCAGATCGGCTTTGGCAAAGGCCGGGCTTTGGGCGATGTCTTCCAGCAGGGTCAGCGTCAGGTTGCCGTCCAGCGCAATCGGGCCTTCGAACGGCGTGTTCTCAAAGCCCAGTGGCCCGTGCATCAGCGGGCGCAGAATCTTGGCCCCCGCAGCCTCGAGCGAGTGCGCGTCGGCGATGGCGGCGATCAGCCCGTTGGCGCCTTCGACCGCCATATAACGGTCGGTCGGCAAATCCAGCGAGCGGTAGATGTGATCCGTGACCATGCCCAGCCGGGCGCAGGCATGGACCAGCTCATCCCCTTCGGGGTCGCGGCCAATGGCAGTCAGCAAGGTGGGCGTCATGCCGAACCGCACCAGCGTCATGGCGATATTCATCGCCACGCCGCCAGGCAGGCGTGTGATCCGCCCCGGCACGTCGGATCCCTGCCGCATGGCGCTGGCCGAGCGTCCGATCACGTCCCACAGGACCGAGCCGATACACAGGATGTCACTAGTCTGAGTCATGCCCGTGTCATGCCGCAGCGTCACAGCAGGTGCAAGGGTTAACGCTCACATCGCGTCGGTGAGCGTTTTTAGCGCAGCAAGCGGATCGTCCTGCGACCAGATTTCGTCGCCGATGCCGAAGAAATCGGTATGGGGGGCGAGGTCACGGATCAGCTCGGGCGTCAGGCCGCCTTCGGCGACAACCGGCACCTCGATCATTTCAGACCACCACTGGAACAGGTCTTTTTCGGCGATCGTACCGTCGCCCAAAGTTGATGTACCGACCGGGCCGAAAGCCACGTAATCCGCGCCGTTTTCGCCTGCGGTCATGCCGTCATGGCTGGAGGCCGCGCAAAAGCTGCCGACGATGGCATCCGCGCCCAGTTCTTTGCGCGTAGCCCGAATTGATCGGGCACCATCATCCAGATGTACCCCGTCCAAACCCAGCCGTTGCGCCAGCAGAACATGGTTTGAGATGACGATGGCGACATCACGCGCATGGGCAACCTCGCGGGAGGCATCCGCCGCGCGGGCGATGGTGTCTTCGTCGCTGCCCGCCAAGGCCAAGCGGATGCAGGCGATTTCGGTGCTGTCCAGCACGCGGCCCAATTGGTCGGGGAAGGTACTAAGCGCAATGGTCGGAGGCGTAATCAGGTAAATCTGCGGCTGCTCGGGAGTGTCCATGGCGCGTCCTTCAGTTTTCAGTTCTCGGCGCGGTTTAGCGGATTGAGCGGGGGAAGCAAACTTTTTAGCCTGCCGAGCGGGTATTTGGGAACAGAAGAAGCAGCGGCGGCTTGCCCTAACCAGGCCGGGAGATTAGAGCAGGCGGAACTTTCGGAGTAAGCTATGCCCAGCGATCAACCTCAGCCTTCTTTTGTGCTTGTGCGCCCTCAGATGGGGGAAAACATCGGCGCCGCCGCGCGCGCGATGTGGAATTTCGGGCTGGACCGAATGCGGATTGTGGCGCCGCGCGATGGCTGGCCGAACCCCAAGGCCGTTGCCATGTCAAGCGGGGCAGGGCGGTTGCTGGATGAGGCGCAGTTGTTTGACGATCTGGCCGGGTCGTTGGCTGACAGCACCTTCGTCTTCGCCACTACGGCGCGCCAACGGGGCCTGACCAAGCCCGTCTACAGCCCGGAACGCGCCATGCAGATGGCCGCAGAGAAGGTTGCCGCGGGCGAAAAGGTCGCCGTGCTGTTCGGCCCCGAACGCGCAGGGCTTGAGAATGAGGATATCGCCAAGGCAAACGCCATCATCTCGGTGCCGGTTAACCCGGAATATGCCTCGCTCAACCTTGGGCAGTGCGTGTTGCTGACTGCATATGAGTGGATGCGCCAAAGCGCGGATGTTGTGCATGAGGCCACCGATCTGGGCAAGGGTGATTGGGCCACGGGGATCGAGGTTGAAAAGCTGGTTGAACATTATGAGGACCGGCTGGATCAGGCGGGCTTTTTCTATCCCCCCGAAAAGGCCGAAGGGATGAAGACCAACCTGCGCAACCTGTGGTCGCGGATGCGGATGACGCGGGCTGATGTGCAGATGCTGCACGGGATCATGCGGCAGATGGTCCGCTGGAAGGACAAGGGCTGAGGCTGGACCTATCTTCCGCTTCACCCTAGCGTGCGACGAAACAAGGACATGAGGACAGCATGAGCGGCAAGCGCAGCATCTTCGAAGAGGTCTCGGGCGACCAAAAGCAAGAGGCGGTTCAGCCCGGTATGATCGATCGTGACCGTGGTGGTGCACGCAAGGCGATCCGGGCTTGGCTGATAATCCTGTTTGCGCTGGTTGTGATCATGATCGCGGTGGGCGGTCTGACGCGCCTGACCGATAGCGGCTTGTCGATCACCGAGTGGCGGCCCATCACCGGGGCAATCCCGCCGATGTCCGAAGCCGACTGGCAGTCCGAGTTCGACAAATACAAAGAAATCGACCAGTGGCGCATCCAGAACCAGTGGATGGAATTGGACGATTTCAAAACGATCTACTGGTGGGAATGGGGCCATCGCCAACTGGGCCGCGTGATTGGTCTGGTCTGGGCAATCGGGTTCTTTGGGTTCCTTATGGCGCGGAAAATTCCAACTGGTTGGACGGGTAAGCTGCTTATACCCGGTGCTTTGGGCGGGGTTCAGGGCGCAGTGGGCTGGTGGATGGTCGCCTCGGGCGTAACGCAGGGCGAGGGTATGACCGCCGTCGCCAGCTATCGTCTGGCTGTGCATCTGGGGCTGGCTTTTGTGATCCTCGGGTTCCTTGCATGGTACATCTTTGAGCTAGGCCGCGAAGAACGTGACTTGATGCAGGCCCGCCGCGCGAAAGAGGCAAAGCTGTTCTCTCTCTCGACCGGCCTTATGCATTTCGCGTTCCTGCAAATCCTGATTGGCGCTTTGGTGGCCGGGATCGACGCGGGGCGATCCTATACCGACTGGCCTCTGATCGGCGGGCAGCTTTTGCCTCCTGATGCCACCATTCTTGAGCCGATGTGGCGCAACTTCTTCGAAAGCCCAGGATTGGTGCAGTTCATTCACCGCTGTGCGGGCTACCTGTTGCTGATCTTCGGTGTCATCGTCTGGCGGCGCGGCGGTACCAGCGCACATTCGCAAACCCGGTTCGCCTTTAACGCGGCCTTTGCGGCGCTGGCACTGCAAGTGGTAATCGGTATTGTGACCGTGGTCTATGCCGCGCCGTGGCAGATCGCGATCTTCCATCAGTTCATGGCCGTTGTCGTCTGGACTCTGATCTTGCGCGCGCGTTTCCTGACCGCTTATCCAATCGCAACTTCGATCCGCGGAGCGTGACATGACCGCCTTTGATGACCTGATGGCCTTTCAACGCGAAACCTCGGCGCTGGGGCAGATTGCCGGGCGGCTGGGCTGGGATCAGGAAACGATGATGCCACGCGGGGCCGCCCCGCAACGGGCCGAGGAAATGGCCGCGATCGAAGCCGTTCTGCATGCCCGTCGATCCGACCCGCGCGTGGCGGAGTGGCTGGATCAGGCCGACCCGCAGGATGAGGTGGGCCAAGCGCAGATCCGCGAAATCCGCCGATCCTATGAGCGCACGGTCAAAGTGCCCGCCGATCTGGCCAAGGCGATTGCCCGCGTGACCTCGGCCGCGCAGGGCACATGGGCACAGGCGCGCGCGGATGAGGACGTAGCGGCGTTCCTGCCCGTGCTGCAAGAGGTCGTCGCCCTGAAACGTCAGGAGGGCGAGGCGCTGGCCCAAGGCGGCGATGTCTATGACGCCATGGTCGAGGACTATGAGCCCTACACAACCGGTACCCAGATCGCCGAAATCTTTGACCAGATGCGCCCACGTCTGGTGGCCCTGCGCGCCGGTGTGCTGGACCGCCCCGCGCCGCAGGCCCTGACAGGCACGTTTGACGAGCTGACACAGATGCGGCTGTCGCAGAAGCTGGCGACAACCTTTGGATATGACCTCAACACAGGTCGTGTGGACAAGGCCGTGCATCCGTTCAGCTCGGGTAGTGGGCTGGATGTGCGTATCACCACCCGTACCAGTGAAACCGACCCGTTCAACTGTTTCTACTCGACCATTCATGAGGTCGGCCACGCCGCTTATGAACAAGGCATCGACCAAGCCTATGCGTTGACCCCGCTGGGCAGTGGGGTGTCGATGGGTGTCCATGAAAGCCAAAGCCGGATTTACGAAAACCAGTTGGGCCGATCCCGCGCCTTTACCGGCTGGTTGTTCGATCAGATGACAGCAGCCTTTGGCGATTTCGGGATCAGCGACGCCGACGCCTTTTACGCCACCGTCAACGGCGTCCATAACGGGTACATCCGTACCGAGGCGGATGAGGTGCAATATAACCTGCACATCATGCTGCGCTTTGATCTGGAGCGCGCCCTGATGGCCGGGGACTTGCAGGTCAACGATCTGGAGGTCGCGTGGAATGACCGGTTCAAAGCCGATTTCGGCTATGCGGTCGATAAGCCCTCGAACGGGTGCTTGCAGGACGTGCATTGGTCGGTGGGTCTATTTGGCTACTTCCCGACCTATTCACTGGGCAATGTCTATGCCGGATGCCTTTACCAGACCCTGCGCGCGGCGCTGCCTGATCTGGATACGCAACTGGCGCAGGGCGATACCTCGGGCGCAACGGGGTGGTTGCGCGAAAATCTGCAGCAATATGGCGGACTTTATGCCCCGCGTGACATTATTACCCGTGCAAGCGGGGTTGAGCCTGGGCCAGAGCCTTTGATGGCCTATCTGGAAGATAAGTTTGGCGAGATTTACGGCCTGTAACATGCCCGCTTGAACGCGTAGGCACGTGATTTCCTCCCCCCGCCAATAAAGTGCCCCGGATACGGATGGAGAGGGGTGTTCGTCTATCTGGAATGCGCTGAAACCTGTGTAGGGACTGTGGTCCTTTGAATCTGGCCAACCAGAGCGCGACGTTTAATGAAAAACCCCGCAGGCTGGCCTACGGGGTCTTACAGGTTCTTTCGGGCTGGCTTATTCGTCTTCGTCCTCGTCGCCCTGATCGGCGATCCAGGCAACGCTGACGACTTCTTCGCCCTTGCCGGTATTGAACACCCGTACACCGCCCGCGCTACGCGAGCGGAAGGAAATGCCTTCAACCGGCACACGGATTGATTGGCCCTTGGAGGTTGCCAGCATGATCTGGTCGTCGATTTCAACCGGGAACGATGCCACCAGTTCACCACCGCGCATGGCCTTGTCCATTGCCGCAACGCCCATGCCACCGCGCCCGCGAACCGGGTAATCGTGGCTGGAACTCAGCTTGCCAGCGCCCCCCGAGGTGATCGTCAGGATAAGGTTCTCGGCTGCCGACATCTCGGCATAGCGTTCCTGCGTGATCGAACCGGGTGCGGCTTCATCCTCGTCCGTTTCGCCGTCATCGGCGATGCCTGCCACGGCGCGGCGCATCTTGAGGTAGGCGGCGCGCTCGTCCGGTCCGGCCTCGAAATGGCGGATGACAGACATCGACACAACGCGGTCGCCATTGGACAGCTTGATACCGCGCACACCGGTCGACTCGCGCGAGTTGAAGACGCGCACGTCAGTGGTGCGGAAGCGGATTGCACGGCCAGAATTGGTGACCAGCATCACATCTTCATCTTCGGAACAGATGCGTGCATTCACCAGTTCAACATCTTCAGGCAGCTTCATCGCAATCTTGCCGTTGCGGCGTACGTTGGTGAAATCTGACAAACGGTTCCGTCGCACGTCGCCCGCGCTGGTGGCGAAGACGATTTGCAGGTTTTCCCATTCTTCATCCGGCACATCGACAGGCATGATCGCTGCAATGGAAACGCCGGTCGGGATCGGCAGGATGTTGACGATCGCCTTGCCCTTACCGGTGCGGCTGGACTGCGGCAAACGCCAGGTCTTGAGCTTGTAGACCATCCCTTCGGTGGTGAAGAACAGCAGTTGCGTATGTGTGTTCGCAACGAAGAGGTTGGTAACGACGTCCTCTTCCTTGGTCTGCATCCCCGACAGGCCCTTGCCGCCACGCTTTTGTGCGCGGAAATCAGCCAGCGGAGTACGCTTGATATAGCCGCCCGAGGTGACGGTCACGACCATGTCTTCGCGTTCGATCAAGTCCTCGTCTTCCATGTCGCCGGACCAGTCGACGATCTCGGTACGACGGGGAACGGCGAACTGATCACGAACTTCGCGCAGCTCATCGCCGATGATCGACATGATGCGTTCACGCGAGGACAGAATATCCAGGTATTCCTTGATCTTGGCAGCCAGTTGCTCCAGCTCATCCGTGACTTCTTTGACGCCCAGTTGGGTCAGGCGTTGCAAGCGCAGTTCCAGAATCGCACGGGCCTGCACCTCGGTCAGGTTATAGGTGCCGTCGTCGTTCATCTTGGACAGAGGATCGTCGATCAGGCGCAGATACCCTTCGATCTCGGCTGCAGGCCAGCGGCGCGTCATCAGCTTTTCGCGCGCCTCGGCGGCATCTGCCGACGACCGGATGGTGGCAACCACTTCGTCCACGTTTGATACGGCCACGGCCAGACCACACAGGATGTGGCTGCGTTCCCGCGCTTTGCGCAGGTCATAGGCTGTGCGGCGGGCGACGACATCCTCACGGAAGTCGATGAACGAAGTCAGGAACCGGCGCAGGGTCAACTGCTCAGGGCGACCACCATTCAGGGCCAGCATGTTGCAGCCGAAGGACGTTTGCATCGGCGAGAAACGGAAAAGCTGGTTCAGAACCACTTCGGGCGTTGCATCGCGTTTCAGTTCCACAACAACCCGTACGCCGTTGCGGTCAGATTCGTCCTGTACGTGCGCCACGCCCTCGATGCGTTTTTCCCGCACGGCCTCGGCGATCTTTTCGATCATCGACGCCTTGTTCACCTGATAGGGGATCTCGTCCACGATGATGGCATAGCGGTCTTTTCGAATTTCTTCGGTCCGCGTTTTGGCGCGGATGATGACACTACCGCGACCTTCCAGATAGGCTTTGCGCGCACCGGACCGGCCTAGCATCACACCGCCCGTCGGGAAATCGGGGCCGGGGACGTATTCGATCAACTGTTCAGAGGTCAGGTCCGGGTCGTCGATCAGTGCAAGCGTAGCATCGACCACTTCGCCCAGATTGTGTGGCGGGATGTTCGTGGCCATGCCCACTGCGATACCACCGGCCCCGTTGACCAGCATGTTCGGGAACCGGGCTGGCAGGACGGTCGGCTCTTTGTCCTTGCCGTCATAGTTGTCCTGAAAATCGACCGTTTCTTTTTCGATATCGGCCAGCAGGGATGCGGCAGGTTTGTCCATCCGCACTTCGGTATAACGCATGGCCGCCGGGTTATCGCCGTCCATCGAACCAAAGTTGCCCTGACCGTCCAGCAGTGGCAGCGACATCGAGAAATCCTGCGCCATCCGCACCAACGCGTCATAGATCGCGCTGTCGCCGTGCGGGTGGTACTTACCCATCACATCGCCAACGGGACGCGCCGATTTACGATACGCCTTGTCATGCGTGTTCCCGGTTTCGTGCATGGCGTACAGAATTCGCCGATGCACCGGTTTCAAGCCATCGCGCAGATCAGGGATCGCACGGGACACGATGACCGACATGGCATAGTCCAGATAGGACGTGCGCATCTCGGATTCGATGGACACCGTCGGACCGTCATAAACGGGACGGTCAGGCGGGGTTTCATCCATGTTTTCTGGGGTTTCTGGCGTATCGCTCACGTAAACTGCCCGATCTTTGGCTTGGGTCTATATCTTGTGTGTGCATCTTATCAGACCCGGTACATAAGGTGCAAGCAAGCTGAGCATTTCAGGCAAAAAACCACAGTAACACCGGAGTAACATATTGTTATTCAATAGTTTGAGGGTTTCCATGTTACCCTAACGAGACCTTGCAAGAAATTGGAGGTCTGCATGGAGCAAAGCGAAACCGAATTAATGCTCAAGGGATATGGGCTGACGACGGCGGAATTCTTCTATCACATGCCCGACTATATCCACGTTCTGAATACGTTCATCTGGCAGGATTACGATCTTGCTCCGGACCACCCGAAACTGTTTGATTTCATCGAATTCTGGCAGCGCGAGATTGAAGGACCGCTGCATTCGGTGAGGTACACGCACCGGAAAATGATTGCCCCCGGAGAATGGCGCAACATGGTCGGTGAATTCAGGATAAACTGAACGGGCATTCTCAACGCGGTTTTATTGAGTAGAGTGGCATGCAAACCGTTTGCCATATGGAAAGTCACAATGTCTCGAATTCTGTATCTCGCTTTTGCCGCCACACTGCTTGGCGGTCCCGTCGCCGCCGAGGGCGTCCTGGATAAAATCAAGAAGGGTGCTGAAAACACTGCAAACGCCATTGGGCGCGGGGCCGAGTCGGTTGGGAACACAGTCGAAAAGGGCGTGAGCGCCGTGGATGACACCATCGACTCCACTGCCGATCTAATGTCGAACGAAGCCACCCCGGAAGAGACTCGCGCGAAACTTGACGTCATGGCAAACGAGGTTCTTACCCAGCTTATGGCTGAGAACCCCGAAGCACAGGCGCTTTACGATGTCAGCGCGGGATATGCGGTTTTTGATTCCAGAAAGGTGACGGTATTTCCGGTGTCCGCCGGATACGGACGCGGTGTGGCCGTGTCGAAAGAGACCGGACAGCACACCTATATGAACATGGGAACCGGAGGGGTCGGTGCCGCGATTGGAATCGGTGGGTTTGAAACCAAGTTCGTTATCCTGTTTGAAACGCAGGCGGATTTGGACAAGTTCATTGACTATGGATACGACGCTACGGCCCAATCGGACGCGATGTACGGTGAAGAACGCACTGACGAGACACTCAGGTTTACTGATGGCCGTTCCTTCTTTGTCCTTAGCAAGAAGGGGTGGCGCGTTTCGGCAGGGGCGTCGGGAACCAAATACTGGAAGTCGCCCGAGTTGAACTGATCAGCCCGAACAGCTTGCGCCGCCCAATACACAGAACTTGGCGCAGTGCGGGTGGTTCAGGTGGACATCAGCTTCGGCCTCGGCCAATGTTTCTCCCATCTCGAACTCTGGTTCGTAGGCCAGCAGGGTGCAGGCAAGCACGCCGGGTTTGTCTGAGCCCTTGCGTTTCACGACCATCCGAGCGTTTGAGCACATGACCGCCTCGGGTGATTTATCCAGAATGCCCCAGCAAGCGGTTGTGATCTCAGGCACTTCGATGGTTTCGTCCATCTCGGGGAACAGGACGGTCTGCGCGGGGTTCTGCGCGTCGATGTCAAAACCATGGGCCCGATAAAACGCGGCATATCCTGCACGGCTTTCTGCGTCGGTATCCCCCCAAACCGAACGCCCGGCCACGGCCATTTGAAACCCGTTGTCGCGTAGCCATTTCATACCTTCGACGGTCTTGTCAAAGCTGCCTTGCCCACGCTCTTCGTCGTGTAGGTCAGGGCGGAAGTGATCGACAGAAATCCGCAAAGTCAGCTTGTCGCCGAAGTCACGTTGCAGGTCCAACAAGCCTTCGCGGACCTTGGGACGCATCATGGGCTGCATTGCGTTGGTGAGGATCAGAACCTCGAACCCACGTTCAAGCGCGGCGCGCGTCATCTCGATCATTTGGGGATTCATGAAAGGTTCACCGCCGGTGAAGCCTATTTCACGTACCGGCCACGCGCGTTCTTCGATCTGACCCAGATATGCGCGCACCTCGTCCGCTGTAATATAGACAAGCGCGTTGTTGGTCGGGCTGCTTGCGATATAGCAGTTGGTGCATTCGATATTGCACAAGGTGCCAGTATTGAACCAAAGCGTCTGAGGATTCTTCAACGCCACGGACGCACGGGTTTGCCCGTCTGCTGTCACCAATTTGTTCTGAAATTTGCCAATGTTGGCGCTTTGAGGGGCGTTGTCTTTCATTCCGGTTTCCGGTTCTTTGAGCTCGTGTGAAAGACTTAACGCCTTGGCTTGTGTTCGTTAAGTGGGCAGAACCAACCTGACAGAGTTGTGATGAAGCAGATTGCTGCAAAAATGGTTGCGCTAACATTGGACATGGCCTTAGGGGCAAGGTAAGGAAAACACATGGTTTCTCGTGTCATACCCGTCGACCCCTTTGATCTGGTCATTTTTGGCGGTACCGGTGATCTGGCGCAGCGCAAGATCCTTCCGGCGCTGTTCCGTCGCTTTTGCGCCGGACAATGGGCAGATGGGGTGCAAATTATCGGTGCCGCCAGAACAAAGCACGATGGCGCAACCTTTCGGCAAGTTGTGGCCGAATCGCTGAAAACGCATGCCTCGGTCCAGTGCAAAGATGCGGCGGCGCTTGCGGCATTTCTTCAATGCGTCGATTATGTTGCACTGGATGGTGGTTCCGACGAAGGGTGGTCGACATTGGCGGCCAAGCTTCAGCCCGACAGGGTGCGCGCCTTCTATTTTTCCGTTGGGCCAAGGCTGTTCGGTTCGTTGGCCGAGCGAATTCAGTCACATGATCTTGCGACCGAACAGACCCGAATTGTCGTGGAAAAGCCGTTTGGTCATGACTTGGACAGCGCTAAGGTGCTGAACGCGACCTTGGCAACGCATTTCAGGGAAAAGCAGATCTACCGGATCGATCATTATCTGGGCAAAGAAACGGTTCAAAACCTGATGGCAGTGCGGTTCGGAAACATGTTGTTCGAACCTCTCTGGAACAGCCAGTACGTAGATCACATTCAGATCACCGTGGCCGAATCCGTAGGTATAGACGGGCGGGAAGAGTATTATGAGCGCGCCGGTGCGATGCGCGACATGATGCAGAACCACCTGATGCAGCTTTTGTGCCTAATCGCGATGGAACCGCCGGCGAAATTCGATCCGGACGCCGTGCGAGATGAAAAACTCAAGGTTATCCGCGCGCTGGACCCGGTTGAACCACATCATATTGTGCGCGGCCAGTTTGAAGGGGGCGGGCCCAGCTATCGTCAGATCGTGGGCAATCCACGTTCGACCACTGAAAGTTACGTGGCGCTGCGGGCGCATATCAGCAACTGGCGATGGGCCGGTACACCGTTTTATTTGCGGACGGGCAAACGGTTGGTGGCGCGTTCTTCGGTCATCAATGTTATGTTCAAGGATGCTCCGCACTCGATCTTTGGTGAACAGGCTGGTCGCCACGCGAATGTCCTGTCGATCCGCCTGCAGCCGAACGAAGGGATCACCCTGAAGGTGACGATCAAGGAGCCTGGGCAGGGGGGCATGCGTCTAGTCGACGTGCCCTTGGACATGAGCTTTGCCGAGGCACTGGGGCCTGAAAACCAAGAGCCGCCGGACGCATATGAACGGCTGGTGATGGATGTGATCCGCGGCAATCAGACTCTGTTCATGCGCGGTGACGAAGTCGAGGCCGCATGGGCGTGGACCGACCCTATCATCGCGGGGTGGCAGTCGAGTGGGGACGTACCGAAACCATATGAAAGTGGCAGCACCGGCCCGGGCGACGCCGAGCTGCTGATGAAACGGGATGGTCGCCGGTGGCAAGGGATAAACCCATGAAAATACAGGAATACGCTGACAGGGACATGCTGGCCATCGACGTCGCCAACGTCTTGGCCGGAGATCTGGAAGCCGCGTTGCTGCATCACGACATGATTTCGCTGGCGGTTCCCGGCGGCACCACTCCGGGGCCGATATTTGACGGGTTATGTGCGGCTGATCTGGAATGGGACAGGGTGCGGATTTTGCCGACGGATGAGCGTTGCGTGCCGGGCAATAGCGACCGATCCAACGAAAAACTGATCCGCGAACGTCTGCTGACAAATCGCGCATCCGCCGCGCAATATGTTCCGCTGTATCTGGACGGCAAAGACCCCGAGGCGGTGCTGCCGGAAATCGAAAGCCTGATCACTCCGGTCCTTCCCCTGTCGGTTCTTGTTCTGGGGATGGGAGAGGACATGCATACGGCGTCATTGTTTCCTGGAATGCAGGGATTGGAAGAGGCCCTTCATAAGCACGCGCCGCCGCTGGCCATCGCTCGGACCGAAGTTCAGCCAGAAGCGCGCATAACCCTGACAGCACCGGTTCTGGACGGGGCCTTGTCCAAACATCTGGTGATCTTCGGGGCCGCAAAGCGCGAGGCGTTGAAACAAGCGCTTACCTTGCATCCGGAAGAAGCACCAATCGCAGCGGTACTAAGTGGAATGACGGTTCACTGGGCGGAGTGACGACAATGAAACTGGATAACCTCAAAACTCTGGCAGTCGGCGCGCAGAACCGCGCGATTTTGGACTTGTTCGAACAATCGGCCGACAGGGCGCGCATCTTCTCGACCTCGACCGGGGACCTGCTGTTTGATTACTCGAAGACACAGTTGGATACGTCGATCCGAGATGCCCTGATTCAGTTATGCGATGAGGCAGATTTGGCCGACCGTCGCGAAGCAATGTTCAGTGGTGCCAAGATCAACGAAACCGAAGGCCGCGCGGTGCTGCATACGGCCCTTCGCAATTTGGACGGTGGCCCGGTAGAAGTTGATGGTCTGGATGTCATGCCTGATGTGTTGGACACGCTTCAACGTATGCGGGTCTTTGCCGAAGAGGTGCGCAGCGGTGCCGTCACTGGGGCAGGGGGCAGCTTTACGGATGTGGTGAACATCGGAATCGGTGGGTCCGATCTGGGTCCGGTTATGGCCACTCATGCTTTGTCGCCGTATCACGATGGGCCACGGTTGCATTATGTGTCGAACGTGGATGGAGCGCATATCGCCGATACGTTGAGACAGTTGGATCCGACGCGGACGCTGGTCATTGTCGCCTCGAAAACCTTCACAACCGTTGAGACCATGACCAATGCGCGCACGGCTCGGGCGTGGATGGCCGAAGGTGGGGGCGACCCGGCGACACAATTCGCGGCGGTGTCCACCGCTTTGGACAAGACGCAAGCCTTTGGCATTCCTGAAAACAGGGTATTCGGCTTTGCGGATTGGGTCGGCGGAAGGTACTCGGTCTGGGGGCCGGTTGGTTTGCCCGTGATGATCGCCGTCGGGTCGAATGCCTTTGATGCCTTTTTGCGGGGCGGTCAGGCGATGGATGTGCATTTCCGAGCGGCTGACTGGGGTGAAAACATGCCTGTCATGCTGGCTCTCGTCGGTATCTGGCATCGGCAGGTTCTTGGCCATACCAGCCGCGCGGTTCTGCCCTATGATCAGCGGTTGTTGCGGTTGGCTGCGTATTTTCAGCAGCTCGAGATGGAGTCGAACGGAAAATCTGTGGCGATGGATGGCACAGCGTTGGCGGTTCCTTCCGGGCCCGTTGTCTGGGGCGAGCCCGGAACCAACGGGCAGCACGCTTTCTATCAGTTGATCCATCAAGGCACCGACGTGATCCCCTGCGAATTCATGGTTGCAGCCGAAGGGCACGAGCCGGAACTTTCGCATCACCACCATCTGTTGTTGGCAAATTGTTTGGCACAATCCGAGGCGTTGATGCGGGGGCGTTCGCTGCCCGAAGCACGGCAACGCATGGCTGCGAAGGGGTTGGAAGGCGCCGAGCTGGAACGTCAGGCCCGCCACCGGGTCTTTTCCGGAAACCGACCGTCAACCACATTGATATACCCAAAACTCACACCGTTTGTTCTGGGGCAGATAATTGCGCTGTATGAACATCGTGTATTTGTCGAAGGTGTGTTGCTGGGAATTAATTCGTTTGACCAATGGGGTGTCGAACTGGGTAAGGAATTGGCGACATCCCTTGGCCCGATCATCGAAGGTGAGGAATCGGCGTCTGAAGAGGATGGTTCGACCGCCGCGTTGGTGGCGTATGTGATGCGCCATCGGGACTGAGGAAAAAACTTCTTTTTGCCGCAGCGGAAAGCTGCATTCTATTATTGTCAGGAAATTAAATGCTTGGCAGGGTGGGTCCCCGAACAGATGCCCTGCCGGTTGTTGCAGGGGGCGGAACAAATGCACTGTCGCAAAGAAATGGTGCAACTACAGGGAGGATGTCCATGCTGGGACAAATGATGACGCAGCCGCTGCTGATTTCGTCACTGATTGAACACGCGGATCGCTATCACGGTCAGACCGAGATCATCTCGGTTGAGACCGACGGGTCCGTGACCGAAAGTACTTGGTCACAAGTGGCGGTGAATGCGCGAAAGCTGGCGTCAGCCTTGACCAAACTGGACCTCGAGCCGCAAGCGCGCATCGGGACACTGGCGTGGAATAATCGGCGGCACCTGGAAATATATTATGGAACTTCTGGTGCTGGCTTTGTGTGTCACACGATCAACCCCAGACTGTTCCCCGAGCAACTCACCTATATCATTAACCACGCGAAAGATCGGGTTCTGTTCTTTGACGCAACCTTTATTCCGCTGGTTGCGGCGATCAAAGAGCATCTGACCGAAGTTCAGCATTTCGTGCTGATGGGGCCAAGGAACGATGACGCGATCGCGCAGGTTCCCGGTGTTCAGTTCTATGATGAACTGATCGAAACGGGTGATGAACAGTTCCAATGGCCCAGCTTTGACGAAAACACAGCTTCTAGCCTGTGTTACACATCCGGAACAACGGGAAATCCAAAGGGCGTTTTGTATTCCCATCGTTCAACCGTGCTGCACAGTTTTGGGTCGAATACGCGAGATGTCATAGGGTACTCCGCTGTGGACGTTGTGATGCCGGTAGTACCGATGTTCCATGTGAATGCGTGGGGGTCGCCTTATGCCTGCGCGATGTCAGGCTCACGCATGGTTCTGCCCGGACCGGATCTGCATGGTGAGGCGTTGGTGAACCTGATTGACACCTATGGCGTTACTCTGGCGATGGGTGTTCCGACGATCTGGCAGGGTTTGTTGGCCCACGCTGGAAAGTCGGGCAGTAAACTGACCAGTCTGGAGCGAACGGTTATCGGCGGCGCGGCCTGCCCACCCTCGATGATCGAAACATTCCGTGACACCTATGGAGTAGACACAGTTCACGCCTGGGGCATGAGCGAGATGAGCCCGTTGGGTACGGCGAATCAACCCATGGCGAAACACGCTGATCTGCCGATTGAACAGCAGCACAAGCTGCGCGAGAGTCAGGGCCGGCCGTGCTATGGCGTCGAACTGAAAATCGTTGACGATGACGGCAATGAGCTGCCCCGTGATGGTGAAACTCAGGGTGATTTGCTGGTTCGCGGGTATTGGGTGCTGGACAGCTATTTTGAACTGCAGGATCAGAACCTGTTGCAGGATGGCTGGTTCGCCACTGGTGATGTGGCGACTTTGGATGCCGACGGGTACATGACCATCCGTGACCGATCCAAGGATATCATCAAATCCGGCGGCGAATGGATCAGTTCGGTTGAGTTGGAGAATATCGCCGTTGCCCATCCCAAGCTTGCGACGGCCGCTGTGATCGGAGTTCCGCACCCCAAGTGGGATGAGCGTCCTTTATTGGTTGCGGTTAAGGCCGAGGGGCAGGACCCGTCGGAGGACGAACTGCTGTCATACTTCGACGGCAAAATCGCCAAATGGCAGATTCCTGACAAGGTTGTCTTTGTGGACGCACTGCCACTGAACGCTACGGGCAAAGTGCTAAAGCGCAACCTTCGTGCAGACTTTTCAGATGCACTTACGGGCTAAGTCTTTGAAATAAGGGGAAATGGCTCCGGCGGTAGGGATCGAACCTACGACCAATTGATTAACAGTCAACTGCTCTACCGCTGAGCTACGCCGGAACGGTCCGCGCCGTATATCAATACGACTCTGCGGCGTCCAGAGGGGTGCGCGAAGTTTTTTTGACGAAGGTTGACTGTCCACGGCGCCGGGAAATTCGCCGAACCATTCTTCTGAAATCTGAGGGGGAATTTGGCTCCGGCGGTAGGGATCGAACCTACGACCAATTGATTAACAGTCAACTGCTCTACCGCTGAGCTACGCCGGAACTGAGGGCCGTATAGCAACCTCGTTTTTGGCCGACAAGACAAGATCGTCATAAGAGCTGAAAAAAGTTCTTTGGTTAGCCCAACCTTTCAAAACACGCATTCACGGAAAGCTGGCCTTTTGGTGAAGCCTTTGATTTTCCGCATAAATCGACAAGATGTGCAAAAACATTGCGCTCGGCGGCGGGTAGGAGGGCCGCGGGTGTCTCTGTGTAAATTCTCTCGGCCAGGTCGCGTGCGGTGCCGGGCTTTTCCTCCAGCGCGGTCAGAATCTGGGCTTCGCGCCCAAGTCGGTGATTGATCAGCCAGTCCAGACGCTGGGCTGGATTCTGAATCGGTGCTCCGTGACCGGCATGAAAACTGCTCCAGCCCCGTTCGCGCAGGCGATAGCAGGCGTTCATGAAATCAGTCAGATCACCATCTGGTGGTGACACAAGAGAACTGGCCCAACCCATGACGTGATCTGCGGTAAAACAGACATCCGACCAACCCAGCGCGATATGGTTGCCCAGATGACCGGGGGTGTGAATGACGTCGAGTTGCCAGCCATCGCCTTGGATAACTTCGCCGTCAGAAACCTCGATATCCGGACGGAAATCGGTGTCGATGCCTTCGCCGCCGCCTGCAAGGCCCTGTTCCGCCAATTCGGACATAACTGCGCTGCGGCCAGATTCGGGGCCGCCAAATGCCAAAATCGAGGCACCTGTGCGGGCGGCCAATGATGCGGCAAGGGGCGAGTGATCAAGATGCGTGTGCGTTACAATAATATGGCTGATCCGCTGGCCGGGCTGCAAAGCATCCAGAATCGCCTGAAGATGACCCTCATTCAGTGGGCCGGGGTCAATGACGGCGCAGTCCTTTTCACCCAATAGATATGTGTTGGTGCCCCGATAGGTCATTGGCGATGGATTGGGGGCCAGAATGCGCCTTAGGCCCGTCTGTAACTCGACAGCCATACCGGGACGCGGGTTGAAATCGTCGGGAGCCTGCATTCTGTACTCTTTCTCTTGTCGGATCAGCCCGTTAGGTTTAGCGCATGTCCAGTCGGTGGCTCAAATCCTATATGCCGCGCAGTCTCTATGCGCGTGCGGTTCTGATCCTGGTTCTTCCGGTGATCGTTCTACTGTTGGTGGTCGGCGTCGCGTTCATTCAAAAACACCTTGAGGATGTGACCGCGCAAATGACCAGCGCGGCTGCGCGTGAGGTCGACCTGATTACAGACACGATGGCGGACGCCGAAACGCAGCATCAGGCCATTGCCGCGATTCGACAGGACATCGCCTCATTGGAAATGAAGGCCCGATTTTTGGGGATCAATGAAGGGCCCGATATTGGATATCGCAGATGGTATGACTTCATCGCGCCACAAGTTGAAGCCGATCTGCACGAACAATTGCTGGATCTTGTTGCTGTCGCTCTGCCAACGGGCGATCAGGCGCGGCTGTACATGCGGACCCATCTAGGGTTGCTTGAACTGACACTGGACCGCCGCCGCCTGTCCCCAACCGCGCCGCACCAGTTGATCGTAACCATGGTTTTCTTCGCGGTGATCATGACTTCGATTTCCTTTTTGTACATGCGCAACCAACTGCGGCCGATCACTCGACTGGCAAATGCAGCGCAGGCATTTGGCCGGGGCAGGGTTGTCCCTTATTCACCCGGAGGGGCAATTGAAGTCCGCGCAGCAGGCAGTGCGTTTCTGGACATGCGCGCGCGCATTGAGCGCCAGATGGAGCAGCGCACACTGATGCTGTCGGGGGTCAGCCACGATCTCAGAACCCCGTTGACGCGGCTGAAACTGGGCCTGTCCATGCTGCCCGAGGATGAGGCCGCGCCGCTGCAACAGGATGTGGATGAAATGCAGTTGCTGTTGGACGCATTTCTGGATTTTTCTCGCGGAGCCGCAGAGGGCCCGCCGGAAACCGTTCAGCCCGAGGTTTTGCTGAGGCAGATTGTCGAGGATGCACGCCGCGCGGGTCACGAAGCCAGCCTGGTCTCGGTCGAGGGCGAGGGTACGGCCTTGCTGCGTCCCACGGCCATTCGCCGGGCCGTTGAGAACTTGATCGGAAACGCTGTTCGATACGGTAACAAGGCCGAAGTCAGCCTGTCGATGACGCCCAAGACGATCCGTTTTCGGGTTGAGGATGACGGCCCCGGTATTCCACAGGACCAGCGAACCGAGGCAGTCAAACCGTTTTCTCGCCTTGATCCTGCGCGGAATCAGAATCAGGGCAGCGGTGTTGGTCTTGGCCTTGCGATCGTCTCGGACATCGCGCGCGCGCATGGTGGGGTGTTACGTTTGGGCAAAAGCGAAAGGCTGGGTGGGCTATGCGCGGACATAATCATCGGTCGATGACTCGGGGCGGCTTAGATGCTCTGGACGTAGGTTTTCTTACAATTACTTAAATGTGTTATGATGAGCCTGAAGGAAGGAAAGACAGCGCTTGTGCTTTTGTAGGCCGCCTGTCGGGAATTGAGGTCAGGGTCTCGTTCGCGCGTGTTCTGCGAGGGGGTCATCGCACTGATTGAAACTCTTGTTTAGCACGCCTTGGTAAATGGTGAGGTTAAGGTTTTGAATTGGTTGTTTATTGTTGTCGGTGTTGCAATTGCGGCGGTGCTTTATTTCGGGTGGTTTGAACCCTGTGACGAATTCTACGCCGTCTGTCAGTTCATGGGATGGCGTTGAAGCGGTGTTTTGGTAGGCCCGGAGGGACTTGAACCCCCAACCAAAGCGTTATGAGCGCTCTGCTCTAACCAATTGAGCTACAGGCCCGCCTAAGCGCCTTGCGTACCACGGTGAACAGCCGCGTCAAGCCTGACCGTTGCAACATGTCCAACAATCGACTAACCCGCGCGTGAACCATTCAAAAGGGGTTGGCCATGACAGCGGGCAAGAACGGAATCACCTATGCTGATGCAGGCGTTGACATTGATGCGGGGAACGCTCTGGTCGACCGGATCAAGCCTGCGGCCAAGCGGACGAACCGCTCGGGCGTGATGAGCGGTCTGGGCGGATTTGGCGCGCTGTTCGACCTCAAGGACGCAGGCTATAGCGACCCGATTCTGGTGGGCGCGACCGATGGTGTGGGCACCAAGCTGCGCATCGCCATTGATACCGGCGTAGTTGACGGGGTGGGCATTGACCTGGTGGCTATGTGCGTCAACGACCTGATCTGTCAGGGCGCCGAGCCGCTGTTCTTCCTCGATTATTTCGCCACCGGCAAGCTGGACACAGATACCGCCGCGCGGATCATCGAAGGCATCGCTGAAGGCTGTGTACAGTCTGGATGCGCCCTGATCGGGGGTGAGACCGCTGAAATGCCTGGCATGTACCCCGAAGGAGATTTCGACCTGGCCGGTTTCTCGGTCGGCGCGATGGAGCGCGGCGCGCATCTGCCCGCAGACGTGCAGCAGGGCGATGTGCTGCTAGGGTTGGCGTCAAACGGGGTGCATTCAAACGGCTATTCGTTGGTGCGCAAACTGGTTGAACTCTCGGGGCTGGACTGGGATGCCGCCTCGCCGTTTAGCGCAGGTTCGTTGGGCGAGGCGCTGCTGACGCCGACGCGTTTGTATGTCAAACAGGCGCTGCAAGCGATCCGGGTAGGGGGCGTTCACGCGCTGGCGCATATCACCGGTGGCGGCCTGACTGAAAACCTGCCGCGTGTACTGCCTGATGAGTTGGGTGCGCAGATTGACCTGAATGCGTGGGACCTGCCGCCCGTTTTCCGCTGGATGGCTGACGTTGGCGGGATTGCCGAGGCTGAAATGCTAAAGACCTTCAACTGCGGAATCGGCATGATCGTCGTCTGCGACGCTGCGCGCGCGGATGAACTGACCACTTTGTTGGCCGAGGCGGGTGAGACTGTTTCCCGGATCGGCAGCGTCACAGACGTGCCCGGCGTATCTTATTCGGGCCAACTGCTGTGAGCCACAAGCGCGTCGCGATCTTAATTTCGGGTGGCGGTTCCAACATGGTGTCGCTGGTCGACAGCATGACCGGCGATCACCCCGCGCGACCGTGTCTGGTGCTGTCCAACGACCCGCAGGCGGGCGGCTTGGTGAAAGCCACCGACCGCGGCATCGCCACGGCTGCGGTTGATCACCGACCGTTCAAGGGGGACCGCGCCGCGTTCGAGGCCGAGTTGCTGAAGCCCTTGGTGCAAGCCCAACCCGACATCGTGTGCCTTGCTGGTTTCATGCGGGTATTGACGGCGGATTTCGTGTCGCGATTTCAGGGGCGGATGTTGAATATCCACCCGTCACTGTTGCCAAAATACAAGGGTTTGAATACCCACGCCCGGGCAATCGAAGCAGGCGATGCTGAACATGGCTGCTCGGTGCATGAGGTTACGGCCGCATTGGATGACGGTCCAATCCTGGGTCAGGCCCGTTTGAACATTGAACCAGATGAGACACCCGAAGCATTGGCTACACGTGTGCTGGTATTAGAGCACAAACTCTACCCGGCGGTGCTTAGACGTTATGCAGGCGCGGATCGCACTCCGGTGTTGCTGCCTTGAACATTTCAGGGTGATTTACACTTGCGTGTCATTCGGCCTATGTTCTGCACTACGGCTCGGTATGTCAAAAAACTGACGGGCAGTCACAAAGAACAAAAGCAAGAATAGCACCACGAATGAAAACCCTTACAACGACGCAAGAGTTGGCCGAGTTCTGCACGGCAGCTGCGGATCATGACTATGTCACTGTGGACACCGAGTTTCTGCGGGAACGCACCTACTATTCCAAACTCTGTCTGCTGCAACTTGCGGTTCCTTCCTCGGACGAGGGCAGTGCTGTTCTTGTTGATCCCTTGTCGGACGGACTGTCGTTGGACCCGTTGTACGAGCTTTTTGCCAACGAAAGTGTTGTCAAAGTCTTCCATGCGGCTCGGCAGGATCTTGAGATTTTCTGGGTAGAGGCTGGCGTGTTCCCCAAGCCGTTGTTTGACACGCAAGTGGCGGCGATGGTTTGCGGTTTTGGTGAACAGGTCGGATATGAAACGCTGGTGCGCAAGATCTGCAAACAAGGTTTGGACAAGACCTCCCGCTTCACCGACTGGTCCCGGCGGCCCTTGTCCGAAGCGCAAAAAACCTATGCTCTGGCTGATGTAACGCACCTGCGGCAAATCTATGAACATTTGGCCGCTGAGTTGGAGAAATCCCAGCGTAGCCATTGGGTCGCCGAAGAGTTGCGGACGCTGACCCTGCCTGACACATACGATATTCGCCCAGAAGACGCCTGGAAGCGGGTAAAGACGCGGACGAATTCCGCCAAGTTTCTGGCTGTCGTGCGCGAACTGGCCCGGTTCCGCGAGGCTTATGCGCAGGAAAACAATGTACCGCGCAGCCGTGTGTTCAAGGATGATGCACTGATCGAACTTGCATCTACCAAGCCGAAATCGCCGTCGGACCTGGGTGGCTCTCGGTTGTTGCTGCGTGAAGCCCGCAAAGGGGCTATTGCCGAAGGGATTTTGAACGCTGTCAAAGAAGGGGTCAGTTGCCCGCCCGAACAAATGCCGCGCGTGGACAACAGCCGAGACAAGCTTAAGGTCAATCCCGCGCTGGCGGATCTTTTGCGCGTGTTGCTGAAGTCGAAAACCGAAAGCGCGGGCGTTGCGGCAAAGCTGATCGCAACCAGTTCCGAGTTGGATCAGATTGCTGCGGGCGAGCGTGACGTTCCCGCCATGTCAGGCTGGCGGTTCGAGGTGTTCGGCGAGGACGCCCTCAAACTGTGTGAAGGTAAGATCGCTTTGGCTGCCAAGGGGCAAACGGTGAAGGTCGTCACGCTCTAGCGGCAGTTACCGGCGCCGGGATTCCAACGCGTTCTGCTGACCGACGACCCGAACCAGTCGGGTATTATTCAGATCATCAAGGCTGACATTAACCGCATCGGACACCGCTCGTGACCGTTCTGTCCCCTGATTGGTGGCATAGCTGGGGTAGCTGACCCGGAACGTGAACTCCAAAACCCCGTTCTTTTGGTTCTCTGCGTTTTCAACCCGGACAAGTTGGGCCCCATAAGCGCCTTGGCGCGCAGCGGTACCCCTTACATAAATGATGGCACCCGAGGGCGTGGGGTTAATCCGCAGCTCATCAACCTTGGCGATCGGCACGCTGTTGTCCACGGGATCAGGTCTTGAAAACAGGCCGGACCCTTCGCGTTCTGGCGGCACCAGTACGTCGGGGTCATAGGCCGCCTCGGCGGGTGGCGGGGTCGACGTGCTGGACCCGAACCAGTTGGACGGGTTGGCCCGCGAGTCGCTCCAACTGTTGCAGGCAGACAGGGTCAGTGCGGCGACCATAAGGAGTGACAGTGATTTTTGCATAGACCCAGCTCAGAGCATTAAATTCCGCAATGGGTTATCGTAATTTGCAGGCTTTGAAAACCCATGGCAGGGCTGGACAGATGCGGGTGCGCGGCATAGTTCTCCTGTATGGTCGCAACAAAAGGATCGCCGCAAGATGGCAACGCCAGCCTTTGAAGAAATCGTTGAGGATTTCGAGTTTTTGGAGGACTGGGAAGACCGGTACCGCCACGTCATTGAACAGGGCAAAGCAATGGAGCCGTTGGACGATGCGCTCAAGGTACCTGCGACCAAGGTGAACGGCTGTGCCAGCCAGGTGTGGCTGCAACCCATTATTGAAGGCGGTGTGTTTCGCTTTGATGGCGACAGCGATGCGTTGATCGTGCGGGGCCTGATCGCTGTGCTGCGGTCGCTTTATAACGGCTTGCCGGTTGCAGATGTGCCAAAGGTCGATGCGGGCGGAGAATTGGCGCGGCTGGGCCTGAATGATCACCTGTCCGCCCAGCGTTCAAATGGCCTGCGGGCGATGATCCAGCGCATTCGGGAAGTGGCTCAGGAAAACGCCTGATCTCGTTAGTTATTGGGCCTGCGAGTGGCCCAATCGGAAAGCGTGGTTTCAAGATCGCCGTACCCGGTAAAGCGGCGCTCGAACGCCAGCCCCATCCGGTCGGCGCAGTCGCGGGCGCGTTCTGTCAGATCCGGATCGTCCGTTTGCGCCTGATAGACCAGTTTCGTGTAATTCCCGAAATACATGTCCCTGAGTTCGGGGTGACGATCCAAGCCCAGCGGTTTCCAGACAAAGGCATCGAATTGGCGGGCCAGAAAGTCCGTCAGATAAAACGCTGTGGTCTCGTCTTCGCCGCGCGCGTCGAAGGCCTGATTGCCTTCAAAAAACGAATAGCAGTGCGGGCCCTGAACCATCTCAATTCCCATGTCAGCACAGGCTTTTTGGAGCAGCCCCCCGGTGCCGCAATCGGCATAGACAACAAAGATCTGGTCATATTCGTCGCGATGCTTGGCGACGGCCTCTTCAACAGCTTGCGTGATCCGTTCCGGGTGAACATGCAATATCGCAGGCAGGCAGGTCAGCGACATGTGATCCCATCCGTTGCGATTTTTTAGGTCAAGAATTTCACGCGCCAGCGCGCCACAGGCCAGCAACAGAATACTGCCCGAGCGCCCGGTTTCACTATAGCCTTGAGACGTCAGGCTTTCGTCATCTGGAGGGCTGTTGCGTTGCATGGCTTTGTTCCGACTACGATTGCGACATCAAAGGCCGAAACCGGGGTGAAGACAAGCCTGCTTACGACATCCCGCGCTAGGCGACCGACGCTTGCGTTTCGAAGTGCTGCAGCGACGGACGGGCAGGGGGACCGTATGCGGTAATTCCTTGATCTGCCAGTGTCGGGAACAGGTTCAGAATCTCGGTCCGTGTCGCGTCGGTCAAACTATTCCAGGCTTGGATGCCCGGATGAAAGCTTTCGGTCAAACACCCCTCGGCCCAGACCAGTTCGTGTTGATCAAACATCAGGTGATAGTAGGTAATAAGGCCGCCTGCTTGCATCACGATGTCATTGCCGTTCACCAATTGGGTTGCGGGCGCCAGCGCCTCGGAAAATCCGGTGTTCAATTCAACCTGCCAGGTGTCGATCAGCATTCTGTGCTGTTGGGACACCAGCAAATCCCTGCTGTTTCCAAATGCTCCGGCCTTGAAAAGAACGGGCGCGAATGCACCGGTGGCGCGAACGGTTCGGCGACCGACCCAGCGCAACGTCTGCAATCCGTGATCCAGTGTTTTAATCCTGTCGCCGATCCGAAGGTCTTCAACCGCGACGGCCCCGCTTTCTGTTTCAATCAGCGTGCCAGTGGTAAAGCACGTGGCAATGTCCCATTCCTGACGGTCCGAGTTCAGACCGCTGGCTGTATCGGTGTTAATACTGTCGAAGGTTACGGAGCGGATGCCCTGATCCTCAAGCGCGGCCTGATCTGCGTTGGCCGAAAACTCCGGCACCAGATAGGTATTTCCAGCATCATCCTGCGCCACCACGGCAGTTATGTTCGCCGTGGTTCCGTCGACATAGGTAATGGTAGCGTTATACGCGACCGCCGCGTCGAATTGGGCTGTGTTGCCATCAATCGAGAAAGAGTCGGTGTCGACATTCGCGTCGTTTTCATAGGTGCCGCCGGGATTTCCCACCGGGCTCCAGACAGCGGCTTCTTCGAGCAGGGGGTCGCCTGGGCCACCAAAGGTCTGACCCACAAGTGCGCCTGCGTTTTCGGCAGTGTTGTTACCCTCGGTCGGGTCGATGATCGGAAGCGTTCCGAGGAAAAGCACATTGAATGTCGTAGGCATAAACTACCTCGCAAATACTGGTCACTTATCGAGCTTAAATCGCAATGCTCGGCATCACGAAATCAAACTCTAAAATAATGAAGCTTTTTTCAAGACGTCCAACAAAAAGACCGCCCAGATTGGGCGGCCTTCGTTCAAATCTGTGTCACTATTGTCAACCGGCAAGCTGATTGTGCTTGCGAGAAACGAAGTCCTTGGCCATTTCCACGGCCACAGCCGCATCGCGGCAGTAGCCATCGGCCCCAATTGCTTTGCCGAACTCTTCGTTCAGCGGTGCGCCGCCCACCAGTACAATATACTCTTCGCGGAGGCCTTGTTCGACCATAGTGTCGATCACAACCTTCATGTAGGGCATGGTCGTGGTCAGCAGGGCGGACATGCCCAGAATGTCGGGTTTCTCGGTTTCCAGCGCTTCGAGGTAGTTTTCGACCGGGTTGTTGATGCCGATATCCACAACATCGAAACCAGCGCCTTCCATCATCATCGAAACAAGGTTCTTGCCGATGTCATGGATGTCGCCTTTCACGGTGCCGATCACCATCTTACCAACGCGCGGTGCACCGGTTTCGGCCAGCAGCGGTTTCAGGATGGCCATCCCGCCCTTCATGGCATTTGCGGCCAGCAGAACCTCTGGCACGAACAGGATGCCGTCGCGGAAGTCATGGCCAACAATGGTCATGCCACCGACCAGGGCCTTGGTCAGGATGTCATAGGGCGTCCATCCGCGTTCCAGCAGGATGTTCACACCTTCTTCGATTTCTTCTTTCAGGCCGTCATAAAGATCGTCGAACATCTGTTCGACCAGTTCGTCGTCATTTAGTTCGGACAGGACGATGTCTTCTTCATCGGACATGGGGCGTTTCCCTGAGCTGTTCGGGCATTGCGCCCGTGGTGGCATTTTTTCCGTTTTGGCCATTTCGTCGCAGTTCGACTGTGACGATTGCGACCTTGGCGGTTCCGGGACCGACCTATACGGCAAATTATTGATCAACTCGACGTCATTTTCTGCATGAACATCCTGCATTTCGTTCAGAAAAGGCTGCGGTACGCGGGTCTTTGTCAGGATGCTCAATTCCCAACGAAACTTCCGAAATGCTTGCCGCAGACGCAGAACGGGCGTATTCATTGATAAGAACAAAAGGGAAACATTATGGTTTCGCACAACATCAAAGCCCGGGGGTCTCTGTCAAATTCCGCAGGGCGGTTTGAGAGGTATGAGACCGAATCTTTTGACGATGGGTGGGATGCGGAGGACGATCTTCCTGTTCTTCGGACCGAGGTCCGCCAAGAGGTTGCGCGCAGCGCGATAACCTATAACCGATCGCCCGACTTGCCTTTTGACCGTTCCATTAATCCCTATCGGGGATGTGAGCATGGGTGTGTCTATTGCTTTGCGCGTCCCAGCCACGCTTATTTGGGCCTATCGCCGGGATTGGATTTTGAAACCCGTTTGGTTGCGCGTCCCAACGCAGCCGGAATACTCAGAAAAGAACTGTCAGCGCGTGGTTACAAGGTCGCGCCAATTGCGTTGGGGACAAACACCGATCCATATCAACCTATTGAGCGTGACCTTTCAATCACCAGATCTTGTCTGACAGTTCTACAGGAGTTTCGACATCCCATTGGAATTGTGA
The DNA here is from genome assembly GCF_903914075.1 of Ruegeria sp. THAF57. Lineage (GTDB taxonomy): Bacteria > Pseudomonadota > Alphaproteobacteria > Rhodobacterales > Rhodobacteraceae > Ruegeria. The sequence continues at coordinate 121,464 of NZ_CAIWNQ010000004.1, forward strand.
CCAAGGGCACTTTGATTGAGCGGGACTTGGACATTCTGTCGGAAATGGCGCAGGACGGATTGGTGAGGGTCGGGATTTCATTGACCACCTTGGACGCTGACCTGTCTCGCAGGATGGAGCCGCGCTCGCCATCACCCCAGCGTCGCCTGTCCGTTATTCGCAGGTTGACTGGGGCAGGGGTGCCGGTGCGCGTCATGACGTCGCCCTTGATCCCGGGGCTAACAGATCACGAGTTGGAAGCCCTGTTGGAAGCCGGGCGAGATGCAGGTGCAGACGCCGCAAGCTGGATCATGCTGAGGTTGCCGCGCGAAGTATCGGGCTTGTGGCAGGACTGGTTGAAGCAACACGAACCGGCCCGCGCCGGAAAGATCATGTCAAAACTCCGCGAGATGCACGGTGGGCGGGATTATGATCCGCGTTGGGGACGCCGGATGCGCGGAGAGGGTGAATACGCAGGGGTGATCGCCAAAAGGTTTGCCTTGGCCGTCAAACGGCTGGGTCTTGCGACGCGAACGCCTTCCTTGCGATGTGACTTGTTTTCCAAACCCGCGCAGGCCGGAGATCAACTTTGCCTGTTCTGAATCAAAAACCGCCCCGGCGTTCTGACCCGGGGCGGTTTGTTTTAGTCTGGCAAATCAGCGATTTTCGATATCCACGTAGTCGCGGTTGGTTTCACCCAAATACAACTGACGCGGACGGCCGATCTTGTTCTGCGGATCTGCGATCATCTCTTTCCACTGGCTGACCCAGCCAACGGTGCGCGACAAGGCAAAGATCAGGGTGAACATCGACGTTGGAAAGCCCATCGCCTCGAGGATGATGCCCGAATAGAAGTCGACGTTCGGGAACAGTTTCTTCTCGGCGAAATACGGATCTTCCAGAGCCTGTTTTTCCAGCGCTTTGGCGACCTGTAGCTTCGGGTTGTCCTCGATACCCAGCAGGTCCAGCACTTCGTCCGCCGACTGCTTCATCACTTTGGCACGGGGGTCGAAGTTCTTGTAAACCCGGTGCCCAAAGCCCATCAAACGGAACGGGTCGTTCTTATCCTTTGCGCGGGCGATAAACTCGGGAATACGATCAACGCTGCCGATCTCTTCCAGCATTTCCAGACATGCCTGGTTTGCGCCACCATGTGCCGGACCCCACAAACATGCGATGCCAGCCGCGATACAGGCGAACGGGTTCGCACCCGAGGACGAGGCCAGACGCACGGTCGAGGTTGAGGCGTTCTGTTCGTGATCCGCGTGCAGGGTGAAAATCCGGTCCATAGCGCGGCTGAGGATCGGGTTGACCTCATATTCTTCTGCCGGAACGCTGAAACACATGCGCAGGAAGTTCGACGCATAATCCAGATCGTTGCGTGGATACACGAAGGGCTGACCGGTGTGGTACTTGAACGCCCACGCCGCAATCGTCGGCATCTTGGCGATCAGTCGGTGCGAGGCGACCTCGCGCTGATGCGGGTCCGAGATATCGGTCGAGTCGTGATAAAAGGCCGACATCGCACCAACCACGCCAACCATGATTGCCATCGGATGCGCGTCACGGCGGAAGCCACGATAGAAATACTGCATCTGCTCGTGCAGCATGGTGTGGCGAGTGATCGTGGTCTCAAACTTTTCAAGAACGGGTGCTGTCGGCAGCTCTCCGTACAGCAGCAGGTAGCACACCTCGAGGAAGTGAGATTTGCCAGCCAACTGGTCGATCGGATAGCCGCGGTGCAGCAGTTCACCCTTTTCACCGTCAATATAGGTGATGGTGCTGTCACAGCTGGCGGTTGAGGTGAAACCGGGGTCATACGTGAACACACCCGCCTGTCCATAAAGCTTGCGGATGTCGATCACATCAGGACCGGCGGTCGGCGAATGAACCGGCAACTCGTACGTTTCACCATGGACTGTCAGAGTGGCTGATTTATTGCTGTCGGTCATAGTGTCCCTTCCTCATTCATGCGCAAGTCGGATCGCTGTCCGAACTTACGGGCAACGGATGCGCGCAGACGCGCAGTCCGGGTGTTAGCGGAGCAGCGTTACCCAAATGTGAAGCTTTGGTTTAACTTGCTGCATCAGAAAGCCGTGCAAGGGTTTCTTCTCGCCCCAACACAAGCATCATGTCAAAGACCGAAGGTGTCACCGCCCGACCCGCCAAGGCCGCCCGCAAGGGTCCAGCCAGCTTGCCGAACTTCAGCCCATTCGCTTCCGCAAAGGAATTCAGGGCATCCTCCAGTTCGTTTCGCGACCAGCTAACATTTTGCAACTGCGGCGTCAATTCATTCAGTATACCATCGGATACAGAGTTAAGGGCTTTTTGGGCTTTCTCATCTGGCTGAATGGGGCGGGATGCCAATACAAACTGCGCTTTTTCAAGGAGTTCAGGAAAGGTTCGGGCCCGATCCTTGAGGCAATACATCGCACGTTGTAGATCACTGGATTGTGTGTCGCTGAGAGCAGGCAATCCGGCCGCGGCAAGATAGGCTTCGATCTCTTGCCGCAATGCAGCATCATCTGCAACGGCTATGTGTTGGCCGCACAGGTTCTCTAGCTTTTTCAAATCGAAACGGGCCGGGCTTTTGCCGATTCCGTCAAGATCAAACCATTCTTTGGCCTGTTCGTCGGTAAAGAACTCATCGTCCCCATGGCTCCAACCCAGCCGCGCGAGGTAGTTGCGCATCCCGGCAGCGGGGTAACCTATGGCCTGATATTCCTGCGCACCCAATGCGCCGTGGCGTTTGGACAGCTTCTTGCCGTCAGGTCCGTGGATTAGGGGGATGTGGGCCCAGACCGGTACGTCCCATCCCATCGCCTCGTAAATCATCATCTGGCGCGCGGCGTTGTTCAGGTGGTCGTCGCCCCGGATCACATGGGTGACGCCCATATCGTGATCGTCCACCACCACGGCCAACATATAGACCGGCGTCCCGTCCGAGCGCAGCAGGATCATGTCGTCCAACTGATCGTTACGGATGGTTACATCCCCCTGCACCTGATCGCGGATCACGGTTGCACCGTCTTGCGGGGCCTTGATGCGGATCACAAAGGGCGCGTCCGGGTGGGTCGCAGGATCTGCATCGCGCCAAGGGCTGCGGAACAAGGTGGACTTGCCCTCTGCGCGGGCCTGTTCACGAAACGCGGCAATCTCATCCTGGGTTGAGAAGCACTTGTAAGCCTTGCCCTCGGCCAGCAATTGACGAGCAACCTCGGCGTGGCGGTCGGCACCTTCGAATTGACTGATCACGTCGCCATCATGATCCAGCCCCAGCCATGCCATGCCTTGCAAGATTGCCGCTGTCGCTTCGGGGGTTGAGCGTTCGCGGTCGGTGTCTTCGATCCGTAGCAGAAACTTACCACCACGTCCGCGGGCATAAAGCCAGTTGAACAGCGCAGTACGCGCGCCGCCGATGTGCAAGAAGCCGGTGGGTGAAGGGGCGAAACGAGTGACGACCTGATCGGACATTGTGTGGATTAACCTTTTGGTAACCGTGTCGGGCATAGTTTGGCGCCTGTCTAACGAGCCGGAGGGACGGGGGCAACCATGCGTGTTCTGGCACGTGTCGAGGCGTCATTGCTGCACCAGACGGGTCATTTGTTCCAGTGGTCTCCGGTATGTCTTGCCATTGGCATTGCGCTGTATTTCTCGCTCAGGCTTGAACCGGGATGGCACGTTTATGGGGCTCTATTGGGCGTCATCGCTGTGGGCGCGTGGGCTGTCAGACACTGGCGTTCGGTCTGGGTGTCCTTGGCGATTGGCGGTATGCTTGTTGCGGCAGGGTTTGTTCTGGCAGGTGCGCGGGCGCACTCTGTAGCGGAACCGGTTCTTGGATGGCGGTACTATGGTCCGATCGAAGGGCGCGTGGTTGCAATTGATCGTTCCGCCTCTGACGCGCTGCGGGTGACACTTGATCACGTGCGGCTGAATGATGTGCCAGAGGCTCTGCGCCCCCAGCGCGTACGCCTGTCTCTGCACGGCACGGATGTATCAATGTCGCCGGGGCAAAGGATCATGACCACAGGTCACCTATCGCCTCCGCAAGGCCCGGTTGAGCCGGGGGGCTTCGATTTTCGCCGTCACGCGTGGTTTCAGGGGCTCGGGGCTGTTGGGTATACCCGGGTTCCTGTTCTGACGGCTTCCGCTGCTGACGAAACTGGACTGCGTATTACCGCATGGCGCATGGCGATATCCAACCATGTTCGAACGAAACTACCGGGTGAGGTCGGAGGGTTCGCGGCCGCTGTGACTACCGGCGACCGCAGCGGTATGGGGCAAGAAACGCTGACAACCCTGCGCGCGTCCAACCTTGCCCATCTTCTTGCGATTTCTGGCCTGCACATGGGGCTGTTGACGGGATTTGTATTTGTTACCTGCCGGATCGCGCTGTCGGCGTTGCCCGTGATTGCCCTCAGGTGGCCGGTCCGTAAATCGGCGGCGCTGTGCGCATTGCTTGCGGCTGTCATCTATCTGATGCTGTCTGGCGGAAATGTCGCCACCGAACGCGCCTTCATCATGGCAAGTGTCATGCTGGTCGCCGTTCTTATCGACCGCCGCGCGATTTCCCTGCGAGCTGTTGCGGTTGCGGCCCTTATTGTCCTGTGTTTGCGGCCGGAAACTCTGCTGAGTCCGGGATTCCAGATGTCATTCGCCGCAACAACGGCGTTGGTCGCGGTGTTTGGTGAATTGCGCGACTATGGCCCTTTGCCGGGCCCAAAATGGTTTAAACCTGTAATTGGCTTACTTTTGTCGTCTGCCATTGCCGGGATTGCAACTGCCCCTATTGGCGCCGCGCATTTCAACAGTTTGTCGCATTATGGGTTGTTGGCCAACATATTGTCTGTTCCCGTGATGGGAACCGTAGTGGTTCCGTCGGCGGTGGTCGCCGCGTTGCTCGCCCCGTTTGGGCTTGAGGGGGTGGCGTTGGGTGTAATGGGCCTTGGGCTTGAATGGATTCTGACAGTATCGGACTGGGTGTCCGGATTGGATGGCGCGCAAAGTCACGTGGTCAGCCCGCCGTTTTATGTGTTGCCGATGTTCGCACTGGGCGCATTGTGGCTAGCGCTATGGCTTGGGTCCGCGCGGTGGATCGGCGGAGTGGTGATCCTAGCCGCGTTCCTTCTTTGGGGGCAGGGTGATCGCCCCGAAGTCCTGGTCGCGGAATCCGGAGGTCTTGTTGGCGTCATGACGGACAAGGGCAGGGCGGTGAGCAAAAGGAAAGGCAGCGGTTTTGTCGCTACGGTCTGGTTAGAGAATGACGGGGATGGTGTGGATCAGATTCAATCGGCAGATCGCTGGCCTCAGGGTTCAGACTTGGTTCAACGCCATTTGTGGCGTGGCAAAGAGCTGATCCATATCACCGGCAAACGCGCCGCGCGCGCGTTTGACGAATGTGCCGAGCATCAGATCATCATATCCGCTGTTTCCATGGACCTGCCGGGCAACTGCCAGATATTTGACCCTCAGCGCCTTTCGAAAACCGGGAGCCTTGCGCTCCACGGCAACACGTTCAGAACCAGCAGAGATGAAATTGGCAACCGACTGTGGTCCCCGATTGAGGACAAGGACCACAAGTTCGATCAGTAGCTGCGGATCAAACCAACCAGCCGGCCTTGGACCTTGACTTTTTCTTCGGGCAGGACGCGGGTTTCATAGGCGGGGTTGGCGGCCTCCAGTGCGATAGCGTGACCACGGCGGAAGAACCGCTTCAAAGTCGCCTCTTGATCTTCAACAAGGGCCACAACGATATCACCGTTATCCGCGACAGAGGTTTCTTTGATCACAACGACGTCACCATCATTGATGCCCGCGTCGATCATCGAATCGCCACGCACCTCCAGCGCATAATGTTCGCCTTTGCCGGACACCATGCTGCCGGGGACAGCAACGCGATGCGACACATGGCTGATCGCTTCGATCGGCACACCGGCGGCGATACGGCCCATTACCGGCAGTTCCATGGCGTCGACCGTCACCGGTTCAAAGTTCGCTGGTCTCGGGCCTTGAGGTTTGTCGCCCTCAATCACGCGGGGTTTGAAAGCAACCGTTGGCTCACCGCCAAGACTTTCCGGTAGCTTGACGATTTCAATCGCACGAGCGCGATGCGCCAATCGACGAATAAACCCGCGTTCTTCAAGCGCGGTAATCAGTCGATGGATGCCTGACTTGGATCTGAGGTCCAATGCGGCCTTCATCTCGTCAAAACTGGGGGGAACACCATCCGCTTGCACGCGTTTGTGGATGAATTCCAACAAATCCAACTGCTTCTTGGTCAGCATTGCTCACACCTCGTCGGTCATGCGTTTTATTTTGTTCTACGCATGTTCACGTTTTGTGTCAATGGATTTGCGCGCCGTTCAGATAGGCAGGTACCTGACTATTTCTCCGGCAGCGCGTGCCGGTTCATTGGGGTCGCGGACCAATAATGCGTTTGCATGGGCCAAAACACTAAGCAGCGAACTGTCCTGATCATCGCAAGCCCGGATGCCGTTTTCGTCCAGAACCGCTCGCATGTAATGCTCGCGCGGGCCGTTTTCAGCAAGCGGTGCTGTCAGTGCAGCGTTGCGGAAGGAGGGTACAGCCTGTTCAATTCCCAACATGCGGTAGACCATGGGAACTAGGAACAAATACCCACAAACCATTGCGCTGACAGGATTCCCCGGAAGCCCAACCATCGGTATGTCCCCCAGCCGGCCAGCCATCAGAGGTTTTCCGGGCCGCATTCGGATTTTATAAAAGGACCTTTCCATGCCCAAACCGGTTGAGGCCTCGGAGACCAGGTCGTAATCCCCAACCGATGCCCCACCAATGGTGACGACAAGGTCAGCCCCCTGTGCGAGGTCAAAAGCGGCCTCCAGCGAAGAAATTGTATCGCGCGCAATGGGCAGGATTCTAACATCCGCCCCAGCTTTTTCGAGCAACGCCTTGAGGCCAAACGTATTTGAGGCGATGATCTGATCCGGTCCGGGAACCTCACCCGGCATCACCAGCTCATCTCCGGTCGAAATCAGGGCAACCGACGGTTTGCGAGCTACGGGAACCGCAGCGGCATTCATGGCGGCCATTAGCGCAAGGTCTTCGGGCCGCAAAAGTCGAGGCGACGTGATCCTGGTGCCAGCTTTAAAGTCCACGCCAGACGGGCGGATGTTATCCTTGGGGCCGGGATCGTCGGTGATCGTAAGAAGATCTTCACGGCGTTCCGTATCTTCTTGAATTACAACGAAATCAGCGCCTTCTGGAACCGGGGCACCGGTGAAGATACGCACGGCCTGTCCGGCACCGACCTGGCCTTCGTATCGGCGTCCGGCAGCGGATTCCCCCACGATCTTGAACATCGCGTGCGGTTCCACTTCGGACGATTTGACCGCATATCCATCCATGGATGAGGCTGCAAAGGGCGGCTGATCTCGCGTCGCGGCGATATCTTGCGCCAACACACGTCCAGCGGCCTGCGCCAGCGGAACCGTTTCGATGGGCTGTTGTTCCACCAGATCGAAAAGCAGTGCACGCGCGTCTTCAACCGTAATCATGACGCCTCATAACGTCCTGATTTACCGCCATCTTTCAAGATGACTCGAATGCCGCCAATCTCCATCGCCTTGTCCACGGCTTTGGTCATGTCGTACACCGTCAGGGCGGCGGTAGAAACCGCTGTAAGCGCCTCCATCTCCACTCCGGTTTGCCCGGATGTTTTTACGGTGGCCTCAATTTGAACTCCGGGTAGATCGGGATCTAACGTCAGTTCAACGGCCACCTTCGTCACAGGCAAGGGATGGCACAAAGGAATTAGGTCTGGCGTTTTCTTCGCCCCCATAATCCCCGCCAATCGAGCGACACCAAGCACATCCCCTTTTTTTGCACGACCTTCGGAAATTAAATCAAAGGTTTCCTGCCCCATCTTGATGTTTCCTGCGGCAACGGCAACGCGGTCGGTTACAGCCTTGTCCGAAACGTCAACCATATGGGCCTGACCCTGGGCATCAAAATGCGTCAAAGGCATCACATCACTCCGGGTATCAGTGGGTTCGCCAAAAGGGTGCGCGTGGCAAGCGCAACGTCGTCCTGCCGCATCAGGCTTTCACCAATCAGGAAACTGCGCGCGCCATAGCGGGCGATATCCGCCAAGTCGCCAGGGGTGCTGAGGCCGCTTTCACATACGATCGTCCGATCCGCCGGTACCAGCTTGGACAGGCGTCTTGTCGTATCAAGAGTGGTCTCGAACGTCTTGAGATTGCGGTTGTTTATTCCAATCAGCGGGCTTTTCAATTTGGTTGCGCGTTCCAACTCGGCTTCATCGTGAACTTCGATCAACACGTCCATGTCCCAATCGAAAGCTGTCTGCTCAAGCTCAGCGGCTTGGTCGTCCTCGACCGAGGCCATGATGATCAGGATACAGTCTGCGCCCAATGCGCGGGCTTCGACGACCTGATACGGATCATACATGAAGTCTTTGCGCAGCGCGGGTAACCCACAAGCCTCGCGCGCTTGGGTCAGGTATTCTTTGGCACCCTGAAAGCTGGGTGCGTCTGTTAGAACGGAAAGGCAAGCTGCACCGCCTTCCTCATAAGCTTGCGCAAGTAGAGGAGGATTAAAATCGGCACGGATCAAGCCCTTGGACGGGCTGGCTTTCTTGACTTCTGCAATAAGCCCATAGCCCTGACGTGCAGCGGTTTGGAGTGCTTTCGCAAAACCGCGAACTTCCGGGGCAGACCTGGCCTCACTCTCTAATGTTTCCAGTGGCTTGTGCGTCTTATCTGATGCAACTTCTTCAAGCTTGTAAGCCTTGATCTTGTCCAGTACCGTCTCGGTCATGCGGCCTCCTGAGTGATGCGGGCCAGTACCGCGATTTTTTCTTTGGCGCGCCCGCTGTCGATGCTTTCGGCAGCCTTGGCCACACCTTCCTTCAAGTCGCCAGCCGCATCCGCCACAACCAGCGCCGCGGCGGCGTTCAGCAAGACCGCGTCACGATAGGCTGACGGCGCACCGTCCAGTAGAGCGCGGAAGGCGATGGCGTTTTCTTCGGGGGTGCCGCCGATGATTTCCTCGAAAGGATGAACCGGCAGTCCGGCATCTTCGGGATGAAGCTCAACTTCTTTGATTACGCCGTCTTCGACTGAGGCAACCCAGCTCACGCCAGTAATGGTCAGTTCATCGGTTCCGTCAGAGCCATGGACCAACCAGGCGTGCTCTGATCCCAACAAACCCAGGGTTTCGGCCATAGGGCGGATCAATTCGCGGCTGAACGCACCGGTCAGTTGCCGTTTGACCCCTGCAGGATTGGTCAGCGGCCCGAGAATGTTGAAGATCGTCCGTGTTCCCAGCTCTTGGCGGGTGGGCATGACATGCGCAATGGCGGGGTGATGCATCGGGGCCATCATAAAACCGATGCCGACCTCTTCCATTGCCCTTTCAACGGTTTGTGGGCCGACCATCACGTTGATTCCCAGTTGTCCAAGCGCATCAGCCGCACCAGACTTTGAACTGAGATTGCGGTTGCCGTGCTTGGCGACCGTGACACCGGCACCTGCGACGACAAACGCAGTCGCGGTTGATATGTTCAGCGTCCCTTTGCCGTCACCTCCGGTGCCAACGATATCCATCGCGCCCGCCGGGGCTTTGACGGCATTGCATTTTGCGCGCATCACTGCTGCGGCTGCCGCGTATTCCTCAACGGTTTCACCCCGTGTGCGCATGGCCATTAGCAGCCCACCGATCTGGCTGGGGGTGGCTGCACCGTCAAATAGGATGCCAAAGGCTTGTTCTGCTTCGGCACGGGACAAGGGCCGGTCGGCCGCGGCACCGATCAGCGGTTTAAGGGCGTCGCTCATGCAGGGACTTTCATTTCAGTCAGGAAATTCTTGAGCATGGCATGACCGTGCTCGGAAGCGATGGATTCGGGGTGGAACTGAACCCCGTGGATAGGCAGTTCTTTGTGTTGTAGACCCATGATGGTGCCATCTTCCAATTCGGCGGTGACCTCTAGGCAATCGGGCAATGTATTCCGGTCTACGATCAGGGAATGATACCGCGTTGCTTCAAAGGGTGAGGGGAGTGCCGCGAACAGGCCTTTGCCCGTGTGGTGCATTGTGCCCATCTTGCCATGTACGATTTCGTGACAGCGAACGACGTTTCCCCCAAACGCTTGCCCGATCGTTTGATGCCCCAGGCAAACCCCTAACAGCGGCGTTCCGGTTTCAGCCGCCGCTTCGGTTAGGGCCAGGCATATTCCGGCCTGATCGGGATCACACGGTCCGGGGCTAAGAAGGATACCGGCCGGGTTCATGGCCATCGCTTCCTGCACGTCCAGTGCGTCGTTTCGGCGAATGACCATTTCAGCGCCAAGCTCGCCTAAATAATGGACGAGGTTGTAGGTGAAGGAGTCATAGTTGTCGATGAGCAGCAGCATTTGGGCACTTGTCTCGGATTGGGCATTTCGGGCTGGCGATGCAGCCCCGAGCCGCGATATAATGTTTGCACATACATGCTCAGGCTTGCGGGGCAGCGTCAAGAGGACATCCCATTCTTGACGAACCGGCAGGTGAGTGCTGCGCAAGATGGCACACTGGCGGTCGAAGCAGGAATTAGACGAGAGGCAATTGTTATGGGCGGATTTGTGGGTGGAATGATCGCAGGCGCGGTCGTTGTGTTACTGCTTGGTGCAGTTTTGTCCCTGAATACACCTTTGACCAGAAAACCCATTGTCGCCGAGGACGCTCCGGAACCGGCGCCGGTGGAATCGGTTTCAAGCGACTCGGAAGTGGAAGAAAGCGTTTCCGATGCCGGGCTTGTCAAAGTTCCACCAAAAGAAGCTGAACCAGCTGAGGAACAGGCCGATACCTTGGCAGGTTTGGATGAGGCGGAAACCGCCACTGACACGCAGCCTCAGGTCAAGGATACGGCGACTCAGGTTGAACAGGCGGCGCAACCGTCCGAAGCACAGGATGTGACCGTGTCGACCGAAGCTCCAATTGCGCCGCAAGCACCTGCACCGTTGCCTGATACTCCGCTGGAAGAAACGGGTCCGGAGGTGGCTGAACAATCCCCTGAACCGCCTGCGCCTGTGGTTGAAGAGGCCGAAGTGGAAGAAATTCCTCAGGATCAAAGCGATGAAGTTGCAGATGCCGAAACGTTGGATCAGGACGAAACCCTTCCGCAGGATAATCCGATCGCGGTTGAAGGTGAGGAAGAGGTCGCGCCGCCTGAACTGCCGCGAATTGCGTCGGTTCCCCAGATCGGAGGAGAGCAGACCGATGTAAGCTCGATTTCGGTCGGCAAGCGGATTGTACCCTTGACCGAACGCGATGACGCGCCAATCGCTGAATCGGCTGACGGAACTGCCGTGGTCGCGGGAAAACCGATCGAAGCGTATTCGGCTGAGTTTGAAAATCCCGATGCGAAACCCTTGATGTCCATCATTCTGATCGACGACGAAGGCGCGTTCGGTGCCGAGGCGCTGCAGGATTTTCCGTACCCAATCAGTTTTGCCATTAGTCCTGCTGATCCGGACGCTGCCGAAAAGATGGCCAAGCACCGTGCAGCAGGGTTTGAGGTATTGGCCATGGCAGATTTGCCCAAAGCGGCGAGCGCACAGGATGCGGAAGTTTCTTTGTCTGTCTGGCTGGATATGCTGCCCGAAACCGTCGGTATTCTAGAAGGGGTTGAGACCGGGATTCAGGGCAACAGAAAACTCGCAGATCAGGTGGCCGCGATTGCTGGTGGCACGGGGCGTGGGTTGATTACGCAGGATAATGGTCTGAACACGGTGCAGAAACTGGCTGCGCGAAACGGTATTCCGTCGGGTGTGATCTTTCGTGACATAGATGGTGCCCGGCAGGACCCGAAAATCATGCGTCGTTTTCTGGATCAAGCCGCGTTTCGTGCCGGTCAGGAAGGAACCGTCGTCATGCTTGGCAGGTTGCGCCCCGACACGATCTCAGCCTTGCTGTTGTGGGGGCTGGAAGATCGTGGTGGCCGGGTCGCCATGGCACCAATCTCAGCAGTCATGATGCAAGAAGTTCAATAATACTGCTACGAGGCCAATTCTCGATTGGCCTCTGGCTTAGCTGTTCCCGCTGCCCGTAAATCGCGCGGCATCTGCTGCTGCGCGCCTGATCGCGTTCGACTTGTGGACGGTCTCCATGAATTCAGCCTCGGGGTCGCTGTCGTAGACAACACCGCCGCCTGCCTGAATATAAAGTTTATGGTCCTTCACGATCGCCGTTCTCAGCGCGATGCACATATCCATGTCACCGCCCGCGCTGAAATACCCCACGCCGCCGCCGTAAATCCCGCGCTTTTCAGGCTCTAGCTCGTCGATGATTTCCATCGCCCGCACTTTGGGCGCGCCCGAGACCGTACCAGCCGGCATTCCGGCAAAAAACGCGTCCAATGCGTCTTTGTCATCGGCCAGTTCACCGACAACGTTGGAGACGATGTGCATGACGTGACTGTAGCGTTCGATGATGAATTCTTCTGTCGGACGCACCGTGCCGATTTTTGCGACCCGACCGGTATCGTTACGGCCCAGATCCAGAAGCATCAGGTGTTCGGCAAGCTCTTTCTTGTCGGCCAGCAGATCTACTTCGTTGGCCTTGTCCTCTTCGGGGGTCGCGCCACGCGGACGGGTTCCGGCGATCGGGCGGATTGTAACCTCATCCCCGAACACCCTAACCAGAATCTCGGGGCTGGCACCAACAACCTGAAAACCGCCGAAGTTGAAATAGAACATGAAGGGCGACGGGTTTGTGCGTCGCAAGGACCGGTAAAGCGCAAAGGGCGGCTGCGGGAAATCCTGAGTCCAGCGTTGCGCGGGAACGACCTGAAAGATATCGCCTGCGCGGATATATTCCTTGGCCTTCTCAACAGCTTCCATGTAGCCAGATTTGGTAAAGTTGGATACCGGCGCTGCGACCTCGGACGCATCCCCCAAATCGCGTGTTTCGGCAGGCATGGCGCGTTCAAGATCGCGCACCGCATCCATCACGCGCTCTGCCGCCTGAGCGTAGGCTGCTTTTGCGGATTGCACTTCGCTGACCCATGCTGGCGACACGACGGTTACCTCGCCCTTTACGCCATCAAGCACAGCAACGACCGAAGGGCGCAGCATGACCGCATCCGGCAGGCCAAGCGGGTCCGGGTTCACATCGGGCAGATATTCGACCAGACGAACCATGTCATAGCCCAGATAACCAAACAATCCGGCAGCGGCCTGCGGCAGGTCTTCGGGCAGCGCGATCCGGCTTTCCGCCAGCAGCGCCCGCAAGTTGTCCATTGGGTTGCCGTCTTGCGCGGTAAACGCTTCGGGATCAAACCGCGCCGAGCGGTTCAGGGCCGAGGTTTCACCTTGGCATCGCCAGATCAGGTCAGGTTTCATACCGATGATCGAGTACCGTCCACGGACTTCGCCGCCAGTCACCGATTCCAGCATAAATGCATCTTTTTGCGCGCCGGTCAGCTTCAGCATCAGCGATACCGGAGTGTCCAGATCAGCGGCAAGACGCGTGTAAACGACCTGATTTTCACCCGCCTCGTAAGCGCGCGCGAAACTGTCGAATTCTGGGGTAAGGGCCATCTTTGGTCTCTTTAATAGCTCGCTTGCACGGCGTTCAGGGCACGTTGATCCACGACGGGGCGCGCGCGCACCTGTGCATCGCGGACGTACACGTCGAAAATGTTCTGTGCCAGAGCTTGATTCAACTGGGCGGCCAATGCCTCTTGCGCCTGACGCAGCTCGTCAGTCTCATCTGGCGGCAACAACTCATCCAGACGCACGATCAGGGCGGTTCCCGCGCCGGGAACTACACGCAGTTCGCCCGGCTCCATCTCAAATACCTGCGTCATGAAGTCGGCTGGCACGTCATCAAGGAAGGCCGTGCGGGTAAGGGCATTTTCCACCCGGAACGGCAGGCCCGTGGCGGTAAAGTCGCCGTCTTCCTTCAGTTGTTCCAGAACCACGTTTGCCTGTTCTTCAAGGGCTTTGCCGGTTTCGGCCAGGGTCCACGCCGTGGCCACGCGTTCGCGGGCTGTGTCCAGAGGTTCAGGTCGGCGGGGCAGCACTTCGTTCAGGCGCATCGCAAAGATCGAGCCATCTTCCAGAAAAGCAACCTCGGGGAAGTCATCTTCTTGAACAGCTTCGGCGGCGGAACGGAAACCTTCATAGGCGGCAACACCGTCTTCGCTCTGGCGTGTCCAGTCGATCTGGCCCAACTCCATCTCGGTTTCCGCAACCAGTTCTTCCAATGTGGCACCACCAGCCAGCAAGTCATTGATGTCCTCGGATTGCGCCTCGATCTGACGGCGGGCGCGATCCGCTGCCAGTTCTTCTCGCAGGATCGGGGCGGCGTCTTCAAACGAGGTGTTGTTTTCAGCAAGCGATCCGTTGATCCGGAACAAGGCAGGGCCGAAAACCGACGGCAAAGGTCCGACGACGGTATCCAGTTCTGCCGCGAAAACAGCGTCGGCGGCACCTTCCAGATCCTCACGGGTCACGTCGCCAAGGTCGACGTCGCTAAGTTCAAGCTCGCGGTCGCGAACAAGTTGCTCGAAAGACGTGCCACCGACCTCAAGCTGCGCCATTGCGTCTTTTGCTTCTTCCTCGGACGGGAAGGGAAGGCGTTCGACCAAGCGGCGTTCGGGTTGCAAAAACTCAGCCGAGCGCTGGTCATACAGGCGGCGAACCGAATCCTCGTCAACCTCGACGCTGTCCAACAGCATGTCAGGTGACAGGATTGCATAGGTTAGCTGCTTGGTGCGGGGCAGGGTGAACTGGTCGGAATTCTCATCATAGTACGCCTGCACCTGCGCGTCCGTCGGGTCAGCAACCGGCGTCGCCAGGGCATCAGGTGCCAGCGTAGCAACGGTAAAGCTGCGCCGTGCGCCGATGAAATCCGTCAGGACATCGGTCAGGGTCTGCGGCATCTCAACACCACCCATGATTGCGCCCTGCACGATGGTACGGGCCGATTCCTTGCGCAGGTCGGTCTCGAACTCAGTGTCGGTCATGCCGACCTGTTCAAGCTGGAACTGATAGGCCTCGCGGTCGAACGTGCCGTTGACGCCCTGAAAGGCGGGGATCGCCAGAATTTCCTTCTGCAGGTTCTCGTCGCCGATCGAAATGCCCAGCAAGCCAACTTCGTTATCAATCGCGGCCAATGCGGTCAGGCGGGAAAGGGCAAGCTGATCCAATCCGATCTCAAGCGCCTGAGACATTTGCAGCGGTTGACCGGTCTGATTTTCGACGGCACGGATTTCTCGCTGAAGCTCACGCACATACTCGTTGACCGAGATATCCTCGTCGCCCACCTGCGCCACTGTCCGAACTGTTCCGGTCAGGCTGGTTGCTCCGAACCCGGCCAGACCCAGCATCAGAAGGCCCATCAATATCCAGACAAAGGTCTTCGAAAGGTTTTTCATGCCTGCGGCCATTTTGCCCTCTTTGTGCTTTTTGGCAGGTTACTGCCCCGTCGGTTGCGGCCCTGAATACGACGCGCACCGCCGGGGGGCAAGCTCAGAAGGAAAGGGCCTGTAGCCGATCGAACAATTGACCCAGCCCGGCGCGATCCAGATTGGCGAATGCGATGCGTACTTGGCGTTTTCCTGCCGGGTCGCCCGTGGGCATGAACATGGTGCCGGGCAGCAGCAGCACACCGGCGTCTGGCACCAGACGACGGGCCAGCTCGTCAGACGGAATGTCGAACGGATGCTCAAAATATGCGAAATAAGCCCCAAGCCCAAGCAGACGCCATCCCTTGTCCGTTAATACAGGCAGCAGTTCCTGAATGGCAGCGCGCCGGTCCAGAATTTCTTGTCTTTCATCCGCAAGCCATTCCGGAAGGTTCTTCATTCCCCAAAGTGCTGCGAACTGGCCGATCTGACCAGGGCAGATCGCAACGGTATCCAGAAACTTTTCAATCTCAGCCAAAAGCGCGACATCGGTGGCGATTGCACCAACACGGTGGCCAGTCAGCCGGTAGGCTTTTGAGAACGAATAGAGATGCACCAGAGTTTTTTCCCACTCCGGCTGCTGAAACAAATCGTGCGGCGGCCCGCTGCGGCTGTCAAAGTCACGATAGGTCTCGTCCACGATCAACCGGATACCAGCGTCACGACATAGCTGGTAGAAGGCCAACACCAGATCGGCAGGGTATTCAACGCCGCCCGGATTGTTGGGGGTAACCAACGCAATTGCCCGGGTTTTATCGGTCAGCAGCGCTCGGGCCGCATCAGGATCGGGCAGAAGGTCGTCGCCGGTCGGTAGGTCAACCGCACGCACCCCAGCCATATCCAGCCACATTTTGTGGTTGAAGTACCAAGGTGTTGGCAGGATCACCTCATCGTTTTGATCCGTGATCGCTGATATCACCGCCGAGAATGCCTGATTACACCCTGAGGTTATTGCGACCTGATCCGAGTGAACCTTTGCATCGTAATGTGCGCTGATTTGGGCTGCCAGTTCATCGCGCAGGTTCGTATTGCCCAGCACCGGCCCATAAAGGTGGGCCGCATCTTCGGAAATCGCGAACTCTGCCATGGCCTGTCGCAGAGCCAATGGCGGTGGATCAACCGGGGCTGCCTGACTGACGTTGATAAGCGGGCGATCTTCCGGGAAGTCCACACCGTCCAGCCAACGCCGCGCCTCCATCACCGGTGGCGCGAAGGTTGAGGCAGTGCGTGTCCGGGGCATGTGTATTCTCTGACCGTTGGAAAACTGAGTGTTATGGCCGTCGGCGTCAGTCGGTTCCGCGATAGGGCTCGACATATTGCAGGGCCATGTCCCAGGGGAAGAAAATCCAGGTGTCCTGGCTGACTTCGGTGATGAAGGTGTCCACCATTGGCCGACCCTTGGGTTTGGCATAGACGGTCGCAAAATGGGCGTTGGGATACATCGCGCGTACCAGCTCCAGCGTTTTTCCGCTGTCAACAAGATCGTCGATGATCAGAACGCCGGTTCCGTCGCCCATCAAATCCGCGTCCGGAGCCTTGAGCACTTCGGCCTCGCCCTGTTCCTGATGGTGATAGGACCGCACGCTGATGGTATCGACGGTTCGAATGTCGAGCTCACGGCTGACAATCATCGCAGGGGCCATGCCACCACGCGTGATGGCAACCACAGCGCGCCATGCGCCGTCGTCGGGGCCTTGCCCATCCAGTCGCCACGCCAACGCTCGGGAATCGCGATGGATCTGATCCCAACTGATGTGAAAGCCTTTTTCGTGGGGCAGACGGTCCTTGGCGCTCATGCTGTTAACCCTTCTCAACGTCTGGCGCGTCGACAGCCTTCATGCCGACGATATGGTATCCCGAATCCACGTGCAGGTTTTCGCCGGTCACGCCGCTGCTGAGGTCTGACAACAGGTACAGGGCCGACTTGCCCACATCGTCGATTGTCACGTTGCGGCGCAGGGGCGAGTTATATTCGTTCCACTTCATAATATAGCGGAAATCGCCGATGCCGCTGGCGGCCAGTGTCTTGATGGGGCCGGCCGAGATCGTGTTGACCCGAATGCCGTCTTTTCCAAGGTCTTCGGCCAGGTACTTCACAGAAGCTTCCAACGCAGCCTTTGCGACGCCCATGACATTGTAATGCGGCATAACCTGTTCGGCACCATAATATGTGAGGGTGACGGCACTGCCGCCTTCAGACATCATCTTTTCGGCACGCTGCATGACGGCGGTGAAGGAATATACCGAAACATCCATCGTCAGCTTGAAATTTGCGCGCGATGTATCGACATAACGACCGCGCAGTTCGTTTTTGTCCGAGAACCCAATGGCGTGAACGACAAAGTCCAGCTTGCCCCATTTTTCCGACAGCGCTGTGAAAAGCGCGTCGATCGACTCTTCATCGCTAACGTCACAGGGCAGTACGATTTCGCTGCCGAGTTGCGCCGCCAAAGGGTCGACGCGTTTCTTCAGCGCGTCCCCCTGATAGGAAAAAGCCAGCTCTGCTCCGGCTTCTGACAATGCACGGGCAATTCCCCAAGCGATTGATTTATCATTGGCCAGTCCCATGATGAGGCCGCGCTTTCCGGCCATCAACTGATTTGACATGTTCGGTTCTCCGCCTGTCTTCGCGTCATGTTGAGATGGTTTATGCCATTGGATGCGCGGCATCAAGGCCGCGCGCTCTTGCCCGAGGCGGGTTCTCGCCCTAGGGTGGAAGGCAAGAGTTTCCAGGGGATGGAAATGAACGAACGAGACGGCATTTTCGCCGGCACCGATCCGTTTGTTATCGCGGCGCGGTGGTTGGACGAGGCCAGGGATAGTGAACCGAACGATCCGAACGCGATTGCCTTGGCAACCGTGGATGATTCTGGTTTGCCGAACGTGCGCATGGTTCTGTTGAAAGAGATCGAACAGAACGCTTTTGTTTTCTACACAAACTATGAAAGCACCAAAGCTGCTGAGCTCGACAGTGCTGGCAAAGCCGCATTTGTGATGCATTGGAAATCTTTGCGGCGTCAAATCCGAGTTCGTGGTACAATAACACGCGAGAGTGGGTCGCAGGCAGACGAATACTATGCGTCCCGTTCTTTAAAAAGCCGTTTGGGGGCCTGGGCATCGAAGCAGTCGCAGCCTCTGAGTAGTCGCGCGGCTTTGATGGCCGAGGTCGCCAAGGTAACGGCGAAACTAGGGCCGAATCCGCCGCGCCCTCCGTTCTGGGGTGGTTACAGGCTGGAGCCGGTCGAGATCGAGTTTTGGGCGGACGGAGCGTTTCGACTGCACGATCGGTTTCGATGGCAACGCGATCATTCGGGCTCGCCCTGGCAAATTCAAAGGCTGAATCCATGACGTTCGCGTATCGTGAAATGCAAGACTCGGAGAATAAAGGATTTTTTCGGCTTGAAATTGCGGGCCATTCCCATACACATCGAACTCTTAACGAAGTGCTAAAACTCGCGATGGAAACACTGTGCCAGAAGACCTGAACAGCATGTACCGCGTCCGTGGACACGTAAAATGGTTCGATCCCGCCAAGGGGTACGGATTCGTTGTGTCCGATGAAGGCGGTCCTGATATTCTGTTGCATGTAAATGTTTTGCGTAATTTCGGCCAAAGCTCGGTAGCTGACGGCGCGGGAATCGAGATTATGACGCATCGCACCGATCGCGGTGTTCAAGCGGTTGAAGTGATCAGCGTCGACCCGCCGGTGCGTACCGACTCGATGATGCTTGCCGATTTTGCCGAGCTCGATCCAGTGGTGATCGCGCAAGCTCCGTTGGAAGCTGCGCGCGTGAAGTGGTTCGATAAGGGCAAAGGCTTTGGCTTTGCGAATGTCTTTGGGCGCGACGAAGATGTATTCCTCCATATTGAGGTTCTGCGTCGATCCGGATTGGCTGATCTTCAGCCCGGAGAGGCGTTGGCGATGCGCGTGATCGACGGCAAGCGCGGGCGTATGGCGGCCCAGGTACTGGCCTGGGAAGCGGCCTTGGACGAATAAGTCGGACAATGCTTAGGTTTCTCACGGTTCTTGCTTTTATCTCTCTGCTATGGACCGAAGATGCGCTGGCCGCGTGCCGTGCGGATCGCGTTAACCTGAAGAATGACAAGATGCAGGCGGGTTTTGATGTCGAGCTCGCCATCACGCCGCAAGAGCGATCCCGCGGGTTGATGTTCCGAGAATCACTGCCGGCCCGATCGGGAATGCTTTTTGTTTTCGATCCTCCACAACCTGTTGTGTTTTGGATGAAGAACACACTGATTCCCCTCGATATCATTTTCATCGACCGGGCAGGTGTAATCACACATATTCATCAGGGCGCAGTACCCGGCGATTTGACGCCGATTGAAGGCGGTGATTCCGTGTTTGCGGTGCTGGAAATCAATGCCGGGCTGTCTGCGCGGTATTCGATTACGCTTGGAACCGAGGTGCAGCACGAAATTTTTGCACAAGGTCCCGCAATTTGGCCCTGTTAGGGCTTTTCAAATCAGAAAGGCATCGTTAGGAAGGCGCACGGTCCGGGGCGTGGCGCAGTCTGGTAGCGCACCTGTTTTGGGTACAGGGGGTCGTAGGTTCGAATCCTGCCGCCCCGACCACTTCTTCTTATATCGCTGGTGATCCACCCATAGCCTGATAAAGCGCTGTCAGCGCCTTATCCAGCGTTTCGCTTTCCACAGGGACCTGAACGGCAGGCCCTGTTCGTTGCGGTACGTCAAAGTATAAATCGGCATCCACTCGGTACCCGGTTGAGTTCTTGGTCGACGTCAGTCTCATAACGCTTGTGGGAAGATCCTGCGGGTATCCGTCGTAATTGAGAATCAGGTAAGCCGTCGTATCCGGGGGCAGCAACTCGGAGCATTCAAAAACCCGATTCCCAAGCTGTTGAAACTGTTCGCCGGGTCCGGCACATCCAATTTCAAAGGTTTTAAACAAGCGCTCTGGATAGTTTTCGAATTGCGCACTGCGCGATGGAAGGGGCACATCTTGTGGTGCACAGGCCACGATCAGGCCAATCAGAGGAACCAACCCAACCCATCTCATCAGACTACTTGCCCAATTTTTGGCCCGTCGAAATTTCCGACCGAATTTTTCTTCATGACCATCCTTGCACCGATTCTTTTTTGACACGGCAATCATAGCGCGGGTTTATCAAATGCCGATAACCATACGAGGCAACACAGTTAATTGGTTCTCCCAAACATGTGTTCATCAGCCCAGAGCGGTGGATGAAGCTGTGGAGGAATCGGCCACCAAAGTTCGAGTGCGTTAGAATGCGAACCGGTCAACAGTAAAGATTCCAAAAATGACCGAAAAATGACGTTGACGATCTATGGCTGAATGCGTCAACTTGTATGGGCCGAAGGTGGTGCCACTAAATCTGGTAGTAAATCCAGAGATGGTACAGGGCGAGGGTCGGAAAGCACAGCTATACTAACGTGCAACCGTTTGGACGGGTTGCGCTGTCATAGGCAGCGAACGGTCTTTTGCGCCCAATTTTCTGGCGCGGTCGAAGGTCTACAGTTTCGGACCTGAAACCAAAGAATAAGTTGATTGAATCTAGGGCGGCGGACATGAAGATTGACAGAAAATTCACTACATCGGGGCAGGATGCTTATGCGGACCTGGACTTTGTGTCTGCAACGTCCGAGATTCGGAACCCGGATGGCACGATAGTATTCCGTCTGGATAACATTGAAGTTCCGGCGAGCTGGAGCCAGGTCGCAAGCGATGTCATTGCGCAGAAGTATTTTCGCAAAGCCGGTGTTCCGTCCAAGCTGAAAAAGGTCAAAGAGAAAGACGTTCCCGAATTTCTGTGGCGCTCTGTCCCGGCGGATGGTGCCGAGTTCGACGGTGAGACGTCGTCCAAGCAGGTCTTTGACCGCTTGGCAGGTGCATGGGCGTATTGGGGCTGGAAAGGCGGCTATTTCTCAACCGAGGAGGACGCGCGCGCCTATTTCGACGAGATGCGCTATATGCTGGCCACTCAGCGCGCCGCGCCGAACTCGCCGCAGTGGTTTAACACCGGTCTGCACTGGGCCTATGGCATCGACGGTCCTGCGCAGGGTCACCACTATGTCGACTATAAAACCGGCAAGCTGACAAAATCGAAATCTGCTTACGAGCATCCGCAGCCGCACGCATGCTTCATCCAGTCGGTAGATGATGATCTGGTCAACGAAGGCGGCATCATGGATCTGTGGGTGCGCGAGGCGCGCCTGTTCAAATATGGCTCGGGCACCGGGACCAACTTCAGCCATCTGCGTGCAGAGGGCGAAGCGCTGTCGGGTGGCGGCAAGTCTTCGGGCCTTATGGGCTTTCTCAAGATCGGCGACCGCGCCGCTGGCGCGATCAAATCAGGCGGGACAACCCGTCGAGCAGCAAAGATGGTAATCGTCGATGCAGATCACCCGGACATCGAGCAATTCATCGAATGGAAGGTGATCGAAGAGCAGAAGGTGGCCTCGATCGTTGCCGGATCGAAGATGCACGAGAAGATGCTGAACGGCATTTTCGAGGCCATCCGCTCATGGGACGGCGCCGCCGATGACGCTTATGATCCGAACAAGAATGACAGCCTGAAGACCGCTGTGCGCGAGGCGAAAAAGGTCGCGATCCCTGAGACTTACATCAAGCGCGTGCTGGATTATGCGCGGCAGGGCCACGACAGCATCGAATTCCCCACCTATGATACGGACTGGGATTCGGAAGCCTATAGCTCGGTCTCGGGCCAGAATTCGAACAACTCGATCCGTGTGACCAACGCGTTCCTGACCGCAGTTGAGAAAGACGCCGATTGGGAGCTGATCAACCGCACCGACGGCAAGGTCGCCAAGACCGTCAAAGCGCGGGACCTGTGGGAAAAGGTCGGCCATGCGGCATGGGCCTGCGCCGATCCGGGCATTCAGTTCCACGACACCGTCAATGAGTGGCACACATGCCCCGAAGATGGTGAGATTCGCGGCTCGAACCCGTGTTCCGAGTATATGTTCCTGGACGATACAGCGTGTAACCTCGCGTCGATGAACCTGCTGACCTTCCTGAAGGATGGTGAGTTCCAGGCGGCCGACTACATGCACGCCTCGCGTCTGTGGACCCTGACGCTGGAAATTTCGGTGACGATGGCGCAATTCCCGTCGAAAGAAATCGCGCAGCTTTCTTATGACTTCCGCACGTTGGGCCTGGGCTATGCCAATATCGGCGGTCTGCTGATGAACATGGGCTACAGCTATGACTCGGATGAGGGTCGGGCGATCTGTGGTGCACTGACAGCGATCATGACCGGCGTGGCCTATGCGACCTCGGCCGAGATTGCGGGTGAACTGGGGCCGTTCAAGGGATACGAGCGGAACGCGGACCACATGCTGCGTGTTATTCGTAACCACCGCCGCGCGTCGCAAGGCGTCACGACGGGTTATGAAAAGCTGGCCGTGAAGCCGGTGCCTCTGGATCACGGCAACTGCCCCGATAAGCGCTTGGTCGATCTGGCAATGTCGACTTGGGATGATGCCCTGAGCTTGGGCGAAAAGAACGGCTATCGCAACGCGCAGGCCACCGTGATCGCGCCGACCGGTACCATCGGGCTGGTGATGGATTGCGACACTACGGGGATTGAGCCGGACTTTGCGCTGGTAAAATTCAAAAAGCTGGCCGGAGGCGGTTACTTCAAGATCATCAACCGCTCGGTGCCGTCGGCGCTGGAAAAGCTGGGCTATTCCTCGGCGCAAATTGAAGAGATCGTGGGTTATGCGGTAGGCCATGGCACCATCGGCAACGCGCCGGGGATCAACCATACGTCGCTGACTGGTCACGGCTTTGGTCCGAACGAGCTGACGAAGGTGGACGCCGCGCTGGAAAGTGCCTTTGACATCCGGTTTGTCTTCAACCAGTGGACGCTGGGCGAGGATTTCTGCACCGGTGTTCTGGGCATCCCGGCGACCAAGCTGAATGACCCGACCTTTGACCTGCTGCGTCACCTTGGGTTCACCAAAGCCGATATCGACGCAGCCAACGACCATGTCTGCGGGACCATGACGCTGGAAGGTGCTCCGCACCTTAAGGAAGAGCATTATGCGATCTTCGACTGCGCCAACCCGTGCGGCAAGAAAGGCAAGCGTTTCCTTGGGGTTGATAGCCACATCACCATGATGGCAGCGGCTCAAAGCTTTATCTCGGGCGCGATCTCAAAAACGATCAACATGCCGAACGACGCGACCATCGAGGACTGCCAGCAGGCGTATGAACTGTCGTGGTCGCTGGGTGTGAAAGCGAACGCGCTCTATCGTGACGGATCGAAACTGTCGCAGCCCTTGGCCGCGGCGCTGGTTGAGGATGACGACGAAGCGGCTGAGGTTCTTGAAAGCGGCTCAATGCAGGAAAAGGCGACCGTGCTGGCCGAAAAGGTCATCGAAAAGGTGGTCGTCAAGGAAGTCATCCGCAGTCATCGCGAAAAACTGCCGCATCGCCGCAAGGGTTACACTCAGAAGGCGATCGTAGGTGGGCATAAAGTTTACCTGCGCACCGGTGAGTTCGAAGACGGACAGTTGGGTGAAATCTTCATCGACATGCACAAGGAAGGTGCTGGTTTCCGGGCGATGATGAACAACTTTGCCATTGCTGTTTCGGTTGGCCTGCAATACGGTGTGCCGCTGGAAGAGTTCGTAGATGCCTTTACCTTCACCAAGTTCGAACCGGCGGGGATGGTGCAGGGCAACGACTCGATCAAGAACGCGACGTCGATCCTTGATTACATCTTCCGCGAACTGGCCGTCAGCTATCTGGATCGCACCGATCTGGCCCATGTGAAGCCTGAAGGTGCAACTTTCGACGATCTGGGCCGCGGTGAGGAGGAAGGCGTCTCGAATGTCTCCGAAGTCACTGATACTGCGGCGTCCAAGTCACTGGAAGTGCTGAAACAAATTAGCTCTACCGGGTATCTACGCAAGCGGTTGCCGCAGGATCTGGCGGTGTTCAACCCGCAGGCGGATCTGTCCGGTATGGCCGAAACTGCTGCGACGTTTGAGGCCCCGGTCGCGGAAACCGCCGTCGCAACCGGAATGGACGCCCGCACCAAAGCCAAGATGCAAGGCTATGAGGGCGATCCTTGTGGCGAGTGCGGAAATTACACGCTGGTGCGTAACGGCACCTGCATGAAATGCAACACCTGCGGGGCAACAAGCGGGTGTAGCTAAGGCAAACACCCCGGCAACGGGGTGTAGGGACCGCGATCTTCCCCCCGGATATCCGGTCCCGACGAATACGGAGCAAGGCACTGAGACTTACCCAAGCTGCCATGCTCCACTCGGTCGACATGCCCGTGTCGACCGGGAACAGGGTGGGGCGGAATATTGCTCTTTCCCACTCTTTCACGGGACGGGTGCGCTCGTCCCATGCGCAGTCCAGGCCGCAGGCAAAAAAACACCGGGCGGTCAACGATATGAGCCTGGATGGCGAAACTTAAAGGGGGCTTCGGCCCCCTTTTTTTCTTGGGCTACGTCGGAAGGTGAATGTTGAACCGGGCGCGAATCTGGGCATCCAGCAGTGGATCAAACTTTGCCGGTGACGGCATGGACAGGATTTCCTCTTTCCGCGCGGTCGCCTTTTCGATCAGGTCCGGCCTGCCCAGTTCGACCCATTCTTTAGGTGACGTCCTGTCTCCGAAGGTCGGATAGACATAGTCCGCCTGCATACGGCTGAGTGTTGCGTCGGTTCCCAGATAGTGACCGGGTCCGCCCATGCAAACCTCGGCAATCTGATCCAAGGCCAGCGTTTCTTCGTTCACTTCAATTCCGCGGATACAACGCTGAGCTTGCCCGATAAGATCGTCCCCTAAGATCAGGCTTTCAAAGCAAAATCCCAATAGCGAAGCGTGCATTCCGGCTGCCTCGTAAACCATATTAACCCCAGACAGCCCCGCCAAGACATTCGAGCACATCTGCTCCCATCCTGCTTGCATGTCCGGCAGTTTCGAATCCGATGCCCCGGCTGCGGCCCCGCCGGGCAGGTCGTAGAACTGGTGCATCTGGGCGCAGCCTGCGGTCAAAAGGGCCTGTTCACCCGAGCCGATGGACATGGCCCCGGTGCGCAGGTCCAAACCAAACGGCCAAGTGCCAAAAACGGCTGGTGCCCCAGGACTTACGGCGTTTACGTAAACCAATCCTGCAAGGCACTCTGCCGTGGCTTGCGTGATGGCACCCGCGATGGTCGAAGGTGCGGTCGCTCCGGCCATTCCTGCGGAAAGAAGGAGAACGGGCATGCCTGCCTTGATGCATTCTTCCATCACTTCGCAGCTTTCGGTGGCGAATTTCATCGGCGGCACCACAAAGCAATTCGAGTTTGAGACGAATGGACGTTCACGCCACTTGTCCTCACCACCTGCAATCATGTGGAGCATTTCCACGGCCGGGGCGACATGACCGGGTTCGGTGAAAGATGTACCGATATGTTTGAAAGTTCCCGAACAGCTTGCGTAGATTGTGTTCAGGTCCATTTCCTGATTATCGAAAATATCACGACACACCATAGGGCGTTGAACAAAATGGATATTATCCAGTTGCTGACAAATCCGGGCTGCGTCGTGCAGGTCCTGTACGGTCGAGTCGCGATATCCGCGCCCGTGCACATCCACCATGCTGACAGCGGCCCCGGCTGTGCCGTAGTGAACGCGGGTGCCCGAGAGTTCAAGATCGGTACTTCCGTCACGACTGCACAGGGTAACTGATCGGTTGGCATTGGCGATCGTGTCTTCGACCAACGCCCGGGGAAACCGTATGCGGCCATCATCGCCCAATGTGCACCCGGCACCGACCAGATAGTCGATCCCGCTTTGCGGGGCGTCTGCCAAACCTATCGTTTCAAGCGCAGTCAGCGCTGCGTCGTGGATTTGTTCAACCTGAGTTTGGGTCAACGGCTTGTAGGTTCCGCCCTCAAGCCCCGGGCGTATGGGGCGCAAATGATCTGGAAGGGCAGAGGCGCGGGCGGCACGGCGCGCGGCGCGTCCGCCGCTGCGCGAAGTATTACGGGATTGATCGTTCATGTTGAGATTCCGCTAGGTGGCACGTGAGGGGGGTGAATGTGGTTACACCCCCGTCGGGCGCCCTCGGGCCGCGCGTCCACGATCCGCTCCTATTGTGCGGCTTATCAGACGGATCTTCCAAACGTCGCTTTGCATGCAGGTCCTCACCTTATGCCTATCAGTCTTTCAATACAGGTCGCGACATTCTGTCCTGTTTGCGACTTTGGGGTTCAAAAACGAAATGGATGCTTGGGTGCGGATCAAAGAAGCGAAAGAGATTATTAATTTGTACCGAAACGCGGGAAATCTGTTATACTTCTGTCACTTATTTAAGAGCGGTTCGTGATCTCAATTGATTGTTAACGATTGCGACCCAGTTTTATGCGAAAGTGAACTAAATTCTCGAATTCCTTATTGGAAGGTTTTTGGTGAAAGTTGTGATACCCCGTTCGGCCCTTATCGCCACTCTGATCATAGCGTGCGCTGCCCCGGCAGTTGCCGAGGATTGGAGCGGGGCCTATGCCGGTTTCAGCTTTGGGTATGCCGACGCAGATGGGCCCAACGGTTCAAGCGGCAGCGACCTGACTTTTGGTCCTCATGTCGGGTACGATCATGATTTCGGGAACTTCGTGCTTGGGGGTGAGCTGGAATATAACCGCTTGTCTCTGAATCTAGGGCAGGGTGAGGGTAGCCTGGACAGCATGACACGTCTGAAATTGCGGGGTGGATACGATTTTGG
Organism: Ruegeria sp. THAF57; assembly: GCF_903914075.1. GTDB lineage: Bacteria > Pseudomonadota > Alphaproteobacteria > Rhodobacterales > Rhodobacteraceae > Ruegeria. Next base: position 148,638 of record NZ_CAIWNQ010000004.1, read on the forward strand.
ATCCGCGCTGGGGTATGTCGTGGTTGGAGCCGCGCGCGTGGATTCGACGGTCGATAATGACACCGCCGCTGTCTACGGCATTGGCGTCGCTTATCCGATCGGTGAGAACTTTGTCATCAGTGGCGAGGCGCTGCGCCAGAATTTCGACGATGTCACCCGCTCCGAAGGCGGCCTTGATTCCAACGTGTTCAACCTGCGGACGACGTTTCGGTTCTGAACACCGCTACTCGGCTGCGCGGCGGTCGGACAGTTCACTTGCAAAGTTACAAATTGTCTGAAGCGCCGAAGCAAAGCGTTCATCGTCAATTGTCATAGCCACGCGAATGTGCCCCGCAGCAGTATCACCGAAACTTTCACCCGGCATGACCGCGATCGCGTGCGTATCCAGCAAGGCATTGGCAAAACCTTCGCCGCTTTGACCGGTGGCGCGGATATCCAGCATCAGGTACATGGCACCTTGCGCCGGAACCAGACCAACCGTGTTTTGCGCCGCAAGAATTTCAACCGCCTTGGCGCGTCGCCTGCGAAATGGCGCGGCGATTTCCTCTTCCATTGCCACGCCAGCCGTCAACGCGAAACTGGCTGCATCCTGTATGAAACCGGGAACGCCATAAGTGGTATGCGTTGCCAAATTGATCAGATGTGAGATGACGTCCTCGGGGCCGACTATCCAGCCACAGCGGGACCCCGTCATCGCATGTGACTTGGACATCGATCCAACAACCAATGTCCGTTCGACCATGTCAGGCAAGCTCCGCGGAGAGATATGGTCGCCCTCCCAAACCTGAGTGTCGTAGACCTCGTCCGAAATCAGCCACAGATCACGCCTGCGGCAAACCTCGGCGATTTCCTCAAGTGTCTGCCGGGAATATGTCACCCCGGTAGGGTTATTGGGTGTATTGATCAGCAATGAGACCGCACCTTCGGCCGCTTCGTCGATCCGCTCGGCGCGGGGTTGAAAGGCATCTTCTGCGGTGGTTTGCACCGGTCGGGCAATTGCGCCCGCGCCACGGATCGTACCGGGATACGTGGCGTAGTATGGATCGAGAAACAATCCGACGTCACCCGGATTGCAGACCGCAACATGGGCGGCAAACAGTGCGGCTTGACCCCCTGGCGTGATCAGGACATTGCGGCGCGTGGTGGTTACGCCTGTGCGGGCCTGAACACGGGCCGCGACGGTGTCACGCAACAAATCTGTGCCGGGGACCATTGCATAACCGGTGTGACCTTGCCGGGCAGACAGGTCCATTGCCTGCAGGATTGAAGGGTCGGTGCGAATGTCATGTTCGCCAATAGTCAGCTCAGTAATGGCGTGGCCCTCACTGATCATCCGGCGCGCACGATAGAACACATCCCAGCCATCGTTGCCGCCCGGGGTTAGATGAGTGATACGCTGCGACAGCTTCATGGCACGCTCCTGCGGTGGTCTTTTGGGCTGAAAGGGCCAGAGGACGTTTCAATTGTCAATCGAATACCCGCCGGATCGTGGGGACTTGGCGAGAGGGATGCTGCGTGATAATCAGGGTGTCATGAACCGGATGACCTGCATCATTATTTGCTGCATTTCCTGCTGATTATTCAAGCGGGCCGGTTTCTTTCGTTTTCATCCCTGAGACAAGTTGCTATGCCCGCGCCAACGCGACACAGCCCATGCTGTTCTGAGGAGCCGACCGATGACGACGATCAAGCTGCACAACACACGGACGCGGACGAAAGAGGATTTCGTGCCGATCAGCGCCGACAATGTGCGGATGTATGTCTGTGGTCCCACGGTCTATGACCGTGCCCATCTGGGCAATGCGCGGCCAGTGGTGGTGTTTGATGTGCTGTATCGGTTGCTGCGCCATGTCTATGGCGCGGATCACGTGACCTATGTGCGCAATTTCACCGACGTAGATGACAAGATCAACGCCACGGCCTTGGCCCGTCAAAAGGCCGGGGCTGAAGGGACGTTGGAGCAGTTGGTGCAGGAGCGCTCGGACGAGACGATCGGTTGGTATCTGCACGACATGGGCGCTTTGGGTGCGCTTGAGCCGAACGAGATGCCGCGCGCGACCGAATATATCCCGCAGATGATCGCGATGATCGAAGGGTTGATTGAAAAAGGCCATGCCTACGCTGCCGAGGGGCATGTTCTATTCGCTGTGGATAGCTGGAAAGAGCGCTATGGTGCGTTGTCGGGTCGCTCGGTCGATGACATGATTGCAGGGGCGCGGGTCGAGGTTGCGCCCTACAAGAAGAACCCGATGGATTTCGTGCTGTGGAAACCGTCAAGCGATGAGCTGCCCGGTTGGGACAGCCCGTGGGGCCGGGGGCGTCCGGGGTGGCACATTGAATGCTCGGCCATGAGCTATGAGCTGCTGGGCGAAAGTTTCGACATTCACGGCGGCGGCAACGATCTGATGTTCCCGCATCATGAAAACGAGATCGCGCAAAGCTGCTGCGCGCACCCCGAGGGCGAGTTCGCTCGGGTCTGGCTGCATAATGAGATGTTGCAGGTCGAGGGTAAGAAGATGTCCAAATCGCTGGGCAATTTCTTTACCGTCCACGATCTTTTGGATCAGGGTGTGCCGGGTGAAGTAATCCGGTTTGTGTTCTTGCAAACGCATTACCGCAAGCCGATGGACTGGACCGAGAAGAAAGCGCGCGAGGCCGAAGCGACGCTGCGCAAATGGCGGGCGCTGACAGCGGGCATCGAGCCCGCCGCCAGCGCGGCCCCCTCGGTGATCACGGCGCTGAGTGATGACCTCAACACGGCGGGGGCTCTTACGGAACTGCACCGTTTGGCATCGGATGGTGATGCCGCCGGGCTGTTGGCCAGTGCGCGGGTTCTGGGGTTGTTGGAGCCTGAGATGGGTGATTGGGCCGATACGGGCTCGGCAGATCTTTCGGGCCATGCGGCGCGCCTGGCCGATGCGCGAGCCGAGGCGATGCAAAGCAAGGACTTCTCGGAAGTGGACCGGCTCAAGTCGGCTTACGTCGCGGCAGGGCTCGAAGTGCGGATGAGCAAGGACGGTGTGGAGCTGGTGCCGGGGGCCGGTTTCGACGCTGCCAAGCTGGAGGGCGTGTGATGTCGAAGGAACGGCTTTATCTATACGACACCACGCTGCGCGACGGGCAGCAGACCCAGGGAGTGCAGTTCTCGACCGCCGAAAAGGTGCAGATCGCCAAGGCTCTGGACGAGTTGGGCGTGGATTATATTGAGGGCGGCTGGCCGGGTGCGAACCCAACCGACAGTGCGTTTTTCGAGGTTGCGCCCAAGACCTCGGCCCGGTTGACGGCGTTTGGGATGACCAAGCGGTCGGGACGGTCTGCCGAAAATGACGATGTTCTTGCCGCCGTGATGAACGCGGGAACGCAGGCCGTCTGTCTGGTGGGCAAGTCGCATGACTATCACGTGACCCATGCGCTTGGGATCACGCTGGACGAGAATGTCGAGAATGTCCGTGCCTCGGTCGCGCATATCGTGGCACAGGGACGCGAGGCGCTGTTCGATGCCGAGCATTTCTTTGACGGCTACAAGGACAATCCCGCCTATGCGGTTCAGGTCTGCCGGGCGGCGCTGGAGGCAGGCGCGCGGTGGGTCGTGCTGTGTGATACCAATGGCGGCGCGCTGCCTGCCGAAGTCTCGCGCATTGTGGCCGAAGTGATTGCCGCAGGGCTGCCGGGCAACCGGTTGGGCATTCACACCCACAACGATACGGAAAACGCGGTAGCCTGTTCGCTGGCCGCCGTGGACGCGGGCGCACGCCAGATACAAGGCACGCTGAACGGGCTGGGAGAGCGGTGCGGCAATGCGAACCTGACCGCTTTGATCCCGACTTTGTTGCTGAAAGAACCCTATGCCTCGCAGTTTGAAATCGGCGTCAGTGCGCAGGCGCTGGCCGGTCTGACGCGGATCAGCCGGATGCTAGATGATATTCTGAACCGGGTGCCCAGCAAGCAATCGGCCTATGTGGGGGCCTCGGCCTTTGCGCATAAAGCAGGGTTGCACGCCAGCGCGATCCTCAAGGACCCATCGACCTATGAGCATGTGGACCCGGGCGCGGTTGGTAATGCGCGGATCATTCCGATGTCCAATCAGGCGGGGCAATCGAACCTGCGAAAACGCCTGACCGAGGCGGGGTTGTCCGTGGATAAAGGCGACCCGGCATTGGGCCGCATCCTTGATCGGATCAAGCAACGCGAGGCCGAGGGCTATTCCTATGACACCGCACAGGCGAGTTTCGAATTGCTGGCGCGGGTCGAACTGGGGCAATTGCCGGCGTTCTTTGAGGTTAAGCGATACAAGGTCACGGTCGAGCGGCGCAAAAACAAGTACAACAAGATGGTCAGCCTGTCCGAGGCCGTGGTCGTGGTGAAGGTCGACGGCGAAAAGAAGCTATCGGTTAGCGAGTCTCTGGATGAGGATGGCAGCGACCGGGGGCCGGTGAATGCGCTGGCCAAAGCGCTGGCGAAGGATCTTGGGCAATATTCGCAGGTGTTGGCCGATATGCGGCTGGTGGACTTTAAGGTGCGCATCACGCAAGGCGGGACCGAGGCTGTCACCCGCGTCATCATCGACAGCGAAGACGGGCAGGGGCGGCGCTGGTCGACCGTGGGCGTCAGCGCGAACATAGTCGATGCCTCGTTCGAGGCGCTTTTGGATGCGATACAGTGGAAACTGGTTCGCGATTGCGGACCGCAGACGGCGGTGGCCGAGTGAGCGTTGCCTTCGACGATGACGTAAAGGCCTGTGCCGCACTGGTGCATCGCGCCGACCCGGATCGGTTCATGGCGGCAATGGCTGCCCCTGTCACAGCACGGGCCGTTCTGTTCCCGATCTACGCGTTGAATGTCGAAGTCGCCCGGGCACCCTGGGTTACGCAGGAACCCATGATTGCCGAAATGCGCCTTCAATGGTGGCGTGACGCTTTGCAGGAGATTGCCGAGGGGCAGGCGGTGCGCAGGCATGATGTCGTAACACCTTTGTCCCGTATTCTTTCGCCGCATTTGGCGGCTCAGTTGGATGAGTATGTGGCCGTAAGGCGTTGGGATATCTACCGTGATCCGTTTGAGGATCACGCGCATTTTGAGTCCTATTTCAACCATAGCGCCGGAACTTTGATGGTCGCGTCCGCGCAAGCCTTGGGCGAGGCGGACGAACAGGTTTTGCGCAATTTCGGTTATGCCGTAGGTGTCGCGAACTGGTTGCGGGCGATCCCCGAGCTTGAGGCGCGCGGGCGTGTTCCCCTGTTGGATGGAACACCGGACGGGGTGCAGCAATTGGCAAAGTCGGCACTGGAACGACTTCACGCTGCCCGCGCTCAGCGATCTGCTGTCTCAAACGAAGCGCGTCCGGCCCTGTACGCCGGTTGGCAGGCAGACTGGGTGTTGCGGCAGGCGATGGCGCAACCAGATCTCGTCGCCGCTGGTGCGCTGGCGCAAGGTGAAATCCGGCGTCGGCTGTCACTGATGTGGAACGTCGCCCGAGGGCGCTGGTAGCCGTCAGGCTGCTTCCGGTTCGGTCGGGCGCAGTACCAACCACAGCAACGCGCCCCCGGCCAAAGTCAACAGCGGGATCATGGCAAGGTTGACGGCAGTCCACCCCTCAACCGGGGACCCGCCCGAACAGTTCATCAACCCGCCCGAGGACAAAGAGGCCAACGTCACACCGCCGAACACCAGCAGGTCGTTCAGGCCCTGCATCCGACCGCGTTCATTTACGTCGTGTGAGGCGGCCAGCATCGTGGTTGCCCCGATAAAGCCGAAATTCCAACCGACACCCAGCAGGATCAGGGCAATAAAGAAGTTTTCAAGTTCAACACCTTGCAAGGCCACGATACCCGCACCGCCCAGAATGGCGAGGCCAAGCGCAACGATCTTTTCCACCCCGAAACGTGCGATCAACTGGCCGGTGAAGAAGCTGGGAATATACATGGCCAACACGTGACCGGTTACCACATCCGCCGCATCATTCGCCGAGTATCCGCAGCCTACGACAGCCAGCGGGGTCGAGGTCATGACAAGGTTCATCAGCGCGTAGGACACCATCGCACAGATAACGGCCACGGCGATGCGCGGCGTCTTTAGCATCTCAAGCCGGGTTCTGCCCCTGGGCGTGCCTTTCTCGGCCATGGTAGGGGTTGGGGTTTCCAGAAAGAAGAACAGACCTGAACCAACAACGTTCAAAGCAATCACAGCCAGATAAGTACCGAGAAAAGGGATGACATATGCCGTCGAGGTAAGCTTGACGATCTGAGGTCCGATGATTGCTGCAACCAGACCACCTGCCATGACGTATGATATTGCCTTGGGACGAAACTCATCCGAGGCCGTGTCTGCGGCGGCAAAGCGATAGAAGCCGTGCGCGCTCATGTAGATGCCGGTCAGAAGGCTTCCCAAAAGAAACACGGGGAAAGACCCAAGATACAGCCCATACGCGCCGACAAGCCCGCCTAGGGCACCGGCCGTTGCCCCCAAAAGAAAACCCGCGCGCCGGCCCCAGCGTTGCATGATCGCGGAGATCGGCGTAGCCGTCAGCATTGACCCCAGCACGATCAACGAGATCGGAAGTGTTGCCAGGCAAGCGTTGGTTGCCAGAGACTGCCCCGCCAATCCAGCGACGATAAAGATAATCGGCAGTTGCGCGCCAAGCACGGCCTGCACCGCGACCAGTACAGCGACGTTGCGCTTGGCCACACTATCATTTGGGGAAGAGGCGGTCATTGTCATGTGCCTATGCGTATCCGTGAAAAGCGTGGCATACAAGCGGGTTGCATATACGGCAAAGCAGCCTAACGTGCTCGTGATTACTCAGCCCCCGGAGCGCGCATGTCCGTCGGACGTATCATCGAAACCAATGACTGTGTCAGCGAGGGTGCCGTGTGGTTGGCTGGCGCGTGCCCTCGGATGGCCTATGCGTTGGAACAAGTGGGGCCGCTGCCTCTGCGTCGGCGACCGGACGGGTTCGCGCAACTGCTTAGCGCGATTGTCAGTCAGCAGGTCAGCGTGGCCTCGGCCAATGCGATCTGGAAACGCTTGCAGGATGCGAAACTGACCGGCCCGCGCAAGATAATGTGGGCCACGGATGACGATCTTAGGGCAGTTGGGCTCAGCCGACAGAAAATACGCTATGCCCGCGCGCTGGCCGAGGCACGTATTGATTACAAAGCGTTGCGGGATGCTCCAAACGACGAAGTTGTCGCGATCCTTACCGAGGTTTCGGGCATTGGCGTCTGGACCGCCGAGATCTACGCGATGTTCTCGCTCGGTCGCGCGGATGTAATCGCGCCCGGTGATCTGGCCCTGCAAGAGGCCGCGCGTATTCTCTATGACCTGCCCAAGCGTCCGACCGACAAAGAACTGAGACAAATGGCCGAGGCGTGGTCGCCTTGGCGGTCTGTTGCGGCGCGGGTGTTGTGGGCCTATTACCGGGTGGCCAAGCAAAGAGAAGGGATCAGATGACACGGGTTTTGAACGCGCTCAGGAAAGAGCCGGTTTCGGGCGACACACGCTCGGTCGTGGTGTTCGTACACGGCTACGGGGCGAACGGGGCCGATCTGTTGGGCCTTGCCGACCCATTGGGCGAGCATTTGCCCGACACGCTGTTCGTCGCCCCCGATGCGCCGGAACAGATCCCCGGAATGCCAAACGGGTTTCAGTGGTTCCCGATCCCGTGGATCGACGGCTCGTCCGAGGAAGAAGCGCGTCGCGGCATGGAGATGGCAAGCGACGACTTCAACGCCTTCCTCGACGCGCTGATGGTGGACGAAGACGTGCTGCCCGAGCAGGTCGTGCTGTTCGGGTTCAGCCAGGGCACGATGATGAGCCTGCACGTCGCCCCGCGCCGTGAGGACCCGGTCGCGGGGATCGTCGCGTTCTCGGGCCGTCTGCTGGAGCCAGATTTGTTGCCGGACGAAACCGTCAGCCGGATGCCGATCCTGCTTGTCCATGGGGATGCCGATGACGTGGTGCCTCCGCAATCGCTGCCCGAGGCGGCCGAGGCCCTGCAAGCGGCGGATTTCAAAGAGGTCTACGCCCATGTCATGAAAGGCACTGGTCACGGTATCGCGCCCGACGGCCTCAGCGTTGCGCTGGCCTTTATGCGCGACAAGCTGAGCCTCTGACCCCGTGATCGCGGTCCGTCCGATGATGCGAGAGGACGTGGCAGTTGCCTGCCATATCCTCAACCAAATCATAGACATCGGCGGCACGACCGCACATGAAATCCCGTATTCCGAGGCCTTATTCACGCAAAGCTACTTGGATGGGTCGGACAAGATCTGTTGCCATGTCGCGCTTGATGAACAGGGCGAAGTCGCCGGCTTTCAATGGTTGGGTGTGAACGAAGCTCTGCCCGACGGATGCGCCGACATCGCCACATTCACGCGCCGAGAGCCTCTTTTGAAGGGCGCAGGGCGGGCGTTGTTTGCCGAGACTTCGAAACATGCCGGGGCGCTCGGGCTGCGGGCGATCAACGCGACGATAAGGGCCGATAACCGGCAGGGGTTAAGTTATTACGAAAAGATGGGGTTTGAGGATTACTCGGTCTCTTACGGTGTTCCTCTTAGGGACGGTACCCCGGTGGATCGGATTTCCAAACGGTTTGAATTGAGGAAAGGCTAAGAATGCTGGTTGTCACAGGAATAGTTGAAGTTTCGCCGGAAGGTATTGAAAAGGCTGAGAAAGCGGCTTTGGAAATGGTGGGGGAAACGGTCAAGGAAGAAGGTTGCATTACCTATGAGTTCAGTCAGGTTCTAGGCCACAGCAACCGGTTCCGCGTGTATGAGGAATGGGAAAGCCAAGCCGCACTCGAGGCGCACTTTGCCGCTCCGCATATGGCTGCGTTTCGGGCGGCATTGGGCGAAGCAGGAGTGAAGTCTAGCGATATCTGCCGCATCGTCGGGGGCGAAAAGCAGCCCCTTCGCTAAGTCTGACCCCAAAGGTGAGGTTCGGCGAATTCCACCGAATTTCCGGCCGGGTCACGGATATAGAGTGAGCGCGCGCCGTTCGGCCAATCGAACTCGGCCTCAATGGGTACATTCCAGTCCAACAGATGCTTGCGCATCACTTGTATCTGCGCGCGTGACATGGACAGGCAGACATGCCCGGGCCCGCGTGCCCCGTGGGGCGGAACAGGAAGGTCCGGGTTCGTTGGGGCCTTTTCAGTTTCATCCGCATTAAAGATCAGCAGAACCGATGCACCGAGGCGGTAGAAAACATGGCGGTCGGTGACACGTTGAATTTTCTCCAGCCCCAATATTTCGCCATAGAACCGTTCTGCTGAATCTAGATCATCGACGTAAAGAGCGGCCTCCAGAACACCTTGTGCGGTTGGTATGTCTGGTGTGACTTTCATGGCGTAAGTCTATCACAAATCGCGGTTTTTGTCACCGGCGCGGGCGGCGGTCCCGTTTGCGCTGAGGCGCGACATTGATTGTAGGTGCAGGCAGGCTGTCCCATTGGCCCGGTTCCAGCCCCTCAAGTGTCCAATCTGCGATGCGGGCCCGGATCAAGCGCAGGGTTGGGTGGCCAACCGCGGCCGTCATCCGGCGGACCTGCCGGTTCTTACCCTCGCGCAGGGTCAATTCGATCCAGCAATCAGGCACTGTCTGACGAACCCGTATCGGAGGCGTGCGCGGCCACAGCCCGTCGGGTTCATCTATCAGGCGTGCCTTTACGGGGCGGGTCAAACCGTCCTTCAGTTCGACCCCGTCCCTCAGGGCTTTCAGCGCCGCGGCATCAGGCAGACCTTCAACCTGAACCCAATAGGTTTTGGGCATCTTGTGCTGCGGATCGGATATCTGCGCCTGCAACCGGCCATTGTCAGTCAGCAGCATCAACCCTTCGCTATCGCGATCCAATCGTCCGGCGGGATAAACGCCGGGCAAATCAATGAAGTCAGACAAGGTGCTGCGCGGCGAATCTGCATTGGCGCGATCGGTGAACTGCGGCAACACGTCGAAAGGTTTGTTGAAGCGGATGAACCAGGACATAAGTCACGCCATAGCCCGAGCGACACAGGCAGCGCAACCTGTGGATAACTGTCACGTGCCTGTTACTTGGGCAGCTTACCCCATACCCGAGATATTGTGGAAACTCAGGGCTTGTCAGAGTTTTAACACGATATATAGTTGAGTTAAGGCCGGGGCGGGTGTTCCCCGCTCTGATGTCAAAACGGGCAGAGCAGAGCGAGGAGCGATTCTGATATGGATGGAGACTTCAGAACCGAATTTGTCAGGGAACCCGGTGCGCTAAAGCATCATCCGGCATTGGTTTTGAACGCCGATTACCGCCCCTTGTCCTATTATCCACTGTCATTGTGGCCCTGGCAGGAGGCGATCAAGGCGGCCTGGTTGGATCGGGTGGATATCGTCGCTGAATATGACGAGGTCGTGCGAAGCCCCAGTACCGAGATCCGAATACCCTCAGTCGTTGTTCTCAAAGATTACGTAAAACCCAGAAAGCGCGTGGCCTTCACGCGCTTTAATTTATTTCTGAGGGATGAGTTCCGTTGCCAATATTGCGGCGCTCGCGGAGACCTGACGTTTGACCACGTCGTCCCCCGCGCGGCAGGTGGCGTGACAAGCTGGCAAAACGTTGTGGCAGCGTGCAGCCCCTGCAATTTGAAGAAGGGGTCAAAATCGTTGCGTCAGGCCGGGATGGCGTTGCGCAAGCCCCCACGTCAACCGGACGCCGAGGCGCTTCGGAATATCGGCCGGAAATTCCCGCCAAACCACCTGCACGATAGCTGGATTGATTTTCTGTACTGGGATGCAGAATTGGATGAGTTTTAATCGCTGGCGCGTCGCGCTGCGAGCCAGATCATAACCAGCACAGCCGAGATAGCCGCATTCCAACCGGCCATGGATAGACCCAGAAACTCCCACGGGATGTCGTCGCAGCGTACCAATGGGGCAGACATGATCTGGTCCATCAATTCTTGTGTGGACAGACCTCCAATGTCTCCTGAAGTGCAGCTTGATGGGCCTTCCCACCATTTCTGCTCGACGCCTGCGTGGAAAACGCCGATGGCGGCGGTTGTCATCGCTGCAAGAGCGCCCAATACCGGAAGCAACGTGTTACGGGGCAGAGCCAGCGCCAACCCACCAATCAAAACGGCCGCCCCATGCGGGTAGCGCTGCCAGATGCACATCTTGCAGGGCGGCAGGCCGCCCAAGTACTGAAACCCCCAGGCCCCAAGCAAAAGCGCAGCGGAGCCTCCGGCGGCGATCAGGACATACAGGTTTCGACGCGTCATAGGTATTTCACCGCAATAAACCCGCCAAACAGCAGGATGATAAACAGCGTGAACATGAGGCCAAGGCGCTTTTCGATAAAGGCGCGAATGGGTTCTCCGAATCCCCACAGCAAGCCTGCCACAACGTAAAAGCGCAAAGCACGCGCCAGAATAGACGTCGCGATGAAGGTGCCCAAGGGCATACCGGTCCACCCGGACATGATCGTAATGACCTTGTAGGGAAATGGCGTTACGCCCGCGCCCAAAACGGCCCAGAATCCGAAATCATTGAATCGTGTGTTGAATTCTTCCATGGCGTGCGCCTTGCCCATGGATTCAAGAATGGGCTGTCCAATGCTTTCATAGAAAAACGCACCAATGGCATAACCCAGCAATCCGCCCAATACCGAAGCAACCAAGGCAACGGTCGCGATCAACCACGCGCGAGACGGTCGGGCGATGATCATTGGAATCATCAGAACGTCGGGGGGAATCGGAAAAAATGAGCTTTCGATAAAGGCAACCACGGCCAGCGCCCACAGCGCATGCGGATGTTCGGCCAGACGAATGGTCCAGTCATAAAGCGATCGCAACATTAGGTGCTAAAATCCTGTTGGTTTGATGTTCAAGCAAAATCACGGGCCAGATGTGTCGTCAACCTACCGGAGGAAAACAATCTGGCGATGGGGTGTTTTTTGCCTCTGGACGTTCCGGTTCATGGGCGATAATTCAGTGACCGTGGCCCAAGTGGCGGAATGGTAGACGCAGGGGATTCAAAATCCCCCGCCTTCACGGGCGTGAGAGTTCGAGTCTCTCCTTGGGCACCACAATTCCGGTTTCGACGTTTGTGTATTTGTTGCGCAATGCGACAGCCTTTTTTTGGCGCTTCGGGACAAGCGATTTCCGCCGATGCGTTTGGCTGTGTCCGTACAGTCGGCTGTCCACTTGGTGGTTTCGTGAACGTTACCCGCGGCGATACAGCCTCCATTCAAGATCAAATGACGGATAGCGGATTTTCGCGTCATGATGCAGCATTCGTAGGGGCCTAACAGGCATCTTGCTGCCAAGAAGGTGTTCCAGCAACGACGCGGCGTGTCCTGCGGATATGTATTTCTTTGGTTTGCCGCTATCTATCACCGAAAAAGAATGGCGCCGCATCAGTGTATCAAGCCCGGATCGCGAAAACCAATGCAGGACGCTTGGGGGCGAATACTCGTGCCAGCGCTTGCCCATCAGCCGGGCCATCCAACTGTCCAGACGCCAGTATTCGATCACGCAAATACCGCCTGGCCGCGTCAAATCCGCGACCGATTTCATGGCCTTGGGCAGGTCGTGAAAGTGGCCGATAACCTGTATCAAACTTACGGCATTGAAAGGTTCTAGACCCTTGCAGTCCTCAAGGCTTCCCTGCAGCGCGTTCAGACCTAGCGTGTCCCGAGCGTGAGAAACCATCGTCTGATTGGGGTCCAGGCCTGTCGTCGCCCAGCCTGCATCCTCCATCCCAGCTTGAAGAAAGCCTGCGGCGCTACCAACCTCAAGAAGCCGCCCATTTTTTGAATGGCGGGACAGGAGTTTTCCGTATCGTCGGCCTTGGTCTCGCAACAACTGAGCCTCGCTCAGGTAATCGGAGTACCCAGCGCCACCACCAAAAAAATAGCTGTCGTCATAAACTGACGCGACGTGGTCCTGATCAAACAAGCCTGCAACCGAACGGTTTCCGCAGGCCGGGCAGTGCATAATCGAGTATCCGTTTTTAGCGAACGCAAATTCGGTTCTATTTTCACAGGCCGGGCAAATTGAGCTTTGGCCTGTTTTTAATTCACCTGCATGTTTCACTCGGCAAATCCCGCCGCAATTGTTCAAATAGGTCTCTAACATGTCGCAAATCTTTGAGCGATCGTCAAAATTTAAGGCGTATGGATTGAATAATCGCCAACTAAATTGACATCAATTTGTACTTAATTTGGGCGCGTTGACGGCTGATTAAAAGTAAGATCTATGCGATGACTGACGGAAAAATTTAGGCGCCAATATGCTCCAAGGGAGATAATTGTTTCCTTTTTGTGGACACCTGTTCTGACGTTCAGATTCTCATTCACCTTGCGCTAAATCGTTAAAAACACTGGAGGTTAGGGGGTATTTTCAGGCCGTTTCAAACGAATCGGTTGACAATTCCGCATCCCATAACGGACTTTGAATGTGGGGGCAGGCAATTTTAGCGAGTAAAAATCTCGCGACTATTCATAGCAGAGCAGTACGAAAAGTATTGTGACTTGGGCGGAATTTTACGCCCGAGGTAATGATGAATAGTGGGGTGTTTGGTTTGTGTGAATTTGGTTATTTGTGCGCTCGAATGGGCGCAGTTTTCGGCGCTGTTTAAGCGTTATGGGGAACCCTCAATCGGAAAATAGGTCTGAACAAAGGGTGTTTGGAAAAGCACCTTTTGGCCGGCGTTCGGGCAGACAATCACGTCGTGTGGCATTGAAAATCATGTTGGTTTTTGGAACCCGCCCGGAATTAATCAAGATGCTGCCGATCATTCGCGAAGCAGGTGAGCGTGAAGACGTTGAGTTGATTACAGTGATGACGTCCCAGCACACTGATCTTGTGCGGTCTCTTGCTACGGAATGGGCAATCCCTGTCGATTACGACCTTGAGGTCATGAAGCACGCGCAGTCGTTGAATGACGTGATTTCTCGGGTTGTTGGACGGATTGATCGTGTTCTGGAGGAAGAGAAACCGGATGTGGTTCTTGTTCAGGGCGACACCTCAAGCGCGTTTGGTAGTGCTTTGGCTGCGTGGCAACGGCAGATACCTGTTGGTCATGTCGAGGCTGGACTGCGGACTGCGAGTATCGATTCTCCGTTCCCTGAAGAGGCGAACAGAAGGCTGATTTCCCGCATAGCCAGCTTCCATTTCGCACCAACCCTAAGCAACAAAAATGCGTTGCTGGCCGAGAAAGTACCGTCGCAGGGCGTTTTCCTGACTGGCAATACGGTGGTGGACTCGATCAGGCATGTCATGGGGCAAAGGCGTCCCTCCAAGCCGGTCGCGTCGTTGATATCAGAACTCGAGGGGCGTCGAATAATTGTATTGACGACGCATAGAAGAGAGAGCTTTGGCTCCGTTATGTGCGATCGCCTTAAGGTCTTGCGTCGCTATGTCGAAGAACGGCCGGATATCAGCCTCGTGTTCCCGGTCCACCCCAATCCGCAGGTCAAGAATGTAGCGCGTGCCGAGTTATCCGGGTCAGATCAGATTCACTTGGTTGAGCCTTTGGCCTATCCGGATTTCCTGCACGTGCTGGCGGCCTCGTGGGTTATTCTGTCAGATTCAGGAGGCATTCAGGAAGAGGCGCCAAGCCTTGGAAAGCCGCTGCTGATTTTGCGGGACGAAACCGAACGTTCGGAAGCCGTGAGTTGCGGAATCGCGCGGCTTGTCGGTCAATCGGCACAACGCCTGCAGGAAGAACTTCTGGAGCTTGATTGCCCTAAAAGTTGGGCCACAAAGGTCGGAGAAGTTGAAAATCCATTTGGCCGGGGAAACAGCGCAGCGCGGATACTGGACATCCTGCAAAGAAGGCAGACGGTGGCGCGTGCCGTTGACTTGGCTGCTGCGGGGACGGTGCAATGACGCGTTTGTCCGATCCCACTCCGGCGGCCAATCCGCGCGTACAAGGTGGGGCGGACACCGTCCTTGATCACCAGTCCTTGACCGTGGTCGCACCGTGTTTCAACGAGGAGGAGGGGCTGCATTATTTGGCAGAGAAGCTTGCCAAATTGCAGACGAGCCTTGGTTCGCAAGTGGTTCTTTCGATCGTTCTGGTCGACGACGGAAGCACTGACAACACGTGGGATGTCATGCACGACCTGTTCGGGCGTAGGCCGAACGTTACCTGCCTGCGTCATAAGAAAAACCTTGGGATCATGGCGGCAACGGCCACCGGGATAGCGGCCTCGACAGACGAGGCGGTCGCGGTCATCGATAGCGATTGCTCTTATGATCCGGCACTTATTTCCAAGATGCTGCCATTGCTGAAAGAGGACACGTCGATCGTGACGGCATCGCCGTACCACCCGCAGGGGCAAGTCGAAGGTGTACCGGAATGGCGTCTGTTTTTGTCCAAAGGCGCCTCTTGGGGTTATCGGCGGTTACTTCGGAACAATCTGGCTACGTACACATCGTGCTTTCGCCTGTATCGAAAAAGCTCGGTTGTTTCTTTACCCCGCCGGCATGACGGATTTTCCGGCGTGGCCGAGGTTCTTGCGTTGCTGGACCGCCGTGGGTGGCGCATTGACGAGGTTCCGGCCGTTTTGACAACACGTAAATACGGGCAGTCCAAGCTGAAGCTGATGCGGGTGGTTCGCGATCACCTGTCCTTGATGTCCAGTATCGCAGTCGGAAAGATTTTTTTTAACCGTATCCCCCCGCAGGAAGTTTCTGCGGGCCCTCAAGTTCGTGGAGAAAGAGATTAATGACGAGTACATCTGTTCCCGAGTTCCCTTCAGACCAGGATGCAAGCGGTCGCCAGTTGGGTGACGAAGAAATCGCGGCCCTGACGTCCGCAATTCGCTCTGGTACGCTTACGTCGACCAAAGGTCATTTCGTAAAAGAATTTCAGTCCAAATTCGCCCAATCCATCGGGGCTGTGTTCGGGTATGCCTGCAGTTCGGGGACGGGGGCGATCCACGCCGCGGTTTCCGCAATTGACCCAAGTCCCGGCGACGAGATCATCACGTCGGCGATCACCGATATGGGTGCGATAACCCCGATCCTGTACCAGACCGCCATACCTGTTTTTGCGGATGTCGATCCGATCACGGGAAACCTGACGGCGGAAACGATTGAGCGCGCGATTAGTGAACGCACGAAAGCTATCATCGTCACGCACCTTTTCGGGTATCCCGCAGACATGCCGGCGATTTGCGCTGTCGCCCGCCAGCATGGGATTCCAGTGATTGAAGACTGCGCGCAAGCATATGGCGCAACCATTGATGGACGTCATGTCGGGACATTTGGCGACATCGGGTGCTTTAGCCTTCAGCAAGGTAAACACATCACGACCGGCGAAGGTGGAATTGTAACGTCCAACGACGAAGGTCTTGCCCGGCGCATACGGTTGTTTATCGACAAGGCGTGGGGTTACGGAGATCCAAAGCCGGATCATTATTTTGTCGCGCTGAACGGGCGGATGACCGAACTGCAAGGCGCGGTGGCGCTTGCTCAGTTCGCCAAGCTTGATGACAGCGTGCACCAGAGAAAAGCGATGGCCCAAAAGCTGACGGACGCGATATCTGGCCTGCCTATGCTGGTGGCTCCGTATTCGGATGACCAAACCGTTCACAGCTATTGGAAATATCCGCTGATCGTTCAGCCCGAAATTGGCGGCCCCGTTCGTGTTGCCGAGGCGTTGCGCGGATTTGGCATCAACTCGGCGCCACGATACATCCAGAAGCCCGCGTTTGAGTGCGCCGTGATCCGCGATCAACAGACCTTCGGAGACAGCGGCTTTCCCTTCAATCTTGCCCGGCCCGAAGCTGTTGATTATGCGCCCGAGCGATTTGAGGGAACCTATTCTTTCCTGAACGATGTTCTCGTTCTGCCGTGGAACGAGCGTTACACCGACGAGCACGTCGATTACTTGGCACAACAGATTGCCGCTGTGTGTTCTGACGTGCCTCGTCTGGACGTGGCGGAGTAAAGCTGATGGTACGATTTGGTATTGTTGGGGCTGGAGCGATTGCAAAAGCGTATGCCGAAGCACTGGAGCAGGCCGAAGGCGTTTGCCTGACTGCCGTTGCAGATACGGTATCTGATGCCGCAAGTTCGTTGGCCGATTGCCACGGCGCTGCGACGTTTGCGTCGCATCGGGAATTGGCGTTGTCAGGGCTGTGTGACGCGGTGATCGTATCTACACCGCCCGCAACCCACGAAGCTGTTGTTTTGGATCTGATTGAGGCGGGTTTACCCGTGCTCTGCGAAAAACCTTTTGCAATTAACGGTGTAAGTGCACGCAGAATGGCGTCGGCGGCTGGTGAGAAAGGCATTCTGATCTCGATGGCGTCAAAGTTCCGCTATGTGGATGACGTCCAGATTGCGCGGGAAAAGGTGGCTGCGGGAGAGATTGGCGACCTCAAACTGATCGAGAACGTCTTTACAGGCGTGGTGGACATGACCGACCGGTGGAACGCGCAGCCTGAAATATCTGGCGGTGGCGTCTTGGTGGATAACGGCACACATTGTGTAGATATTGTGCGCTTCTTCACGGGCGGTATTGTCGCAGCCTCTGCCATGGTGGGCCCAAGTCTTCAGGATATCAGTGTCGAAGACCACGTCTTTATGTCGCTCAGAACGGCAAACGGGGCACTGGCCCAGATCGAAACGTCTTGGAGTATTCACAAGGACAGTTCGGACTACTTGGCGTTGTACGGCGACGAAGGCGTCATTGAAGTCGGTTGGAAGTCCTCGCGCATACGGCGTCCTTTGACCGGACAGTGGGAAACCTTTGGCACCGGTTACGGAAAGGTGCAGGCGTTTTCAAATCAGGTCTTGGATTTCGCGGCCGGAGTTCGCGGCGAACCAACCAAAAGCCTTGCGACCGGGCGGGACATTCTGGCGTCTGTGGACGTGATTTCAGCCGGTTACACGTCGATTGCGGAAGGCGGCAGATGGGTTGATGTTGACGGCGTTGCCACCATCGACAGGGTCATGCCCAAGAGTGTGGTGTCGTGACAGCCAGGATTCACCCAACGGCAATCGTCGAGAAGGGCGTGGAAATCGGCGCCGGCACATCGGTATGGGACAACGTTCATCTGCGCGGTCCCAGTAAGATCGGCAGAAACTGCATTATTGGTGGCAAAAGCTATATCGCATACGGGGTTGAAATCGGCGATTTCGTTAAGATAAACTCGTTTGTCTACATTCCAAATGCCGTCAAGGTCGGGAATGGGGTGATGATCTCTGCGGGCACCATCTTTACCAATGACATCACACCGCGTGCCACTGACGCCGACATCACACAGCTTTTGGATTCCGGTCCGCAGGATAGTACGCTCCCGACCTTTGTTGGGGACGGTGTCACCATCGGAGCGGGCAGCAGGATCTCTGGCGGGATCACGATTGCTGAGTTCGCAATGGTTGGAATGGGATCGGTTGTCACCAAAGACGTGGGGGCGTTCCATCTGGTATTTGGCAACCCGGCCCGGCTGAAGGGGGCTGTGTGCAAATGCGGCCACGTTTTAATCCGTGGAAGCCTTGAGGGGCAGGGAAGGGCGACCTGTCCAAAGTGCGACCGGCAATACAGTTATCAAGACGGGGTTGTCTCATCCGAGTTGGAAAGCGCGTCATGAGCGGTGTGCAAGCGGATACGTGGGCTGTCCTCGGCGGAGGGATTCTGGGTCAGGCACTGGCGCTTCGTTTGCAGGAAGCCGGTAAGCGCGTGACCCTGATCGAAGCCGCGCCAGAGTTGGGCGGCCTTGCAATGGCCCAGCAGGTCGGAGGCATCACCTACGACAAGTTCTATCATGTGATCTTGCCGTTTGATAAACGAACCCTCGCTCTGCTCGACGACATAGGGTTGGGGGACGACGTTGAATGGAGGTCAACGCGCACAGGTTTTTTCAGCGACGGGCGGCTGATGCCGCTGAACGGGGCATTCGATTATCTGCGCCTCAGATCAATCGGTTTGGTAACCAAGTTGCGGGTTGCCTATCTGTTGATGGCGGCTGGACGGATCAGGGATGGGGCTCCGCTTGAACAGATCAGCGTTCAGGAATGGTTAACCCGCTGGTGTGGGCAGGCTGGGTTTGATCGGCTCTGGCGGCCGCTACTCAGGGCAAAGTTGGGTGATAATGCATCGCGGGCATCGGCGGCGTTCATTTGGTCTAGCATACGCCGTTTGTACCTTGCGCGGCAGGGTGTTCAAAAAGTTGAACAGCTTGGTTTTGTAAAGAATGGTGGCTATGCCCGTATCCTGAACGCCCTGCGCGACACGTTGATCGCAAGAGGGATCGAGGTGCAAACCAACACCCCCGTAAGTCGGGTTTTTGGTTCCGCCGCAGGTGTTTGCGTCGAAACTCCATCCGGCAGGCAGGTATTCCAAAATGTTGTCTCGACACTTCCGACAAAAGCAAATCTGGCAGTGTGCGAGGGGCTGGATGCTGAAGAGAAAAACCGTCTGGATGGGGTGGTTTACCAAGGCATAATTTGCGCGTCCGTTGTGCTGAATCGACCACTGGCCGGTTATTATCTAACCTACCTGACAGATGAGGCGCTGCCATTCACGGGCATCGTTGAAATGTCTGCTTTGACCGGCACAGATGCGTTTGACGGCAAAACCCTGGTCTATTTACCGCGTTACGTCACGCAGGATGATCCGTATTGGGCCCTAAGCGATGAAGGGATTGCGCTGCAATTTGTTGACGCGCTGCGAAAGGTACATCCGGACGTCGCAAGCACCGATGTTCTGGACATAAAAGTATCAAGAGTACGCGAGGTGATGGCCGTGCCAACCATTGGGTATCGTGAGAACGCCCCGCAATCGGTGACTTCGGTGCCTGGCCTTTACTTTGTGAACTCGGCCCAGATCATCGACGGGACGTTGAACGTAGATGCGACTCTGGGCGTTTTGGACGAGGCCATGGAGAAACTCGAACTGGGCCGCACCACAACCGAGGCGAGGCCAGCAGCATGACAAAGAAGCTCGCAAGCCTGTCGCTCGATCTTGATAACCTGTGGTCCTACATGAAAACGCATGGCGATCCGGGATGGCAGGATTTTCCTGGATATTTGGACGTTGTCGTGCCGCGGTTTCTGGACATGCTTGACGAGCTTTCCATAAGCATGACGGTTTTCGTTGTCGGGCAGGATGCGGTGATCAAGGAAAACAAACCGATCCTAAAGTCCATCGCCGACGCAGGCCACGAAATCGCCAATCACTCATTCAACCATGAGCCTTGGTTGCACCTATATTCCCCCGAGGAGATCAGCAAAGAAATTGAACGCGCGGAAGAGGCGATCCACTCTGCCACAGGCGTAACGCCCAAGGGGTTCCGGGGCCCGGGATACAGTTTGTCAGAAACCGTTTTGGATGTACTGAAACAACGTGGCTACGACTATGACTGTTCGACCTTTCCCACGATCGCCGGCCCTTTGGCGCGGGCTTATTATTTTGCCAAGTCGCGCTTGTCATCAGATCAAAAGGAAAGGCGAAAAGTCCTGTTCGGCGGGATAAAGGATGGCTTTCGACCCTTAAAACCCTACGCATGGGACCTGAACCGAGAGCGGATGGTCGAAATCCCAGTTTCGACTATGCCGTTTTTCAGAATACCTTTTCATTACAGTTATTTACACTGGATCGCAGGCGCGTCCGAAGGGCTGGCCTCGGTCTATTACGCATCCGCACTACGAGCTTGTGATATGGCCGGTGTAGCCCCTTCGATGTTACTGCATCCGTTGGACTTCATGGGGGGGGATGACGTGCAGCAGTTGGCTTTTTTCCCCGGTATGAACCAGTCCTCTAATGAAAAGCTTGTCCGCATGAAGCGCTTCTTGTCCAAGCTGAACGACGAGTATGACGTCACGACGATGGCCGGGCACGCGAAGACTCTGAAAATCACTGAGCTGCCTTTGCGAAGACCGGATTTTGCCACCGAAGACACGGATGCCGTCGATTTGGCCCAAGAAACGAGCGCCACCCGATGATTGCGGCACGGCAAACCCAATCCTTTCAGGCGCTGCTGAGAGTCAGCGTGTTCTGCATTCTCACTGTTTCCTACCTGGTGACTGCGCCTGAGTATCATACGACAGCAATCGACTCGTACTATTTCGCCGAGATTATCTCGCAACATGACCTTTTCGAGGCGCCGGTCCGGCTGTTGTTGTGGCTGTCTTCGATGCAGGTGCTTTACCGGATAGTTTCGGTTTTTCAGGCCGAGCCCGACCCGTTCGTCATCCTGAGTATTGCCAACGCGATATTTGCATCGCTTTCTGTCATCTTGCTTGAAAGGTTATTGTCGCGACAGTTCGCAGTGCCTTCACCGGCGTCTTGGCTTACCGCCATTACTTTCGGGGTCAGTTACGGCACATGGCGATACGCAACCGAGCTTGAGGTTTATCCCTCAGCGATGTTGTTCACGATAGTTCTGCTTACCTTGGCCTTCTCGACGGCGGGGATGAAACCCCCTGCGCGGTCAAGACGGATCTGGATCACGGCAATCGCCGGCGCGGTTGCTTCGTTTTTCTATCAACCGTTGGGCATCGTCGCAGGCATAGCAATCCCGGTATTCTTCCTGTCCCGGCGGGTCTTGAAAGACCTTATTCAATACTGTGCAATCTACGGTCTGTTCTTGGCGGCTGGGTTCCTAAGCTTGGCACGCACGGGGGGATCCAGCGATCCGTTGCACACAATTTTAGATACGGACGGCAAAGTTGTTGTGCTGCCCGACATGGTCAGCCTTTCCGCTTCGGCGGTGGCGTTCTTTCAAAACCTGTTGTCGGCGAATTGGATGTTTGCGTTCCAACCCACACGGGATGTCATCGAAAGCAAGTTTGCGGACCATTTCATGCATGAATTGGTCGCCACTGACCCGGCCTATTGGGGGTACCGCCTATTCCTTCTTACGATTCCGGCAGCATTGGTTTTGTTGCTGCTTGCAGTCATTCGCGTTCTTAAGGCGCGTGAAAGACGCCCGCTGACCAGCCCTGAACTAAGTGCGATTTCGCTTTTGACCGTGCAGGCGCTTATGGTGCTGGGTTTGCACCCCGAAGGTTTCGAAGCGTGGTTGCCAACGCTTGTGCCTGTATTCTTACTGTTGGGAAGTCGTATTTCCGGGCCTCTGCAACGCTCTGGGCATGTGTCGGTACTTGTTTTAATTGTCGCGGTCTTTGGGGTTCATAACTGGTTTGCAGGCGTTGGAGTGTTTGCCAATGCAACGCGGGACTACAATCGCATACTGGCCGAACCCGCCATTACCCGCCTTGGCGAGAAGGACTTGGTTATCATTGGGGCCGACTGGCCGTTGTTTAAATATCTAAATTATGTAGGCGCCGCCGATACGATTTTCGCCAAGGACACACAGACCGACGTCATTCTTAGTCGGCTGGAGGGTACCATAGACAGTGGTCATCAGGTCATGATTTACCCAGATGTCATTGCACCCTCTGCCTTGGCCCTAAAGCAAGCCAGAAATCTGACGGAAGTCTACTCAAAAATGCCCAAGCAAGCGATTGCCAATGGCGAGAAGATTGAGTTCGGTGACCTTGGATACGGTTTGCTTTTGAGGAAAGAGTAGAAATTGAAACACCCGGGCACGTCATCCGGTTGTCAGAAGCCCGACACCAACAATGACGAAGGCAATTCCAAGTACCGTTTTCAAACCTATAACCTCGCCAAAAAAGATCATCCCGACGCTTGATATTCCGACGATAGAGAGGCTTGTCGCAAGCGTGTACGCTGTGCGCAAAGGAAGCCCGCGCAAAGCATATAGATAGCTGAGTAAAAGCATGACACCCAACGTCAGCCCAACCCATAGCATCGGGTGCAGTGCGGCAGACAGCATGGAAGACCACGAGCGGGATATCTCGGTTTCAACTGTAAACTTCTTGAAAGCAAAGTTCGCGCCAATATTTCCGCAAATCGCAAGCAACAAGGCTAACCAGTAACTCATCCGACAAAGCTCCGAAAATAAACTAAGTCTTCAAGTGCTAGTCTGGAAGCGGTCTCAGGTCTAATGAAAAGTCGGGCGTGCGCGGCCTGCGGTGCTTGCTGCCGTTCCGCGCAGTGTCGGACCCACTGTTTCCAAATAGACTGGTTGAGGCGCACGTTGACTTGCGGCTTCGTTCCGCTCACTGTTTGGAAAAAGAGGTAAAAGGTACATCCAGCAGTGTTTGTTGATCTGTTTAAAGACGGAGTTATTCGGAACTTCATGGCACCTTTGTTGCCATCGACAAGCCTGTTCTATCTCTATGTAGTTTCAGCGTTTATCATCTCGGCGGCGGTGTTTTTTTTCTTCGAGAGAAGAGAGAGTGAGCACCGTCCCGACGAGATTGAAAAAGGTCTGTTTGGGTATGTTTTTGATCGAAAGGTCTGGTTTCATCCGTCTTCAAAGCAGGATTATTATTTCTTTGTCGTAAACACTTTCATCTATTCTGGGATCATTGCCCACTTTATGATCTCGGGGCATATCGTGTTCAACGCATTCGGTAACGTCTTTGATTCAGTGCTCGGACCGCGTCAGGAGGCCCTGTTCACGTTGTCCGTATTCACGTCACTGGCATATACTCTGGTGGCGGTCCTTGCGATTGATTTTGCCATTTTCCTAACCCACTACGTGCAGCATAAGTTTGCACCGTTGTGGCATTTCCATTCTGTTCATCACTCTGCCGAGGTGCTGAACATCGTAACTGTCTATCGTCAGCACCCGGTCGACCTGTTCATTACCGGTACGTTCATGGTGGTTCTGACCGAGGTCGCTTTTGCGTTCTACGCCTATCTGACGATGTCCGAACCCGCGCAGCTTACAATCGGAGGGCTGAATGTTGTGCTATTTGGGTTTTACCTACTGGGGTACAATCTAAGGCACTCGCATATCTGGCTCAGTTATCCGCGCTGGCTGTCTTACATCTTCATCAGTCCGGCGCAGCACCAAACCCACCACTCGATCGACGAAAAGCATTTTGACAAGAATTTTGGTTTTATCTTTGCGATTTGGGATTGGTTGTTTGGCACGCTGTACGTTCCCAAAGGATACGAAAAGCTGGAATTTGGCATTTCACGCGCCGAACCCAACCCGTTTGGGTCGGTAGTCGAGCTTTATTTGAAACCTTTTCAACTGGCGTGGAAGGAAATCACGGGGTCAAAGCTGTTCAGTCGCTTTGCTATGGGGTTCGGCGTCGCGGCTGTTTTGTGCGTGGTTTTCAGCGTCGCCTTCTGAGTTGTGCAATCGGGGATCACGGATCCGGATGCTGGCTGAGCCAAATCAGAAAACCAACATAGGCGAACACACTTAGGTTCAGCACTGTATCAATCAGTCCACCAGTCATGCGTTTTCCTCCTTGGTGAGCGATTTGAACAGGCAAACGACCAGAACCGGAACAATAAACACAAAGGCAATAGCGGATAGCGCGATGATCGAGCGCACAAGGCCAATATCCCCGACCAAAATCATTGCCAGCCCAAGTGCCCCCAAAATTCCGCCCCAAATTGTACGAATGCGGGGCGAAGGGTTCTCATCCCCTCCGGCGCCGATCATAGCAAGAGTAAAGCCCGCGCTGACTACGCTTGTAACGACGAACAGGAACGCAGCTAGAACTGTCGCCGTGCGGGTCAAACCGTCCAGCGGAAACTTTTCGAGCAATGCAAATGTGGTCGCGTCAAGGTTTTCGGCATTTACTGCGGCCAGCGTTCCGTCCTGCCTGAGAGTGTCAAAGAATCCCAGCCCCCCGAAGATTCCGAACCAAAGGATGGAAAACAGGGTGGGGGTGACAATAACGCCGATCAAAAACTCTCGTATCGTTCGCCCGCGCGAGATGCGGGCGATGAAAATACCCACAAATGGTGACCAGGCGAGCCACCAGATCATGTAATTCAGCGTCCAGCTGTGGAACCAGTTGACGATCTTTTGGTCAAAGAACCCGGCCGTTGAAAAACCAGCGGGAAGAACGCCGAACAGGTAGCGCCCAAACCCCGATACGATGTCGTCCATCACATACGAAGTCGGGCCGAAGATCAAAAGGTAGATCATCAGTCCCACGGCGATCAGCATCGCGGCATTCGACAAAAGCGCCATGCCGTCGCCGAGGTCTCTGCGCAGTGGAATGATGAAGGCGATGCATAGGGCTCCAAATATTGGAAGGGTCAGGCGATCGGGCTGCTCAACACCAATCAGACCGGCCACCCCGGTTTGAATTTGAAAGACGCCCATCGCCATTGATCCCGCCAGCCCAACCGCGATGGCGACGATTGACAGCAGATCGAAAACCCAGCCCAACGCCTTGACCCAGCGGGCCTCTCCCAATGCGGCCAGCAACGGTGCGCTTAGCAACAGTGCGCGGCCTTTACGGTAGGCAAAATAGGCTATGACCAACGCGACGATCCCGTAAATTGCCCAGGCGTGGAAGCCCCAGTTCAAGTAGGTCACGAACATGGCGTGACTGGCGGCTTCGGCATCGTCGCTATAGTTTTGCAAAAGCTCAAAATGCGTCAGGGGTTCGGCCGTTCCGTAAAACAGCAAACCCACGCCCATCCCGGCCGCAAACAGCATCGCGATCCAGACCGGCGTTGAAAATTCGGGCTCGGACGTATCGGTCCCCAGACGTATGTCGCCAAAGCGCGAAAAGGCCAGATAGATTGCAACAAACAGAAGGCCGCTGACTTCGAGCATAATAAACCAGCCACGGCTGCTGAATTGTGTCTCAACAGCCGCAGTCGCAAGGCGGCCCAATCCATGCGGATCGGCAATGCCCCACGCAGCGATAGCCGCGCTGAGAGTCAGGGCAATAATCAAAAGCGGGCTGGGGGATTTCCTATCCACGGTCCGAGGCCTTTCTGCGCCGTTTCTGCCAGCTTAGTCCAATTGCGCGCATAACCGAAAGGACCGGCGTGCTTTACACGCCTTGTTGTTTTTCAATGCGAACCTGATGCGGGCACCGTCGAACAAAGTTAATCCGACTAGTCTGGTCAATTCCCGCGATCTCGGGGGGAAAGTTCCGGAAATTCTCTCACATTTGCTGCTCGGGGCGGTTGAGGGCGGCGCGGGGGTTGACAAGCGGAGTGTCTGAATGAAACGTCAAATAAGTTGGGAGATTTTGAAAATTCAGATGCTTGACCCTGTTGCAAGACGGGGTGGCTTGTCGTACCGGCAAGGTCCCAGATGAGGGACCGCTGAAAAGTCTCTCATCCATAATAAGAGTTTGGGAGTTCTCAAAAATGAAAAACAGCAGCAAGCTTAGCCTTGGCGCGGTCGTAACCGCGGCGCTCATGGCTCCGGCCGCTTACGCCGAGGAATTCATCACAATTGGTACCGGCGGTGTAACCGGTGTATACTATCCGACAGGCGGTGCCATCTGCCGTCTTGTCAACAAAGGCCGCAAAGAGCACGGCGTGCGTTGCTCGGTCGAATCTACCGGCGGTTCGGTCTACAACATCAACACCATCCGCGAAGGCGAGCTGGAGTTTGGTGTTGCCCAGTCCGACTGGCAGTTCCACGCTTACAACGGCACTTCGAAATTCGAAGAGGCTGGTCCCTTCGAAAGCCTGCGCGCGGTGTTCTCGGTCCACCCCGAGCCGTTCACCGTTGTGGCCCGTGCCGACTCCGGCATCGCCAGCTTTGAAGACCTCAAGGGCAAGCGCGTGAATATCGGCAACCCCGGTTCCGGTCAGCGCGGCACCATGGACGTCGTTCTCGAAGCGATGGGCTGGAGCCTTGACGATTTCGAGCTGGCGTCCGAGCTGAAAGCGGCTGAACAGTCGGCTGCTCTGTGCGACAACCAGATCGACGCGATGATCTACACCGTTGGTCACCCATCGGGTTCGATCCAGGAAGCGACCACAGCCTGTGATTCCGTTCTGGTCAACGTGACCGGCGACGCGATCGACGGTCTGATCGACGGCAACTCGTACTACCGCACCGCGACCATTCCTGGCGGCATGTACCGTGGGTCGGATGGCGACACCACCACCTTCGGTGTGGGTGCAACCTTTGTGACCTCGGCCGACGTGTCGGATGACGCGGTTTACGCGGTTGTCAGCTCGGTCTTCGAAAACTTCGACGACTTCAAAAAGCTGCACCCGGCATTTGCCAACCTCAAGCCCGAGGAAATGATCGCAGACGGCCTGTCGGCACCTCTGCATCCGGGTGCCGAGAAGTACTACAAAGAAAAAGGCTGGATTCAGTAAACCAGACCTGACGCGGGGTGCCTTCGGGCGCCCCGCAACCCAAGCCCGGCTCGACCGGGCAATAAATAAGGCCAAAAGGCCGCATGACGGGGAGACATCTTGATGAGTTCCGACACCCAATCCAACCGACCGCTATCCGAAGAAGAGCTACAGGACCTTGTCGCCTCGTCCGATGCGGGCGGGCGTAATCCGGTCGGTAATGTCGGAATTTTTCTGGCTGTTGTTGCGGCACTGTGGTCCGTGTTTCAGGTTGTTCTGGCCTCACCCGTTTCGAATGTGGTGCTGCCGGGCAGCGTGGTGAACAACTCGCGCCAGATTCATCTGGCTTTCGCTATGTTTTTGGCGTTTGCCGCCTATCCTGCGCTTAAGTCCAGCCCGCGGGATTACATTCCCGTGCAGGACTGGATCATGGGCGCGCTTGGCGCCTCCGTGGCGTTGTATGGATATTTCTTCTACGACAAGATCGTAAACGCAGGCGGTCTGGCCGATGACACCGACAAATGGGTCGCGCTGGGTGGTCTGTTGCTGTTGTTCGAGGCCGCGCGTCGTGCGCTTGGCCCAGCAATGGCGATCATCGCAACCATATTCCTGGCCTATGTCTTTTTTGGCTCGTCGGAATGGGTGCCCGAAGTTATCCGTTGGAAAGGGGCCAGCCTCAAGAAAGCCATGAGCCATATGTGGATCACGTCCGAGGGCGTGTTCGGTATCGCGCTTGGCGTGTCCACCAAGTTCGTGTTCCTCTTCGTTCTGTTCGGTGCACTTTTGGATAAGGCGGGGGCAGGGAACTATTTTATCAAGATGGCCTTTGGTGCATTGGGCCACCTGCGCGGCGGACCTGCCAAAGCAGCCGTTGTGGGTTCGGCTGCAACCGGCCTTATCTCGGGCTCGTCGATTGCGAACGTTGTGACGACCGGAACCTTCACCATCCCGCTGATGAAGCGGGTAGGCTTTAGCAGCGAACAGGCAGGCTCGGTCGAGGTTGCCTCATCCGTGAATGGCCAGATCATGCCGCCCGTTATGGGCGCTGCCGCCTTCCTAATGGTGGAATACGTCGGCATTTCCTATGTCGAGGTGATCACCCATGCGTTCCTGCCGGCTGCGATTTCTTACATCGCACTGGTCTATATCGTTCACCTTGAGGCCGTGAAGCGGAACATGCCCACGCTGGGTGACCGCGACGTTCATCTGGCGCGCACTGTTTTGGGTATGCTGTCCTTCTTTCTCGTCTTTGCGGGTCTTTGCTATGGCTCGCAGTTCCCTGTCGAAGCGGTGACAAGCTGGGCACCGTCCTCGGCGGGATTGATCCTGAGCCTTATCGTCTGCGCAGTGTACGTGGCGCTGCTGTATCTTGCCGCGCAGGTGCCGGACCTTGAACCCGACGATCCGAATGCCAAGGAAGTTACGCTGCCGGTGATCGCGGATATCTACAAGGCAGGTCTGCACTATCTGCTGCCGATCATCGTGCTGGTTTATTTCCTGATGATCGAACAGAAATCACCCGGGTTGTCGGCGTTCTGGGCGACGGCGCTGTTGTTTGTAATCCTTCTGACGCAGAAGCCTCTCAAAGCGTTGTTCCGGGGGCAAAGCAATCTGAAAGACACGTTCATCGACGGTGTTGCCGACCTGTGGCAGGGCCTGATCGACGGCGCTCGAAATATGATCGGGATCGCTCTGGCCACGGCCACCGCGGGTGTGATCGTAGGCACCGTGACCCTGACCGGAGTGGGTCAGGTCATGGCCGATCTGGTCGAGTTCCTGTCGGGCGGAAACCTGATCCTGATGCTGGTGATGGTCGGTCTGCTGAGCCTGATCCTGGGCATGGGCCTGCCGACTACGGCGAACTATATCGTGGTCAGCTCATTGATGGCCGGGGTTGTCGTTGAACTGGGCGCACAAAGCGGACTGATCGTGCCGCTGATCGCGGTCCATCTGTTTGTGTTCTACTTCGGTATCATGGCGGATGTGACCCCGCCCGTGGGTCTGGCCAGTTTCGCCGCAGCCGCCGTATCTGGCGGCGATGCGATCAAGACTGGTTTCACCGCGTTCTTCTACAGCCTGCGCACCGTGGCGCTGCCGTTTGTATTCATCTTCAACACCGATTTGCTGTTGATTGATGTGACGTGGGTAGAAGGAATAATCGTCGCGATATTTGCGACCATAGCGATCCTTGTCTTTACGGCGGGAACGATGGGGTATTTCCTGACCCACAGCCGCATCTACGAAAGCGTGGCGTTGATCGCGGTGGCCTTTGCATTGTTCAGGCCGGATTATTTCATGGACCGTATCGTGCCGCCCTATACATCGGTCGAGCCTGCTGCATTTGTGGAAACCATCGGGCAGACCCCGCCCGGAACCGAAGTACGCATGGTCGTAAGCGGCCCGGATTTCGACACGCTCGAAATGACTGACACAACCGTTGTTGTCACGGTCGGTAGCGAAGAGGGCGGCGCGGCGCGGGTTGATGCCATGGGCTTGCTTCTTCTGGAAGAAGACGGGTTGGTCAAACTAGAAGAACCGCTTTTTGGCACGCCCGTGGCGGATGAGCTGGATATGTTCGACTATTACGGCGACGACGCGGTGCGTCTGACCTCGGTCAGCCTGCCGTCCAGCCAGCCTCCAAAGCAATTGATCTACATTCCTGCTATGATCTTTCTGGGTCTGATCGCATTCCTGCAACGCGGCCGAGCCGCCAGACAAGAGGTGCCCGCATGACGAACTCGGTGCTTTGTGCCGTCGACATCAGCAACGGCGAACTGGATACCAATGTCTTGAACAAAGCCGCGGCTCTGGCGGATCAGGACAATGCGCAACTGGATGTGGTGACGGTGCTTCCCGATTTCGGGGAAAGCTGGGTTTCCGGGTTCTTCCAACCAGACTTTCACGACAAGGCGATGGAAGAAGCGCATTCCAAACTGGTCGAGATGTGCGTCGCAGCGGTTGGCAAAGAGCGGAACGAAAAAATCCGCCATGTTGTCGCGACGGGAACGGCCTATCAGGAAATTCTAAAAACGGCTGAGGGTGCGGGTAGTGATCTGATCGTGATTGGAGCGCACAAACCGGACCTGAAGGATTATTTGCTGGGCCCGAATGCTGCGCGGGTCGTGCGGCACTCGACGGTCTCGGTCTACGTCGTGCGATAGGGGTCAGTATCCGGTCATCTCAAGGTATCCGCGCCCCGCGTGGCTGCCCGAGATCGTAACCGGGCCTTCCCAATATTCGAACCTCGTCGCCATCCAAGCCTCGGGCGTCAGTGCGGACACTTCGACATCGAGGTTCCGGTCAGGCAGCGTCACGCGCCAGCGGGTCGGGATCGTGCGGCCAGCGACCGTGGACGTTTCGAGCGGGCTGAACGTAATGGAACCATCGGGCAGGGCGGTTGTCTCGCCATCTGCCGAGATCAGGGTCGCCGCGGTAAAGTCACTGCGATCCCCGCGAAGGCGAAACGCCATAAGTTTGTTCCCGTCGTTGAAGCTCAGCGAAAACCAGTCCCATCCGCTTTGATCTGCTGCCAGTGGTTGCGATGACCATTCACGATCCAGCCAGCCTTGTCCGGTGACCGCGATATCCTGATCCGGCAGGTGCAACGTGCCCTCGACCGCAAAAAACGGCTGAGAGTAATAGTAGCTGGCCTGTCCATCCCCTGATTTTACCGAATATCCCTGGTCGCCGTGAAACACCAGCGGGCCCTGAGCGTTCAGGTCTAGGTCATATCCGAAATTGCCCCCATTGGCCGAAAGGGACAGCTTA
Source organism: Ruegeria sp. THAF57 (assembly GCF_903914075.1). GTDB lineage: Bacteria > Pseudomonadota > Alphaproteobacteria > Rhodobacterales > Rhodobacteraceae > Ruegeria. The sequence continues at coordinate 179,504 of NZ_CAIWNQ010000004.1, forward strand.
TTGATATCTGGTCCGCGCATGTGCCATTCGTCTATCCAAGCCTCGAACGGTTTCGCCGTCACACCAGCCTGCCCGATGCCGCCCCGTGACAGTCTTTCCGCAAAGTAGTGGTGATCCGGGGTCGTAACCGCCGCGTGCCCCATCCATAGCTGGGGGCTTTGCCAACCCTCGGTTTCTTGGGGTTTGAGGGCAGAACGAAACAAAGTCCATTGAATGCCGTAGGGCCGCCCGTCTTCTCCGGTCAGGTTTGCTGTCAGGTACCACCATTCAATGCGAAAGGACGGGTGTGGGCCGTGATCCTTCGGAAACTCGAATTGGTATCCCGGCTGCGGAATGTCGAACCCTTCGGCCGATCCCCCCAAACCTGCATATCCTTGGGCCTGCGCGAAGGGTGGAAGCAGCAGAGCAAGGATCAATAACCACGGTTTAACGTTCATTGGCGAATACCCTTAGCAAGTCAGCCGGGGGCAGGCGCAGAAGGCGCAAGGCGGGCAAAGCCGCTGCGATCAAAGCCGCCAGCAAGGTAAGAAGGAACAATCGAACCCAATCTGCGGGAAACAGGTACATCGGCAGGCGCCAGCCAAATGCCTCGACATTGATGATAGCCAAGAGGCTCCAGGCCAGAACCAAGCCAAGGGGCAGCGCAATGATCGCGGTCATCGCCGCCAGCAACGCGCTGCGCAGCAGTTCAAATCGCGCGAGTCTGGCGCGAGTCAGGCCCAAGGCCCAAACGGGTGCAATTTGAGGCAGGCGTTGGGTCCACAGGGTCAGCAGGCTGGTCAGAATGGCGAACCCGGCGACACCCAGCGTCAGCACATTTAGCGCCGAAGTGACCACAAAGGTTTTCTCAAACACGGCCATGGATTGTGCTTTCATCGCGGCCTGTTGGATCACGGCCTGCCTTGAAAGGTCAAATCTGTCCCGTAGCGCGTTTGCCAGTTCCGTTGCACCTTCGGGGCGCGTACGTATCCCGAAGCGCCTTGCCTCAACCCCCGGGGCGATTTGATCCAGTCGTGTCATCGAGACAATCGCTTGTCCAGTTGGGTTGCCATAGTCAGAGTACACGCCAGCAATGGGCAATGTGTATTCACGGTTTATTTTAAGATCGTCACCGGGCCACAGGTCCTGACGGCGGGCGAGTTGTTCATTGATCAGCACCGCTTCGCCGGCATTCACGCGATCCCAGACATCCGCACCTGATGCGATCAGTGGCCAATGTTGTCGGTAGGTTTGATCGTCCACGACTCCGTACAGAAAAAGGGGTCCGCTGGGATGCGCCAGTTCCACACTGCGAATTGGCAGAATTGCGTTCACTTGCGGCGCTAACCAATCCGAGATTTCTCGCCCTTGCTGGTCATCCTCTGCCGTCAGGTACAGCTCGGACGTCAGGCGTTGATCCAGCCAGCCGGTGAAGGTCAGGCGAAAGCTCGAAACCATCGTTCCAACGCCGATATTGGCCGCAAGGGCCAATAGGAGCGCCATCAACGCGAGCGATAGACCGGGCAACTGCGCGCGCATATCCGACCAGATCCACTGGGCAATTGGGTCTTTGGTAAAGCGTTGAAAAACCGAAATCACCAACGAAAGCAAGGACGGCAAGAGCAGCGCCGCACCCAGCAGCAAGCCAGCAACCAGCGAAAACCCGGCGACCAATCCACCAATGGACAGTTGCACGATGATGCCAACCAATATGACCAACAGGCCCAAAAGCGGGGTGGTGAAACCGTTGAAGGCGGCTGTCCGCCACGCTTGAACTCCGGCACCCGACAACAGGGGCATATGGGATAATCGGATTAGTGCGTGACCACTGGCCAGCAGCGTTCCGCCCAAAGCCATCGCCAATCCAGCCAATGCCCATTTTGGCTGTAATGCAATTTCGCCGCTAACCGGGGCGCCATATAACCCGCGCAGCGTCGCGGCGACATCTGGCAAGAGCGCACCCGCCAGGAAGTACCCAAGCATCAGCCCTGCAAACCCGCCGAACAGTGCCAGCAAGGACAGCTCCAGAAGGATCAGCCAAACCAGTTGCCACATTGAAATGCCAAGCGCCCGCAGCGTTCGGATCATCCCCCGACGCTGCGCAAAAGCCAGCCCAACCGTTCCGTGCACGATGAACAGTCCAACGGCGAATGACAGCAGCCCAAAGGCTGACAGGTTCAGGTGAAAACTGTTGGTCAGTTGCGCCGTATCCAGTTGCGAAGACGCTTCGACCCGCTCTAGCTCGGGTGTTATCGCGGCGATTGCAGGAAGCGCGCGCGGTTGGTCGGGCAGAATGATCAGCCTTGAGATTTGACCCTTCCTGTCCAGCAAAACCTCGGCCACACCGATATCTGTCAGGATCAGATCAGGGGGAAGGTCCGGGCTTGTCAGAACGGGCGGCAGTCCGGTTTGGCTGCTCAGAAACCGCGCCAACTCAGGTGAGGCCAGCAACCGTCCGGGGGAGGTCAGAATGTCAGCCGGGTTCGGTGGGGTGGCGCTTTGCTCAATGCGCGTAACAGCTGGCAGCGCTGGATAGGCGACCATGTCAACGCCCATGACGCGGATGCTGCGCCCCCCTATGCGCGTGGTTTCTTCCAACACGGCCGCGACCTGCCATCCCGCGCGTCGCAATGACAGATATCTGTCAATCGTGATTGGACCAGCCGGATTTCTCAACTCGTCGTGTTGTCCCAGCGCGAGTTGTTCGTTGGCGCGCTGATAGCTTGCCCGTGCTTCGGCGTTGATAGCCTGAACCGCTGACCACAGGCCGGTTGCCAGCGCAATCCCGATTAACAGGGTTGCAAGTTGCAAGCGGTGCCGCCGCCAATGAGACAGCAGCGCCTGAATAATCGCCACAGTCATGTAATACGCCCGCCGGACAGATGCGCCCGTCGGTCCAACCGTACGGCAATGTCCTGTGAATGCGTGACCAGCAGCAGCGCGGCCCCGGTTTCAGCTACGAGGGATAGCATGAGGTCCAGAACGGTCGTGCTGGCAGTTTCATCCAGATTTCCGGTGGGTTCATCTGCAAGCAACAGTTTAGGCCGCGCAGCCATGGCACGACCAATCGCAACACGTTGCTGCTGGCCGCCCGACAGATTTTCGGGATAGCGGTCCAGTAAGTCTGACAGCCCCAGCCTGTCTGCAAGATGGGTTGACCACGCTTCGTCCCGTCTTCCTGCCAGACGCGCGTGAAAGGACAGGTTCTGCGCGACGGTCAAAGAAGGGATCAGGTTGAATTGCTGAAACACCAAAGAAACGCTCTGACGGCGCAACGCGGCACGACCGGGATCATCCAGACCGGACAGATCGGTTCCGTCCAGCGTGATCTCTCCGCCATCGAAACTGTCCAGCGCGGCGGCAAGGTTCAACAGCGTGCTCTTACCGCTGCCACTTTCACCGGTTAGCGCAAGCGTTTGCCCCTTATCCAGCGCCAGCGAGACACCGCGCAGGACAGGGCGCCCTCCGGGATAGGATTTCTGAACATTGTCTATTTTCAACAGCATGAGTAAGCCTCGGGTCGTATTTGCAACAATGTGGAACCCACCCGGGCAGAGTCCAGACCCGACACAGATTCGATTCTATTCGTCGCGGTGTCCGAGGCGGGGTTGTGAGCCTTTGCTTAAACCGTCATTCTGACGTTGCATTCACTGACCAAGACAAGAGATACCGAGTTATGACCTTAGCGCAGCAGATCCTTTGGGGCAGTGTCTATCTTGGTATTTGCTTTTTGATTGAACTTGTTCTGCTGACCTGGTGCACGCAGACGATCCGCGGCATGGCGCTGAAACTCGAAGAAAGTAAACGGTTTGTCACAATCGCCGCACCGATTTGCATTGCCTTGGTGTTTATCGTCGCGATTCACACGTTTCAGGTGTGGCTATGGGCGATCGTCTGGGTTCTCGGGGAAACCCTGCCAGATTGGAATACGGCGCTTTATTTTTCTTTGGTGACCTTCACGACGCTTGGCTATGGCGACATCGTTTTGGGTGAGGACCTGCGTATTTTCGGCGCGTTTGCATCCGTCACGGGTTTGCTGGCCTTTGGCCTGTCGACGGCTTTTATGGTTGCCTTGATGACTCAGGTGTTCAAAGAGGAACTGATGTCCTAAAGGATCGGGGCGAACAGCCGCGCCAGTGGAGAGCCAAAGCGAATAAAGGCGGGTTGCTCGGGCAATTTCCGCTCTAGTTCGTAGCAGTCTTTGAAATCTGCCTTTAGCATTTCGTCCACAGCCTGTGCTGCGCGTTCGTCAAAGAACAGGGCCATCGCCTCAAAGTTCAATCGGAAAGAGCGGTTGTCCAGATTGGTCGTGCCGACCGCCGCAAGAGTATCATCAACGACAAATGCCTTTTGATGCATGAACCCGTTGGTATAGCGAAAGACGCGCGCACCGCATTCGCGAATTTCGTCAAAATAGGCAAAAGCGGCCAGCCAGGGCAGGCGGTGGTCAATCACGTCAGGCACAAGAATTCGAACATCCACTCCGCGCAATGAGGCATGTTGCAACGCCGTCATGATGTCGATGTCAGGCACAAAATAGGGGGACGCGATCCAGATCCGTTCTTTTGCTGCAGCGATGGCAGCAAAGAACATCATTGCCCCGGTCTCGGTATCGTCGCCGGGACCTGTGGCGACCAGAAGCGCGTTCATGTTCTGCTCGGCCTCTGTTCCGGCCCAGTCCAGTTGATCAATCAGATCCTCTTCATGTGCCCAATGCCAATCTTCGCAGAAGATAAGCTGCAACTGGCGAACAATATGGCCGAACATTTTGATATGCGTATCCCGCCAATGGCCGAAATGCGGATCCTGTCCCAGATATTCGACGCCCACATTGTGCCCGCCGATAAAGCCGGTTTCCCCGTCAATGATCACCGTTTTTCTGTGGTTGCGGTAATTGAGCTGAAAGCGGTTTTGCGGGCCGCGCCGGTCGCGTGGATTGGCGATCTCAACCCCTGCAGAGCGTAGTTTGTCCAGATACGCCGTGGGCAGACCATAACTGCCGACCGCATCGGTCATGAAACGTACACTGACACCGCGTTCGGCCGCTTCGATCAGCTTTGCCTGAAGTTGTTGGCCCAATGCGTCATCGCGCACGATGTAGAACTGGATCAGGACATAATTCTGCGCGGCGTCAATTGCCTCGAATATGGAATCGAACGTGGCCTGACCGTCGATCAGCAACTCGGCCCCGTTTCCACGAGATACCGGTAAATGCGCCAGCGCCTCAAACGGTCTTGGGTTCACCTGCATTGTGTCTGGGTCGGGTTTTGAGAAGTCTGCGAAAGTCTTGATGCCTTCGACCACGGTTTCGCTTTGTTTGCGCGCAATCCGATACCCGCGAAACCGGTGGTGCCCTAAAAAAAGATAGAGCGGCACGCCAAACACCGGAGCAGAGATCAATAAGACAACCCACCCAACCGCACCTTGTGGGGTGCGCGCCGTTTGCGCCGCCCGGATCGCAAAGAGGATCGCGGTGACATATAGGATAAAGACAAACGCGGAAACAAGTAGTGTCCACATGGGGTTATCAGTCTCTGTTCTACCTAGTTTGCCCCAGTGTAGACGCGTTTCCAATCTTCCGCCATATCGACGATGACCCATCCCATGTCCGGGCCTTTGTCTAGCCCGTCAACAAGCTTGCCAATCGGGCTTTCGCGGTCATAGGCCCATTCACGTTCAGAATCCGTGTGATGGATTAACATCCCAAGACGAGGGCCTTCCCCGGCGGTCGTCCACTCCAGCATCGCAAAATCGCCATCTGAGTTGCCAGCCGCCAAAATGGGACGTCGGCCAATAGTACGTTCGATGTTGATGGGTTTTCCCTGTTTGTCGTCGATGAACGCAATACCGGGCGACTTCACAATGGTGGGCTTGCCGTCGATGGCCTCGTATGTGGCATCAGCATATGTACCAAGGACTTGCTCGGGCGGAATACCGTATGCGTCTTCGGCGAAAACGCGCATGAAATGCAGGCCGCCGCCGGACACGATATAGGTGCTAAATCCCTCGTCCCGGAGATACCGCAGCAGTTCCACCATCGGTTGGTAAGTCATTTGGTAGTAAGGCAGGCCCGTGTCAGGGTGGCGCGCTGATTGCAGCCAGTCAGCGACGGACTCTTGGAAATCATCGACGCTGGCGCCCGCGTGGGAGGCGTTGATTACCTCGATCAGTGCTTCATGCCCGCCTTCTGCAATGGTTTGGACATCGCCTTTGGCTGCGGCTTCCAAAATGGGGGAGTTCAGGATGGCGGGGTCTGTTTTTGCAAGTTCTTCAAGCCGATCCATGGCAAAGATCAACTGAAAATAGACCGGTTGTTCGGCCCAGAGAGTGCCGTCGTTGTCGAACACTGCGATCCGTTCGGCTGGTGTTACATAATCCGAGTGGTTTGGATCGGTCACCGTGCTGACGAATTCAACGATCCGAGACTTTGAATCTCCATCATCCCAACTGGGCAACGGGTCCGCGAACAAGGCTGTCGCTGTTATCGAAAGGAACGTGGTAAACAGAGCTGCCTTCATAGGAAATTCCTTAACCTTAAATAGTGCCTCAGAAGGGCCGCCATATGCGTGGCGGCCCCTTGTTTGTTGTCGTCTGGCCTTAGTTGTTTGTCGGTGTGGCCAGTTTCTCCATCACTTGATCCAGGTTGAAGCTGGCCGCCTTCTGTCGAGGCGGGAATTCCTGGAATGTTTCAAGGAAGGTTCCGACATACTGTTGCGCAGGCACCAGGAAGTACGCACGTTCCAGCAACCAATCGTAATAGGTGTTGGACGTACGATAGGCCCGTTCATACGGATCGCGGCGCAGATTGACGATCAGCGGAATGCGCAATTCGGTCCACGGCTCGATCCACGCGCGCAGCGTTGCCCAGGCTTTCTGCTCAAGGAAGATCAGTTTCCAATCCTCAAAGCGCAGCGCGGTCAGGTCGCCATCGTCTGAGAAATAAAAGATTTCCTTACGCGGGCTTTCGGTTGCCTCACCAGTCAGAAGGGGCAAGATGTTGTAGCCATCCAAATGCACCTTGTAATCACGGCCCATGCCCGAAGAACTGTATCCAGCCTTCAGTTTGTCCTTGATTTCCGGATCACCGGCAACCGCCAGATAGGTTGGCAGCCAGTCCATATGGTGAACGATCTCGTTGGTTACAGAACCAGCTTCAATCTTGCCGGGCCAACGCACCATCGAGGGCACACGCCAGCCGCCTTCCCAGTTGGTGTTCTTTTCTCCCCAGAACGGGGTCGCCGCCGCATCAGGCCACGTGTTCATATGGGGGCCGTTATCGGTTGAGTAGTGGACGATGGTGTTGTCGGCGATGCCGAGTTCATCCAGCAGATCAAGCAACTGACCCACATGCATGTCATGTTCGATCATGCCAGCGGTGTATTCGTCAGCCACTCCGCCAACGATTTCGTTGGCCTGAGCGCGCATCTCGTCCTTGACGTGGGTCCGGAAGTGCATGCGCGTCCCGTTCCACCAGACATAGAAAGGCTGACCCTGTTCGTGGGCACGCTTGATGAAGTCGATCGCTGCGGCAACGGTTTCGTCATCCACCGTTTCCATACGCTTTTTTGTCAGCGGACCGGTGTCTTCAATGGTGCCGTCGGCCTTTGACTTGATCACGCCGCGCGGACCATAGGCTTCGCGGAAGGTGCGACCGTCGGCCAGTACAGTATCACCGGGATAGTCTTCGTTCTCGGGCTCTTCCTCGGCGTTCAGGTGGTACAGGTTTCCAAAAAACTCATCAAAACCGTGGTTTGTCGGAAGATGTTCATCCTTGTCGCCTAGGTGGTTCTTGCCGAACTGACCCGTGACATAGCCATGATCCTTAAGCAGACCGGCGATGGTTGGATCTTCGACTTGCATACCAAGATCAGCGCCCGGCAAACCCACCTTGGACAGCCCGGTCCGAAATACGGATTGACCCATGATGTAAGAGGATCGACCAGCGGTACAGGATTGCTCACCGTAGTAATCGGTAAAGATCATTCCCTCTTTCGCGACACGGTCGATATTTGGCGTCTGATAACCCATCAGACCCATCGTATAGGCCGAGATGTTGGATTGCCCGACGTCATCGCCCCAGATCACCAGAATATTTGGCTTTTGGTCTTGCGCCCATGCGGGAACCGCCAGCGCGACCGCAACAGTTGCGACAGCGAATCTACGTAAGCCCCTGCGCCAAGTGTCTGCCATTGAACGTGGTGGTGACATGGTTTTCTCCCGTTTTTTTTTGGACCCTGTACGGCCCTGTCATGAAACTCAAAGTTGGCGCGATAACTAACTAAAAACGCAGCCTAAAAGTTGGTTCGATATTGTACTGCGATAATGCGTGGTAGAAGGAATCGAACGGGATTAGCATAGGCGATGATTTGTGTTAAAAAATTATCATTTGATGAGTTTGGAAAATTCTAATGTTAAACAAATCCAACAATCTTAATACCTTGAGGAAAGGCGGCTGGTTCAGCAATCGCTCGGCTGCGTTTCAGCGCGACTTGCTTGAGTGTGGGATCGCAAAGGACTTTGAAGCGAGCGAGGCGTTGTATCATCACGGCGATACAGTGAACGGTATTTTCGCGGTACTTGAGGGGGGCGTACAGATAACCGTGCCAGCCGATGATGGGCAGGAGTTCGTCATACACCGCGAAGGCGCAGGTTTCTGGGTTGGCGACCTGGCTTTGTTCGCCGATTCCTCAAGGCTGGTCAGTGTTGTCGTGACACAGACAACCCGCGCCCTGTTCTTCCCAAACTCGCGTGTCACCAAGTTGGTTCAGGAGAAGCCTGATTACGTGAGGGATTTCTATGCGCTCAGTCATGAGAATATGCAGACCGCGCTGCGTATCGTGGCGAATCTTGTGGTGACTGGTACGGAAAAGCGGCTTGCGCTGCGCCTTCTTCATCTGGACGAGGGCACTTCGAAGTCCGACGGTTGGATTGAGGTGTCGCAAGAAGAACTGGCCGAGATGATAGCGGTCTCGCAACCGACACTTCACCGCAGTCTGCACCGCTTGGCTGATCTTGGTTTGGTTGAGGTGGGCTATGGCCGCGTGCTTCTAAAAGACCGGCGTGGCCTTATTGCAAATTGTCAGAACTGAGCATCATGGGTTCAATGGGGGCAACGAATTGGCGTTAGCCCCTCGTGGCCGGACAAGGGTGTCAAGGGTGGCGATAGCCGCGGACCAATGCGGGGCCTGCCGACCGGCATCAGACCCGTAGCGCGTTGCGCCGATCAATGCCAATTGCGCTTCAAGTTTATTAAAATCCACGGGTGTTTCTGTTCGCGCCTTCAAAAGATCCAACGCCGAATAGGCGCCTGACAGGTCGTGGTTTTTCAAAGACAGCCTGAGCTGTGCAAAGGCATATTCGGCTGAGGACCTATAAGTACGTTCGCGTTCTTCCCGGCGCGTCCTTAAGCGGGGTGCAACCCAACGCCAGCCGGTCCAGATCATCAGCAACACGAGTGTTATCCCTAAGCCAAGCCAAAGAAAATCGCCCACGTCTTTCGGGGGCGCCTTGGGTGCAGCCAAGGTTAAGTCGATTGCAGGGATATCAACAGTTTCAACCTGTTGGGTCGTCAAGTTGAACCAGTCGATCGAAACAGCAGGAAGTTGCGTCTGCCCACCTGCCTGAGCCAGATAAACAACTTCATCAACGCGCTGACCCGACAAAACTCCGCGATCTTCAGATTCGGTAAAACGCGGCTCTTTTGGGTAAGCACGCAGGAGTTCATCCTGATTTTCCGAAATAAGAGGAGGTATCAAGATCGGAGTAGTCCCGGAAATTTCGGCTGTGAGCTTTCGCGTAATCGCGCCTCCGGTTTGAATGTCAGTGTTACCATCCAGTATTTGTTCAATGGAAAAGTCCGACGCCAGAATAAGCGGGTCCAGATTTTGCGCGCCTTGCGGGATCACAGCGTCAAAGGATATCGGTGGCAGCGGGACCGAAGATTCAATTGGTGCATTGGTATTTGGATCGGCGTAAGTAACCAAAATATCCATTTGACCCAACTGGATTTTTCCAGATTGCAAGGGATAAAGGCGATAGCTTCGCTGAACACCAGACCACGTGTCACCTTGCACAGTTTCGCTGACAGGACCGGATGCGCGCTCGGGCAGGCGCACCAATAGGTTTTCCTGCTCCAATGATGGAAAGACCGGAGGGGCCGGCAAAAAGGTCGGGACCAGAACCTTGACGCGCAAAATGGTGGGTTGCCCGACGATCACATCGCCCTCAGCAAGGTCCACTGTTACAAGTGGGGCAATATCTGTTGGGGTCTGCGGTGTGACCACCGTTGGAAGAAGCAAGAAAATGAGGAACAGAGGGTATCTCATTGCGATTGCACCTGATTTTCCAGCAGGAATCGGTTTCTCAGAAAATCCTGCATGTCGGTATCAATTGCGCTGATCCATTGGTCTGCAGACATTGGCTGCGCGGCTTCGGTCTGGGCTTGCACCGTGGTGTCCTGACCACGCGCGTCTTCATTGTCGAATACCGTATCATCCGCGCCGATCCCGGCCTCTTCGCCTGTATCCGATTGCTCTCGGGTGGTTTCGACATATTCCAGAATTGCTGTCGCAACCTCCAAATTGTGCTGGGCTTCTGGCCAGTCTGGGCGACGTTCCAATGCGGTTTCAAATGCGGCAATCGCCGGGCGGTACTCGCGGTTACGGATGCGCGCCATACCTTCCGCAAACGCGGCTTCAGGTGTGTTCAACGACGAAAAGACCTCGGCCGCCTCAGGATAGCGGCCTGCTTTGAGCATGGCGTATCCTTGATGGTAGGGGTCCTGAAACAAATCGGCCGCGTCAGAAAAGCGCTTTTGGTTCATGGCGATTTGGCCTTGTTGATCAGGTGTCAGGAACCAGTCCTTCCAACCTTCGGCCCGCGCAGGACCGGATGGGTGCGTGATGCAAAACAGCAAAAATGCCCACCGAATGACCCAGCCGCGCCGGAACCACAAAAGTGAGAGCAACGCCGCAGGCCAGGCCAAAATCCAACCCTGATCCTGCCAATCCAACTGATCCTCTTCGTCCAGAGCGTCAACATAGGCGTTGTGAATACTTCTGTTGAGCCGCGTAACATCCTGATCGCCCGTGGAAAATGGCACGACGGTCGCGGATGATAACGCGTCTAGCTGAACCAGTCTTTCGCCTTCTGGTAGCATCGTAAGAAACAACAGGTCTGCCACTTCACTATTCATTGCCTGAACCTGCGACGGGTCGATATCGTCCAGCACAAACAAAATGGCGCCCGGGGTTTCGGCATCGCCGAGTATGTCCTGAGCCAGTGCAAGGGCATCGGCTGCCGCGTCGCCTTTCAGCGGCATAACGGCGGGTGTCAATCCTTCCAGTAGTGGGCGAAGGATGTTCGCGTCCTCTGTCAGGGGGGCAACACGGTGCGGACTGCCTGCATACGCGATTAAAGCGGTTCGCGCCCCCGAGCGCGTGTTGATCAGATCGGTGATCTTGTATTTCGCGCGCTCAAGCCGGGATGGGGGCAGGTCGGTGCCTTCCATGCTTTCGGTGACTTTCAGCGCAATAACCAACGGCGCGGTGTCTGCAATCAGCGGGTTAGGGGCGCGCGACCACGTTGGGCCCGCAGCGGCCAAGGTAATCAGCACTGCGATGGCCATGACCACGTCAACGGGGTTCATCTTGCGTTTGTTTCTGTCGCCGACCTCAAGGGCTTTGGCTAGGTGCGGGGCGATACCGTCAGGAATTTGAGTGGACAGTTCCGATCTTGGACGGATCAGCCACCAAACTGCAAAAACCGGTATCAGGAAAAGAAGCCAAGCAGCTCTGATAAAGTGGAAATCTGCGAGTGCCTCAATCATCGAACACTCCGCCGGTGCTGCGCGACATGAAATCCTGCCGAACTCAACAGGATCACCGCAATGACGATCAAAAGCGGTATATGGGTAAGGCTTTCACGCGGTCGATAGCTTTGGGTTTCAACAACTCTTGGATTTTGCTCGTCAATTTGTTGGTAGGTCTGCGTCAAAGCGGCTTCATCATCGGCAAAAAAGTATTGCCCGCCAGTCGTTTGCGCGATGTCTTGAAGGGCCTGCAAATCCACGCGGTCTTCACCTGTTGCGTTCGGATCGCCAACTCCGATCGTATAAATGACCACATTTTTATCCGCAGCGATTGCCGACGCGTTGACGGGTGTCATGCGGCTTGACGTGTCGGCCCCGTCGCTGAGGACGATCATAAGGCGTTGATCGACTTCGCTCGAGTCAAACAGCCGTATGCCCAACCCAATGGCATCGCCAAGCGCCGTGTTCGGCCCAGCCATTCCCACTTCAGTCTGCTCGAGTAACCCATTCAAACTATTCAAATCTTCGGTGAACGGTGCCTGCACAAACGCGCGTGTCCCAAAGATGATCAAGGCCATTCGATCCCCCTGACGCGCGGCAATGAAGTCCCGCAGTACATCTTTGACCGCTGCGAGGCGCTGTTTGGGGGGTCCATCCTCGGACGTGAAATCCCGTTGGTCCATTGACCCGGATATATCTAGGGCCAGGACCACATCCCTCGCCGATTTTTCCACCACGATGGGATCCGCCAGCCGTTCAGGGCGTGCCAGTGCTGTAACCAACAAGACCCAAACCAGCGTCGCAATTATAGATTGCAACCATGTTCGTCCTAGAACGCTTGATCCGGATTTGGGTTCAAGGCCGGTCGCGGCCGCGACGTGCCGGAAAAACGGAATGCGTGTGGCTTGCACCTTTTCTTTATGTGGTGGGGCGAACCAAAACACGACAAAAGGCAATGGCAACAGAACAAAGACCCAGGGCGCGGCAAAGGTGTAGGTCATGCCCCTTGGTCCCTTTTGTGAAGTTTGATCCAACTGCGAACCAGATCGGGGACGTCGGTGTTTTGAACGGTTTCTTGGTACGGTGCGGCAAGGAGGACTTCGCCGGGGGCGCCTTTAAATTCTTTTTTTTCATACGTCTGATTTAAAAAGTTCAACCATTCTTGCCCGTGAAGACTTGCCACAGTCGCACGCGGAAAAGCGACCAGGGCGGTCCGCCGCAGAATCTCGGCTGCGCGTGCCACATCGGTGCCGGCCCGATCCAGCTCTGCAAGGGCCGAGCGCCGGTAGGCATTTTCTGACCAATGTCGACGGACCAGGTAGAAGCAATAAGTCAAAGCTGTTGCCAGCACCACTGCAAGAATCGCCCAACCCCATGTTTGCGGGGTCATTGCGATTGGTTCTGGGGCTGGAGCGGGCTCTAGCATATCCAGCAGTTCAACCAGTGATTTGCCCGAAACATCGACCGCCATCATCGTCCCCCCGGATGCCCGAACAGCTTCAGCAACTGATCTAGAGCAGGGACCGCTGTGGTCAGGGGGACAATTGGGAAGCCATAGCGGCGGGACCACAGGTTCAACTGCGAAAGCCTGTCCTCCATCGCTGATCTGATGCGGTCGGGCAGATCAGGGATTGAGCTATCGATTTCGATCTGGTTGTCCCCGTCGGATACCGTCAGTTTAACCCCCTGAGGTAATGTGCGCGAACTGGGGTCAAAAACATTAAACAGGATCAGATCATTTGATCGCGATAACCTGCTGAAAAGACGTTCGGACATGTCGTTGATCCCGTCGAAGTCGGAAAACACGCACACCAATGCGTTCGTGTGTGCAAGTCGGGCGGTCTGTTTCAGTACGTCGTTCAGTGTCACAGTTGGTACCGGGCGCAAAGACGCGTTCAGGCTGCAATTCAATTCTCCAACAGATGACAGGAATCGCGTCAGCGCAGCAGGGCGCCGTTGCGGGTGATGTTCGGCCAAATCGTTATCTCCGAAGACAATCCCGCCAACACGGTCGCCTTGCCCCAGAACCCGATGTGCGGCGATGGCCGCGGCTTCTGCCGCGATCACGGACTTCATATAGACCTCGGTTCCGTAGAACATGGATACCCGTTGGTCGACCAACAAAAGGGCGGGGCGATCGCGTTCTTCCGTATAGACCCGAACATGGGGTGTGCCGGTGCGTGCGGTGACCTTCCAGTCAATTGTTCGAATGTCGTCACCCGGCAAATATGTGCGCAATTCCTCAAAGTTCAGCCCACGTCCGCGTAAACGCGATGCGTGACGTCCATTGAGGATTGATCGCGCGGGTTGCCGGGGCAAAAGGCTGAGCGATCGCGATTTCGGTCCCAGCCGTTGTAAATGTTCGGCATTCACATGGATGCGCGTGTCTGAGAGATATGTGGCTGTCTGCGCCATGTGGGGCCCTTACGGCAACGCCACAAGGCGCAGGATTTCCGCAATGACATCATCGGCTGTTTTGGCGCTTCCCTGCGCTTCGAAGCTTAGGGATATGCGATGGCGAAAGACATCATGGGCAATGGCGCGAATGTCGGCGGGGTCGACATAGTCGCGTCCGTTCATCCAGGCATGTGCGCGCCCGCATCTATCAAGCGCCAATGACGCGCGGGGACTGGCCCCAATCTCGATCCAGTTGGCAAGCTCTTCGCTCAGGTTTCCCGGTGTTCGGGTCGCCTGCACAAGATCTGCCATATACCTGTCCATTGCGTCCGAAACATGGATCTGGCCGATCTCCGAACGCGCCGTGAACACGGCTTCTTGCGGGATCGGAGCAGGGCGTTCCCCAGACGTCTCGCGACCCGCAGCAATTTCTTCGTTTCGGACCAGGCGTATGACTTCGACCTCGTCATCGACCGGCGGGTAGGTGATCTGAACATGCATCAGAAACCGGTCCATTTGCGCTTCCGGCAGGGGGTACGTGCCCTCTTGTTCAATGGGGTTCTGCGTCGCCATAACGATGAACAACGGGTCCATTTTATGCGTTGTTCCGGAAACCGTGACCTGCCGTTCTTCCATCGCCTCAAGCAGCGCGGCCTGAACCTTGGCCGGGGCTCTGTTGATTTCGTCCGCCAACACGATATTGGCAAATATCGGGCCGGGATCGAAGCGAAACGTGCTGCCTGTATCGGTTTGCTGAAACACTTCGGTTCCGGTCACGTCAGACGGAAGAAGGTCTGGCGTGAACTGAATCCGACTGAAACTAGCGTCCATGTTGCGCGCCATTGCTTTGACGGCGCGGGTCTTGGCAAGGCCGGGCAATCCTTCGATCAACAGGTTGCCGTTTGCCAGCAAACCGATGATCAGACGGTCAATGACTTCGGTCTGGCCGATGATGGACTGTCCCATTCGGGTCTTGAGGTCGCTTATTTGTTCGTGTGCATTCATTTTGGTGATCCAATTGCAGCCAATAGGTAAACACAGGCTGGCAGGTTTCCAAATTATCCGGGCGGTCAGAAATATTTCGCAATGACCGCAGGTTAGCAGCCCTGTCGAAACCAATCCACTAAGAAATCCGGCTGGCAAGTCGCCTCACATCCGCCAACAGATCGAGCCTGATCTCGCCGGTGTTTGGACGGTCGCGTAGTGTTTTGAACCAGTGGGCCGGCGGCTGTTTGCCAGCGGCTCGGTTCCACGTCAAAGCGCCGAGGACGGATTGCGCCTTGGCATTTAATTCCTGAGGAATTTCAAAGCCATTAAGCGTCGCCCAAACGCCGGCCCACAGCCGGGCGACCGACCAAGGGTTATAGCCGCCTCCGCCCAGAACAAGAAACCTGGGCGCCATATCTCTTAGGTGCGCCACGGCGCGCCAATGGGCGTTGTTTGACAGAGACAGGCGCGACAGCGGGTCTTCGGCGACGGCGTCCGCGCCACATTGAAGGATAATCGCCTGCGGGCGAAACGCGGCTGTGGCGGGCAGGATCATCTGATCCAGTATCGCGTAGAACTCACTATCGTTTAGTCCGCGCGTGACCGGCAGGTTGATCGCAGCACCCCCAGCTGTGTCATCAAGCGCGCCGGTAAAGGGCCAGCGCCGCGCTTCGTGGACCGAGATCATTCTGACCTTGGAAGATCCGCAAAAGGCGGCTTCGACCCCGTCACAATGATGCGCGTCGATATCCACGTAAACGATACGCTCAAGACCTGCGTTCAGAAAGGTCAGGATCGCAAGTACGGGATCATTCAGATAGCAGAACCCGTTCGCACGGTCAGGCAGGCCGTGATGCGTCCCTCCGGCCGGGTTATAAACGATCCCGCCGTCCCGCAGTAGTTCTGCGGCCAGCAACGATCCCCCTGCGGCGGTAGCTGGCCTGCGAAACATTTCGGCGAAAACTGGATTTGAAAGTGTTCCAAGGCCGTATTTCTGGCGCGTTTCATCGGAAACCGACTGTGTCTTTTCGGCTTTTTGAAGCGCGGCAATATAATCGGGCGTGTGAAAGATGCGCAGGGCGTTAGGCTTGGCCCGGGGGCTGACCCGGTATGCCTCGGGGGGAAGCCATCCTTGCGCCCGGCACAGATCAATAACCGTTGAAACGCGCGGGATCGCAAGCGGGTGTTTCGACCCATAGGTCGAATTTCGATAGATCTCTGATCCGATGAACAGTGGGCGCATCGCTCAGGTGGTGGAAGTTGGTTGTTGATCTTCACCCAGTCGCCCGTCCAGTGACATGAGGATGGCGATCGGACGCAGCGCGGGGATGTGGCTGAAGACGATAAGAATGCAGACCGTCAGCGGAACACTTAGAAAGGCACCGATCATGCCCCAGACGGTTGTCCAGAATGTCAGCGCGAGAATGACCAGAAACGTCGACATGTTGAGCGAACGCCCCAGCATGGCGGGGTCCAGAAAATTGCCGATTAGGAACTGGATCGTCCCGCATCCAAATACGATGATCAGGAACGGACCGATGCTGTCGAACTGAACAAGAGCGATCATTGCAGGAAAAATCACCGCAATGATTGAACCAATTGAGGGGATGAAATTCAGCGCAAAGGTAAGCACAGCCCACGTTTCGGCGTATTCAAGACCCAATATTTTGAAAACCGAATAGCTGATTCCGGCGGTTATCAGGCTGATGAATGTCTTAACCCCAACATAACGCTGCAGGCTGTAAGAGATCGCGTCCAACACCGACGCAAACTCGGCCCCGGTCTGAGGGTTTCCTGCCGCCAGTTGAATCTTCTTTCGAAAGGCCAGCCGTTCAGCCATGAGGAAAGCCACGTAAAGGCTGATCAGGAAGAAATGGTTCAGCAAGGACGTGGCGCTGCCCAACAGAACGCGGGCGACATAAGACATGTCGATGCTGATCAGGTTGTCCCTGATAAAGGTGGTCACGTCGTTACCGACCAGCCCGGTGACACGGCTTACCGCGCCGTCGAATTGATTTTCATAGGTGCTGATGGACCGCGCGAACTGGGTCGCCTGACTGCCCAGAATATACATGATCATGAACAAGCCTGCCAAAACGACCGTCACACCGGCGACATTGGCCAGCCAGACAGGGGCGTGGGTGACGGAAATCACCCGGTCGCTTAGCGCGATAATCAGAACGTTAATCAGCAATGCCATCGTCAACGGGATAAGAAATGCGGACCCGGCATACAGGCCTAATACGGTCAGCGTGGCAACAATAGCCGTATCGCGGACGACAGACAGCTTCAGCCGGGGTGTCGTATACGTATCGTTTTGGTCCAAGGGCATCGGTTTCCCGCCGCTGAGCTGAGGTTGCCTCAAGCTGGTTATCCTATCCTGATCCTGCACAGCCGCGCGGGATTATGCAATGCACCCAAATATTTGTGCGGATTAATTTGTCTTCATGCTGGATTTGATGTTTCTGTGATCCAATGAGCCGGGGTAGGCTTTCAGCATGAGCGCGAACGTGATTCCCCTTTTTGGCCGGCCTCTTCAGGCGCTGTGGCTGGCGCTTGGTCGCTTTGGTGCCAAAAACGGGTTGGTGATGAGCAGCCATGTCGCCATGTCCCTTATGCTCGCCTTGTTTCCGTTCGTCTTGTTCACTGTGGCCTTGGCCGGATCTTTGTCTCAGGATTATGTCACCAATGAATTGATTGAGCTGATCTTTGGGGCCTGGCCGCAAGACGTGGCCGACCCCATTGTCGCTGAGTTGCGGGCCGTGCTGGAAGAATCCGGTTCAGGCGTCATAACCATCGGGGGATTGTTGGCCGTGTTCTTCGCTTCCAACGGTGTTGTGGCCGTTCGTGCAGCGATGAATCAGGCATATCATGACCACGATAGCTGGCCGTTCTGGAAAACCCGGCTGTTCTGTTTGGCACTGGTGGTGATCGGTGGCGCCACGATTCTGGCGATTGCTGCGGTCGAGGTGGTCTTGCCGGTCTATACAAAACTTGTGTCTGAAAGGACTGATGTAAACGTGTCAGAGTGGTTGTCCGTGGATCGGCTGCGATGGACCTTTACGGTTGCCGTTCCAGCCGGAACCGTGATTCTGGCGCATCTTCTATTGCCGACACGTCGACATTCGGTGATGCAGATTCTGCCCGGCGTGGTTCTTACACTGGCGCTTTGGGCAGCAGGGGGATGGGCGTTCTCGATCTATATCGGTCAGTTTGCGTCTTACAGCACGACCTATGCCGGATTGGCCGGTGCAATGGCGGCCTTGATCTTCCTGTATCTATGCGCGGCGATCCTGATTTTGGGCGCTGAATTTAACGGTGCCTTGATGGACCTTCAGAATTCCGGCGAAGGGACCGTGGATTGAGACAATTTCTTTTTGGTTTCATAGTGCTTTTTCCGGCGTTCGCTTGGGCGCAGGTACCGTCTTATGTCGGCTCGGATCAATGTGTTGAGTGTCATCAGGACGAAGCCGACGCATGGGCCAATTCTCATCACGCATTGGCGTGGACTGGCGTAGATGCCGGTCGCGTTGTCGCTGACTTTGACGGGACCGGGTTCGAGCATGATGGCATGTCTGTTGAGTTTTCCAAAGGCGAAGCCCTAAGCGCTCGGGTCACCGAAAAAGACGGTGTAACGACCGAGTATGATGTGCACTCGGTGATTGGTATCGCGCCACTTCAGCAATATCTTTTCGAAACCGAACCGGGCCGTTTGCAAAGCTTTGACGTGGTTTGGGATACCGAGCAAAAGCGTTGGTTTCACCTTTACCCCGATCAGGATTTGCCCCCGGATGACGGGTTGCACTGGACAGGACCCTATAAAAACTGGAATGCCCGCTGCGCAGAATGTCATGCGACTGGTTTTGAAAAGAACTATGACGCGCAAACCCGCAGTTACGCATCAACTCAGGAGGAGATCGGCGTCGGGTGCGAGGCGTGCCATGGCCCGGGTTCTGCCCATATCGACTGGACCAAAGGTCAGAGCCTCGGTGGCGACCTGACAGAATACGGGTTCATTATGGATTGGGGCAGCGGCCAGACCGAGGCTGAAATCCAGCAATGTGCTGGGTGCCATTCGCGTCGCGAAGCACATGGTGACGGTAATCCCTTGCCGGGAACGCCGTATCACGATGCCTATAACCTCGCGGTGCTGAGACCGGGATTGTACCACCCCGACGGGCAGATACTGGATGAAGTCTATGTCTATGGCTCGTTCCTGCAGTCCAAGATGTACGCGCAAGGCGTAGGGTGCATGGACTGCCACGAGCCCCACAGCGCGACATTGCGGGCCGAGGGGAATGGGGTTTGCACACAGTGCCATTCTCCCGCTGGGAACAGCCGCTTTCCGACTCTGACGTCAAAAGAATACGACGCGCCAGATCATCACCACCATCCTGACGGCAGCGACGGCGCACAGTGCAAGTCGTGCCATATGATCGAACGTGTCTACATGGGGGTCGACGGTCGACGTGATCACAGTTTCCGTATCCCGCGCCCGGACTTGGGGCTTGGCGAAGATGCCTGCACCGATTGTCACAAGGACGAGGATCAGGAGTGGGCAGCGACACAGATTGAGGCATGGTTTCCCCAGTCGGAACAGCGTGGCATGCACTATGGCACGTCGTTTCAGCAAGTGCTGACAGGCCGCGCGGACGGGCCCGCCGCATTGCTGGATATCGCCACCGATCCCGGGCTGGCGGGCATTGTTCGCGCGACGGCGGCTTATTTGCTGCAGGATTTTGGCTCGGACGAAATTGCGGCTCAGACGGCGTCGTTGCTGGCGGACGTTGATCCGGTTGTTCGCACCAACGCAGCCCCTCTGCAACGATATGCGAGTATGTCGGATCGAGTTCAGCGGTTGGAACCGTTGCTGTCGGACCCGCGCCGCAATGTTCGGATTGCAGCAGCGAAGGAGTTTCTGACCATACCGCCGCAAGTATTGACCCGCGAACAAGGACAATTGGCCGGACAGGGTATGTCAGAGTGGCAAGGCGCGATTGCGAACCGTCTGGATTTTCCCGAAACGCATATGGTGCTGGGTGGCATGGCCCTTACGCTTCGCAATCCCGAGGCGGCCGAGCGCGCCTTTGCCGAAGTGATAACCCTTGACCCGCAACGTGCCGAGGCATGGCCGATACTGGTTCAACTCGTTCAGTTGAACCGAGGGGTCGAAGCCGCGCGGGGCGTTCTTGCAGAAGGGTTGTCGCGGGTTCCGAAACACCCCGAACTGCTGCAGCTACAGGCCCAGATCGGGCGCTAAATTGGCATTGTAAAACCCGCTTTCGGCCATGTTCACGGCAAAATCTAGCGGTATCCAAATCGGAAGGAGCAGAAGCTTTTTTCGGTAAGGGGTTTGAAATGTTTGGAAAGCCGGTTTGGATATCGCAATTGCAACGCCCGCTATCAATGTCCCAGCGCATTGAGGATTTGCGTACCCGCAAGCCGCAATACCTTAACCATGGCGAGGCTCTGCTGCTACAGGGCATCGCTGCTGCGTCCCTGCGCGAGCAGGTTCTGACCGAAGAACAGGTTTCGTTAGAGGATTAAGAGTCGCCTCGAAAACCAGTTGCTACAACAAACTTCTCGGAACTGTCTGATCGGGACGCAGGTGGTTTGACGTTGGCGACCTTGGTGAATTTCTGTTTCAGCAGTTTTTGCAGATCGCCCTCGGCACCTCCGGCCAGGACTTTGGCGACGAAGGTGCCGCCTTCTTCCAAAACATCAAATGCGAAATAGGCGGCTGTCTCACACAGTGCCATGATCCGTAGATGGTCGGTTTGCTTATGCCCTGATGACGCGGCTGCCATGTCCGACATTACCACATCCGCCTTGCCGCCCAGCCATTCTTTGACCTTTTGGTCGGCGTCGTCCTCCATGAAGTCCAGCACATGGGCCATTGCACCAGCGACCGGCTCGACTTCTTGCAAGTCCACGCCCAGAACCGTGCCGATCCGCTTGCCGCTTTTTTCGCCCAGCGCATTCACCCGTTTGACAGCGACCTGCAACCACCCGCCGGGGGCGCAACCCAGATCAACGACGCGTGCGCCAGGGACCAGAAAACGAAACTTGTCGTCCAGTTCCAATATCTTATAGGCCGCGCGTCCGCGATACCCTTCGGCATTCGCGCGCTTGACATAAGGGTCATTCAACTGCCGTTCGAGCCAGCGGGTTGAGCTGAGCTTGCGCCCACGTGCAGTCTTGACCTTAACCTTCAGGTCGCGCTGTCCGCGGCCCGAGTTGTTTTTGCCAGTCGGTGTCTTCGCCATTAGAACGGTCCGTCTTCCAATACGCCGTCCGCGCTCATTTGTGCATAAAGCAGACCCTCGCGCAGCCCACGATCCGCCACGGAAAGACGGTCGGTGGGCCAGCAGCGTAACAGCGCCTGCAAAATGGCCGAGCCGGACATGATCAGGGCCTGCCGATCATCGCCGATACGCGGATCCCGGCGTCGACCCTGAGGGCCGAGTTCTAGATAACCACGTATCACTTTGTCAATCTGATCGCTGGTCATGCGCAGGCCATCGACCTTGGTTCGGTCATATCGTTTGAGCCCAAGGTGGGACGCAGCGACGGTAGTGACCGTGCCGCTGGTGCCTACAATCTGAAACCCTTCACGTGCCTGCTCATCTTTGTAGGGGGCGAAATCGGCCAGATTTTCTTCGAAAAACCAGCTCATCAAGGCAAACCGAGCCGAGTCGTCCTCGACGTCGTTGAACTGATCCCGAAGGGTCGCAACCCCTAAAGGAACACTGATCCAGTCCACAACCTTGGCCGCAGGAAATGGGCTTTCGGCTGTGTGAAACCCATTGTGCAGACGCATGATCGCCGCGGGCCGATCCCGGCGTGGAACGGATGAGATGTCGATCCACACCAGTTCGGTCGAGCCGCCACCGATATCCACGACCAGTAATTGTTCGGTCTTGGTTGAAACCAGAGGCGCGCAGGAGATCACGGCAAGCCGTGCTTCTTCCTCGGGCTGGATGATCTCAAGCGTCAGCCCGGTTTCGCGCCGCACCTGCCGGATGAAGTCGCGTGAATTTTTGGCGCGCCGACAAGCTTCGGTCGCAACCAGCCGCATTCGTCGGACTTTATTGCGTTTCAGTTTTTGCTGGCAAATCCGCAGCGCCTGAATGGTGCGTGCCATGGATGATCGGGACAAACGCCCGGTCCGCTCAAGACCCGCGCCCAATTGCACGGATTTTGAGAAGCTGTCGACCACATGGAACCCGCTGCCCTTGGGCTGGGCTATCAACATGCGGCAGCTATTTGTCCCCAGATCCAGCGCCGCATACAACGCATCTGGATCGGGTCTTGCCGGCGCGGGGCTTTCGACCGCCTTCGGGAACGCGCCCGCACCTTTGGGACGCTTGGGCGCCATCGTAACGCCCTCCGATTTTCGAGTTACCCCGACCATAGGTCGCGCGCCTGCGTCGTGCAAGACGCTCATTAAGGTGATGAGAATTTTGATGTGAGGGTTTGCTCAAGACTTCGTTACAAGGCCGGTATCCCATCGTGGGTAAAAAGGTCGTTAGAACTCTGCCTTGTGTCGAAAATCGACCGACCTGAGCCCATATTGAAGTTTAGAACCGATCCATCTGGTTAGGAGGAATCAAACGCGATGCCTGACGTCACCATCGTTTTTTGGCGCGATATCCCAGCTCAAGTCATCGTCGGCAAAGGCCGCCGGGGCGCAAAGCGGCAATTGGAGGAACGGTTCGAGCAAGCCATCGACCGCGCGGCGATGAAGGTGAACGCCAAGGATAGCGACGCCTATCTGGCCGAGTGGCGCAAGGCCGAGCCTTTTGCGGTTGAGGGCGACCCGTCCGAGATCGCTGAGGCCGAGGCCGTGCGTCTGGAAACGGAATATGATCAGGACCGTATCAAGGCGCTTATCGCAAATGACGGTTGGGCATGAGCCCGAAATCTATATGGGAGGCCGCGATGGCTTTGCTGAACTTCAAGAAACGTGATGCCGCCGAAAACGGCCCTGTAAACCCGACCGTCGAAGCCTTTTTGCAGGGCTATTCGATCGAGGTAATGCCCCGTACGGCCGAAAAGGTCGAGGATTTCCGCGCTCTGCTGCCCGAAGGTACCCGTGTCTACATCGCACATATCGAGGGCACCCCGATCGAGGACATGGTTAAGACCGCCAAGCGCATCGCTGCCGAGGGCTATCCGGTCATGCCGCACTTTCCTGCGCGGATCATCAAGGACGCGGCGACGCTGGAAAACTGGATTTCTATGTATCAGGGCGAAGCGGGCGTGGAACAGGCGCTGCTGCTGGCCGGTGGACTGGACAAGCCGCAGGGAGATTTTGACAGTTCGATGCAACTGATGGAGACCGGCCTGTTTGACAAGGCAGGTTTCAAGCGTCTGCACGTGGCTGGCCACCCCGAGGGCAACAAGGATATCGACCCCGACGGCTCGACCAAAAATGTTGACGATGCGCTGCGCTGGAAACAGAAATTCAGCGAGACAACCGACGCCGAAATGGCGCTGGCGACACAGTTTGCGTTCGACGCGAAGCCGATCATTGAATGGGCAGACGGTCTGAAGGCCGCGGGGATCGACCTACCGATCCATATTGGTATTGCGGGTCCGGCCAAGTTGCAGACTCTGATCAAATTCGCGATTGCCTGTGGCGTTGGTCCATCGCTGAAGGTTCTGCAAAAGCGTGCGATGGATGTATCCAAGCTGTTGCTGCCTTATGAGCCGACCGATGTGATCACTGAATTGGCCAACCACAAAGCCGCCAACCCGGATTTCAACATCACCAACGTACATTTCTTCCCGCTTGGCGGCGTCAAGACCAACGCCAACTGGGCTATCAACAATGGCGGCGCTTCGGCAAAGCCTGCAAATACCTAAGGAACGGACATGACCCGTACTGTCGTAGAATCAAAAACAAAAACCGCCGTTCTTGGCTTCGACGAACCGTTCTGCGTGATCGGTGAGCGGATTAACCCCACTGGCCGCAAGAAACTGGCCGCAGAACTGGAAGCGGGCGATTTCTCGACTGTCGAGAAGGACGCCATTGCGCAGGTTGCAGCAGGCGCGACCGTTCTGGATATCAATGCGGGCGTTGTCTACAACTCGAACCCCAACCCGAACGAGACCGAGCCGCCGCTGATGACCAAGATCGTCGAGCTGGTTCAGGGCCTGGTTGACGTCCCGCTCTGCATCGACTCGTCCGTTCCGGGCGCTCTGGAAGCCGGTCTTGAAGCGGCCGAGGGCCGCCCGCTTCTGAATTCGGTTACCGGTGAAGAAGAGCGTCTGGAACTGGTGTTGCCGCTGGTCAAGAAATACAACGTGCCGGTTGTGGCAATCTCGAACGACGACACCGGGATTTCCGAAGACCCTGATGTGCGCTTTGACGTCGCCAAGAAGATCGTTGAACGCGCCGCCGACTTCGGCATTCCGGCCCATGACATCGTAGTTGACCCGCTGGTCATGCCCATCGGCGCGATGGCAACTGCCGGCCAGCAGGTGTTTGCTCTGGTTCGTCGCTTGCGCGAGGAACTGGGCGTGAACACCACCTGCGGTGCGTCCAACATCTCGTTCGGTCTGCCTAACCGCCACGGCATCAACAATGCCTTCCTGCCGATGGCAATGGGCGCTGGTATGACCTCGGCGATCATGAATCCGGTGGCTTTGCCAGTTGGTCCTAAGAAACTGGCTGAAAAGAAGGCCGAGGTTGCAGCCAAGGGCATCGTTCTGCCTGCGGATATGGATGATGAGACCTTCTGTCAACTGTTCGGTCTGGGCTCGACCAAACCGCGAGCCGGTAAGGAAATGGAGGCCATCCGCGCCGCTAATCTGCTGACCAACAATGACCCGCATGGCGGAGCGTGGATCAAGTTCAACAAGTCGCCTGAAGAAGCCGCGGCAGCAGGCGCCGCAGGTGGTCGTCGTGGTGGTGGCCGCCGCCGCCGCGCGTGATCCGCATCAAATTTTGATCGAAGGCCGGGCCTAGTGCCCGGCTTTTTTTGTTTTGACACCGATCAATGCCGGTTGCGGCCGGTATTGCGACACTGGTTGTGATTTTCTGGCAGATCAGGGCGCCATTATGACCAAGCATATTCCCCCGAAGCTGGCCGAAGCCGATCTGTCGCTGAGGCTGGGCAAGAAAGAGTATTTTGAGGAACTGGTAGAGTTGCAGGCTCAATTGGCGCTCATCCAACAGGCATTTCTGTTTCACGGGACCAAGGGCGTGCTGGTGTTCGAAGGATGGGACGCGGCTGGCAAAGGCGGCACGATCCGGCGGATCAGTCAGGCACTGGACCCGCGCAGCTTCAAGGTTTGGCCGATTGGTGCGCCGCGCAACTACTATCTGAACCGGCACTATCTGTTGCGGTTCTGGGAACGTTTGCCGCCCGAGGGCGCGATTTCAGCCTTTGACCGCAGTTGGTACGGGCGCGTGCTGGTCGAGCGGTTGGAAAAGTTCACCCCCGAAGATCGCTGGCGCGCCGCTTATGGTGAGATCAACGATTTCGAACGGATGCTGGTGGATGACGGCACGCGGATTGTAAAGCTATTCTTCCACATCTCGCCCGAGGAACAGATGGCGCGATTCACCGAACGTCTGCGAAACCCGCTGAAACGCTGGAAACTGACCTACGAGGATTTCCGCAACCGCGAACGCTGGTCCGAGGCCGAGGTCGCGGTGGATGAAATGCTGGCGCGCACCTCGACCCAGACCGCGCCGTGGCACGTGATCCCCGCCAACAACAAGAAATACGCCCGGATCAAGACGATGCGAACGATTGTTGAAGCGTTCTCCAGGGACATCGACCTGAGCCCGCAACACTTGGACCAGCGAACTCTTGATGCCGCGTGCAAAGCGTTGGACGTTGAACAATCGCTGATCGACAGCCTGCGTGCCCGGACAGAGTAATCTTGTGATGCAGTGTTGAAACGTGCTTGAAGCTGGTCCCGAGCCAATGCTATTCCAACCCACGCGGCGGGTATGATGTAATGGTAGCCTGTCAGCTTCCCAAGCTGAACGCGCGGGTTCGATTCCCGCTACCCGCTCCAGTTTTCTCTGATCTGATCAATTGGCCCGACGCGCCTGAAATAGGTTGATCAGAGCCGGGACGTGCACGAATTCCCCTTGTAAATATGGCTCGAACTGCAACGCCACTGCCTCGCGGATAGCGGCTACATCTTCGGGTGTACCATCGAAATGGTCGATCACGCGCGCGGCGGGTCCGATCCGAGTACACAGCGCCGCGCAGTCCTCAAGCGTGCCTCGAGCGGGCAGGGTGAGGGGAACGGCATCGACGGTGATCTCGGTCAGGCCGGCGTCGGCAAGCAATCCGCTGACCCTGTCCTGATCGTGAAAGGCCAAGGGGCCGGGGGCGTTGCGATCCACTTTGGGTGGGGTGCCAAGCTGTTCGGTGGCTGCGATATGGGGCACGCGGAACCATGGGTTGCCGGACAGCGGCCCCCAAGCGGCGAAACACATCCGACCGCCAGGTTTCAGTGCACGGGCCATGTTGGCAAAGGCGGCCACGGTATCCTCAAAGAACATCACCCCAAAGCGCGAGATCATGATATCGCGATCGCCCTCCTCAAAAGGATGGGTCTGCGCGTCTGCGAATTGAAAGCTTATATTCGCGTGGCCTACGGCCTGCGCGCGCTCAGCCGCGCGATCCAGAAAAGGTTGCGAGAAATCTGCGGCCAGAACATGTCCGTTAGGTCCTACGGCCTGTGCGGCCAGAACCGTGCTGGCCCCTGTGCCGCAGCCAATATCCAACACGCGCTGACCCGGTTGCAGGGCGGCGCGATCCAGAACCAGATTCAGAACCGGGGCCAGAAGGGCATCCATCTGATCCTCATAGGTCAGCCATTTCGCACCCGAGGGTGAGTTGCCCCAGAATTCAGCCTGTTCTTCGTTTGCTATCGCCATGTCGCCTCCGGTTCTTTGAGGTGACTATGACCTGCGGCGGCGGCGGCGGCCAGATTTTTCCTCATCCCCGCCGCCGGTGTTGAACGTGGGTGAGGGCAGCGTGACCACCTGTGCCAGCTCCGGGAACGGGTCGGTCTTGTGCGGGATCGCGTTGGCGGCGACGAAATGGTCCTGAAACTTGGGCTCGATGGCGGTTTCGACCTTGGTGATCTCGCGCACGACACGTTCGATTTCCGTGCGCGATCCGATATTGCACAGCGCGATCCGCGCGCCGGTTCCGGCAGCGTTGCCTGCGCTGGAGACCTTGTCCAACGGCGCGTCGGGGATCATCCCCAGAACCATCGCGTGTTTGGTCGAGATATGCGCGCCGAACGCCCCGGCCAGAACCACGCGGTCAACGGCGTCGACCTCCATCTCGTCCATCAGCAGGCGCGCACCGGCATAAAGCGCCGATTTCGCCAGTTGGATGGCGCGGATGTCACCTTGGGTCACAGTAATACGCGGGCCACCCTCGGCGCTTGCATCGTGGATCAGATAGGAATGTGTGCGGCCCTCGGGGATGCAGCGCGCAGTGCCGGTTTGTTCGGCCGATCCGATCAGACCGCTTTCATCCAGCAGCCCGGCGATGCGCATTTCGGCCACAGCTTCGATAATGCCTGAGCCGCAGATGCCAGTGATTCCGGTGGTAGCGATGTCGAGATCGAACCCGTCCTCGTCGGACCACTTGTCCGACCCGATGATACGGAAACGCGGTTCCTTGGTGACGGGGTCAATCTCAATCCGTTCAATCGCGCCGGGCGCGGCGCGCTGGCCCGAACTGATCTGCGCGCCTTCAAATGCTGGGCCGGTGGGTGAAGAACAGGCCAGTACGCGCGAAGTGTTGCCCAGCAGGATTTCCGCGTTGGTGCCTACATCCACGATCAGCACAAGATCTTCAGACTTGGCGGGTTCCTCGGACAGGGCCACGGCGGCGCAGTCGGCCCCTACATGGCCCGCGATGCAAGGCAGGATATAGACCTGTGCGCGGGGGTTCATCTGGATCAGGTCCATCTCACGCGCGGGCAGGGACATGCTCTCGGATGTGGCCAGCGCGAACGGAGCCTGCCCCAGCTCGACCGGGTCCAGACCCAGCAGCAAGTGGTGCATGACGGGGTTGCAAACGAACACCGTTTCCACGATTAGGCTGGCGTCGATTCCGGCCTCATCTGCTATCGAGGTGGTCAGGTCATTGATTGCCTCGCGCACGGCCTTCGTCATTTCCTGATCGCCGCCGGGATTCATCATGGCGTAGGACACGCGGCTCATCAGGTCTTCGCCAAAGCGGATTTGCGGATTCATCAGGCCCGAGGAGGCCTTGACCTCACCGGTTTCCAAATCCGTCAGGTGGGCGGCGATAGTGGTTGATCCAAGGTCGATGGCCAGACCGTACAGTCCCTGTTCATGCAGGCCGGGCCAGATTTCCACGACCTGCGCGACCTTGTCCTTGTGGCCTTTGTGGACGGCGACCGTGACCTCCCATTTCCCTTTGCGCAGCACAGGCTGCAGCTTGGCCATCAGCGACAGGTCGGCGGTGATGGCTTCGATCTTCCACTGCTCGCGCAGGGCGCGTTCCAGCCGTTCCAGATCGCCGGTGGGCGAGTGCATGTCGGGTTCCTCGACCACCACGAAATACAGCCGCGTCGCCGGGTCCATGGTGATGGCGCGGGCCGCGGCCGCTTTGCGGACGACCTGACGATGGACCTGAGATTCGGGCGGCACGTCGATCACCACATCGCCCTGAACGGTGGCCTGACAGCCCAGACGGCGACCGGGCTTTAACCCTCGCTTGTCATCATAGCGTTGTTCGACCGCGTTCCATTCGCTCAGCGCGTCCTCAGATACGGTGACACCGTGCTTGGGAAACTCACCATAGCTGGGCGTGATCTGACATTTCGAACAA
Source organism: Ruegeria sp. THAF57 (assembly GCF_903914075.1). Taxonomy (GTDB): domain Bacteria; phylum Pseudomonadota; class Alphaproteobacteria; order Rhodobacterales; family Rhodobacteraceae; genus Ruegeria. Next base: position 208,523 of record NZ_CAIWNQ010000004.1, read on the forward strand.
ATCCCACGCCCGCCACAGACCGAATCCAGATCGACACCCAACTGCCGGGCAGCGGTCAGGACCGGAGTGCCAACTGGGAAGTGCCCACGTTTGCCCGACGGGGTAAAAACGACAAGGGGTTCGGTGGTCATATCTGGCCTGCCTTTTGTATTCGCGCATCTGCCGCGCAAGATATGGGTTTGTGCGCAAAGGGAAAGGCCATTCAGCGGCACGTTTTGACCGTCTTGCGTCGTTTTTTGCCGCGGCAATGTCCCGCAGGGCAAAACTAGTTTAGGTCAGGGGCTTTTCCTTAGCTTGAATCCATGCAATAGGGTCGCCGTCAAACGGGGTTTTGCATGGGGTTAGCAGATGCAGATTCGTGAGGCACTCACCTTTGACGACGTTCTTCTGGTTCCGGGCGCATCTTCTGTGCTGCCCGCAACGGCGAATACGACGACGCGCGTGACGCGCGAGATTACCATGAACATCCCGCTGCTGAGTTCAGCGATGGACACAGTGACCGAGGCGCGCATGGCCATAGCCATGGCGCAGGCAGGCGGCATCGGCGTGATCCACAAGAACCTGAGCACCGAAGAACAGGCCCGCGAGGTACGCCGGGTCAAGCGGTTCGAATCCGGCATCGTCTATAACCCTGTAACCCTGCGCGCGGATCAGACGCTGGCGGATGCCAAGGCGCTAGTCGAGCGGTACAACTTCACCGGCTTTCCCGTTGTCGATCCCGAGGGTCGCGTTGTCGGTATCGTGACCAACCGCGACATGCGGTTTGCGACCTCGGACGACACGCCGATCCACGCAATGATGACCACCGACAATTTGGCGATGCTTCAGGAGCCGGCCGATTTGGAAGAAGCCAAAAGCCTGATGAAGGCGCGTCGGATCGAGAAGCTGCTGGTAGTTGATGGCGAAGGCAAGCTGACCGGCCTGCTGACCCTGAAAGACACAGAACAAGCCGTGCTGAACCCTACCGCCTGCAAGGACCGTTTGGGCCGCCTGCGCGTTGCGGCAGCGACTTCGGTCGGGGACGCAGGGTTTGAGCGGTCCGAGCAATTGGTGGATTCAGGCGTCGACATCATCGTTGTGGACACCGCACATGGCCATTCGCAGGGCGTTCTGGACGCGGTGAAACGGGTCAAGACCCTGTCGAATGAGGTTCAGATCATCGCGGGCAACGTGGCCACGGGCGAGGCGACCAAGGCGCTGATCGATGCGGGCGCGGATGCGATTAAGGTGGGGATCGGGCCGGGCTCGATCTGTACCACGCGGATGGTGGCCGGTGTGGGTGTGCCACAGTTGACAGCGATCATGGATTGCGCTGCAGCGGCCGGGGATGTGCCGGTAATCGCCGATGGCGGCATCAAGTTTTCGGGCGATTTCGCCAAAGCGATCGCGGCCGGGGCATCTTGCGCCATGGTCGGCTCGATGATCGCGGGCACCGATGAAAGCCCAGGTGAGGTGATTTTGTATCAGGGCCGCTCGTTCAAATCATATCGCGGTATGGGTAGCTTGGGCGCAATGGCGCGCGGCTCGGCGGATCGGTACTTCCAGAAAGACGCCGCCAACGACAAGCTGGTGCCCGAAGGGATCGAAGGGCAGGTGCCCTACAAAGGCTCGGCCAGTGCCGTTGTGCATCAGTTGGTTGGCGGCCTGCGGGCGGCGATGGGCTATACGGGCTGCGCAACTGTGGAAGAGATGCGGCGCAACTGCAGCTTTGTCAAAATCACGGGCGCGGGGCTGAAGGAAAGCCATGTGCATGACGTTCAGATCACGCGCGAAAGCCCGAACTACCGCGTGATGTAAACTCTCGAATTGTGCAATGCGGCGCCTGTTTGGGCGCCGTTTTGTGTTTCTAAAGAGCAAGGGACAGCCCGATGACACCAGCAGCCCGCGTTCAGGCCTCCATCGAGATTCTGGACGAGATTCTTGGCGGAACGCCGGTTGAAAAGGCTCTTACGGGATGGGCGCGCCGAAGCCGTTTTGCGGGGTCAAAAGATCGTGCGGCCATTCGTGACCATGTTTTCGGTGCTGTTCGTTGCAAACGATCCTTTGCAGTACTTGGCGGAGCGGCAACCGGGCGTGGGCTGATGATTGGCGCGTCACGGGCCGCGCAGGCTGACCTTGCCGCGCTTTTCACCGGCGAACGTCACGCGCCGACTGCTGTGCTGGAAACGGAAGCTGGGCGAGACTTTGCATCTGACGCAGAGCTGTACGATATCCCCGATTGGTTATGGCCGGTGTTCAAGGACTCCTTAGGAGATCAGGCTGTTCCTGCTGCAGAAGCGTTGCAAAGACGTGCTCCGATCCATCTACGCGCCAACCTAATCAAAACCAATCGGTCCGACGCAATTGTGGCACTGAATCAGGATGGGATCGTTGCACGCGTTCATCCAGCCAGTGACACGGCACTTGAAGTCGTCGAAGGGGCCCGCAAGGTCGCACAAAGCCGGGCCTATACCGAAGGGCTTGTTGAGCTTCAGGATGCGGCAAGTCAAGCTGTTGTGTCCGCGCTGGACCTGCAGCCGGGTCTGCGCGTACTTGACTATTGCGCTGGCGGCGGAGGAAAGTCTTTGGCCTTGGCCGCGCATCGCGATGTCGAAGTTTTTGCGCATGATGTAAACGCGGGCCGGATGCGTGACCTTCCTGCCCGTGCTGAACGCGCTGGTGCCAAGGTTACGACAGTGACCACGCAAGACGTTCGGAAACACGGTCCTTTTGATATCGTGTTGGTGGACGCGCCTTGTTCGGGAAGCGGTTCATGGCGGCGTGCACCTGCCGGGAAGTGGGCATTGACACCACAGCGCCTGACTGAGTTGACTGAATTGCAGTTTGAGATTTTGGAGACAACGTCGTCGCTAGTCGGTGAAGGCGGAACACTGGCCTACGTGACCTGTTCGATGTTGAGGTTCGAAAACGATGAAGTCGTCGACAGGTTTACAGCGCTTCATTCCGAATGGAGTGAGGCATTTCGCAAAAGGTGGTTGCCGACTGAGGGCGCGGACGGTTTCTTTGCGTCACATCTAAGGCGGTAATTTTGACGCATCAAACAACTTGGGGTAGATTTTGGCGAGAGAATTAATAGGGTGTTAATCAATTTGGGCTGATCTCCAAAAAATCTATTGATCCGAGTTGTTAATGCCTGAAGCCCTCGCCTTGATTTCTGAACATTCCCTCAGGAAATTTCCTGCCAACGTGCGGCTTGCCTCTTTGGTGATGCTGGGTGGTGCACTTAGTCTCGCGCCCTTTGCCAAAGACCTACCGGAAGCTATTGCAACTGGATTTTTGGTCGTCGGAGTCTCATTTCTGTCGGCTGCATTTTTGGTCGTGCTTAGGGGGCAGATCGCGGAACTATCCCTGCGGCAGGCCATTAAGGTTATGGCATCATTCGCAGAACAGGACATGTTTCCCTGCGTGATCGCGGATTCCGAAGGGTGCGTGAGCCACGCGAATTCCAGGGCTTCGGCTCGGTTCCATGCTTTTCCGGGGGTCAGGCTGGACAGTTCTCTCAAGTCCGTGTTTGCCAATCCATCTGCGGTTTTGCTTCGGCTGCAAGCTTTAGCGGAAATTCACGGAAAAGCACGCGAAGATGTTGTTACTGTTGGGTCGACCGTGCCGGTCTCGGTCTTTGATGTTGGGCACGGCCTATATTGCTGGCGCTTCAAAATGGACGAGCGGGGACAATGGGATGATGCGGATGTTCCTGTTCTGACGCACGGAAGAAATGGCACGCTGCTGCGCGTCAACGGAGCCGCAGAAAGTCTTCTTGGTTTCCGGCCTGAGACCATAGGGCAAGTGTTTGCGACAGAACTCCCGCCCGCTGGTGAAATTGTGCGTGCCGAATCTGCCGATGGATCAATTCCGGTGACCTTGTGTGAGCTTTCACGTTCGGGATCAGTTCAAGATACACTTATTCTTCCAGTGAATGTGTCAGCCGGTCCCGCGCCTGAGGCCCCATTTGATGATTTACCAGTCCCCCTCATGTGCCTTTCCCTTGATGGGCAGATCAAAGAGGTCAACCGTCTGGCCGCCAAGCTGGTTGGGGATATCCGTCCAGGTGAAACGAACGTCGCGCAAATCATGCAGGGGCTGGGCTATCCGATCCACGAATGGCTGGCGCGCTCTGCAGCTGATGATGCAGTACCGCGTTCGGAATTTCTTAGGCTAAGTCGCAAGGATAAAGAAGTCTTCGTTCAGGTCACACTGAGCAAGGTCGTCGACAAAGGCGAAGTTTGCCTGATCGCCATGTTGAACGATGCGACGGAGCTCAAGACTTTGGAGGCCCAGTTCGTTCAGGGACAAAAGATGCAGGCCGTTGGGCAACTGGCAGGTGGAGTTGCGCATGACTTCAACAATCTGCTTACGGCGATCTCGGGTCATTGTGACCTGTTGCTGCTCAGACATGATCAGAATGATCCAAACTACGGAGATCTGGTTCAGATCAATCAAAACGCCAACCGCGCGGCTGCGCTGGTCAGTCAATTGCTGGCGTTCTCGCGCAAACAGACCCTTCAGCCCGAAGTTCTGGACCTGCGGGACACAATTTCTGACCTCATCCATCTGTTGAATCGACTGGTTGGCGAGAAAATCCGCCTGATCCTCAGCCATGACCCGGTTCTCAAACCCGTGAGGGCAGATAAGCGCCAACTGGAACAGGTTTTCATGAACCTTGTCGTCAATGCACGGGACGCCATGCCGGACGGGGGGATGTGCGAATTGAAACTGAGGTTGTTCGTTTGACAGAGCCACTTCGCAGGGACCGCGCGACCGTTCAACCCGGCGAATACGTTACTGTTAAGGTGATTGATAGCGGCACCGGGATTGCTTCGGACAAATTGCAAAAGGTCTTTGAACCCTTCTATACGACGAAGAGAACCGGCGAAGGCACGGGGCTGGGCCTGTCTACTGTTTACGGAATCGTAAAGCAGACGGGGGGGTTCATCTTTGTTGACAGTCTGGTTGGGCGCGGAACCGAATTCACAGTATTCCTGCCTGTCTCGGGCGCAGAGGAGCGGATTGTTCCCGAAGAAACCACCTTGCCTAACGCTCAGGGTGCTCGATCGGGCGAGGGCGTTGTCCTCTTGGTTGAGGATGAAGCACCGGTCCGGGCATTTGCCACCCGCGCGTTGCGGTTGAAAGGGTACACGGTGCTTGAGGCAGATTGCGCGGAAGAGGCTTTACGGTTGCTGGAAGATGGGTCCTTGAATGTGGACGTTTTTGTCACCGATGTCGTTATGCCCGGCATTGATGGGCCGACATGGGTTCGCAGGGCGTTGGAAGACCGTCCCGACGTCAGGGTCATCTTCATGTCAGGCTATACCGAAGGCGCATTTGGGAACTCGGACCACGATATCAGCAATTCGACCTTCCTGCCGAAACCCTTTTCTTTGAACCAACTTACAGAAGCGGTGTTTCAACAAATTAATTGAAACGGTCAGAGCGCGGCGTCATGACATGCGAATTCGGCGGCATGTGATTGGCGAAATGCTATTTCCGTTTCCGGGCTCAAACTCAAATCGCGTTTTGGCGAGACATTCTCTTGGGTCAAAGATATCTCGGTGCCAAGTCGGTCTTGCAGGAAATCCAGTATTTTGTCCTGATTTTCGTATTTGAAAACATGACTTGCGCCAACACCGTTGTTCCGTGTGCGAAAAAACTGGCTCTGACTGCCAATATCCGCGAAGCCCGGGCGTGGGGTTTGCATGTAGGCTTGAACGAAATCATCAAAGCTCAGGTCGTGGGTGGAATGCGGGTGGTTCAGACGCTCGGGTCGGCTGCGAAACTTGTACCAACTGCCAAGCCAGTCGATCGGCTCTCGGACAACGGCCATAATTTCCATCTCGGTGTCGTACATTTTTCGAAAGATGTTCTGAAAAAAACGATCATAGCGTCGGACCGGCGCGTGTTTCAGATCCGGAGGGCCGGTAATCACAAGGTCAGCCCGATCCTGCAAGGCCGCATGGTACGCAGTGCTTCCGGTCTTGGGGACGGCTAGGAACGCAAGACGTTCTTTATAGAAAACAAGCAATTATCGCGTCCTTGGCCAAGTTTGTCACAAGGGCAGAGTGGCGTAAACGACTCTTTAACACAATTGCTGAACAGTACTTTCTGTAAGTTTTTATTGAAATGTTCTCTCTTTGGTCCCATAAGGAACAAGAGGCGAACAAAGCAGTGATTGCCGCCCGTTAAAGGGTGTGACAAAAGGGAAGGCGACAGGACAATGGCGGATCTTCTGACGATGAGCGACAAGAAAAACGCAGACAAGCAAAAGGCGCTCGACAGCGCGCTGGCGCAAATTGAACGGCAGTTCGGCAAGGGCTCGATCATGAAGCTGGGTGAAGATGCCAAGCAGGATATCGACGCTAGCTCAACCGGATCACTGGGGCTGGATATTGCGTTGGGAATCGGTGGGCTGCCGATGGGCCGGATTGTCGAGATTTACGGGCCAGAAAGCTCGGGTAAGACTACGCTGACGCTGCATTGTATTGCAGAACAGCAAAAACGCGGCGGTGTCTGTGCGTTTGTCGACGCGGAGCATGCGCTTGACCCGCAATATGCCCGCAAGTTGGGTGTTGATCTGGATGAGCTGCTGATCTCGCAGCCCGATACCGGCGAACAGGCGCTTGAGATTACCGATACTCTGGTGCGCTCGGGTGCGGTGAACATGGTCGTGGTCGACTCGGTCGCGGCGCTGACGCCGAAATCCGAGTTGGAGGGCGACATGGGCGACAGCAATGTCGGTGTTCAGGCCCGTTTGATGAGCCAGGCGATGCGCAAGCTGACCGGCTCGATCAGCCGCAGCAACTGCATGGTGATCTTCATCAACCAGATTCGGATGAAGATCGGCGTGATGTTTGGCAGCCCTGAGACCACGACCGGGGGCAACGCCCTGAAATTCTACAGCTCGGTGCGTCTGGATATCCGACGCATCGGCGCGATCAAGGATCGCGATGAAGTGGTTGGCAACCAGACTCGCGTAAAGGTCGTCAAGAACAAGGTGGCACCTCCGTTCAAGCAGGTGGAATTCGACATCATGTACGGCGAAGGCATTAGCAAGATGGGCGAACTGCTGGATCTGGGCGTAAAGGCTGGAGTGGTTGAGAAATCTGGCTCGTGGTTCAGCTATGGCGACGAGAGGATCGGGCAGGGGCGTGAGAATGCCAAGCAATACCTGCGTGACAACAGCCGGATCGCGCTTGAAATAGAAGACAAGATCCGAGCCGCGCATGGGTTGGATTTTGATATGCCGCCCGGTGCGGCCGAGGATGACGACATCCTCGAAGCCTGATCTGATCCCGATTCCTGACAGACGGGCGGTCCTTCGGGGCCGCCTTGTTTCGTTTGGCCTTCCAATCCTGTGGACTATCCCATGGGACAGGGATAAACCCTTCTGGAACAAGATGACTGCGCGCTGAGAGAGCCTTATGCCCACGCTGAACGATATCCGATCGACCTTTCTGAACTACTTTGCCAAACAAGGGCACGAAGTGGTGGCGTCCAGCCCTCTGGTGCCCCGCAATGACCCGACACTGATGTTTGTGAACTCGGGCATGGTGCAATTCAAGAACCTGTTTACCGGCGTTGAAACCCGCGACTATCAGCGCGCGACAACGGCCCAGAAATGCGTGCGTGCAGGCGGCAAGCATAACGATTTGGACAATGTGGGTTACACCGCGCGCCACCACACGTTCTTTGAAATGTTGGGGAATTTCTCATTCGGTGATTATTTCAAGCATGACGCGATCCCTTTCGCGTGGGAGCTGATCACCAAGGAATTCGGTATCGACAAAAACCGTCTTCTGACAACGGTCTACCACACCGATGATGAGGCGTTCGAGATCTGGAAGAAGGTCGGCGTCCCCGAGGATCGGATTATCCGCATCGCCACCAGTGACAACTTCTGGCAAATGGGCCCGACCGGACCGTGTGGTCCGTGCACCGAGATTTTCTATGATCACGGCGACCACATCTGGGGCGGCCCTCCGGGTTCGGCCGAGGAAGATGGTGATCGGTTCATCGAAATCTGGAACATCGTTTTTATGCAAAACGAACAGTTCGAGGACGGCTCGATGGTGGAACTGGACATGCAGTCCATCGACACCGGCATGGGGCTGGAGCGGATTGGCGCGTTGTTGCAGGGCAGCCATGACAATTATGACACCGACCTGTTCAAAACGCTGATCGAGGCGTCGGCGGATGCAACCGGCGTTGATCCATACGGCGATCAAAACGTGCATCACCGCGTGATTGCGGATCACTTACGCTCGACCTCGTTCCTGATTGCCGATGGGGTGATGCCCAGCAATGACGGGCGCGGGTACGTTCTGCGCCGGATTATGCGTCGCGCTATGCGTCACGCGCATTTGCTGGGTGCGAAAGACCCTGTGATGCACCGCCTTGTGCCCTCGTTGGTGCAGTTGATGGGTGCGCAATACACGGAACTGGGACAGGCGCAGGCGCTGATCGAAGAAACGCTGCTGCTCGAGGAAACTCGGTTCAAGCAGACTCTGGATCGCGGTCTGAAGCTGCTGGATGATGAGGTTGCGGGCCTGCCCGAAGGGGCCGCTCTGCCCGGCGATGCAGCATTCAAACTGTATGACACTTATGGTTTCCCGCTGGACCTTACGCAGGATGCGTTACGTGAAAAGGGCCGGACCGTGGATACCGATGGATTTGATGAGGCGATGGCCGAACAGAAAGCCAAGGCGCGCTCCGCATGGGCAGGTTCGGGCGAGGCCGCAGATCAGGCCGTTTGGTTTGACGTGCTGGACAGTGCCGGGGCCACGGATTTTCTAGGCTATGATACTGAAAAGGCCGAAGGGCAGGTGGCTGCTCTGGTTGTGGATGGCGCGCTGGTCGACACTATCGAACAGGGCGGAACCGGCTGGGTCATCGTGAACCAAACCCCATTCTATGGTGAGGCCGGTGGTCAGGTCGGGGATACCGGCGAAATCCGACGGCTTGAGAATATGCAGGATGTGTCCAAGGTCGAAGACACTCGTAAGTTCGCCGAAGGTAAGGTCTATGCACATCGTGTGACGGTCAATCAAGGCGCGCTGTCCAAGGGTGACGGCGTCGAGCTTGAAGTGGATCATACCCGCCGTAGTGCGATCCGGGCCAACCACTCGGCCACGCACTTGCTGCATGAGGCGCTGCGCGAAACGCTGGGGGATCACGTGGCACAGCGCGGGTCGCTGAACGCCTCTGACCGACTTCGGTTCGATTTCAGCCACTCCAAGGCGCTGAGCACCGAGGAACTGCAAAAGGTCGAGCGTGAGGTGAATGCCTTTATCCGCCAGAACTCGACCGTGGAAACTCGGATCATGACGCCTGACGATGCGCGTGAACTGGGTGCGCAGGCGCTGTTTGGCGAGAAGTACGGCGACGAGGTGCGCGTTGTCTCGATGGGTAAAGCGCCCACGGGCAAAGGGCAGGACGGCGAAACGTGGTCGATCGAGCTGTGCGGTGGTACGCATGTCAAACAGACCGGCGATATCGGAACCTTTGTCGTTCTTGGCGACAGTGCCAGCAGCGCGGGTGTGCGCCGTATCGAGGCATTGACCGGGGAAGAGGCTTTCCGCCATTTGTCGGCTCAGGATCAGCGGTTGGGGCAGATTGCGTCCGAACTGAAGGCACAGCCCGACGATGTGGTCAGCCGGGTGAAGACTCTGATGGACGAACGCAAGGCCCTGCAGAACGAAGTAGCGCAGTTGCGTCGCGACTTGGCGATGGCAGGGGGTTCAGGTCAGGGTGGCGCTGAAGCAAAAGATGTGAACGGCGTGCCATTCCTGGCGCAGGCGCTGACTGGTGTGTCCGGTAAGGATCTGCCTGCATTGATCGACGAACACAAAAGCCGTCTGGGATCGGGGGCTGTTTTGCTGATCGCGGATGCGGGCGGCAAGGCGGCGGTCGCGGCTGGTGTAACGCAGGACTTGACCGAAAAAGTTTCGGCGGTCGATCTGGTTCGCGCTGCTGTCGCGGAACTGGGCGGTAAGGGCGGCGGTGGCCGCCCTGACATGGCGCAGGGTGGCGGCAAGGACGCTTCGAATTCTGATGCGGCGATCAAAGCCGCTGAACAGGTACTGGAGGGGTAAGATGCCCGCACTTTGGATCGCACATGTCACGGTGACAGACACCGAGGCTTATGGAAAATACGCTGAGCTTGCTGGACCAGCGATCGCCAAGCACGGCGGAGAATTTATCGCGCGCGCCGCGCGATATGTGCAGCTTGAAGGTAAAGAACGGCCGCGCAACGTGGTTGCCCGGTTTCCGTCCGTAGAAGCCGCGGTCGAATGCTATAATTCGCCCGAGTATCAAGAGGCCCTGGATCACGCGCGCGGCGCAAGTGAGCGTGAACTCGTGGTCGTGGAAATCACTGAGTAGAATCAGTTTTTTCGGCCGCCGGGTATTAACTAACCCGGCGGCCGTTTTTATTGCGCGGATTTCAGCCAACGCGCAAAATCGAAATTGTGTCCTCCACCGGGCTCACAATGTCATTCTAATATTTTATTTTTTTCAATGAGTTGCATCAGTTTTCTGAACGCAGCTCGCGACCTGCATGCCATAATTGTGGCTGGCTCAACGCAATTCTTGCTCCAAATGGTCAAATTGAGTCACGAAATTCCGCCTCTTTTCCTTCGCACGGTCACGTCAGATTGCGCAGGCGGTTCCGTTTACCGATAGTTTCCGAACTGGGGATACGGTCCGGTCTGTTCGCAATCGCTTGGAGACATAAGGATCGAGGGACAGGCATGAATTCTGTTGGCATCGGAAGCAGAGCAGTTGTTAAGAGGTCGGCCTTATCACTAGGGCGGGCCATTGGAGTATCCGCTTTGGCATGCGCCGCCATGTTTGGTGGCTCGAATGTCGAGGCTAGCGAAGGAAGTTTTATCCGCGCGGTGGCTGCGTCGCCGCCGCCGTCGGGCGCGCGCCAGTTGTGCCGGCAATACGCTTGGGCGTGTTCAAGTACGTCGTCTATCTCATTGACGACACAGCAGGAAATGAGAATCATCAACAGGGTCAATCGACAGGTTAACGCAACAACCCGAGAGGTCACCGACCAGTCGCAGTACCGCACAGTGGAACGATGGGCATTGCCAACTTCCCGTGGAGGCGATTGTGAAGATTTCGCTTTGCTCAAAAAGCGGGATTTGATCCGGGCAGGCATTGATCCAAGCAAACTGCTGATTGCGACCGTGCTGGATACGCAAAGACAGGCTCATGCAGTGTTGGTCTATCGCTCTGCCGGTGGCGATCTGGTGCTGGATAATCTGACCAACAGTATCAAGCCGTGGTCGGCCACCAGGTACCTGTTCTTGCGGATGCAGGACCCTAGAAAGCCAAGCAATTGGGTCGGAATTTACGGTCGAAGCTGAGCGTAGCCTTCGAAATTGACGGCCGGCAAAAGGAAGGGCGACCAATCGGTCGCCCTTGTCCGTATCTGAGAGGCGGTCAGAACGCTCGGTTAGAATACACCGCCGCTCCCGTCGGAACCGCCGCCGCCAGCACCGCCGCCGCTGCCATCGCTGCCACCACCGTCGGAGCCGCCACCGCTGCCGTCAGAGCCACCGCCACCAGAGCCGCCGCCGTCACCGTTGTTGCCGCCAGTGTTGCCTCCACCATTGCTACCGCCGTTGCCGTCGCCGCTGTTGGAGTTTCCACCGCCATTGCTGCCGCCATTGCCGCTGCCGCTGTCGGAGTTTCCTCCTCCATTGCTGCCGCCGTTTCCGTCGCCGCTACCTCTTCTGCTGCCGTCATCGCTGCCGCCATTACTCTGTCCAGAAGAACCAGAGTTGCCGCCACCGTTACTACCGCCATTGCCGCGACCTTCGCCATTGTCAGCACCGCCGTTGCTGCCGCCATTGCTGTCATTGCCGCCGCCGCTGTCGCCTGTGCTACCGCCGGAACCCGGTCCGTCACCGTTGCCGTTTCCGCTTCCGCCGCCGCCGTCATTGCCGCCACCGCCGTCGTTACCGCTGCCGCCGCCAGAATCACCTCTTGTTGGTGACACTCCACCACCGCCATTGGTCCCGTCGTCACCATCGGTGCCTGATCCGGTTTGTCCGCCGTCGCTACTGCTACCGGTCCCGGATGAGCCGAGCGAATTCTGATTTGCGTCATTGTTGCGTTGGTTGGCTGCGATGGTTGCGGTTGGGATGTCCGTAAGTATCGCTGCGAACAACGGGCACGCTTCAGATGTGCGCGCCAGGATGTCTTCAAAATCCGGGCGGCGTTGAAGATACTTGAGCATCCTCCGATCAACGACCTGACAATCGCACAGAGTTTCTGTCGATACCGACTGTCGGGCCGTTTTAACTGTGCAAGTTTCCGATGCCTGGACGGTACCCGCGGAAATCAGTGGGAAGGTCGCAGAAATGAATACAAATGATAGTAAACGGGATTTCACGCGCATGGCGTCACTCCTTCAAACTCGTTAACACATCGCTTTACAAATAATAGTGTGCCACATTTTTAACACAAATTCACCGGTTCTTGGCCATATTTTAATAATGCTTGAAGGAAAAACTTAAGTTGCTGACACAATGTTGGGTTGAAAGTTTTTAAAAAACAAAAAGAAAGCCCATCGCAAAGATGGGCTTTCGTTGAATGATTATTTCGCAGGGATACCCAAAAGTACCAAATTGCATATTTTGTTCCGAATATGGAAACCGCAATTTTCGAAATTATGCAGACTTGGCCATCCGCTTGCGTTCATGCGGATCAAGATAGCGCTTGCGAAGCCGGATGGCGTTTGGCGTAACTTCGACCAATTCGTCGTCGTCGATATAGGCAATCGCCTCTTCTAGCGAGAACTGGACATGCGGTGTCAGTCGTACCGCGTCGTCAGACCCGCTGGCGCGCACGTTTGTCAGTTTTTTACCCTTGAGTGGGTTCACTTCCAGATCGTTGTCGCGGGAATGCTCGCCGATCACCATGCCTTGATAGACATCGGTTTGCGGCGCCACGAACATGCGTCCACGCTCTTCTAGGTTCCATAGGGCATAGGCCACGGCCTGTCCGTTTTCCATCGAGATCAGAACGCCTGCACGACGACCGGGAATTTGGCCTTTATGCGCGGCCCAGCCGTGGAAAACGCGGTTCAGAACACCGGTGCCGCGGGTGTCGGTCAAGAACTCGCCGTGATAGCCGATCAGACCCCGCGACGGCACATGCGCGATGATGCGGGTCTTACCAGCACCTGCGGGGCGCATTTCAACCAGTTCGCCCTTGCGCGCGCCGGTGACTTTCTCGATCACAGCGCCCGAGAATTCGTCGTCGACGTCGATGGTGACTTCTTCGATGGGTTCCATGCGCTGACCGTCTTCTTCGCGGAACAGAACCTGCGGGCGCGAGATACTAAGTTCGAACCCTTCGCGACGCATGTTTTCGATCAGAACGCCCATTTGCAATTCGCCACGGCCTGCGACCTCGAACGCTTCGCCGCCGGGGGTATCGGTGATACGGATGGCGACGTTTGACTCGGCCTCCTTCATGAGGCGGTCGCGGATCACGCGGGACTGAACCTTTTTTCCGTCACGACCGGCCAGAGGCGAGTCGTTGATGCCAAAGGTCACTGTGATGGTCGGCGGGTCGATGGGTTGGGCGGGCAGGGCCTCTTCAACCTGCGGGGACACAAGCGAATCCGCAACGGTCGCTTTGCTCATGCCAGCGATGGTGACGATGTCACCGGCTTCGGCCACGTCGATGGGCTGTTGGGCCAGACCGCGGAACGCGAGGATTTTCGAGGCGCGGAAGTTTTCGATCAAAGTACCGTCGCGCGACAGCGCCTTGAGGCTATCGCCCGCTTTCAGTGTGCCGCTTTCGACGCGGCCGGTCAGGATTCGTCCGATGAACGGGTCGCTGCCCAGCGTCGTTGCCAGCATACGGAACGGTTCGTCTTTCTTGTCGGCCTGTTTGGGGGCAGGGACGTGATCGACGATCAGGTCGAACAAGGCGGTCAGGTCCTTGCGCGGACCGTCCAGCTCCATATCCGCCCAGCCAGAACGGCCCGAGGCGTACATCGCCGGGAAGTCCAACTGGTCATCGTCCGCGCCGAGGTTGGCGAACAGGTCGAAGCACTCATCCAGCGCGCGGTCGGGTTCAGCGTCGGGCTTGTCGACCTTGTTCAACACCACGATCGGACGCAGGCCCAGCGCTAGCGCCTTGGAGGTCACGAATTTGGTCTGCGGCATCGGGCCTTCGGCCGCATCGACCAACAGAACCACACCGTCGACCATCGACAGGATCCGCTCAACCTCGCCGCCGAAATCGGCGTGGCCGGGGGTGTCGACGATGTTGATGCGCGTACCTTTCCATTCGACCGAAGTTGCCTTGGCTAGGATGGTGATCCCGCGCTCACGCTCCAGATCGTTGCTGTCCATGGCGCGTTCCGCCACGGCCTGATTTTCCCGGAACGCACCGGATTGTTTGAGCAGCTCATCCACCAGGGTCGTCTTGCCGTGGTCCACGTGAGCGATGATTGCGATATTGCGCAGGTCCATGAGAGGTCAGCCTTTGAACGGGAAGTTGCCGCGCGCATAGCGTGGTTTGACCAAATAGACCAGCCCTAACCGGCGATCAGTGGCCAGCGGTTTTTGAAAACAGGTGAATGACAAGGATTCCGGTCAATATCATTGTCAGTCCGAGTACGGCTGGCCAGTCCAGCTTTTGGCCGAAGACAATAAACCCGATGATCGCAATCAGAAAGATGCCAAGACCGGACCAAATCGCGTAAACGATTCCGACCGGCATGTATTTCAGCGTCAGACCCAGCAGATAGAAGGCGACGCCATAGCCCACAACAACAAGTACCGATGGCCAGAATCGGCTGAATTGCTGGCTGGCCTGCAAGGATGTCGTCCCAACGGTTTCAGCAATAACTGCCAGTAGAAGGATCAAATAAGCTTTGGGCACGGCAGGTCTCGATATGATTGAACCAAGCGTTGTTGAGCACGGTTTTTCTGATCTCTGCAAGCCCTTTTTGGATGATCAGGTTTTTCTATGGGGACAGAGCATGCAACTCCGTTGAGGGTCCGGTTTACCTTACTGTTTAGACGCGCAAATTTGTGGCATTTGAGAAGCGTTAGAAGGTTGTATTTTATGAGTAATTTATATGACGAAATTTGCAATTTCTGTCATTGCTGTATCGGCTTTGATTGTGGCGCTGGGTTGGCTGACTGGCGGAGGGGAAGTTAACGACAGTGTGGCCGACAATGTTGAATGGTTAAACGGTGTTCAGGTCTAGGCGCCTGCCGGTTGCCGGGAGAAGGGGCATTTTCGCCCCTTCTTTCGTTATTCGGCCAACGTTTCAGAAAAATACCTATCCAGTTGCGGGCGCAGCCATGACCACAGTTTTGGGGCGCCCCGCGAAATAGGTTTGCCGACGCGGCTTTCGATCTGGGCAAAGGTCACGTTGTAATCTACCCACGATCCACCACCGGTTTCCAGATTACCGACCGGGGTCTGAAACCGGTCAATCGCCTTTGCAAAACATGCATCTGGCGTTTCTGCGGCTTCGAACTCCTGCCAAAGCGAAAAAAACCTTTGGTTTTGTTCAGGCGGGAGCATTCCGAACAACCTGGTCGCCGCAGCCTGTTCCTCGGCTTCCTGGGCGGCGTGGTCTACCTGTCCGTGGATCGGATGATCTCCGGCATCTATTTCGACGATGTCGTGCAGTAAGAGCATTTTGAGGACCCGGTCGATTGATACAACTGGGTCGGCATGCTCGGACAGTACCCACGCAAACAGCATGATGTGCCAGGAATGCTCGGCAGAGTTTTCGAACCGCTCCCCGGACAATAGCCGTGACGCCCGCGACACGGATTTGAGCTTGTCAGATTCAGCTAAAAAGGGAAGGCGTCGTGAAAACGGTGTGTCTTGGCCGCTTGTGTTTTCCAGCATCGAACGGGCAAGCCGGAACGCATCGGGGAAGTCTGTTTCCAGATAAGCCGCACGTCCGCCGTTCAAGTTATCGCGGACGACATCAATATGGTCTGGGCGCGGTTCCGGTGCACACAGTACCTGGAACATGGGTTGGCACCGATCAAGAATCTTGGCGAAACGGGCGTCTGCGGATTTATCCGCCTCAAATTCTTGCCAAAGCGACAGGAACGCCTGCGACTGATCGTCAGGAAGCAGCCCGAACAACTCTGCTGCCGCTGCTTGTTCTGCACGCTCAACAGCCAGCCAGTCTGTCTCAAGGTGGATCGGATGATCGCCGACTATGATCTCAACCAGATCATGCAGCAGAAGCATTCGTATGACGCGGTCGATATCAACGTCATCGCCAGCCAAAGGCTGCATGGCCAAAGCCCAAAGAGCCAATTGCCAGCTATGCTCGGCCGCATTTTCGGCACGTGACTGATCCAACAATGCGTTGGCGCGATCAACCGATTTCAGTTTGTCCGCGCTTTTCAGGAATTCTACTTGCGCGGACAGCCTGTCAGTCATTGTTTTTCAATCGCTTTTATTTGCTTGCGGTGTTCCGACAGGCGCTTGATGACGAACTGTCGCGCCTTGCGTTCAGCCAGCCGCACCCGGATTTCTGTCAGAAACGCCTCTTCCAATGTTTGAGAGGATGCGCCCAGCAAATCGCCGACCTCGACAAAGAAGCGATCGTCACCGGTTTCATCCATGACTTTCAACGTGTCTTCGGCCAGTTTCGCCGCAAGCGAGTTGAGCGTGTCAGACATCAGCGCGTGGTCTCGGTCAGCCGGCGTTTCACATAGTCGCTGACATCGGTGATCAGGGTGTCCATGTGGCGATCCTGGAAAAAGTGGTCAGCGCCTTCAACCTCGTTATGGGTGATGGTGATGCCCTTTTGCTCGTGCAGTTTGTTGACCAGCGATGTTGTGTCTGCAGGCGGTGCAACACGGTCCGCAGAGCCATTGATGATCAGCCCGGACGAGGGGCAGGGGGCCAGGAACGAAAAGTCGTACATGTTGGCCGGGGGCGATACACTGATAAAGCCAGTGATTTCGGGCCGGCGCATCAGCAGTTGCATACCGATCCATGCGCCGAATGAGAATCCGGCCACCCAGCAGTGTTTCGAGTTGTTGTTCATCGACTGCAGGTAATCCAGCGCCGAGGCGGCATCGCTCAACTCGCCGACGCCTTGATCATACTCGCCCTGGCTGCGGCCCACGCCACGGAAGTTGAACCGCAGAACTGTGAAGCCCATGTTGTAGAACGCATAGTGAAGGTTATAGACCACCTTGTTGTTCATGGTCCCGCCGAATTGAGGATGCGGGTGCAGCACGATGGCGATCGGTGCGTCTTTTTCCTTTTGCGGGTGGTAACGGCCTTCCAGGCGGCCTTCTGGTCCGGGAAAAATCACCTCGGGCATGTGTGCGTTGGTCCTGTCTTTTTCTTCTGGGCGCCTGTCTATACTTGACTGTTATCGTCAGGCACCTTAGAACGGTTCTAATTGTAATGCTGCGCGCTTTGGCGCTGTCAGTCGGAGATACGCACTGGCAGCGGCGGCGTCAATGTTTTCGCGCGATGTCAGCCAAGAGGGAAAGAAAATGAAGCTGTCGACCAAAGGTCGTTATGCGATGGTCGCTTTGGCTGATATCGCACTTCAACCGCCTGACGGGCTGGTGACGTTGGGCGAAATCTCTGAAAGACAGGACATTTCCTTAGCTTATCTCGAACAATTGTTCGTCAAACTGCGACGCGCCGATCTGGTGTCGTCAGTCAGGGGGCCAGGCGGTGGCTATCGGCTGGCGCGACCTGCTTCGGAAATCCGTGTTGTAGAAGTTCTGGCCGCGGTTGATGAGACTGTGGATGCGCTGCAAAAGGGCGCAGGAGCGTCGGGCGGATCCTCTGGCAGTCGTGCGCAATCCTTGACCAACAGGCTTTGGGAAGGCCTGAGTGCACACGTCTATGTCTTTTTACATCAGACCCGTCTTTCTGACGTCATCAAGAACGATCTGGCGCCTTGCCCGGCAGTTCCAAATCTATTTTCGGTCGTGGACGACTGAAATGATCAACTGCGCATTCAGGGCAATCACACGACACGATGAGCCGTTAAAGGTGCATCCATGAATCGCGTTTATCTGGATCATAACGCGACAGCCCCTCTGCGGCCCGAAGCACGGGATGCTATGCTTGCGGCAATGGATGTGTGTGGCAATCCGTCGTCTGTCCATGCGGAAGGGCGTGCAGCCAAGGCACTGATTGAGCGCGCGCGCGCCCAGGTTGCTGCGGCGTTTGGGGCGGATGGTGCCGATATCGTTTTTACCTCGGGGTCGACCGAAGGTGCGGCGCTGGCCTTGGAAGGCCGCGCCTTGCATGGCGCCGGGATTGAGCATGATGCGGTCAGGGCCTGGATACAGGAAGACCTTACAGTTTCCGATAACGGTTTGGTTGATGTAGCAGAGCCGCAAAACGCCACCTTGCAGCTTGCAAATTCCGAGACGGGGATCATCCAGTCTTTGCCTGCGGGTCTGGCAGTAACGGATGCGACGCAGGCGTTTGGAAAATTGCCCGTGGCGTTCAACTGGCTGGACGTACAAATGGCGTTGATCTCGGCGCACAAACTGGGTGGGCCAAAAGGGGTTGGCGCAGTCGTAATGAAGCGTGGAACTGATCTGGCCGCCCGAATAAAAGGCGGCGGACAGGAAATGGGGCGTCGATCCGGCACCGAAAATGTCATTGGAATCGCGGGTTTCGGAGCGGCGGCTGAGGCAGCGGCGCGCGATCTGGCCAATGGGGTTTGGGCGCAAGTTGAAGAATTTAGAAATATTCTAGAAATGGCTCTTGAGGCTGGTTCTAAAACTACTATTTTTATCGGGAATGGTCAGGATCGCCTGCCGAACACGCTGTGTTTTGCCACCCCCGGCTGGAAAGGCGAGACACAAGTCATGCAGATGGATTTATCAGGTTTTGCGGTCAGTGCTGGCTCGGCCTGCTCCAGCGGCAAGGTCCGGGCAAGCGCGGTTTTGACTGCAATGGGTTTCGATGACGAGGTGGCATCCAGCGCTGTGCGCGTGTCGCTTGGACATCAGACTACAGAAGAAGATGTGCTGCGTTTCGCGGAAACGTGGCTGGCGAAAGAAAAGAAACATCGCGCGCGGGCCGCGTGATCTGACGGAGGGTGACTTATGGCCGCTTTGGACCAGACCCAGGTAAAAGAGGGTGTCGATCAGGAAACCGTGGACGCGGTACGCGAGGTCGGAACCTATAAATACGGTTGGGACACTGATATCGAGATGGAGTATGCGCCCAAGGGCGTGAACCCCGATATCGTCCGTCTGATCTCGGAAAAGAACGAAGAGCCCGAGTGGATGACTGAATGGCGTCTGGCCGCGTTTGAGCGCTGGACCCAGATCGAAGAGCCGAACTGGGCGATGGTCAACTATCCCAAGATCGACTTTCAGGATCAGTATTACTATGCCCGGCCCAAGTCGATGGAGGAAAAGCCCAAGTCGCTGGACGAGGTCGATCCCAAGCTGTTGGCCACTTATGAAAAGCTGGGCATTCCGCTGAAAGAACAGATGATTCTGGCTGGTGTCGAGGGGGCCGAGGATGCGCCCGCCGAAGGCCGGAAGGTTGCCGTTGATGCAGTGTTTGACTCGGTGTCTGTTGGAACAACATTTCAGGCCGAATTGAAGAAAGCCGGTGTGATCTTTTGTTCGATTTCCGAGGCGATCCGCGAGCACCCCGAGCTGGTCAAGAAATACCTTGGGTCGGTGGTTCCGGTCTCGGACAACTTCTACGCTACGCTGAACTCGGCCGTGTTCTCGGACGGCTCGTTCGTCTACATCCCGCCGGGTGTGCGCTGCCCGATGGAGCTGAGCACCTATTTCCGCATTAACGCGGAAAACACCGGTCAGTTTGAACGGACGCTGATCATCGCCGACAAGGGATCGTATGTGTCCTATTTGGAAGGCTGCACCGCGCCGCAGCGCGATACCGCGCAATTGCATGCCGCTGTGGTTGAGATCATCATCGAGGAAGACGCCGAGGTTAAGTACTCGACCGTTCAGAACTGGTTCCCCGGGGATGAGAATGGCAAGGGTGGCATCTATAACTTCGTGACCAAACGCGCCGATTGCCGGGGTGATCGGTCTAAGGTGATGTGGACGCAGGTTGAAACCGGTTCGGCTGTGACGTGGAAATACCCATCCTGCATCCTGCGTGGTGAGGAAAGCCAGGGTGAGTTCTATTCGATCGCGATCACGAATAACTACCAGCAGGCCGATACCGGCACCAAGATGGTTCACCTTGGTAAGAACACCAAGTCGCGGATCGTGTCCAAAGGTATCAGTGCGGGTAAGGCGCAAAACACTTACCGTGGGCTGGTCTCGATGCATCCCAAGGCCAAGAACAGCCGGAACTATACCCAGTGTGACAGCCTGCTGATTGGCGACAAATGCGGGGCGCATACGGTGCCGTATATCGAGGTCAAGAACAACTCGAGCCGGGTTGAGCATGAGGCGACGACATCCAAGGTGGATGACGATCAGCTTTTCTATTGCCGTCAACGCGGCATGGACGAGGAAGAGGCCGTGGCGCTGGTTGTCAACGGGTTCTGCAAGGACGTCCTGCAGGCGTTGCCGATGGAATTTGCCATGGAAGCGCAGCAATTGGTTGCGATCAGCCTTGAAGGGTCTGTGGGGTAACCCTGAACTCTCTCTCTTGAAATCAGAATTTATCGGGGCCGGGTGGCCCCTTGCGATACGCTAAAGGGTCAAAAAATGCTGGAAATCAAAAACCTGCACGTGAAACTCGAAGAAGAGGAAAAGCAAATCCTCAAAGGTGTCGACCTTACCGTCGAGGCGGGAAAAGTGCATGCGATCATGGGGCCGAATGGCTCGGGCAAATCGACACTCAGCTATGTGCTGTCGGGTCGTGACGGATACGAAGTAACCGATGGGTCAGCCACGTTGGATGGTGAGGACCTGCTGGAGATGGAGCCCGAGGAACGCGCTGCCGCTGGTGTTTTCTTGGCCTTCCAATACCCGGTCGAAATTCCGGGCGTTGGCAACATGACGTTCCTGCGTACCGCTGTGAATGCACAACGCAAGGCGCGCGGTGAGGATGAGCTGTCGGCCGCTGATTTCCTGAAAGAGGTTCGCGCTAAGGCGAAATCCTTGAAGATCGACGCGGACATGCTGAAACGCCCCGTCAATGTCGGTTTCTCGGGCGGTGAGAAAAAGCGTAACGAGATCCTGCAAATGGCGATGCTTGAGCCCAAGATGTGCATCCTGGATGAAACGGATTCGGGTCTTGATGTCGACGCGATGAAACTGGTCGCAGAAGGCGTGAACGCGCTGCGCGACGAAGGTCGTGGGTTCCTGGTAATCACGCACTATCAGCGTCTGTTGGATCATATCAAACCGGATGTCGTGCACATTATGGCAGATGGTAAGATCGTCAAGACCGGCGGTCCTGATCTGGCGCTTGAGGTTGAAAACAACGGTTACGCTGACATTCTGGCCGAGGTGAACTGATGGCGCTGCCCGAAGTGAAACAAACCGCAACCGAGGCGCGGCTGGCCAATCTGGTAATGCCTGACGCCGGTTGCACACGTGCCGCGCGCGAAGATGCGCTGGCGCGGGTTCTTGAAATGGGTCTGCCGGGGCGCCGCGATGAGTATTGGAAATACACACGCCCCGATACGCTGGTCTCGGCCGAGGCGCCCACTGCTGCATTGTTCCACTCTGATGAAGCGATGCTGTTCAGCGAGTTTGACCGCCTGAAGATTGTGTTCGTGGACGGTGTCTTCAGCCCCGAAGAGTCGGATGATCTTGAGCTGGAAGGCGTCACGATTGATCGGATCGAAGACATCTGCTGCAAAGACATCCACTGGGCAAAAGAGCTGTACGGCGTTCTTGAAGCGCGTGGTCAGACTCCTGTGCAGCGTCCGCTTGCTGCGTTGAATACGGCATTTGCCGCAGACGGTATCGCGATTCATGTGACTGGGAAGCCCTCGAAGCCGATCAGCTTTATTTATCGGCACGCGTCGGAAACCTCGGATGCGATGTTGCATCATATCATTCGCGTAGAATCCGGAGCAGAAGTGACCATTCTTGAGAATGGGCCAGCCGCGTCGCGTTTTAACAAATGCATGGAAATCGACATCGCCGATGAAGGCGTTCTGCACCATGTACGCGCACAAGGCCGGGATCATGAGCGCCGGGCAGCCACCCATATGTTCACTCGTTTGGGTAAGGAGTCGGTCTACAAGTCCTTTACACTGACCGTGAACGGAGTGCTGACCCGCAATGAGCAAGTCATCGAACTGACCGGCGATGACGCCGTGGCGCATGTGGCGGGTGCTTGTGTTGGCGATGGTGATTTTCACCACGATGACACGGTGTTTGTAACCCATGACGCGGTGAACTGCGAAAGCCGTCAGGTGTTCAAGAAGGTTTTACGAAACGGCGCTACCGGCGTTTTCCAGGGCAAGATCCTTGTGAAAGAGGGCGCGCAGAAAACCGACGGGTACCAGATCAGCCAATCGTTGCTGTTGGACGATGACAGCCAGTTTCTCGCCAAACCCGAGCTTGAGATTTATGCTGACGACGTTGCATGCTCGCATGGCTCGACTTCGGGCGCGATCGACGAAACGGCTCTTTTCTATCTGCGCTCGCGCGGAGTTCCGACAAAAGACGCGACCAACATGCTGACGTTGGCGTTTCTGGCCGAAGCCGTGGACGAGATAGAGGATGAAGCGTTGGCTGAAGCGATCGTGAGCCGGCTGGAAGGCTGGTTGTCGCGACATAGCTGATGCCGGTTACGTCTGATATTGTGGCCACATATCGAGGGCCGGGCCGTGTCGTGCGCCGGCTTCTCGAATTGGGGCAACGTGAAGATCGCGCTTTGGTCTTTGTCATGGCGTTCTGCGTCGTGGCTTTCATTGCCCAGCTGCCCAGCCTGTCCCGACGCGCACATCTTGAAGGTCTTGAGTTGAACATGCTCATGGGCGGTGCGCTTTTGGGTACGGTGATTATCCTGCCTCTCTTCTTCTACTTGCTGGCGTTCATATCGTATGGCGCGGCGCGTTTGATTGGCGGCAAAGGTTCGGCCTATGGCGCGCGGGTCGCGCTGTTCTGGGCTCTCTTGTCATCAACGCCGTTGGTTCTTCTAAATGGGCTGGTTGCGGGATTCATTGGGCCGGGGCCAACGCTTTCAGCGGTCGGCCTGATCTGGGTCGCGGTTTTCCTGTGGTTTTGGATGTCAGGAATGCGTCAAGCGCAGGGGTTCTCAGAATGAATAGTGCCCCGCTCAGCCATCTTGCGGTTCTCACCGTAACCAATCCAGCCGAAGCCGCCCGTCGCCTGCTGTCACTGCGTCCGGGGCGCGAGGTTTTGTGGCTGGCCTTTTTCCTGGCGGTTGTTCTGAACGGACTCGTTCAGGTTGGAATCGACCAGCTTATCGTGGTTCCGCAGGGACAGGGCGTGGTTGAAGCTGAACCGGTGCTTTTGAACCTTTTACGATCGGCGGGTGCCATGCTGCTGAGCATCGCGGCTTTTCTGTTCATCGGAAAGTTCATGGGTGGCACGGCTTCGTTTGAAGACATCATGATTCTGTCAGTTTGGCTGCAGTTTCTTCAAATTGTCGCGCTTACGGTGACTTTGCTGGTGTCTCTGGTCGTGCCCTTCTTCATGGTCATGTTGATGCTGGCGACAGCGATACTAAGCCTTTACGTCACACTGCATTTCCTGAACGAAGCGCATAAGTTCGGCTCACTCCTTAAATCCTTTGGGGTCATTGTGTTGTCGGCTTTGGTTGCATTGCCATTTGTCCTTGTGCTGACACCCAGTGGTCCGGTGTAGGAAAGAAAAAACCATGTATGATGTGCAGAAAATCCGCTCTGACTTCCCGATCCTGTCCCGAGAGGTGAATGGAAAGCCGTTAACCTATCTGGACAATGGCGCTTCGGCGCAGAAACCTCAGGTCGTGATTGACGCGGTGACGCGGGCGTATGCTGAAGAATATTCAAATGTTCATCGCGGTTTGCACTACCTGTCGAACCTGGCGACCGAGAAATACGAATCCGTTCGTGGCACCATCGCGCGTTTCCTCGGCGCCCAAGATGAAAACGAAATCGTTCTGAATTCGGGCACGACCGAGGGAATTAACCTTGTTGCCTATGGCTGGGCGATGCCGCGTCTCGAGGCCGGGGATGAAATCGTCCTGAGTGTCATGGAGCACCACGCCAACATCGTTCCCTGGCACTTCCTGCGCGAGCGGCAGGGCGTTGTCCTGAAATGGGTCGACATTGATCCGGACGGCGGGCTGGACCCGCAAGCGGTGATTGACGCGATCGGACCCAAGACCAAGCTGGTTGCCGTAACACAGTGTTCAAATGTTCTTGGTACTGTGGTCGATGTAAAGGCTGTTACCGAAGGCGCCCATACCAAGGGCGTTCCGGTGCTGGTGGATGGAAGTCAGGGTGCCGTGCACATGCCGGTGAACGTGCAGGATATCGGCTGTGATTTCTATGCAATCACGGGGCATAAGCTGTATGGCCCGTCCGGTTCTGGTGCGATCTACATTAAATCCGAACGCATGGCCGAGATGCGCCCTTTTATCGGCGGTGGCGACATGATCAAAGAAGTCAGCAAAGATCAGGTTATCTATAACGACCCGCCCATGAAATTCGAGGCCGGTACCCCGGGCATAGTTCAGACCATCGGGCTGGGCGTCGCGCTGGATTACATGATGGATCTGGGGATGGAGAACATCGCCGCGCATGAGGCGGGGTTGCGCGATTATGCGTTCGAGAAACTGGCTGGTCTCAATTGGCTTCAGGTTCAAGGTATGCGTCCGGACAAGGCCGCGATCTTCAGCTTTACGCTGGACGGGGCTGGACATGCGCATGACGTATCCACCATTCTGGACAAGAAGGGCGTCGCGGTCCGCGCCGGGCATCATTGCGCAGGGCCACTGATGGATTTCTTCGGTGTTACCGCAACTTGCCGTGCGAGCTTTGGCCTTTACAACACAACGGATGAGGTTGACACGCTGGTCGACGCGCTTGAACTGGCGCATGATTTGTTTGCGTAAATGCCGGCGCTATAGGGGCGATTTGCAGTTGCACCCGGATCGGATCAAGGTTAGCTAACGACCAAGGCACCTGTAGCTCAGCTGGATAGAGCGCTGCCCTCCGAAGGCAGAGGCCAGAGGTTCGAATCCTCTCAGGTGCGCCATAATCATCCGATCCGTTTATCTGTCCTAACGTCGCAATTCTGCATCTGTCGGTATTGCGCCCGTCGTGAGACGTTCTAGAAAAACAAAAAGCGCCCGTGGGCGCTCTGTGTTTGGTGGGGTGGGTTGCTTTTAGCCGCCCCAGCTTCGGATTTCACCGCAATCCATGTGAACGAAATTTGAGCGGGAATATTTGCCAACACCACCGGCCCGACAGGACATTGCGGCCTTGGCCATTTGCGAGACTGAACGGGACGACAAGCGCAGGTCAGCAGCCTGACCTTTCATGTGCAACGAGTTCTTGGCAACGCGCCGCGATCGTGACCGCAACATCGCGTTTGTCTGCGGCGAGCGATAACCCGACAGCAGCATATAAGGCTCGTCAACATTCAGGAGATTGTGAGAGGCAGCCATGATGTCGATGGTGCGCAGGTCCATAGGTTTGACCTGATCGGTGCGCCAGTCGCGCATGAAGTGGTTCACTTCCTTGACGGCATCCTTGATGTACTTGCCGTCGACCCAATAGATCATATCGATCCGCTCGCCGGTACGGCCCGAATACATGCGAATACGTCGAATATCACCACCGCCGCGGAGAAACCCTGCTGCATTGGAATAACTCGGTGCCGCGACAACTGCCGTAGCTGCAAATGCGCCCAATAGGGCACGTCGGGTCAAGCCCGAAGTACTGCTCGTAGTCATTATAGTTTCGTCCCGTACTGTTCCTGCCTGCACACGATGTTACGCGCGCGTTCTTAATTTTTTCCCATCCCAGATGGCGAATTTATGGCACAGTCGTGAAAGACCGCCAAGAAGTCTTTCATACTCATCTATTCAAGGGGGAATTTTCGGCAGTTTTTTGCGCAGATGATGCAATTCGGTATATTCTTTAAGCGGATGGGTCATGCCGGTCCCTTGACGATGCAAACGCGCATCACGGCCAAAAAGAAGATTTGAAGTGATGCATTTGTGAATGGACAAGCGGTCTGACCCGCAATCATATTTGTTCGACGTGAACTGAAAAAGCGTCCAAGTTATTGAATAATCAGGGTCATCCCATGCGAGCATTTTTACGTGCACCATCTGGTTTCATCTTCGCAGCCTGCTTTGCGGCGTCTGCGGCGCTGGCGAACACCGAATCCAAACCTGCGACCGCGTTTCAGATGTCCGTTGCCGAATTTCTTCCCGCAGGCTCTGGAATGTCCGAATTTTATCGCTCCAACGGGTTTTCTCCGGTTTGGGTTGGCAATTCGCCCTCACATCAGGCACGCAGGTCAGGTTTGATCCGGGCATTGTCCAGCGTTGACATGCACGGTTTGCCAGAGGGCGCTTACGACGTACAGGGTTTGCTGACTCAGATGCAGGACGCGCAAACCCAGCGCGATCTGGGTGCGGTCGAAATGTCGTTGAGCCGCGCTTTCGTCGCCTACGCCAATGACATGTATTCGGGTGCGTTACGCCCATCCCAGATTGACGACGGGCTGGTGCGAAAGATCGAACGTCGGACAGCCGCCCAGCATCTGCAGGGCTTGGTGGATCACGATGCCGCGTATTTTGATCTGCTTACCCCACAAAACGCACAGTATCGCGCGCTTATGAAGCAGAAGATCGCGCTTGAAAACCTTATTCAGAAAGGCGGCTGGGGGGCGGGCGTTCCCTCTGATAAACTGGAACACGGTGACACGGGGCCGAATGTAATTAAGCTGCGCAATCGGCTGATTTCTATGGGCTATTTAAAATCCACGGCAAGCCCTGAATTCGACGATGCGTTGTTGGCGGCAGTAAAAAGATTTCAGTCCGATCATGGCCTTGCTGCGGATGGGGTGGCCGGTCAGGGTACAATCTCAGAATTGAACCGGACTGCATCTGACCGCCTGAAGTCCGTATACGTGGCGCTAGAGCGTGAACGCTGGTTGCCGAAAGAGCGTGGCGCGCGGCATATTCTTGTCAATCAGGCGGACTTTTCAGCGAAGATTGTTGATGACGGCTTGGTCTCATTCGAAACGCGGACGGTGATCGGAAAGAACACACATGATCGGCGCAGCCCCGAGTTTTCGGACGAAATGGAGCATATGGTTATCAACCCAAGTTGGTATGTGCCACGTTCGATTATCACCAAGGAATACCTGCCAAAGCTGCAGTCTAACCCAAATGCTGTTGGGCATATCCACATCACTGACCGCAGTGGCCGGCAAGTGAATCGCGGGGCCGTGGACTTTACCCAATTCAACGCCCGCAACTTTCCGTTTGCCATGCGACAGCCGCCGAGCCAAAGCAACGCATTGGGGCTGGTAAAGTTCATGTTCCCAAATCAATACAACATCTATCTGCATGATACGCCTCAGAAATCTCTTTTCGCGCGTGAGGTTCGGGCGTTCTCGCACGGGTGTATTCGTCTGGCCCAGCCGTTCGAGTTTGCCTACGCACTGCTTGCCAAACAGGAAGAAGACCCCAAGGCGTTTTTCCACCGCATTCTTGCCACCGGAAAAGAGACCACGGTTCCGTTGGAGCAACACGTGCCGGTTCATCTGATCTATCGAACGGCCTATATCGGCCCGAAGGGTGAGGTGCAGTATCGGCGTGATGTCTACGACCGCGACCGGAAAATCTGGGAGGCGCTCCAGAAAGCAGGGGTAGCCCTGCCGGACGTTCAGGGGTAATCACCGGGTTAAGTCCTAGTTCCGGGAAGCCCGACATGCACTACACAATTCTACAAATCGCCGAAGCACTGGGTGCTGAATACCAGGGCGAAGGCGATCTTGCCATTGAGCGCGCAGCAGAACCCGGTGATGCGGGACCTTTGGATTTGGCAATGGCCATGTCGCCAAAATATGCCGACGCTCTTGGTGCGGGGAACGCGCAGGCGGCGGTTCTTTGGGAAGGAGCCGATTGGAAGGCATTGGGCCTGAAGGCCGCTGTTTTCGTTGCTCGTCCCAGAATGGCAATGGCCGGGATTACTTCGATGCTTGATCCGGGGCAGGGTGTTGCGCCCGGTGTTCACCCCTCGGCTGTGGTTGATCCAACTGCGGAACTGGCCGACGGCGTTTCGATTGGCCCATTGGCGGTGATTGGCGCGCGCGCACAGATCGGCAAAGGGGCCGTGATCGGCGCGCATTGCGTGATCGGAATGGATGCCGTCTTGGGTGAGAACGCGGTCCTGCGCGAGATGGTCAGCATCGGCGCCCGAGCCCAAATCGGCCGTCGTTTCATTGCGCAACCGGGTGCCCGGATTGGTGGCGACGGGTTTAGTTTTGTTACGCCCGAGGTGTCAGGCGTAGAAAACGTGCGCAAAACGATGGGAGACCAAGGCGATGCGCGGGCGCAAAGCTGGTTGCGTATCCATTCGCTTGGCGCGGTCGAAATCGGGGACGATGTCGAGGTTGGCGCAAATTGTACGGTCGACAACGGCACGATCCGAAACACTTACATCGGGGACGGATCGAAATTGGATAACCTTGTGCATGTCGGCCATAACACGCGTGTTGGCAAAGATTGCCTTTTGTGCGGACAAACCGGTGTGTCGGGTTCGGTCGAGATCGGCAATAACGTGGTGTTGGGCGGACAGACCGGTGTGGTCGACAACATTTTTATCGGCAACGGTGTCATCGCGGGCGGTGGTACCAAAATACTGTCCAATGTACCGGCCGGGCGTGTGATCATGGGGTATCCGGGCGTAAAGATGGAAACGCATACGGACATGTACAAGGCCCAGCGCCGCCTCCCACGCATGGCGCGTGACGTAGAGGCGCTCAAAAAGGCTGTTTTCAAACAGGCTCCGAACGATTAAATCACCCTCAACGGGATAATCAGAGGTTCGACATGAGCATCACCGAACGCGTCATCGCCATCATCGCCGAACAGGCCGTGCTGGAACCTTCGGATGTGACGCCCGAAAGTACGCTCGAGGATCTTGGAATCGACAGCCTTGGTCTGGTGGAAAGCATTTTTGCCATTGAGGAAGAGTTCGATATCACCGTTCCTTTCAATGCCAACGAACCTACGGCAAGTGACTTTGACATCTCGAACGTGGCTGCGATCATTGCAGGCATCGAAAAACTTGTGTCGGAAAAGGTCTGACACAAGATCATGAAACGCGTTGTCATTACCGGGGCCGGGACGATCAACTCGCTGGGCCACTCCGTACCTGCCACACTTGAAGCAATGCGTGATGGCCGCTGTGGGATTTCCGAGTTGGAGTTCCGTGACGTTGAGAGGTTGGCCATCAAAATCGGAGGTCAGGTTCGGGGGTTCGAGGCCGAAGGCCGGTTCAACCGACAACAAATGACCCTGTACGATCGGTTCACGCAGTTCACGCTGACGGCTGCTAAGGAAGCAATCGAACAATCCGGTATCGAGTTTCACGGTGATCTGGCCGCGCGGTCCGGTGTTGTGCTAGGCACGGCCGGAGGGGGCGTTTCGACCTGGGACGACAATTATCGCTCTGTCTATGAGGATGGAAAGAACCGGGTTCACCCGTTCGTCGTGCCTAAATTGATGAATAATGCCGCCGCCAGCCATGTGTCGATGGAGCATAACCTCAAGGGGCCAAGCTTTACTGTTTCGACGGCCTGTGCGTCCTCGAACCACGCAATGGCGCTGGCGTTTCAGATGGTGCGCAGCGGTGCTGCGCCGACGATGCTGACCGGTGGTTCGGAATCCATGCTGTGCTTTGGCGGCGTCAAAGCGTGGGAGGGGTTGCGCGTCATGTCGAAGGACGCCTGCCGCCCGTTTAGTGCGAACCGGAATGGAATGGTTCAAGGTGAAGGCGCTGGTGTTTTTGTGTTTGAGGAATATGAACATGCGCGCGCCCGAGGTGCGGACATATTGTGCGAAGTAGTCGGGTTCGCGATGTCATCAGATGCCTCTGATATCGTGATGCCCAGCAAGCAGGGCGCGGCTCGGGCCATGTCGGGTGCGTTGGCCGATGCGGGGCTGAACGCGGATCAGGTAGGTTATATCAATGCGCATGGCACGGGGACGGCTGCCAACGACAAAACCGAATGTGCCGCCGTTGCTGATGTCTTTGGACCGCATGCGGACGAGTTGATGATCTCGTCCACCAAGTCGATGCACGGTCACCTGATTGGCGGAACCGGAGCTGTAGAGTTGCTGGCCTGTATCATGGCATTGCGCGACGGGGTGATCGCGCCGACCATAGGCTATGAAGAACCTGATCCCGAATGCGCCTTGGACGTGGTGCCAAATGACGCGCGCAACGCCAAAGTTGACGTGGCGCTGAGCAATGCGTTTGCCTTTGGCGGCCTGAATGCGGTTTTGGCGCTGAAACGTGTCTAAGCACGTTGGGCGGAAAAGAAAGGCGACCGTTTCTTCAGCCGCCTTTGTCTGCCGTTCTTAGTTTTGCTGTGCCGTCAGGCTGTCAAACCCCGAAGTGAATCCCGCAAGCGACATGTCCATTGACAGAACCTGATCCGGAAAACGGGCCGGAACCAGCGACAGAACCGCTTTGCTGCCTGCTTTCATTGCGTCGACATCGCCCTGGCTCAACCCAAGTTGGGCAACGCATCCGACGGGAACACAGTGGTGGTAATTGTAGAGTTTGCGCGGTGCCCCGTCGATTGACAGGGCAAGCTGCGCCTGAAGCAGGGTTTCAAGGGGAACGATCACACTGGCCCATGCAGCGGCAGCTCCACCAGCGGGCAATTTACCGATGGTGACTTCGGCAATGGGCTCACCCTGCTGACCGTTCAGGATCTGGACCAAGGCGCAGGGGTCATTGCCTTCCTCGGCCTTAATGCAGGAAACCTCCCAGTCGCCTGACTTTTCCTTGATGAACTGTTCGCCGACACGCGGCCCGGACTGACCCAGATCAAGACCACTGTCTGCCTGCGCCGGTTGAGATTCACCGGATTGAGTTTCCTGGGCTGCAACCGCGCCTGACAGTAGCACGGCGCCAACAATGTTGAGTGAGAGAAGTTTCTTGAACATGAACGCCTCGGCAGATTGGTTTAGCTTTTTGCCCGGTCTAACATCCTTGTGGCAGGGTGTCAGGCACTAAGCTTTCAAAATGCAGGGAAGTGATCGGAATCTTGCCGGTTTGCCGCGATTTTCGGGGCTATTTCCAACGAAGAAGGGAGCCGGTGGAGCGGCTCCCTTCAACTGAATTTTCTCCCCGTCGGACTGGCCGACTTAGTTATGCGCAGACGTTACGAGAGGGGAGCGCATCGGTCAACTGCAAACCTAAAAATTTAATGACATAGGCCGTAATCTTAAAAAAAGCCGCGCCCGAAAGCGCGGCCAGTCGACAGGGAGGAAGATCGTTGCCTCGCACCTCTCACCGCGGAGACAACGAATAGACTATCGCAGTTAAATATTAAATTTGTATGCTGCCGTCAGATCGGTGGATATTGGGACCATAATCATATGGAAAATGGTATTTTTTTAGGTGGCGCGGGTGACGACTATGGCCAGCCTCAATCATTGACGTTGAAATATGCCAATCGGCATGGATTGATCGCTGGTGCGACTGGAACCGGAAAAACGGTGACATTGCAAATTCTTGCCGAGGGATTTTCGCAGGCAGGCGTTCCGGTGTTTTTGTCCGATGTTAAGGGTGATCTGTCCGGGTTGGCCAAGGCGGGTAGTGAAACGCATAAATTGCACAAGTCTTTTCACGAACGCGCCGAGAGAATTGGACTTACAAATTATTCTTATGCGGCGTGCCCTGTGGCCTTTTGGGATCTTTTTGGCAAACAAGGGCACCCCGTCCGTACAACCGTGACTGAGATGGGTCCGCTTCTTCTATCGCGTCTGATGGATTTGAGCGAGGCGCAGGAAGGTATTTTGAACATCGCCTTTCGTGTGGCGGATGAAGAAGGGTTGCCGTTGCTGGACCTCAAGGACCTGCAATCGTTGTTGGTGTGGATCGGTGAAAATCGAACCCAGTTGTCCTTACGCTTTGGCAATGTCTCGACGGCTTCGATAGGGGCCATTCAGCGACGCCTCTTGGTTCTTGAAAACCAAGGTGGCACTAACCTGTTCGGCGAGCCAGCTTTGGAACTTGCGGATCTGATGCGCGTTGACGAAAACGGGCAGGGCGTCGTGAATATCCTTGCCTCGGACAAGCTGATGGGGGCGCCGCGTCTTTATGCGACGTTCCTTTTGTGGTTGCTTAGTGAACTGTTCGAAGAACTGCCCGAAGTCGGCGATCCGGATAAGCCAAAGCTGGTGTTTTTCTTTGATGAGGCCCACCTGCTTTTTGAAGACGCCCCAAAAGTTCTGGTGGACAAGGTCGAACAGGTCGCGCGCCTGATCCGTTCAAAAGGGGTTGGCGTTTATTTCATTTCTCAGAACCCCGCAGATATCCCAGAAGATATTCTTGGTCAGCTCGGGAACCGTATTCAGCACGCCCTGCGTGCGTTCACGGCGCGGGACAGAAAGAACCTGCGCCTTGCAGCCGAGACATATCGCGAGAACCCGGCCTTTGATACCGAGGCCGCAATCCGTGAAGTCGGGGTTGGCGAAGCCGTTACTTCGATGCTTCAGAAGAAGGGCGTGCCGGGTATTGTCGAGCGGACATTGATCAGGCCACCGGGCTCGCAGCTTGGCCCGGTAACTGCGGCCGAGCGTCAGGCCGTGATGGATGCGTCGCCGATGAGAGCGAAATATGATGCGTTGCAAGACCGAGAGTCCGCCTTTGAGATTTTAAAATCCCGTGCTTCGGCCGCCGCAGAAGCCGCTGCTGAGGCCGAAGAAAAGGAAGAATCTCAATCCGTGGCCGAACGTGAATTTGCGACAGCGCGACGTTATTCCGGCAGCAGGGTGGGGCGGTCAACGTCCCGCGACACACGCAAAAAGGATACGTTTACGTCGGCCATGAGCGAAGCGGTCATCAAAGAGCTTAAAGGCACCACTGGACGCCGCATCGTGCGCGGTATCCTTGGTGGATTGTTTAAAAACAATTAGGGGCCGCGCGCCGGACCAATTTGGTTCAGCGCGCACCCAGCCGGATCACTTCAGGCGGCGCTGGCCTTCCTGCTTACAGTAGGCGTCCGCCTCTGGCACGGACATCTTGTCAGCCGGGAAGTCAGTGGCGCGATCCCAGATTACCCGGTCTAGGCGGTAGAGCTGACAGGTGACTTCGCCCTTGGGGGTTTGAACTTTCACCGGTGTGCTCTCCACGTCTTCGGGTGATGGAATACATCCCGACAAACCTACAACAAGCGGCAGCAAAAGAACGGTTTTGGTGATCAAGGTTTTCATGTGAACTCTTTTCATACTCATCAGGCCGTCCGCGTTATTCAGGATGAGTGGAACACCGGCCTGAAACACTGCGGTTATTTATCCTGTAAACAAGCGATGGCCTGAAATCAACAAACCGCGCCAGACGTTTGGCGCGGTTTGAATCCTAACCTAAGGTTAATCTATTTTTCGGGTATCAATCCTCGTGGGCTGAACCTGAGCACGATGAGAAGGATCAGACCCATTGTGAACAGCCGCATATGAGCAGCACTTTCAATCAGGTGTGTCTTAAGCGCGCTGCCGTCCGGCATTCCGGCCGTAATCAGGTTCATCATCCACAAGCCAATCGGTTCGACCTGTACCCACAGGAACCAGATCAGGAAAGCCCCCAGAACCGCGCCGAAATTGTTACCGGAACCGCCGACGATCACCATCACCCAGACGAGGAAGGTAAAGCGCAACGGATTATATGTGCCCGGCGTCAACTGGCCGTCAAGCGTGGTCATCATCGCGCCCGCAATACCGCAGATCGCCGAGCCCAGCACGAAGATCTGCAGGTGGCGTCGGGTGACATCCTTGCCCATTGCCTCGGCCGCGACTTCGTTGTCACGAATGGCGCGCATCATCCGTCCCCAAGGGCTTTTTAGCGCCATTTGCGCCATCCACAGCAGCGCCAGCAGGACGATGGTGAACAGTAGCGAATAGCCCAGCTTGACCGAAAGGGTCGAGGCCGTGACCGGATCAAGACCCAGCCATTCGGCGCGGGCGATAAAGCCGGGATCGGCCTGCAACTCGACCTCATACCCCACCACTGGGGTGGGGCGCGGGATGCCGTAGACATTCTTGACGCCACGGGCCAACCAGTCTTCGTTCTTCATGATGGCGATGATGATCTCGGCGATACCCAGCGTCGCAATCGCCAGATAGTCTGACCGCAGGCCCAACGCAGTTTTCCCGATCAACCAGGCCGCGCCGGCTGCCAGTAGGCCGCCCGCAGGCCACGCCAACAGAACCGGCAAGTTCAAACCGCCGATATTGCCCGCGACTGCGGGGTCAATCGCCTCGACCGCGGCGATGCTGGGATCGAACACCGCGCGATAGATAAAGAACCCGGCGATGAGAATACCGATGATTGACAGGGTTTGTGTCCGTCCCTTTGGCATTCGCGTGGCGACAAGCACGGCTGCGACCACTGTCGCGGCCCCCAAAAGCAGGGCCAGCAGAATGCCGTATCCTCCGGCCGACCAAGCGCCCGGCGTAGGCGGGGTTGAGATCAGCACCACGGCCAATCCGCCCAGCGCGACAAAACCCATGACGCCTACATTGAAAAGGCCCGCAAAGCCCCATTGAAGGTTCACCCCGATCGCCATGATCGCCGAGATCAGCCCCATGTTTAGGATCAAAATGGCCGAGTTCCAGCTTTGCGTGAAACCCGTCAGCAGGATCAGAGAGCCGACCACAATGAAAAGCAGCGTGTTTTTGACGGACTCGGTCATACAGCTTTCCCCTTGAACAGGCCCGTGGGCTTAAACAGAAGCACGATCAGCAGGATCACGAAACTGACGGCGAATTTGTAATCGGTCGACAGGAACTGAACGAGGCCCGAGGGCTCCAGACCTTCGGGTGCCAGATAGGTCAGCACCTTTTTCCATGCATAAGTGATGGTCACTTCGGAAAACGCGATGATGAAACCACCGGCGATGGCACCAATCGGATTACCAAGACCGCCGACAATGGCCGAGGCGAAGATTGGCAGCAGAAGCTGGAAATAGACGAAGGGTTTAAAGCTTTTGTCGAGGCCATAGAGCACACCCGCCGTAGTCGCCAGCGCTGCGACGATGATCCATGTGATCATCACCACGCGTTCGGGGTTAATGCCTGACAGCAGGGCCAGATCTTCGTTATCCGAATAAGCCCGCATCGACTTGCCGGTGCGCGTTTGGTTAAGGAACCAGAACAACAGCACCACGGCGAAAACCGCAACAACCACGGTAATGCCCTGAGAGGTTTTGATCGCCAGTCCTTCCCGCAGGCCGGTCATCGCCTTGAAATCCCGTGCTGAAACGATGAACCGCGCCCCGTCCGAGAAACGTTGATCATCCGGCCCGATGATGAATCGCACGATCCCGTTCATGATGAACATCACGCCCATCGACACGATCACGAGAATGACCGGTTTGGCCTTTTGTTCGCGGTAGAACCTGTAAACAAGTCGGTCGGTGACCAGCACCAGAATGATACAGCCCAGAATAGCAACGGGCAGGGCGAGTAGGGCGGTCGGCAGCGGCCCGAAACTGACCCCGGCAGCTTGCAAGCCCCACGTGACCAGAACCGCGATCATCGCGCCAAAGGCCATCGTGTCGCCATGGGCAAAGTTAGAAAACCGCAGGATGCCATAGATCAGCGTCACCCCGAGTGCGCCCAGCGCCAACTGGCTGCCATAGGCGATTGCGGGAACAAGAACGAAGTTGGAGAGCGCCACAATGGCGTTGAGGAAATCCATTAAAACTCCTGCTCGCAATCACCTTCAAATACGCGACGCGCATTGAAAGTCTTTGAGTAATCGACATATTTCTGCGGAACGACAACGAGCGTAGCCGTCAGCGTTGATGGCGGTGTTTGTACAAAGTATATGATCGAGCGGCTATTTTCATTCTTTTGAGACGCGATCATCAATGAGTTTTTGGATGTGACCACATACTCTGTTCCATTCGAAAGACGCACTTTGGAAGTCGCTTCACCTGCTGCGGAGGTGCCGTCAACTCCGAAATCCCCGAAATTAGTTAGAACCCGATCAGGCGGATTGCCGACAATCTCGAATTTGAGTGTCGAACCCGTGCATCCTTCATTGTTTTCACAGAGTTCGCTCAGAAAGCATGGTTCAGTAACAGCAGTGCCGGTTAGATAGGTCAAGATCAATATTGTAGGTATCTTCACGCTAGCCCCCCAAGAAACTCTTACGCACTTCGGGATCGGCCAGCAGTTCCTTGCCCGTGCCGGTATAGGCGTTGCGCCCCTGAACCAGCACATAGCCCTTGTCCGCGATCTCCAGCGCCTGACGGGCGTTCTGTTCGACCATCAGGATCGGCAGCCCGGTGCGAGAAACCTCGATGATCCGGTCGAACAGCTCATCCATCACGATGGGTGAAACGCCAGCGGTGGGTTCGTCCAGCATCAGCACCTTTGGCTGGGTCATCAGCGCGCGGCCTACGGCGACCTGCTGGCGTTGACCGCCCGACAGCTCTCCGGCCGCCTGATTGCGCTTGTCGCGCAAGATGGGGAAAAGGTCATAGACCTGCTCCATCGTTCCAGAAATGTCGTCGCGGCGGATGAAAGCGCCCATCTCGAGGTTCTCCTCCACCGTCATTGAGGTGAAGATGTTCGACGTCTGCGGCACAAAGCCCATCCCCTTGATCACCCGGTCCTGCGGCGAAAGTTTGGTGATGTCTTCGCCGTCCAGTCGAACAGCTCCGGCGCGGACGTCCAGCATTCCGAAGACCGCCTTCATCGCGGTAGATTTTCCTGCGCCGTTGGGGCCGACGATCACGGCGATTTCACCTTTATCGACCGCGATGGTGCAGTCGTGCAGGATATCCGGCCCTTTGCCGTAACCGCCCGTCATCGTGTCACCGATCAGGAAGGGGCCGCCCGCGACCTTATGCGTTTCGCCACTTTTGCGATGGGCGGGGGTCATCGTGCCGACGCCATGCGTGTTTGTGATCGAGGCGTCCTTGTTGCCCTTGTCGTCGTGATAAGGATTGTCGCTCACGCCCCGGCCTCCAGCTTGTCTTTGTTCTTGAGGCCGGTGCCTAGATAGGCTTCGATCACGTGCTCATTCGCTTTGATTTCATCCAAGGTACCTTCGGCCAGCACCTTGCCCTCGGCCATACAGATGACTGGGTCGCAGATTTTGCCGATGAAATCCATGTCATGCTCGATAACCACGAAGGTATAGCCGCGTTCCTTGTTCAGGCGCAGGATCGTGTCAGCGATGGTCATCAAAAGGGTGCGGTTCACGCCCGCGCCGACCTCGTCCAGAAAGACGATCTTGGCGTCGACCATCATGGTGCGGCCAAGCTCCAGCAGTTTCTTCTGCCCGCCCGAGACCTGACCGGCCTTGTGATCGGCCAGATGTTCGATGGTCAGGAACTCCAGCACCTCATCGGCCTTGGCGCGCAGCGCGCGTTCCTCATCGGCGATGCGCTTGCGCCCAAACCACGTGTTCCAAAGGGATTCACCCGATTGCGCGCCCGGAACCATCATCAGGTTTTCGCGGCACGACATCGAGGAAAACTCATGCGCGATCTGGAACGTACGCAGCAGGCCTTTGTGGAACAGCTCATGCGGGGGCAGGCCGGTGATATCCTCACCATCCATGAAGACCTTGCCGCTGGTTGGCGGCAAGACTCCCGCGATTACGTTGAACAGAGTGGTTTTTCCGGCCCCGTTCGGCCCAATCAGACCGGTGATCGAGCCCTTTTGGATTTCCAGCGATGCCCCGTCCACCGCATGAAACCCGCCGAAATGCTTGTGCACGTCTTCGACGACGATCATCTTTTCCCCTAGCCGCCGTTTTCGGCGTTGTTGTCCCATCCCCGTTTTCCGGGGTGCGGCCTTTTTTCATTGAAACAGCCCGGACACAAGGCCCGGGCTGCTTGTTTTTATGACTTTTCAGGTCCGATCAACGGAAGTTGACGGTCTTGTTTTCGCCGTCGGTGACTTCGATCTCACGATACGAACCTGCGCTTTCACCGGGGCCGATCAGCTCAACACCCGACGCGCCGACATAGTCGATGTCCTGACCTGCGGCCAGCATTTCCAGACCCTTGGCTAGTTCGCCGGGATAGATCTTTTCACCCGGAGCGTTGGCAACGTCCATGATCTTGGCGCCGTAGTCCGCAGGGTTGGTGGACCCGGCGGCCTGCATTGCCAGCATGAACAGCGCTGCGGCGTCATAGCTTTCGGGCGAATAGGGCGAAGAGCCGTCGAAACCCGCGGCTTCGGCCATGGCAAAGTACTTTTCAGCACCTTCACCGCCCGAACCGGCGATCTGACCGAACGAGCCGTTCAGATCGGGGCCGACATTGTTGGGCAGCGAGTCACCGATCATGCCACCGGGCAGACCGAATGTGTCAAACGCACCGCTGTCCAGCGCTGACTGGATGATGCCCAGACCGCCCTGATCCAGATAGCCCGCGACCACCAGAATGTCGCCACCGGCCGAGGCCAGCGCGCCCACTTCGGCCGAGTAGTCGGCCTTGCCGTCTTCGTGCGCGGCCACGATGGTGACTTCGCCACCCGAAGCCTCGAACGACGACTGGATCGCGTCCGCCAGACCTTTACCATAGTCATTGTTGGTATAGGTCAAAGCGATCGAGCTGATGCCACGGTCGTTCAGGATGTCCGCCATTACCTGACCTTCGCGCGCATCCGACGGGGCGGTGCGGAAGAACAGGCCGTTGTCTTCCATGGTCGACAGGCCGGGCGAAGTTGCCGACGGCGAGATCATGACCATGCCGTTCGGAATCGCAACGTTCTGCAGGATCGCTCCGGTCACGCCCGAGCAGTCACCACCGATGATGCCGGCAACACCGTCTGCGATCATGCGCTCACCGTTCGAGGTGGCCAGACCGTTGTCGATGCAGCCAGTGTCAGCGCGGGATGCCGAAACGGACGAACCGTCCAGCAGCTTGCCGGATTCGGTGACTTCGGCCATTGCCAGTTCCGCGCCCGAGCCCATGGCCGGTGCCAGTGATTCAATCGGACCGGTAAAGCCGAACAGAACGCCCAGTGTGACATCTTCGGCCATTGCCGTGCCGGACAGCAGAGCGGTTGCTGCGGTTGCTGTAAGCAGCTTTTTCATATGGTTACTCCCTATTGTGAACGTATTCGTTCTGGGCATGACCCTAGGCAAGCTGTTCGGAAAAGAAAAGTCCTAACGCAAACGTGTTTTTGCGGCCCATAATCCTATTTGTTTTGTTGTGGTTGTCGCAGTGTCCCCAAAGTGGAGATCCCCATGCTCAGAGCGTTCGCGGTTTCACTCTTGCTGTTTGGTCCGATGGTGGCCGAAGCCGATGAATTAAGAACATCAGCCGGTCCAGTGCAGGTGAGCGCACTTGTCGATGGGCTGGATACCCCGTGGGCGGTTGGGATACTGCCAGACGGCACGTTTCTGGTGACCGAGCGTGACGGACAGCTATTGTATGTCGCTGACGGGGACGCGCGCCGGGTGCACGGAGCACCGGATGTGGTGGCCAAAGGGCAGGGTGGGTTGATGGACGTAACCGTCGCACGCGATTTTGCCCAGAGTCGTGAAATTTTTCTTACTTTTTCAAAACGTCAGAAGGGTGGTGCAGGAACTGCCGTGGCGGTCGCGCGCCTGTCAGAGAACGGAAAACGCCTTACAGACCTAAGGGTGATCTTCGAAGCCAAGCCGGGGGGATCTGGTGGTCGGCATTTTGGGTCTCGGGTCGTGGAAGCCGATGATGGAACCTTGTTTGTCACGATCGGTGATCGCGGTGACCGGCCTCAGGCTCAGGACAGGTCGAACCATATTGGCTCGGTTATCCGGATAAACCGCGATGGTTCGGTTCCGTCTGACAATCCGTTTGTCGGTCAACCCGATATCAGGCCCGAGATTTGGTCTTATGGGCACAGAAACCCGCAGGGCGCGGGTCTTGATGCGCAAGGGCGCCTGTGGACGTCGGAACATGGCGCGCGGGGCGGGGATGAGGTGAATCTTGTTCTGCCGGGCCAGAATTTCGGTTGGCCAGTGATTTCGTATGGTAAGCACTATTCAGGCAAGTCAATCGGCGAAGGCACCGCGAAGTCCGGGATGCAGCAACCGGAATTCTATTGGGACCCATCCATCGCACCGTCGGGATTGATGGTGTATTCTGGAAAACTATGGCCCGAGTGGAGGGGCGACATCTTCGTGGGGTCGCTCAAGTTCAACTACATCGTCCGGCTAGAGGGGACCCCCCTTAAGGAAGTCGAGCAAATCAAAGGAGCCGAGACCGAACGCGTCCGGGACATTGTCGAAGCGCCTGACGGGTCGATCTGGTTTATTTCCGTAGGAGAAGGCGCAGTTTATCGGATGGCGCCCCGGGGTTAAACCGAAAGGCGACCACTTTGGGCGCCGCGTTCCCTGTAGGGCGTGGTATTATAGTGCGCGCGGTAGCATTTCGAGAAATGCGAGGGGCTGGCAAATCCGCAGGCCAGCGCCACGTTAATGACACTCATATCTGTCTGCATCAGCAGGTTGCGTGCTTTGTGCAGCCTAAGCTCCATGTAGTACCGCTTGGGAGAACGGCTCAGGTAGCGGCGGAACAGGCGTTCCAACTGCCGCGTGGACATGCCCACATCTTTGGCAAGGATTGAAGGTGAGATCGGTTCCTCGATGTTTTTTTCCATCATCAGGATGACCTGGCTCAACTTGGGATGGCGCACGCCGATGCGAGTCGGGGTGGACAGGCGCTGCGTGTCCTGATCGGTGCGGATCGAGGAATAGATCATCTGGTCGGCGACCGCGTTGGCAAGATCTTCGCCGTAATCATCAGCGATGATTTTCAGCATCAGGTCGATGGATGAGGTCCCGCCCGCAGTAGTCATCCGGTTGCCATCAATCTGGAAAACAGACTTCGTGAGTTCGACCTCATCGAACTCCTCGACAAAGCTGTCCGAGTTTTCCCAGTGGATCGTCGCACGTTTTCCGTCCAGAAGTCCGGCCTTGGCCAGAGTATAGGCCGCTGTGCAAAGCCCACCGATTTTCAGACCACGCCGTGCCTCGCGCCGAACCCAATTCAGAACTTTCTTGGTGGTCGCCGCCTGCACGTCGACACCCCCGCATATGATCACAACGTCGTCGCGCTGTAATTCGTTCAGATCGGTGTCCAGCTTGAACTCGGTCCCGGCCGAGCATTTGACGGTATCACCGCCTTCACCTGCAAAAGTCCACGAATACAGTTCTTTGTCGGCCATGCGATTGGCAATACGCAGGCTATCCAGCGCCGAAGCAAAGGACAGCAGCGAAAATTTGTCCAGCAAGACAAATACGAAATTCTTAGGGTTGGCCGCAGTGTCTTCCACCGTGACAACTTGGCGTTGCTCTTGCATGGCGAGGTGTCCTTGATTCGGCGCCTGATGACGTTGCGTCGGCGACAGATTTGACAGCAACCATGATCAAAGCTTGTTTCCCGCGTCAAGAGGCGCAAATCGTATATGGTCACTCTTCATTGCATTTTGTATAGAGACGACCTGAATACTTCAGCGGAGATCAAAGCTATGACCGAGTGGCAAAAATCGAACTGGCGCAACAAGCCCCGGGTTCAAATGCCAGATTATACCGACGCGGACGCGCTGTCTAAGGTCGAGGCCCAGCTTTCTCAGTATCCCCCGCTGGTTTTTGCCGGGGAAGCGCGCCGCCTGAAACAGCTTTTGGGCGCCGCCGGACGTGGCGAGGCGTTCCTGTTGCAAGGTGGCGATTGTGCTGAAAGCTTTGAACAATTTAGTGCCGACGCAATCCGTGATACCTTCAAGGTGATGCTGCAAATGGCGATGGTGCTGACGTATGGCGCCAAAGTTCCCGTGGTCAAAGTTGGCCGGATGGCGGGACAGTTTGCCAAGCCGCGCAGCGCCCCGACCGAGGTTGTCGATGGTGTGGAACTGCCAAGCTATCGTGGTGACATCATCAACGAACTGGCGTTCACGCCCGAGGCGCGTATCCCGAATCCCGGCAAGATGTTGCAGGCCTATACGCAGGCCGCGGCGACGCTGAACCTGTTGCGGGCCTTCTCGACTGGCGGTTTCGCGGATATGAGCATGGTGCATTCTTGGACTTTGGGCTTCACGGACGAACAGGACGTTCAGAAATACTCTGAGATCGCGGACCGGATTCAGGACACGATCGACTTTATGCACGCGGCGGGTATCACCGCCGACACCACGCATGAGTTCTCGACCGTCGAGTTCTATACCAGCCACGAAAGTCTGCTGCTGGAATATGAAGAGGCGTTGACGCGTCTGGATTCGACTTCGGGCAACTGGCTAGCCGGGTCTGGCCACATGATCTGGATCG
The DNA here is from genome assembly GCF_903914075.1 of Ruegeria sp. THAF57. Classification (GTDB taxonomy): domain Bacteria; phylum Pseudomonadota; class Alphaproteobacteria; order Rhodobacterales; family Rhodobacteraceae; genus Ruegeria. Next base: position 250,947 of record NZ_CAIWNQ010000004.1, read on the forward strand.
GCGACCGCACCCGTCAGCCCGACGGCGCGCACGTGGAATTCTGCCGCGGTGTATTGAACCCCATTGGTCTCAAATGCGGTCCAACCACGACAGCGGAAGATCTGAAAGTTCTGATGTCCAAGCTGAACCCCGAAAACGAAGAGGGTCGCCTGACCCTGATCGCGCGGTTCGGAGCGGGTAAGGCCGGTGAGCATCTGCCGCGGCTGGTCAAAGCCGTGAAGGAAGAAGGTGCCAATGTGACCTGGGTCTGCGATCCGATGCACGGCAATACCATCAAATCGGCAACGGGCTACAAGACGCGTCCGTTTGATTCAGTCCTGCGTGAAGTTCGCGACTTCTTTGGTGTGCATCAGGCCGAAGGAACCATCCCCGGTGGTGTACATTTCGAGATGACCGGTCTGGATGTAACCGAATGCACGGGCGGCGTGCGCGCCGTGACGGAAGAGGATCTTTCGGACCGCTACCACACCGCCTGCGACCCTCGTTTGAACGCGTCGCAGTCCTTGGAACTGGCCTTCCTTGTAGCCGAGGAACTGACCAACCTAAGGCGCGATCGCAGCAAACGTGCGGCGAGCTAACTCATAGAAAAAGCGGGCTAAGGCCCGCTTTTTTGTTACCTAATCATCTCGTGATACAACCAGACGCAAATGGGACGTTGAGCGATCAAATTCCCTTTGGCCCTCGGCAAAACCTGCTGAGGCCGGTTCGACGTTCGTGCGCGGTGATTGAATGGACGCCACTGTGCGAACCTTCTGACCAAGCACGCCGAACCGTCTGGGCGTAGCACCAATGGCACCATTGCTAGCAAGTACGCCCAAAACGCGACTTACGTCCCCTAAATCGCTCTTCAGCGGCAGGAGGATCATGCGCGCATCCAGATGGGCGCGCCCCGGTTTTCCAGCCCCCTCAAGTTCAAACTCGGCAATCGCAGGTCCTGCAAAAACCTGCTCCAATATCTCTGTAACCTGAGATCGCGCCGACGGTTCGAAAAAGGCGGTCAGGGGCATGCCCCGAACCTCCATCCCGGCAAGCCTGTTCAGATGACTGCCCGCAAGGCGAAAACGGGCCAGGCCGGGTGCTATGCGTTCGAGGATAAAGGTGTTTTCCAAAATGTTCTCAAGTCCGCGTGGATCAATTTGCGATCGCATTGGAACCTCGCCGCCCGTCAGCAGCGCGCTCCAATAAGCCTCAGCCTGGCGGAGGGGCGAAAATATGCGGCCACTGTCAAAGCGATCCATCGCGATGATCTTTCCAAAGCTAGACCCGGACCCGTTTCCGAAAAAGGTTTTCATTTCATAGCCCTAACGCCAATTGGCCATCATTTTCCTAAAATGCCAGATATCGGGGGCATCTTTCGAATGACCAGTTCTGACAAGGGCCAAACTGACATGGGTGGAGCCACTCTTGGAGGAATTCTTTAATGAATGGTTAACTTAGGTGTCTTCAGGCGAAACCCAGCAAACTCTTGCCCTGCGTGCTGTGATGGCATTAGGTGCGGTCAAGTATTCTGAGACGAGCAGCGACGAAAGGGCGGGCATGATCAGATCCATGACCGGATTTGCCTCTGGCAAGGGGGCGTTTGGGCCGCATAGCTGGACGTGGGAGATGCGCAGCGTTAATGGCAAGGGGCTGGACATGCGGGTGCGTGCCCCGGACTGGTTGACCGGGTTAGAGGTCGCATTGCGTGGACAATTGTCCAAGGCACTGAGCCGGGGAAACGTCACGCTGTCCCTGCGGCTTAACCGCGATGAATCTGCGCCGGACCTTGTATTGAACGAAGTCGCAATGGGGGCAGCGCTGGATGCGCTGGCAAAAACGCAGCAAATGGCAGAAACCCGGGATGTCACGCTGGCGCCTTCGCGTGCGTCCGACCTTATCGCGTTAAAGGGTATGCTGGATGCAGGCAGCGACGGAGACGATCCTGCGCCATTGGTCGAACATCTAATCGCCGAATTCCCAGGGCTTTTGACCGAATTTATTGCGATGCGCGAAACCGAAGGTCAGGCGCTTTCGCAAATATTGAACGGTCAATTGGAAACGGTAGCGGAGTTGACAGAACAGGCTGCAATTCTGGCGGAGCAGCGAAAGGATAAGGTCGCAGAAATGCTGCGCGAGAACCTGACGCGCGTCATGGATAACGCGCAGGGTGCCGACCCGGATCGTGTTGCGCAGGAACTTGCACTGATCGCGGTCAAGGCCGATATCACCGAAGAAATTGATCGCTTGAAAGCGCATGTCTTGGCGGCGCGGGACTTGCTGGATCAGGACGTTGCAGTTGGCCGAAAGCTTGACTTTCTGATGCAGGAGTTCAACCGAGAGGCCAACACCCTGTGTTCAAAGGCGCAAAGTGCCGATCTGACTTCGGTAGGGCTTGAGTTGAAAGCCGTTATAGATCAGATGCGCGAACAAGTTCAGAACGTGGAATAACGACAGGAGCGCCAAATGGCGGATCGACGCGGCCTACTAATCATTCTGTCCTCGCCCTCAGGTGCAGGAAAATCCACATTGGCCAAGCGGTTGATGCAGTGGGATACCGATCTGGAGTTTTCGGTCTCGGCCACCACCCGCGCGCCGCGTCGGGGCGAAGAACACGGTCGCGAGTATTTCTTTCTTACGGAGGATGCGTTCAAACAGCAGGTCGCCGAAGGGCAGATGCTGGAACACGCGCATGTTTTCGGGAACTTTTACGGCTCACCCGCCGGGCCTGTCCGCGAGTCGATCAACAGCGGAAAAGACGTATTGTTCGATGTGGATTGGCAGGGTGAGGTTCAGATCCGCAACTCGGACCTTGGCAAACACGCGCTTTCGATCTTTATCCTGCCGCCCTCGATCCCGGAACTGCGCCGTCGGTTGGAAAGTCGTGGCCAGGACAGTGACGACGTGATCGCCAAACGGATGCTCAAAAGCTGGGACGAGATCAGCCATTGGGGGTATTACGATTACGTTCTGGTCAATGACGATCTGGATTCGACGGAAGAAAAGCTGAAGACCATCGTCAGCGCCGAACGTATGCGCCGCATTCAGCAACCCAGCCTTCAAAACCACGTTCGCGCGCTACAAAATGAATTTGAGGGCCTGTCATGACAATCTACGCCTTGGGCGAGCATAAGCCGCAAATTCACGATGACACATGGGTTGCACCGGACGCCAACCTGATCGGCAAGGTGGTGATGGAGCAGGGCGCCTCGGTCTGGTTTGGTTGCACCATCCGCGCCGACCACGAAGAGATCCGCATCGGCGAAGGCAGCAATGTTCAGGAAAACTGCGTCATGCATATTGATGCAGGTTTTCCCCTGACTATTGGAAAGAACTGCACCATCGGCCACAAGGTCATGCTGCATGGCTGCACGATTGGCGAAAACTCTCTGATCGGAATGGGGGCGATCGTCCTGAATGGGGCAAGGATTGGCAAGAATTGCCTGATCGGGGCGGGGGCTTTGATAACGGAAGGCAAAGAGATCCCGGATAATTCACTTGTAATGGGATCACCGGGCAAGGTCGTGCGCACATTGGACGATGCAGCCGTAAAGGGTCTGACCCTAAGCGCCCTGCATTACCAGAGCAACATGCGCAGGTTTCGGGATACGATGACGGCGGTCTGATTACCTCCAAGAGGTTTTTTTCATGTCAAATGACCAGCTGACCGAATTTGTCGCTGCCGTTCCTATGCCGGCTTTGGTGGTCGATCAAACGGAACGCATTATCGCGGCGAACACGGACGCCAAAACCTTGCTTGGCGCGGGGATCGAGGGTCGGCACTTCGCAACGATCCTGAGGCAGCCTCAGGTCATTGAAGCCATGGAGCAGAGCTTGCGAACAAAAGGGCCGGTGAAAACGCGTCATCTGGCAAATGACGGGGCGCAGGACACAACCTTCGAAGTTCAGTGTCGGTACATGAACGGCGTCGGAGCGGTTTCCGGCGGCGCTGTGTTGGCCATCTTTCAGGATGTCACCCATCTGGAGCAGGCCGGTCAGATGCGCCGGGACTTTGTTGCCAATGTCAGTCATGAGCTGCGAACCCCTCTGACCGCCTTAATGGGGTTCATTGAAACCCTGCGGGGACCGGCCCGTGACGATGCCGTCGCGCGTGAGCGGTTTCTTAAGATCATGGCCGAGGAAGCCAACCGCATGAACAGGCTAGTCGGTGATTTGCTTTCATTGAACCGGGTTGAAAGCGAAGAACGCATCCGCCCGACAGAGCAACTGGAACTGACGGGAATGATGCAGTCGATTTTGAACTCGGTTCGTCCTTTGTCCGAGGACGCCGGTGTCGAACTGACCCTTTCGGCGGATCAGGGGCCTGTTACGTTAACCGGTGACAGCGATCAGTTGCGGCAGGTTTTCACCAACTTGATCGAAAACGGTATCAAATACGGCGGCAGCGGTGGCGTGGTCGAAGTGCGCATCACGTCATCGGAACGGGATACGGCGATGCGTGGCCCTGCTGTTCGGGTGCAGGTCATCGACAAGGGGCCGGGAATCGATGCGACACATCTGCCGCGACTGACCGAGCGATTCTATCGCGCCGACAGTCACAGATCGCGTGAGCTGGGCGGAACAGGGCTGGGCCTGGCGATTGTGAAGCATATTGTAAATCGCCACCGCGGTCGCCTGCGCGTGGAAAGCGACCTTGGAAAAGGTTCCGTGTTTACAGTTATTTTGCCGGGGTAACCCGGTTCAGTTTCCATCTGTGGTCGTCCAATTTGTCAGTTTTTGACCGACTTTTCTTTCGTTACGTCACCTTCAAACAAAGCAAGGTGTCATAAAAGCGTTACAAACCTGTCACAAAAGGCTTACGCACGGCTCTTAGGGGTGCCGCAGGATCATCATGGGGGTGATCAAATTCTATCTTTTCAGGGAGACTGAAATGTCCTTTGTAAAACTGTCGGCTTCGGCTCTTGCCATCTCTGCAATCTCGGCCACTGCTGCCGCTGCTCGTGATCAGGTTCAGGTAGCCGGTTCCTCGACCGTTCTGCCTTATGCTTCGATCGTTGCTGAAGCCTTCGGTGAGAACTTTGACTTTCCGACGCCGGTTGTTGAATCGGGTGGCTCGTCCGCTGGCCTCAAGCGCTTTTGTGAAGGTGTTGGCGAAAACACCATCGACGTTGCCAACGCATCGCGCGCTATCCGCGAGAAAGAAATCAAAGCCTGTGCCGAAAACGGTGTAACCGACATCATCGAAGTTCAGATCGGCTATGACGGCATCGTTTTCGCATCCGACATTAACGGCAACTCGTTCGAGTTCACCCCGGAAGATTGGTACAAGGCCCTGTCCGCTCAGATCGTTGTTGACGGTGAACTGGTCGATAACCCCAACAAAACCTGGGCCGACGTGAACCCCGCGTTCCCGGCGCAGCCGATTGCAGCCTTCATCCCCGGCACCAAGCACGGTACCCGTGAAGTGTTCGAAGACAAAGTGATCCTGGCCGGGTGCGAGCACCTAGGCGACTTTGACGTTTACAAAGCCGCTAACGGCGATGACAAGAAAGCCGCTGAAAAAGCCTGTATCGCGCTGCGCACCGACGGCGTGTCTGTCGACATCGACGGCGACTACACCGAAACTCTGGCCCGTATCGACAGCAACAAGGACGGCATCGGCGTCTTTGGTCTGGCTTTCTACGAGAACAACACCGACAAGCTGCAAGTTGCGACCATGTCGGACGTTGTTCCTTCGACCGAATCCATTGCTTCGGGTGAATACCCGGTTTCGCGCCCGCTGTTCTTCTACGTGAAAAAAGCCCACATTGGCGTGATCCCCGGTCTGAAAGAATATGCTGAGTTCTTCGTCGCGGACGAGATCGCAGGCCCCGACGGCCCGCTGGCGGAATACGGTCTGGTCTCGGATCCTGAGCTGGCGAAAGTACAGGAAACTGTTGCGAACGAAACCGTTCTGGGCGGCGGTTCCTAATATATCTTGTGAACCGAACCGGGGCGTAATTTTCGCGCCCCGGTTCTTTTTGACTCCTCCACTTGCGATACCATCGGAGTTCTCATGGCATTATCCTGGCTGCTGCTTATCCTGCTTGCGCTGGCAGTGATCGGTTTCTTCACGGGTCGCTCCCGTGCCTTGGCAAGCGCAGGAGGAGACGCGCGCGAGTTGCATTCGCTGCCGTCCTATTATGGGTACAATGTCGCCCTGTCTGCGTTGGTTCCGGCACTTGGCGTTTTGATTGTATGGCTTCTTGCCCAGCCGATGATCGTGAACAGCACGGTTTCCAGCCTTATCCCCGAGCAGTCGATCCCAGAAGGTTCTGATCGCGGCCTCATAATGAGCGAAGTACGTCGCGTGGCCGTTGGGTTGGATGGGGCAGTCGCCGCAGGCGCAATGACCGAAGCGCAGGCCCAAGACGCGAATTCGGATATTGATCAACTGACGGCAACACTAAAGGACGCCGGGCAGGTACTGACGCAGGAGATTTCTCAGCCGATCCTGATTGCGGCGCAAAAATACCGCAGTATGACGTCGACCGGATCGGTTGCCATGCAGGGCATTGTTCTGGCTGTCGCACTTTTGGGGGCAGCCTTCGCCTATATCCGCACGCATAAAGAATTCCGCGCCCGTAACGTGGTCGAGCAGGCGGTTCTGGCACTGCTGCTGCTGGCGGCTTCTATCGCGATCCTGACGACCGTGGGCATCGTTTTGTCGATGTTCTTTGAAACGCTGAACTTCTTCCAGCTTCATTCTTGGAAGGACTTCTTCTTTGGCAGCACATGGGCCCCCAACTTCCGTGGCGGGTCAGAGCTGTCGATCCTTCCGCTGCTGTGGGGTACGCTCTATATCTCATTAATTGCTTTGCTGGTCGCGGTACCGATTGGCCTGTTCGCGGCGATCTACCTGTCGGAGTACGCCACGGGTGCGACGCGCGCTGTGGCGAAACCGTTGCTTGAGATTCTCGCCGGTATCCCGACCATCGTTTACGGTCTTTTTGCCCTTTTGACGGTCGGCCCCGCATTGGTGTCGATGTTCGGTGAAGGCGGTGCGCTCGGGGTTGGCTGGATGGCTAGCTCGAACGCGGTGCTGACTGCGGGGCTGGTAATGGGCATCATGCTGATCCCGTTTGTTTCGTCGCTGTCGGATGACATCATCAACGCGGTGCCGCAGTCGATGCGCGATGGATCCTTGGGTTTGGGCGCGACAAAATCCGAAACCGTGCGTCAGGTGGTTCTGCCCGCCGCTTTGCCGGGTATCGTGGGTGCGATCCTGTTGGCCGCCAGCCGTGCCATTGGCGAAACAATGATCGTGGTCATGGCCGCCGGTGCAATCGCCAAGTTCTCGGGCAACCCGTTTGAGGCGATGACGACGATCACAACCCGGATCGTCAGTCAGTTGACCGGCGATACTGACTTTGCCAGCCCTGAGACGCTGGTGGCTTTTGCGCTGGGTCTGACCCTGTTCATCATCACGCTGGGGCTGAACATCTTCGCCCTTTATATCGTACGCAAATACCGGGAGCAGTACGAATGACCGATATTTCCCAAACGCCTGGGGCTGCTCCTGCTGCGAAGCCCAAAGGTGGCTCATTGTTCGAGAAAGACGCGCGTACCAAACGCCGCAACGCAGCCGAGGGTCGGTTCAAGCTGTACGGAATTGCCGCCATCGGGATCGGCCTGCTGATGCTGATCATTCTGGTCACGAATATCGTGACAGCAGGTACCGGCGCATTCCAGCAGACCTTTCTTGAGCTGAATGTCGAACTGAAGGCCGACAAGCTGGACAAAAAGGGCGACCGCAATATCGAGGATATCAAGAAGGTCTCGACCTTTGGTTACGCCCCGCTGATTGCCTCGGCGCTTGAGGCCGAAGTACAAAAACTTGGCATTCAGACGGATCTGAAACCCAAAGAAATGGGTAAGATCCTGTCAAAGTCGTCGCAGGCTCAGTTGCGGAACTACGTGATCGCCAACCCCGATGAGATTGGCAAAACCGTCAGTTTCCGCTTTCTGGTCAACAGCCGCGTAGATGGGTACATTAAGGGCCGTGTCACGCGTGAATCCATCGCCAATGACAAAAGCATAACGGCTGCACAGTTGGATTTTGTTGATCAACTGCGGGATGCAGGGGTGCTTTACAAGGCCTTCAACCCCGATTTCATCTTTGGTTCCGACGCGTCAGACCAACGGCCCGAGGCCGCGGGGATCGGCGTATCAATGCTGGGATCACTGTTCATGATGTTTGTGGTGCTGGCGCTGGCGTTGCCGATTGGCGTGGCCGCTTCGATCTATCTTGAGGAATTCGCGCCGCAGAACCGGCTGACCGATATCATCGAGGTCAACATCTCGAACCTGGCCGCCGTCCCGTCGATTGTGTTCGGTATTCTGGGTCTGGCTGTTTTCATCAACTACATGCACCTACCGACCTCGGCGCCGCTGGTGGGCGGTCTGGTGCTGACGCTGATGACGCTGCCGACGATAATCATCTCGACCCGCGCCTCGCTGAAGGCGGTTCCGCCATCGATCCGCGATGCGGCGCTTGGGGTAGGGGCCTCGAAGATGCAAGCGGTGTTCCACCATGTTCTGCCGCTGGCCGCACCCGGCATTCTAACCGGGACCATCATCGGTCTGGCACAGGCGCTTGGCGAAACCGCGCCGCTTCTGCTGATCGGGATGGTTGGGTTTATCGCGTCGAACCCGCCCGATGGGATTGTTGCGGGTTTCCTGTCGCCGAACTCGGCCATGCCTGCACAAATCTATGAATGGTCCAAACGCGCCGACCCGGCCTTTTACGAACGCGCATGGGGGGGCATCATCATCCTGTTGATCTTCCTTGTGACAATGAACACCATCGCGGTCATCCTGCGCCGCCGCTTTGAACGCCGCTGGTAAGGGGCTTATTATGAACGACATGACACGAGTGGAGAGAGCCGTGGACTCCAAAGCTATCAAGATTGCCGCGAACAAGGTTCAGGTCTATTACGGCGACACTCACGCCATCAAAGACGTGAACGTTGAGATTGAAGAAAAGACTGTGACTGCGTTCATTGGCCCGTCGGGTTGCGGCAAGTCCACCTTCCTGCGCTGTCTGAACCGGATGAACGACACGATCGACATCTGCCGGGTTGAGGGTGACATCCTGTTGGATGGTGAAGATATTTACGACAAGCGCGTCGACCCGGTGCAGTTGCGCGCTAAGGTGGGGATGGTGTTCCAAAAGCCGAACCCGTTCCCCAAGTCGATCTATGACAACGTGGCCTATGGCCCGCGCATCCATGGTCTTGCCAAGAACAAGGCGGAACTCGATGAGATCGTTGAGAAATCCCTGCGCCGTGGCGCGATCTGGGATGAGGTCAAGGATCGTCTGGATGCCCCCGGCACCGGCCTGTCCGGTGGTCAACAACAGCGTCTGTGCATCGCACGCGCAATCGCGACTGCACCGGAAGTTCTTTTGATGGATGAGCCGTGCTCGGCCCTTGATCCGATTGCAACCGCGCAGGTTGAGGAACTGATTGACGAGTTGCGTTCGCGCTATTCGGTGGTGATCGTGACCCACTCGATGCAACAAGCCGCACGGGTCAGCCAGAAAACTGCGTTTTTCCACCTTGGGAACCTCGTTGAATTTGGCGAGACAGGCCAGATCTTCACCAACCCCGAAGATCCCCGCACCGAAAGCTACATCACCGGCCGGATCGGTTGAGGACAGGTATCAGATCATGACTGAACAACATATTGCATCCGCTTTCGACCGCGATCTCGAAGCGATTCAGGCCCACATCATGAAAATGGGTGGTCTGGTTGAGGCCGCCATCATGGGCGCCGCACGGTCGCTGGAATCGCGAGATGAGGAACTGGCCCAGCAGGTCCGCGCAGGCGACAAGGCTATTGACGCGCTGGAAGAGCTGATCGACGAAGAAACTGCGCGTCTTATCGCCTTGCGTGCGCCAACGGCCAGCGATCTGCGTCTGGTGCTGTCGGTGCTAAAGGTTTCAGGCAATCTGGAACGTATTGGGGACTATGCCAAGAACATCGCCAAACGCACCACGGTTCTTGTGAATGCGGGGGAAATCAACGGCAGCGCCGCGGCCCTGCGCCGTATGGCCCGCGAGGTTGAACATATGCTGCGTGACGCGCTGGACGCCTATATCCAACGTGACGCAGAACTGGCCACCGATGTCATCAACCGTGACGAAGAGGTGGACCAAATGTATAACGGCCTGTTCCGTGAGTTTCTGACATTCATGGCTGAAGACCCGCGCAACATTTCGTCCTGTATGCACCTGCATTTCATTGCCAAGAACATCGAACGCATGGGTGACCACGTCACCGCCATTGCCGAGCAGGTCGTCTATCTGGTCACGGGGGAACGCCCCGCCGAGGCGCGACCCAAGGCCGATATCACGTCGCACACCCCGCAGGAGATCTGACACATGTCCGCCGACCAACCTACCGTTCTTGTGGTCGAAGATGAGCTGGCACAGCGTGAGGTGCTGGCGTACAACCTTGAGGCTGAGGGGTTTCGGGTGGCCAAGGCCGAGAACGGGGACGAGGCCCTGCTTTTGGTCGATGAGGATAGTCCGGACATCATCGTTCTGGACTGGATGATGCCAAATCTCAGCGGGATCGAGGTTTGCCGCAGGCTGAAATCAAGGGCCGATACGCGTTCCATTCCGATCATTATGCTGTCTGCTCGCACGGAAGAGGTCGACAAGGTGCGCGGTCTGGAAACCGGAGCAGATGATTACGTGGTCAAGCCATATTCGGTTGTCGAACTGATGGCTCGGGTCAGAACTCAACTGCGGCGCGTACGACCAGCAACAGTGGGCATCAGGCTGGAGTTCGGCGATATCATTCTGGATTCCGAAACACATAAGGTTAGCCGTGACAGTAAACCCCTGAAACTTGGGCCGACAGAATTCCGGCTTCTGAGTACGTTTATGGAAAAGCCCGGGCGTGTTTGGAGTCGTGAGCAGCTATTGGACCGCGTGTGGGGCCGCGATATCTATGTCGATACCCGGACGGTAGATGTGCATATCGGACGGTTGCGCAAAGCATTGACCCAACATGGTGGAGAAGATCCCGTACGCACCGTACGTGGTGCAGGTTACGCTCTGGGGTAAAGCCGGGCAGGGGACATACCTATCCGTCCATGAGAAAAACTCATGGTTGGTTGCGAATCTCTTACTGTCATTTGAAGGGCTGACAGGTTAGTTTGCGCCCAGAGATTTGAGCGGAGATACACCATGAACGCCCCCAATACGAAGCCCACCTTGCGCGCCAAAGATGCACCGGACTTGGGGCAATTCGCCTGGGACGATCCATTCCGTCTGTCTGATCAGTTGACGGAAGACGAGCGGATGATTTCCGACAGCGCGCGGGCTTATGCGCAGGAAAAGCTACAGCCCCGAGTCACCGACGCTTTTCAGAACGAAGAAACCGACCCCGAGATTTTTCGGGAAATGGGTGAAATGGGCCTGTTGGGGACGACGATCCCTGAAGAATACGGCGGATTGGGCGGGGGATACGTTTCCTATGGTTTGGTCGCCCGTGAAGTAGAGCGCGTGGACTCTGGTTATCGTTCGATGATGTCGGTTCAAAGCTCATTGGTGATGTACCCGATCTATGCCTATGGCAGCGAAGAACAACGCCGAAAGTATCTGCCCAAACTTGCAAGCGGTGAATGGATTGGGTGTTTCGGGCTTACCGAACCGGATGCTGGTTCGGACCCGGCTGGTATGAAAACCCGTGCCGAAAAGACTGACGGCGGCTATCGGCTGACCGGCAACAAAATGTGGATTTCGAACTCGCCGATTTCGGATGTCTTCGTGATCTGGGCCAAGTCGGATGCGCATGACGGTAAAATTCGTGGGTTCGTTCTGGAAAAAGGCCTCAAGGGGCTGAGTGCTCCGAAAATCCAAAACAAGATGAGCTTGCGCGCGTCGATCACTGGTGAGATCGTTCTGGATGGTGTCGAAGTGGGCGACGATGCTTTGTTACCGAATGTGCAAGGTTTGAAAGGCCCGTTTGGCTGTCTGAATCGCGCACGCTATGGAATTAGCTGGGGCGTCATGGGCGCAGCCGAGGCTTGTTGGCATGGCGCACGTCAGTACGGCTTGGATCGCAAGCAATTCGACAAACCCTTGGCCCAAACACAGTTGTTTCAACGAAAGCTAGCTGACATGCAGACCGAGATTGCGTTGGGGTTGCAGGGCAGCCTGCGTGTCGGTCGTTTGATGGATCAAGCGGAAGCAGCGCCCGAGATGATCTCGATCGTAAAGCGCAATAACTGTGGTAAAGCGCTTGAAATCGCACGCATGGCCCGCGACATGCATGGCGGCAACGGGATTTCTTTGGAATTCCAAGTGATCCGCCACATGGTTAACCTTGAGACGGTCAACACCTATGAAGGAACGCATGACGTGCATGCCTTGATCCTGGGACGCGCGCAAACTGGATTGCAGGCGTTTTACTAAGGGATTCTGCTGTGGAATCGCAGGATGGAAGTCCTGCGATATTTCACTTTAGGGCTACAATGACTGTTCGCATAATCGGTATTATGGTTAAATTAATGCTGTGCGGCGCCAGAATAGCAGTCGTCTAAACAGCGGTTTCCCCGGAATCCGAATGTTAAAATAAACCCTTAAGAATTCTTTTGAACTTTCCGCATTAACCCTTCCTGGGCAACCGATGCCACCAGGATTCCGTCTTCGGAATAGATAGAGCCTCGATTAAAGTTCCGGCCTCGGCCGGTCCACGGGGAATCCATTGAGTATAAGTGCCAGTTCTCGAACCGCACCGGAGCGTGAAACCACATCGCGTGGTCAAGGCTTGCGCCATTAACTTCGCCTGTGAACCAGCTCAGCCCATGTGGGCGCATACCAGAACTCAACAGGCTCATGTCTGACGCATAGGTAAGCAGTAATTGTTGTGTTCTTTCATCAGCTTGCTTGGCGGCATTCATGCGCATCCACATTTGGTTGCGATCATCTGTTTTCGCGGGTTTCAAAGGATGCACATGGTTGACCTCGCGCACCTCAATTGGACGCTCACGCATCAGTTCGCCATGCAATCGTTCCGGAAGCGCGCTCAGGTACTTTTCTTTTAACTCTGTGCGCGCCGGATAGTATTCCGGCTTTTCCAGTTGCGGCATATCATGCTGATGATCCCAGCCTTCGTCGCGCACATGAAACGATGCGGACATGTTCAGGATTTGCTTTCCGTGTTGAATTGCAACGACTCGACGCGTAGTGAATGAACCTCCATCTCGAGCTCTATCTACTTGATAAATAACAGGTATTGATGGATCACCCGGTCGAATAAAGTACGCATGTAAGGAGTGACACAGCCGTTCGTCCACTGTGCGATACGCGGCGGCAAGCGCCTGGGCAACCACCTGCCCTCCGAATATCCGTGTGGATGTTTCCCCACCTGACCCTACGCCCCGATAAAGGTCAACTTCCAATCTTTCGAGGTTCAAGAGGTCTATGAGAATACGTTCTGCCTCGGTCATGCGGGGTCTCCAATTGGATTTAAGACATGGCGTAACAGCCTAGCCCGTTTCGTTCAATAATTGCCCTGACTGAATGCCGTAGGGTGAATCGATTTCATAAGGCATCACCAAGCAGATCGGCAGGAAATCGGCGGAATTCGCCTGCTGTCGCACTTTAGAGGCAACAGTCTGTTAAACTGTTAGCAGTTAGAGAATCATTTGCTTGTGGTGAGTGCGTAGTAGCCATATTCCTTCAGGAGGAAGAACATGTCGCAAGCCATAGATTTTATTTATGATTTTTGCAGTCCAAATGCGTTTCTTGCGCATAAGATACTGCCGGAGTTGGCGGACATGCACGGCGTCAATATCGACTTGGTGCCGGTGTTGCTGGCAACCGTTTTCAAGGCCACAAACAACCAAAGCCCGTTTCGGGCCTTTTCCGACATTCGTCAGAAAAGCGCGTACCTCACGCATGACTTGCACCGTTTTGCCAGACGTCGCGGTTTGAGTTTCCACATGAGCCCGCACTTTCCCGTAAACACGAAATTCGCCATGCGGGGTGCAGTTTTTGCCTCGGGAAAATCATGGGAAGCCAAATATGTAGATGCCATATTTGATGCGATTTGGGTGCATGGGCAAAAGGTTGATGAACTTGGCGTTTTGATGGATATCCTGCAGGAAAACGAATTGCCTGTTCGCAAACTGCGCGAGGCAATGACAAGTGTCGAGGTCAAACAGCAGCTTAAGGATCAAACAAAAGCTGCTGTAAGAAAGGGCGTATTCGGTGTGCCGACGTTCTTTGTTGGGTCTGAGATGTTCTTTGGAAAGAACAGCCTTGGAAACCTTGAACTAGAGCTATCCGGTCCGTCGTGATTAGATGTCGTCGGTTGGTCTAAGCGCAGTAAGCTCAAACTGCTTGTCAGTTTGAAGGCTCAGAAACTTCGGCGTCTAACGCGACATACTTTCAGAGTGCCTCAGCGAAGATGTTCCCAGCGGTCACGACGTTTATGCCGCCTGAAACCGGAATGACAGCTCCGGTTACATAGCTCCCCCCGCGCCCGCAGAGAAACAGCATACATCCGGCAATGTCGTCTTCGCTTCCGACCCGGCCAAGCGGAACGGATTTGCCTACTTTGGCCCTTACGTCTTCGTCCGCTGTTGCGAACGCTGTCATTCGGGAAACAAACGGCCCCGGTGCCAACGCATTCACGGTGACATTGTATGGTGACAGTTCCTTGGCCATGATCTTTGTCAGGTGCAAAACCGCCGCCTTCGATGCCGAGTAGCTATAGGCACCATCCCCCATTGGGACCTCTCCCATCACGGATCCGACGTTGACCACGCGGGCAGGATCATCGGGCGTGCCGGACTTCATCAACATTGGCAACAGTTTTTGGGTCAGGTCAAAAATCCCTGCGACGTTTACAGACATCACTTTGTCCCAGGCTTCGTAGGGAAACTGCCCCATCGGTGCGCCCCAAGTAACGCCCGCATTGTTCATAAGGATGTCGAGTCTTTCCGTCCGCTGCCCAACCTCGGACACCATGTCGTCGATTCCCTCTTTGGTGCCGACGTCGCCTCCGAACCCTTCGGCGCTGCCCGGGGCATCCAGGGCATTCAACTCCTCCGCTACGGCTTCACAGGCGTCGCTGTTTCGCGAGGCGATCAGAACATGGGCCCCTGCCCTAACCAAGGCTTCAGCAGCCATGCGCCCAATTCCAGTCGCGCCACCTGTCACAAGCGCTGTCTTGCCGTTCAGTGAGAACAATGTTTCTGGGGTCATGATCTTTATCCTCCGAGCTTTGGTTTGGCGTGCAAAGACTGCCGCTATCCGGCGCGCAACTGCAATTTGAAGGTGCGCTTGGCCGGGATCGTGACATTTTTTGCGGTGTCGCCAATGTTCTTTCTGATTGGATAACAGGGATAACGGCGACGACATGCAAGCTTTACTCAACGTCGCGCCGGACGGGACATGAGTTTGATTTTGATGACACCGCCGACGGTGGCATCTTGGGCAAAGCGGTTTTCGTCGTGGCGCGCAGTTCGGGAAGGTAAATAGCTGCCCTGAGGGAACTGTGTGGGAAGGGCCATTCCCTTGTGTTTGAAAAATTGCAGGCGGTGGACATTCCTACCTTTTCGCGTTTATGAACTTGTAAACAGGAACAGTGAGATTATGCACAAAGCTCTGATTTTAAACGGTCCGAACCTAAATCTTCTGGGCACACGTCAGCCTGAGGTTTACGGCAGCACCACGCTTGAAATGATTGAAAGTTTGTGCGTGAAACACGGCAGTTCTGTCGGTTTGGACGTATCGCATTTCCAATCCAATCATGAAGGTCAGCTTATTGATGCAATTCACGTTGCCAAGGACACCCAGCACGGAATCGTTCTGAACGCTGGGGCGTTTACGCACACGTCGATCGCGTTGATGGATGCCATCGCGTCAGTTGAGTTGCCTGTGGTCGAAGTACATCTGTCCAATATCCATGCGCGCGAAAGCTTTCGGCACAATTCGTACATTGCGCGTGTGGCAATCGGGCAAATTTGCGGGTTTGGACCGCAAAGCTATGTATTGGCGCTGGATGCACTATCGGCTCATTTGAACGCAAGGGCTTCTACATGAAGCTAAGAGAGTATCTCCATTTTCTCAGCTATACAAAAACGCTGGAGGAGCTTTGGGACGCTCATTGCAGGCAAATGGCCGAGTATGGTTTCAATCGCCTGCTCTATGGGTTCACGCGCTATAGAACTGAAACGTCGTTGGGTGATCCCGAAGACTTTGTGATCCTGACCAACCACGGCAGGGATTATCTGGACGGGTTCCTGCGGGATGGTCTGTATTTCAACGCTCCGATGTTGAAATGGGCGTTGCAGAACGAAGGCGCCGGTAGTTGGAAAATTACTCAGGACATGATGGAGGACGGCACGCTTACAGAGCTTGAGCGCAAAGTTATTGAGTTCAATCGTTCCAAGGGTGTCGCGGCTGGTTATACGGTCAGCTTCAATTCGGTGTCTATGCGTTCGAAGGGGGCAATCTCTCTTTCAGGCTGCGGTTCGCGCACACAGGAAGAAGTTGATGAGGTTTGGGCCGAGCATGGCGAAGACATTTTGTTAATGAACAATGTCGCGCATCTCAAGATTTTGACCCTGCCCTATAATGCCCCCAACCGCGCGCTGACCAAGCGGCAGCGCGAAGCTCTGGAATGGGTGGGCGACGGTAAGACGACGCAGGACATCGCCCTGCTGATGGGGCTGACCGCAGCGACTGTCGAAAAGCATCTCAGGCTTGCACGAGAGTCGCTTGCCGTGGAAACGACGGCTCAAGCTGTTCTCAAAGCATCGCTGCAGAACCAAATGTTCATTATGTAGGCAAAATCGCTGAGCAATTGACGCTTCTCTGCGTCAATTTACCTTAGGTAAGGAAAACATGACTTCCCGAATCTGAGCGTTTGGTTGCAAAGTGATATTGTTCCGTGAGTGGTGGCTTTAGCCTGGGAACATTTGGTCGGATCTTTGCAATAACAAAGCTCTCTGATCGCTCTGGCAAAGGGGCGTCTATTCGTCCACGTACCTATGTCGGAAATTGTGGGGGGCCTCGACCATCCCCATCATGCGGGGCCCCTCATTCTAACCAACAATCACAGGACACTTCGGTGTCCTTTTTTATTTGCGCAAGCAAAAGGCCGGCCACGCAATGCGTCACCGGCCTTTGCAGTTATCTCAGAACCCAAAGCAGGTCCTGAGATTAAAATTAGCCCTGAGCGGCTTTGGCAACTTCGGCTGCGAAGTCTTCTTTTTCGACAACGATGCCTTCGCCAACTTCCAAACGGACGAAGCCCGTGATGGTTGCTCCCGCTTCTTTGGCCGCTGCTTCAACGGTCAGGTCAGGGTTCACAACGAAGGACTGGTTCAGAAGGGTCGATTCTGCGACAAATTTCTTCATGCGGCCTTCGATCATCTTCTCGATCACCTGCTCGGGCTTGCCGGATTCACGGGCGATGTCCATCTGAACCTGCTTTTCCTTCTCGACAACCGCCGGATCCATATCGGCCTCAGACAAAGCTGCCGGGTTCACAGCCGCGATGTGCATCGCAACCTGCTTGCCAATCGTTTCGTCGCCACCGGTCAGGGCGACCAGAACGCCGATTTTGCCCATGCCGTTGGTGGCAGCGTTGTGGACGTAGGAGACAACGATATCGCCCGACAACTTGGCCATACGACGCACCGACATGTTTTCGCCGATGGTGGCGATCTTGTCGGTCAGCGTGTCTGCGACGTTTTTGCCGCCCAAGTCAGCCGCCAGCAGAGCTTCGACATTGTCGACGCCTTCAGCTGCATATGCGATCTTGCCAACCATTTCCTGGAACTCGGCGTTCTTCGCAACGAAGTCGGTTTCCGAGTTCACTTCGACAGCAACACCATTGCCACCGTCAACGTGAACAGCAACCAGACCTTCTGCTGCGGTACGGCCCGATTTCTTGGCCGCCTTGGCCAGACCTTTGGTGCGCAGCCAATCAACGGCCTCGTCCATGTTGCCGCCGGTTTCGGTCAGCGCTTTTTTCGCGTCCATCATGCCTGCGCCGGTCGAGTCGCGCAGTTCTTTTACCATTGCTGCTGTGATTGCCATTTTTGGCTCTCCTCAATTCAAACGGAATTGGGGCAGGTCATACCCTGCCCCATATGTCATTTACGTGACGGGCAGCTTACGCTTCGGCAGGGGTTTCTGCGTCGGCTTCTGCGGGCGCTTCTTCCGCAACGGCTTCTTCAACCGGAGCTTCTTCGAACGCGCCCAGGTCAACGCCTGCGGCACCCATCTGAGCGGTCATACCGTCCAGCGCAGCACGTGCTGCCAGGTCACAGTACAGGCCGATTGCGCGGGCTGCGTCGTCGTTGCCGGGGATGATGTAGTCCACACCATCGGGCGAGCAGTTGGTGTCGACAACAGCTACAACTGGGATACCCAGCTTGTTGGCTTCGGCGATTGCCAGTGCTTCTTTCTTGACGTCGATGACGAACAGCAGGTCAGGAACGCCGCCCATTTCGCGGATACCGCCCAGCGAAGCCTGCAGCTTGGCCTGGTCACGCTCCATGCCCAGACGCTCTTTCTTGGTCAGGCCTTCAGCGCCCGATTCCATGGCTTCGTCGATCTGGTTCAGACGGTTGATCGACTGGGAAACGGTTTTCCAGTTGGTCAGAGTGCCGCCCAGCCAGCGGTGGTTCATGTAGTACTGAGCAGACTTTTCAGCCGCTTCGGCGATCGGGCCAGCGGCCTGACGCTTGGTGCCAACGAACAGAACGCGGCCACCTTTTGCGACGGTGTCACGAACGGCCTGCAGCGCCTGATCCAGCATCGGAACGGTCTGGGTCAGGTCCATGATGTGAATGCCATTGCGCGAGCCGTAGATGAACGGGCCCATGCGGGGATTCCAACGCTGTGTCTGGTGACCAAAGTGAACGCCAGCTTCCAGCAGCTGACGCATGGTGAACTCGGGAAGAGCCATGCTATTTTCCTTTTCCGGTTTACGCCTTGGCGGGGGTGAAAGAAGCGGATGCTCCAACCGGCGGTCCTGATGAGGATGTCTCCCTCAAAAAGCCCAAACCCCGCCTGCGGGTTTGAATGGCGCGCGTATACGGCAGGTTTAATAGCAGCGCAAGAGGCTTTTGCCCTTAATTTTCAAGCTGCGCCAGACTGTGAGCGTGACGAACGGCCGCTTCGCAATGCGCAGCCAGTTCCTTGCGGTTGGCGAAGTCGCTGACCTTAGCGGGTGTGTGGTAAATCAATTCGATAGACCCCTGCCGCCGTGCCCCGAGTGTTTTCAGTAGATGCGGTCCGAAGTCCATGTCGCCCCACCATCCGTAAAACCTGTCTGGCTTACCTCGGGGCGCGTGATAGATCACCGAAACCGGCTGTACGTACATGAAGTCACGTAGTTCATCTGTGAAGAACGCCGCAAAGAGCGTTGTTTTAAATGGTAAAACGCGCAATCCGTCCGTCGATGTGCCCTCGGGGAAGAACAGCAATTTGTGACCGGCGGTCAAACGCTCTTGAAAAAGAAGCGTCTGTTCGCGCGCCTTTTTGCGGTTTCTTTCGATGAAAACCGTGCCAGTTGCGCGGGCCAGCCAACCGATGCCGGGCCACTTGGCGACCTCGGCCTTCGACACAAAGTATACTCTTTTGCGCGCGTTCAGCGAAAAAATGTCCAGCCAGGATGAGTGGTTTGCGACAACCGCTCCGCGCTGCGTCATCAACTCTCCAGACGCTTTGAACCCGATGCCGAGAATACGCAGAGCATTTCGGCAGACGAATTGCGTAATGAACGGAGTCACCGGACGACGCAGCCCGAAAAAGGGAATTTCGATCAGACGCAGGACGAGAAGGATGGCGAGGCCGCCAAGCAGCAACACAACCAACGGTACACCCCGCAGAATGGCAAGCGCCCAGCCCGAAAGGCCAAGTTCTATAGGGTCAGGGGCATCTTCGCTGTGCCAGGACGATTCACTCAACGCTTCATGCTCCGCTATAAATTCGCCGTTGGCGTTCGTTCATGCGCGCCGTGTCGAGGATCAGGCACACATCCGTTGTGTTAAAGGCGTGGTCGATGAACGCCCCCTCGCCCACGAACCCGCCCAGCCGTAGATAGGCTTTGATCAGAGCGGGTACCTGCACCATGGCCGCCCGACGATCTAACGCGTCCGCGTTGACAATATTCATCGACTGAAACACGTCGGGTTGCGCCCGGACCCTTAAGTCAGGTGGGGCAAGATGGTTGTGATGCAGCATGGACAGAGGCTGCGCCAGAGGCTGCACATCGGTGCCGTGAAAGCTGGCAACGCCGAACAGAACCTCGATCTGTCGTTCGGCCACATAGGTCGCCAAGCCATTCCACAGATGGTACATCGCCGTACCACCACGATAGTCGGGGTGCAGGCAGGAACGACCCAGTTCCAACAGCTTGCGCCCGCTGTCTTTCAGGACAGTTAAATCGTATTCGTCTTCAGAATAGAATTGGCCCAATTCAGCGGCACGTTCGCCCGGTAACAACCTGTAAACGCCCACAGTTTCACCGCTCTGGTCGTCGATGGCCAGCATGTGGTCGAAATAGGGATCGAAGCGATCCCGCTCAAGCCCGGCCTCGTGGTCGACCATCTCTCCGCCGCCGCCCAGTTCGCGCACGAACACGTCATAGCGAAGGTGCTGCGCCGCGCGCAGTTCGGCCTCTGTCTCGGCAAGTTTGACGGTGAAGGATGGGCCCGCGTCCGGCATCTGAGGTTCCGTGTTGTTTCAGCGCTGATACCGCAGGTTTCGGGGGGATGGCAACATAGGGTAAGACCGACCGGACGTTAACCTTTCCTAAACCAGTTTCACGGATCAAAGACGGGCATCAGGGCGATGCGCGATCCGTCAATCACCACTTTCCCCTGCTCGCGGAAGTTAACGGTGATTTTGCCACCGATATTGGACTGCACCTGTCCAATGCCCCAATCAGGGAAATCGGGGTGGCGGACATACATGCCCGGTGCAAGAATGGCATTGAGGTCTGACATGACTGGGCTCCGGGTCCGGTGGCAGATACAGCAGGAGGTACGCATGAGCGCTACAGACGTCAACCTGGCCGAACTGATCGGCTCGCGGATCTGCCACGACCTGATCAGCCCAATTGGCGCGATCACCAACGGGCTGGAGCTGTTACAGATGGTTGGCGGTACGCAAGGCCCCGAGATGGAGCTGATCGCAGGCAGCGTGGGCAGCGCCGGGGCGCGGATAAGGTTCTTTCGCGTGGCCTTCGGGTCCGCAAGTGATCAGCCCCTTGGTCGAGCTGAAGTCACCGAACTTTTGAACGATGTGGAAAAGGCAGGTCGGGTGCGCGTGAGCTGGCATTTGACCGAAGCGGTTCCGCGCAATCAGGTCAAACTGGCGTTTCTGGCGATGATGTGCTGCGAAAGCGCGATGCCACTGGGCGGTGAGGTCAAAGTGCAAAATGACGGGCGAAACTGGGTCGTCATAGGCGTTGCCGACAGGCTCAACCTTGATGGTGACCTTTGGAAAAACCTGCCAACGGGCCGTTTTGTTGACAAAGTGACCCCGGCGCAGGTGCAATTCGCCCTTCTGCCGGATACAGCCGCTGCAATGGGGCGACGGGTTGCAGTAGAGACCACCGCAACCCGAATTGTGATCCGGTACTAACTGCGGACGGTGCCGTTCCCGCGAACCAGATATTTGAAACTGGTCAGTTGTGCTGCACCAACTGGGCCACGCGCATGCATTTTACCCGTGGCAATGCCGATTTCTGCACCCATGCCAAACTCCCCCCCATCGGCGAATTGGGTCGAGGCATTGTGCATTAGGATCGCGCTGTCGAGACGTTCAAAGAACCGATCTGCGGCGGCCTGATCTTCGGTGATGATGCAATCCGTATGGTTCGAACCAAATTGACGGATGTGCGCGATTGCCGTGTCAATATCCTGTACGGGTTTGGCGGCAATGATGCTGTCCAGGAACTCTTTGCCCCAATCCTCGGCAGTTGCGTCAATGGTGCCTTCGATAGCCAGAGAACCTTCTGCGTGAACCTCGACACCTGCCGCCAGTAACTCCTGTATGACGCTTTGGCCTAATGTCTCGGCTATGTCCTCGTGAATAAGCAGGCATTCAGCAGCCCCGCAAATTCCGGTGCGCCGCGTTTTGGCGTTCAGCACGACATCCAGCGTTTTCTGCATATCTGCGGTTTTGTCGACATAGATGTGCACGATCCCTTCGAGATGCGCAAAGACCGGTACGCGGGCTTCGCGTTGCACCAACCCAACCAGACCTTTGCCGCCGCGCGGGACAATGACGTCGACATAGTCGGTCATTCGCAACAATTCCTGAACGGCCGCCCTATCCCGTGTGGGGACTAACTGAATAGCGTCTTCGGGCAGGTTCGCGGCCTTCAATCCTTCGACCAGGCAGGCATGGATCGCGCTCGAAGAGTGAAAGCTCTCGGACCCGCCGCGCAGGATCACGGCATTCCCTGATTTCAGGCACAAGGCACCGGCATCCGCCGTCACGTTCGGGCGACTTTCATAGATGACGCCAATGACGCCGAGCGGTGTACGCACGCGCTGAATGTTGAGGCCGGACGCCATGTCCCATTCGGAAAGAACCTCACCGACTGGGTCAGCCTGATCAGCCACGGTTAGCAGCCCATCGACCATACCTTGCACACGGGCTTCGTCCAGCTTCAGACGATCCATCATGGCCGGGCTCAGGCCCTTTTCGCGCCCGAACTCGAGGTCTTTCTTGTTGGCTTCGATGATCTCTGCGCGACGTGCCCATACTGCATCGGCGGCGGCGATCAGGGCGGCGTGCTTACGCTCGGCACTGGCAAAAGCCAGTTCGGACGAAGCGGCCTTCGCCCGTGCACCGAGATCAGCCATCAGGGCGGGAATGCTGTCAAAATCCTTCATCTCAGGTGCCTTTCTCGTGTGTTTGTCATAGCGCCAGGTCGTCCCTGTGGATCAGAACGGCGCGGCCGGGATAGCCCAGCGTGGCTTCGATCTCGGACGACTTGCGGCCCTTGATTGCGTCTGCCTCTTGCGCGGTATAGCGGCTCAGCCCCTGCGCTAACCGCCGCGCCTGTGGGTCGATGATTGCCACAGGATCGCCGCGCCCGAAATCGCCGGTCACTTCGACAATACCTGCTGGCAGCAGGCTTTTACCATTGCCAAGAGCCCTCGCCGCGCCTGCATCCACTACGATCTCACCACGTGGTTTCATCGCCGAGATCCATCGTTTGCGCGCCGCGTGCGGATCGACCGTGGCGGTGAACCATGTGCAATTCGCGCCATTTTCAAGCGTTTTCAGTGGGTTCAGTGGCGATCCTTCGGTGATTGCCATGTCACAACCCGCCGCCGTCGCCATCTTAGCCGCCAGCAATTTGGTCTTCATCCCACCCTTGGACAGGCCTGAACCGGCGTCCCCCGCCATTTCTTCAATCTCTGGCGTGATTTCCTCGATCACGTCATAGCGTGTGGCTGAGGCATCCTGAACAGGGTTGCCGGTATAGAATCCATCCACATCCGACAGCAGGATCAACTGATCCGCACCCACCGTAACGGCGATCTGGGCAGCCAGACGATCATTGTCGCCGTACCGGATCTCATCCGTTGCGACCGTGTCATTCTCGTTGACAATCGGCACCACGCCAAGGCTTAGCAATGTCTCAAGCGTCGCGCGTGAGTTCAGGTAGCGGCGGCGGTCGGCGCTGTCCTCCAACGTCACCAGAACCTGTGCTGTCGTAATATTGTGCGGGGTGAGTGCCTCTTCATAAGCGCGAGCCAGTCGGATCTGACCAACGGCGGCTGCGGCTTGTGATTGTTCCAGAGGCAGGGTCTCCATAGGCAGCCCTAACACACCCCGCCCTAAGGCGATTGACCCGGACGACACCAAAATAACGTCAGTCCCCTGCCCCTTGAGCCACGCTACGTCCTGTGCCAGCGAATGCAGCCAATCTGAACGCAACAACCCTGAATTTCGGTCCACCAGCAAGGCAGACCCGATCTTTACAACCAGTCGTTTCGCCGACGTCAGGGTTGCCAAGGTGCGGCCTCCTCGGCGGGTTTGTGGCGCACGCGATTGTCGTCAATTTCGGCACGCAACGCGCGCAGCACCTCAGTCACGCCCAGATGCGCAACACCGGACATGGCCATGACGGGGCCGCCCACCGCCTCTTCCAGCTCGGACTTGGCCAGTTCTTGTTCCTCGTCATCCAGCGCGTCGACCTTGTTCAGCACCGTGATCCGAGGTTTCTCGGCCAGTTCTCCGCCATAGGCCTCAAGCTCGTGAATGATGGTGCGGTAATCTTCGGCCGCGGATTCCGAGGTTCCATCGACCAGATGCAGCAACACAGCGCAACGTTCGACGTGGCCCAGAAAACGATCTCCAATGCCGCGCCCCTCATGCGCGCCTTCGATCAGGCCGGGGATGTCGGCGACGACAAATTCCACGTTATCCACGCCCACAACGCCCAGATTGGGGTGCAGCGTGGTAAACGGATAATCCGCGATTTTGGGTCGTGCGTTTGAGGTCGCCGCCAGAAAGGTCGATTTGCCCGCATTGGGCATCCCCAACAGACCGACATCGGCGATCAGCTTGAGCCGCAACCAGATGGTGCGGTCGATCCCTGCCTGCCCCGGATTGGCCCGGCGTGGCGCCTGGTTGGTGGCCGATTTGAAATGCAGGTTGCCGAAACCGCCATTGCCGCCCTTGGCCAGCAGAACGCGCTGTCCAACCTCGGTCAGGTCGCAGATGACGGTCTCTTCGTCTTCGTCCAGAATTTCGGTGCCGACAGGCACGCGCAGGACGATGTCATCGCCATCCTTGCCGGTACGCTGCTGACCGCGGCCGGGTTGGCCGTTCTTGGCAAAGAAATGCTGCTGATAGCGAAAGTCGATCAGCGTGTTCAGGCTGTCCACAACCTCAACCCAAACGGAACCGCCTTTGCCGCCGTCGCCGCCATCAGGGCCGCCATATTCGATGTATTTTTCGCGCCGGAAGCTGACGCAGCCGCCCCCACCGGCCCCGGACCGGATGTAGACCTTTGCAAGATCGAGAAATTTCATGTCTGTCCCCTACTGCAAAGGCCCCATCGGCCACAAGTCAGAGTTTCTTTGTATATGTCCAGGTGGGCACATTTGCATCGCGCGCCACCGAATAGCTTTCCGCATCGCCCAGATATTCAAACCCACAATGAGTCAGAACCCGCGCCGAGGCAGGGTTGTCCTGAAATACACTGGCGAACATGTTGGCGTTCTCCAACGGGTTGGAGTTTACCAACGCTTCTACAGCCAGCGAAGCGACGCCCGTGTTCCAGTAGACGGGCGCGACCCAATAGCCAACCTCGGATTGGTTGCGATCCAGTCGCGTCAACGAAATCAAGCCAATAAGCTCGGGGCCGCCATCCTTGGTCGCGTCCATGGCCCAAACATCCTCGTCCCGGTCATCGGACATGGCACGGGTCACAAAGGCTTCGGTCGATCCAGGCGGCAGCGGATGTGGGATTGCTGTCGTCATCCGCGCCACGCGTTCATCACCTGCATAGTGTTCAATGAGACCCATATCCGACCGGCGCAACGGGCGCAGGTCGAACCGCTCGGTTTCTATCACCGGCTGGTTTATTATTGTCTCAAGCTTCATGAGTGCGTTCCTCCTCCGAACAACACGTAAATTGCGGACGCAACAGTGAAACCAATTAACGCCCACATCAGATATTTGCGGCCCAGACGATCTTCAACCGCATGGGCAATCCGTCCCTGAAACAGGGGTGGTATGGTGCTTGCTGCGTGTGTCATCGGGCTCATAGGTCAAAACTGTGTTAAAAACGAGAAAGGGGACCGGCATTTTCTGCCGGTCCCCCATTTATTTCTAAACCTTATGGGTTTCGGCTTACTCTGCGGCCTCCGCCACTGGCAGGACCGAAATAAAGGTGCGGTTCTTGAGCCCCTTATGGAACTTCACGGCGCCATCAACAGTTGCAAAGATTGTGTGATCCTTGCCCATGCCAACGCCTTCGCCCGGCCAGAACTTGGTGCCGCGCTGACGTACGATGATGTTGCCTGCGATGGCAGCTTGGCCACCATAGAGTTTTACGCCAAGGCGACGACCCGCTGAGTCGCGACCGTTACGGGAGGAACCGCCAGCTTTTTTATGTGCCATTCTCTCTCTCCTTAGCCTTTGGCCAGTTCTTTGGCCTGTTCAACCCATTCGGGTTTCACTTTGACGGTGTCGATAGCAGCAATCTGCTCGTCCGACAAGGCGGCCAGAGCGGCAAAGCTCTCGATACCTGCGTCGTTCAGCTTTTTGGCGGCGGCGGGGCCGACACCGTTCAGCTTGGTCAGATCGTCAGCGGCAGCAGCAGCAGCGGGTGCTTCTGCTTTGGCTTCAGCTTTCTTCGCTGCAGGCTTTTTCGCCGCCGGAGCAGCTTCGCCAGCCGGTGCGGAACCGGTTGCAGCTTTGATGCCCGACTTGTCAGCGCCCGACGACAGGATGTCGGTGATCTTGACCAGAGTCAGTTTCTGACGGTGGCCAACGGTACGCTTCGAGCTGTGCTTACGACGGCGCTTGACGAATTTGATGACCTTGTCACCTTTGATCTGTTCGATCACTTCGGCCTGAACGCCTGCGCCTTCAACGAAAGGTGCGCCAACAACCGGAGCGTCACCGCCCAGCATCAGAACATCGTTGAATTGAACTTTTTCACCTGCGTCGGCAGCCAGCTTTTCAACGCGGAGGATATCGCCCGCCTGAACCTTGTACTGCTTGCCGCCAGTCTTGAGGACCGCAAACATTGCGTCTTTCCTTTGTCTAACCGCGTTCTATGGTCCCCTTGCGGGCATTAACGGCCTCAGCCACCTCGAACAGCGCGCCCTTTTCGGGCTGTGTGACGACCTTTCGGGGTATCCCCTTGGGTCAATAATAACGAGACCCGGCGCGGAAAATCCGGCCGGGATGCGCGCTTATCCATAGATTGAAGAGGAAAGTCAACATCAAATACGGTTTACAGGTCCGATCCGCTCAGGACATGCGAAACTGCTAGACCGAGGCGGTAATACACATCGTCGTACATACGATTGAAGCCAAGAAAAAACGCATCATTCATGGCGCGGCCCGTGTCCGTACGTGAGAAAGCAATGTTTTCACGCATCTGCGCCTCGGTCAGCGGCTGATAAGCCAAAAGCAGAAAGGAATAGAGCCACGTAACGGTTTCTCGTTCAATGTTGTCTTTGTCGAGAAGCAATTGCTCAATCAAGTCAGTCCCGTCACCGCCTGTATCTTCTGTGAGCGCTCGGAAAAAGTTGTAATCGGCGTTCAGGGAACTCTCGACATTCTTTTCGATCAGGTCGTTGACCTTGATGTATTCGTCAATCAGCCGATAAGATTGCGAGGAACGGTCGATTGCGAAATAGCTGTCCTGCGCCATTTCCTTGATGGTTTCGTCTTGAATTGCCAATCGCGCCGAGTTTTCAAGCGAAACGATCGTTTGACCCAAGTCGCTCTCAAAAAACACGATTGCGCGGTCCAACTGGCTGTCTGTCAGGGTTTCGAGGAAAGCCATGGAGATCTGATCTTGTATCCAGTCCGGATCATAGATGTCTTCTATCTGGGTGTGAAAATACTCACCGCCTGAGTTTCCCAGAAAGGTTTCGTTCATCGTGTGCGCTTGCGCTTTGCCTTCGCTTGTCAGGATGTCGACAACCTCGGACAGGCGCAGCGCCTCCATCAGGCGGTCCACTTTTTCTGCGGCACTCAGCGGAGTGATCCACAGCACAGAGACGAACATAGCGGTCAAGAAGCGCATCAGATATCCTGTGCGGGATGTAGATCCGCCATTCGTACCGCCAGCACTTCGAACTTCATCGCCATGATTTCGTACTGAATTGCGTTTAACAGCTCATATACTTCCTGCATCAGGGGTTCTTCCAACGCTTCGGCATAGGCGATCACCTCGTCGTCGGAAAAGCCTTGATAGGTGTACGCCGCGCCTGCCAGTGCGGAAAGTTGCAAAGCCTGTCGCATACCGATTTCGTTTTGCTGCATCATCTGGCGCAGTTCGTCGGCACTAAGCTGAAGGTCAATGACGCCCGACGCGCTGGCGGCCAAAAGGAATCGGACCTGGATTTCCTGAAGGGCGCGCAGAGCTGTTCCGCTGGCGTCAATGGCCGTGTTCATGCGTTTGAGGCTTTCCACCCTTTTCGATCCCTCTTGAACCAAACCCGATACGATTTCCTGACCTTCAAGCTGCTTGGTGTCGTCATCCTCGATCATATGAGATTCGTTCTCGGCCTCGACCAGCCGCTGCCCAAGATCCGAGGCGTAGAACTCGACCGCGTGGTTCAGGGCATCGTCGCTGAGTGTTTGTTCCAATATCGACACGGCCGTTTCGTGCATGTCTTCGGTGTCAAAGACCTCTTCGGTCAGGCGTGTCCAATCCGAGCCGAATCCGTCGGGGTCAATTCCCAGCATTTGCGGGGCCGACGCCGACGCCAGCGCGATGCTTTCCAATGCGACGTCGAAACCGGTGGTGGTTAGAAAGGCTTCGATCCGGTCCCTATCGGCCGCACCAGCCGGAAGGGACAGTGTGGCAAGCGTGGCAACAAGGGCTGAAATCGACCGAAAGGCAGAGCGTGCAGAGTGTATCATGGTATCAGAGCCTAGGCGTTTTACGCCAACAGGCAATGGAAAATCCCGTCAGATTGAATTTCAGGAATTTTCTGCTTGCACCCCTGCGCGTTCCTCACTAAATCCCCCCCTCACAGACCCCCGCGGAGAGGTGCCGGAGTGGTCGAACGGGGCGGTCTCGAAAACCGTTGTGGGTGCAAGCCCACCCAGGGTTCGAATCCCTGTCTCTCCGCCACTATCCCCAAACGTATTGTGCGCTTTTTTGCCTTTGTGGCGCGATGTTGCCGGTGTTTCGCATGGGATCGGCGTGGCCCAGCTTAATCTCGCTTATTGATGACGTGGTCGAGGATTTCCCCTTGGATAATCCCTATCTTTAAGCCATCCCGGTTACACATATTCTGAGGAGATTTCGATGTCGCGTACTATCGTGTTAGGTGTAGTGGTCGCCGCTATTGGTGCTGGTATCTACTACTATTTGAATCAACCCGAGCCGACCCCTGCGGAACGGTTGCAATCAGCGGCTCAGGATGCAGGTGATGCCGTCAGTGACGCTGTGGAGTCGGTTACGGAACAGGCCTCTGACGCAACAGATCAAGCAGGTCAGGCAGCGGCGGACCTTGCAAATCAAGCTGGTGAAGAAGTGGCTGCTTTGGCAGAGCAAGGTCAGGACCTGCTGAATTCCTGGATCGAAGAAGGCACGCTGACGGTGCAAAATTTCGATTATGATGCGATGGTTGCATCGGTCCAGGACAGCGCACTGGCGCAGGATATGAAAACGAAAGCCATATCCATTCTGGACGAAATCAAAGCCTCTCCTGACTTGTTCGCAGCAAAACTGCAGGAATTGCAGGCCCTGCTTCAGGGGCAATAAATAACCGGGCCGCCAAATTGGTGGCGGCCCGATGCTTTAGCCGTGTGGCGGAGTTCCGTTAGGTAAGTCTCCGACAAAGTTGACGTAGCGCGAAACCTTTGTTTGGCTGGCTGAAAACCTGACACGAACCTGGAAGTGTTTTCGCGAAGTCTTGTCAAAATTTTTGGCACGTCGTGGGGAGAACGCCCAAAGAAGAGGATTAGCGATGGCCGCCCTGCCCTCTAAAATGTTTGCAGTCATTCAGACGCATGACGGCTATTCGGACACAGCGTCAGGACCATTCATTGATGATGCCGCCGATTGGCTTGCGGAAGCTGATCTACCGGTACCAGCACCAGGTCCTGGTCAGGTATTAATCAAGCTGAGGGCTTCTTCTGTAAATCCGTCGGACATCCATTTCATCAAAGGTGAATACGGCCAGCCGCGTGTCAAAGGTACCGCAGCGGGGTTCGAAGGCTGTGGGGATGTCGTGGCAACGGGCACGGGCGCCGAGGCGTTGCAAGGGAAACGCGTGGCTTTTATCGCGGCGGGCGCAGGGGCTTGGGCCGAATATGTCGTGACCCAGGCGCTGATGTGTATTCCGCTGCGCCCAGATGTCAGTGACGAGGATGGATCGGCACAGATCGTAAACCCGCTGACCGCCATGGCCATGGTCGACATCGCCAAGAACTCGGGCGAGGCCTTCATCGTGTCAGCGGCGACCAGCCAGCTGGGTAAGCTGATGTGCAGTTTGGGGCGCGACCTGGGGCTAAAGCCCATCGCGATCGTTCGTCGTTCAGATGCGGTTGAATCGCTGAAAGCCTTGGGGGCGCACGACGTGTTGGTTACCTCGGATCCAATGATGCTGGAGAAATTTTCCAAGTTGAGTTCTGAGTTGAAGCCACGGGTTTTTCTGGACGCAGTTGCTGACCAGATATCCGAGCAGATTTTTTGCGCCATGCCCAACGGTGCACGTTGGGTTTGTTATGGCAAGCTCAGCACGGAAACCCCTGCGCTGACGCAGACCGGCCAGCTAATTTTTATGGGAAAGCAGATCGAAGGGTTTTGGTTGACGAAATGGATGACCTCGACCCCGCCTGAGGATCAGATGCGCGTTGTTGGTGAAGTGCAGGCGCGTTTCGCTGACGGTCGCTGGAAAACGGATGTATCGCAACGGCTTCCACTTAGGAACGTGGTGACGGGTCTGGCGGATGCGCTGAAAAAGGGTGACGGCAAGGTGATAATCGCGCCATAGTAGAACAAAGCTCTGAACAAAGGAGGAGGTTCGGAGCGCCAAAAATACCGGTTGAACCGGTTATGGGAGGTGAACTTGGACAACGCTCAGCTGTTGATCAGCGGGCTGGCGAACGGCTGTGTCTATGGCCTGATCGCTCTTGGCTTTGTTTTGATTTATAAGGCGACCGAGGCTGTGAATTTCGCGCAAGGCGATTTCATGATGCTAGGGGCATTTGTCACCATCGGGCTTACAAACACCGAGTATATGGGGCTTCCTTTCTGGATGGCGTTGCCGATCTCTTTGGGGATCATGGGTGCGCTGGGGTATTTGCTGGACCGGTTAATCATCCGACGACTGTTCGGCGAAAGCCAAACGGCGGTCGTGATCTTGACCATTGCATTGGGCTTCGTGATCCGGTTTGCGGCTGGGTTGATCTGGGGGCATGAACCACAAACGCTTCAGAACCCTTTGGCCGGGAAAGAGGTCCGTTTTGGTGGCCTCGTGCTGGGGATGGAGGATGTTGCGGTTATCGTCGTTACAGTCTTGCTGACCTGGGGGCTTTATATTTTCTTTAGCCGAACGAAGCTGGGACTGGCGATGCAGGGGGCATCGCAAAACCAGTTGGCGGCCTATTACATGGGTATCCCCGTCAAACGTGTTCAGGGGTTTATCTGGGGGCTGGCTGGCGTGGTCGCCGGTATCGCGGGAATCCTGTTTGCCGCCAAAGGTTCGGTCGATCCAACCACGGGCCTACTGGGGATCAAGGCGTTTGCCGCGGCTGTGATCGGCGGGTTCGGCAGCCTACCCGGTGCGCTGGCCGGAGGATTGATCGTCGGCGTGATCGAGCCCTTTGCCAGCCGCTATATCGCTGCAGGATACAGCCAGATTGCACCCTATGCGCTGTTGCTGGCGGTGCTGATCTTCCGCCCCAACGGGCTGTTCAGTCAGGTTCGGGTCAAAAAGGTCTAGGCATATGCGGATTGTTTTCAAAACCAATTACATGCAGGACATCCGACCTTGGAAAGACGGCTACCAGCTTGGCCTCTACCTTGCTCTGCTGGCAGTGGTGGCAGCGGCTCCGTGGTGGCTGGACGACTTCTATCTGGGTGAGCTGACGAACGTCCTGATCTGGGCCATCGCCGGTCTGGGCCTGATGGTGCTGACGGGCCACACCGGGCAAGTCAGTCTGGGCCACGCGGCGTTTCTGGCTTTTGGCTGCTATGCCAATGTCATTCTTCTCGAGGCCGGAGTGCCCTTCCTGATCGCTTTCCCGTTGGCCGGTATCCTAACCGGGATCGCGGGCGTGACGGTCGCCATCCCTGCCCTGCGGTTGCACGGTATTTACCTCGCGATCTTCACCATGGCACTGTCGATTCTGATGGATGACGTGATCGTACTGGCCGAGCCTCTTACGGGCGGTGTCGGCGGTAAGTTCATCGGAGGCGTCGATATCTTTGGCCTGACGATCGACCGTTGGGGTACCCCGGTTCAATTCTTCTGGCTGGTCTTGGGCGTTACGGTTCTGGTCACGCTGGGCTATATTAATCTGCTGCGTGCCCCTTTGGGACGCAGCTTTATCGCGGTGCGCGACTCTGAAGTTTCGGCGCAGGCGATGGGGGTGGATATCGCGCGGACCAAGATGATCTCATTCGCGCTATCCTGCGCCGTCACTGGATGGGCGGGTGCGCTGATGGGGATGTTCTCGGGCGCGTTCAACAACGAAACCTTCAGCGTTGTGATCTCGATTCAACTGCTGATGATGATCGTGATCGGCGGGTTGGGCTCGATCCACGGTGCATTTCTTGGCGCTATTGTTATCGGGTTCCTTCCGCAATTCCTGTCGATCTCAAAGGAATATGTGGGCGCTCTGTTCGGCGGCAATACTGTTGCAATTCCAGGGTTGGAGTTCGGCATCTTCGGCATGATCCTGATCGCCTTCATCCTGTTCGAACCGATGGGCATGTATGGCCGCTGGTTGAAAATCCGCACATGGTTCGAGCTGTTCCCCTTCTACCGCAAGGACATGTTCAAACGTCAGAAATCTTACCTCAAGACGGAGCGCCTGAGATGAGCTTGCTTGAGTTCCAGAACGTGACCCTGAAATTCGGTGGCCTGACTGCGGTAAATGACCTGTCCTTTGCGGTTGAGGAAGGCGAAGTCTTTGCCATCGTTGGCCCCAACGGCGCGGGCAAATCGACCGTGTTCAACCTGATCTCGCGGTTCTACGATCCGTTTGCCGGGTCGATCCGTTTTGACGGGCATGATCTGCTGCAGGTCAAGCCCTCGGGCGTGGCAGCGTATGGCGTGGCGCGGACGTTTCAGAATATCGAATTGTTCGAACATGCGACTGTGTTGCAGAACCTGCTGGTCGGGCGGCATCGGCACCGCAAAACCAACCTGCTGTCCGAGGTACTGTTCCTGCCCTCGGCCCGGCGGCAAGAGGTCGAGAACCGTGAAAAGGTCGAAGAGATCATCGACTTCCTCGACCTTCAAGCGTACCGCGACAAGATGATCTCGGGCCTACCCTACGGGGTGCGCAAAGTGGTCGAGGTCGCCCGTGCATTGGCCACCGATCCCAAGCTGCTGTTGTTGGACGAACCGGCCTCGGGCCTGTCGGTCGAGGAGACGACGGATATGCGTTGGTGGATCGACGATATCCGGCGACAGATGGGGATCACGGTGCTGATGGTCGAACACGATATGGGGCTGGTCTCGGGCGTGTCCGACCGGGTGTTGGCAATGGCCGATGGCGCGATGCTGGCGCTTGGCACTCCGGCGCAGGTCCAGTCGCATCCGGCGGTGGTCGAAGCGTATCTGGGGAAAGCCTCATGAGCGCGCCGATCCTGACCATCCGCAATGTCGAAAGCTTCTATGGCCCGATCATGGCCATTCGCGGCGTGTCGCTGGACGTGCATCCGGGGCAGATCGTCTCGATCCTAGGCGCGAATGGCGCGGGCAAGACGACGCTGATGAAAACCGTGTCTGGCGTGATGGACCCTGAAAAGGGCAAGATCACCTTTGACGGCGACGAAATCCAAGGGTCCGAACCACATAAGGTCGTGCAGAAAGGCATTGTCCACGTCCCCGAAGGGCGCGAGGTGTTCCCCCTGTTGACCGTGGACGAGAACCTCAGCCTCGGGGCCTATACGGCAACAGACAAGGGCCAGATCGACCATGATCGCGAGCTGGTGTTTTCGTACTTCCCGATCCTCAAAGAGCGCCGGAGTCAAGAGGCAGGAACCCTGTCGGGCGGGCAACAACAGATGCTTGCCATCGGGCGCGGGCTGATGGCGAACCCGAGGATCATGCTGCTGGACGAACCCTCACTTGGGTTGTCGCCCCTACTGGTGCAGGAGATTTTCGGAATCCTCAAACGCCTTAATGACGAGCAGAGCATGACCATGATGCTGGTCGAACAAAACGCTAATGCTGCGCTGGAACTGGCGCATCATGGGTACGTGATGGAAGTCGGACGCATCGTGATGGATGGCGACGCAGATGTCTTGATGAAATCCGAAGATATTCAGAACTTTTATTTGGGCGTTGAGGAAGAAGGCGCGCGGGAAAACCGCCGCTGGAAACGCAGAAAGACCTGGAGGTGAGTGGAATGAATATCAGCACCCTGCCCCCTCAGACCAAGATCAACGGCGTGCAATTCAACGCCACTCCCGGCCAACGCCCCGTGCTGGTGGATGAATGCCAGACCATCAGCCAGCTATTCCAGAAACGTTGTGCCGATCTGGGTCCGCGCACGGCGCATCGGGAAAAGGACTTCGGCATCTGGAAAGCCTATTCCTGGGTTGATTACTGGCAACACGCAAAGTGGATCGGACTCGCCCTGCGCAAGCTGGGTTTGCAACGGGGTGAGGTTGTCTCGATCCTGTCCGAGGACCGCAAGGAATGGGCCTGGTTCGATATGGGCATTCAATGCGTGGGCGGGATCGCTTCGGGGGTCTATACAACTGATTCCGCCAACCAATTGAAGTACTTGGTGAATGACAGCGATAGCCGGTTTCTGGTGGTCGAGAATGAAGAGCAACTGGACAAATACTTAGAAATCGAAACCGAAGTTCCGGGCCTGTTGAACGTCATCATCCTTGAGGATGAGGGCTTGCACGATCTGGACCACGACCGATGTATGATGATCGACGCCCTATACGACATCGGGCGTCAGGCCGAGGCTGAAGACCCTGATCGGTTCGAGGCCGAAATCGCCTTGGCATCACCGCAGGACACGGCGCTACTGGTTTATACTTCGGGTACGACGGGCGCCCCCAAGGGGGCAATGCTGAGCCATGAAAATGTTCTGGCGGCCATTGAGTGTGGCGCCAATTCTCTGCCAACCCATGAAACGGATGAGCAACTGTGTTTCTTGCCGCTGTGCCATATCCTGGAACGGGATGTGTCCGTGTATTTCCCTTTGGCCGCAAAGTGCGTGGTTAATTTCGCAGAAAGCCCCGAGACTGTGTTTTCGAACCTGCAAGAGGTTTCTCCTTCGACCTTCACCGCGGTTCCGCGCGTATGGGAGAAAGTATATTCTCAGGTCCAGATCATGACGCAGGATGCAACCCCTGCTGGCCGTGCCGCTTTCGGGATGGCGTTGAAGGCGGGGCTTGCCCGGGCAGAGTACATTCTGTCCGGCCAACCCGTTCCTGCAGGTGTGGCTGCAAAATTCTGGCTGTGGGACCGCCTTGTGCTGCGCAACCTTCGCCGAATGCTCGGCATGGACAAAATGCGACGGGGCGGTAGTGGGGCCGCTCCAATCTCGACCGATCTGCTCAAGTGGTATTGGGCCATTGGTGTGCCGTTGGTCGAAGGTTTCGGGATGACGGAGACCTCTGGCTTGGCGACGCTGAATACCATCGACGACAATAAAGTCGGTACGATTGGCAAACCGGTCCCCGGCAATGATGTTCGCATCTCAGACGAAGGTGAGATCCAGATCAAAGGTTTGAACGTCTTTCAAGGATACTGGCGTAATAACGCAAAAACCGCCGAGACATTTACGGCCGATGGCTGGCTGAAAACCGGCGACATAGGGCAGATTGACAAGGAAGGCTATGTTTCCATCACAGGCCGGCTAAAGGACATTATCATTACCGCAGGCGGCAAGAACATCACCCCGGCCGAGATCGAAAGTCGTCTGAAATTCAGCCACTATATCTCGGACGCAGTGGTGATCGGTGACAAGCGAAAGTTCCTGACGGCGCTGATCATGATAGATCAGGAAAATGTCGAGAAGTTTGCGCAGGATCGAAAAATTCCGTTCTCTAACTTTGCATCTCTGTGTGCCGCTGCCGACGTGAAGGATCAGATCGCGTCAGAAGTTGCAGAGGTCAACAAAGAGTTCGCGCGCGTAGAGCAGATCAAGGATTTTCGTCTGATCGACGTTTTGCTGACAGCAGATGACGACGAACTTACTGCGACCATGAAACTTAAGCGCAGCTTTGTCGAAAAGAAACACGGGCACCTTATTGAAGACATGTACAAATAGACAAGGGATTACCCAAAGGGAGGAAAAACATGAGGACTCTGATCAAACGGATGGCTGCAGCTACTGCGCTGACCGCTTCGGCGACATTCGCCAGCGCGCAAACTCAGGGCGTGACAGATGATGAGATCGTCATCGGATCGGTCAATGATCTGAGCGGTATTTTCGCTGCGGTTGGAGTGCCGTCCACCAAGGGGGCCAACGTGGTGTTTGATCGCGTGAATGCCGAAGGTGGCGTGCACGGGCGCACGATCCGGTTTGTCGTTGAAGACAACGGTTATCAGATGCCGCGCGCGATGCAGGGTTATAACAAGCTGCTGAACCGGGACAAGGTCTTTGCGATGATGCAATCATTGGGCACACCAATGAATCTTGCAGGGTTCAAGCTATTGGATCCAAAGGGTATTCCGAATGTTGCCCCTCTGACCGCCGCGCGACAGATGTTGCAAGAGCCGATGAAGAACAAATTCACGTCCTTCTCGACTTACTATGACCAAAGCCGTGTGGGTGTGAAATACATCGCCGACCAATTCGGGTCGCAGAAGGTGTGTACGATGTACCTGCCCACGGATTTTGGTGAAGAAATTCTAGAAGGCAGCAAGGCCGGTGCCGAAGAAGCCGGAATAGAGTTCGCGGCTGAGACAACGCACAAGCCGGATGAAACCGATTTTGTGGGATCGCTCAGCAAGCTCAAGGAAGAAGGCTGCGACATTGTAACGATGGCCTTGGGGGTCCGTCAGGTGATCACAGTCGTCGGAACAGCCAAGAAGATGGGTTTGGAGGATATGAAATTCCTCGGCACATCGGCCAGTTTCCTGACCGTGGTCGCTCAGGTACCGGGCGGAGTGACCGACGGGTTTTATGCCGCAGCCTCGTGGCAGGACCTGTGGGCGCGCGCGGAGGAACCTGCCCCTGCCGCCTTTATCGAGGAATACAAAGCCGCAACCGGTGAAGACCCTGTAGGTTTTTCGATGCTTGGCTACGCAGCGGCTGAAATGATGGTCAAGGCGCTCGAGGCCGCAGGACCTGATCTGACGCATGACAGCTTTATCGCCGCGATGGAGTCACTGAACTATACCGATGAGTTGGTTGGGAATGAGATCACCTATGGTCCCGATGATCATCAGGGAGCGGATACTGTCTATGTCAGTGTTGTTGACAACGGTGTCTGGAAGAAAGTCTACGAAGAATAACCGTTCCAAAGAAAAAGGGCTCGCAGACGCGAGCCCTTTCCAATTCGATATTCGCAGCGATTAACGCTTCGAGAACTGGAACGAACGACGCGCTTTGCGCTTACCGTATTTCTTACGTTCCACAACGCGGCTGTCGCGGGTCAGGAAGCCAGCGGCCTTCAGTGCGCCACGCAGCGACGGATCATAGAGTTGCAGTGCTTTCGAGATGCCGTGCTTGACCGCGCCGGCCTGACCGGTCAGGCCGCCGCCTTTGACGGTTGCAACAACGTCGAACTCACCTTCTACACCGGCAACCTGGAAAGGCTGGCGCAGGATCAGCTGCAGAACGGGACGAGCGAAGTACTTGTCCTGGTCTTTGCCGTTGACGGTGACCTTGCCGGAACCCGGCTTGATCCAAACGCGGGCAACAGCGTCTTTACGCTTGCCGGTGGCGTAGGAGCGGCCCAGTTCGTCACGCACGGGCTCACGTGCGATGACTTCTTCGGCTACGGTTTCAACGCCTGCGACGGCGCTCAGCTCTTCGAGAGTATTGATCTGATCAGCCATCGGTCATTAGCTCCGGGTGTTTTTCTTGTTCATGGACTTAACGTCCAGAACTTCGGGCGCTTGCGCCTCATGAGGGTGCTCGGCACCGGCATAAACGCGCAGGTTGGTCATCTGCTGACGCGCCAGACGGTTACCCGGCAGCATGCGCTTAACCGCTTGGGTCACGACGCGCTCAGGGTGTGCACCCTCGAGGATCTGCTGCTTGGTGCGGGATTTGATGCCGCCCGGGTGACCCGTGTGCCAGTAGAAGTTTTCTTCGCGCTTCTTGCCGGTCATCTGGATTTTGTCAGCGTTGATCACGATGACATTGTCGCCCATGTCCATATTGGGTGTGAACGACGCTTTGTGCTTGCCACGCAGGCGCATGGCGACGATCGAGGCAAGACGGCCCAGAACAACGCCTTCGGCGTCGATCAGGATCCATTTCTTGTCGATGTCTGCAGGTGTTGCAGAAAAGGTTTTCATGGCAGGATAGTCCTGTTTGATGTGAAAGACCGCCCCAAGGCGGAGCGGCCCGAATTCGATGGAGCGTATTTAGAGGGGTGCGTGGTGCACGTCAACAACGCAAATTGGAATAAAATCCTTCAATAACAATGCTTTAAAAAATAGGTATTATTTTACCCCATAGTTAGACGCTGATTTGCTCGGGTGGATTGTCCAACAGGGATCTCAGCCGCTGCATTGCCTCTTCAAACCGTTCCAGAGAGACATGGCCGTTCATTGCAATGCGTACCGCGTTTGGGGCGCGCCCGTCACGCAATGCGAACTCGTCGGCCGACCTCAGTTGTATGCCTTCCCGTTCGGCTGCGCGGCTGAAGGCAGCAGCGCGCCAGCCTGATGGCAAATTCAGCCAGACAAATGGCACATCCGGCGCCCAGCTCAGGTCGAAACCGCCAAGAGCGTTGACAGTAACGCGCACATATTCACCCATCTTCAGACGCACGTCTTGTGCGATCCGTCGGGTTCTTGGGTCTGACAACAGTAACCGAGTCAATTCCGCCAGAGGCTGTGCAAGGCCAAAATACCCGTATTCCGCAGATCGACGTAGATCGACACTTCGTTCCCGCGGCGCGATCGCAAAGCCAACCCGCAATGCCGGTGTCAGTGTTTTTGAGATTGACGAGACATGCCACCCGCGTTCCGGCGCCAGTGCGCGGTAACTGGGTTCGCGTGCGTCGCCCATGCGATAGCAGTCGTCTTCGATGATTTGCAGATCAAAGCGGCGGGCGACTTCCACGATTTCCTTGCGCCGCTCCAGCGGAGCATGAGCGCCGGTTGGATTCTGCACCTCGGGCGAAACACAAACGGCCTGCGCGGCGGTTTGGCGCAAAACTTGTTCCATTGCTTGGGGATCAATTCCCCACTTGTCCATTTTCACGCCGACGACTTCGGCACGCATCAACTCTCCCGCGCGCCGAAACCCAGCATAGGAAAGGTCTTCGACCAGAACGACAGGTTTAGGTCCACGCAAAATGGTTTGAAACACAAGGCAAAGCCCGTTCTGGCCGCCATGTGTCAGTACAATGTCGTCATGTGACAGCGCCCCCAACGGCAGGTCCGACAACCATTCGACCACAGCTTGTCGAACGGGTTGATAGGAGTCGCGGGTCGGATAGTTCAGGAACAGCCCCGGATCTGCCTGCGAAACCTTGTTAAGGCATTCCCGGATAAGGGTTACCTGCCCCACATCTGCCAATCGCGGGCTGAACAGACTGACATTGGTATTGTATTTGCCATCCCGCAGATGCAATTGCCGCGCCCAGACATCGTCCAGAATCGGTGATTTCGGAGGGGCCACGAATGTACCGCGCCCTACCTCGGCTTGTAACAATCCTTCATCGGTCAAAATTGTATAGGCTCGTGCAACGGTCCCTGGCGTGATTTGTAACCGATACGCCAATTCACGGACCGGCGGAAGCTTGGTTCCAACGTCCAGTAACTTGTTATCAATTGCTTTTCGAATTGTGTCGGCCACCAGTGTATACTTGGGGCCTTTGGATTTTGGCAGTGACTCTGGCCAAATTGTATCCATTACAATTCTTCCTTTGATTTTGACACAATTGGGAATGTATCAAGTGAATATACCGAACATATTACGTTTGTGTCAATACAATTGAAAGGATACCCACTATGACACGCGCAATGCACACCCCCGCCCTTTTGCTGCTGAACGACAGCCCTCGGCTGCCTTTGATCGCTGCGCTGGCCGTGCGGTTTGCGGCGACTGTCACCAAGTGGGAACGTCAACGCCGCAGCAGGGTCAATTTGTCAAAACTGGATGATCGGATGCTGCGTGATGTCGGGCTGACCCGGCATCAGGCAGACCGCGAGATCAATCGTCCGTTCTGGCACGGATAGGTTTTCCCCAGTCCCATAAGGGACCTCTTCCTTGGCCGGGTTCGCCCGGCCATTTTTTATCCAAAAGATTCGGCTGAAGACCCTTCCGGCGGAAGGGAATACGTCATTGTGGCCCGGGCAACCGGCTTGTCCGAACCTACCGAGTACATAAGCACATCTCCGACCGCCAAAGTCCTTCCAAGCTTTAGCAACCTGCAACGGGCAATCATGTCCTTGTCTCCATCTGGCTTGCGCATGAAGTCCATCGAGCATCCCGTTGTAACCGCAAGGGACAATCGCCCCTTTCGCGCAAGGATGAGCGCGTAAACGCAGACGTCAGCCAAGCCGAACATCGAGGGCCCCGATACGGTTCCGCCCGGCCTCAGGTGCCTGTCTTCGACGACCAGTCGCATGACAATCGTATCTTCAGTCACGTCTTCAACGACAAAGTCATCCTGTACCTGCGGAAACACCTGCGCCATGTAATCCGACAGCTCTTCGCGGTTCAAAACCAACGACATACTTCCCCTCCTCGAATTGCCGACCTAGAGTTGGCCTCACATCAGATCGGAGGGCAAGATGGGAATTCTGGAACGTAGCGACACAGGTGCCGTTGCCAGGCTGAAGATGAACGCGCCGGATCGCCTGAATGCCCTCAGCGAGGAAATGCTTGCCGCTCTGCAAGCGGAATTTGATGCGCTTCGAGAAGACAGTTCTATTCGCGTCGTTATCCTTTCGGGGGCCGGGAAAGGGTTTTGCGCTGGCCACGATCTAAAGCAGATGACCGCTGGCCGTCAGGCTGAAGATGGCGGAAAGGCGTATTTTCAGGACTTGTTCGCCCAGTGCACCCGAATGATGCTGTCGATCCAATGCCTTCCTCAGCCTGTGATTGCACAGGTGCATGGGATTGCGACGGCTGCGGGTTGCCAATTGGTTGCCAGTTGCGATCTTGCGATTGCTGCCGAAGGGACGCGGTTTGGTGTCAACGGTGTGAATATCGGTTTGTTCTGTTCAACGCCGATGGTGGCCCTCAGCCGAAATATCCCGCGCAAGCGTGCTTTCGAAATGCTGACGACCGGTGATTTCATCTCGGCGGAACGGGCGTCTGAACTGGGTCTGGTCAATCGCGTGGCGCCAGAAATGCTGCTGGAGCACGAGACACAGGCGCTGGCTAATCAACTGGCGACCAAGCTTGGATCAGCGGTGAAAATCGGGAAACAGGCCTTTTATCAGCAACTGGAAATGCCCATTGAACAAGCCTATGCGTATACGGGTGAGGTAATGGCACAGAATATGTTGCATCGGGATACCGAAGAAGGAATATCCGCATTTATCGAAAAAAGACCCCCAAATTGGGATCAATAAGGCGACTATATTATACTTTTTTCGCCACTGTTCGTATTTTTGGACTTTTCAAAAGGGCGACACTGTGGCAATGCTGAGACAAGGCTAAGGCCTTACATATACTTTTGGGTCGCCGTGGGCGGAAGGTCCCTCCGAGCTGGTTTCTCTCACTGGCGTTGACATTCCCGCAGCGGCGATCCCAAAAAAACCTCTCCTTTTATCTGTTCTCTGAATAACAGTCGTTTGCGTTAGCGTGCGCTCTGCCCTATGTGGCAGCTCATGACACAGACATTGCATATCGTGGGCGGCGGCATGGCCGGGTCCGAAGCAGCTTGGCAAGCAGCGGAAATGGGCGTTGACGTGGTCATCCACGAAATGCGGCCCAAAGTTGGCACCTTTGCGCACCAAACCGGCAACCTGGCCGAGATGGTGTGCTCGAACTCGTTCCGCTCGGACGATGACGAACAAAATGCGGTTGGGTTGCTGCATTGGGAAATGCGCGCTGCAAACGGTTTGATCATGACTACAGCCGATGCATACCGTTTGCCAGCCGGGGGTGCGCTTGCTGTCGATCGTGACCCATTCGCCGAGGCCGTTACCGCAAAGCTCAAGTCGCATGACCGTGTGCGGATCTCCGAAGAGGAAGTGACCGCCCTGCCCGATGACGGCAAATGGGTCTTTGCGACGGGGCCTTTGACATCGACAGCACTCGGAGAATCGATCCGCGCGGAAACCGGAGCGGACTCATTGGCGTTTTTCGACGCGATCGCACCGATCGTATATGCAGACAGCATCGACATGAGCAAGGCATGGATGCAGTCGCGATATGACAAAGGCGAGACCGAGGAAGAACGCACCGCTTATCTGAATTGCCCAATGGATCAGGATCAGTACGAGGCGTTCATTGACGCGCTGCTGGCCGCCGACAAGACCGAGTTTCACGAAGGCGAAACCGCTGGCTATTTCGACGGCTGCCTGCCGATTGAGGTTATGTCTGAACGCGGGCGCGAGACACTCCGACATGGCCCTATGAAACCCGTTGGCCTTACCAACCCGCATCAGCCCGATGTGAAACCCCATGCGGTTGTTCAGCTTAGGCGCGACAACGCGCTTGGCACGCTGTTCAACATCGTGGGCTTTCAGACCAAGATGAAATACGGTGCTCAGACCGAGGTGTTCCGGATGATCCCGGGTTTGGAAAATGCAAGCTTCGCGCGCCTGGGTGGTATCCACCGGAACACTTTCATCAATTCACCCACGCTCTTGGATTCGCAGATGCGGTTGAAGTCGAAGCCCAACATTCGATTTGCCGGGCAGATCACTGGTGTTGAGGGTTATGTGGAAAGTGCGGCAATGGGATTGCTGGCGGGGCGTCTGGCCGCCGCGGAAATCCTTGGGCAGGATATGCCGACGGTCCCGCAGGACAGCGCCATGGGTGCCTTGATTCACCACATTACAGGCGGGGCCGAAGCCAAGACGTTTCAGCCCATGAACGTAAATTTCGGCCTGTTTCGTCCTGTTGATGGCCTCAAAGGGGGCCGCAGGGGGCGGAAAGATCGTTACAAGGCCTACACGGACCGTGCCAAGGCCGAATGGTCCGCGTGGCTATCACATTGCTGACTGGACGCAGCCCGTGTCAGCGGCCTAACATACGGGCATGAACGACGATTACCTAAAAGACGCGTATGGGCTGGACACACCTGAAGCTACGCGCGCGCACTATCAGAAATGGGCGTCGTCATATGATTCCGAAGTGGCTGCCCATGGCTATGTCACCCCTGGTCGCGTTGCCGAGGCGCTTTGGTCGCATATGCCCGAACCTCAGACACC
The DNA here is from genome assembly GCF_903914075.1 of Ruegeria sp. THAF57. Classification (GTDB taxonomy): domain Bacteria; phylum Pseudomonadota; class Alphaproteobacteria; order Rhodobacterales; family Rhodobacteraceae; genus Ruegeria. The sequence continues at coordinate 294,349 of NZ_CAIWNQ010000004.1, forward strand.
TGTCCTGGACTATGGCTGTGGCACTGGTTTGTCCGGCGAGGCGCTGCATGCTGTTGGGTTCAGGGTCATCGACGGCGTAGACCCTTCACCAAAGATGTTAGAAGGCGCAGAGGCCAAGGGCGTTTACAGACGGTTGTCGACGTTCGATCTGGCCGACCCAAACCCCTTGCAGAAAGGTGCGTACAAGGCGATTGCCGCCATTGGCGTCATCAGCGTCGGCGCCGCGCCGCCCGAGACATTTGATCTGCTGATGAATGCTCTGCCCAAAGGGGGGCTGCTGGCGTTTTCATTCAACGATCACACACTTGCAGATCACGCCTATACCTGTCGCCTGAACGATTGGCTGGACATGGGGGCGACACGTTTGCTGTTTCGTGAGCATGGCCCTCATCTGCCGGGCATGGACCTCAAGTCGGACGTCTATATTGTTGAAAAGTCGTGACATTTGTAACTAGGTTTGCGCCCTCTCCGACGGGTCCCCTGCATCTTGGACATGCGTATTCGGCGCTTTTGGCCTGTGATATGGCCGCATCGCATGGGGGTTCGTTTCTTCTCAGGATAGAAGACATTGACCGCGCACGTTCGCGCCTGCAATGGGAAACCCAGATTTTCGACGATTTACACTGGCTTGGAATTACTTGGCCTACGCCGGTTACGAGACAATCTTTGCGGCTGGATGTGTATGAGCACGCGCTTGAAGCGCTCTGGCATGACGGACTGCTTTATCCTTGTACGTGCAATCGCCGCGATATTGCTGCAGCCGTTGGAGCACCGCAGGAAGGTGCCCCCTTGCTTGGGCCAGACGGGATAATCTACCCGGGTACTTGCAAGGGTAAATCGGATAGAACCGGACCGATGCCTCGAACCGTCCCGTTGAGATTGGACATGGAAGCGGCGGTGCACCGGGCAGTTGATCTGTTTGGAAAATCAGCAGGGTTTCAAGAAGATGGAGCGGGGCCAGAAGGAGAAACCGGGTGGATTTCTTTCAGCGGGCAAGAATTGATCGAAACGATCGGTGACGTCGTTTTGTCCCGGAGGAATATGGGCACTTCATACCACCTGTCGGTTGTATTGGATGACGCGGAACAGGGCATTAGTCATGTGGTGCGCGGGCAGGATCTGTTTGAGGCAACACGGATCCACGTTCTATTGCAGTCTCTACTTGGCTTGACCTCTCCGGTTTACCACCATCACAAATTGATCCGTGATGACACCGGCAAACGGCTTGCGAAACGCGACGATGCGCGCGCGATCGCAAAGTACCGAGCCGACGGCCAGACCCCAGCGGATATAAGGGCGATGGTGGGTTTATGTCATAGGTGACATTAGTTCGATCTCGTCGCCGCCCCGAACGGCAGTATAAAAACAGCTGCGCCGATTTGTGTGACAGGCTGGGCCGGTCTGATTTACGAGAACAAGCAGGCAATCACGGTCACAATCCACACGGAAATCTACCAACTCCTGCGTGTGGCCAGAGCTTTCCCCTTTGATCCAAAACGACTGACGTGAACGCGACCAATAGGTGACGCGGCCTGTTTCCAGCGTTTTTTCAATGGCTTCCGCGTTCATCCACGCCATCATCAGCACCTCGCCCGAGGTTTCGTCCTGAGCAATGGCCGGGATAAGACCCGCATCGTTATACTTCAAAGTGGTCGGGTCGAATGTGGCGCGTGTTTGCATCATAAAAACCTTTTGCATCCGGGTGGATGCTCACTATGTATGAGTAACAGTCAACGAGGGGAAGTCATGTCCGGCGATAATGACCTGATAAAGTTATACTCTGGCCGAATTCTGGCGCTGGCGTCGGATATTCCCCATTTGGACCGGCTTGAGAATCCGGACGCGACGGTGAAGAAACGCTCGCCTCTTTGCGGATCGACCGTGACCGTTGATGTCAAGGTTCAGGATGGACGTGTTGCGGAATTTGGGCAGGATGTGAAAGCCTGTGCCTTGGGTCAGGCATCGGCCGCCGTTGTCGGGGGCGCTGTTGTTGGCGCGACCAGAGCGCAGATAGAAACGGCGCGCGATCAACTGGCCGATATGCTCAAAAAGGATGGCCCTGCCCCTGATGCCCCGTTTGACGGGTTGGAGGTTTTGATGCCTGCCCGCGAATACAAGAACCGCCATGCCTCGATTCTACTTGCTTTGGATGCAACGGCCGAAGCGATGGAACAGGCTGAACAAGCAAACTGCGCGTAACCATAGTTTTTTCCGGCAATTCAGTCTAACCTCCTGCGAAATCAGGGGGAGTTTGTGATTTGAACAACTTGCTGGAACATTTCGTCACGCTTTGGGTTGTGATTGATCCCATCGGCACGATCCCCGTTTTCATTGCCGTTACCACCGGGCTGGAGGCTGCAGCAAGGCGCAAGATGGCGTTGGTTGCGTCAATTATCAGCGCTGGAATTCTTTTGTTCTTTCTAGTCTTCGGGCAATTGCTGATCGAGGCGCTGGATATCGGGCTGAACTCATTTCAGGTTGCAGGTGGCATTATTCTGTTCCTGTTCGCGCTGACCATGATTTTTGGCGAAAGCAAGCAGGACACCGAACAACGCGCCGCCGAGGAAGATATCAGAGACAAGATGCACCAGCACAACCCGGCCATTTTTCCGCTGGCGGTTCCATCTTTGGCATCGCCCGGCGCCATGTTGGCCATCGTCATTCTGACGGACAACAATAGATACAGCGTTGCTGACCAGGGAATCACGGCGCTTGTCATGATTTCGGTCGTGGCCATTGCATTTGTGCTTATGCTGTTGGCCGAGCCTATCATTCGGTTGATTGGCCATTCTGGAGCCGCGATCATCAGCCGTGTCATGGGGATGATATTGGCCTCTGTCGCCGTGAACTCTGTTCTGTCGGCGATGCTGGAAATAATGAAAACCGGGCAATTGTAGAAAAAAACCGCCGCACCTTCCGGGCGGAAAGGGCGGCGGCAGGATGTGCGTTTCTCGTGTGGGTCCGGAGGTCCGCACGGGGCCGAGGCAAGGCCCCTTCAAGGGAATTGGGACAGGCAGGTCACCCTTGACTGAGATGGGGATGACAGCGCGGGTTTGGTCGGCACGAGATCGCAGGCAGAAAAGGTTAGAACGCTCCGGGCAGGTGGAGGGCAACCATCAGAATAACCACCAAAGAAACGGCACCGGCTGCGTCCTGCAAAATCGTAGATTGTGAGCGGGTGATGGCGGTCTTTATCTGGGTTAACATGGGTCACCTCCGGTCAGAGCTTTAATCCTTTGTTGACCTTTTGTTCTCATATTTTGCCGAGTCGGTAAAGAACTTTTTGAGAACATTTGTGAACTAAAGGGAAATTACTCTCTAACCCACTGATATCAAACGGATCGCCTGATCCTGTCTCATCAGCCAGAGAAGAACGCGCACAGCCTGCCCCCTATCCGAGCTTAGTTTTGGGTCTTTCGCAAGAAAAGCTCTGGCATCCGTTTGCGCGATGGCCATCAGACCTGCTTGCCGCTCAAGATCAGCGATCCGAAATTTGGGTGACCCGGATTGCGCCGTCCCAATAAGGTCTCCGGCACCGCGCATCTGCAGATCTGTTTCGGATATCCGAAATCCATCCTCGGTCTCGCGCAGAACTTCCAGGCGTTTTCGCCCCCCTTCACTCAGCGGGGGTTGGTACATCAACAAGCAGGTCGAATCCGCTTCTCCACGACCGACACGGCCGCGCAGTTGGTGTAATTGCGCCAAACCGAAGATCTCGGCTCGCTCGATGACCATGATGGTGGCGTTGGGAACGTTTACGCCGACTTCGATAACAGTAGTCGCGACCAGAACCTTGGTCTGACCTTCCTGAAACGCTTTCATCGCCGCGTCTTTGTCCGCTGGTGGCATTTGGCCATGCACCAAACCCACCACGTTATCCCCGAGAATTGCGCGCAACTGCTTGAAACGCTCTTCAGCGGCTGTGAGGTCCAATACTTCGGACTCGTCAACCAGCGGGCACACCCAATAGCATTGCCGCCCCTCGTCTATCGCCCGCCGAAGGTGAGTGATCACTTCTTCCATACGGTCTGTGCTGACAACAGCCGTCTTGATGGGTTTGCGGCCCGGAGGCTTTTCATCCAGAACAGACACGTCCATGTCGCCATATTGGGCCAACGCAAGACTGCGCGGGATAGGCGTCGCCGTCATGACCAACACATCGGCACCACGTCCTTTTTCGGACAGTTCCATCCTTTGCCGAACGCCAAATCGATGCTGCTCATCCACGATCGCCAGTCGCAAGTCGCGAAATTCCACGTCATTTTGGAAGACCGCATGGGTTCCGACCAAAATTTGAATGTCACCCTTTTTTAGTGCATCCAACTTGTTGCGCCGTTCACCCCCTTTATCGCGTCCTGTCAGTATCTCCAGAACAATCCCGGCTTCTTCGGCAAGGGGGCGCAGTCCTTCAAGATGTTGACGGGCAAGTATCTCGGTCGGAGCCATCATGACGCCCTGCCCTCCGGCCTCGACCGCGACCAGCAGCGCCATGAATGCCACCAGAGTCTTGCCGGCACCGACATCCCCCTGCAACAGACGATTCATCCGCGCGTCCGAGGCCATATCCGCCGCGATCTGATCAATTGCCCGCATCTGCGCGCCGGTTGGCTTGTACGGAAGGCTCGCCAGAACCTTGGATTGAAGCGCGCCTGTTCCAACACTGACAACGCCCCTCGCCTTTCGCTCCCGTTGCCGGGCCAAGGCGAGGGTCATCTGATGAGCGAACAACTCATCATAGGCCAAGCGTTGTCTTGTAGGGGCATGGCTTGCGATATCATCCGCGCCTTGTGGGTTGTGGGCTGCTTTGACTGCAGTTGCCCAGTCAGGCCACTCTTGCTTGGTGACTTGCGTCGGATCAATCCACTCAGCCAGTTCCGGCGCACGGGACAATACGCTTCGAGCTGCCTTGTAAGCCGTCTTTTGCGTTATCCCCTGAGTCAGGTGATAGACCGGTTCAAACTCCGGTATGTCGCGGGCGCTTTCCAACGGAAGCATATGATCGGGGTGAACCATCTGGGCTATACCGTCGAACAGCTCAAGCTTGCCCGATATCACCCGTCGCGATCCTTCGGGCAGAACCTTTTTCAAATATTCCCCGCGTGCATGGAAGAAAACCAGTTGGAAATCTGCCTGCGAATCCTCGACGTGAACACGGTAAGCGCCACCTTTATTGCGCGGCGGTCTGTGCGGCCCCACCGTCACCTCAACTGTCAGGGTCGTCGGAAGATCAGCGCCTTGGATTGTGTCCCTTCGACGCCGATCTATTACCGCATAGGGCAAACCGAAAAGCACATCCCGGGGTGCTTCAACCCCGGCCTGAACCAGGGTTTGCGCGGTCTTGGGGCCCACTCCTTCCAGTGTTTCTAGCCCGGCAAACAGCGGGAACAGGACTTCGGGCCTGCTGCTCATGACGCGCCGATCAGGGTCAGCCAGCCGTCTTCGTCCAGCGTTTCGATGCCCAATTCCGCCGCCTTTTTCGCCTTTGATCCGGCACCCGGACCAGCCACGAGCAAATCGGTTTTCTTGCTGACCGACCCGGACACTTTCGCACCCAAGGATTCGGCCCGTGCCTTGGCTTCGGCTCGGGTCATTTTTTCCAGTGTGCCGGTGAAGACAACCGTTTTACCAGCCACAGGACTGCCCGAGGTGTCGGGTCTGGTTGCTTCCTGTACGTTCAACTGCGCCACCAGAGCGTCGATGCTCGACCGCTCGGCATTCTGGGCAAATGCTGAAACCAAAGCGCGGGCCATGATCTCTCCGATCCCGTCAATGGCCAGCAAGTCTTCCCATTCAGGACCGACAAAATCCACGGCGGCGGTGATGGCGCCCTCGAACTCGTCCCAGGACCCATAATGGTTGGCGATTAAGTTGGACGCAGCTTCGCCCATGTGGCGGATCCCCAGCGCAAACAAAAGGCGTCCGAACGGTATGTCCCGCTTTTCATCAATCGCAGCCCACAGGTTACCAGCGCTTTGCGCGCCCCAGCCCTTGCGGTTCGCCAGTTTGTTCAGGTTAGCGGCGTCGCGGGTTTGCAGGGTGAAGATATCAACCGGGGTTCTGACCGGAAGATCCGGGTCGTCATAGAACATCTCAATTTGTTTGGCACCCAGACCTTCGATGTCGAATGCCTTACGCGAGACAAAGTGCTTCAGCTTCTCAACGGCTTGGGCTGGGCAGATTATGCCTCCTGTACAGCGCCTTACGGCGTCGCCTTCCTCGCGCACCGCGTCGCTTTGGCATTCTGGGCAAGTCGTTGGGAACACATAAGGTTCTGCGTCAACCGGGCGTTTGGAAATGTCGACATCCGCAAGTTTGGGAATGACATCACCTGCCCGGTAAACCTGAACCCAGTCGCCGATGCGAAAATCCTTGCCGTCCCGGATGATCCCACCCTTGGCGTCGCGCCCTACGATGTAGTCTTCGTTGTGGAGCGTCGCATTCGATACGACAACACCGCCGACCGTTACCGGATGCAGGCGCGCGACCGGGCTGAGCGCCCCTGTTCGGCCAACCTGAATGTCAATTGCTTCAAGCCGAGTCCAAGCGAGTTCTGCTGGGAACTTATGAGCAATTGCCCACCTGGGGGTCGTGGACCTGAATCCAAGCCGAGATTGCAAAGACAGGTCATTCACTTTGTAAACGACGCCATCAATGTCATACCCAAGCGTTGCGCGCTGCGCTTCGATACTTCGGTAGTGGTTCAGGATCTGGTCCTTGGTGTCACAAACGGTGGTCAGTGGATTGGTCGAAAACCCAAAACCTGCCAAACGTTCAATTGCGCCCATTTGCGTGTCGGCCAAAGGTTCGGACAATTCGCCCCATGCATAGGCAAAAAACCTGAGCGGGCGCGACCGGGTGATTGCCGAATCCAGTTGCCTGAGAGATCCCGCAGCGGCATTGCGCGGGTTGGCAAAAAGTTTGTCACCCAAAGCCTCCTGGCGTGCATTCAGGTCCTCAAAATCTTTGTGCGACATGTAAACTTCGCCCCGGACCTCAAGAATATCAGGTGCATCTGATATGCTCTGGGGAATATCGGAAATCGTGCGCGCATTTGCAGTCACGTTTTCGCCGACCTCTCCATCCCCTCGGGTCGCAGCCTGAACCAAAGTTCCCTTTTCATATCGCAGCGATAGAGACAGACCATCTATTTTTGGCTCCGCCGTAAAGGACAGTGGCTGCGTATCCGACAAACCCAAATACTTGCGAACTGAGCGGTCAAAATCGACGATGTCTTCTTCGCTGAAGGCATTTCCAAGAGACATCATCCGGACGGCGTGGGAAACCTTAGAAAACCCATCAGAAGGTCGGGCACCTACCTGGTCGGATGGGCTGTCCGTTCTTTTCAGGTGCGGAAAGCGGCGTTCAATCTCAGCGTTTCGCTGTTTGAGGCTGTCATACTCGGCGTCCGAAATCTCGGGCGCGTCTTCCGAGTGGTACAGTGTGTTGGCCTGTAGAATCAGCGGGGCCAGCCGTGCAAGTTCGGATCGGGCCTGTTCTTCTGTCAGCTCGGATACTGGTATTGAATCGCTCATGCCCTCGCCCTGTCACGTAATCTTGAAACTCAGTGATAGGGCGAGGTTATTCTCAGGTCCAGACGTGCCGTTCATAGACTGAGGGTACCGCTCTGAACCAACGGCCAGATTTCGAAACCCGGGTTACGCGCCGACCGCCACCCGCCTGTCGTCCATGCTGTTGCTTTGTGGGTCCCGTAGGACGTATCCCCTGCCCCAAACTGTTTCGATATAGTTTTCGCCGCCCGTCGCGTTGCTGAGTTTCTTGCGCAGCTTGCAGATAAAGACGTCGATGATCTTAAGTTCGGGTTCGTCCATGCCGCCATAGAGGTGATTCAGGAACATTTCCTTGGTGAGTGTCGTGCCTTTGCGCAAACTCAACAGTTCTAGCATCTGGTACTCCTTGCCAGTCAGGTGTACGGCTTTGCCTTCGACCTCGACTGTTTTGGCATCCAGGTTCACCGCGACGCGGCCCGTGTGGATCACGGATTGGGAATGGCCCTTGGAACGGCGAATGATTGCGTGAATACGTGCAACCAGTTCTTCACGGTGGAAAGGTTTGGTCATGTAGTCGTCAGCACCAAAACCGAAACCTTTGATTTTGCTTTCGGTGTCGTCAGCGCCAGACAGGATCAGGATCGGCGTTTCAACCCGCGCAATGCGCAATTGACGTAATACTTCGTGCCCATTCATATCAGGCAGGTTCAGGTCCAGAAGGATCAGGTCGTAATCATATAGTTTTGCCAGATCGATACCCTCCTCGCCGAGGTCGGTCGCATAGACATTGAGGTTGGCGTGGGTCAACATCAATTCGATGCTTTTCGACGTAGTGGGATCATCCTCGACAAGAAGTATACGCATTTACTGCTCCAATTCGGTTCAACGTACCAATTAGGTTAAGCCTGCTCAAAAATGGTTAATCTGACGTTACCGTTGAATCACTTATTAACTTTCATCTTTAGGTTGTCGATATTTTTTTAAAGCCGTCACTTTCAGGGCGTCTTTTCCATGCTCTGCAACGGCCGAAACCCAGGAATTGAACTCTTCATCGCTCAGCCCATACCGTGACTTTGCGTCAGACAGCGTGATCAGGCCGTAAAGTACGCCGCGAACAACAACGACTTTGCGCGACGCCACCCATCTTGTCGTGTCCGCCGGAGGAAGGTCTGCGCGCGACAAAACCGTTCCATCCGGTAGGGTTACGGACCGTGGTCCTTCAACTTTGTGCAAATACATCTTCATAACCTTTTCTGCTGCGACAAAGCTGAGGCCAGCGTACTTAATGCTGGGTGAAACCACCCCTTGAGAGTGTGTAGAATTTTCCTATATTCTGCCGGTCTTTCTTAATCCGTACTGGAATCGTCATGGCCCTCGATACCGAGACACCGCTGAACTCGCTTGGCATTGCTAAACCCCCGTCGGAAACGCGGGTGGTTGTGGCCATGTCTGGTGGTGTGGACAGTTCTGTTGTGGCGGCACATCTGGCCGATCAGGGCTATGACGTCGTGGGCGTGACGCTGCAATTGTATGACCATGGTGCGGCGCTGGCTAAGAAAGGCGCGTGCTGTGCAGGGATCGACATCCACGATGCGCGGCGCGTGGCGGAAGAGCGCGGCTTTCCCCACTACGTTCTGGACTATGAGAACATCTTTAAGGACGCGGTGATTTACGAGTTTGCCGACAGCTATCTGGCTGGTGCAACCCCTGTGCCCTGCATCCGGTGTAACGAGCGTGTAAAATTCAAAGACTTGCTGGAAACTGCAAAAGACCTCGAAGCCGACTGCATGGCCACCGGCCACTATATCCAGCGCAAGATGGGTCCGAACGGCCCGGAACTGCACAGCGCCGAGGATGCGAACCGCGATCAGTCCTATTTCCTGTTCTCGACCACGCCCGAGCAGCTGGATTTCCTGCGGTTTCCGCTGGGCCACCTGCCCTCGAAGGACGCCACGCGCGAGATGGCAGCGCAATACGGGCTGGCCGTGGCCGACAAACCCGATAGTCAGGACATCTGTTTCGTGCCCGATGGCAACTATGCCAGCGTGATCGAGAAACTGCGCCCCGGTGCGGCTGAACCCGGCGAGATCGTCCATGCCGATGGCCGCGTTTTGGCGCAGCATGACGGGGTCATTCACTACACGATCGGGCAACGCCGTGGGCTTGGCATCGGCGGCCTGAGCGAACCGCTTTACGTGGTCAAGCTGGACGTGGACAAAAAGCAGGTCGTGGTCGGCCCCAAGGACATGCTGGCCACCCGCACAATCCCCGTGCGCGAGATCAACTGGCTGGGCGATGAGCCGTTCACGTCGCGCGACGAGTGGCACCTGAAGGTCAAGGTTCGGTCCACTCGACCCCCGCGCGACGCGATCGTTCGCCCCCTGTCAGACACCACCGCCGAAGTCGAGCTGCTGACGCCCGAGGAAGGCATTTCTCCGGGTCAGGCTTGTGTCTTTTACGCGTCTGAAGGTAGCCGAATCTTTGGCGGCGGCTGGATTTGGCGCGGCTACTGATTCAGCAATATCACAAGGCGTCTGTTGGGCTGTTGATCAGGATATAAAGACCGACGGAAACCATGATGTAAGGAGCTATTCTGTCCAGTCGTGCGATGCGTGGACCAAGGTTTTGCGCACGAGGGGCACCCCAGCTCGCCAAGGCAATCAATCCGGTAAGCGCGAAGGCCGCTCCGATCAGTGCGGTTACCCGGAATGCAGGTGTTGAATCCGCCAACAAAGGCGTCATCGCCGCAAGTGTGTCGATTGACAGGCTCAGAAACAGGACGACCACCGATGTGACCGCGCCGCGTTCGGGTATCTTGCGATCATCTTTGCCGGACATCTGGTGCCAAATACCGCGTAGGCCAAGCGCAAGAGGAACAACCCCAAGATAGCCGACCCAGTGCAGAAAGCTCGTTTGATCCAACCCGCTGGCAATGGCTAGCGACAGCGACAGGATCAAAACTTGCGCAACCGCAAAACCAATAACGGCGCGTGCTGTCTTCATCACCATGACCAGTCCAAACAACATGACGAGGTTGTCCAGGTTGGTCGAAATCGTCACGATGCCCGCAGAGATGGCAAATAGGATATGTTCAACCATGGCGCGCGGGTAGCCTGTCCAACACCGCTCGTGCCGCACGAAGGCCCGGAGCCTCGCCGCCGCGCCCCAGACGATTCATTGTCACGTCCATCGCTGTCTGCTGCGCCTTGGGGTTGGAATAAACTTTGGCCAGCGCTTCAGATATGCGTTCCGGAGTGCAGTCATCCAGCAGACGTTCCGGAACTGCATGGGTATCAGAGACTAGATTCACAAGCGTCACGGTTTTCAGTTTTACCATCCGCTCAGCTATTTTTTGGGTCAGCCAGCTTAGCTTGTAGGCGATGACCATCGGCGTGTTTTGTGCGGCCAATTCCAGTGACACAGTGCCCGAGGCGGCCAACGCCAGATCCGCCGACGCAAACGCAGCCCGCTTCTCCGCCACAGCTTGATCTGTTGGCAGGTCGCGCGGGTCCACAATCACCGGATTGCCCGGCCAGTCTTTGAGATGCTCGCGGACTGCATCGACCATATGCGAAACCGTCGGAACAACCACCCGCATGTCCGGGTGATCACGAAGAAGAAGTGTAAGCGCCTGTCCAAATACCGGAGCCAAACGATCAACCTCACCCCGGCGCGAACCCGGTAGAGCAAGCAAAAGCGGAGCATCACCCAATTCATGGGCCGTACGAAAATTGGTGATTTCCTGATCCGAGGCGACCGGCTCATTGGCGACAGGGTGGCCGACAAAATCACATTCCATCCCCGCCCGTTCCATGTAGGGGGGTTCAAAGGGCAGCAGCGCCAGAACGTGATCAATGACTTTGGCCATTTTATCCGCACGCCCCGGTCGCCACGCCCATACGCTTGGCGCGACATAGTGTACGGTTCTGATATTGCTTTGAGCTTTGACAATCTTGGCGACGCGCAAGGAAAAATCCGGGCTGTCGATCGTAATCAGAACATCCGGCTTCATATCCAAAACCGCCTGAGCAGTTTCGGCAATGCGACGCTTGAGGTGAAAGAACTTCGGCAGAACCTCGACCAGCCCCATTACCGAGAGTTCCGACATAGGAAAGCGGCTGTTTAGACCCTGCGCCTGCATCAAGGGGCCGCCAACCCCGTCGAACTCAACATCAGGAACAAGGTTGCGTAACCCTTCCATCAGCGAACCGCCAAGGCGGTCGCCCGAAGGTTCACCGGCGACCAGAAAAACTCGCATCAGTTGGCCCGCTCGCGGACATAAAGAAACAGGCCGAGGCGATCGCATTCTTCAACGACCCGCTCCTGATCCAACACAATGACACCGCCTTTTTCGATAACGATACCCGTCAGACCCGCAGCCACGGCTCCCGAGACTGTGCCGGGGCCGATTGTTGGAAGATCGGCACGACGGTCCTGATCGGGTTTAGGGGCTTTGAACAAAACCCCTCCGCCTGCATCGGGGCGTTGGGTCAGCGATTGCAGCATCCAGTCAGTGCCAAAGATGCTTTCAATAACAAGTGCTTGCCCTTTTGAAACCGCACAGGCCTGACCAACATCCGCAGTTCCCATTGCGCGCAGAATACCGGCCGCCCTGTCTGCATCGGCCAGATCGTCATCCGACGGCTGCGTGTCAGTCAAGCAACCAAGTTGCGGCAACAAGGCCGGTGCGATTTCATGGGCCGCGCGCACTTTCAGACCGGTTTCTTCAAGAATGCCGATTACTGCACGCAGCGCACTATCATCCCCGGACATCAGCGCCTGCTGAATCACGGGTACAAGAGGCATCGTGGCGGAATCAATGCGCGAGGGGTCTATCTGAGGCCGCTTCACAGCACCCGCCATACAGATTTCGGTAACACCGCGCCCTTTCAGATCGGCAATGAAACTGCCCAGATGCTCCAACGGAAAGACGATATCGGCAGTGAGCCTATCCGGGATGAACCCCTCCATTGCGCAAATGATCGGTTTGGTCTCAAGGTGGCTAACCACCTCATCCGGCAATGCGCCCGTTCCCGCAATCAGCGCCAGCATGAGTTACTTCCTCGGGGTCAGGAAAGAACGGTCTGTCTGTCCGGTGACAAAATCGACGATCCGTTGCACGTATTCGCTTTCGTTTTCTGCGCCGACACGCTGCGCACGTTCCATAAATGTGCCATCGCCCGTCGATAGCTCACGGAAGGCCGCGCGCAGGGCCGAGATATCTTCGCGGGAGACACCTTTGCGTTTCAGACCAACCAGATTCAGCCCGTCCAACTCGCCGCGTGGGGCCTGAACCAGCCCATAGGGAATGACGTCGTTCGGTACCATGGTCAGCGCGCCGATTATCGCGCCGCGTCCGACTCGCACCCACTGATGCAGTCCAGAAATACCACCCACGATCACGTCATCTTCGATGATGCAGTGTCCGGCAGCCCCGGCATGGTTCACCATAATCACCCGGTCGCCGATCTGCACGTCGTGAGCCACGTGAACGCCTGCCATCAGCAGACAATCATCCCCGATCCGGGTCACTCCGCCACCGCCATCGGTGCCCGTATTTACAGTAACATGCTCGCGGATGCGATTGCGCTTGCCGATTTCAAGGCGGGTATTTTCGCCGCCGAATTTGAGGTCCTGCGGAATCTCACCGATCACCGAGAAATTGAAGATGACCGTGTCATCCCCGACCGAAGTATCGCCGGTCACGACCACATGCGATTTCAGCTCGACCCGGTCGCCCAGTTTGACCCGAGGCCCGACGTAGCAGAACGGCCCGATGATGCAGTTTTCACCGATCTGCGCACCGTCTTCGATGATTGCGCTGGGGTGAATGCCGCTCATGTCGTTTTTTCCATGTCCCAATCAACATAGGCCGAGAATTCAGCTTCGGCGGCAACCTCACCTTCAACAGTTGCACGGCCGCTGAACTTGAAAATCTTACCACCTTTTTTGCCACGCACAGTTTCCACATGCATCTCAAGCACGTCGCCCGGTACGACTTTGCGGCGGAATTTGCATTTGTCGATATTCATGAAATAGATCAGCAGTTCGCTGTCGATCACATCCATGCCCACGCCCAACATCACACCGGCGGTCTGCGCCATCGCCTCGACGATGGTGACGCCCGGCATGATCGGAGTACCCGGAAAGTGCCCCTGAAAATGCGGTTCGTTCATGGTGACGTTTTTTATGCCGACCGCAGACTGATAGCCCGAGATGTTGATGACCTTGTCCACCAGCAGAAACGGATAGCGGTGCGGCAAAATCCGCTGGATCAGCTGAATGTCTGCGCTCTTGGTTTCCGTACTCATGATGAAGGTGTCCCGTTCTGGATTGCTCTTTCCGGCGTGGTTAGCAACACCACGCCCCAAGGGCAAGCAAACCTATTCGTTCGCCTGGTTTTCTATTGTGCTTCCGTCCCCGATTACCACGTTAATCCGGGCAATTGCAGATTCGGTCACATCTGTGCGGTCCGAGCTTAAAAAGACACTTGAACGTTCTATAATGACAGTTGCTCCGGATTCACGAAGCAGGTCTATCAGCACGGGCTGAATCAACTCAAAAAACATCTGCTGGGCTTCTTCACTCCGCCGCGCAAGTGCGTCCAGCTTTGCCCGCTGCCCGTCCCGATGGGATTGCACCTTTTCATCGAATGCTTCAGCTAGCGGTCGAAAATCTTCCGGCGGAAGCTCGGCCCGTTGCTCTGTAAGGTCTTTTTCCTCACGACTAAGTTCGGCAACGATCCGTTCATTCTCTTCGGCCAACAGTGTGCCCTCAGCCTCGATCTCACGCAGGACACGTTGGCCAAATTCGGAGTCGGCGAACAGACGCTCACTGGAAATCGTCAGAACCGCCGTTTGCGGAACCCCCAGTTGCTGAGCCTGAGCAAAACCGGCAAGGAAAATGGTCAAAAAAACACACAGGGCCCAAAGGGGGCCCTGCAGTTTAAGAGATAATGAGTTCATCATCCTCTGGTCAGAATTGCGCCTGAATGGTCAGGTCGAAATTCTGCTCCTGGTCGAAGTCTTCTTTCTTCAACGCCTTCGAGAAGTTGAACCGCAACGGTCCAAACGGTGTTTCCCATAGCACAGACACCCCGATGACGTGGCGAATTGAACCACTTGCACCAACGATATCAGCACCGGCCGTATTCACATCGTCGATGTTGTACAGGTTGCCCACGTCATAGAACACGCCACCGCGCAGTCCCAGTTCCTCGGGCAGGCCCAGCGGGAAATCCGATTCAAATCTGGCAACCCAGTAGTAGTTGCCGCCAATCGCATCGTCCTGACCGTTGGACAGATCGCGCGGACCAAGACCCGCGGGTTCAAAGCCGCGGAACGTGTTCGGACCAAGCACAAATCGGTCGATCGTCCGGCTAAAGTCGTCACCTCTCCAGTGCAGAGCACCCGCTTCAAGAGTGGCGCGCAAGACGACTTCTTCGCTGAGGACACGGGTTTGAGCGATCGCTCTGGCGGTTGATTTGTAGTACTCGTTGTCACCGCCCAGACCGGCGGCATCAAGACCAACTTCAAACAACACACCAGCATTCGGGTTCAGGCCGCCAATCCGGCTGTCGTACACATAGGATACGCCCAGGGAGCTGGTTGTACGCTTGCCCTGATCAATCTCCGACGAAATCACAGCGCCGTTTACTTCGTCATCCTGCTGCGTCATCTCGCTGCGGTCCCAGCCATAGCGCACGCGCAAGGCGGAAAGCTCACCAATCGAGTAGCTAAGCTGTGGATTGAAGAAAACCCGCTCGGTGTCGTAGCTTGCAAAACTCGAGTTCGTGGACGCCAGGCCCAGACCGAGATCAAAACGCAACCGGCGTCCCAACAGGTAGGGTTCGGTGAAGTTCAGCGTATATTGCTCGGCATCCTGCGCGGTCGACAGGGTCACACCCAGGTTCTGACCTCGGCCAAGGAAGTTCGATTCATTCAGGCCGATTGCAATCCCGAAACCGTCGGAAACCGAGTAGCTACCACCAAGGCTTAGCGAGCCGGTTGGTTGTTCTTCCACGTCCACGTCGACGATGACCTGGCTGGCCGTTGATCCTTCGCGCGGCTCAACGTCTGCCACCGCAAAGAAGCCCAGTGCACGGATACGTTCGGCCGCCTGCCGGATTTCACGCGGGTTGAAAGGGTCACCTTCAACGGTGTCGAACTGACGGCGGATGACACGGTCCAGCGTCGTGGTGTTGCCTTCAATGTCGATGCGTTCAACAAAGATACGCGGTCCTTTGGTAAGGACGAACTGAACATCCAACGTCAAGTCGCGTGGGTTACGCGTGACACGCGGTTCAACGCGCAAGAAATCAACACCCTGCTTGATGCCCAGGCGCTCCTGACGAGCGATCGAGTTCTCAACCAACGACGGTGAATAAGTCACACCGGGCTTGATTTTCAACGCCTGCTGATACGGAGCCGCATCGACGCCGGGAATTTCGCTGACGGTCGAGATCTTACCGAACGAGAACTTCTGTCCTTCGGTGATATTCATCACTAGGAAAAACGCATCACGTTCGCGGGTGAACTCCACATTCGCGCTGTTGACGCGGAAGTCGACATACCCTCGCGACAGATAGAAATCGCGGATGACCTGTTTGTCGAATTCGATCCGGTCGGCGATAAACGTGTCGCCCCGCAGGAAAGTCCGCAGGAAATTGGCTTGCTTGGTCTCCAGCACCCGACGCAGGCGACGGTCGGAAAACGCACGGTTGCCGACGAAGCTGACGCGCTCAACCTCGATTGTCGTGCCTTCAGCGATTTCAAAGACAAGATCAACGCGGTTGTCGCTGCGGCGAATGATGCGCGGAATGACGGTTGCCGACACCCTGCCCTGCGCCGAATAAATCTCGGCGATCAGATCCGCGTCGGCTTCGGCGACTTGTGGCGTGAATACGCGGCGTGGCTGCGACGAGATCGCCTCGATCAGAACGTCATCTTTTACGCGGCGGTTTCCTTCGATGCTGATCTGGTTGATCGTCGGGTATTCCTGAACCTCGATCAGCAGAGTATTGCCGCGCGGGGTCAGTTCGACTGTCTCAAAAACACCACTGTCAAGCAAACGCTGGAACGCGTCGTTCAATTCTCCGGCAGTCACGGTCTGTCCGGGCTGGATGCCAGTACGGGCAATAATCGTGGATGTTTCGATCCTACGGTTCCCGTCAACGTCGAAGGAATTGATGGTGTAACTCTGCGCCTGTGCGACCTGCGGCGCCGACACTAAACTCACTAAAACAATAAGGGAAAAAACGGATAGCGTTCGCCACAAAATATTGTTTGTCAGCTTCTGCCCTCCGCAGGATGTGCCTGCGCCTCGCCTATCAGTCATATTTTTCTCTACCCAAATTTTCAGGACTTTAAGTTTGAGTAGCGGTATTCAGAAATCTTGTCAAAAGCCCAAAAAGTAAAGCGACCCAGAAGGTCGCCAACTGTTGTTTTTCAGTGAAATGCGAGAATCACATCGTGATCAGGTAAGCGCATCCAAACATCGCCAAAGCGGTCGCGCCGAAGAACAGGATCGAGTCCCAGTTCAACAGGAATAGGAAGCTGAAGCTTTTATACGACTTTTGCAGGGCCCGTGTCATGGCATCCTCTGAAACAATCATCCAATTGCCATAGAGATTACCCATAAATTGAGGCGGAAATGCGGCCTTTCCGCGCCGAACGCGCCACAATCAGCAGAACAAATCGTTGGATACCGAGAAAAGCATCAAGCCCAAGATCAACGAAACCCCGACACCCATGAGCACGCGCAGTACACCATCGCTGGGTGGCTTGCCTGCAACCGCCTCGTAAGCGTAGAAAACCAGATGCCCGCCATCCAGAGCCGGGATCGGAAACAGGTTCAGAAGACCAACGGCCGTCGACAACACCGCTATGAAAAAGATGAAGTTCTGCGCGCCTTGGCTTGCCATCGCCCCTGAGGTCTCAGCAATTCCGATAGGCCCTGACATGTTACACGTACTGATAGCACCTGTAACCATATGCCAAATCCCCGAAAGGGATCCTTCAACGATCCGAATTGTCTGCCTTACGCCACCAGAAAGGGAATCGCCTATACCCGCCGGTTCCGTCGCTGGTTCCAGCATCATGCCGCCGACAATCCCGATCCGCCAATGGGTGACAAAACCGCCGTCCGGCTGAGGTTCGTCAGTTCGACGTGGTGCCAGCGCAAATTCCAACTCGGCCCCGTCGCGCCATACGTCCAGCAAAAGAACCTTGCCGTCAGAGGCTTCCACGTGGTCCTTCAACTGCTCGAACGCAAAGATCGGCTCACCGTCAACCGCAGTGATGACGTCACCCTGCTTCAGGTCGATATCCATTGCGGCGCTGCGCGGGGCCACCTGCTGGATTAGCGGAGGCATCAGCCAGGGGGCGGAAACGTCCAATGTCTGACCATCTCTGACGACCGTGTAGTCCAGCACAGGTTCAACGGGCAGCGCCTCCAAGAACTCGGACCAGACCCCCTCTTCTCCAAATTCGGGAAGTGGAACGCCTGCAATGGCGATGATCTCATCCCCGTCACGAAGCTCCTGAACTGTACCCGGCAAGGGTGCGAGTGCGCCAACCGTCAACGGCTCTTTCGTTACGCCCTGAGACAGGAAGATCATTCCAAAAACCAAGATGGACATGGCGAAATTGAAAATCGGTCCGGCAGCCACCGTCGCCGCTCGCGCCCAAAGCGGTGCGCCATGCATCGTTCTGCGCAACTCTTCCGGGCTTTGCTGCGTGATCTCGGACATGGCGGTTTCGTCCTTGCCCGATGCCGCATTGGCGTCTCCCAGAAATTTCACATATCCGCCAAAGGGTAGCGCCGCGATCTGCCACCGTGTTCCACGCTTGTCGACTCGGCTCCAGAGGACCGGGCCAAACCCGATCGAAAATACCTCGGCGTGGATACCTGACCACCGACCTACGATATAGTGGCCGTATTCATGCACCGCCACGATCACCGACAACGCAATGACAAACGCAACAATGGTGTAAACTAGATTACCGAATTGGGGGATCAGTGAAAGTAAGTCCAAAATTCTATCCTGCGCGTTGGGCTACGGTTTCATCTACCCACTTACGTGCCAGATGGTCCGTTTGCAGCACGTTATCAAGTGTCAAAGGGGCATCAATAAGGCTGCTTTCAGCCTCTGCCCTGTCCAGAGCGGTTTCGACGATGTCAGCCATTTCCAAAAAGCCGATCTTGCGGTCGATAAAGTGATCCAGCGCCCGTTCCTTGGCCGCATTGAAGATTGCGCCTGACAACCCGCCCCGCTCCATCACATGACGCGCCAGCCTTAGGGCCGGGTATCGTGCCTCGTCGGGGTCGTGGAACCGAATTTGACCCAATTTTGCAAGGTTCAACCGATCAACCGGCAGGTCGCGTCGGTCCGGCCAATTTAAGGCGTATCCTATGGCATGGCGCATATCAGGCGCACCCATATGGGCCATGACCGCGCCATCAGTAAATCCCACCAAGGCGTGCACAATGGATTCGGGATGAACCAACACTTCGATCTTAGATGGTGCGATACCGAAGAACTCTTTCGTCTCAATCAGTTCAAGGGCTTTGTTGAACATCGACGCACTGTCGATGGTAATCCTTTGGCCCATATTCCAGTTTGGGTGGCTTGACGCTTGTTCGACCGTGGCGCTTGCCAAATCGCTAAGGGGCCAGTCGCGAAATGCCCCGCCGCTTGCCGTTATGATGATACGTTCGACGGCCTGCATATCCTCGCCAACCAGAGCCTGAAACACGGCAGAGTGTTCGCTGTCGACCGGCAGAAGCTTTGCGTCATGCTTGCGCGCTGTCTCAAGCACAAGAGCGCCTGCGCAGACCAGAGTTTCCTTGTTGGCAAGCGCAAGAGTTGCGCCTTGCTTCAGTGCCTCAAGACCCGGCGGAAGGCCTGCCGAACCGACGATGGCCGACATAACCCAGTCTGCCGGACGCGCGGCTGCTTCGGCCAGAGCTTGCGGCCCGGCGGCCGCTTCAATACCGCTGCCTGCCAATGCGTCGCGAAGATCGCCCAGCCTGTCCTCGTGGGCTGTCACAGCCAAGTCGGCGTTCAAACGACGCGCGTCCTTGGCAAGCTGTTCAATACTGGCGCCCCCAGTAAGTGCAACGACGTCATATGCAGACGGGTCCCTGCCAATCAGGTCTATCGTGTTTTGACCGATGGAACCCGTCGCGCCAAAAATTGAAACTTTGCGCATTACATTGCACCCGGAGTGTAAATCAGACCGGCAATCAACACGAACAACGCGGCCCCCATCATCCCATCGAAGCGATCCAGAAAACCACCATGGCCGGGGATAAGGTTCGAGCTGTCCTTTACTCCGAACTTACGTTTGGTGGCGCTTTCTATGATATCTCCGGCCTGACTTGCCATCGAAGCGAGTATCGAGACTAATACGAACAAGACGCCAAATCCGGCATAGAGGGCAAAAATAGTCCCGACCAACGCAGCGGCAACCCACCCGCCGGCGGTGCCCGACCACGTTTTCTTAGGGCTGACTTTCGGCCAGAATTTCGGGCCGCCAAATGCCTTGCCGACGAAATAACCCGCAACATCTGTGGCGACCACGACGGCAATCAGCCAGACCATCCAGCCAAAGCCCATGTTTTCGCGGATTGAGATGAACCCGAGGCCCGCAGCCGCAATCCACGCGGCAAACAGTGCATATGTCCCCTTGGCGCGACTGATCTGCCCCGCCCCGACAAGGGCCGGTGCCAGCAGGAACGGCAACTTATAAAGCGGCGGCACGTGGTAACTTAGGACAACGGCCACACCCGTCAGGATAGACAATTGCACAGCCACCGCAGTTCGATCCGGGTCAATCATCCGGACCAGTTCCCATGTCATCAGGCCACAGGCAATTGCGATGAAGGCTTCAAACCAAAGACCGCCCAGCCAAACCTCGATTGAGCCAATCGCGACAAGAACCGCCGCTGACAGGACGCGCGCCGTCAGGTCAGACCATCGGCCTTCGCTCATGCTGAAATTGCTCCGAACCGGCGCTCTCGCGTCCCGAAATTGCGGCACAAACGCTCGAGTTCCTCGGCGGTGAAATCAGGCCACAGCGTGTCGATAAACTCATATTCCGAGTAAGCGGATTGCCACAGAAGGAAATTGGAAATCCTTGCTTCACCGCTTGTGCGAATAACAAGGTCAGGATCTGGAAGAACATGTGTGTCCAGATACTTGGGCAGGGTTTCCTCATCCACATCTTCCGGTTTCAGACGCCCTTCCGCGACATCCTTTGCCAGACGTTTCGTGGCCCGTGCAACCTCATCCCGACCGCCATAATTGATGGCAATGGTCAAGTGTACCAGATCATTGTTCTTGGTGGCGTCTTCCAGAGTATCCATCAGGTCGATTAGCTTTCGATCCAGACGAACGCGATCACCGATAAACCGAACCCGCACCCCATTGTTGGTCAGGTTTCGTGTTTCATTGATGATATAGCGTCGGAACAGGCTCATCAGACCGGCAACTTCTGCCTGTGTGCGTTTCCAGTTTTCGGTCGAGAACGCAAAGACGGTTAGATATTTGACTCCCAGCCCCGGGCACGCTTCGACCACGTCACGCACTCGGCGCGCGCCTGCCTGATGCCCGAACAAGCGCGGCCTGCCCCGTGCCTGGGCCCAGCGACCGTTGCCATCCATAATTATGGCAACGTGACGAGGGCCATCCACTGGTACAGTATGTGCGGTGTCGGGCATTGTGGCGTCAAACCTGCATGATTTCAGACTGTTTCGTCTCAAGCGCGGCGTCGACGGACTTGATCATCTCATCGGTCAGGTCCTGAACTTCGCTTTCCCAGAACTTCTGGTCGTCTTCGGACATTCCGTCAGCCTTGGCCTTCTTGATTTGGTCCATACCGTCACGGCGCACATTGCGGATCGAGACCCGTGCATGTTCCGCATACTGTCCCGCGACCTTACCAAGTTCGCGGCGACGTTCTTCGTTCAATTCGGGGATCGGCAGCATAATGATCGTGCCGTTCAGTTGAGGGTTAATTCCCAACCCGCTTTCACGAATGGCCTTTTCGACTTTGCCAACCAGACCTTTGTCCCACACGTTCACCGTAACCATACGGGGTTCGGGAACGTTTACCGTGCCAACCTGGTTGATTGGGGTCATCGAGCCATAGGCGTCAACCATTACCGGCTCCAGCATCGACGCTGACGCGCGACCAGTTCGCAGCGACGCAAACTCGGTTCTGAGGTTGGACATGGCGCCATCCATGCGGCGCTTTAGATCGTCAGTGTCCAGTTCGAAATCGTCAGACATGCTGCTCACTCCCCGTCTTCAGGTGCTATTTGCTAGGCTCATAAGACATCACGGTTGGGATGTATAGCAATGATGATGGGGAAATGCGTCAATGACCAGAGTTGTTTCCGGTATTTTCGAGTTCTTCAGAAGGCAAAAAGACCGACCGGTCCACTGACCAGTCGGTCCCCAGGAAGACTTCGGGATCAGGCGTTTACGTCTACAACAACACGCCCTTTAACCTGCCCTTTGAGGATATCGCCCCCCAATTGTGGCAGATCATTCAACGTGGCGGGCTGAATCATCGCATCAAGCTTGTCCATCGGCAGGTCGGTTGCCACCCGTTGCCACGCACGCACGCGGTTTTCGTAAGGCTGCATCACACTGTCGATGCCCAAAAGGTTCACGCCCCGCAACAAGAACGGAATGACCGAGGCTGGAAGCCCCGCCCCACCGGCCAGACCAACCGCTGCAACGGATGCCCCGTACTTCATCTGACCCAGAACACGCGCCAGCATCTCGCCGCCTACTGCGTCGACGCATCCTGCCCAAGTTTCGCTCTCCAATGGGCGTTTGACAGTCTCATTCAGATCCTCACGCGGGACGATAGTGGTCGCACCCAGTGATTTGAGGTATTCGCCCGCTTCGGGGCGGCCCGTAACGGCTGCGACCTTATATCCGAGATTGGAAAGAATTGCGGTCGCGACAGACCCGACACCACCAGCGGCGCCAGTCACCAAAACAGGTCCGTTACCGGGTGTCAGGCCGTGGTCTTCCAGCGCCATTACGGCCAGCATGGCCGTGAATCCCGCAGTACCAACCGCCATCGCCTGCTGTGTGTTTAGTCCGTCGGGCAAAGGCACCAGCCAATCGGCCAAAGCGTTGGCCTTTTGCGCATACCCGCCCCAATGAGCTTCGCCGACGCGCCAGCCGGTTGAAACCACTTTGTCACCAGGTTTGTAGCGATCGTCGGTCGAAGATTCGACTGTACCGCTGTAATCGACGCCGGGCACGTGAGGATAGTTTCTGACCAGTCCGCCGCCCTTTGCAGACAAGCACAGGCCGTCCTTGTAGTTCACGGTAGAATATTCGACAGCCACGGTGACTTCACCGTGAGGCAGGTCATCAGTCGAAAGCTGCTTTATCGAGGCGCTTGCAAGCCCGCTTTCTTCGTCCTTATCCATAACCAACGCGTTAAACATATGATTTCCTTTCATTTCTTGTGTGCTGCACGTCTGGCGACGTGATCAAATCCAGAATTTTTCCTGAACGACGGCGCGGCGTGTTCCTTGCGGTGTTTCAACCATGACTTCAGTTCCCGCGTCCCAATGGCTCAGCCGGAGCATCCCAATCGACACGTTTGTCTGGAAGTCAGGGGACCATGCGGCCGAGGTCACCTGCCCTACCCGTTTTCCGTCGGCCAAAATCGGCCACGTGCCACGACAGGCAGGTACCGGGTCTCCGTCGATTGCCAGGGGCCGAATTTGCTGAACCGGACCTTCCTTGGCCACGCGCAACAAAGCGTCCCGTCCGATGCAACCGATGGCCGTATGCGTGTTGCAGAATTTGCCCAAGCCACATTCATGCGGCGTGTTGTCGTCTGTCATGTCATTGCCGTACGACAGCAAACCGCCTTCGATACGTTCAATAAGGTTCGGACATCCCGCACGAACGTTCAGGTCTTTTCCTGCCTCGAACAAGGCGTTCCACAACGGCATCCCGATGTCAGACCCTTCGACATAAATCTCGAACCCACCCTGTTTGGAATACCCCGACCGGGCCACGGCCAGATCGCGCCCTTGAAAGTCGAACATGTCGAACTTGAAAAACCGGACGTCCCGAATGCGATCACCAAAGACTCGTGACATCAATTCGTCTGCCTTGGGGCCTTGCACTGCAAGCGGCGACACGTCTGGCTCATCAACGAGCACGTCCAGACGATATCCGTTCGCGATGCCCTTGACCCATAGCAGCAAATCGCTGTCCGCAATCGAGATCCACCAGCGATCTTCAGACAGTTTCACTGCGACGGGATCATTCAGCATCCCGCCGGTTTCATCCACGATGGGAACATAGAAACATTGTCCCGGAAGCATGCCTCGCAGATCACGCGGAGTCAGCATCTGCATCAGTCGCGTCGCCTCTGGCCCCCGCAGTTCCACCTGCCGCTCGCATGAGACATCCCATACCTGAACATGAGTTTTCAGATGTCGGTAATCGTCCTCGACGGATTCGAAAACCGTTGGCAAAAGCATGCGGTTGTAAACCGTGTATGCCTTGACACCCGCAGCCTCAACGCCTTCGGAAAAAGGGGTACGGCGCAAACGACGGGAAAGCGAAATCTGTGCCATTGCAAATCCTCGCTACTTGGGGCCGTGCCAGTCGATCGGGCAGATTTCCGCAGACTTTCCACCAAAGTCCCAGACCCGGCCATAATCGCGCACCTTGGACTTTGTCCCGCGGGCGACAATGATGTCCGGACCCATCCAGTATTTGGAATTGGAAACCATGACCGGATGGTCGGCATCTTTGCCTGCCATCATTTCGATCTCGCCCTGAATTTTGCGGCCAATCGAGATGCGGCGTTTGTTCCCGTCACGCTCAATTTGAACCGGGGCGCGTTCTGCACCGATTATTTCGCTCACCAACATGGTGAACAGACCGGTCGTGCCACCCGCCTGGCCGCTGAAGATTTGCAGCAAGCCGTTATAAGCTTTTCCGCTGGAGCGTTCGTCCACGTAAGCGGCGACTTTCCACTGGCCTTCGCCCATTCGACCCGGAATATCGACCAACAGCCCGACATTCAGCCCCGAGAGGTCTTCGCCTTCATAGTGACCTTCGTCGATGATCACGCCCATCCATGCATGGCAGTGCCCTTCCGTCGGAGGGTGCGCCCCCAGGGATACGACGCATGGGCAGAACACATCGCAGGAACAGTTCAGTATCAGTTCGCCCTTGATCGCCCAATCTGTCGGGCTCATTTCGCGCCGCTTTGGATTGGGCATACGGCTGTCGATGCGCTGGCTGATCGGTAAACGGTCAGCGTCTTGTTTTCTGTTTTTAGCCATATACTTATCCTCCGTAAGCAAAAGGGAAAACGAGCAGAACAAGACCGCCCGCTATCAGAGCAAACCCCAGCGGCCGCGTCACAGCGTGCCCGATCTGAGGTAGTTTTTCGAAAACCATGAACAGTGTCGCCAAGCCCATCCACAACAGGCTCATCACGCCGCCGACAAACCCAAGCGCCATGAAGCCCCAACAGCATCCCACGCAAAACGCGCCCAGGCCCAGCCCCATGCGCACCCCGCCGGAAAACCCTGTTTTCCAATGGCCCAGGAAATAGGTCATCGGGGCGTGGCACACACCATGGCAAACTTCTTTTGCGCGGGTGAACTGGAACGCTCCGACGGCGATAAGGAGCCCGGCAGCGAGTATGTTGGACTTGGAGATCCCCAGCATATCAACCACACCGCCATACAGAAGAGCAAGCTGCACACCGGTGATGAGCGCGGCAAAGCCGACCCAAACGAGAAAATAGCCGCTAAGAACGCCAAGCCATCCCGCGCGCGTACCGTCAGCGCTGCGGATCAGGTCATCATAACTGCGCAAGGTTGGAACCAGCGTGGGCAGCATCATGGCCGCCATCATAATCGCCCACATCCAGAAAAGGGGGCCGAACTCGGCCATGGGCATGTACATATCCATGCGCGGGTCCATGGCTGCCATCGCCTGACCCATCGGACCCGGGCGACCAATCCAGTCAAGGTCCATGTCACGGCTCATGGTGAACATCATCCACCACGCCCACAGGATCAAAGCATAGAAGCCCAGCCAAAAGCCGTTACGTAGAACTGCGCGACTCACTTGTGCCTCCCGACTCAATCCTTGCTTTTCAAATGTCAGACTTTTAAATGTCAGACAAATAAAAATTAGAAAAATGTCTAAGATTATGAAAATCGACCCTCAAAAACCTGTAGATCTGTCCGCGCAGATTGCTCAGGCTATCCGTGACGCGATCGTCTCAGGGCAGTTGATCGTTGATGAGCGGTTGCCGTCCGAAGCGGAACTTGCCGATCAATTTCAGGTTTCGCGCCCGACCGTCCGCGAAGCCCTTAAACGCCTTGCTGCACAGTCTCTGATCCGAACGCAGCGCGGCGCGACCGGTGGGGCCTTTGTCAATCGTCTAAGCTTTGAAGACGCGTATTCGCAGCAAATCACGACATCGACCCTTTTGCTGTCTATGAACGCCGTAGATTTCGATACTGCTTGTGAGGCACGCTATGCGCTGGAACGCGCTTGCGCGCCTTTGTCGGCGCAGCGTCGAACAGCGGATCAATTGGCAACGATGCGAGCCGAAATTTTCCGACAAGAACAACCCGGCCTTACGGATGAAGCATTCTGCGCCTCTGATGTGGCCTTCCATCGTGCGCTGGTCGACGGCGCAGGAAATCCGGTTCTGTCCTATCAATTGGCGGGCGCGGTTGAGGCGATGCAGCCTTTGATGAACATGATTACCTTCACGGCAAGATCACGCGAAGAGATCATCTCGCTGCACAGCCGGATCGTGGATGCTCTGCAAGAAAGAGAGCCCGACATTGTTGATGAAACGCTCGTAAAACTTGAAAACTATACCCGAAAGCTGGCGCAGGATGTCGCTGACCGGCGCAAAAAAGCTGTTTAACGAGGGCATGATGACCACAGGACTTAATGTAGTTGCCGCGATCCTGACAATCGGTTTCGGCTTGTTTGGATTCCTTGCCCCTGCCTTTACTGCTGCCTCGCTGGATTTGGCACCAACCGACAGCAATATGGGGCTGAGCGAAATGCGCGCCTCGGTCGGAGGGCTGTTTGTCGTGACCGGTGCAGTGGTTTTGCTGCTGAATAATCCAATGGGCTATGTGATGCTGGGTGTCGTCTATGCGGGTGCCGCACTGGGGCGGTTCGTATCGGTTGTGCTCGACAATCCACCACTGGTCAAGGCACTGACCTTCGGTGGAATCGAATTGGTGCTGGCGTTGTGGCTGATCCTCGCGAACTTCAACAAGGCCACCTAATTATTTAAAATTTATAAGAAAGACTGCAGGCGTTTCCCCGTTTGCATCCGGGCGTATGCTAACTTATATAGGAAGAGTCCTTCGGGACTATGGACATAAACGCGCTCGTAATAAGCGGATCGGACCCGGGGGCGGTACCCGGCGGCTCCACCAAAATCTCTCGTTTGGGGATCATGGGGCCGAAATAGGATCGACGAACGTCTAAAGGGGTTAGCTTTGTCTCGGCTGTCTGCCACCGTTACCGGCGAAAATAGTACAATTGCAAACGACAATCGTGCTCCGGTTGCAGTTGCTGCGTAAGCAGTAACAAGACCGAAACTTAAGCCCTTGCGCCTAGCCGCGTAAGGCGGGGTTCGCAGGTACCTGGCAACAGAAACCTGCATTTTCCCAAATTCACTCCGGAAGTCTTCTGTTCTTATGTTCAGAGTTTATTCACTGATTGCAGCGATGCTCTGTTCATAATGACAGGAGAACCGAGATGTCGCATGCAGAAGTGCTCAGAGAGTGGTATTCGGAGGTTTGGGAAAACGGCAATACCGACGCAATCGACCAATATTTTGCCCCGGAGACCATGGCCGAGGGGCTGATCCCGGAAATGCAGGTCGGCGCGGATGAATTTCGCGATCTGGTTATGGCATTTCGGCATATTCTCGGCGACATACAGGTCGACATTCCCAAGGTTATCGAAGATGGTGATTGGGTTTCGGCCATTCTGCATGTCAGGACAACCCGGGCCGACAACGGTGCCCCGCTTCAGGCGACCGGAAGCATGATCGGGCGTATCAAAAACGGGCGCGTCGTTGAGGCATACAACCAGTTTGACTTTATTTCACTGTTCGAGCAGCTCGGCCAATTTCCACAAGATACCCTGCCCGTCTGCATGACAGGACAAAGGCTGGATTGGGCCTGAGAGTCCCGGCAAGAAATCTTGACCCCCCTGTCCCATGCGCTGTAGCAAGGGGCATGGGGTAAGATTGCGAACGCCCCGTGAGGCGCAAGCCCAAGTTTCGCATGTATCCGACCAACACAGGAAACATGCTATGCCCGCGCCCAATTCGATAACCTCCAAGCAACTGTTGCGATTGATCGGAACACCTCAAGCCCCGGTGTTGGTCGACATTTGTGTCGATGAAGATTTTCAGACGGACCCTTTCCTGATACCGGGATCGTTCCGCCGTTCTGCCCGTGATTTTGACAGCGTGAAAGAGGCCGTTGACGACAGCCCTGCTGTGATTATCTGCCAAAAGGGCAAAAAACTCAGCCAAGGTGTTGTTTCCTGGTTGCGAAGTGAGGGGGTAGATGCCGAGTATCTGGACGGCGGGATGCATGCGTGGCGGGAAACACCAGATGCGCCGCGGATCCCCGCATCAACTCTCACTGGATTGGGGGGTGAGAATACTCTTTGGGTCACGCGACATCGGCCAAAGATTGATCGTATAGCCTGCCCCTGGTTGATCCGACGGTTTGTGGACCCCAAAGCGCGGTTTCTGTTTGTGGCCCCGAATGAGGTTCAGAGTGTTGCAGACGTTTTCGAAGCCACCCCCTTTGACGTGGAAAACGTGTTCTGGAGCCACCGTAACGACCAGTGCACCTTTGATACGATGCTGGATGAATTCGGCCTGCACACTCCAGCATTGGAACGGATGGCAACTGTTATTCGCGCGGCGGATACGAACCGTCATGACCTATCCCCCGAAGCCGCAGGATTGCTGGCGATCTCTGTCGGCCTGTCCCGGCAATACCGCGATGACCATCAGAACCTCTCGGCCGGACTGCAGCTTTATGATGCGATGTATCGCTGGGCACGCGATGGTTTCGAAGAGCGTCACGACTGGCCAACGGACAAGAAATCATGACGCCGACAATTACCGATTTGATCAGGGTTTTCGGGCGGATTGGGCTGTTGTCTTTCGGCGGGCCCGCGGCGCAGATTTCGTTGATGCATCAGGAATTGGTGGAAAAGCGCCCGTGGCTGGACGAGCAGACGTATCTTAGGGCGTTGTCCCTGTGCATGTTGCTGCCCGGGCCAGAAGCTATGCAGTTGGCCACATTCGCTGGATGGCGTCTTCGCGGGGTATCTGGCGGTCTGATCGCTGGTGGACTTTTCGTTCTGCCCGGGGCGTTTGTCATATCGGTTCTGGTTGGGCTCTACGCTGCGTTTGGCAATCTGCCTTTGGTTCAGGCCGGCTTTCTTGGCGTCAAGGCAACTGTAATCGTGATCGTGCTGCAGGCTTTGCATAAACTGTCACGCAAGGCTTTGTCGGACACCGAACATCGCATTATCGCCGGGTTGGGATTTCTGGCAATTTTTGCGTTGAACCTGCCTTTTCCGCTGATCATCCTGGCGGCCGCCGTTTGGGGATACGTGCGGGACAAAGGGACAGGTGCTTACGCGATCACCCCGCCGCCCGTTCCGGCGACGCATCCGGTTCGTACCTGCGTGATTTGGCTGGGCCTGTGGCTGACCCCTTTGTTCCTGCTGGGTTTAACAGGACAAAAACTGCTGAGTGATCTGGGTTGGTTCTTTGCCCGCCTTGCAGTTGTCACCTTTGGGGGCGCTTACGCAGTCCTTGCGTATATGACGCAGACAGTTGTGGACAAGTATCAGTGGATCAACACAGACCAGATGATTGACGCCCTCGGGCTCGCCGAGACAACCCCGGGACCCCTTATTCTGGTTACACAGTTTGTCGCCATGCTGACGGGCCAGATCGAAGGCGGAGCGTCATTGGCGATCGCGGCAGGTGTAGTCGCGCTTTGGGCAACATTCGTACCGTGTTTCCTCTGGATATTTCTGGCCGCACCGTACCTGGAACACTTGGCCGCGCGCCCACGACTATCCGCTGCCTTGCATGGGATAACGGCGGCCGTAGTGGGTGTGATTCTCAATCTGTCCGTTTGGTTTGGCCTTAATGTTCTGTTTGGCGAAATTTCGCAGAAACAACTGGGCATTGCCTCGGTTCCGTGGCCTGATCACTCCAGCCTGAATCCGTCGGCGGTAGTGCTGACAATGTTGGCTGGGGTGTTGATATTCAAACTAAAATTTGGCATGGGGCTGACGCTGGCGGTTATGGCTGCGGCTGGTATCGGGTTTCATTTTCTTTGAACAATCTGTGAATACGCGGCCTTTCGTTTCCGTTGGAATCCCTTATGCTTGGGGTAATTACTTTTGAGGATGGCACATGTCGCAGGACATTGATTATGGCAACTTGATGCACACCGCCATGCGCGGCCTTATCAAGACTGTTTTGACAGAAGTTTCCGAGCGAGGCCTGCCCGGTTCACATCATTTCTTTATCACTTTTGACACCGGCCACGATGGCGTCGAGCTGGCGGATTGGCTGCGCGAGCGTTACCCCGACGAAATGACTATCGTCATGCAGCATTGGTTCGAAAACCTCGAGGTGGGTGATAACGGATTCGCAATTACGCTGAACTTCGGGGATGCGCCAGAACCCCTTTATATTCCCTACGCGTCGATCAAGACATTTGTGGACCCGTCAGTCGAATTTGGCCTTCGCTTTGAAAGTCCGGAAGATGACGAAGAAGTGCCGCACGTCGCCGAGGAAACGATCGAGGTAGAAGAACCTCAGGACCAACATGATGCGGATGTTGTGTCGTTGGACAGCTTTCGGAAGTAACAACTCCCGGGCTTTTTCTACTGACGTTTTAGGAAGGTCTCCACCGACCGGGATTTGATCCCGTTTCGGAACCTCGAGAATGAAAGGTTTAGTCCGCCGTCGGCAAGTGTCCGATCAAACTGCTGAAGTTCGTATCCACCGTTTTCGTCAATAAACAACGAAAACACAGTCATAGTGTCCCCTTCGATCCGGCCCCAAACAAAGGGCTCGCCCTGCATCGGGTCCAATGGGACTTCGTGACCGAAGACATTCCGTCTCATTGCGGCAGAATAAACGTCCGACCGTTCGGATTCTTTGAAATCAATCGAAAAAGATTGCTCTTTCACACGGCCATCCGCTTTGTACGTCGTGGTTTTCCAACTGACATTGAAGCCGTCCTTGGTGGCTTGGATCGACACGCTCATATCACGCGGTGTTTCGCTGCCGTCCTGATCCACAACATTCGCCGATCCGACGTAATCGCCAACAAAATCTTCAATGTCTGCGGCGCGGGCCTGAAGGCTGAATAAGAAAACGAAAAGAGCGATGCCCGTGAAAAAGGCGAAGAATCTCAGGGGGTGAAGCCGTGTTAGTTGGGCCACCTTAACCTCCAAATTTATGATCTGTTTATCTTAGCCTACCCGGTGACACAGACAATGGCGCGAATTGTCATTGGTTCAAGAAAAATCAAGCACGCGCTTATCTATACCTTTCCTTTCCCTAAGTTTAAGGTGCGCGAAACTGGCCGATTGCATGGTGGCTCTGCTGCAGGTAAACGGCATACGATTGTATACACGACGGAGTGACCGATGTCTCAGACCCGCACCGAATCCGACAGCTTTGGCCCGCTGGAAGTCCCTTCTGACAAGTATTGGGGCGCGCAAACTCAGCGTTCGATCATGAACTTCCCGATTGGATGGGAAAAGCAACCCGTCGCCATCGTTCGCGCGCTTGGTGTGATCAAAAAAGCCTGTGCGATGGAAAACAAGGCGATCGGCAAGCTTGACGCCATGATCGCGGACGCTGTTATTCAGGCCGCTGGCGAAGTGATCGAGGGCAAGTTTGACGACAACTTTCCGCTTGTCGTATGGCAAACCGGGTCTGGTACGCAGTCCAACATGAACTCGAACGAGGTGATTGCGAACCGCGCGATCGAGATTTTGGGCGGCGTGATCGGCTCGAAGGATCCGGTTCATCCCAATGATCACTGCAATATGGGGCAATCGTCAAACGACACCTTCCCGACCGCGATGCACATCGCTACCGCCATGAGCGTGCGCGATGTTCTTCTGCCCGGACTGGAAAAGCTGGCCTCGGGGCTCGAGCAGAAGTCCAAAGAATTCGGTGATATTATCAAGATCGGGCGTACGCATACACAGGATGCAACGCCTCTGACTCTGGGTCAGGAATTCAGTGGGTATGCGCATCAAATTCGTCAGGGTATCGAACGGGTAAAGGCCGCGATGCCCGGAATTTATGAATTGGCACAAGGCGGTACGGCCGTCGGAACCGGCCTGAACACGCATGATGGCTGGAGCGAGGCCGTCGCTGCCAATATGGCCGAGATTACTGATCTGCCATTCGTCACTGCCCCCAACAAATTTGAGGCTTTGGCGTCGCACGATGCGATGGTCTTTCTGTCTGGTGCTTTGGCGACCATTGCGGGAAGCTGCTACAAAATCGCGAATGACATCCGGTTGCTGGGCTCTGGTCCGCGCTCGGGTCTGGGTGAACTGATCTTGCCTGAGAACGAGCCTGGATCGTCTATCATGCCGGGCAAGGTAAACCCAACGCAGGCCGAAGCGATTACCCAAGTTGCCGCCCATGTTATGGGCAATGACGCCGCAATCAAATTCGCGGGCAGTCAGGGGCATTTTGAACTGAACGTCTACAATCCAATGATGTCCTACAATCTGCTGCAATCCATTCAGTTGTTGGGCGACGCTGCCGACAGCTTTACCGAGCGCATGTTGATGGGCATCCAAGCCAACGAGCCTCGGATCGAAAAGTTGATGAAAGAATCTCTGATGCTGGTGACCGCTCTGGCCCCCACGATCGGGTATGACAACGCCACGACCGTCGCGAAAACGGCCCACAAAAATGGGACAACCCTCAAGGAAGAAGCGATCGCGCTTGGGTTTGTCGACGAAGAGACCTTTGACGCAGTGGTCCGTCCCGAGCACATGATCGGACCCAAAAGCTGATGGGAAAGCCGGTTAACCTCAACCGGTATCGTAAAGAAAAAGCGCGGGCTGAGAAAAAAGCCCGCGCGGATCAGAACTCTGTCGCATTCGGGCGAAGCAAGGCTGAAAAAGAAGTCTTGCAAAAACAACAGGAAAAGCAACGCTCGGACCTAGACAATCACGAGTTGGACAAATGAGCGGGCGTCCAGTCAAACGCTCACTGACGCTCAAGGGGCATCGGACATCCGTGTCGTTGGAGGATGAGTTTTGGCTGGCGTTTCGGGATATCGCCAAGTCAAAGAATACTCCAATCAATGCATTAGCTGCAGAAATTGATGTGGAGCGGGACCCAGATGTGGGGCTTGCATCGGCCATCCGCGTTTTCATTCTGAATTGGTACCGGTCCTGACGGAAAGCGGTTGAGTTTTGCGTACAAACCTTATTAGTGTTACCTGAGAACAAAAAGGGTACACGCAATGAGCAAGACCGTAGCTGGACCAGACGGTGAACCACGCTGTGCATGGTGTAACTCTGCGCCAGAGTTTTTTGACTACCACGATCAGGAATGGGGTTATCCGGTTGCGGACGACCAGCGGCTATTCGAAAAACTATGTCTAGAGAGTTTTCAGTCCGGCCTCAGTTGGCGCACGATCTTGTCCAAACGCGAGAACTTTAGAAAAGCGTTTAAACACTTTGATTTCAAACAGGTGGCTGAGTTTGATGAGGCTGATGTTAAACGCCTACTTCAGGACGAAGGGATCGTTCGCCATCGTGGAAAGATCGAAGCTGTTATCAACAATGCCCGGCGTGCTCAGGAACTGGTTGCTGCCGAAGGGTCTCTTGCCGCTTACGTCTGGAGGTTTGAGGCTGATACGCCGAAAAACCCGCAAACAGCTTCAACATCGCCAGAATCTATTGCGATGTCGAAAGACCTTAAGAAACGGGGGTGGAAATTTGTAGGGCCAACAACGGTGTTCGCCTTCATGCAGGCGATGGGTCTGGTGAACGACCACGCCGTTGGTTGCATCATGCGCGAAAAAGCGGCGCAGTTGCGCCGCGATTTCAATAAACCGTAAAGTTAGAATGCTTTAGACGGACGCCTTGAATATCTTGTCGATGTTCCCGCCCAAAGCCGCATTAAACTCAGCGTCGGACTGTTGCTTTGACAAACCTTCAGTCAACGCGCGTGAGAAAGACGCGATCATTTTACCATTCTGATCCAGCAGATCACAGGCTTGTTCGGTTGAGTATCCACCCGACAAGGCTACGACACGGACGACGCTTGGATGATCGGCCACTTCATCGTACAAGTTGGCCTGGCTGGGAATGGTCAGTTTAAGCATCACATCCTGCCCATCCTGCAACAGATCCAGATTCTTCAGGATTTCGTCTTTCAGGATATCCTCGGCTTCGGCCTTTGTTGCAGAGTTTATATTCACCTCAGGCTCAACAATCGGAACCATACCTGCGGCGACAACTTCACGGGCGACGTCGAACTGTTGGGCGACAACGGCCGCAATGCCTTCGGCGTTTGCTTCGTGAATGACCGAGCGTTCTTTGGTGCCAAACACACCGTCAGCTTTGGCCAGCGTGTCGGCGAGGCCCGGGATCGGCTTCATCATCTGAACGCCGTTCGCTTCGTCCTCTAACCCTTTGTCAATCTTCAGGAAAGGAACGATCCCTTTGACCGACCATAGGTAGTCGGCGACGGGGCGCCCGTCGATCTGTTCGGACAGAGTGCGCTCAAACAGGATTGCACCAATCACCTTGTCCTTGGTAAAATCATTACCCAGAATAATCCGCGCGCGCATCTTCTGGATTTCACCAAACATCTCTTCATCCGAAGAATAGTCCGATGCCTCTACCCCATAAAGCGCCAGTGCCTTGGGGGTTGAACCGCCACTTTGATCCAAAGCGGCAATAAAGCCCGCTCCGTTAGACATTTGTTCGCGCTGTTCAGATTTGGACATAAGACTTTCCCGTTCGAAATGATTCCGCTGTTTTCAACCGCATACAGCAAGGCGTCGGATGTTGATAGGCGTTTAGCGCTCACGCACGCGCAACCAAATCCCATCTTTTGATCTGACCGTAAGATGGGCAACGGGTACGGGTTCGCGCCCTTCAATCAGCTCAAAGCGGAAGGACTTCAGAAGCAACGACAACACCAAAGGCCCCTCGATCATCGCAAATCCGGCACCCGGGCAGACGCGCGCCCCCGCAGAGAAGGGAATAAAGGCATCCCTTTGACATGAGCGTCCGTTTTCGGTTTCCCATCGGGCCGGATCAAACGCGTCCGGGTTTTCCCACAATCGCTCGTGCCGGTGAAGATGCCAAGGACTGATAACTATTTGCGACCCTTCCACAACCTCTCGATCCCGGAACGTCACCGGGCAGGTATTCTCGCGGACCATCATCGGAACCGGCGGATATAATCGCAATGCTTCGCGAAACACATCCCGGCTGAGTTTCAGTCGGGGAATGGTCGTGAAGCCTTGGTCGGAAAGGCTGTGCGCTTCGTTGGCGACCTTGTCCTGCCAATCTGGGTACAGCGCCATCAGATAGAGGGTCCATGCCAATGCAGAAGCACTGGTTTCATGGCCGGCGAGGAAAAAGATTGCGACCTGATCCACCATTTCATCTTGCCCAAAGCATTTCCCCGTTGCCGGGTCGGGCGTGGTCATGATCTTGGTTGCCAGGTCGTTCGGGGCGCAACCAGCGGCGATTTGTTTCGCGCGGTCAGCCGTAAGCTGTTTGATCAGAAACCTGATCTCTTTGGCATTTCGTTTGGTTTTGGACGAATGAAATCGCGGCGCCCACTTTGGAAGCGGAAAAAGGGCTGCGAGGTTCAACAGAGGTTGCGCACGCTGATATCGTCGAAACTTATCAAATACTTCGGTTGCGATCTTGTGGTCAATCGGGACTGAAAACAGCGTCCTAAAGATGACATCCGCCGCCGCGTAACTGGTGAACTGTTCACATTCCAATTCAGTGCCCGCAAGAGGCCGCAACCGCTCGACCGCAGCATTCGCCGCGTCCAGCATTGCTGGATATGTGTCTTTCAACCGCCCCCCGTCAAACGCCGGGTCGATAATGCGCCTCTGGCGTTTCCAGGTTTCGCCGTTGGTCAGGAACACCGAATTCCCTAGCAACGGGCGAAGCCCTTCGCTGATCCGTTCCGATTTCGGAAACTGATCAGGCTGCTTTTTCAACACCTTATCAACAAGTTCGGGTTGGTTGATCAAGTATGATTTGAAGAACGGGGTTCGAAACTCTGCCATCCACGCTCGGTACAGACGATGCGGTTGTGCTGACAGGATATCTTTTCGAAAGAGTTTGAAGTAGCGCCAAAGTGACACCTTGTCGGGGCGCGAGACCGGCTTTGGCGGGGTCATGCCTGCACCGACCTGAATTTTGACACTGGTGCGTCTATCCGGGACTTTGAAGGCGCACGCCCTTCATATCTTTGCGCCAATGTCATTGGACCGGCGGTAATCCGGAAATAGTCATAGGTCCCCACCCGGTCGAACGCGCATAGGTACTGGAAGTGTAAACGAAAGAAACGCCACCGAAGTTCTTTCCAACGTTCTGCAGATAGCGTTTGCGTGAAGGCCGCCGACAGCACAAGTGGCCATTTCGACTTGTCTGTTCCGACCCCCGAAACCGCAACCGGATCGCAAAGCGCAAATGAGCATCCATCTCCGGGCGCCGAAACGTCCAGCCATGTAAGATCGTCCCGCTGAGACAGATAACGAAGGTCACTGCGCAATCCATGCGCATCAGGCAAAAAGGACACCATAGGAACGACCTGCCCCAATGTAAGAAACGAAAGCTCTGGCCCTTTTGCTGGTCGAGCTGTTGATCGCAAGACCTGCGCAAGCACACTAACTCCGAGATGCGCCCCTGAACTGTGTCCTACGACCAGAATTTCGTCGACATCTGCTTTTAGGGCTTCCGCTATCAGCATACCGAATTCTGACAGACGCGTTTCAAGGGCATCCGGCGTCACTCCTTTTTCAGAGGCCGAATAAGCGTAGTCGTGCATCAAGTAGTAAGCAAACAACCTGTTGTCTGCTTTTCGAAACCATCTCAACAGACCGTAGCCGAGCAGTGCCGCCGGCAGGATCGCGAACCAAGATGCAACTGGCAAGAGAATAGCCGTCAAAGCCCATGCTGCACCGAACGCCAGAAACAGTTGAAACAGCAGCATCGCCACGGGATACAGCGCGGCAATCACGGGGCCTTTTCGCAAACGCATCAGCCGCCAAAGGGTTCCGGTAGAGATGTAAACCCACGCGGTTTGAGCCAGTTGCAAGTAGGTCGCGAGGATCGAATTCGACATGCTTTCCCGAACGATGTCGGACCAGACCAGAACCTCAACATCGCTCTGGACTTGTGCACCATCCTGTTCCGAGCGCACATGCCAGCCGTATGGCCCCTCGCCCGACTTGGCGGATACGGATATTTCGTAACCCGAGAGTTTGGCCTGAACAGCGCTTTCCTTGCGGTACAGCTCACGATACCTGCGCGGATGGATCGGGTCATAACCGGGAATGTAGAACACCCGGCGTTTGCGTACCCGTGATTGTTTGGCCTGACTGCTCATGATCTTACCTTCTGCCACGTAAGTTACCGCAGCATTACCGACAAGGTAAGACAGATCAGGTCATCAACCGAAATTCGCCAGTGCTGGGAAGGCTTCCAGCAACCACCAACTGAATTCGGTAAACAAGCCGGTGATCAGCATGATGCCGACAAACAACAGCAAGCCCCCCATGACTTTTTCAATCGTCGCCATGTGCGGTTTGATTTTGTTCATCACTGTCATTGACCGGTTGAGGAACATCGCCGCCAGAAGGAAGGGAATTCCCAGCCCCGCCGCATAGACCCCCAACAGCAGCGTTCCACGCGCCACGGACGCCTCGGATGCAGCCAGGGAAAGGATCGCGCCCAATTGGGGACCAATGCAGGGCGTCCATCCAAAGGCAAACGCAAGACCCAGTATATAAGCACCAAAGACCGAGCCACCGGAATCACCGGTTTCGATACGGGCCTCTCGGTCAAGAAACGGAATTCGAAACACGTTCAGGAAATGCAAACCAAAGACAATGACCACAGCGCCGGACAGTTTGGTGAAAAGAACCTGATTCTGCAGCACAAACGCGCCAAAGGCAGACGCTGTGAAACCCAACAGCAGGAATACCGTTGAAAGGCCCAGAACAAAGAACAAGGCCGTCAGAGTCGCCTTGCGACGTGCCTGCGCCTGATCCTGCATGTCGTTGATGGACACGCCGCTCATATACGCCAGATACGGTGGTACAATTGGCAAAACGCAGGGTGACAAAAAGCTGATCAGGCCACCCAGCATCGCGATGAACATGGCAGGCAAAAGGCCCGCGTCTATGATGTCAATTCCGAACATGCTTCAGCACATATGTTATGACTCCGCCGACGTCACGGGGCAATTCGGTCACATCCTCGTGGTTGCATGCTGGACACCCGACAAAACTGGAAATATTTGATCTGTATGTCAGACACGCCGGAAACACTCGACGCACTGGGGCTGTTGTGCCCCCTGCCCGTGCTCAAAGCACGCAAGCGGTTGAAATCCATGCCGAAAGGGTCGTTGTTGCGCGTGTTGGCTGACGACCCCGCTGCAGTCGTTGATGTTCCTCACTTCTGTGTCGAAAGCGGCCATGTGCTTGTCTCGCAAGAGGTTTCAGACGGGCACCAAGTCTACGTTATTCAAAAGGCGGGCTGATAAAACCACGGCTTTCGAAGAAAAAAGGCGGGTCTTGAAACCCGCCTGATCTTGTTATTGTCCCAACGACCACCAACCACGTCGCTTGGGTTTGGCAGGATCGCTTGGTGCCTCAGGCTCTTCTGCAACCACTTCCAACACCGGCTCTGCGGCGGGTTTTTCCGGTTCTGGGTCCTGAGCAGGCTCTTCCGGTGCTTCCGCCACTGGCTCGGCAACCGGTTCGACAATCTCTTCGGAAACCGAGTCTGTTACTGACTCCGGTTCAACAGCGGTTTCCGCCTCGGTCACGGGTTCGCTCTCAGCAACCAAAGGTTCGGTCGTTTCGGTGTCCGCCGTTTCTTCTGGCTTTTCATTGCTGCTGTCCGACGCCTGACTTTCCTCAGAAGCTTCAGCCGTTTCGGGATCTTTTTTCTTGCGGCGGGGTGAACGGCGGCGTTTTGGTTTAGCCGGTTTTTCTTCTTCGGCCGCGTCATCTGCAACAGCTTCTGCTTCCGCCTCACCTGAAGATTCAGCCGATTCTTCTTCGCCTTCTTCTCCATTCACCTCAGGTGCGTCACCTGAATTGTTGCTCTTCTTACGACGGCGACGACGTCGCTTGCGCTTGGGTTTTGTCTCATCTTCCGCCTGAGGAGCTTCGTCCTCAACCTGCTCTTCGTCAGAAGCATCCACAAGGTCCATCAATGAGGCATCTACGGAAACAACCGGGGCACTCGCCTCGGGCACAATGCGGCTCGCTGTCTTGAACTTCTCCAACGAGAAGTCAGGGCTGACCAGATGCACGTCCCCTTCGATCCGAACGGACAGGCCATACCGGGCTTCGATTTGGGCGATGTGCTCGCGCTTTTGGTTCATCAGGAAGTTTGCGATACTCACCGGGCAGCGCACAAGTACCTCACGCGACCGGCGGCGTGTGCCCTCTTCTTCGATCTGGCGCAAAATGGTCAACGCCATATTATCGTCCGAGCGGATCAGGCCAGTGCCATGGCAGGACGGGCAAGGCTGCGTCGTTGCCTCCAACATTCCGGGGCGTAGACGCTGACGGCTCATCTCCAACAAGCCAAAGCCGGAAATCCGGCCAACCTGAATGCGCGCGCGGTCGGTTTTCAGCTTGTCTTTTAGACGCTTTTCAACAGCTGTGTTGTTCTTGCGCTCGTCCATGTCGATAAAGTCGATGACGATCAGACCAGCCAAGTCGCGCAGGCGCAATTGCCGCGCCACTTCTTCGGCCGCTTCAAGGTTGGTCTTAAGCGCGGTGTCCTCGATCGAGCCTTCCTTAGTCGCCCGGCCCGAGTTCACGTCAATCGCAACCAATGCCTCGGTCACGCCGATCACGATATAGCCACCAGATTTCAACTGAACGGTCGGATTGAACATCCCCGCCAGATAGCTTTCCACCTGATAGCGCGCGAACAGAGGCAGCGCGTCCTCGTACCGTTTCACGTTCTTCGCGTGCGACGGCATGATCATCTTCATGAAGTCCTTGGCGATCCGGTAACCGGCTTCACCTTCAACCAGAACTTCGTCGATGTCGCGGTTATACAGGTCGCGGATCGACCGCTTGATCAGATCGCCTTCTTCATAAATTTTCGCCGGTGCGATGGACTTCAATGTCAACTCGCGGATTTGTTCCCACATCCGCTGAAGATATTCATAGTCGCGCTTGATTTCGGACTTGGTGCGCTTGGCTCCAGCCGTTCGAATAATTAGCCCTGCGCCAGTTGGCACATCGATCTCGGCTGCGATTTCCTTCAGCTTCTTTCGGTCGGGCGCATTCGTGATTTTCCGGCTGATCCCGCCGCCGCGTGCTGTGTTGGGCATCAAAACGCAATAACGACCGGCCAAAGACAGGTACGTCGTCAGGGCAGCGCCCTTGTTTCCACGCTCTTCCTTGACGACCTGAACCAACAGGACCTGGCGAACCTTGATAACCTCTTGGATTTTGTAACGACGCGGCCGCGGTTTACGCGGAGGCCGAATGTCCTCACTGTCATCCTCATCCGCAACGGATTCGATCGAATCGTCTTTGGCGGCCGCGTCTGCACGGGCCTCTGCCTCGTCCGTATCTTCCTTGGTTTCGCCTTCGTCTGACGTCTGCTCAGCAGCTTCGGCAGTGGGGGTAGCATCGCCCGCATCTTCTTCACCGGAGTCACCGTCCGAGCTGTCCTCGGCGGCACCTTCTGAAGTTGGCGTTTCGACGGCTGAATCCGCTTCTTGGGTGTCTGATTCCTCGTCAGCCGCGCTTACAACGCCTTCGCCTGACGCGTTTTCAGATGCGTCCGGCGCGTCGTCAACGGGCTCCTCAACGGGTGTTTCGGCAACGCGATCTGCAGGGGACGTCCCCTCCGGCACATCAAGATCGGGACTTTCTTCCCCATCGCCGAGGTCAATTGTCTCCATCCCGGAAGGCTCGTTCGAAACATCAAGCGTTTCGACCGCATCATCGGTTTTTACGTCTGCAGCTTTGGTCCGAGAGCGCGAGCGACGTTTCTTAGGCTTGGATTCCTCCGCCTCATCGCGTGCTTTCAACGCTTCCGCATAAGCCCGCTCTTCTTCCATCAACGCTTCACGGTCAGCGACAGGAATCTGGTAATAATCCGGATGGATCTCTGAAAACGCAAGAAACCCGTGGCGATTGCCACCGTAGTCAACGAACGCAGCCTGCAGGGATGGTTCGACCCGCGTTACTTTTGCAAGATAGATGTTGCCAGCAAGCTGGCGTTTGTTTTCGGATTCAAAATCGAACTCCTCGACCTTGTTTCCGTCGACCACCACAACGCGGGTTTCCTCCGCGTGGGTGGCATCGATAAGCATTTTCTTAGCCATGTGTCCTTGGTGCACCGCGCCAAACGCGTTGTCCTGACCCGTCCGGGTGGACAGGCGCTTTTGGGGTGGTGTCTTGTCAGGGCGATTTCGGACGGCGCGCAGCAGGGTCCGGCGCTGTGGCCCCCTGCCCGTATGGTCAATCGTTGCGCGCGCGTCATCGCGGTTCTTCTCCGACAGGCGCGGTCCTACGCTGCCTGCCCATTTATTCCTATCACCCGTATAGACGGGTTCAGGCGTTCACTTGCCCCGCTAAGGGGCACAATCGGTCTGCGCAGCCTGTGTGGGAGATTGTCACCACCTGCGGCATTGCAGCGAAACTCAAAGATTCGGGACTTGGGGGCGCAAAAAGGCCCGGCCCGTTCGGTTACAATAAAAGCAGTCCTGTGGAAAAGACAATGGGCAAACTGCATGACAGTGCCTTCTAGCAGGCATCTGCACCTTCTTCTGTTCAAAAATACTTCGGGGGTGAATTGAGCCAATGGCTCAAGAGGGGGCTGGCCCCCTCCTCGCCTTTACAGATAGTCCGAACGCTGAAGCCCGTACTTGGCCATTTTCTCGTTCAAGGTACGCCGTGGAAGGCACAGTTCCTCCATCACGGACGCGATTGAGCCTTTGTGGCGGCGCATCGTATTGTCGATCAACATGCGTTCGAATGCCTCGACATACTCTTTCAGAGGTTTACCTTCGGTCGTCATCACCGGTTGCATTTCTTCGTGATCCGACATCAGCAACGAAGCAATGGTGCCCGAGCCGCGACGCGATTGCAGAACAGCACGCTCGGCAATATTGATCAACTGACGCACGTTGCCCGGCCACGGAGCTTGCAACAACTGCGCTGCTTCCTGAGCACTGACCTGCGGTGCGTCACAGCCATATTCCTCGGCAAATTGCTCACTCAGACGGGTGAACAATGTCAGGATATCCTCACCACGCTGCCGCAACGGGGGCATGGTAATCCGCAGCGCAGCCAAACGGTAGAACAAGTCAGGGCGCAGCACATCTTCGCTGGTCTTGCCAGCCTCTTGAAGGTTTGAAATTGCTATTATACGCGTTTCGGCCGGTGTTCCCTGATCGTTCATCACACTCAGCAGCCGCGCTTGTAACGTATCGCTCAGGGCTTC
The DNA here is from genome assembly GCF_903914075.1 of Ruegeria sp. THAF57. Taxonomy (GTDB): domain Bacteria; phylum Pseudomonadota; class Alphaproteobacteria; order Rhodobacterales; family Rhodobacteraceae; genus Ruegeria. The sequence goes on from NZ_CAIWNQ010000004.1 coordinate 336,688, forward strand.
GATATCTTCCAAGACCAAAGTCCCGCCGCGCGCCTCTTCGATCGCTGGTAATTGTGCGTCTTCGGGCATCATCGGTCCGAACAGGCGCTTTGACAGGGCCTCTTCCTCAAGCGCAGCACAAGACACCAGAACAAACTTCTTACCTGCCCGGCTGCCAACAGCGTGCAATGCATGAGCCACTAGCGTCTTGCCAGTACCTGTTTCGCCGTCGATCAGCACGTGGCCGTCGGCCTGACCCAGATCCAGAATGTCTTCACGCAGACGGTCCATCACAGGGCTGGCACCGATCAACTTGTTCATGATCTGCGTGCCGTCCGATAATTCCCGCCGCAGGGCACGGTTGTCGAGCGTCAGGCGCCGCGCGTTGCTGGCGCGCTTGGCAAGCTCTGACATCCGATCCGGGTTGAACGGCTTCTCAAGAAAATCGAACGCCCCGACCCGCATGGCCTCTACCGCCATGGGAACATCGCCATGTCCGGTGATCATAATAACCGGCAGAGTGCTGTCCGCACCCATCAGCTTTTTCAACAATTGAATGCCATCCATGCCCGGCATCTTGATGTCGGAGATGACGATCCCGGGGTATTCAGGCCCAAGAACCTTGAGCGCATCTTCGGCACTGGAAAAGGTTTCCGTGTCATATCCCGACAACGCCAACCACTGACTGATCGACTGGCGCATGTCCTGTTCGTCGTCCACGATGGCAATCTTCATGGCTTGTGCCATAGTCTTTCCCCGTTATTCCGCGGCCGCAAGGCCGTCGCTTCCTAGTGTCGGCAGCTGCATTTCAAACACCGCGCCTCCGTTCGGGCTGTTGCGCGCGGTCAGCCGTCCGCCATGGTCGTTCACGATCCCGGACGAGATGGCAAGCCCCAGCCCAACGCCATCGCCGGGTTGTTTGGTCGTGTAAAAGGGCTCGAACAGGTTTTCGATGTCTTCGATCCCGTGACCATTATCCCTTACAGTCAACACCGCCATGTCGCCCACGGCCAGAATTATTTCGACATCTGGCTCTGTTACAGATTTGGTGGCATCCAGCGCATTCCGCAAGAGGTTCACCATGACCTGTTCAATCCGCATCCGATCCCCCATCACAAACACGGGTTCTTCCGGGAGAATTTGCGTGATCTTAACATGACGCTGCCGCAGTTGCGGTTCCATCATCGACAGGGCCGAGGCCAGCGCTTCACCAAGATTTACAGGCGAAAACGCATCCGCGCCCTTGCGCGCATAGGACTTGAGCTGTCGAGTAATGGCTCCCATCCGCTCGATCAGGCCGTCGATGCGGCCAAAGCTGGCCAACGCCTCTTCGGGGCGGTTTCGGCGCAACAGCAGGCGTGCGCCCGCCAAATAGGTTTTCATTGCAGCCAATGGTTGATTCAACTCGTGACTGACCGCCGCCGACATCTCACCAAGGGCTGCAAGTTTTGAGCTTTGCGCAAGCGTCTGTTCTGCCACTTCCAGCGTCTTTTCGACCCTCTCACGTTCAGCAATTTCCCGCTGTAGCCTTGTGTTCAATGCGCGAAGCTCTGCCGACTCGCGTTGGAACAAGGCCATGCGGAAGGTTGCCCGGCGACTGAGCGCATAGAAGGCAAGCGCCAGAAGAATCGCAAAACCCATGATTTCCAGCGCGATGACGCTGTTCACCTTTTCCCGAATTGAGGAATAGGTCGTGAACGACGTCATTTGCCAGCCTCTGAACGGAATTCGCGTGTCCAGTCGCATCACGGCTTCGCCTTGCAGATAGGCGTCTGGTGGCAATGCCGTCCAATCGGTTGTCGCGCGGATGGCACGTTCAATCGCGCCTTCGGGTGGTTGACGCACCAGGGCTGCACTTTCTTCCAGTCCCCGCCACTTCGGTTCAGTCGAAAGAATAATCGTGCCGGTACTATCTGCCACCATCACCGCGTCAGAGATACCGGCCCAGGCACGCTCGAACTTTTGCAGGTCGACCTCGACAACGATAACCCCAAGAATATCCGAACCGGCGTCCATTCGGCGTGAGTAGGTAAAGCTGTACGACCCGGTTTCATTCTCGATAACGGTGAAAATGGTCGAATTCGCGCGGACAGCCTCCACGTAGTATGGAGAGTTCCGGTGCGCTTCGCCCAACCTGCTGCGATCAGTGGCGGCAACGGTGCGCCCATCACTGTCCAACAGCATCAAAGATGCCGCGCCAATTTCTTCAACAAATGATATAAGGCGCTGAGTGGAAAGCGTAAAATCGCTGGATTGCAATGCCGAAATCAGGGTTGGGTCCCGCGCCAAAAGCTGTGGAACAATTGCGTTCCGGCGCAGTTCACTCAGCAGGTTGCCGGAATACAGGGCCAGGCGCAGTTCGGCCCGGTTGCGTGTGGATTCCGTAAACCGATCTGTTAATAACCGGTTGGTTACCCAGATTGTTGCAACGGTCGCAATCAGTAGAATGGAAACCGCAACTCGCAGGCGCCAACCCAATGGCGCGCCGCGGAAAGGTTTTTGCAGTGAAGCCCACCCTGAGCGATCGTCGGAACTCATACCCGGAAACTACGCGGGCTTGTCTGCGACCTCAAGTCATGCAGGTGCAAGCACGCCTGACAATGCGCGGAACAATGCCGTTCCGTCTGTTCCACCGTGGCCTTCGTCTGCCGCACGTTCGGGATGCGGCATCATTCCAAGAACGCGACGGTTTTCAGACAAGATACCAGCGATGTCGCCAACCGAGCCATTCGGATTCTCGGTATAGGTGAACGCCACCCGATCCTGGTCCCGCAGTTGATCCAGCGTGGCGTCATCTGCGAAATAATTGCCGTCGTGGTGGGCAATTGGAATCCCGATCACATCCCCTGCATTATATCCTTCGGTAAATGCACTGGCGCTGGTCTGGACCTTCAGGCCGACCGTTCGGCAGATGTACTTGAGGCCAGCATTTCGCAGCAAAGCACCCGGAAGGATGCCGGTTTCGGTCAGAATTTGAAAACCGTTGCAAATACCCAGCGCGTAGCCGCCCCGCTGTGTGTGATCTACGACTGCCTTGCAGATCGGCGACTGCGCAGCGATCGCACCGCAGCGCAGATAATCACCGTAAGAAAAACCACCGGGTACGCCGACAATGTCCACCCCCTCGGGCAAGGCGGCGTCCTTGTGCCAGACCATATCAACCTGAAAGCCGGCCTGTTCGAAGGCTACGGCCAGATCTCGGTCACAGTTCGAACCGGGAAATACGATGACTGCTGCGCGCATTACGGGGCCTCCTAATGCAAATAATCGGCGACCACGGCAACGCCAAGTGGCGTCGGATGATCAACGGCGGCAAGTTCTTCACTTGCCAGAGACAGTGAATTCTGACGTGACGCCAGCGGGCTCAGATCAACACCGCCCCCAGCGATCAACGATACAAGTGAAGGATAGCGCCAACTTGGCATTCCACCGGCGCCGAACACGGCCAGCCGCCCGGAATAGAGCGCATCCCGCATCCCGTCAGACCAGTTCGATTTCGTAGCGTTCGATGACCGTGTTGGCCAACAGCTTTTCGCACATCTGGGTCACGTCGGCTTCGGTCGCGCCTTCAGCCAGTTCCAGGTCGATCACTTTGCCCTGGCGCACGCCTTCGACCTGATCGAAGCCCATAGCGCCCAACGCATGACGCACCGCTTCACCCTGCGGGTCCAGAACCCCGTTCTTGAGCATCACATGCACCCGTGCTTTCATTCCTGCAACTCCAGCTAAGGGCCTTCGGTCACGGCCCGTTCCGTTGCGCGGGGGATAACGCGCCTTTGGCCATTCGACAACCCTTGTCCGCACGCAGTTTGCCGCAGGACCGACGGCAAATAAAAAACGCCGCAAACAGGTGCGGCGTTTTATGGTCAGATTGAGGCCATCGCCTCAATTGATAAGTGTCGGCTTGGTCACATTGCTTTTGGGCAGAACACCCAGACGACGCGCCACCTCGGAATAGGCATCTGTCAGGCTGCCCAGATCGCGGCGGAACACGTCCTTGTCCAATTTCTGGCCCGTTTCAATATCCCACAGGCGGCAACTGTCCGGGCTGATCTCGTCGGCTACGATCAAGCGTTGAAAATCGCCCTCAAAAACGCGGCCGATCTCGATCTTGAAGTCGACCAGTCGGATACCTACCGCCAGCATCATGCCGCTCATGAAGTCGTTCACACGCAATGCAAGGCTAAGGATATCGTCCATGTCCTGCTGGCTGGCCCAACCGAATGCTGCAATGTGCTCTTCAGTCACCAGAGGGTCACCCAAAGCATCATCTTTATAGCAGTACTCGACGATAGGTCGCGGCAACTGCGTTCCCTCAGCAATCCCAAGGCGCTTGGACATTGTTCCGGCCGCATAATTGCGCACGATCACTTCAAGGGGTACGATCTCGCAACTGCGAACCAGTTGTTCGCGCATGTTGAGGCGACGAATGAAATGGGTCGGCACGCCGATCTGGTTCAGGCCGTTCATGAAGAATTCGCTCAGACGGTTGTTCAGAACGCCTTTGCCGTCGATGACATCCTTCTTTTCTGCGTTGAATGCAGTGGCGTCATCCTTGAAATACTGCACGATTGTGCCCGGCTCGGGGCCTTCATACAGAATCTTCGCTTTGCCTTCGTAGATTTTCTTGCGACGCGCCATAAGCGACCCTTCCAGACTGTTGAGCCGGGGATTTCCCCTGCTTCTTCGCGCTCTCATAGTCCAAGCCCCACTTTCCCGCAAGTTCGACGACCCGAGGGGCTTTGACGCAGCGCAAATACCTTGCGTCTGGACGCAGCTATAGTCATATCATCAATTAAGAAGATGTAATCCAAGGGGTCCCCAATCAATGACCACGTTTGACGAACGCGAAAACGCCTTTGAAGCCAAATTTGCGCATGATGAAGAGATGCAGTTCAAGGCACAGGCACGCTGCAACAAGCTTTTGGGCCTTTGGGCCGCGGAAAAGCTGGGCAAGTCCGGTGCTGAGGCTGAAGATTATGCGAAAACCGTAGTGATCGCCGATATGGAAGAAGCAGGCCACGAGGACGTGGTTCGTAAAGTGTCCGGCGACCTTGGCTCTTTGTCATCCGATGATGAAATCCGCGCGAAAATGGCTGAGCTTTTGCCTGAGGCCAAGGCGCAGATTCTGAGCGAAGCTCAGTAAGGCAAACGCCCACCTCATGATCTTCATGAGTTTTATGAATTTGATTTGATGCCCCGTCCATGAGAGACGGGGCATCTTAGTTTATACGGCCTTGTTCGGCCTTGCCGACATCTGGAAACCTCAATGACAAACGCGCTCAACACATTTCTGGAAACCAACGATACGATTCTGGCTGATGGTGCCACCGGAACAAACCTGTTCAATATGGGTTTGCAATCCGGCGACGCGCCTGAGTTGTGGAACGTGGATGCACCCGAAAAAATCAAGGCTTTGTATCAAGGCTCGGTCGATGCGGGCAGTGACCTGTTTCTGACAAACACGTTTGGTGGAACATCGGCGCGGTTGAAGCTGCACGATGCCCAAAACCGCGTGGCCGAGTTGAACCGGGCCGGCGCTGAGTTGGGCCGCGAGGTCGCTGACAAAGCCGGACGCCCCGTAATCGTCGCCGGTTCGGTCGGCCCGACGGGCGAGATTATGGAACCCATCGGAAGCCTGTCCCATGCTGGCGCTGTCGAGATGTTCCATGAACAAGCCGAAGCGTTGAAGGCTGGCGGTGCGGATGTTCTTTGGCTTGAGACAATCAGCGCCCCGGAAGAGTTCCGCGCCGCAGCCGAAGCTTTTGCGCTGGCCGACATGCCCTGGTGTGGCACGATGAGCTTTGATACCGCCGGGCGCACCATGATGGGCGTCACTTCGGCAGATTTGGCCCAATTGGTCGAGACCCTACCGAACCCGCCCGTGGCCTTCGGTGCGAATTGTGGAACTGGTGCATCTGACATCCTGCGCACCGTTCTTGGTTTTGTGGCCCAAGGGACCGAGCGCCCGGTGATCTCAAAAGGCAACGCAGGCATCCCAAAATACGTCAACGGCCATATCCACTATGACGGCACGCCCGAGTTGATGGGGCAATACGCAGCGATGGCACGTGATTCCGGCGCGACGATCATTGGCGGCTGCTGTGGCACCATGCCAGCGCATCTTCGAAAGATGCGCGAAGCCCTTGATACCACTTCGCGCGGCTCTCGCCCTACACTGGATCAGATTACTGAGGCACTCGGGCCGTTTTCGTCAGCCTCGGACGGCACCGAAGAGGCGGATGTGCCCGAACGCAGGGCCCGCCGCCGTCGCAGAGCATAAGGTTTAGCGCCCCTCGAATTTCGGGGGGCGTTTTTCCATGAAGGCCACCACGCCTTCGGCAAAGTCTCGGGTTCGTCCGCATTTGCCTTGTAAATGGGCTTCGATCTCTAACTGCTGACTTAGCGTCTTGTCGTAAGTACCCCGAATGGCTTGCTTGATCGCTCCGAAACCGGCAGTTGGACCTTTGGCAAGATAGGATGCGCGCTTGCGCCAGTGCGCGTCAAATTCCTCATCAGGAACAGCTTCCCAAATCAAGCCCCATTCATCAGCTTGCCGCGCGCTGATCTTATCGGCGAACAAGGCTGCACCCATGGCCTTTGCGAACCCCATCTGCCGTGGTGTGAACCATGTGCCGCCCGCATCGGGCAGCAATCCAATTCGCGCAAAAGCCTGAAGGAAATACGCACTTTCTGACGCGATCACAACATCGGCACACAGCGCAAGGTTGGCCCCTGCCCCGGCCGCAGCGCCATTCACGGCAGCGATGGTGGGAACCGGACAGTTATAAATCGTTTCAAGCATTGGTTCGTACTCATCCCGAAGAGTACGCTCGAGGTCGATTTTGCCAGTGCTTGAGGAATCTCCCAGATCCTGACCCGAACAGAACGCGCCGCCTGCACCTGTCAGTACGACTGCGCGGGCATTGCGCGCTGCGTGTTTCATGGCATGTGTGACTTCGGCCCGCATCTGCGCGGTCATCGCATTCATTTTGTCTGGCCGGTTCAATGTGACTACTGCCAGATCATCGGCAACGTCCAACAACAGCGTTTCGTAGTCCATGCGTTCCTCCCGTTCGTCCTAGATTTCACGCGACCCTGACGCAATTACCTTGAGAGGGAAAGCCCGACGAACCGTTAGTCCTTAAGAATTTGTTCTAACCGCTCTTTTTCAGTGTCGGTCAGGGCCTCACCGCCTGTGGATTGTTGCGCGTTTGACCGCTTGCGCACAAAGTTCCAACCCAGACCCGCTGCGATCAACAGCATGATTGGACCGGCCAGCCACAGCACAAGGTTTGCCCCAGAAGAGGTAGGCCTCAACAGAACGTATTCGCCGTAACGATCCACGATGAATTTAATCGCCTCATCATCGGTGTCGCCTGCGACCAGTCTTTCCCTAAGCAAAAGGCGAAGGTCACGTGCAAGGTCGGCATTGCTTTCATCAATACTCTCGTTTCGGCACACAAGGCATCGCAGACCTGTGCTCAGGTCGCGCGCGCGCTGTTCTAGAACTGGGTCGTCCAGAACTTCGTCCGGTTGAACCGCCCACACGGGCGATGCAAGAAACGCGAGGATCAAAAGCAGTCGTTTCATTCTGCGGGAACTCCACCCGAAGGGGCCTTGCGCGCACCTGCCGCAACACGGAAGCGGCGGTCAGACAAGCTGATGAAGCCACCAAGGGCCATAAGAATACAGCCACCCCAAATCCAGTTGGCCAGAGGTTTGATATACGTCCGCATCACCCAGCCACCGTCAGCCTGTTGATCACCGATCACGACATATACGTCGCGCAGAAAACGATAGTCGATTGCCGCTTCGGTGGTGGGCATTCTGGCAACCGGATAGTCGCGTTTTTCCGGATACAGGGTAGCGACAGGTCGTCCATCCTTTTCCACCAGAACTTCGGCCATGGTTGAAAAGTAGTTCGGTCCCTCTACCCGCCGGACATCTTCCAATGTGAACGTAAACTGTCCCACATCGAATGGTTTTCCCGGTTGGGCAACACGAATATCCTCAACCTCCCACGCGGTAAGGCCCGCTATGGCGAACATTGTAACGCCAAGCCCCGTATGCGCGACGGCTTTGCCCCAATCAGCGCCGGGAAGGCGGAACAGACGCGACAGGTTGCCTTTGCGCCCGGTGCGGCTCCAAAGATCCACAGCTGCGCCAAAGGTAATCCATGCGCCCAGAAACAGACCTGCAGGCCCCAATGCACTGCGACCGGTCTGCATTGCCCACACCAACAGCGCCAGAGCCACCGCCAGAACAAAGGCAAAGCGCAATGAATAGGCGGCTTTCGCAATCTTGCCCCGTTTCCATGGAAGCATCGCCCCAACAGGAAGGGCTATTCCCAAAGCAATCATGAATGGCGTGAAGGCCGCGTTGAAGAACGGTGGACCAACCGAAAGCTTCCGGTCAAACGCCATTTCCGCCACCATCGGCCACATCGTTCCGAAGAACACGACAAAGCAGCTTACGGCCAGCAGGATGTTGTTAAGAACCAGCGCGCTTTCGCGGCTGACCATGCCGAAGACGCCCTTTGCCTCCATCGCCTGAGCACGGGCTGCATACAGGGTAAGCGCCCCGCCAATAAAAATGACAAGAATGAACAGGATGAACACACCGCGTTCCGGGTCATTCGCGAAGGCATGAACGGATGTCAGCAGGCCGGATCGAACGATAAACGTCCCGATAAGAGAAAAGCCAAAGGCAATGATGGCCAGAAGGATAGTCCAGCTTTTGAGGGCTTCGCGTTTTTCCACTACGATGGCGGAATGCAACAAAGCCGCCGCCAGAAGCCATGGCATAAACGATGCGTTTTCAACCGGGTCCCAGAACCAGAAACCGCCCCAGCCCAGTTCATAATACGCCCACCACGATCCCAAAGCGATGCCAATCGTCAGAAAAATCCACGCCGCCAAAGTCCATGGCCTAACCCAGCGGCCCCATGCGGCGTCGATGCGCCCCTCGATCAAGGCGGCGACGGCAAAGCTGAACGCCATGCTCAACCCCACATAGCCCAGATACAAAAACGGGGGGTGAAACGCCAAGCCCGGATCCTGCAACAGAGGGTTCAAGTCCTGCCCGTCGAACGGGGCAACGATGAGCCGGTCGAAAGGATTAGATGTGAACAGGATGAACGCATAAAACGCGACACCAATAGCGGCCTGTACTGACAGAACACGGGCCTTGAGTGTGGGTGGCAAACCAGCGCCAAAGAAGGCAGCCATTGCACCAAACAGCGCAACGATAAGAACCCACAGAAGCATCGACCCCTCATGGTTTCCCCAGGTTCCGCTGATCTTGTAAAGCATCGGTTTCAGCGAGTGGCTGTTTTCCACGACGATGCGCAGCGAAAAATCCGACGTCATAAAGGCCCAGACCAGCGCGCCAAAAGAAAATGAGACCAGCGCGAATTGGGCAATTGCAGCCGTTTCTCCGAACTTCATCCAACCCGTCCAGCGGTAGCCCGCGCCGATAAGTGGGAATACCGTCTGAACAATCGCGACGAGAAAGGCGAGTATCAGGGTGAAGTGACCGAGTTCAGTAATCATGGCCCCGCATATAATCCTGATGCGGGGCGATAACCAATAACTTTCGCCCCGTAGGGGCGCACATAGTGTCGCGGCTTCAGCCGGACCGCTGATGCCTCCAGTCCTCCAGTGCGCGGTTCATATCGGGCCGAAGCGCGTTTTCCGCCAATTCGGCGTCAGTGCCGGGGTCAGCGGAACCAATGGCTTCGGTACGCAATCCCTCAATTAGCCTAATATTTTCCACGACTTGGGGCACGCGCTGAACTGCCGCGGATAGCTCTCGTTGCAAATCTTGTGCCTTGGCCTGATGGCGGGCGCCAAAATAAAAGGACACGATCACACCCAACAACCACCACAACGGCTCAGGAACCAAAGCAATGCCCTGCATCCGGGCTGCGAACCAAAGCGGATCAACCATTGCAGCGACAAATAAGCCAAGTGTGCCAAGGGCCAGCGCCGGTCTAGGTAAACGATTAAGACCATCCAGCACCCGATCGTACCTGCTTTTGTTGGCCGCGCTGAATTCGGTGCCGAATTGGAGCATTGCCTGTTGTTGCAAGGTCAGATCACGAACGGCTGCGTTTTCGGCATTTTGGCGAAAAACCTCAGTTGTTTCGCGTACCACGTTCCTTCCGCCGCCAAAGAGGAACGTCAAAACCTCGGATATCAGTCCCATCCCGCCACCCTTGTCTGAAACTCTGCATCACTCAGATGGTAAACCGGCGAGATGAATTCCTCGGCCCGGCGTATCCACCCACCTTTGCCGCCTGCCCGCGTCCGTGCATATTTTCTGGCCGAGGGTCGGCGGTCTGCTAATCGGAAATAATAATTCCTCCGAGCCACTCCATAGGCGTCTTTCAAGGCCACAGGTTCTGGTCGCGAAGCCTTTTGTGCGGCGTTTGCTGTCTGCGGTCCAACAACCCCATCTACATTTACTGAATACCCCATATCGCGCAATAATATCTGCAATATTTTAACGGCTTGCGCGCCAGAGTTGACATACATATCGAATAACGAAGACTGTAAATTCCTTGGCAAAAGCCCCAGACGCGGACCCTTGAAGTAATGGGTTACAAAAATGTCGACCGCCTGTGATTTGTTAAGCAGTCTCACATCTTCCCTGTTTACCTTTCCGTCACCAGAAAGGTCCAAACCAAGCCGTCGCATTGTGTGGATTGTTACACCATACTTGGTTGCGCCGCCCGGGTCGTCTGGGTCATCAACAAACCCGCCTTCTCGGGTCACAATCTGTGTGGCGATTTGTCGAACCGTCTGCACCGCACCCTCCTTCAAAGTGTGACAGAACGGTCAGTCAATAGTGTTAAGACCAGAAAACAAGAAAGGGCGCTGCATAGTCTTCCTACGCAACGCCCTTGTGCCTAGTGGAAATTCGTCGGATCAGCCTTCGTCGGCGTGTTGATAAACGCCTTGTTCCTTGAGGGCATCCACTACCTCTTTCGGCATGTAGGTTTCATCATGTTTCGCAAGTATTTCAGTCGCTTCAAAAACACCATTTACGTAACTTCCGGTGCCGACCATGCCCTGATTTTCTGAAAACAGGTCTGGCAAAACACCCGTAAAGGCGACTGGCACGCTTTCTCCGCCATCCGTCACAACAAATGTCACCGTTTCACCCTGACCGCGAACAATCGAGCCTTCTTCGACAAGGCCGCCTATCCGAAACACTTCGGTCGGTTTGGGTGGTTCAGCGATCACTTCACTGGGCGAGCGAAAAAAGTTGATACCGTCCTGCAGTGCCCACCCAATCAACACCGTCGAGGACACCAAGGCCACAACGGCCAGCAGAATGATTTGTACGCGACGACGTTTCTTGAGTGACTTCATGATATCCTCACGGGAACAGAGGGGCCATCATTAGACCAGCGGTTTCAGCTTCACCTAACATCAGGTTGGCATTCTGCAAGGCTTGTCCACTGCTACCTTTTGTCAGGTTATCCAACGCACCGATCACAATTGCGCGGCGTTCAATCCGGTCTGCAACCACGCCAATATGGCAAAAATTCGAACCCCGCACATGGTGCGTCGAGGGCGTTTTACCATAGGGCAACATCTGGATGAACGGCTCATTCTGATAGGTCTTGGCCAATGCCTCATAGACACTGGCAGGATCGCCCTTGACGTAGGTGGTCGCCAGAATTCCCCGGTTCGCCGGTATCAAGTGCGGCGTAAACTGAACGTGCACAGGGCGTCCGGCCAAGGCGGAAAACTCCTGATCAAACTCTCCGAGATGCCGATGCGTGCCGCCAACAGCGTAAGCATTATACCCTTCGCTGAGTTCCGCGTGCAGTAGGTTTTCCTTGAGTGAGCGCCCTGCCCCCGACACGGCGCATTTGAGGTCCAGAACGATGTCGTCCAGATCAATCACCCCGGCCGAGATCAACGGGCGCAGAACATATTGCCCCGTCGCGGCGTTGCATCCCGTTCCCGCAACGAGTCGAGCTTGGCGAATGTCGTCGCGATAGAACTCGGTCAAGCCATAGACGGCTTCGTCTTGCTGTTCCAAGGCCACATGAGGGTTGCCGTACCACTTTTCGTATTCGTCGGGGTCACGCAATCTAAAGTCTGCGGACAGATCAACGATCTTTAACGCTTTAGGCAGATTGCGGATGACTTCCTGACTGGTCTTATGCGGCAGCGCGCAAAAACACAGGTCAACTTGCGAGAAGTCGATTTCAGATATCTTGCACAGATCCGGCAGGTTCATATGACGCAGATGAGGAAAGACTTGCGCCATCGGTTGGCCCGCTTTGCGCTCGGCGGCAAGGGCGGTGATTTCCATGTTCGGATGTTCGGCGATCAACCGAACAAGTTCAGCGCCGGTATATCCCGAAGCGCCCAGAATTGCGATTTTATGGGTCATCTGAGACCTCTTGTTTCTGAGTGTCACACATTACGATCGCCGAAGTGACGATCTTTGAACTAAGGGGCCAGCCGGGAACAATCCTTGACCTAAGTCAGGCGGCCTCGAATGTGATTTGTCGTCGGAGGAACTGTGTCGCCCGATCACTGACAACGTCTGGCTTCCCGGTTGTCAAAAAGCCGCCTGTCCCTTCGCCAAGCATCTTGGGGTGCCGCTGCAGGTAATCTGCCAGGCTTTCCGCCACCAGATCGCCCTGACTGAACACCTCGACATTGGTGCCAAGTGCCTGCTGGAACGTGTCCGCCATCAACGGGTAATGTGTACACCCCAAAATGGCGGCCTGCGGCTCGGGCATCTTGCGTTTGAGCGCATCGACATGGCTGCGAACCAGCGCCTCGGCCAAAATCATGTCGCCATCTTCGATCGCATCGACAACGCCACCACAGGCCTGAGCCTCGACATCCACACCGATCGCCCGGAAAGCCAGTTCGCGCTGAAACGCTCGGCTGGCGACGGTGGCCGGGGTTGCAAACAGGGCAACATGTTTCACGGCAACTTCGCGCGGGGGACTGTTATCGCCCCACTGACGTTCCGTTAGCGCTTCGATCAATGGAACGAATACACCCAGAACCCGTTTGCCTTCTGGTACGCCCTCTTCCTGCATCCGACGCAGGGCAGCGGCGCTTGCCGTGTTGCACGCCAGAATCACCAGATCACAGCCGCGGCTCCACAGATCGTTCACAGCGCTGCGCGTCAGATCATAGATGTTTTCGGCGTCCCGCACCCCGTAAGGCGCGTGAGCGCTGTCTGCGAAATACAGAAAATCCACGTCCGGCAGACGTTGCTGCGCGGCGTCCAGCACGGTTAAACCGCCCAAACCAGAATCAAAAATACCTACTGCCATTTGCCCCTTCAGGCGCGATGCCGTTCCTCGAATTCATAGCCGTAGTCATAGGACCTTAGCGGCTTTGGAGACAGCTCATACGTGGCTTTGCGCAGGAAATCCATCATCTTGCGCGTATCCTTTGCCAAAGGGTTCAGAACGTCGCGGCCAATCGGCTCTCCGATGGCGACTTTGACAGGTGTATCTACGCGCTTTTTGAACTCTTTGATCAACAAACCCATACGTAAAGTGCTGTGCAGATGGCTGGCGATCTGAAACAGGCGCGAGGTGTGGCCGTCAAAAAAGACAGGAACCACAGTGGCGTTCGACTTGGCGACCATCCGCGCGGTGAACCCGCGCCACCCCGGATCCATCGGGTGGGAGAACGGTTTTGCGCCCGTGCTGACAGTGCCTCCGGGGAAAATGCCGATTGCGCCACCCTCACCCAGGTAGTTCAAGGCTGTTTTCCGAGTCTCCAGGTTCAGCTTCACCGCTTCTTTCGTGTCATCAAACGAAATTGGCAGCACGATGCGGTTTAGGTCCTCAGCCTTTCGGAACACTCTGTTCGCCAGAATGCGGAAATCGCCACGGGTCTGGGATAGCATATGCCCCATCATCATCCCGTCCAGAATGCCATACGGATGATTGGCGATCAGGATCAACGGCCCAGTCTTGGGAATATTCGCCAGTGACCCGCCAACTACATCCAGCGAAAGACCGTACCGATCCACCATCACCGACCAGAAATCGCGCCCATTGGCGACTTCTTTCTCGTACCCGTCCGCCCGCTTGATCAACCGCATCCGGCCGGTTGTATTCTCCATCAGCTTAATGACCATGCGTCCGCCCTTGGTTTCGGCGGAATAAGCATAAGAAATGTCACGTACGACATGGCGGCGCGAGGGCATGGACGACTCCGGGGTTTGTTGCCTGCTATTTATGTGCAGGCATCAACTTTGCCTAGATATCGTGACAGGGCTGTGACGATTTACTCGGCGGCTGCGCGCAAATCGGGCCCTCCGCTTCGGATCGTTGCCAACAGTTCTTCGCGACGCTTGGCTGCTTTAGCCTCGTTTTCCTTCAAAACAGGTCCGAAACCCCGGATATCCAACGGCAACTGGGCCAGCGCAACAACGGCGTCTTTTGTCTGCGGCGTGATCAGCGAAGACACCTCTTTGAAATCACGCTCATATTGCTTGATCAAAGCACGCTCCATGCGCCGTTCCGTGCTGTAGCCGAAAATATCCAACGGTGTACCGCGCAGGAATTTAAACTTGCTCATTATCTTAAGCGGACCCAGCATCCATTCGCCAAAATCGCGTTTGCGTGGGCGTCCGTCCGGTCCGGTACCGCCCAGCAATGGAGGGGCAAGGTGGAAGGTCATCTTGAAGTCCCCGTCGAATTCAGCAGCAGCCTTATCGCGGCTGGACAACAGCAAGCGGGCAACCTCGTATTCATCCTTATAGGACAACAGCTTGTGATACCCTTTTGCTGCGGCTTCTTTGACTTCCGCATCCTCGAACGAGTCAATCAGTTTCCGGTATCGCTTTGCCAGTCGGGCACTTTGGTACTCGGATAGATGATTTGCCCGGAACTCGATCAGTTGATCCAGAGTTTTGGGCAGTTCGGCAACCTTGGGGCGCAGAATTTCGCTGACTTTTTCGGGGTGCAAAACGGCCCAGCGTCCAATGTCGAATGCCCGTTTATTGCGCTCAACCGCAGTTCCGTTCAGTTCTATCGCCGTCAAAACGGCCTCATGGCTGATTGGTAGCAACCCGCGCTGCCATGCGGCCCCAAAAACCATCATGTTGGAATAGATCGAATTCCCCATTACCGCACGCGCCAGATCGGTGGCGTCAAAAAGGGAAACGTCGTCTTTCAAACGCGCCTGCAATGCCAGTTCCAGCCTGTCACCGGGAATACGGAACTTGGTGTCTCGCGTGAAATCACCCGTGACTGTCTCGTGGCTGTTCACCACTGCTCCTGTCTGACCTGCGCGGGTTAGACCAAGTGTCGTGGACCCGGCGGACACGACAAGATCACCGCCGATCAATGCGTGGGCCTCACCCGTGGCGACGCGAATTGCGCTTATGTCTTCGGGCCGGTCGGCGAGGCGACAGTGAATGTGCACTGCGCCACCTTTCTGCGCCAGCCCAGCCATCTCCATCATCCCGGCGCCTTTGCCGTCGACCTGAGCGGCCTGCGCCAAAACCGCGCCAAGTGTAACAACCCCGGTGCCGCCAATACCGGTAATCACCACGTTATGAGTGCCATGGATCGTCGGCAGAGTGGGCAAAGGCAGGTCGGGCAGGTCAATCTCGGTTGTGGCTTCCTTCCGGATTTCCGCCCCTTCCAGGGTAACAAAAGAAGGGCAAAACCCTTTCAAACAGGAAAAATCCTTGTTGCAACTGGATTGATCAATCGCGCGCTTACGCCCCAGTTCTGTCTCTTGGGGCACGATCGACACACAGTTCGACTGAATGCCGCAATCGCCGCAGCCCTCGCAGATATCGGTATTGATGAACACCCGCTTGTCCGGATCGGGGAAAGTACCGCGCTTGCGACGCCGCCGTTTTTCGGCAGCGCAAGTCTGTACGTAGACGATAACGGAAACCCCTTCGATGTCTCGGAACCGTTCCTGAACATGCATGAGTTCCGCGCGTTCAAATGTCTCGACTCCGGCGGGCAGAGCCTTGAAGTTCACATCCTCTTTCTCGTCATAGACCAAAGCGACGTCCTTTACGCCCATCGCCTTAACTTCGGCTACGATCCGCTCGGCGGTCAGGTCGCCTTCATTCCCTTGCCCGCCGGTCATAGCAACCGCGTCATTGAACAGAATCTTGAAGGTGATGTTCGTTCTCGCAGACAATGCCGCCCGGATGGCCTGCACCCCGGAATGATTATAGGTTCCATCCCCAAGGTTCTGGAACACGTGCTGAGTGGTTGAGAACGGCTCTTCACCGATCCAGTTCGCGCCCTCTCCGCCCATTTGGGTAAAGCCGGACGTATTCCTGTCCATCCACTGAACCATATAGTGACACCCGATGCCGGCATATGCGCGGCTTCCGTCCGGCACTTTGGTCGAGCTGTTATGCGGACAGCCCGAACAGAAATACGGAAGGCGGGTCGCGATCTCTTCGGCGTTGTCGGCGCGTCGGGCTGCGGACAACGAATCGAGGCCGCCGCGAATGCCGTCGGTTTCACGACCTTCCTCGATCAGGATTTCTCCTAGTTTCTCGGCGATCATAATCGGGTCAAGCGCGCCACGGGTCGGGAATAGCTCCTCCCGGTGCAGCGTACCTGCGCCGCCCTTGTACCAGCCGTAAACGCGGCGCCCCCGGCGATCGTCGAAAATGGCTTCTTTGACCTGAACTTCGATCAATTTTCGCTTTTCCTCAACGATCACGATCAGGTCCAGCCCTTCGGCCCATTCGTGGAACCCGGCCATGTCCAGCGGGAATGTTTGCCCGACCTTATAGGTCGTGATCCCAAGCCGTTCGGCCTCGGCCTCATCGATATTCAAAAGTGACATGGCGTGAACAAGGTCAAGCCAATTCTTCCCGGCAGCTACAAAACCGATCTTGGCACCGGGTTTGCCCCAAACCCGCTTGTCCATCTTGTTGGCGCGCGAGAATGTTTCAGCCGCAAACCGCTTATAGTCGATGATCCGTGCTTCTTGCAGATGTGGTGTGTCGCCAAGCCGGATGTTCAAGCCGCCCTCAGGCATCTCAAAGTCCGGCGTTATCACCTTCATTCGGTCCACGCTGCCATCCACGACGGACGTCACTTCGATCGTGTCCTTCATCGTCTTCAGACCAACCCAGACGCCAGCAAACCGGCTGAGTGCAAATCCATAGACGCCATAATCCAGAATTTCCTGAACCCCGGCCGGGCTGACCACGGGCATATAGGTGTCGACCAGTGACCACTCGGACTGATGCAAAACGGTCGAGCTTTCGCCAGTGTGGTCATCGCCCATCGCCATTAGAACGCCGCCGTGCTTGGCTGTACCAGCCATATTCGCATGACGCATCACGTCACCAGATCGATCAACGCCGGGCCCCTTGCCGTACCAAAGGCCAAAGACACCGTCGTATTTTCCATCCCCACGCAAACCAGCCTGCTGGCTTCCCCACAGCGCCGTGGCCGCAAGGTCTTCGTTCAAACCGTACTGAAAAGTGACATCGCTTTCGGCCAATTGCTTCTGAGCGCGGATCATCTGCTGATCAACGGCCCCAAGTGGTGATCCCCGATACCCGGTCACCAAACCTGCTGTGTCTAGTCCTGCTTGTTTGTCCCTTGCCTTCTGAATCAACATCAGGCGCACCAAAGCCTGTGTTCCGTTCAGCAGAACCGGGTTCTTCTCCAGATCGAACCGGTCATTTAGCGATATCAGTGGCTGACTCATCAGACGTCTCCCCTCGTCAGATCAGTGTGCTTCATTTATACACATATTAGGTCACAATTCCTGACCTGTATAGAGTTTATCCTCTGAAACATAAGGATTTCACCGTTTGAATGTGGAAGTTGTTACCTATTTCATATAGGCATTCCGAAGGATAACGAAAGTTGCGGCGATGGACTGGGACAAGCTTAGGATATTTCATGCAGTGGCCGATGCAGGCAGTCTAACCCACGCGGGCGATCGACTGAACCTGTCGCAATCCGCCGTAAGCCGCCAAATTCGGGCATTGGAAGAATCGCTTGATTCGACCCTGTTTCACCGTCACGCCCGCGGCTTGATCCTGACCGAACAAGGTGAGCTGTTGTTCGATGCAACCTCGGCCATGTCCAAACGATTGGATGCTGCGGCAGCACGCATCCGCGACAGTGAAGAAGAGGTTTTTGGTGTTCTGCGCGTCACAACGACCTTCGGGTTCGGAACGCTTTGGTTGGCACCGCGCCTCCCTAAACTTTATGAGCAATATCCTGACCTGAATATCGACCTGATGCTGGAAGAACGTGTGCTGGACCTGCCAATGCGCGAGGCCGACGTTGCCATCCGTATGAAGGAACCCAGTCAGGCCGACCTTGTTCGCAAACGGTTGATGACCGTGCAGATGCAGCTTTATGCGACAAAGGAATACCTTGCCGAAAACGGTACGCCCGGGTCACTCGAGGAAATTTCGACCCATCGGCTGATCTGTCAAACTCCGGCAGCCCCACAAGTAGGCGCAAGCGCATCAATGGTTCGGCATCTCATGACCTATAACCCCGGGTCGTTGCTGACAGTGAACAACTATTTCGGCGTCTTACAGGGCGTTTTGCACAATCTTGGTATTGGTGTTTTACCGGACTATGTGACCCAGGATTTCCCACATCTGGTTCCGATTTTGAGCGATATCGAAACGGCCGATGTCCCCGTTTACCTCGCGTACCCCGAGGAATTGCGCCATTCCAAGCGCGTTGCGGCGTTTAGGGATTTTGTTCAGGATGAAATTATTGAACAACGCAAGCAACTGAAGCAAATGGGAAAACTATAGCTATGCACGAAAAGCATAGCGGACATTCCCATTCATCAGTCTGAAAAATCTTGATCGTTCATAAACTGATCCCTAAATGAGCACTCGAAGGCGGTGATGCTGAAACGCTCATCATCTTCATACCTCCCTGTTGGACTATGGCCGAGCTTAGTGCTCGGCCTTTTTTTTGCCTTCAAGCATCAGAACGGGCCTTGAGTCGGTGAAACATCTGGGAATGCCGGGCACTTAGACCTATGATCCGAGAAAAATACCAATACATGTGTTCGAGGACAGATTCGATGTTTCACCCATTTCGCCTTCTTTTGGCGATGCTGTCAGTTATTCTACTTTCAGGGCCTCTGGCCGCGCAGGAAAGCGGTACTTCCGGTTCGACAGCCTCCATCTCAATTCCCGAGGATCTGACACCCGAGCAGGTGGATGACCTTGTTGCGCGCATGTCCGACGATCAGGTTCGCGCCATTTTGCTGGAACGCCTCGACGCTGTGGCGGCGCAACAGGCCGAAACCACTCAGGCCAGAAAGGGTCTGATCCAAACGATTTCAGACACCGTCACCAGCATGACTGCCTCGTGGCTGGACGTGATCCGAAAGATACCCCTTTTGGTAAGCGCCCAGGTCGAGGCTTTCTCGAACTTCGGAGCGAACTTCGGTTCAAGTGGCCTCATGTCGCTGTTTGGATTTACGTTCCTGGCGCTGGCGATTGGGTATGCGGCGGAAAACGTCGTTGGTCTGTGGACGCGCCGCTGGATCAAGGTTGTCGATGGCGACGCATCATCGAACCTTCGTGGGGCCGTGACCTTTCTATTCAAACGGTTCCTGTTCGAGTTCCTGGGCCTGCTGGTCTTTTACTACACCCTCGTTTTTGTCGGACGGCAGTTGTTGAACGAACAACAGATTGCTCAGGCGGCCCCCTTTGTATTCTACATGATCTGGTTCCCGCGTCTGGGTGCGGCTATTTCACGGTTTATTCTGGCGCCCAAACAGCACGACCTGAGACTTGTGAACGTCGATGACCATTGGGCAAAGTATCTGCATCGGAACCTGATTGGCCTTTTCCTGCTAATCGGATTCACGCTGTTCATTCTGGACTTTAACGCGCTCAATGGTGTCATGCCGGGTGAATCGCGCTTGGGATTCTGGCTCAATACAGCGATCCATATCTATATCGGCGTGATCGCGTGGCGCGCGCGTGATGGACTGTCTGACATGATGCGGGGGTCTGACCCCGACCGCACGCGTTTCGACGAAGAGGTCGCGCGCCTTTATCCCTATCTGGCCATAGGTGTCTCGGCGGGTACATGGCTGCTTGTTGAATACCTTTCGGCACAGCGCAACCCGGCCGTTTTCGAGTTGCTGGCGCATGGCGCCCATTTCACCACCATGTTCTGGCTCCTGATTGCGCCGGCGTTGGATACGCTGATCCGTGGGCTGGTCCGCCACCTTCAGCCTCCGATGCTGGGCGATGGACCGGTTGCAGAACGCGCCTACAAGTCGACCAAGCGCAGCTATATCCGCATTGGTCGGGTTCTGGCTGGTATCCTGATCATTCTGATGATCGCGAACGCCTGGGATCTGGATCTGCAAGAGATTGCGGGCGGTGGAACAGAATCTGGCAGCAAGGTCATTCAGTTCTTTATCATCATCGCAGTCGGTTACATCCTAAACGAAGCGGTATCCCTGTGGATCAACCGCCGGCTGGCCAAGGAACAGACCGCGGCCGAACAAAGCCCCGACGAAGAAGCCGGCGAAGGCGGCGGTGCTGGTGGGTCCCGTCTGGCGACGGTCCTGCCTCTGTTGCGCGTGACGGCGCAGGTCTCGATCGCTGTGATCTTCTTGCTGCTGGCGCTGGGGGCGTTGGGTATCAACATCACCCCGCTGCTGGCTGGTGCTGGTGTCCTGGGTCTGGCCATTGGTTTTGGCGCGCAGAAGTTGGTGGCTGATATCGTCGGCGGCATCTTCTTCCTGATTGATGATGCCTTCCGCGTCGGTGAATATGTCGATGTTGGCGGCACAATGGGAACGGTTGAGAAGATTTCGATCCGCTCCATGCAACTGCGACACCACCGCGGACCGGTTCACACGATCCCTTACGGCGAAATTCAGAAACTGACAAATTTCAGCCGCGACTGGGTGATTATGAAGCTGAAATTCACCGTTCCATTCGATACCGATCCAAACAAGGTCAAAAAGATCTTCAAGAAGATTGGGGCCGAGATGATGGCAGACGAAACCCACAAAGACGGGTTCCTTCAGCCATTCAAATCTCAGGGTGTGTTTGATTTCGACGATGTTGGCATGATCATCCGAGGTAAGTTCATGGCCAAACCGGGCAAGCAGTTCACGTTGCGTAAGGAAATCTTCAATCGCGTGAAAGCGGCCTTCAAGGAAAACGGCATCGACTTTGCCCGCCGCGAAGTGCGCGTAGCGATCCCCGGCTTGGAAGAGGCCGAGAACCTGACGGAAGAACAAAAGGCAGCAGTCGGCGCAGCCGCGGCGGATGCCGTCAACAAGGGTGAAGCACCTGCCTGACCCGGTTCTTTCTTAGTCAACACACGGGCCCTGCACGATTGCGGGGCCCGTTTTTATTTATCTAGACCGCCCTGCGGTGACTTGACCCTTCCCACGGGCGCGTCCTTGCCCTACAAGGCGCGCAATCTCGGCCCCTTTGGACACAGGACAGACGATGCAAGAGCCCGCCATCACCCCGGATCTGATTGCCGCACACGGGCTGAAGCCCGACGAATATGACATGATACTAGAGATCATCGGGCGCGAGCCGACCTTTACAGAGCTGGGCATCTTCTCGGCCATGTGGAACGAACACTGTTCGTACAAGTCGTCCAAGAAATGGCTGCGCACCCTGCCCACCTCGGGCCCTCAGGTGATCTGCGGACCAGGCGAAAATGCGGGTGTGGTCGATATCGGCGATGGTCAGGCCGTGGTGTTCAAGATGGAAAGCCACAATCACCCGTCCTACATCGAACCCTATCAGGGCGCGGCGACCGGCGTTGGTGGTATCTTGCGCGACGTTTTCACCATGGGCGCGCGCCCTATTGCGTCTATGAATGCGCTGTCCTTTGGTGAGCCCAGCCACCACAAAACCCGTCAGCTTGTGAATGGCGTGGTCGAAGGCATTGGCGGCTATGGAAACTGCTTTGGCGTTCCTTGTGTGGGCGGTGAGGTTCGCTTCCACCCTGCCTATAACGGCAACTGCCTTGTAAACGCCTTCGCCGCCGGTCTAGCCGACTGCGACAAGATATTCTACTCGGCTGCCTCGGGCGTCGGGATGCCAGTCGTATATCTGGGCGCTAAGACCGGCCGCGATGGCGTGGGCGGTGCGACCATGGCCTCGGCTGAATTCGATGACACGATCGAAGAAAAGCGTCCCACCGTTCAGGTCGGCGACCCCTTCACCGAAAAACGCCTGATGGAAGCGACGCTGGAACTGATGCAGACCGGCGCCGTGATCTCGATTCAGGACATGGGTGCGGCTGGCCTGACCTGCTCTGCCGTTGAAATGGGCGACAAGGGCGGCCTTGGCGTGCGTCTGGATCTGGAAAACGTGCCCCAGCGCGAAGAGAACATGACCGCCTATGAGATGATGCTGTCTGAATCGCAGGAACGGATGCTGATGGTTCTTAAACCCGAGCTTGAGGCCGAGGCCCGCGCCGTGTTCGAAAAATGGGATCTGGATTTCGCCATCGTCGGCGAAACCATTGCCGAAGACCGGTTCCTGATCGTTCATAATGGCGAGGTCAAAGCCGATCTGGTGCTGTCGAAACTGTCCTCGACCGCGCCGGAATATGACCGCCCGTGGGTTGAAACACCCGCAGCCGAAGAATTGCCCGAGGTTCCACAAATCGACCCGATTGACGGATTGCGCTCCCTGCTCGCCTCGCCCAACTATGCGGGTAAGCAGTGGGTCTATGAACAATACGACACCATGGTAATGGCAGACACCGCCCGCACGCCCGGTCTGGGCGCTGGCATGGTGCGCGTGCATGGCACCGACAAGGCGTTGGCCTTCACCAGCGACGTGACCCCCCGCTATGTGCGCGCCAACCCCGTTGAAGGCGGCAAGCAGGCGGTGGCCGAAGCCTATCGCAACCTGACCGCTGTTGGGGCCACTCCGCTGGCGACCACAGACAACCTGAATTTCGGCAACCCCGAAAAACCCGAGATCATGGGCCAGTTCGTCGGCGCGATCAAAGGCATCGGCGAAGCCGTCGCCGCGCTGGACATGCCCATCGTGTCGGGCAACGTCTCGCTTTACAATGAGACCGACGGTCAGGCGATCCTGCCCACGCCCACCATCGGCGCGGTGGGCCTGTTGACCCATACCGACGACATCATCGGCAACGAGGTCCGCGAAGGCCATGTCGCGCTGGTCATCGGTGAAACCCAGGGTCATCTGGGCCAATCCGCCCTGCTGGCCGAGGTGTTCAACCGCGAAGACGGCGATGCGCCCCATGTCGATCTGGACGCTGAAAAACGCAATGGCGATTTCATCCGCGCCAACCGCGAGATGATCAAAGCTTGTACCGATCTGGGCGATGGTGGCCTTGCGCTGGCCGCGTTTGAACTGGCCGAGGCGGCTGGTGTGGGCGTTTGCCTCGACGAAGCTTCGACCGAGTTCCTGTTTGGTGAAGATCAGGCCCGTTATCTGGTCGCCTGCAACTTTGATCAGGCCGAGGCGCTGATGATTGCTGCGGCTCAGGCGGATGTACCCGTGGCCTCGGTTGGCCGTTTCACCAAAGACGCGGTTCGCATCGGAAGCTCCGAAGCCCCGCTGGAGGAATTGGCCGGGACGTTCCGCAGCAGCTTTGCCGCCGCTGTCGCCTGATCTTAACAGGGCTTTGCAATGCGAAACCTGCGCTGTTTCAAGCGCAGGTTTTGTGCGTTTTAGCCCGACACCACACCCTTGCACGCCCCGCCCGGGCACTCTACATCTTGGGAAAGACCTTCAGGAGTTACCTACATGCCGATGAGCGCCCACGAAATCGAACACCTGCTGCGCGAAGCTTTTCCGGATGCGGAAATTCAAGTCGGCGGCAACGATGGTGTACACATGTCCGCCATGGTCGTGGATGAGAGTTTTCGCGGAAAAAACAGGGTTCAACAGCAGCGCGCGGTCTATGCAGCCTTGAAAGGCAAAATGGACGGCCCAGATGGAGAATTACACGCGCTGGCGTTAACGACCAAGGCGCCCGAATAACTCGATTGGCTTGGGAACTTCTGGATTTTGAAATTTGGCCAGAAAACCCCTGTCACGACGAAGACCCACCTTTGAGTCTGAAGATTGCCAATATGACTAAGGTGCGGGTGGAAAACGAACGAATTGAACACGAAACTGGCGCCCCTGAGCGCTATCGACAAGGAAACGCAGGATGAGCGACGTTAAGACCCAGATCGACGAAACCGTCAAAGCCAACGACGTGGTGTTGTATATGAAAGGCACCAAGGAAATGCCTCAGTGTGGGTTCTCGTCCCGCGTGGCTGGTGTGCTGAATTTTATGGGGGTCGACTACACCGACGTAAACGTTCTGTCCGACGAAGAGGTCCGTCAGGGTATCAAGGATTACTCCGACTGGCCGACCGTTCCGCAACTGTATGTCAAAGGCGAATTCGTCGGCGGGTGCGATATCATCACCGAAATGACCCTGTCGGGTGAATTGGATACGCTGTTTGACGACAACGGTGTCGGCTACAACAAAGACGCTGCGGACAAAATCCGCGAAGCGAACGCCTGATTAACGGCTGGAGCAATCCTTTAGAATGTCCTGCTCACTGGCGGCGTCGCCCGTCGCCAGATAGCTGACCATGGCATCCCAGCCTTTGGACCGCAGTATATAAGTGCCGTCCTCACCCGTAGATTCATAGCGGATACCCGAAGCGCTGGGTGCCTGTTTAAGTGAAATTAGGGTGTCGTCAACCAACATCGCCGCCGCGCTGGATCCGTCAGTCGCGTTGAAATACGTCACTTGAAGCGGGACGTTATTCTCACAGGTAAATGTGACAGGCAGTATGTCTATCTCAGCCTGCGCCGATCCGCCTGACGCAAGCATCGCAGCGGCAAAGATTCCAATCCTGAACATGCGTTATCCTGCTGTTTTGTCTTCGATGACCGAGGCCAGGGCCTCAGCCCTTGCAGCCAGTTCTGCCAGCGTATCCGTCACCGAGGGTGGTACAACTGCTACTTCCACCCTTTCAGGCTCTGGCTTTGGCATCTCACGAAGGGTTTTGACCTCTGCTTCCACCTCGGACAATTTACGTTCAAGCGTCTTGATCTTGTCATCATTCGCCGCCGTCTTATCCGCAAGCATCAACCCGGCCATAAGCAGCATTCGCGACTCGGGCATACGCCCAATCTGGTCGGACAATACCTGCGCCTCGTCATCCAACATTTTGGCAGCGGCTTGAAGAAAAACTTCTTCACCCTCCTGGCAAGAGACATCAAAGCCACGGCCACCGATTTGAATGGTTACTTCGGGCATTACTCCACCTCTCCATCAGCCAGTTTCGCCCGCGACAACAGCGGCTCCAGACGCGCCAGAACCGCATGGGCTTCAGCCGCATCCGTTGCCTGCGCCGCGCGGGTTGCTTCCAGTTCCGCCACTGTGGCCCGGTTCAACAGTTCCGCATCGGGCAGACCGTTCTGGGAAGCAGCTCGTAATTCGTCAACGGACTTGCGTAATTGCTCATTGGCTTTGCGCATACGTTGCAGATCATCATCCAATCTGGACATTGCGGCACCATGGCTGCTGCGCTCCGCGCGCAACATCTTAAGTTCCGAACTAAGTTCGGCCACGCGCTCACTATCGGCCAATTCTGATTTCAATCGGGCGTTCTCGGCTTCCAGTTCCTGAGATTTTGTTGCCGCGGCCCTCAGTTGCTCATTCTCTGCGCGAAGCGTTTCGACCTCATCCTGATTTTCCAAGGCGGCCTTTGCATCCGCCAACTCCGCGCGAGCGGCTTCAACCGCCTCTAGCTTGGCAGTCGCTTCGGCCAACTGCTCTCGCAATGCGCCGTTTTCGGGGTGGTCGGCGGGTGCTGAACGCAGGCTTTCCATGTCAGCGCGCATTGCGTCGACTTCTTGTTCGTGCCGCTCTTTCAGTGTCTTCAGACGTTCTTCCAACTGCGCATTGGCGACACGTTCATCATCCAGTGCCGCGCGCAAGCTATCGTCTTGGACTGCCCCAGTCGGAGCTGCGTTCTGTAAGGCATCGACCCCGGTTCCAATTCTCTCCATCGCAGAGACGATACGGCGGTGTAATTCTTCGATCTGGCTCATGCCCCTGCCACCTCTTTATCAAGGTTCCTTGTGTCGCGGTTCATCCGAATCAACATAATCCGCGTCTTGCTCTAGTCTAACCCAATGGCGCAGAAAATACCCACTCTTTGCTTTCAACAACTTGGACTGCGTTCTTGATCCATGAATATGACGCAACCCCCAGTTATGCTTGCACTTTGAGGGCTGAGTGGTATTGAGCGGCCCATCTGCCTGTAATCCAAAGGAACAACGCCCGTGGACCTGACTGCGCTGCGCAATACAAACCCCGAACACTGGGACAAAGCTGCGGCCATCCGCACACTGACCCTCGACGCCGTCGCGGCCGCCAATTCCGGCCATTCCGGCATGCCCATGGGCATGGCCGATGTTGCGACCGTGCTGTTCGAAAAGCACCTGAAATTCGACGCCTCGGCCCCGAACTGGCCGGACCGCGACCGGTTTATCCTGTCTGCCGGACACGGCTCGATGCTGATCTATTCGCTGCTCTATCTCACGGGCCACGCAGACGTTACGCTGGACGAGATCAAGAACTTCCGCCAACTGGGCGCGAAAACTGCAGGCCACCCGGAAAACTTCCTGGTCGACGGGATCGAAACCACGACTGGCCCGCTGGGTCAGGGCATCTCGAACGCCGTGGGTTTTGCCATGGCCGAAGAAATCCAGCGTGCGCATTACGGCAAGAAAGTCGTCGATCACTACACTTACGTGATCGCAGGCGATGGTTGCCTGATGGAGGGCGTCAGCCAAGAGGCGATCACCCTTGCCGGTCGTCATGAACTGAGCAAGCTGATCGTCTTCTGGGACAACAACAACATCACCATTGACGGCACCGTGGACATCGCTGACCGCACCGATCAGGTGCGCCGTTTTGCGGCCTCGGGTTGGCATGTGATTGAGATTGACGGCCATGATCCTCAGGCCATCGACGCCGCAATCGTGGATGCGAAAAAGTCGAACAAACCGACCATGATTGCCTGCGAAAGCCACATTGCTTTGGGCCACGCAGCGCAGGATACCTCGAAAGGCCACGGTGCGCTGACCGATCAGGATCAACTGAAGGCCGCCAAGGAAGGCTATGGCTGGCCGCATGACGCGTTCGAAATCCCGGCAGAAGTGAAATCCGCATGGGAAGCCATCGGCGCACGCGGCGCGACCGAGCGTGCCGCATGGGAGGAGCGTTTCGCCCAGCTGTCCGAGCGTAAACAGGCCGAGTTCAACCGTGCCTATGCGTTTGAAGCGCCCAAGAAACTGGCCGGTGCGATCCGCGCATTCAAGAAACAGGCGTCGGAAGATCAACCGAAACTGGCTACCCGCGCCTCGTCGGAAAAGGTTCTGAACGTCGTCAACCCGATCATGACCGAAACCGTGGGCGGTTCGGCCGACCTGACCGGATCGAACAACACCAAATCGGCCGATATGGGCGTGTTCCTGCCCGAAAACCGCAAGGGCCGTTATATCCATTACGGTATCCGCGAGCACGGCATGGCCGCTGCAATGAACGGCATGGCGCTGCATGGCGGCATCCGCCCCTATGGCGGTACGTTCATGGCCTTCACCGATTATGCCCGCCCGTCCATGCGCCTGGCCGCGCTGATGAAAGTGCCGTCGGTCTTCGTGATGACCCACGATTCCATCGGTCTTGGCGAAGACGGCCCGACCCACCAGCCGGTCGAGCATCTGGCAATTTCTCGCGCGACGCCGAACACCTATGTGTTCCGCCCCGCTGATACGGTTGAAACGGCCGAATCCTGGGAACTGGCGCTGACCTTCAAGGACAGCCCCTCGGTCCTGTCGCTGACCCGTCAGGGCGTGCCCACCGTTCGGACCCAGCACAAGACCAAGAACCTGACCGCGCAAGGAGCCTATGTTCTGGCCGAGGCCGAAGGTAAACGTCAGGCTATCCTGATTGCCACCGGGTCCGAGGTTTCGCTGGCGATGGAAGCCAAGGCGATGCTCGAAGCTGAAGGCATCGGCACCCGCGTTGTGTCTATGCCCTGCATGGAACTGTTTGCACAGCAGGACGAAGCATACCGTAAGCGTGTTCTTCCGGCTGGTCCCGTCCGTGTGGGAATCGAAGCCGCCGTTCGCGCGGGTGGCTGGGATCGCTGGTTGCTGGGTGAACGCGGCCGCGAAGCCAAGGCCGGTTTCATCGGTATGTCAGGCTTTGGCGCCTCAGCCCCAGCGGGTGAACTGTACAAGCATTTCGGCATCACGGCTGAGGCTACAGTTGCGAAGGTTAAAGAACTGCTCGGTTGATCCCGGCAGCAATAACGTCAAAAGCCCCGGCCTGCGCCGGGGCTTTTTTGTTAAACAAAGATGATTTTGTTAGACAAAGATGATAACTGACTGCATCCCGTCTACAACAAGGTCACCGTCGGTGTTCCAGACCCGCATGACTTGAGAGCTATAGCCGTTTCGCCCCGCAGTCAGTTGATGTTCCAGCAGCCACCAGCCTTCTCGCGTCCTGATCTCTTCGGTCAACACATTGAAAATCCAGTTCATCGATGAGTTTGGACCCGGCTTTTTGAGTGTTGGATAGATTGCAGGCGGCGGCAGATCAGCAACCGCGATCAACCCTTCCATCCGGTCCCACATAAACGGATCTTTATGCCGTGCCCAAAGGCGCAAGTACCCTTTCTCGGCGCCTGAGAAAGGCAACGCACCGTCGATCAGTCTAACATCAAAATTTTGCAGAAACGGTATGGGCGGCTTAGGTAAATCTGGCGGAAAATAATGCCCCGTGTTTTCGGGTTCCTCTGCTGAATTTGCCGGGCATTCGAACGCTACGTGGCTATCCTGAGGGTAACCAAAAGAAAAAGTCGCCATCGCAGCGACCTTCCCGTCAATCTCAGCACGGGCATTGATGATAGTCACATTCCGGCCTTGCCTTAGAACCTCGGTGCCGATCGTCGGCGAGGTTCCAATAGGAGCGGTGAAATTCACCAAGGCCGAGCGCAAGGACGGTAAATCCTTATGCTTAGTGCGAACCGCATCTAACATAAGCGCCGAGGAAAAGCCGCCAAAGGTTGTCCGACCCTGCATCCACTCGGATGGCACGGGATATCTAAGACCATCGCCTTCCGGCATACGGCTCTCAAGAACCTCGGCTAAAGTGTGAGACGACATTTGGTTTCCGATTCTTGCAATTCAGCCCACAACTTAACTGCCGAATAGCTTCCGGCTATAACGACCCGACGTCAAAACAGAGTATTCAATGCTGTTTGTCTGCCCCCGAAAACATCTCCATCAACGGCGCGATGATCTTGGTTGCAATTGGAATCAGAACTAGCCCGTAGGCAAGTCCAAAAATGCCATCCATAGCGGCCTTGGATATCCACTCCACCGCTCCGGTCCATTGCTCGGACACAGTATGCCCCAGCGCATAAGCCCAGTCGTGAATGTGGTGGCCCAACCAACCAAAGCCCAGTTCTTCCATACCATGAATGAGGATTGACCCGCCGACCCACAACATTGCAGCCGTGCCGACGACGGATAACACCTTCATAACCATGGGCATCGCCTTGACCAACCCACGACCGAACCCGCGTCCGATCGGAGTGAATGCGTTCTGGGCCATATAGAGCCCGATATCATCCATCTTCACGATCAGCGCGACCGAGCCATATACCGCAACCGTGACACCGACACCCACAACGGCCAGAGTGGCCGCCTGCATCCAGAGGTTCGGGGCCTCAACTGCGGCTAACGCAATGGTCATGATCTCGGCGGACAGGATAAAATCCGTCTTAATCGCCCCTTTGACCTTTTGCTCTTCCAGCTGGCCCGGTTCGCGGATAGCCATATCCTCTTTGATAACATGGCTGCCGTGCGGAAAAAGGACGTGGAAAATCTTCTCCGCCCCTTCAAAACACAAGTAAGACCCCCCCAACATCAGCAAGGGCGTGATCATCCAAGGTGCGAAATTCGCAAGCAACAACGCGACGGGCAACAACAACACAACCTTGTTGAACACCGAACCCCGCGCAATGCGCCAGATGATCGGCAGCTCTCGGGCAGGTGCAAAGCCCTGAACATATTTGGGGGTGACTGCTGCGTCGTCGATGATCACGCCCGCAGTTTTTGCCCCGGCCTTGCCCGCTGCAGCAACTACATCGTCAACAGACGCCGCCGCAACTTTTGCGATCCCCGCCACGTCATCCAACAATGCCAAAAGACCGCTCATGCTGCTTCCTTTCCAGTCACCTGCCGCAATCCGACCCTACCCGATCCCACGGCTAGCGCAAGCGTTAGCGATACCGGCCCAGGTTTGCGCTAACACGTTCAGAATATGTCACTTTTACTCTTTTGGGAACGCGTTCGGGCCGTTATATCGCCTGCAACGCAAGCGCATTTTGGAGACGTCAGATGACCATCAAGGTCGGCATCAATGGTTTTGGCCGTATCGGCCGCTGCACCCTGTCGCATATCGCGGCATCGGCCCGCAACGACATCGAAGTGATCAAGGTCAACGCGACCGGCCCGCTGGAAACCACTGCGCATCTGCTGAAGTACGACAGCGTCCATGGCCGGTTCCCTCGTGATGTTGCGATCAACGGCAATACGATGGACCTGGGTCGCGGTCCGATGCAGATGTTCTCGACCTACGATATGAACGAACTGGACTGGGAAGGCTGCGACGTCGTTCTTGAATGTACCGGCAAGTTCAACGACGGCCTGAAGGCAAAGACTCACCTTGAGCGCGGCGCGCAAAAGGTTCTGCTTTCCGCGCCCGGCAAGAATGTCGACAAAACCATCGTATATGGCGTGAACCACAACAGCCTGGCCGCCGAAGACAAGATGGTCTCGAACGGTTCTTGCACCACGAACTGCCTTGCTCCGCTTGCCAAGGTTCTGGACGAAGGTATCGGGATCGAGCATGGCATCATGACCACGATCCACGCCTATACCGGCGACCAGCCCACACTGGACCGTCGCCACAGCGACCTGTACCGGGCCCGTGCTGCTGCTATGTCGATGATCCCGACCTCGACCGGCGCGGCCAAGGCGCTGGGTGAAGTGCTGCCGAACCTAAAGGGTCGTCTGGATGGATCGGCCATCCGTGTTCCGACGCCGAACGTTTCTGCCGTGGACCTGACCTTCCGTGCAGCACGTGACGTAAGCGTGGACGAAGTGAACGCCATCGTCCGCGAAGCCTCGCAAGGTCATATGCAGCGCGTGCTGGGCTATGAACCCGCGCCGCTGGTTTCGACCGACTTCAACCATACCGAAGAAAGCTCGATCTTCGCGCCGGACCAGACTCGCGTTGTCAATGACCGCATGGTTCGTGTGCTGGCGTGGTACGACAACGAATGGGCCTTCTCGGTGCGTATGGCGGACGTAGCCGTTGCGATGGGGCGTCTTAACTAAGACGTCGTTGAAATCTTGAACATATTTACCCGCTCAGGTTATCTGGGCGGGTATTTTCGTTCGGGGCCTAAATGACCAATCAAATCGCAATCTGGCTGGGTCTTTTGCTTCTGGGCGGCGCTTTTCTGGACTTTGCCTTGTTTGGACCCGAGCATTTCGTGTTCCTCGGCAAGAAATTCTATGCCTTTCTGGACTGGGTCGCCTTCTGGCGATGACAGAGGTTTTGCTTGACTTTTTTGTCGTTCTGGCGTTGTTAGCGCTAACTCGAACATGGCCGATACACGGACGGAGCAAACCATGACACTCAAACTGGCAATTAATGGATTTGGACGCATCGGACGCAACGTGCTGCGGGCTGTTATGGAAAATGGCCGGACCGATGTTGAAATCGTCGCCATCAACGATCTGGCAAAGCCGGAAATGAATGCGCATCTGTTCGAGTTTGACAGCGTCCATGGCCGCTATTCCAAACCCGTAACCCTGTCGGATGCCGGTATGGATGTCGGTGCAGGCCCTATCCGACTGACCAGCGAGCGGGACCCTGAGACTCTGGACTGGTCTGATGTGGACGTCGTTCTGGAATGCACTGGCGTGTTCCGCACGCGCGAAGCAGCCGCCCGCCATCTGGAGAACGGGTCGAAAAAGGTTCTGATCTCGGCCCCGGCACGTGGGGACGGCGGCGTTAAAACCATCGTATTCGGGGTCAACGACCACGAACTGACTGCGCAGGACACCATCGTTTCAAACGCCTCGTGCACCACGAACTGCCTGTCGCCGGTGGCTGCCGCACTGGATGCGGGCCTTGGTATTGTCCATGGCAACATGACGACGGTTCACGCCTATACCGCCAGTCAGCCGGTCCACGATTCCGCAGGCAAGGATCCATATCTATCCCGCGCAGCGGCTCTGTCGATGATCCCGACGACAACCGGCGCTGCATCCGCGGTTGGTCTTGTACTGCCGCAGTTGCAAGGCAAACTGACCGGTCAAGCCATCCGTGTGCCGACGCCGAATGTCTCGGTCGTTGATCTGGTGGCCGAGGTTTCGCGCGCGACCACGGAAGACGAGGTCAACGCCTTGTTTGTCGAAGCGGCGGCTAAAATCCCAGGCGTATTGGCTGCCGAACAACGCCCGCTTATCTCGGTCGATTTCAACCACGATTCCCACAGCTCAACCGTGTCCCTGCCCGAGACAAAGGTCACCGACGGTACTCTGGTCAGGGTGTTGGCCTGGTATGACAATGAATGGGGATTCTCGAACCGGATGCTGGATACGGCAGCGGCGATGGGTGCGTTATCCTAAGCGCGCTTTCAATGCTGTATTAACGCGGGGCGTGACGAATTTCGATACGTCCCCGTCCAGCCGGGCGATTTCTTTAACCAGTTTCGACGCGATCGCCTGGTGACGTGCTTCGGCCATCAGGAAAACAGTTTCCACTGAATTGTCCAACGCGCGATTCATGCCAACCATTTGAAATTCATACTCAAAGTCGGCAACAGCGCGCAAACCGCGCACGATAATCTGCGCGCCCACATCGCGGGCGCAATCGATCAAAAGGTTTTCAAAGGGATGGGCGATGATTTCGGTACCCGTCTGCTCTGTCAGATGCGCGCATTCCGCCTCGATCATGGCGACGCGTTCTTCTAGACTGAACAAGGGGCCTTTGTCCCGATTGATTGCAACGCCAATCACCAGCTTATCGACAAGCGCGGAAGCGCGGCGAATGATGTCGATATGACCCAAAGTGATCGGATCAAAAGTTCCGGGATACAATCCAACCCTCATCGCGGCCTCCTGCGCAACAAAATTTCTGCGCAAGCAAACATAACTCTGCCGCAGGTGCAATAGGAAGTAAGGTTTGAGGGGTGATTAATGACCCATGATCATCGTTTCCAGCGCTTCCTTTTCCATTGCCAGTTCTGACAATTGCGCTTTGACGACATCGCCCAGAGTGACAATTCCAATCAACTGTCCATCTTCTACAACCGGCATGTGGCGAAAGCGGCCGGTGGTCATGCGTTGAAGAACATCTTGCACACTGTCCTGCCGCGTTGCGGTTTCCAGATCGCTTGTCATATAGGCGCTGACGGACCGATTCAGACAACCACTGCCACTTGCGGCCAATTCCCGTACAATGTCACGTTCCGAAAGGATACCGGATGCTGTTTCCCCACCATCCACAGACACCACGACCGTACCGATCCGTTTTTCCGCCAGTATTTTCGAAGCCTCGGACACGGTAATTTCAGGGGTGACAGTAACGACCCCCTCGGTGGCCTTGGATTTCAGAATGGTCTGTACAAGCATATAGATAACCTCCGAAATAACTTCCTGTTTTACAAAGCGTTGCCGGAATGTCTAAACCTGTCAAGGTGAAGCTTCGGCCTCAAGCCGCTCAACCTCTTCGCGAATACCAAGCGTCAGGGCCTGCGCAAAACGGTTCAATCGTTCATTTCGTTGGTCCCCCTGATGGCGGACAAGGTGAAAACTTCGGGTCAGACTTACCTGATCCGTCAGTATTTTCTGCAAACATGAATGGAACGGCAGGGTAAAGTCATGCGCCATGCAAATACCTGAACCCAGCGAGACTTGCCTCAGTTGAACCGAAACCGAATTCGATGCAAGCGCGACACGGTCAACACCGATATCGACCAGATAATCCAGTTCGCGATCAAAGATCATGTCCGGGATGTAACCGATCAGCCTGTGCCCCCTCAAAGCCTCGACCGAGTTGATTGTGGCGTGAGCGTGCAGGTAATCCTGCGTTGCAACCAGATGTAACCTATAATCCGTGATCTTCTGAACCAGCAACTTCCCCGCTGTCGGCACGCTTACCGTCACCGCCATATCCGCTTCGCGGCGAGACAGGTTTATGACGCGCGGCAAGGCCAGGATTTGAATATCCAGTTCAGGATTGGCTTCGCAGATCTTTGCGCAAACCTGCGGCAAAAGATAATTGGCGCATCCATCAGGTGCCCCGATACGAATCTGGCCGCTCATTGTCTTGGACGATCCAGCCAACGCCCCAGACGCGGCGCGCATGGCTTCTTCTGCCCTCAGCCCGTATTCCAGAAGGCGCTCACCGGCGGTGGTCAGCAAATATCCCCGCGGGGACTTTGAAAAAAGCGGTGTGTCCAGTGACATTTCAAGCCGCCCGATCCTGCGCCCGACCGTGGCGGGATCAATTTTGAGCAAACGTCCAGCCGCCGACAGACTTTCCTCGCGGGCAACCGCAAGAAATACACGCATATCATCCCAGTTTGGCGTCACGTTTTACCCCATTGCATTTTTGCAAAGCACCTTTGGGAGATTGCCTCTGTTCACGCGATTTATGCAAGCCTATTCTGCCCGCAAATCTATCGGAGGAAATGGCAATGTCCGAACTGTCCCACTTTATCAACGGCGAGAATGTCGCTGGCACGTCTGGTCGCTTTGACGATGTATTTAATCCGGCAACAGGCGAAGTTCAGTACAAATGCCCGATGGCAAGCGCTGCTGAAACCAACGCTGCGATCGAAAGCGCGGCGGCGGCGCAACCTGCTTGGGGCGCGACAAACCCTCAGAAACGCGCGCGCGTTATGATGGCAATGGTTCACCTGATGAACCGCGACATGGATAAGCTGGCCGAGGCGCTCAGCCGTGAACACGGTAAAACCATCCCGGACGCCAAGGGTGACCTTCAACGCGGACTGGAAGTGATTGAATACTGCATCGGCGCGCCTCAGATGTTGAAGGGTGAGTTCACGGACAGCGCGGGTCCTGGCATCGACATGTATTCGATGCGTCAGCCGTTAGGTGTTGTGGCCTCGATCATGCCGTTCAACTTCCCTGCAATGATGCCCCTGTGGCATGTAGGCCCTGCGTTGGCCTGCGGCAACGCGGTCGTTCTGAAACCGTCCGAGCGTGACCCCTCGGTCCCGTTGATGTTGGCCGAACTGTTCATCGAGGCTGGTCTGCCCAAAGGCGTATTTCAGGTCGTGAATGGCGATAAAGAGGCCGTCGATACCCTGCTAGACAGCGAAATTATTCAGGGCGTGTCCTTCGTCGGCTCGACCCCGATTGCGCAGTACATCTATTCCCGCGCTACGGCGAACGGCAAACGAGCGCAGTGTTTTGGCGGCGCCAAGAACCACATGATCGTGATGCCGGATGCAGACATGGATCAGGCCGCCGATGCGCTGGTCGGTGCGGGTTTCGGCGCAGCAGGCGAACGCTGCATGGCGATTTCGGTTGCGGTTCCCGTAGGGGAAGAAGCGGCAGACGCGTTGATCGAAAAGCTGATCCCGCGCATCGAAAAACTTAAAGTTGGCCCCTATACTGCGGGTGATGACGTGGACATGGGCCCCGTTGTTACAGCCGCCGCGAAAGAACGCATTTTGGGCCTGATCAACTCGGGCGTGGAACAGGGTGCAAAACTGGTCGTCGATAATCGCGATTTCAGCCTGCAAGGCTATGAGGACGGTTTCTTTGTCGGCCCTCACCTGTTCGACCACGTGACGCCTGAGATGGATATCTACAAGCAAGAGATCTTTGGTCCTGTCCTGTCCACCGTCCGTGCCGGTTCTTATGAGGAAGCGCTGAAGCTGGCGATGGACCATGAATACGGCAACGGCACCGCGATCTTTACCCGTGATGGCGACACCGCGCGCGACTTTTCAAGCCGCGTGAATATCGGCATGGTCGGCGTCAATGTACCGATCCCTGTTCCACTGGCCTATCACACCTTTGGCGGCTGGAAGAAGTCCATGTTCGGTGACCTGAACCAGCACGGCCCTGACAGCTTTAAGTTCTATACCCGCACCAAGACCGTTACGGCCCGCTGGCCCTCGGGCATCAAGGAAGGTGGCGAGTTTAACTTTAAAGCCATGGACTGATTAAAAACGTCCCCCATGAACACCAAACCCGGCCTACGATGGCCGGGTTTTTTCGGCAAAGCTCTGCCGAAATCCAAGTTTTTGGCGAACTCACGATAAGTTCAAACTGACACCACTGGCAAATCCATGCCGTCAGCAATATTTTACTTCAAATTTGTTCGAGCAGTCCCTGAACCGGAGGCAACATTGTCAAACCCCCGTATGACCCGCCGCACAGCTTTGTTGGGTGCAGCGTCCTTGCTGGCAACACCTGCTTTGGTGCGCGCGCAAAGCACGGATGCATTCCCACAAACAGAAGAGGCGATCAGCACACAATTGCCTGTACGCCGCAATGTATCCTCGTTCTCTCAACAGAACTGGCAGGATCACTTTGACCAATTGGGGGTTGGGTGTCTGCTGGCCGATATTACCAGCCGCGCGGTCCATTACTGGGGCCCGGATGGAACCTATAAACTGTACCCAAGTTCCGTTCCCATGAGCGAAGAACTGACCAAGCGTGGATATACCGAAGTGGTACGCAAGCGGGAAAACCCAAGTTGGACACCAACCGCATCCATGCGCGAACGCGATCCCTCGTTGCCCGTTAGAATGGAAGGCGGAGACCCCGGTAATCCGTTGGGTACACGCGCTATGTATCTGGGGTGGCCGGCGTATCTGGTTCACGGAACGCACGACACGCGTAAGATCGGACGCCAAAGCTCGTCTGGGTGTATCGGTCTCTATAACCAGCATGTTGAGGAATTGTATCCTCTGGTCAAAGTCGGAACCCAAGTTCGACTGATCTGACAACAAAGCCCCGGCCAGATGGACCGGGGCTTTTTTTGAACTGATGGGTGATTATTCAGGCAGGATCACTGCGTCCACAACATGAATGACGCCGTTGCTTGCTTCGATGTCGGCTTGCACGACTTCCGCACCATTCACTTTGACGCCGTTCTTGGCATTCACGCTCAGGCGATCACCCTGAACGGTCAGAACCTTGGCACGTTTCCCGGCAATATCACCCGACATCACCTTGGCCGGAACAACATGGTAAGTCAGAATCTCGACAAGTTGATCCTTGTTTTCAGGCAGCAACAAGGTTTCCACAGTGCCTTCGGGCAGAGCGGCAAAGGCTTCGTCGGTCGGCGCGAAAACCGTGTAAGGTCCGTTACCTTTCAGCGTATCGACGAGACCGGCAGCTTGAACGGCTGCGACCAGCGTATTGAATGACCCAGCAGAAACTGCAGTGTCCACGATGTCAGCGGCCTGAGCCTTTACTGGCAGTGTCAGTGCGATTGCGGCGGCTGCGCCCATGAAAGTGCGGCGGAACATGGCTGTTAACTCCTCTCCAGCGTTGTATGGAAAGGGGTACGCGCCTTTGCGGAAGCCGGATCACAATGAGGTCAATTTTCTTTTATCTGCACCCAGATACTTTGCGCCCGACCGTCCTTTAGGAAAGACAGGGCTTCCACCGCATCCGGACGATCTTGTTGCAGGTAGTATCCCGGCCAAAGCATTGAAAAGGCGTCAGATTGCAACAGGGCGTGCAGCATATACTGTTCGCCCCAACCCGGACAATCATAGAAGAAACGCTTGGGATATTCGTAAGGCAGAAAAACATCGTGCACGTGGATGACGACGCCGGGTTTCAGGTTCGGAATGATCCGACAGAACAAATGCGCGACGTCATTACTCATGCGGACAACATGGCTGGAGTCGATGAACAAAACATCACCGGATTCAAGCTGATCGAATACCGATGGATCGACATCTTCCAGCCGTTTTTGCTCGAACTGATCCACCACATGCGCGATATCTGCACGCGGAAACGGGTCGATCGCCGTGATCTGCGTATCCAGCCCTGCGTCAATGATCGCCTGACGCGTAACACGTGTCGAATTCCCGCACCCGACTTCGATCACCCGCTTGGGCTGAAACCTTCGGATCATCAGATACAGAGCGTCTGCGTCGGGGCTGTCGTAATATCCGTTTCCGACGCGATACCCAGTCTGATTGCGTGCGGGGTCTTTCAAAGCCTCCAGCGCGGCCGCGTGCTGACGGTATTCTTCGACCAATTGGGAAATGTCGAACGCCTCCATCCCGGGTGAAAGCGCATAAGCCGGGCGGGTCAGCCCCCCTGCCCGTTCAAACGCTTCTAATCGGGCGCGTTCCTCGCG
Organism: Ruegeria sp. THAF57; assembly: GCF_903914075.1. GTDB lineage: Bacteria > Pseudomonadota > Alphaproteobacteria > Rhodobacterales > Rhodobacteraceae > Ruegeria. The sequence continues at coordinate 375,137 of NZ_CAIWNQ010000004.1, forward strand.
CTCGGTCACCTTGTCGATCAGCTTTACTCCAAACCGGTCAAGCACCGCGTTCAGCCGAAGGAATTTCCTAGGTTTCAATCGAAGACTCCGGGTTTGGATTTCATTTCCTCCCGTCCTTACATTTGGAGGCAGGCAGTCCGCAAGCGCCGCGCGGGTAAACACTTGGCAAAAATCCAAATTCCGTATTCACTGGTCCGATAATCAACCACGAGGGCCGCCATGCAGCAGGAATTCACACTGGGCATCGAGGAAGAGTATCTGCTGGTTGACCGCGACAGTCTTGAACTTGCCGAAGCGCCCGAAGCCCTGATGGAGGCGTGTCAGGCAGATTTCAAAGGGCAAGTCAGCCCGGAATTCCTGCAGTGTCAGATCGAGGTCGGCACCCGACCTCACACCACCATAAGCTCTGCCCGTGAAGACTTGAAGCGGCTGCGTAGCTGCGTTGCAAGTCGTGCCGCAGATTACAATCTGGCGCCGATTGCTGTGTCTTGTCATCCTTTTGCGGATTGGAAGAAACAGCATCACACACGAAAAGATCGGTATGATGCCCTGCACCACGCGCTGGGCGGTGTGGCACGGCGTATGCTCATCTGTGGAATGCACGTACATGTTGGCGTAGAAGACCCGGCTTTGCGGGCTGACCTGATGCCTCAGTTGTCATACTTTCTGCCGCACCTTTTGGCCCTGTCCACCTCTTCGCCCTATTGGAACGGCGAGGATACCGGTCTGTCATCCTATCGGCTGACCGTTTTCGATAACCTACCCCGTACGGGCCTGCCGCCAGTACTGGCAAGCTGGGCGGACTATGAACGGACGACCGGGATACTGGTGGAACTGGGGGTCATCGAGGACACCTCGAAAATCTGGTGGGATTTACGACCGTCCCATCGTTTTCCAACGCTCGAGACCCGGATAATGGACGTTCAGCCGCGCTTGGAACACGCCTTATCTCTGGCCGCGATGGTGCAAGCCCTGACGCGTATGCTGTGCCGATTAAAGGATCGTAACCTGCGGTGGCGTCAATACGACCGTTTTCTCATTGGAGAAAACCGATGGCGTGCGCAGCGTTACGGCGTTGGTGAGGGGATGATAGATTTTGGCGATCGCTCCATCAAACCGATGCCCGAACTCATGGGGGAGCTGATGGGATTGCTTGCCGAAGACGCAGAGGCCTTGGGGACCATGACGGAACTGGCCCGCCTTCAGCAAATCGCCCAGAACGGGACATCGGCCACCCGCCAACGCCGTGTTTACGCCGAATCTACAGCCCGGGACGAAGATCCCGGAAAAGCCGTCGTCAAACACCTGATCGAGGAATACCACGCGGATCTCTGACTGGGAATTCGGTGGCTTAATCCCGAAACGCCGTTACCCCGCTGGGGAATTGCTGACCGTGAAAAATTTCTGTAAGAATTCGGAAATAAACACTTGTTCAATTCATCCGACGGCGTGGGAGGCAAGCCATGGATTTCGCAATGACCGAAGAGCAAACAGCGATCTTCGATATGGCCTATGATTTTGGCCAGGAAAACATCGCCCCTTACGCGCGCCAGTGGGAGGCCGACGGAACGATCCCCAAGGACCTGTGGCCCCGGATCGGCGAACTGGGGTTCGGAGCGCTATATGTTTCAGAAGACGGTGGTGGATCGGGCCTCAGCCGATTGGACGCCACCTTGGTTTTCGAGGCGCTGTCCATGGCCTGCCCCTCAGTCGCGGCCTTTTTGTCGATCCACAACATGTGCGCCAAGATGCTGGACAACTTTGCCAGCGACGAGTTGAAGTCGCGCATCATGCCAGAGGTTCTAAGCCTGAACACCGTGCTCAGCTATTGCCTGACAGAACCGGGTTCGGGCTCGGACGCCGCGGCGCTCAAGACCCGGGCGGCGCGCACGAACGAAGGCTACACTCTGAACGGAACCAAAGCTTTCATCTCGGGCGGTGGCTATTCCGACGCCTATGTCTGCATGGTTCGCACGGGCGAGGACGGACCAAAGGGCATTTCGACCGTTTACGTCGAAGACGGAACGCCCGGCCTTAGCTTTGGTGCGCTGGAACAAAAGATGGGATGGAAAAGCCAACCCACCGCGCAGGTTCAGTTTGACGATTGCAAGATTCCAGCTGGGAACCTTGTCGGTGCCGAAGGTGACGGGTTCAAATATGCCATGATGGGGCTGGATGGTGGACGCCTGAATATTGCCTCATGTTCTCTGGGCGCAGCACAGACCGGGTTGAACATGACCTTGCAATATATGTCTGAACGCAAGGCCTTTGGGCAATCTATTGACCAATTTCAGGCCCTACAATTCCGCCTTGCCGATATGGAGATTGAACTGCAAGCCGCCCGCACGTTCCTGCGTCAGGCCGCGTGGAAGCTGGATCAAGGCGCGCCCGACGCGACAAAATTCTGCGCCATGGCAAAGAAATTCGTAACAGAAACCGGGTCAAAAGTCGTGGACCAATGTCTGCAGCTTCATGGCGGTTATGGTTATCTTGCTGACTACGGAATCGAAAAGCTTGTCCGCGACCTGCGGGTTCATCAGATTCTGGAAGGCACAAACGAGATCATGCGCGTCATCGTTTCGCGTCAAATGCTGGCTCAACGCTGAGGACCGAATGTCAGACATCGAAATCCGCACCGAAGGCCGCGCCGGGCGCATTACGTTGACCCGGCCGCAGGCGCTTAATGCACTCAGCTACGACATGTGCATGGCCATTGACACTGCGATGCGAAATTGGCGCGAAGATGACACCGTCGATCTGGTCATTTTGGACGCCGTCGGAGAAAAGGCATTCTGTGCAGGCGGTGATATTGCCGAATTGTATGAGACCGGCACAAAGGGCGATTTCGACTATGGACGAACGTTCTGGCGAGATGAATACCAGCTTAACGCGCTGATCTTTGAATACCCGAAGCCAGTGGTAAGCTTTCTGCAAGGCTTCACGATGGGTGGCGGGGTCGGTGTTGGATGCCACGGCAGCCATAGAATTGTTTGCGAATCCAGCCAGATCGCGTTGCCTGAATGCGGCATAGGTCTAATCCCTGACGTTGGAAGCTCGCTTATGTTGGCGTTGGCACCGGGTCGTCTGGGCGAATATCTGGGAACGACCGGCTACCGCATGGGGCCCGGCGACGCAATTTATGCGGGGTTCGCGGATACTTTCATCCCTTCGTCCCAATGGCCCGACATCATACAGCTTTTGGAAGCGTCCGGCGACGTTGAACATCTGGCGAACCATGCGCAGACACCACCGGACAGTAGCTTGACCATAGCTCAAGCTGAGATCGACACTGGTTTCGGGGGTGAAGTCCTGGCCGATATTCTGAACACTCTACACCATTCAGAGGATGAGTTTTCAGCAAACGCCCTGAAGATGATGAAACGTAGCTCACCTTTGTCGATGGCTTGTACCATTGAAATGCTGCACCGCTTGCGTAGTTCAAACCTGTCGATCCGCAAAGCACTTGAGCATGAATATCGCTTTACCTTCCGCGCAATGGAGAGCGGTGATTTTCTGGAAGGTATTCGCGCCCAGATCATCGATAAAGACCGCAACCCGTGCTGGCGCCACAAGGATCAAACTGTTCCGGCTGTGGAGGTATCGAACATGCTTCGGCCGCTCGGTGCGAACACCCTGACATTCGAAGAGGAGTAACGGATGAAAATCGGATTTATTGGTCTTGGGAATATGGGAAATCCGATGGCGGCCAATTTGGCGAAAGCTGGTCATGCCGTAACCGGATTCGATACCGCGAATGTAAGCGTTCCGGGTGTCGAAATGGCCAGTTCCAGCGCGGGCGCGGCTTCGGGTGCTGAAATCCTGATTACGATGCTACCCAACGGTCAAATCCTGCGCGCCGTCGCCGAAGACATCATTCCATCCATGTCCGAAGGATCAGTTTGGATTGATTGTTCAACCGTCGACGTAGACAGCGCCCGCGCCGTCGCATCACAGGCTGCCGAGGCCGGAATCTTGGCCGTTGACGCCCCGGTCTCGGGCGGTATCGGCGGGGCCGCTGCAGGAACATTGACGTTCATGGCGGGCGGCAGCGATGCAGCCTTTGCAAAGGCCGCGCCATTGTTTGACATCATGGGCCAAAAAGCAGTCCATTGCGGCGAATCCGGGGCCGGGCAAGCTGCGAAGATCTGCAACAACATGATCCTTGGCGTTACCATGATCGCAACATGCGAAGCATTCGCCCTAGCTGACAAGTTGGGGCTGGACCGACAAAAAATGTTCGACGTGGTCAGCACCTCGTCTGGTTATAGCTGGACAATGAACGCCTATTGTCCTGCTCCGGGTGTAGGCCCGGCTAGCCCTGCAGACAATGACTACCAGCCCGGCTTCGCGGCAGAGCTGATGTTGAAAGACCTGCGCCTTAGCCAACAGGCCGCCAAAAGCTCGAATGCGGACACGCCGATGGGACAAGTCGCAACTTCACTGTACGAACGTTTTGTTGAGGCCGAAGATGGTTTAGGCAAGGATTTCTCGGCCATGCTACCACGCTTCGAAAAGCGGGGGCGGGAATAACACAACTCCTCTGTTTAACTGGCCAAAAAGTATCCTGAAGCGCGAGGCAGAGCCTTGCACAATCTACGCCGATGCTTATTCCGCCGCAACACGCGCGTTGTCCAGCATCGGTTTCAGATACCGCCCGGTGTGGCTGCGTTCGACCGTAGCCACCTCCTCGGGAGTGCCAGTGGCAACAATTTCACCGCCCCCGTCACCGCCTTCGGGGCCAATATCAATTATGTGATCCGCCGTCTTCACGACATCCAGATTATGTTCGATGACGACCACAGTGTTACCCTGCTCCACCAGTTCATGAAGCACTTCGAGCAGCTTGCGCACGTCTTCGAAATGCAGGCCCGTCGTCGGTTCGTCCAGAATATAAAGTGTCCGACCGGTTGAGCGTTTCGACAACTCTTTTGACAGTTTTACCCGCTGCGCTTCGCCGCCAGATAGTGTGGTTGCCTGTTGGCCAACCTTGATATAGCCCAACCCGACGCGGGCCAATGCGTCCATCTTGTCTCGGATCGAGGGCACGGCCTTAAAGAACTCTTGCGCATCTTCTACTGTCATATCAAGGACATCTGCGATGGACTTACCCTTGAATTTAATCTCAAGCGTCTCGCGGTTGTAGCGCGCTCCTTTGCAGGTTTCACAGGTGACATAGACATCGGGCAGAAAGTGCATCTCAATCTTGATGACGCCATCGCCCTGACAGGCTTCGCACCGGCCACCCTTGACGTTAAAGCTGAAGCGACCGGGCTTATAGCCGCGTGCCTTGGCCTCGGGCAAACCGGCAAACCAGTCGCGGATTGGGGTGAAGGCCCCGGTGTAAGTCGCTGGATTCGAACGCGGAGTCCGTCCGATGGGCCGTTGGTCGATGTCGATGACCTTGTCCAGATGTTCTAGCCCCTTGATCGTCTCGCAGGGCGCTGGTGTCTGTCGCGCTCCGTTCAACCGCATCGAGGCCGTTTTGAACAATGTCTCAATCGTCAGGGTGGACTTGCCGCCGCCCGAAACTCCGGTCACACAAACGAACTTGCCTAACGGGAATTCCGCCGTGACATTTTTGAGATTGTTTCCCGTAGCTTTGACAACGGTGACTTTCTTCTTGTTGCCCTTGCGGCGCTTTGCGGGAACCGAAATTTCTCGCGTTCCGGCCAGATACTGACCCGTCATCGAGGCCGCGTCCGCCGCAATTTCCGATGGCGTGCCCTGACTTACAACCTGTCCACCATGCACACCGGCGCCGGGGCCGATGTCGAATACATAATCAGCCTCGCGGATGGCTTCTTCATCATGCTCGACAACAATGACGGTGTTGCCTTGATCCCGAAGGTTTTTCAAAGTTCCCAGCAACCGATCATTGTCACGCTGGTGCAAGCCAATTGAGGGTTCGTCCAAGACATAAAGCACCCCTGTCAGACCTGACCCGATCTGGCTGGCCAACCGGATGCGCTGACTTTCCCCACCCGAAAGCGTTCCACTTGAGCGCGACAGCGTAAGGTATTCCAATCCCACGTTATTCAGAAACCCAAGGCGTTCGCGAATTTCCTTTAGAATGGCCCGCGCGATCTCATTCTTCTGAACGCTCAGGTGATTTGGCGCATCCTCGACCCACGCCAGGGCCTCACGGATCGACATCTGAACCACCTGCCCTACATGCAGACCCGCGATCTTAACCGCCAGAGCTTCGGGCCGCAGACGGTAGCCTTCGCAGGTCCCGCACGGCCGGGTGTTCTGATACCTCTCGAATTCTTCACGGATCCATGCGCTGTCGGTTTCACGATAGCGGCGCTCCATGTTCGGGATCACACCTTCAAAGCTGCGTGTCACCTGATAGACGCGCCCGCCCTCGTCATAGCGGAACTGGATTTCTTCATCGCCCGAGCCGCGCAAGAACACCTGTTGAACGTTCTTGGGTAGGTCTTTCCACGGGGTATTTTTGTCGAACTCATAATGCCGCGCGATGGCTTCGATCGTCTGCAGAAAGTATGGGGATTTTCCTTTGCGCCACGGAGCCAGCGCCCCGTCATACAGCTTGAGCGTTTGGTCCGGCACCACAAGGCGCTCGTCAAAGAACAGTTCAACACCCAACCCGTCGCAATCCGGACATGCTCCGAAGGGCGCGTTGAAGGAAAACAAGCGGGGTTCGATCTCGGGGATGGTGAACCCACTGACCGGGCAGGCAAAGTTTTCGCTAAAGGTGATGCGCTCGGGGTCGCCCTCACGCGGAGCAGTTTCCAAGATCGCAATCCCGTCTGCCAAATCCAGCGCTGTGCGCAAGCTGTCAGCAAGCCGCGTTTCCATTCCTTCACGCACGACAAGGCGGTCAACCACCACGTCAATGTCATGCCGAAACTTTTTGTCCAAAGTCGGCGGCTCATCCAATTCGTAGAACTCTCCGTCCACCTTGACGCGCTGAAAGCCCTGTTTGCGAAGTTCAAGGAACTCTTTTTTATATTCGCCTTTCCGGTCCCGCACGATCGGAGCCAGAAGGTATCCGCGTGTGCCCTCCTCCATGGACATGATACGGTCGACCATATCCTGAACCTGCTGTGCTTCGATCGGCAGGCCCGTTGCGGGGCTGTACGGCGTTCCAGCACGCGCAAACAAAAGGCGCATATAGTCGTAAATTTCGGTCACCGTTCCTACGGTCGATCGCGGATTCTTGGAGGTCGTCTTCTGTTCGATGGAAATCGCCGGGGAAAGACCGCTGATGTGATCCACATCCGGCTTTTCCATCATGTCCAAAAACTGACGGGCATAGGCAGAAAGGCTTTCCACATAGCGGCGCTGGCCTTCGGCGTAGATGGTGTCGAACGCCAAGGATGACTTGCCCGAGCCGGATAGCCCGGTGATCACCACAAGCTGATCCCGAGGGATATCTACATCAATACTTTTGAGGTTATGTTCACGCGCACCGCGCACCTCGATATTCTTCAGCTCAGCCATATTCGGCCCCCAACACACAAGTGTCCTAGAAATAGGCGAGCCGCACTGAGTCTCCAACAGAAAAAATAGAACAAAGTGTGAACTGTCGGAATATCGCCCATCCCTGCTGACACATACTGACGTACTGCCGCCACGTGACGGCTGATGCATGGAAAATATGCATGTTTTGAGGAAAAGTGGCGCGGTTGACGGGGCTCGAACCCGCGACCCCCGGCGTGACAGGCCGGTACTCTAACCAACTGAGCTACAACCGCGCACTTATTTTCATGGCCTTTACCCTGGACCAAGGTTGGCAGCGATGGCGCGGTTGACGGGGCTCGAACCCGCGACCCCCGGCGTGACAGGCCGGTACTCTAACCAACTGAGCTACAACCGCGCACTTATTTTCATGGCCTTTACCCTGGACCAAGGTTGGCAGCGATGGCGCGGTTGACGGGGCTCGAACCCGCGACCCCCGGCGTGACAGGCCGGTACTCTAACCAACTGAGCTACAACCGCCCGCTGCCCGTTCGTTGCTGAACGTTGGGGTGTATTATGGCTAGGCTCGGACATCGTCAAGCGGCGTTTTGAAGATTTTTCCGAATTCCAAAAAAATCTTGGCCCTCAGGTCAGCGCGCCTACCAAGTTTCGTAGTAAACATTGATATTTAACGACAGCGCGAAGTCCTTAATCGAACTTCACCCTATAGGTGTGTCCAGCCCGCAACATCGTTACGAATTCAAATCGACTCAGTACACATTCCAGACCGACGTGACTAGAGCAGCGCCCACCGGAAGAGTCTCAATCAGACGCTACCGAAAACAAGAAAAAGACGGAGCAGAAGAATGAAAAATTTATTCATTATCAGCGCACTATCGGCAACAATTGCCGCAAGCCATGCCAGCGCGGTCGAAGTGACCGGTGGCTATCTGGATTTGGGTTACAGAACTTTCACAAACAGCGATCTGGGCGATGTATTTAACCTGAATGGATCTGGCGAGCTGGCATTCAACCGTGCATTCAGCGCGCAGTTGGACCTGGGTGGCTACCGCTTTCAGGATCTGGGTGAAAACGCGACAAACTGGACGCTGCACGCAAACTGGCACACCAGCAAGAACGCCTCATTCGGTGCGTTTTATGGGCAGGAAAGCGTCGATTCTCTTGATGTGGAATTCTACGGTCTGGAAACTGGCTTCGACGCAGGCCCAGCCGAGGTTGAAGGCTATATCGCTCGTCAACAGTTGAGCGATTTTTCAGATATGGACGGCAATATGTTCGGTGTATCGGTTACCGCTGACCTGAACGACAAATGGGAATTCACAGCCAGCTATGATCTGGTGAATGACGTTGTCGGCGTGTTGGATTTCGATCTGTTCGCACTTGGCGCGAATTACGCAGCCAGTGACAACGCCGAGGTCTACGGGATTCTCGGAGTTGCTCATATCTCCTCACCTATTGTTTCGGGTAACACGAACGAAGCATATATCGGTGTCGGGGTACGGATGAGTTTCGGCAACGAACGCGGAACCACATTCGGACGCCGTGGAGTGTTTGACAAGCTTCCCGGCCTGCCTGGCCTGTAAAGACCAAAGCCCCGAAGATTACCTTCGGGGCTTTTCTTTGCGTGCCATATCAAACGACGCACCAAATCTCATTTGGCCCCTCTTGCAGACGTCAATGACTCGCTGTAAGACGCCGCCTTACGGGTGATTAGCTCAGTGGTAGAGCGCTTCGTTCACATCGAAGATGTCAGGAGTTCAAATCTCTTATCACCCACCACCTACCCTTTTTCAGGATCGAGAATTGACCTTTGGCCGCGGTGTCCAGAGAAAAGAAAAAGGGCGAGGTCGAAACCCCGCCCAATCCATTAAGATCAAAGCTTAGTGCGTCGTTGCAGACGCACCTGAACTATCCTTCGACTTGGCCGCCGCTGCTGCTGCTTCTTCTGCGGCTTCGTCCCATTCGATCGGCTCAGGCTCGCGCACTAGCGCTTGTTTCAGAACTTCGGACACGTGGGTTACGGGAATGATTTCCAGCCCGTCTTTCACATTGTCCGGAATATCCGCCAGATCTTTCTCATTCTCTTCCGGGATCAGGACCGTCTTGATGCCACCGCGCAGGGCCGCCAGCAGCTTTTCTTTCAGCCCCCCAATCGGCATTGCGTTACCGCGCAGCGACACTTCGCCCGTCATGGCGATGTCTTTGCGCACCGGAATACCGGTCAGCACCGACACGATCGACGTAACCATTGCCAAACCGGCAGAGGGCCCATCCTTGGGCGTCGCGCCGTCCGGCACGTGGACGTGGATATCAAGCGTGTCGAATTTTGGCGGCTTGACCCCGATCTGAGGCGAAATTGAACGAACATAAGACGAAGCGGCGTCGATCGACTCTTTCATCACATCGCCCAACTTACCCGTGGTCTTCATGCGACCTTTGCCCGGCAGTTTCAGCGCCTCGATATGCAGCAGATCGCCACCAACCGACGTCCAGGCCAGACCAGTTACCACACCAACCTGATCGTCCTGTTCGGCCAGACCATAACGGAACTTGGGCACGCCAAGAAAATCATCCAGATTTTCGGGCGTCACCGTAACCGATTCAGCCTCTTTCTTGATGATCTTGGTCAGCGACTTCCGGGCAACCTTGGCGATTTCACGTTCAAGGTTCCGCACTCCCGCCTCGCGGGTATAGGTGCGGATGATCGACTGCAACGCCTCATCGGTCAGTTCGAATTCCTTGGCCTTCAGACCATGGTTCTTGACCTGCTTGCTGATCAGGTGCTGTTTCGCGATCTCGGACTTCTCTTCCTCGGTATAGCCAGCCAGCGGAATGATCTCCATCCGGTCCAGCAAAGGCCCAGGCATATTATAGCTGTTCGAGGTGGTCAGGAACATCACGTTGGACAGGTCATATTCGACCTCAAGATAGTGGTCCATGAACGTGCTGTTTTGTTCCGGGTCCAACACTTCCAGCATCGCCGAAGCCGGGTCGCCACGGAAATCCTGCCCCATCTTGTCGATTTCATCGAGCAAGATCAGCGGGTTCGTGGTTTTTGCCTTCTTCAGCGCCTGAATGATCTTACCGGGCATCGAGCCAATGTAAGTCCGGCGGTGCCCACGAATCTCGGATTCGTCGCGCACACCACCCAGCGAGATCCGAATGAACTCGCGTCCCGTAGCTTTGGCAACCGACTTACCAAGCGAGGTTTTACCCACACCCGGAGGGCCAACAAGGCACAGGATCGGGCCCTTCAGCTTTTTCGAACGCTGCTGAACCGCCAGATACTCGACGATCCGTTCCTTGACCTTCTCAAGCCCATAGTGATCAGCATCCAGAATATCCTGTGCGCGGCCCAAGTCCTTTTTGACGCGGGATTTGGTGCCCCACGGCAGAGACAAGATCCAGTCCAGATAATTCCGCACGACTGTGGCCTCAGCCGACATGGGCGACATATTCTTGAGCTTCTTCAGCTCACCTTCGGCCTTTTCGCGCGCTTCTTTCGACAGCTTAGTCTCGGCGATTTTGGCTTCCAGTTCAGCAACTTCGTTGCTGCCGTCCTCACCGTCGCCCAACTCCTTCTGAATGGCCTTCATCTGCTCATTCAGGTAGTACTCGCGCTGGGTCTTCTCCATCTGGGATTTCACGCGGGTCTTGATCTTTTTCTCGACCTGCAGAACCGACATTTCGCCCTGCATCAGGCCATAGACTTTCTCAAGCCGCTCGCTGACGCTGAGGGTTTCCAGCAACTCCTGCTTCTGTTCAACCTCGATGCCCAAATGACCCGACACAAGGTCAGCCAGCTTCGCCGGCTCGGCAGTTTCACCTACCGCGGTAAGGGCCTCCTCGGGGATGTTCTTGCGTACCTTGGCGTAACGCTCAAACTCGTCCGCGACGGTGCGCAGCAACGCTTCGGTTGTGGTCACGTCACCGGGAATTTCGGTCAGGTATTCCGCGCGGGCTTCAAAGAACTCGTCATTTGTCAGGAATTCGTTGATCTGAACACGCGCCTGCCCTTCAACCAGCACTTTTACAGTACCGTCAGGCAGTTTCAGAAGCTGCAGAACATTCGCCAAAACACCTGAGCGATAGATACCGTCTTCGGAAGGGTCATCATCGCTTGGGTCGATCTGGCTGGACAGCAGAATCTGCTTGTCGTCCTGCATCACTTCTTCCAGTGCGCGGACGGATTTTTCCCGACCCACGAACAGCGGCACGATCATGTGTGGAAACACCACGATGTCGCGCAGCGGAAGTACTGGGTACGAGGAATTCAGAGGCTCTTGCATGCTCAATCCTTATCATTGGCAAGACGGCACCGGTCCCTCATCGAGGCAACGCCTGACCGTCTCCTGTTTGGACGATTAAGGTGGGGCTTCAGCGCCCGTTTTCAACCTCACCGTCATTTGTCTCAATCAGAATGACCTGAGGTTTTTCGGACTGCAAGGCGTCGCGCTAATATATCCACGGATTTTACCACATGAATGCGGTTCCGCGTTATTAAATCGGCTCGATATCGCCCTGCGCGCGCTGCGCGTGGAATTCGGACTGCCAGGCCTGAAATGTTCCCGCCGCGATAGCGTCACGCATGCCCTGCATGATTTCCTGAAAATAGTGCAGGTTATGCCAGGTCAACAGCATTCCTGAAATCATCTCATTCGACCGGAACACGTGGTGAAGATATGCACGGGAATAGTTTGAGCAGGCCGGGCACGCGCAATTCTCGTCCAACGGACGTGGATCATCCGCATGACGCGCATTCTTAATGTTTACAACGCCATAGCGCGTGAACACCTGCCCCGTGCGCCCTGACCGAGATGGAAGTACACAGTCCATCATATCAATCCCACGTGCCACGGCCCCTACGATATCGTCGGGCTTTCCGACACCCATAAGATACCGAGGTTTATCAGCCGGCAGCATATCGGGGGCGAAGTCCAGCACGTCGAACATGGCCTCTTGGCCTTCCCCAACGGCCAATCCACCGACCGCATAGCCTTCGAATCCGATTTCTTTCAACGCGTCCGCCGATTCTTCGCGAAAGTCCTGTTCCAGCCCCCCTTGCTGGATGCCGAACAATGCATGACCGGGACGGTCGCCAAAAGCCTCGCGCGACCGCTCGGCCCAACGCATCGACAGGCGCATGGACTCGGCGATCCGATCGCGGTCAGCAGGCAGCGCCGGACATTCATCGAAACACATGACGATGTCAGACCCTAGCAGCCGCTGAATTTCCATCGACCTTTCGGGCGTCAGCTCATGTTTTGACCCGTCGATATGAGATTTGAAGGTCACACCCTTTTCAGTCAGCTTACGGAGGCCCGCCAGCGACATGACCTGAAACCCACCCGAATCCGTCAGAATGGGACGTTCCCAATTCATGAACTTGTGCAGGCCACCCAGCCGATCAATACGCTCGGCTGTTGGGCGAAGCATCAGGTGATAGGTGTTGCCCAGCAATATATCCGCACCGGTCGCACGCACGCTTTCCGGCATCATCGCCTTAACGGTGGCCGCAGTGCCAACAGGCATAAAGGCGGGTGTACGTACGTCGCCACGCTGCGTGTTTATGACGCCCGTTCTGGCCTTGCCATCGGTGGCCTTTAGCTCGAATGAAAACCGCTCGGTCATTGGGTCGCTCTTTGGGTCGCTGAACCGGGCAGCATTTGCCTGATCTGAGGCTGTATTGCAACCCGTCGAGAATTAGATGCGCAAATTCCAGAGGCTATACGCCAGATGTGGGGTCGCCTCCGTACATGTACCTCAACCCTTCCCCACTTTTTCAGGATGCAAAGCAGCCACATTCCCAAAAATCCGGCACACGGCGTTACGGTCAAAGATATGCAATTATGCGCATTCCCTTCATACCTGAGTTGAAATAGTGCGATTCAATCCCCAAATGTATACCATCGTACACAATAATAGAGGACAGATATGACCGAAGACCAAATTTTTGGATTGCTTTCATCAAACATAATCTACTTGCTTGCGGCGGTTCTGGTTGTCGTCGTTATTTTCAAAGGCATTAAAATCGTACCTCAATCCGAAAAATACGTGGTTGAACGGTTTGGACGCCTGCATTCAGTCCTTGGCCCCGGGATCAATTTTATCGTTCCGTTTCTTGATGTTGCGCGCCACAAGATATCCATTCTGGAACGCCAACTTCCCAATGCTACCCAAGACGCCATTACGAAGGACAACGTGCTGGTGCAAATCGACACCTCGGTATTTTATCGCATTCTGGAACCGGAAAAGACGGTTTACCGTATCCGCGACGTAGACGGTGCGATTGCCACGACTGTGGCCGGGATCGTTCGGGCCGAGATCGGTAAAATGGATCTGGACGAGGTACAGTCGAACCGTGCGCAGTTGATCACCCGCATTCAGGAAAGCGTTGAAACCGCTGTGGATGATTGGGGAATCGAAGTGACTCGGGCCGAGATTCTGGACGTGAACCTGGATCAGGCTACCCGCGACGCGATGTTACAGCAGTTGAACGCAGAACGTGCTCGCCGTGCGCAGGTTACCGAGGCCGAAGGTCAGAAACGCTCGGTCGAGCTTCAGGCGGATGCGGAACTTTATGCGGCCGAACAGACTGCCAAGGCGCGCCGTATTCAGGCCGAGGCAGAAGCCTATGCCACCGGCGTTGTCGCCAAGGCCATTCAGGACAATGGCATCGAAGCCGCCCAGTATCAGGTTGCGTTGAAACAGGTTGAAGCCCTGAATGCGCTGGGGAACGGAACCGGTTCGCAAACGATTGTTGTGCCCGCCAACGCACTTGAAGCATTCGGCGATGCGTTCAAAATGCTGAAAGGAGCAAAGTGATGGCCGACCCGTTTTGGCTGACATGGTGGATCTGGCTTGCCGGGGCGTTAGCCCTCGGCATCCTAGAGATCGTCTTGCCTGGGTTCATCTTTCTTGGCTTTGCGATCGGTGCCGCAATTACGGGTATCTTGCTGGTAATTCCCGGCTTCGCCCCGTCGCTGTCGATTTTGCTGCTGATCTTTGCGGTGTTGTCATTGGTTTCTTGGCTTGTATTGCGGCGCATGTATTCATTGCCCCACGGACAGGTGAAAACCTTCAACCACGACATCAACGAAAAATAACGCTGGCGCCCTTTTTGGCGCCACACCCCCACTGGACGCTGCCTGTGGCTTTCCCTATATAATTTCTCAGGAAACAGACCCGAGGCAAAAATGACTCATCCGAGTGAACAGTTTGAAGGAACCCCGCTGATCGCGCCTTCAACCATCGAGCACCCCCTGTACGATGCAGTGGTCGAAGCTTGCCGGACGGTTTATGACCCTGAAATTCCTGTAAATATCTACGATCTAGGCCTGATTTATACAATCGACATCACCGGCGATAATTCGGTCAAGGTCATCATGACACTGACGGCTCCGGGTTGCCCTGTTGCCGGTGAAATGCCCGGCTGGATCGTTGAGGCTGTTGAGCCCGTTGCTGGCGTCAAAGAGGTCGACGTCGAACTGACGTGGGAGCCGCCCTGGGGCATGGAAATGATGTCCGACGAGGCGCGACTTGAGCTGGGTTTCATGTAAACCCAGTGATTACAAAGGCCTAAACTGACTTGGGCGACGGGGCCGATATCCCGCCGATCACTGAATGTTGCAAGTGGTCTTTATCTCGTCGGCGCGCTGGTCCAACTGTTTGACGTAATCGCCTGACAACATTGTAAGTCTTTTCTTTTCGGTCCCAGTAACTAGCCCCAGTAATGCGCCTGCGGGGGTGATCGCAATCGCGCTCTCAACTTGCTGATCCTGCGCGTGTTTCTTTTCTGCGGCAATTGCGCGAAGATCACCTTCGGCGGTTGCGCAGTTTACAGGGTGACGAGCTGCCTCATCCGCCATCGACATGCCCGAAACGGCTAGAATTGCTGTGGTTGCGGACAAAACAAGCAATCCGCGCTGCGTCTTCGTAAATCGACTGTTCATAAGATTGTGCCCTCTGAATTCTCTGCTCAAACACGGCTCAGGCTAAAACCATCATGTTGCCAAAAGCAAATGAATAGAGGCCCATTTCGCAAACTTGACTCGAAAAGTTAAGTAAGCAGGGCTGCTATGACTTGAGACTGCGTCGAGTCAGCATTAAATTGAAACCAACCTGTGAAAACGGAGATCAACATGTTCGGCATTCCCGGCAAAAACGCCGTGACGATGACGCCTAAAGCTGCTGCGCAGATTGCCCGCCTGATGGATACTGGCGGACATGCCGGTTTGCGTATTGGCGTAAAGAAAGGCGGTTGTGCGGGCATGGAGTACACGATGGACTATGTCGACGAAGCCGATGTCAATGACGAGGTCGTTGAACAGGACGGTGCGCGGGTCATGATCGCGCCGATGGCCCAGATGTTCCTGTTCGGAACCGAGATTGACTATGAAGTGTCGCTGTTGGAATCCGGTTTCAAGTTCCGCAACCCCAACGTTGTCGATGCCTGCGGTTGCGGTGAATCCATTAAGTTCGACGAATCCCTGTCAACACAGCCTTAAGACGCCGTCTTTAGGTGGATGTATGTTTCATTGAACCGACGGGTGAGGTGTTCTCCGGCGGAAATCATCTGATCTGAGTCAGGTGGCGCGACATTGGTGTCATAGGACGGATTGAAAAACAACGGAATTGAAAGCCGCTCTTCCGCGCCTCCGACAACCCTGTGCATCGTTGCTTTAACCTGCCCTTCGGTCCAGAACTCCAACATTTCCCCGAAATTGATAATAAAGGTGCCCGGTTCAGCACGCACCTCTGCCCAGTTACCATCCGGCAACTGCGCCTCAAGACCCGGCGTACCATCCGTGGCCAATAAGGTCAGGCAGCCATAGTCCGTATGTGCGCCTATACCGAAATCCAGCGCGCCTGCCCACGCGGGGCGTTGTGGGTAGAAATTGCCCCTTAGCAGAGCCATGGGTGTATCAAAAGCCGCATCAAAGCTATTCGCGTCCCGGCCCAAAGCGGCAGCAATAGCGCGCAGGATACGCAGCGCAACAGCACAGGCATCGTCATAATAATCTTGGATCGTGTCCCGAAACCCGGACGGCGATTGGGGCCACAGGTTCGGGGCATAGACACTCAGTCCCCGGCTCGCATAGGGATCACCAACCGCCAGTTCATAGCCGCAATCAAACACCTCTTTAAAGTCAGGGTTTGCGCTGGGGTCAACCTGCTCGGATCTGGATGCACCCCAGCCCCGGTTTGCGCCGGTCTTAGCCATGTCAACGCGCCTTTTCTCGGCTTCCGACAGATGAAAGAACGCGCGGTATTCCGACAGCACTCTCTCGACGCGGGCTTTGTCCAAACCCGTGTTGGACACACACAGAAGGCCGACATCCTTGACGGCGCGCTGCAGCCGGGCCAACTCGGCTTCGTTGCGGGTGTCCAGTTTCTCCAAATCCAGAGTGTCGATCATATCTGCCTCGTTCTTTTGCGGGATTTCTGTCGATTTCGCCGCTGGTCTGCAACCAGAATTGTCACGCCCTGCCCTGGGTGTTATCCGAGTGGCCAACAACAGATCATGTGGGAGTACGTAAGATGCGGCGCAAGCTGGCGGCAGGTAATTGGAAAATGAACGGAACGTCATCTGCTTTGGGGGAACTGACCTCACTCGCGAATGCGTACCCTGCCCCGTCGATTGAAGTTCTGATTTGCCCGCCTGCCACATTGCTCCATCGAGCTGCCGAAACGGTGCAATCCACCGATATCGAAGTTGGAGGGCAGGATTGCCACGCCAACGGGTCTGGCGCGCATACCGGTGATATCAGCGCCGAGATGTTAGTGGACGCCGGGGCCACGGCCGTTATCCTGGGTCATTCCGAACGGCGCGAAGATCATGATGAACAAAACGAAGACGTCCGCGCCAAGGCTCGCGCTGCCATGGACGCAGGTCTAAAGGCAATTATTTGCGTTGGAGAAAGCCTTGAACAGCGCGAAGCTGCTAATACGCTGGATATCATCGGTGGACAGATGTCGGGGTCGATTCCCGATCTATCCACGGGCGAGAACCTGATCGTCGCATATGAACCCATCTGGGCCATCGGCACCGGCAAAGTGCCGACCCTAGACGAAATTGGTGAGGTTCACGACTTTATCCGCGCCCGTCTGGAACGGCGATTTGGCGAGGGCGTGGGCCGCTCGGTCCGGCTGTTGTATGGCGGGTCGGTCAAGCCGGGTAATGCCGCCGAGATTTTTGCCGTGTCCAACGTGGATGGGGCTTTGGTCGGCGGGGCCAGCCTCAAGGCGCAAGATTTCGCCGGGATCATCGACGCGCTGCAAAACGCCTGAGCCTCAGGCCAGCTTCATCATCACCAAACCGGCCACGATCAAGGCCGCTGCAACAAGGCGCGGGGCTGTCAGAGCCTCGCCCAGAAACATTACCCCGACCATAAAAGCGCCAACCGCACCGATCCCGGTCCAGATTGTGTAGGCCGTTCCCAGCGGTAGGTCGCGCATCGCCAGCGCCAACAGGCCAAACGATCCGATCATTGAAACACCCATCAGGGCCGTCGGCCAAAGCCGCGTAAAGCCCGCCGATTGCTTCATCGCAACCGCCCAGACGATTTCCAAAAGACCGGCAAGTAAGAGAAAAATCCAAGGCATTGAGGCACCTCATGTCCGTTCGGGTCGTCCCGAATGATTGACCATAATGGTGAGGTCGTCCTCTGCCCTCAAGATGGGCATGGCGAATATGTCATCAAGAGGGGCAGAAAAGAAAAAGCCGGACCATAGTGGCCCGGCTTTTGTGCCGCGTTCGGCTAGTTCGTTATGATCTCTGGCCCCATGAAGGTGTTGGGCAAGAAGGTCGATATCCATGGGATATATGTGACCATGATCAGGAAGACGAACAAAACCGCCAGGAAGGGCAGCGCCGCCTTCACGACACTCATCATCGGCATTCCGGCGACGCCCGAGGTCACGAACAGGTTCAGCCCAACCGGAGGGGTGATCATCCCGATCTCCATGTTGACCACCATGATGATGCCCAGATGGATCGGGTCGATGCCCAGCTCGATAGCAATCGGAAACACCAAGGGTGCAACGATGACCAACAGGCCCGAGGGCTCCATAAACTGACCGCCAATCAGCAGGATCACGTTGACCACGATCAGGAAGGTTACCGGACCCAGACCCGCCGACAGCATCGCGCTGGCGATATGTTGCGGTACCTGCTCGTCGGTCAGCACATGTTTCAGGATCAGCGCGTTGGCGATCACGAACAGCAGCGTGACGGTCAGCTTCCCAGCCTCGAACAGCGTGTGCTTGGTGTCGGGGTGGATGAACGCCGTAATCAGCGCATAGGGCTTTTTGATCAGCGGCAGGTTGGGTTGCCCCTCTTCCGTACTCAGGGGGCCCATGTCTTTGTAGACAAAGCTGGCGATCAGGAACGCATAGACGGCGGCCACGGCTGCGGCCTCGGTCGGGGTGAAGATACCGCCGTAGATACCACCCAGAATGATAACGATCAGGAACAGGCCCCACCCGGCCTCACGGGCCGAGGCAAAGATCTCCCCCCACCCTTTCCAGTCACCTTTGGGCAGGTTTTTGACCTTAGCCATCACGTAGATGGTAATCATCAGCATCAGACCGGCCATCAGGCCCGGAATAACACCGGCTAGGAACATGCGCCCGACCGAAACCTCGACCGCAGCCGCATAGACCACCATCACAATCGAGGGCGGGATCAGGATGCCCAGAGTACCGGCGTTACAGATCACACCGGCGGCGAATTCTTTGGAATAGCCAACCTGACGCATCCCTGCGATCACGATCGAACCGATGGCGACCACAGTCGCCGGGGAAGACCCCGACAAAGCGGCAAACAACATGCAGGCAAACACACCCGCAATCGCCAGTCCGCCCGGCAGATGCCCCACACAGGCAATCGAGAACCGGATGATCCGACGCGCCACCCCGCCCGTCGTCATGAAGGACGACGCGAGGATAAAGAACGGGATCGCCAGCAGGGTAAAATGCCCCTCGAACGCTTCGAACAGGGTGCCCGCGACCGAGGCCAGCGAACTATCAGAATAGATCAGCAGGAACAGTGTCGAGCTGAGGCCAAGCGCCACCGCAATCGGAACACCGATCAGCAGCAGACCGATGACCATTGAGAATAGAAGAACGACGTCCATTAGTTATGCTCTCCTTGCTGAGCGCGGACTTCTTCAATCTCGTCCTCGACTTCGTGGCTGGCGACAAGGCGGTCGGTTTCGCCGCGCCAGATTTGTACAGCGACCTGAGAAAACCGGATCACCAGCAGCAGCATAGATACCGGCAAAACCAAATACGGAATGACTTTCGGGATCTTCTCGTAGCCTTCGCCATAATTGATCAGATCTTCCAGAAAACGCAGCGGTGCGACCATTGGAATGTCGTCGACTTCATAAAAGCTCTGGCTGCGCGCGCCGGTGTCGAACCCGGTCGGGAACCAACGCCCCGAGGTGGGCGGCAAGTCCGCGAACACAGCCCAATAATCGTATGACCCCTTGAGCAACAGCAGCGAGAACACCAGACAACAGGCCACCGAAATCAGCGCCAGAATGCGACGCGGCGCAGGGGCCAGCATGTTCAGGATCGCATCGACGCCCAGATGTGCGTGCTTTTTGACCGCATAGGACGCGCCCAGCAGAACCAGCCAGCCGAACATGAACACTGTCAGCTCAAGCGCCCACAGAATATTGGAATTGAAAGCAAACCGCGCGATCACATTGGCAAAGGTCACAGCCGTCATCAGGCCAAGCAACACCGCGATCAGGGTTTCCTCGATATGGTCGATCAGCCCGCCTTGGCCGGGATTCGCACCAGACATCTTTCTGTCCCCACATTTTTTTTGTGATGAGAAATCTTGGGGCGGGCACATTATGGCCCGCCCGGGCGACGCGTCGATAACTCCCCAGTCCCCCGACGCGTTGCCTGAACCGGAATTAGAACCCGGCGTTGATCGCCTGAGCGGCGTCGATCTTGTCCTGCCCCACGTCGTCAGCGAACTTGTCCCAGACGGGCTTCATCGCATCGACCCAGGCCTGACGCTGTTCAGGGTTCAGGTCACGGATGATACCACCCGCGTCGGTGATCGAGGCTTTGGCCGCTTCGTTCACGGCAAAGGCTTCTTTGTTCCGGGTCTCTGTCACTTCGTCCAGAATGGTCAGGAACTGTTCACGCACTTCCGGCTCGAGGCTGTCCAGCCAGTCGACCGAGGTCACGACCAGATAGTCGATGATGCCGTGGTTGGTCTCGGTGATGCCGTCCTGCACCTCGAAGAACTTCTTGCCGTAGATGTTGGACCAGGTGTTTTCCTGCCCGTCCACAACGCCCTGTTGCAGCGCGCCGTAGACTTCCGAGAACGCCATTTTCTGCGGGCTGCCACCAATGGCTTCCATCTGCGCTACAAGAACGTCCGAGGACTGAACGCGGAACTTCAGACCATCCGCATCCGACGGGTCAACCAGAGGTTTGTTGGCCGACATCTGCTTCATACCATTGTGCCAGAACGCCAACCCTTGCAGGCCGCGGCGCTGCATACTGTCTTTCATGGCCTGACCGTCTGCCGATGCCTGGAATGCATCGACCGCGTCGATGTTCTTAAACATGAACGGCAGGTCAAACAGGCGGAACTGCTTGGTGAATTTCTCGAATTTCGACAGCGACGGAGCGGCCAGTTGCACGTCACCCTGCAGCATCGCTTCCAGCACTTTGTCGTCATTATAGAGGGTCGAGTTTGGGAACACCTCCATGCACATCACGCCGTTCATCTCATCATTGACACGCTGTTCCAACAGCGAGGCCGCGATGCCCTTGGGGTGTTTGTCCGTGTTTGTCACATGAGCGAATTTCACTACGATCTCGCCGTCATCGCAGGCCGCCATACCAGCAGTTGCAGTTACGGTCAGCGCAACAGCGGTTGCAGCCGTTGTCAGGAATTTCATCAGTCTCTTCCTCCCAGACTTCAAAGATGCATTCAAAGGACGCATAGGCTGCGTCGCATGCCGGGGAGTGAACCGAATCGTCCCTTACGCCTCAACTTTTTGTTCGATTCTAGGTTCCGAAACTTATTATTGTTTATTTTCAAATACCTATTGGACACTCTCACTCAACTCTGCGCCAAGGGCATTAGGCCCGTGCGAAATTTCGCACAGGTTTGAACCACTTTGTGCGAAATTCCGCACGATTGACGAATCGTTTAACGAGAATCACTTGGAATCGACCGCAGTTCGCCTGGGCGAACTGCCACCCCCAACGCCTTTAACTGCATGACAATGCAGAAAAAGGGGGCGGGAGGGCATGCTACCTGCGATAGTCTTCTGGGCGAATCTGATACCGCGCAAGCTTGTCATAGAATGTCTTACGCGGAAGCTTCAGGGCTTTTGCGGCGTCTGCCGCCTTGCCGTTGTGGCGGCCCAATGCCGCGATCAGCAATGACCTTTCCACTTGCGCCATCTGCTCATTCAGCCCCAAGTCCGCCGCCCGAGATACCTCTTCGGGCATACCAAGGACAAAGCGCATCGCAGCCGACATCAAAGACCGAGAGTTACCTGGCCAATCACTGGCCATAAGCGATGCCAAATGCTCTGAGGTCACTTCTGGGGCCGCAATCCCCGTCTGCTCGGCCGCCTGCCCCACATAGTGCCTGAAAATAACCGGAATATCCTCACGACGTTCAGCCAGAGATGGAATGCGCACCCGCATTACGTCCAACCGATAAAAAAGATCGGCGTTAAACTGTCCCTTGGCTGACAAACTGGCCAAGTCGGTCGTCGTTCCCGCCAGAATCCTAGCGTCGACCCCCTGCTCCAGCATCTCAAGGGCTGCATATTGCGTTGCCTCGGGCATCGTCCCAATCTCATCCAGAAACAAAGAGCCGCCCGCAGCATCTTCACATGCCCGCACCAAATCCTCGCGCGACAGCCCGGAAACCTGGCGTTTGACAAAGGCACCCTGTGCCTGCGGTGACATCATATGAATGACCTCGGCGACCTTGGCGATACCACTTCCGGCCGGTCCCGTCACAAGGACTTCGGCTTTGGTCGGGGCAACGGTCCGAGTGCGGTTTCGCAGTTCTTCCGCTTGGGGAGAATGCCCAAACAGCAATCGGGCCGCCGGATCGCCGCGCTCAAGCTCTCGCTTAAGCGCCCGCTGTTCCAGGACCTGCGATCGCGCGTCCGTCGCCCGCCCAATAACCTCAAGCAACTCGGCGGCGGCACAGGGCTTTTCCAGAAAATCAAAAGCCCCCTTCCCCATCGCCTGAACAGCCATCGGGATGTCGCCTTCTCCGGTTAACAAAATGACCGGCAACTCGGGATCGACCTCGTGCGCGTAGGTGAGCAGGTGAAACCCATCCCGACCGGGCATACGGATATCCGAAACAATTACCCCCTGAAAATCGGTCCGAATGTGATCCTTGGCCGCAACGAATGACCCGGCAGTCACAGGCGCATAATCAGCCAGTTCAAGCGTTTGGGCCAGTGCCTCGCGCACGGCGGCATCGTCATCGACCAGTAATACCTTTCGGGTCATATCGCTTCTTTTTCCTTGAAATGTTCAAGTTCAACGGTGAACTCTGCGCCCCTTTCAGTGTTGGAGCCACGAATATTTCCGCCAAAACTCTGGATCAGACCATAAGAAATCGAAAGCCCCAGCCCCATGCCTTCCGAGGACCCAACCGTCTTTGTCGTGTAAAACGGCTCGAACAGTTTTTCTGAGTTTTCTATGCCCGGACCAATATCCCGAACAGTAACAGACAATTTGGACCCCGATCCGATGTGAATACGAATTCGGACCAGTCTTTCATCCTGATGGCTCATGGCATCAGCGGCGTTATTGATGAGGTTTACAAAGACCTGAACCAGCCGCACCTCACCGCCCCACGCATAAACTGGTTTCGCAGGTGAGGCCCAGTCCATTTGCACCTGTTCCGACCTTAGCCGGGCTTGGGTCAACTCCACCGCAGTATCAATGACCTGTACCAAATTGACCTTGCCCATCGGTTCACTTTCATTTCGGGAAAAGGCACGCAAGTTCTTGATGATCCGCGCCATACGCGCCGCCATCTCGGAAATACGAGTCAGGTTTTCCGCTGCCCTTTCTTCGCGCCCTCGGGTCAGGAACGCGGTGCCATTGTCCGCAAATTGTTGGATGGCCATTAATGGTTGGTTTAACTCGTGACTGATACCGGCTGACATCTGACCCAACGCATTTAACTTACCCGCTTGAATAAGGTCCTCTTGGGCGTGCTTCAGGGCTGTCTCGGCCTCTTGCCTTTCGCGCACTTCACGACGAAGTGCCGTATTCGCAGCCGTGAGAGCATGGGTTCTCTGCGCGACCCGGCTTTCCAGAACTGCGTTGGCTTGCGCAAGGGTACGTCTGCGCTCGGTCGCGAGGAACAGCAAGGCACCGAACGCAAGGCAGATCGCGGCAACAGTTGCCGCCTGAAGGCTGGCAAGACGTTGGGCTGGCGCGATGTCCATGACAACTTCACCCGTCATGCCGATCACCGGCAAATCACGGCTCAGATGCAACGCCCGCGCGGGAAGGTACGGCCCCCATCCCAAATCCCAAACCTCAAAAGGACCAACCTGATCTGCGGCAAACGATAAGGTTTGACCGTCCGGCGGAGTAAGGCCGGGTTGACCATTCTCGCGCTTCCAGAACAACAGTTCGCTCCTGTTGCTGATAAAGACGACCCCGTTGCGATCTACGAAAAACACAGCTTCGGTGCTGCCGCGCCATTCCTGTTCGATGTCCTCAACATCGGCAATCACCACCAGCGCGCCGGACACCTGACCGCTTGGGGAAAAATCCGGGGCCGCATAGGAAAAGAAGCGGTCGCCCTGACTGGTCAAAACACCGTGCTCGCTTCCGAGGGCGCCTTGCATCGCACGTTCGAAGGCCGGATGCCCGGAAACGCTGCCGCCAACCACGTCATGGGCAGCGGCCAGTACCCGGCCCGTTGGATCGGCATAGATCACGTCGACAGCCGCTGTTTTGTCGGCGACCTCCAGCAACAGCGCGCGCGCCTGCGCCGGGGTATCCGCCCCCTGAAGGTTTCTCAGGTCCGGGTGACCGGCCATAAGAACGGCCAATTCCTGATACACTTGCAGTTGCGTGCTTAGGCGGTCGGCTGCCAGTTCCAAATCCGCCTCGGCTTTTTCGCTGAGTTGTGACAATGCCTGCCGGAACCCATAGGACCACACCCCGGCCGCCAACAGCGCGACAGCAAACAAAAATCCCAGTACGACCCAAACCCTTTGCATGTCATAGGGTCTTGCATTCACCGGGCCGCATGGCAAGTGTGCCCGTCATGAAGACGTTATCACAATCGCCGGTCGACCCGGATTTCGTTCAAAACCCCTATCCTTTTTATGATCAGGCCAGAGAGCACAGCGACCTGTTCTATTGGTCAGAGTACAAAATGCCCGCAGCCGTTTCGCACAAGGCTGTACAAACACTGCTTAAAGACCGCCGTTTTGGCCGCGAAGTCCCGGTTGAAATGCAAAGCCCCGGCCCCAGCCACCTTGCGCCTTGGCTCGCCGTCGAAGCGCACTCTTTGTTAGAGGCGGAGCCGCCGCGTCATACACGCCTGCGCGCCCTTGTGATGCGCGCCTTTACGTCCCGCGCCATTGCGGACCTTGAAGATTCCATCCACGAACTGAGCCATTCCCTGATCGACCAGTTTCCAGCGACGCCGTTTGACATACTGGGCGGTTTCTGCACGAAGGTACCTGTCGTTACAATTTGCAGGCTTCTGGGCGTTCCCGAAGAAAAGTCGCCCGACCTTCTTAGGTGGTCGCATGATATGGTCGCCATGTATCAGGCTAGCAAAACCCGCGAGACCGAAGACAACGCGTCGACCGCATCCCAGGACTTCACGGCATTTCTGTCGTCATATATCGAAAAGCGCCGCGATGATCCTCGCGACGACCTGATCACCCGCCTGATCGAGGCTGAAGAACAAGGCGATAAACTCAGCAAAGATGAGTTGGTGGCCACCTGCATCCTGCTGCTGAACGCCGGGCACGAAGCAACGGTTCATTCCTTGGGAAATGGGATCAAGACGGTTCTGGAACTTGGGATTCACAAAGACGCGTTTTCGCCCGATGCGATCGACAAGACGGTCGAAGAAATTCTGCGCTTTGACCCTCCGCTGCATATGTTTACACGCTATGCCTATGAAGACATTGAGATTTTCGATCATCGGTTCAAGCGAGGCGATCAGGTGGCACTGCTGCTAGGCGCGGCAAACCGTGATCCGACTGTATGGGCAAACCCCAACACCTTCGATCCGACCCGCCCGATAGTAACGAACAGCAGCTTCGGAGGGGGGTTGCATTTCTGCGTTGGCGCACCGCTTGCACGGCTCGAAATGCGTATCGCGCTGTCGGTTCTGTTCGAACGGTGTCCGAATTTGCGCCTTAGCAAGGGTCCCGACTATTCAAACAGTTATCACTTTCACGGGTTGAGCCAACTTATGGTCGAGGTTTAAAGCTTCAGCTTTCGGTCAAGGCACTCAGGGGCAGCATTGTCGTGGATTTGATTTCCTCCATGGACAGCAACGCCGTGACATTATGAACGCGCACCTCAGAGATCAGTGTCTGATAGAATTCGTCATAAGCGCGCGCGTTTTTGACCCGGACTTTCAGGATATAGTCGATGTCACCAGCCAGCCTGTGAGCCTCCTGAACTTCGGGACGATCACGAAGGGCTTTCAAGAACTTTCTCTGCCAGTCTGCCTCATGCTCGGACGTGCGAATTAGAACAAAGAAAGTCGCTTCGAATCCAAGCGCCTCGGCGTCCAACAAAACGGTTTGCTGACCAATAACGCCTGCGCCCTTGAGCTTGCGAATACGATTCCAGACCGGGGTTTTCGAACTGCCGACCCGAGCCGCAATTTCGTCCAGTGATTGACTGGCATCGCGCTGAAGCTCTACCAGAATTTTCCGATCCGTATCGTCAATCCGCACCGACATTCCAATTTTTCCTTCGTTTTAAAACTTTCGTTCCAAATGGACCATCCATTGAAACGATTGTTCTTATTTTCCCGCCCATATGGCGCATTACCGGGAATATTTCCTATATTGCAAGCCAAGTCAAACCAACCGTGGAACGGGACATGCGGCATTCGCAAACAAATGATGGCATTGGGCACGTCGACTTTGTCGGCGCAGGTCCGGGCGATCCCGAGTTGCTGACCCTCAAGGCGCTAAAAGCCTTTGAGCGTGCGGATGTCGTCCTGCATGACCGCCTGATCAGCGCCGAGGTTCTGGCACTGGCTGGTCGAAACGCTGTTTTGGTCGACGTAGGCAAGGCCGGGTTCGGCCCCTCTTGGAAACAAGAAGACATCGACGCACTTCTCGTCAATCACGCGGTCAACGGTCAGCACGTTGTTCGCCTTAAGTCCGGCGATCCAACCGTGTTTGGTCGCCTTGATGAGGAAATCGAAGCAGTTCAGGCCGCGGGAATCTCGTGGACCATCGTACCGGGCGTTACTGCGGCCTCTGCCGCTGTTGCCGGGATCGGTCAAAGCCTAACCCAACGGGGGCGCAATTCCTCGGTCCGGTTCCTGACGGGCCACGACATGAAAGGTTTCGCGGACCACGATTGGACCGCGCTTGCCCGATCCGGGTCCGTCGCTGCGATCTATATGGGCAAAAGGTCCGCTCGATTCATTCAAGGTCGTCTGATCATGCACGGCGCAGATCGCACGACTCCGGTAACGCTGATCGAAAACGCATCCCGACCCGATCAGCGCATATTGGCGACCACACTTGATCAACTGCCTGACGATCTAATTGCCGCCGAAATGGATGGCCCAACCCTGATGTTTTATGGCCTCGAACCGCGCAACGCGGTTAATGCCCTGACCCAATACAAGAAGGAGCACGCCTGATGCCCCGCGCTTTTACTCCAAAAGTAGTCACCGCAAATCATTTGCTGGAAGGCGACGTGATCTATCTGACCGAAGACGACCGCTGGTCGCGTGATCTGTCCGAGGCCGAGTTGATCACCGACGAAGCACATGCGCAGGTCCGCTTGCTGGATGCTGAACGTCAGGCAAATGTCATTGTCGGCGCGTATCTTGCGGACGCTGTGGCTGGTGAAAACGGCCCCGAACCGTCCCATTTTCGGGAAGACTTCCGTCGGACTGGCCCGTCCAACTATGCCCATGGCAAACAGGAAACTTCCCCGCAGCCCCGGACCTGAGATCAGGCCCTCTCTCTCCCCAATAAGCCCCCCAGGTTTCGGGGCTGCAACCAAGGACAGCTAATCATGTATCGCTACTCCGAGTTCGACACAGCATTTTTGGCAGAACGCAACAAACAGTTCCGCGCACAGGTCGAGCGCCGTATTGACGGCTCATTGACCGAGGATGAGTTCAAACCCCTGCGCCTGATGAACGGCCTATATCTGCAACTGCACGCCTATATGCTGCGGGTCGCTATCCCTTATGGCACGCTCTCCAGCGCGCAGATGCGCCAACTGGCCCTGCTGGCCGAAAAGTGGGACAAGGGTTATGGCCATTTCACCACGCGTCAGAACATCCAGTACAACTGGCCCAAGCTAAAAGACGTGCCGGATATGCTCGACGCGCTGGCCGAAGTTGGAATGCACGCCATCCAGACCTCGGGCAACACGATCCGCAACGTGACCGCCGACCACTTCGCCGGTGCCGCCGCGGATGAGGTCGCCGACCCGCGCCCCTATGCCGAACTGCTGCGCCAGTGGTCCACCGATCACCCGGAATTCCAGTTCATGCCACGTAAGTTCAAGATCGCCATTACCGGCAGCGAAAACGACCGCGCCGTGATCAAAGCACATGACATCGGCCTGCAACTGATTGAGCGTGACGGCGTTTTAGGCGCCCGCGTCATCGTCGGCGGCGGTCTGGGCCGCACGCCGATGATTGGCAAAGAACTGTCGGACTTCGTCGCCTTTGATGACCTGCTGGCCTATCTGGAAGCCACCGTATCGGTCTGGAACCAGATCGGTCGGCGCGACAACAAGTACAAAGCGCGCATCAAGATCACCGTGCATGAAAACGGCATCGACACGATCCGCGCCAAGGTCAACGAGCGGTTCCTACAGATCCGCCCGCAGTTCAAAGGCGCCGACATGGCCCTGCTGGATGAGATCAAGACGCATTTCGCCGCGCCTGATTTCCGCCAAGGCTCGGCTGCATCGTTTGAAAGCGCCTACACCAACGATCCGGTCTTCCGGTCTTGGGTCGACACCAACATCGCGCCGCACAAAAACGCGGACCATGCGATTGTCACGATCTCGATCAAGAAACACGGCGCAACGCCGGGCGATGCGACCACCGAACAGATGCGTGTTATGGCCGATCTGGCCGAAGAATTCGCCTATGACGAGCTGCGCATCAGCCACGAGCAGAACGTGATCCTGCCGCATGTCCACAAATCGGACCTGCCCGCGATCCACGCCAAGTTGAAGGAACATGAACTGGCCACCGCCAATATCGGCCTGATCAGCGACATCATCGCCTGCCCCGGCATGGACTACTGTGCGCTGGCCACGGCGCGTTCGATCCCCGTTGCGCAGGAAATTGCAACTCGCTTTGACGATCTGAAGCTCGAGCATGACATTGGCAACCTGAAGATCAAGATCTCGGGGTGCATCAACGCCTGCGGGCATCACCATGTCGGCCACATCGGCATCCTGGGACTGGATCGCGCGGGCGTCGAGAATTACCAGATCACGCTGGGCGGCGACGGCACCGAGACCGCGGCCATCGGCGACCGCACCGGTCCCGGCTTTGCCTATGATGAGATCGTTCCGGCGGTCGAGCGGATCGTGAACACCTATCTGGAACAGCGCGACAGCGCCGATGAGGAGTTTCTGCAAACCTACCGCCGTGTTGGCATGGCTCCGTTCAAGGCTGCTCTGTACCCCGAGGCTCAGGCGAATGCCGCTTGATCTAATCCAGACGGAACTGGGCAAGGACCGCAGCGAACTGACCGAAAAAGTCGATGCGCTGAACGCCCGGTTCCGGCACCACAGTGCGCACGACGTGATGCACGGTGCCATCGACCAGATTGAGGACCTTGCCCTGGTGTCTAGTTTCGGGGCCGAGTCGGTGGTGTTGCTGCATATGGCGGCGGTCGTCGACAAGATGACCCCGGTGCTGTTCGTGGACACGCAGATGCTGTTCACCGAAACGTTGGAATACCAGCAGGGGGTAAGCGAACGTCTGGGCCTGAAAAACGTGCGGGTCATCCGTGCCGAGGACGAAGATGTACAACGTGACGACCCCTATGGAGCCTTACGCCTGCGGGATACGGACGCGTGCTGCAACTTGCGCAAGACCTTTCCGCTGCAAAAGGCCCTTACGGGCTATAGCGGTTGGATAACCGGGCGCAAACGGTTCCAGTCCGGCACCCGCGCTGCGCTTGACTTCTTTGAGGTCGAGGACGGAACGGGCCGGATCAAGGTCAACCCGCTGGCGCATTGGGCACCCGAGGATGTGCGCGCCTATATGGACGAAAACAACCTGCCCCGGCATCCGCTGGTGGCCAAAGGATACCCTTCGATCGGCTGTGCGCCCTGCACCTCGCCGGTCAAGGAGGGCGAAGACCCGCGCGCCGGACGCTGGCGCGACCAGAACAAGGAAGAATGCGGCATCCATTTTGTCGATGGCAAGATGATGCGCGCCGGAGAGACATCATGAACGTAATCGTTACCGATGAGGGCTTTGCCCCCGACGACTGGACCGATGGGTTTGTCACACTGGAAGACACCGCCAACGACGTTGTTGCGCTGGACGTTGCCTCGGACACTGACCCCGATGAACTATTTGAACGCCTGGGCAACGCCAAGATGGTGCGCGTGGATTTTCCGTCTTCGGCAGACGGGCGTGGCTTTACGATCGCACGCATTCTGCGCTTGAAGGGCTATTCAGGCCGCTTACGCGCAAAAGGGCATGTCTTGGCCGATCAATACGCCATGGCCCGCCGCAGCGGATTCGACGAAGTAGAAATAGATCACAGCCTTGCAAATCGGCAGCCCGAAGATCAGTGGCTAGCGCGTGCGAACTGGGAAGAGAACAACTACCAAGCCCGCCTGCGCGGTTAACCGCAACTAATCGACAGCTTGTCGACAGGACGGTGCGGCAACTGCCCCCTTTTCCTGACTTGGATCAAAGATTAAACGGAGATGTCGGTTTAGCAAACCGACAGTGAAACGATGACAGAGATGAAGCCCGTGACCGAAGCAACCACCGTGAAGGCCCCCGTTCTGCCGGACGCGCAGACCGTAACTGACGTCAAGCACTGGACCGACAGCCTGTTTTCTTTCAAGGTTTCGCGCCCTGCCTCGCTGCGTTTCCGCTCGGGTGAGTTCGTGATGATCGGCCTTTTGGGCGACAACGGAAAGCCTTTGCTGCGCGCCTATTCTATCGCTTCGCCGTCGTGGGATGAAGAGCTGGAATTCTACTCGATCAAGGTTCAGGATGGCCCGCTGACCTCGAAGCTACAGCATATCAAGCCCGGCGATCAGATCATCCTGCGGCCAAAACCCGTGGGCACGCTAGTCCATGACGCCCTGCTGCCGGGCAAGCGGTTGTGGTTCTTTGCTACCGGCACCGGTTTCGCGCCTTTCGCATCGCTGCTGCGCGAGCCGCAGACCTATGAGGATTACGACGAAGTCATCATCACCCACACCTGCCGCGAAGTGGCCGAACTGGAATATGGCCGTCAACTGATCGAAGACATCCGTCAGGATGAGATGCTGGCCGAACTGATCGGCGAAGGTTTTGCAGACAAGATCCGCTACTACCCGACCACGACTCGGGAAGAGAGCCCAAAGATGGGCCGCATCACCAATTTGCTGAACGACGGCACCGTTTTCGCGGACCTTGGCATCGAAGGCGGCATCAAACCTGAAACCGACCGCGCGATGGTGTGTGGTTCGCTGGCCTTTAACCTCGATATCAAGGAGATCCTTGAAGGGTTCGGCCTGCGCGAGGGTGCAAATTCCGAGCCCAAGGAATTTGTGATCGAAAAAGCCTTTGTCGGCTGATCAGACCGTGCCGGTCACCGTCCAGACTGTGACCGGCGCATAAACCTACCGTGAATCATGTGAATTTCAATCGTTTCAGCGCGGTTGGCGCTTGAATCAGGGCGCGTGGCAGTCTAAATTTCGGGCTCGAAATTCTGCAATCATCAAAGGAATGAACCCATAGCTCGCAGACCTCACAACGCGCCGCCGCAACGAGAAACCGGCCCGCGCGTCAATGAAAAGATCCGTGCCCCCGAAATTCGCCTGATCGGTGCTGATGGTGACAACGTCGGGGTGGTTCATCCCGCTAAAGCCATGCAACTTGCCGCCGATGCCGGCCTCGACCTGGTTGAGATTTCGCCCAACGCGAACCCGCCGGTCTGCAAGATCATGGATTTTGGCAAGTTCAAGTACGAACAGCAGAAACGCGAAAGCGAAGCCCGCAAGAAACAAAAAGTCATCGAAGTGAAAGAGGTCAAGTTCCGGCCCAACACGGACACGCATGACTATGACGTCAAGATGAAGAACGTCTTCAAGTTTCTGGAAAAGGGCGACAAGGTCAAAGTCACCCTGCGCTTCCGTGGTCGTGAAATGGCACACCAGAATCTGGGGCGTGAGCTGTTGGAACGTGTGGCCGAGGACATCAAGGAACTGGGCAAGGTCGAGAACATGCCCAAGATGGAAGGCCGCCAGATGATCATGATGATCGGGCCGTTGCCGCAGAAATAAATCTGGCTCAGGTTAGGTTATCAAAGCCCCCTTTTCAGGGGGTTTTTCGCCCAAGTCTGCAATAGATTTCGACTTTATAGTTAGTTTTATGAAATTAGTCGGAAAGTTGTGACACAACACCTCAGAAATCTGTGGCCGAGCGCCACAATAGTCTCCCGCTGAAGCGCGTACCCAGAGTCAAATCGAAGTAAATAGTGCCGACTTGTCAAAAAAATTAGGTGTTGGAGAGTTAGCTAAGACTATGCGTTTCTCTTTCTCTTTCCTGCCAGCAACCAATCTTTGAAAGTACATTTCGATCCAAATTTTAAGTACGATGTTAGAAGGATTGGAAAATAGAATTTCACTTTCGAGAAATACGTTGCCTCGCAGCATAGCCAACATACTTCCAAGGGTATCGTCTTGCTTTGTCTCGTTCGGCTATTGCCTTGTCGCGCTCGACGGCCAGAGCCCGCGAAAGGGTCTTCGCTACGGAGTAATGGTACAGCGCCCTAATCGCAAGTTCCTGCTCACAACTCCAATTGAATGAAGAGCCTTGAGATTGCAAATGCGTGTTAATTATTTCCAGAGCACGATCATCCAGCTTAAGGAAATCTTCTGTGGTCGGAGTTGGAGAGTTTGGCTTTTCGTACACAATTCCAAAGTGTTTTTCGAGAAATTCGTAGTCTTCCACAAGGCAGTGGGACAAGAAATCACTCTTTTTCAACATGGGGCCGTCTTGGAACAGGGTTTTTACTAGATTTACAAAGTCCCAATGAGCTGCATCAAACTCGACTCCGCTTCTCAGAGATCCCAGCGAGCGATTGTGTATGTTGAGGACTTTGTAAGCGTCTGAAGTCATCGATACGTTCGTGAAATTCGGCGTGTAGTCAGGTGGTGGCTTTAGGTCCACGGCACTGCAAAAAAAGCGAACTACATCTCCGTCAAACAACGCCTTGTCCTCATACTTGAGAACGCAGATTTCTTCCTTCGCAAATACTTGGCTAATACTATTGTATCGTTTTTGAAGGCTTGGATCTGATCTACAAGTACCCCCATGCTTTAACCTCTCCTGCATCGAACTCATCGCCCAGGAGAGCGGATCGCGCACGAACATCACCACCTTAAATTCCGTACACTTGCTCTCAAGAGCACTGCGCATACGATTCAGCGCTCCACCACTAAATACAGAAATATTTTCCCCGCTAAAAATTATTGTTTCTTGCTCACAATCTAAAGCTGCGGCCAACAGCCCTTCAAATCGTCTACGCTGTTTAATCGCAGAATGGCCTAGCCGGTTCCAAAATTTTTCAGCTGAGTCTGTTGAGAACAGAGTTTGAAATGCATGGCTGTGATTGCGGATGCGATCACCCAATTTGGCATAGACACACCCATTGGTTTCATAGCCGTGAAGGGCACCTTGAATGGCCGTTGAACCTGTTTTGTGCACACCGACATGAATAATACACTTCACAGCAACATCCTAAATAACCTTTGGCTAAATGATAAGTATTAGTAAGCATTTCGTTAGTCAAACTGTCTCAAGGATGTCGCTACACAGCATACCAAGACGCCCGAGTCGAGGAAACCCTTCTGGACGCAGACCCAGTTGAAACACTGAAATTAAGAGATAACGTATCGCCGTATCATTTGCCCCCTTTTCAGGGGGCTTTATTGTTCCGCCTGTCGTTCGCGCAGCCAAACGATCGAGTCGTTCACATCGAAACCAAGAGAAATGAGGTCGACCACCAACAGCAGCATCAAAAACTGCACATAACCCGGTGACAATGCGGAAGCATCCATCAACAGCATTATGACGATTGCCAGCATTGGAACCCAACAGACCAAATGCGGCAGCGCCATCGCCTTTGTCATACCTCTGGCCGCGCGCATGATGGGAATGTTCAACGCCATACCGGTCACCGACAGCGCAGCGATTAATGCACCTTGTGGTTGATCGACAAATGCTAGCGGAGCCAAGTTGACGGGAATAAGTATGAAAGCCATCCAAAACTGAACCCAAAGGGGTAATTCCCTAAAGCTCAGCCAAATATCGCGAACCATTCGTCACCTGTGCACTATTAACTAATCAATTACTTTAATTGATACACAGGATTAGTCAGTTCACAAACACGTTAAACGGCTGCAGATAGCGCTTTACTCAACTTTGTGACTAATTCGCCGATTTCCGAGTTTCCGATAATGAAGGGCGGTGCCAATAGGATATGATCGCCATGCCTGCCATCCCGCGTACCGGACATGGGATAACAGATTAGTCCTTCAGAAAACGCGGCTTTTTTTATCTTAGCCGCTGTGCCGTGCGATGGATCAATCGGTGTTCTCGTCGCACGATCTGCAACCAACTCCAACCCACGGAACAATCCACGACCCCGGATATCGCCGACATTCGGATGCTGGCCAAACTCTTCCAACAGCGCATTTTGCAAAACGTCACCCATCTCGGTGGCCCGTGCTGGAAGGTCGCGTTGTATCAGTTGCTGCACAACTGCCAAAGACGCAGCCGTTGCTACAGGATGGCCGACATATGTGTGCCCGTGCTGAAAGAAACCGGAACCGTCCTCAATCGCGCCATACAACTTACTGGTGCATAGCATCGCTCCGATAGGTTGGTACCCTGCCCCCAAACCTTTTGCGATACATAGGATATCCGGAGAGATTCCATCGTGGTCACAAGCAAACAGATGCCCGGTTCGCCCCATGCCGCACATCACTTCGTCCAGTATCAGCAGAACACCATATTGATCGCAAATCTCTCGGATGCGGCGAAAATACCCCTCGACCGCCGGGACCGCGCCCAAGGTCGCGCCGACAACCGGCTCGGCCATGAACGCCATCACCGTTTCAGGCCCCAATCGCAAAATCTCTGACTCAAGTTCGTTTGCAACACGCTGGCCGTAATCGTAACTGCTCTCGCCATCCGGCTTCTCAGCGTATTCATAACACGGGGCGATATGTGTCATCTCGATCAACATCGGCGCGAACTGCGCACGTCGCCACGCATTTCCACCTGCAGACAACGCCCCCAACGTATTTCCATGATAGCTTTGACGGCGCGCAATCACGTGACGACGTTCGGGTTGACCAATCTCAAGGAAATACTGTCGCGCCAGCTTGATCGCCGCTTCGGTCGCCTCGGACCCACCGGACAAAAAATAGACGCGATCCAGATCGCCCGGCGCATGTTCAATCAACAGCTCCGCCAAGGCTTCGGCTGGTTCGGATGTCATGAAACCGGTATGCGCAAAGGCGATCTTGCCCACTTGATCCTGCACGGCCTCGATAACCGATTGGTCCGAATGACCCAAACAAGACACCGCAGCATCCCCACAATCCAGATAGCGCTTTCCTACGGCGTCGATGACGTAACACCCGTCCCCTGCAACGGCGACCGGCAAGTTGGATTTTGTATGACGTGGAAAGACGTGGCTCATGAAACATTCTCCTTCAATGCTGCGACAAGTGCCTTTACCGAGGACGCATTGTCCTTCCACGGCATGTCATCTCGATCAGTCATGCTGTTTTCAAAACCGACGCGCACATCACCGCCACGTCTGGCGACTGCCAACAGGCATTCATGCTCTTGCCGGCCAAACGCACAAACCATCCATCGCGATTGAGCGGTTGGAAACAGGTCCAGATCCTTCGGATTTGATTGCTGTCCTTCCACATATCGACCAAGAACCAACAACCTGTCTGTCTGACCCGACCTGACCAGCCCCTGTTCCTGCCAATGACGCAACAATGCGGCATCATCGGCATCGTACAAAATATGTTGCACCTGCGTTCCTTGCTCGGCACAAACGGCATAAACCTTGTCGACCAGTTCCGGCGATCTGGCAATTTCTCTGACCGCGATCGAAACCCAATTGGGGCAGACCCGCTCAAGACATTCTAACTGAGCGGAAACA
This sequence comes from Ruegeria sp. THAF57, assembly GCF_903914075.1. Taxonomy (GTDB): domain Bacteria; phylum Pseudomonadota; class Alphaproteobacteria; order Rhodobacterales; family Rhodobacteraceae; genus Ruegeria. The sequence goes on from NZ_CAIWNQ010000004.1 coordinate 411,226, forward strand.
TCGTACATGTCAGCAGCTTCGGTCGTAATCTGAACGTCCATATCAGGGACGGCCCTGTGCAACTCGGCAATCGTTTCTATGTATCGGCCAGCATCCAAACTGTGCTGCCCTTTTTCATCGCGCACATGCAGATGAATACCTTGCGCGCCAGCATCGAAACAAGTCTGCGCCGTCGCTACGACTTGCTCGGTCGTAACGGGCAGATTTTGATGGTCGCTTTTCCCGCGGCGCGCGCCATTTGGTGCCACAAGAACATACGGAGTGTGCTGTAGTTGCTCGGGTGTCATCAGAACTGCCTTCCACGGTTCAATTTTATCTACCGCCGCCCACTGTGTTTTCAATTTGCAAACTGCAAAACATATGTTTTTTTCATGCTATGAAGGACACACTCAACAACCTCACCAATAAGCTACGCCGGGACATCGAGCAGATGCCCCCCAGTCTTCAAGCCGCCGCAAAGTATATCATAGATTATCCTGGCGACTTTGGCCTGAACCCCATTCGCGTAACGGCTGCACATGTTGGCGTCAGCTCAAACGTTTTGGTTCGCCTCGCCCACCGCATGGGGTTTGATGGCTTCGATGCATTTCGTGACCCTTTTCGGCAAGCTCTGGTTACGGACCGAGAAGATGAATTGGGTCAAGATTGGCTGAAAAATCTGCAATCAGGGGACGAGCTAAGCCAATCACAAGCAAAATACGCGCAGAATGCTCAGAACGTCGTAACCCGCTCCCTCAGGCTCATGCACCCGGAAAAGATACGCAGGGCCGTTGATTTCATCACCAAGTCTAAAAGATGTTTTGTGACGGCCACGCGTGCCAGCTATGCGATGTCATACTATTTTTCCTATGTCGGACGAATGGCACATCCCGGCATTCAACTTGCACCCCGGCATGTCGGGTCGGCTGTTGATGATTTGCTGGACGCAGACCACAATGACTGCCTTATTGCGATTACAGTCCACCCATATTCAGCCGAAACAATTCAATCGATGCGGTTCGCAAGGCAGAAAGGGATGAAAATCATCCTTGTGTCCGACAGCGATGTCATTGCGCCAAAAATTGAGCCTGACGTGACGTTTCCCGTCAGCGTCCGCTCCCTACATGATTTCTCGAATTTTACCGGCGCGATGGCTGTTTTGGACTGTATCCTGGGGCATCTTTTCGACGCGGGAGGCGAAGATGCAAACCACCGTGCTAGGCAATACCAACAAGCACGCGAAAACACCGGCGCTTATTGGAGGCCTTCGAAAGCACCCAAAATTCGAAAACCGTAACCAAGGCCCTTTGTTTCCGGGCCTTGGCTTATTGGTGTGTTACGAGCAGGCGTTGATTGCGCGTTTAGTCAT
>NZ_CAIWNQ010000005.1 GCF_903914075.1 Ruegeria sp. THAF57
GTGTCGAAGATCATTGAATAATCGGTAGGACGGGCTTCAGCCCGGCACATCGATAAAACTAAAGAAGGCCGCTCCCTCAGGGGGCGGCCTTTTTCTTTTTTGCCTAGGCTACCTGAGGTGCTAGCTTGTTTCTTATTAACAAATTGCAATTAAAAAGAGGTCATAAGATGCTTTTCTCGGCTCGTTCAGTTTGTCTTGTCGCGGCTGTTGCTTGCTTATCTACCTCGGCATCCTCGCAAGAAATCGCGGATAGGATTTATCTCGGGGGGCCAATAGTTACGATGAACGACGCGGCTCCGTCAGCCGAAGCTGTCGCAGTCAAGGATGGGCGCATTCTTGCGGTGGGGGCGATTTCTGATGTGTCGGCCCATCAAGGGAACGCAACCGAAACCTTCGACTTGGAAGGGCGCGCGATGCTTCCGGGTTTCGTCGACAGCCATGGGCATGTCGTCATGGGAGGCTTGCAGGCTTTGTCTGCGAACCTTCTCGCGCCGCCGGATGGAGAGGTGGTTGATATTGCCAGTTTGCAAACCACGCTTTCAAGTTGGGCCGACGAGAATGCGCAGGCTGTCGAACAGGTCAAAATGATCATTGGCTTCGGCTACGACAATGCCCAGCTAAAGGAACTTCGTCACCCAACACGGCAAGAGCTGGACCAGGTTTCTGAGGAATTTCCTGTCATAATCGTTCATCAATCCGGGCACTTGGGTGTCGCAAATTCAAAAGCCTTGGAACTGGCTGGCATCACTGCCGCTTCCGAGGCTCCTCCGGGCGGCGTAATTCAACGTGACGAGACTGGTGAGCCGAACGGCGTGCTGGAAGAGTACGCATTCTTTTCCGTCCTTGTTCCCATGTTGGGAAATCTGGGTGAAGATGGACTTGCAGAATTTGCCAAGGCGGGCACACAGCTTTGGGCCAAATTTGGGTATACAACCGGACAAGAAGGGCGCTCGTCTGGCGAAATTGTCGAGGTTCTCAGGAAGGTTGCCGCCGAAGACGGGCTTCCCATTGACGTAGTCGCGTTTCCGGATGTTCTTGAGGCGCGGGATTTCATCGGCGCAAACACATCAAGGAACTATGATGATCGTGTCCGGGTCGGGGGCTGCAAGCTTACCATTGACGGCTCGCCTCAGGGGTTCACGGCATTGAGGGATCGACCCTATTATGATCCGGTAGGGAACTATGTTCCCGGGTATGCGGGATACGCCGCCATCACGATGGAGCAACTCCAAGACGCAGTGAACTGGTGTTTCGAGAACGGTTTCCAAATTCTCGTTCATTCCAACGGTGAAGGCGCATCTGACATGCTTATTGCGGCTTTGGAAGAAGCGCAGATCAAGTATGGTGACCCCGGTAACCGCCCAGTTCTTATTCACGGGCAGTTTCTAAGAGAAGATCAGGTCGCAAGCTTTAAGCGGTTGGGTGTTTTCCCATCCCTTTTCCCGATGCATACATTCTATTGGGGCGACTGGCATCGGGATCACACGGTTGGGCCGGTGAATGCGGACAACATCTCGCCGACCGGGTGGCTGCGCGAGCGTGACATGATTTTCGGCACGCATCATGATGCGCCGGTGGCCTTTCCAGACAGCATGCGTGTTCTTGCAGCTACGGTTACGCGCCGTACGCGCTCCGGTGATATCTTGGGACCGCATCAGAGGGTAGATGTCATGACCGCCTTGAAAGCTATGACGATCTGGCCCGCCTGGCAGCATTTCGAGGAAAACGAAAAAGGCTCGATCGAAGAAGGGAAAGTGGCAGATTTTGTAATCCTGTCAGACGATCCCACGGCGGTTGATCCAGAGACATTGGCAGAACTCAAAGTGCTGTTGACGGTAAAGGGCGACGAGGTCGTCTATGAAGCCGTAGAGGAAGTCAAAGAGGGTAAGTTGCAGTTTTCGCCATTTTCGAATGACCCTGTAATTGCCCACCTTTTTCTGCACGCGGTTTATCAAGGCATGAAGGTTGAAGATCCATGGTTAAGCAACGGCACGTCTGACGATCAATAGCGCGGTTGTCTTTATGGCGTTTGCCTCTTGCCAAACCGCACCAACCCCACTAATACGCGCGAGTTCGCTCATTGCGAACAGAGGCGGGGTGATTCCCGCCTTTTGGGTTCGAAGAGGGTTGGCGATGCGCGTCTGTCCTCCTCTCAACCTCAACGCCTAAAAAAGGCTGTTAATATGCAAAGCCAAAACATCCGTATTCGGCTGAAGGCATTTGACTATCGCGTTCTGGATGCCAGCACGCAAGAGATCGTCAACACTGCCAAGCGGACCGGCGCGAACGTGCGCGGCCCGATCCCGCTGCCGAACAAGATTGAGAAGTTCACGGTTCTCCGTGGCCCTCACGTTGACAAGAAATCCCGCGACCAGTTCGAGATCCGGACGCACAAGCGCCTGCTCGACATCGTTGATCCGACCCCCCAGACCGTTGACGCGCTGATGAAGCTCGACCTCGCTGCTGGTGTGGACGTCGAGATCAAGCTGCAGTCGTAAGATCGGAGGGTATAGATTATGCGCTCTGGTATTATCGCAAAAAAAGTTGGCATGACCCGCCTGTTCATGGAAGACGGCAAGCAGATCCCTGTGACCGTTCTTCACCTGGACAACCTGCAGGTCGTTGCACAGCGTACTGCTGACAAAGACGGCTACACCGCCGTTCAGCTGGGCGCCGGTGCCGCCAAGGCAAAACGCACCTCGAAAGCCATGCGCGGTCACTATGCCGCTGCAAAGGTCGAGCCCAAGCGTAAGCTGGCCGAGTTCCGCGTCTCCGAAGATGGCCTGATCGAAGTGGGTGCCGAGATTTCGGCAGAACACTTCCTGGAAGGTCAGAAGGTTGACGTTTCGGGCACTTCGATCGGTAAAGGCTTTGCCGGTGCGATGAAGCGTTGGAACTTTGGTGGTCTGCGCGCCTCGCACGGTGTTTCGATCAGCCACCGTTCGCACGGCTCAACGGGTCAGTGTCAGGACCCGGGCAAGGTTTTTAAAGGTAAGAAGATGGCCGGTCACATGGGTGCTGCCCGTGTCACCACCCAGAACCTGGAAGTCGTCAAAACCGACGCCGACCGGAACCTGGTCTTCATCAAAGGCGCCGTTCCCGGACCGAAATCGGGCTGGGTTACCGTCAAGGACGCCGTCAAGAAGAAAGCACCCGAAGGTCTGCCTTTCCCGGCAGCCGTAAAAGGTGCCGCAACTGAAGCACCTGCGGAAGAAGCTCCCGCGGAAGGTGGTGAAGCATGAAACTTGATGTAATCAAACTGGACGGCGGCAAAGCCGGCAACATCGAGCTGGATGCGGACCTGTTCGGCCTGGAGCCGCGCGCGGACATCCTGCACCGTGTGGTCCGTTGGCAGCGTAACAACGCGCAGGCCGGCACCCACAAGGTCAAGACCCGCTCGGAAACCAGCTACTCGACCAAGAAGATCTATCGCCAGAAGGGCACCGGTGGCGCACGCCATGGTGACCGTAACGCGCCGATCTTCCGCAAGGGTGGTATCTACAAGGGCCCGACCCCTCGTTCGCACGGCCACGACCTGCCGAAAAAGTTCCGCAAGCTTGGCCTGCGCCACGCTCTGTCGGCCAAAGCCAAAGCAGGTGAGCTGGTTGTGATCGAGAACGCCGAAGCCGAAGGCAAGACCGCCGCTCTGGCCAAACAGGTTGCAAACCTGGGCTGGAAACGTGCTCTGGTCATCGACGGCGCGACCGTGAACGAAGGGTTCCTGAAAGCGTCGAAGAACATCGAAGGTCTGGATATCCTGCCGTCGATGGGCGCAAACGTCTATGACATCCTCAAGCGTGACACCCTGGTGCTCACCAAAGCGGCTGTCGAAGCACTGGAGGCTCGTCTGAAATGAGCGCGAAGGCAGAACACTACGACGTGATCCGCAAGCCGATCATCACCGAGAAGTCGACCATGGCGTCCGAGAACGGCGCGGTTGTCTTTGAAGTGGCGATCGACAGCAACAAGCCGCAGATCAAAGAGGCCGTTGAGGCGCTGTTTGGTGTGAAGGTCAAAGCGGTGAACACCACCGTGACCAAAGGCAAGGTCAAGCGGTTCCGTGGCCAGCTGGGCCGTCGGAAAGACGTCAAAAAAGCATATGTGACCCTGGAAGAGGGGAACACCATCGACGTGTCCACCGGTCTCTGATCGAACCCGTCTTTGGAGAGAGATAAAGGCCCCCGCGAAAGCGGGGGTTTTTTTGTTTTTTTGTTAGAAATGTGTCGCATGGCGCTAGATTTGCCATTGTGAGATTCACGCATTGATTGAAAACTCTTTTTGAGACGATTTGGAGGAACAAGATTGCGAAAGACTGGGCATTATCGCCGTGCTGCGCACGTTCGCGGTGAACAACTAACACTGGAACAATCATTTGATTTGTGTAGCGACGGTTATCCAAACGTCGGCCATCCAATCTTTCAATATGCGGATGGTTTGGACTGTGTGGTTGCATCCCATGCACGTCGCCATGGACGTCAAGAAATACATCTAGCGGTCTTTGAGGCGGGCGCGGGCGCGGCAGTGGTGGAAACGCTGGCGCAAGTCCGTGTTGACGAAGAACCGGCCCCGGCGCAGAAGGAGTTTATTCGATCGCAGGTGTTCTTGATTTGTTCCGGTGAGGATATTATATTTTCTACACATAATGCTCCGCTGCGTGATAGCCGGGTCAACTTGCTGATCAACAACCTGATCAGAACTTTCTCCGGAGTTGATGAGACTCCGGTTTATCTCTTGGAGGCTGCGCTCGATGAGGCCCAATACAGAGAAATTATGGATCAAGGTATTGGGGAGATCGACTTGGGGATGAGTGGGTTCAAGCAGACTTTAGAGCACGCGATCAACGGTGGCGCCATTGAGCAAACTGGGATCATGGGGGTTGTTGCCTCTCTTTGGCAGAGAGATTTGACTGCTGCCGACAGGGAAGCGGCAACTAAAATCGCAGGTAGGTTCGTTCTTCGGTCTGGAAAAGACTGGAAGGATGCCCACGTGAAGCGCGTCATGACCGACATGGCGATGGAACTGCTTGATGGTGGGAGTGACGACGGGTTCGCAATCGTTACCAAGAATGGCCTGCGTATTACACAAGATTCGGTTCGATTAAAGGACGATTTCAGCGTGGATGGGAACCGGCAGGTCGTGAGTCGGCACCAGATGTTTGCTGGTTTGCACAGTGCAATAGATCGGTTTGAAGAACTGGGCGTAATAGGCGACGAGATTTTGATTGAGCCAAATGAACATTGATCCCCGAAAGCTACCTTTTCTTATAGCGGTGATTAGTTTGCCTTCTGTCGCAGTGTATCTCGGTGCGGGTGAGGCGCTGCGCGTTTCTGAAAAGCCCTCAGAATACATCGGATTGATATTTTCGATTTTAGCGGCCTCGTTGTTTGCAACGGTTTCAATTCTTGGCGATCCCGGAAACCTAATTAGAGGGGGTTGGCGAACGGCGTGGGAAGGGGCGAAGGGTGTCCAATTTAGGCTTATGCGGCTGACCTATCTTTTTGTTTTGTACATGGCTGTACTATTTCTGTTGGTGGTGACGGAAGTTATCGAGGCCAAGTGTCTAACTGGGCTGTACTGGGTACATGGGGTATTTGCGTGGCTCTCGATCGCGGCGTTTATTATGTCAATGTGGTTGCCGTTTGAGATCAAGAATATTCAGGTATCACGCCTCGAACAGGAGATTTCTTACCGAAAGGCGGCGCGTGCAAAGAGAGACGAACAGCGGAGAAGGGAAGAGGCGCGACAAGATCGGACAAGTGATTAAGCTAGACCGCGATTGCTAAACCACTTTCCCCTATAGACACCCACCCGCAACCCTGTTACACGCTCCCAATCTTGCGGCCTCGGATTCGTTCCGGGGCCTCTGATATTTGTAACCGGGGACCTTCGGGGCCCTTCACCTCGGGCACCTACGGGGGCCTATCACATAGCGGGGAAACCCCTCGCACTTGCTAAACGGAAGACAGAAAGCATGGCACTCAAGTCGTACAAGCCGACGACGCCGGGCCAGCGCGGGCTGGTGCTGATCGACCGTTCGGAGCTTTGGAAAGGACGTCCGGTCAAGTCTCTCACTGAGGGTTTGACCAAATCGGGCGGCCGGAACAACACCGGACGGATCACTTCACGCCGCCGCGGCGGTGGCGCAAAGCGTCTCTACCGGATCGTTGACTTCAAACGGAACAAAGTTGATGTCGCGGCAACCGTCGAGCGGATCGAATATGACCCGAACCGGACCGCATTCATCGCACTGGTAAAATACGAAGACGGCGAGCAGGCATATATCCTGGCTCCGCAGCGTCTGGCTGTTGGTGACAAAGTCATCTCGTCGGCAAAAGCCGACATCAAGCCGGGCAACGCAATGCCATTCTCGGGCATGCCGATCGGTACCATCGTCCACAACATCGAGATGAAGCCTGGTAAAGGCGGTCAGATCGCACGTGCGGCCGGTACTTACGCGCAATTCGTTGGCCGCGATGGTGGCTACGCTCAGATCCGTCTGAGCTCGGGCGAACTGCGTCTTGTCCGTCAGGAATGCATGGCCACCGTTGGTGCCGTGTCCAACCCCGACAACAGCAACCAAAACCTCGGTAAAGCCGGTCGTATGCGCCACAAGGGCGTTCGTCCGTCGGTTCGTGGTGTTGCAATGAACCCGATCGATCACCCGCACGGTGGTGGTGAAGGTCGTACCTCGGGTGGCCGTACGCCGGTTACACCGTGGGGTAAGGACACCAAGGGTAAGCGTACCCGCAACAAGAACAAAGCGTCCCAGAAGCTGATCATCCGCTCGCGGCACGCCAAGAAGAAGGGACGTTAATCTATGTCTCGCTCTGTTTGGAAGGGTCCTTTCGTCGATGCTTACGTGCTCAAAAAAGCCGAAGCAGCGCGCGAGTCGGGCCGCAACGAAGTCATCAAAATCTGGTCGCGTCGTTCCACCATTCTGCCCCAGTTCGTGGGTCTGACCTTTGGTGTGTACAACGGCCAGAAGCACATTCCCGTCAACGTCTCGGAAGACATGATCGGTCAGAAGTTCGGTGAATACTCGCCGACCCGGACCTATTATGGCCACGCCGCAGACAAAAAAGCGAAGCGGAAGTAAGTCATGGGCAAGGAAAAGAACCCCCGCCGCGTGGCTGAAAACGAAGCAATGGCGAAAACCCGTATGCTTCGCACCAGCCCGCAGAAACTGAACCTGGTTGCGCAAATGATCCGCGGCAAGAAAGTTGAGAAGGCTCTGACCGACCTGACTTTCAGCAACAAGCGTGTCGCGCAGGACGTAAAGAAGTGCCTGCAGTCCGCAATCGCGAATGCCGAAAACAACCACAACCTGGACGTTGACGAGCTGATCGTCGCCGAAGCATGGGTTGGCAAAAACCTGGTCATGAAGCGCGGTCGTCCGCGTGCCCGTGGCCGTTTCGGCAAGATCATGAAGCCGTTCTCGGAGATCACCATCAAGGTGCGTCAAGTTGAGGAGCAAGCCTAATGGGTCATAAAGTAAATCCGATCGGCATGCGCCTGCAGGTTAACCGCACCTGGGACAGCCGCTGGTACGCCGACACCAAGGACTACGGTGATCTTCTGCTGGAAGACCTCAAGATCCGTGAGTTCATCAACAAAGAGTGCAAGCAGGCCGGTGTTGCCCGTGTGATCATCGAACGTCCGCACAAGAAGTGCCGCGTCACGATCCACACAGCACGTCCCGGTGTCATCATCGGCAAGAAAGGTGCAGACATCGAAGTTCTGCGCAAAAAGCTTGCGCGGATGACCGACAGCGAACTGCACCTGAACATCGTCGAAGTGCGCAAGCCCGAGCTTGACGCGCAGCTGGTTGCCGAGTCTATCGCTCAGCAGCTGGAACGTCGTGTTTCGTTCCGTCGCGCCATGAAGCGCTCGGTTCAGAATGCCATGCGTATGGGCGCCCTGGGTATCCGGGTGAACGTCGCTGGTCGTCTGGGCGGCGCCGAAATCGCACGGACCGAGTGGTATCGCGAAGGCCGCGTGCCTCTGCACACCCTGCGTGCCGACATCGATTACGCACATGCCGAAGCGATGACTCCTTACGGGATCATCGGGATCAAGGTCTGGATCTTCAAAGGTGAGATCATGGAGCACGATCCGCAGGCACGTGACCGTAAAGCACAGGAACTCCAGGACGGCCCTGCACCTCGTGGTGCTGGTGGCGGTCGTCGCTAAGGAGGGAAAGATATGCTTCAACCAAAGCGTACTAAATTCCGCAAGATGCACAAAGGCCGGATCAAGGGTCTCGCCAAAGGCGGCTCTGATCTGAACTTTGGCACCTACGGCCTGAAAGCTCTTGAGCCTGAGCGTGTAACTGCACGCCAGATCGAAGCTGCACGTCGTGCCATGACGCGTCACATGAAGCGTCAGGGTCGTGTCTGGATCCGCATCTTCCCCGACACTCCGGTCACTGCAAAGCCGATCGAAGTTCGTATGGGTAAAGGTAAAGGTTCGGTCGACCGCTGGGCCTGCAAGGTCAAGCCAGGCCGCGTCATGTTCGAAATCGACGGCGTCAATGATGACATCGCCCGCGAGGCCCTGCGCCTGGCCGCGATGAAGCTGCCGATCAAGACTCGCGTCGTGGTTCGCGAAGACTGGTAAACAGTCTGGGGAGACCCCAAAGAACATGGCCCCTGCCGAACACTCGGCGGGGGCCTTTTTCGTTTTGGCGGTCTGCGATGGGCGGCCAGTGGGTTATTTCCGAAATTCAATACCGGCATTGCAAAAATCATGCAGCTCAGGGGTGGAAAGTCCCCTGATCTGGTGAAAAGAAGCCCCCACACTTATTCCCGATCAAAGCTTGGGCAGTTCAATCCCTCAACGTGGTTTGAGCGCGTATGATATCCTGGCTTTGCCACCCCGTTGAAAGACCGAGAGCACGAATGGGCCTTACTTGCAGGGACGTCATGGTCCCCCCAGAAATTCAGAAGACAATCCATCCCGATGATACCGTCGCAAAGGCGTTCGAGATCATTCGCGACAGCCGGGCCCGGTTCCTGCCTGTGGTTTCCGATGACGGAAGCTTTCAGGGCGTGTTTACTGCTCCAACGCTCATCAAGATGATCCTGCCTCAAGCCGCACGGATTGGCGTCAGCTCTGAAACGGCGCGTGTGCCGATCGCAAATCTCAGCTTCATGGACCTGACCAAAGAAGACTTCGGTGAGCAGATTAAGCGCCTGAACGAAGAACGGGTCGGGGATCACATGTCAGAACCGGCAAATATTCCGGTGACTGCGCCCGATACTCCGGTCATGGAAGGCATTTTCCTGATCCACAAATTCAAGCGCCACGTCTTCCTTGTTGAGCCTGACACCAATCGTTTTGTGGGCACAGTCAGCCCCAATTCGCTGATTGAACACGCGCTAAGTTAACCCCTAAATACCGGATCAGACCCTTGACCAACCATTCCGTTTCGCACGGAGAACACGCGTTCTCTGTCCCTCAACTGCTGGGAATTGATCCCCTTTGGATCGCCACCGGCATTTTGATCGCAGTTTATGCTGTCCTGATTACCGAAAAAGTTAACCGCGCAATTCTGGCCATGCTGGGGGCGTCATTGATGGTGCTTTTTGGCATCCTCAATCAGGAACAGGCCGTGGCAGGGGTGGACGCCAACACCCTGGCCCTGTTGATCGGCATGATGGTAATTGTGGGTATCACCAGTAAATGCGGCTTGTTTCAGTACGTCGCTATCAAGGCAGCAAAGGTGGTCAAGGCCAACCCGACGGGTATCCTGATCATGCTGACCCTGATTACCGCCGTGTTCTCGGCCCTGCTGGACAACGTGACGACCGTTCTGCTGATCGCCCCGATAACCTTGCTGATCACGGACGCGCTGGATACGCCGGTGTTTCCGTTTTTCTTCGCCGAAATTCTGGCGTCGAATGTTGGAGGGACGGCGACCCTGATCGGTGACCCGCCCAACATTATCATCGGCTCTGCCGCAGGACTCAGTTTCAATGAATTCGTGGTGAACCTGGCGCCGATTTCAGCCATCTGTCTGGTTGTGCTGACTGGGATCATTTATCTGATGAACCGGCGTACTCTGGCCGCCATACCCAAGTCGGCCAGCGAAAAGATCATGCGGTTTAACGAGGACGAGGCGATCACGGATGTTCGTCTGATGATCAAATCCCTGTCCGTTCTGGCGCTGGTTCTTCTGGGCTTTACGCTGGGCCATGGTTACGGCATCCAACCTGGGACTTCCGCGCTGGCTGGGGCTGGGTTGTTGATGTTGCTGGCCTACGGTCACCAAAGCGGTGAAGAACAATCCGAGTCCGTGCACCATATTTTTGGTGAGGTCGAATGGATCACGATTTTCTTCTTTGGCGGCTTGTTCGTGATTGTCGCTGGTGTTGAGCATGTGGGGCTGCTGGAGTTCTTTGGCCAGAAGGTGCTGGAACTGACCGAAGGTGACATGATGTGGACAGCGTTCTTCATCTTCTGGGCGTCGGGCATTCTGTCGGCCATTCTGGACAACATCCCCTTTGTCGCCACAATGATCCCGCTGATCGAATCCACCGCCGACACTTTCGGCGGCCCTGATGCGATTGAGCCCTTGTGGTGGTCGCTGGCTCTGGGTGCCTGTTTGGGTGGCAACGGGACGCTGTTGGGCGCCAGCGCGAACCTGACCGTTGCGGCCTTTGCCGAGAAGGCTAAACAGCCCATCGGTTTCGTAAAGTTTGCGATCATGGCGTTTCCAATCATGATCCTGACCCTGATGATCGCCAACGTCTATATCTGGCTTCGCTACTTTTATTAAGGCACGCGACCAGCCGCTTTTCTGGGGCGGCTGGTCTCGCTCTTGCGTCCCGGCTGAGCTATAGCCGGGGCATGGCACAGATTGAATCACTCTTCGTTACCCGTCTCTATCGCGCAGCCTTGTCCGAGTTCGATCCCAAGATCGACGCGGAAGAGTTGGAAAGCTCGTGCATTGTCATCGCCGAGGATGATGAGGCCGGGCAGGAATGGTGCGAGGAAAACGGCTATCCCGGCTATACAAGTTACGCCTCGCTGACCGACCTGCCGTGGCGGTTCCCGATCTTCGCCGATCTGGTGACCGCGTTGGATCAGCACGTGGGAGCCTTTGCCAAGGATCTGGAATTTGATCTGGGCGAGGGTGAGCTCAAGTTGGAAGACCTGTGGATCAACATCCTGCCTGAGGGCGGTATGCATTCCAGCCACCTGCACCCGCACAGCGTGATCTCGGGCACGACCTATGTGGCGATGCCCGAAGGGGCGAGCGCGCTAAAACTGGAAGACCCGCGTTCAGGCCGCATGATGGCCGCACCAACGCGGGTCAAAGGCGGAAGGCGAGATTTACAGCCGTTCATCTATATGAAGCCGCAGGTGGGGGACGTGCTGCTGTGGGAAAGCTGGCTGCGCCACGAAGTGCCGATGAACATGGCCGAGGAAGAACGGATCAGTGTCAGCTTTAACTATAAGTGGGAGTGACTCCTGCATCGGCGAGGCCGTGAGTGCTGGTTCGCCGTTTTTCTGGGGTGGGTTTCTTCTTCTTTACTTGATCACTTTGCGCCGCTCTGGGTGGAAGTTCAAAGAAAGCTTTTTGGCAGCCTTGTGGCGGTCGCATCTGCATCTTTTGCCAAGATTTGAAGTTGGTTTATGGGTTATGGTATTGGCTGTGACACTCTACGTCTCGTGGGCGGCCTTTAAGACGTGCGCGGGCTGATCAATTTAGATCGTGATAACTTAACGCAGTTCGGCCAAACTTCCTCTTGCCACCCACCCCCCAAACCCTTATACGGCGGCATCCTGCGGTCTCCCGGCGTTGTCGGGCGATTCGTATGTCTATCATTCATCCACCAGGTCCAAGGTGACCCTGTCAGGGGGCCTTCTGGTGTTTTGAGCAAAGGAAAAAGGCGATGAACGCCCAAGAACTGCGTGACAAGACCCCGGACCAGCTCCGCGAGGAACTGGCCAACCTGAAGAAAGAAAGCTTTAACCTGCGCTTTCAACAGGCAACCGGTCAGCTGGAAAACACAGCCGGCATCAAAGCGGCCCGCCGCAATGCTGCCCGCGTCAAAACCATTCTGAACGAAAAGGCCGCTGCAGCGGCATCCGAGGAGTAATCAGATGCCCAAGCGTATCCTGTCCGGCACCGTAACCAGCGACGCCAACGAACAGACCGTAACCGTATCCGTCGAGCGCCGCTTTACGCATCCGGTTCTGAAGAAAACCATCCGTAAGTCCAAAAAATACCGGGCTCACGATGAAAAGAACGCCTTCAAGGTCGGCGACACAGTCCGCATCATCGAATGCGCGCCGAAATCGAAGACGAAACGTTGGGAAGTTCTGGAAGCGTAAGCCTCCGGGATTTTTCCATTTGTCGAAACCCTGGGGGATCTAACGAGACCAGCCCCCACAGGTCGGGAGAAACCACATGATCCAGATGCAGACCAATCTGGATGTCGCTGACAACTCCGGCGCACGCCGAGTTCAGTGCATCAAGGTCCTGGGTGGTTCCAAGCGTAAATACGCCTCCGTTGGCGACATCATTGTCGTCTCGGTGAAGGAAGCCATCCCGCGCGGCCGCGTAAAGAAAGGTGACGTCCGTAAGGCCGTCGTCGTGCGCACCGCCAAGGAAGTCCGTCGCGAAGACGGCACCGCGATCCGTTTCGATCGCAACGCCGCCGTCATCCTGAACAACAACAACGAGCCCGTAGGTACACGTATCTTTGGCCCCGTTGTTCGCGAACTGCGCGGCAAGAACTTCATGAAAATCATCTCGCTGGCTCCGGAGGTGCTGTAATCATGGCTGCTAAACTCCGCAAAGGCGACAAGGTCGTCGTGCTGGCCGGCAAGGACAAGGGCAAAGAGGGAACTATTTCCTCGGTTGATCCCAAGGCCGGTAAAGCTGTTGTCGAAGGCATTAACATTGCCATCCGTCACACACGTCAGTCGCAAACCTCGCAAGGTGGTCGCCTGCCTCAGGCAAACCCGATCGAGCTGTCGAACCTGGCGCTGCTGGACAAGAACGGCAAAGCAACCCGCGTTGGCTTCCGTATGGAAGGTGACAAGAAGGTTCGCTTCGCCAAGACCACAGGGGACGTGATCGATGCTTGATTCCGCAACCTACACCCCGCGTTTGAAAACTCAGTACGTTGAAACCATCCGTGCCGCTCTGAAAGAAGAGTTCGGCTACAAGAACGACATGCAGCTGCCCAAGCTGGAGAAAATCGTTCTGAACATCGGTTGTGGTGCTGAGGCGGTCAAGGACTCGAAGAAAGCGAAAGCTGCCGTCGAAGATCTGACTGCAATTGCTGGCCAACAGGCTGTTGCAACCAAGGCGAAGAAGTCGATCGCGGGTTTCCGCGTCCGTGAAGACATGCCGTTGGGCGCGAAAGTGACCCTGCGCGGCGACCGGATGTACGAATTCCTGGATCGTCTGATCACAATCGCGATGCCGCGTATTCGTGACTTCCGCGGTGTTAAGCCGTCTTTCGATGGTCAGGGCAACTTTGCCATGGGCATGAAAGAGCACATCGTGTTCCCGGAAATCGACTTCGACAAGGTCGATGAGGTCTGGGGCCTGGATATCGTAATTGCCACCACAGCGAAAACCGACGCTGAAGCAAAGGCATTGTTGAAAGCGTTCAACATGCCGTTCAACGCGTAAGCGCCGGGAGGATTGAGACATGGCTAAGAAAGCAATGATCGAACGCGAGAAGAAGCGCGAACGCCTGGTGGCCAAATATGCCGCAAAGCGTGCCGAGCTGAAAGAAATCGCGAATGACGAGAGCAAGCCGATGGAAGAGCGTTTCAAAGCGCGTCTGAAACTGGCGAAACTGCCGCGCAACAGCTCGGCTACCCGTCTGCACAACCGTTGTCAGCTGACCGGTCGTCCCCACGCTTACTACCGTAAGCTGAAGGTCAGCCGTATCGCGCTGCGCGAGCTGGGTTCTGCTGGTCAGATCCCCGGCATGGTGAAATCGAGCTGGTAAGGGAGACATAGATATGAATGATCCTATCGGCGATATGCTCACCCGTATCCGCAACGCGCAAATGCGCGGCAAGTCCACCGTTTCCACACCCGCATCCAAACTGCGCGGTTGGGTTCTGGACGTGCTGGCGGACGAAGGTTACATCCGTGGCTACGAAAACACGACCGGTGAAAACGGTCATCCGGCCATCGAAATTAGCCTGAAATACTACGAAGGCACCCCTGTCATTCGCGAACTGAAGCGGGTTTCAAAACCCGGTCGTCGCGTCTACATGGGCGTCAATGACATCCCGCAGGTCCGTCAGGGTCTGGGTGTGTCGATTGTCAGCACTCCGAAAGGTGTGATGTCGGACGCAAACGCTCGCTCCAACAATGTTGGTGGCGAAGTGCTCTGCACCGTCTTCTAAGGAGGTCTGCAATGTCTCGTATTGGTAAAAAACCGGTCGAGCTGCCCAGCGGCGTTACCGCCTCTGTGTCGGGTCAGACCATCGAAGTGAAAGGTCCGAAAGGCACCCGTAGCTTCACCGCCACCGACGACGTGACGCTGTCGGTTGAAGACAACGTGGTCAAAATCGACCCCCGTGGCATGTCCAAGCGTGCCCGTCAGCAGTGGGGCATGAGCCGCACCATGGTTGCCAACTTGGTAACCGGTGTGACCGAAGGCTTCAAAAAAGAGCTGGAGATCCAGGGTGTTGGTTACCGGGCTCAGATGCAGGGCAACACCCTGAAGCTGAACCTGGGCTACAGCCACGATGTTGATTTCACTGCTCCGGAAGGTGTGACCATCACTGCGCCGAAGCAGACCGAAATCGTTGTGGAAGGTATCGACCAGCAGCAGGTGGGCGAAGTCGCGGCCAAAATCCGCGAATGGCGCCGCCCCGAGCCGTACAAAGGCAAGGGCATCCGCTATAAGGGCGAGTTCATCTTCCGCAAGGAAGGCAAGAAGAAGTAAGGACGCAGACAATGGCAAACAGCAAAAGAACCCTGTTTCTGAAGCGCCGCCTGCGCGTTCGGAACAAACTTCGCAAAGTCAACGCGGGCCGCGTACGCCTGTCGGTTCACCGTTCGAACAAGAACATCAGCGTTCAGCTGATCGACGACGTTCGTGGCGTGACCCTGGCCGCAGCCTCGACCCTGGAAAAAGATCTGGGTGTTGTTGGCAAGAACAACGTCGAAGCGGCCACCAAAGTGGGCGCGGCCATCGCCGAGCGTGCCAAGAAGGCAGGCGTCGAAGAGGCCTATTTCGATCGTGGTGGCTTCCTGTTCCACGGCAAGGTGAAGGCAGTCGCCGACGCCGCGCGTGAAGGCGGTCTGAAGATCTGATGGTGTGCCGGGCTAAAGCCCGGCCTACCTACGACACCGCTGTAGGCCGGGCTCCAGCCCGGCTTCGGCACCTTGAAGGCGGGTATTCCCGCCTCGATGATCGGGGGGCGTTCACGCTCACTTCGATTGAAGAAAACGGCGTCACAAACGCCATATGAGAAAAGGGATGCCAAATGGCAGAACGTGAAAACCGTCGGGGCCGTGGCCGCGACCGTGAAGAAGCACCGGAATTTGCAGATCGCCTGGTCGCAATCAACCGCGTGTCGAAAACCGTAAAAGGTGGTAAGCGCTTTGGCTTCGCCGCTCTGGTGGTTGTCGGCGATCAGAAAGGCCGCGTGGGCTTTGGCAAAGGTAAAGCGAAAGAAGTACCTGAGGCCATCCGTAAGGCGACTGAACAAGCCAAGCGTCAGATGATCCGCGTGCAACTGCGCGAAGGTCGTACTCTGCACCACGACATCGAGGGCCGTCACGGCGCTGGTAAAGTGGTCATGCGCACCGCGCCTGAAGGTACTGGTATCATCGCCGGTGGTCCGATGCGTGCCGTGTTCGAAATGCTGGGCGTGAAGGACGTTGTGTCCAAGTCGCTGGGCTCGCAAAACCCGTACAACATGATCCGCGCCACCATCAACGGCCTGCAGAAAGAGCAGAGCCCGCGTTCGGTTGCAGCACGTCGTGGCAAAAAAGTTGCTGACATCCTGCCCAAGCGGGACGAAGCACCGGCTGAAGCCGAAGCGTAAGGAGTAGCGTACCATGGCAAAAACCATCGTCGTCAAGCAGATCGGCTCCCCGATCCGCCGCCCCGCCGAACAGCGCGCAACCCTGATCGGTCTGGGCCTGAACAAGATGCACCGTACCCGTGAGCTGGAGGATACGCCTTCGGTCCGCGGCATGGTCAACAAGATCCCGCATCTGGTTGAGATCATCGAAGAGCGCGGCTAAGCGCGACATCGTTGAAGGATTGAAAGGCCCCCGCCGTTTGCGGGGGCTTTTTTCATGCCTACGGTCCTTTTTGTCCGCATTGAATCCAAAGCGATCCAAACAGTCTCAATATAGCCGGTTTTCTTCGTCGTTTGAATGAATGCCTTGAACCTCGTCAACTGTCTGTTCTCGATCAACTGCACTGACTACCCACTCGGCAAGCGTTGGTGCTGTTCCGCGTGGCGGCCATTGATCAGGATGCCAAAGTCGAGAGCGGATCAACGACTTTGAGCAGTGCATAAAGACTTCCTCAACATCCACGACCATGGCAAGCAAAGGTTGCCTGTTGTTCACGGACAAGCGTTCGCTAATTTTCTGATCTTTTACAATACGGGCTTTGCCGGCTACCCGAAGGGTGTCTCCGTGTCCGGGGACAACAAAAATGAGTCCAACATTCGGGTCGGTCAAAAGATTTGCAAACCCATCCACTCGGTGGTTTCCAAGCCGATCCGGAAGGATCAGAGTTTTTTCGTCAAATACCTCTACGAAACCAGCCGGATCCCCTTTGGGAGATACGTCAATCAACCCGGGGGACGCTTTGGTTGCAACGACTACAAAAGGCGCAGCTGCTATGAACCTTTTCGCAACACCATTTATTTGATCAATAACTTTCAGATCGGTGTTGGAACCTTTGTACTCGGGAAGCAGTTCTCGAAGCCGACCGATATCCGTGATTTCTTCTTCGACCTGTAACATGCGGTGTTCCTCAAGTTAAATGCGTTCAAAACTAGAGCAGAGAAGAAAAACAGACAACTGAGACAGCCGCTTCGTCCCGCCGCGCAGACATTCATCGCAGAAAGCGTGGCGTGCAAACTCCTGTCTGGCCATTCCCCCAACGCATAACGGATAGACCGAAACATCCGTTGTTAGCGATACCCACCCTCCTTATCTGAGCCGTGTCCCAAACAGGAACGCAAATAGTATCCCGGGGAATTCGCCTCGGGCTTAGAAAGGAAATGAACTATGGCAAATACTGCAACATACACCCGCGAAGGTTTTGGCCTGACCGCCCGCATCGCTACACTCGTCGCTCGCATCAAAGAGGCTTATACCCTGCGTGCCGAGTACAACCGCACCTATTCAGAGCTGCAAAGCCTGTCGGATCGTGAGTTGAACGATATCGGTGTGCGTCGGTGCGATATCCGCGATATTGCTCAAAAGCATGTCTACTGCTGACAAACTGATCAGACCATTGATCTGACCCGGAGGCGCCATTTGGCGTCTCTTTTGGGTTTTAGGGGATGACCTTGTTTGTTTTTCCCGGAATCTTGGACATAGGGAACAACAAAACTTGCATCCGGCAACGCGACGCTGTAACCCGCCCCGGTGGCATTGCGTCCACGAGAATCAAAACCAAGAAACGCCGTGTTTGGCCCATCACGCTTCGGGGTCACATCCGGCTTAGGAGAAGCGATATGAAACTGAACGAATTGCGCGATAACCCAGGCGCCGCACCGAAACGGACCCGCGTTGGCCGTGGTCCGGGCTCCGGCAAAGGTAAAATGGGTGGCCGTGGTATCAAAGGTCAGAAATCCCGTTCGGGTGTGGCCATCAACGGCTACGAAGGTGGCCAGATGCCGCTGTATCAGCGTCTTCCCAAGCGTGGCTTCAACAAGCCGAACCGTAAGGAATTCGCCGTTATCAACCTGGGTCTGATCCAGAAATTCGTCGATGCCGGCAAACTGGACGCCAAAGCTGCGATCACCGAGGACGCGCTGGTTGCGTCGGGTCTGGTTCGTCGCAAGCTGGACGGTGTCCGCGTTCTGGCCAAAGGCGAAGTCAGCGCCAAACTGAATCTGGAAGTGACAGGTGCTTCGAAGGCTGCCGTTGAGGCAGTTGAAAAAGCGGGCGGCTCACTGACGGTCACAAAAGCTGCTGCGGCAGAGTAAGCGCTTGTGAGCGGGCGAAGACCCGCTTACATAGAGCACTAAGTTTTCCCAGACGCCGCCCGAGCCGGAAAACGGTTCTGGGCGGTGTTTTCATAAGAGAGACCGATTTATGGTATCAGCAGCAGAACAAATGGCAGCCAACACAAGCTGGTCTGCCCTTGGCAAAGCCACCGATCTGCGCAACCGCATCCTGTTTACACTGGGTTTGTTGATCGTTTATCGCCTGGGCACCTTCATTCCGGTGCCGGGAATCGACGGACAAGCTCTTCGTGAATTCATGGAGCAAGCGGGGCAAGGCATCGGCGGTATGGTTTCGATGTTCACCGGCGGGGCGCTGGGTCGGATGGGTATCTTTGCCCTCGGCATCATGCCCTATATCTCGGCCTCGATCATCGTGCAGCTGCTGACATCCATGGTTCCCGCGCTCGAGCAACTCAAGAAAGAGGGCGAGCAGGGGCGCAAGAAGATCAACCAATACACCCGTTTCGGCACTGTGGCGTTGGCCACCGTTCAGGCCTATGGTCTGGCCGTTTCGTTGGAATCGGGTGATCTGGCCACCGATCCGGGCCTGTTCTTCCGCATGTCGACCATGATTACTCTGGTCGGCGGCACGATGTTCCTGATGTGGCTGGGTGAACAGA
This sequence comes from Ruegeria sp. THAF57, assembly GCF_903914075.1. Taxonomy (GTDB): domain Bacteria; phylum Pseudomonadota; class Alphaproteobacteria; order Rhodobacterales; family Rhodobacteraceae; genus Ruegeria. The sequence continues at coordinate 18,807 of NZ_CAIWNQ010000005.1, forward strand.
TCACCGCACGCGGCATCGGCAACGGTATCTCTCTGATCATCTTCGTGGGCATCATTGCCGAAGTTCCGGCCGCTCTGGCGCAGTTCTTTGCCTCGGGCCGCTCGGGCGCGATCAGCCCTGCAGTGATCATCGGTGTGATCGTGATGGTGATTGCCGTGATTACCTTTGTGGTGTTCATGGAGCGCGCCTTGCGTAAGATCCACATCCAATATCCGCGCCGTCAGGCCGGTATGAAGATTTATGAGGGCGGCTCCAGCCACCTTCCGGTCAAGGTAAACCCGGCGGGCGTGATCCCAGCGATCTTTGCCAGTTCGTTGTTGCTGCTGCCGGTAACGATCTCCACCTTCTCGTCGGGCGCAACCAACGGGCCGATCATGTCGTGGCTGCTGGCCAACTTTGGCCCCGGACAGCCGCTGTATCTGCTCTTCTTCGCGTCGATGATCGTGTTCTTTGCCTATTTCTACACGTTCAATGTTTCGTTCAAACCGGACGATGTGGCGGATAACCTGAAAAAGCAGAATGGCTTTGTTCCGGGTATCCGTCCGGGCAAGAAAACCGCTGAATATCTGGAATATGTGGTCAACCGTGTTCTGGTTCTGGGTTCGGCGTATCTGGCGGCGGTGTGTCTGCTGCCTGAAATTCTGCGGAACCAGTTCGCCATTCCGTTCTATTTCGGCGGTACCTCGGTTCTGATTATCGTCTCTGTGACCATGGACACGATCCAACAGGTCCAGAGCCACCTGCTGGCGCACCAGTACGAAGGGCTTATTGAAAAGTCCCAGCTGCGCGGTAAGGGTAAGAAACGCGGCAGGAAGGGACCCGCTCGTCGATGAACATTATTTTGTTGGGCCCCCCGGGGGCAGGTAAAGGGACGCAGGCGCGCCACTTGGTGGAAACACGTGGCATGGTCCAGCTGAGCACTGGCGACATGCTGCGCGAGGCCAAGGACAGCGGCACCGAGATGGGCAACCGTGTGGCCGAGGTGATGGCCAAGGGTGAGCTGGTCACGGATGAGATCGTGATTGGCCTGATCCGCGAGAAGCTGGAGCAGGGTGCCAAGGGCGGTTTCATCTTTGACGGTTTCCCACGCACTTTGGCCCAGGCTGACGCGCTGGGTGAGTTGCTGGAAAGCACAGGTGAATCTCTGGACGCTGTCATTGCGATGGAGGTCAACGACGACGCTCTGGTCGCACGGATCACGGCCCGGTCGACCTGTGCTGGTTGCGGTGAGGTCTATAATGACATCACCAAGCCGATCCCGGCAGATGGGAAATGCACCAACTGCGGCAAGCAAAATGACTTTAAACGCCGCGCGGACGACAATGAGGAAAGCCTCAAGACCCGTCTGATGGAATACTACAAAAAGACCTCGATGCTGATCGGCTATTACCACGCCAAGGGCAACCTGTCTTGGGTCGATGGTTTGGGTGAAATTGATGAGGTTCAGGGCGCGATCGCAGGTGTGCTCGACGCCTGAGCGATCGGCATTTGAATATGGGCTTGACGACAGCGTCAAAAGCCCATATCGACCCCCATCCCTATAGGGAATCAAGACCGCAGGCGGGATTCGTCCCAACTGCCCCGACCACCTCGAATAATGCTGGGCCCAATGGCGACACTGCCACGGTCAAGCGTTGTGAAAAAAGGTTCTGGAGCTACGGAACCGCAACGAAAAGGAAAGTGACACGTGGCACGTATTGCCGGCGTAAACATCCCGACTGCAAAGCGGGTACCTATCGCCCTCACATATATCACCGGAATCGGCAACACCTCGGCCAAAGCGATCTGCGAAGCCGTGGGCATTGAAGCGACCCGTCGCGTCAACGAACTGTCCGATGCCGAAGTTCTGAAAATTCGCGAATTCATCGACGAAAACTTCACCGTCGAAGGCGACCTGCGCCGCGAAGTTCAGATGAACGTCAAGCGCCTGATGGACTTGGGCTGCTATCGCGGTCTGCGTCACCGCCGCAACCTGCCGGTTCGCGGTCAGCGTACCCACACCAATGCTCGTACCCGCAAAGGCCCCGCAAAGGCCATTGCTGGTAAGAAGAAATAAGGGAGGGTCTGACTGATGGCACGTGATAAGACTCGCGTTAAGCGCAAAGAGCGTAAGAACATCGCATCGGGCGTTGCCCATGTGAACTCGACCTTCAACAACACCAAGATCCTGATCTCGGACGTACAGGGCAACGCCATTTCTTGGTCGTCTGCCGGTACCATGGGCTTCAAGGGTTCGCGGAAATCGACCCCCTATGCCGCTCAGATGGCTGCAGAAGATGCAGGCAAAAAGGCGCAGGAACATGGCGTCAAGACGCTGGAAGTCGAAGTTCAGGGCCCTGGTTCGGGTCGTGAATCGGCACTGCGCGCGCTGGCCGCAGTTGGCTTCAACATCACGTCGATCCGCGACGTGACGCCGATTGCTCACAACGGCTGCCGCCCGCCGAAGCGTCGCCGCGTCTAAGCGATTTTGAATTGAGCTGGGGCCAGTGTTTTTGCACGGCCCCAGCACGTCATTTTGAACCTCGGGCGTCTGCACCTTGTTGGTCATGGGGCGCGGACAGGAATGGAGGGATTACATGATCCACAAGAATTGGGCAGAATTGATCAAGCCGACCCAACTGGACGGCAAGCCGGGCAACGACCCCGCGCGTCAGGCGACTCTGGTCGCTGAACCGCTGGAGCGTGGTTTTGGTCTGACTCTGGGCAACGCGCTGCGCCGCGTTCTGATGAGCTCGCTGCAAGGTGCGGCCATCACCAGCGTTCAGATTGACAATGTTCTGCATGAGTTTTCGTCGGTCGCAGGTGTCCGCGAAGACGTCACCGACATCATCCTGAACCTCAAGCAGGTTGCCCTGCGCATGGAAGTTGAAGGCCCCAAGCGCCTGTCGATCAATGCCAAAGGCCCCGCCGTTGTCACCGCTGGCGACATCAGCGAAAGCGCCGGCATCGAGGTTCTGAACCGCGATCACGTCATCTGCCACCTGGACGATGGCGCCGATCTGTTCATGGAACTGACCGTCAACACCGGTAAGGGCTATGTCTCGGCTGAGAAGAACAAGCCGGAAGACGCGCCTATCGGTCTGATCCCGATCGACGCGATCTATTCGCCGGTCAAAAAGGTTGCCTATGACGTTCAGCCGACCCGTGAAGGTCAGGTTCTGGACTATGACAAGCTGACCCTGAAGATCGAAACCGACGGTTCGATCACGCCGGAAGACGCGTTGGCCTTTGCTGCACGTATCCTGCAGGATCAATTGTCGATCTTCGTAAACTTTGACGAGCCGGAATCGGCTGGCCGCCAGGACGAGGACGATGGTCTGGAGTTCAACCCGCTGCTGCTGAAGAAAGTGGACGAGCTGGAACTGTCGGTCCGTTCGGCAAACTGCCTGAAGAACGACAACATCGTTTACATCGGCGACCTGATCCAGAAGACCGAAGCCGAGATGCTGCGCACCCCGAACTTCGGCCGCAAGTCGCTGAACGAGATCAAAGAAGTGCTGTCCGGCATGGGTCTGCACCTCGGCATGGATGTCGAGGACTGGCCGCCCGACAACATCGAAGATCTGGCGAAGAAATTCGAAGACGCCTTTTAAGGTGGTGCCGGGCCGAAGCCCGGCTTACTTCGCGCAAATACGTAAGGCGGGCTTCAGCCCGCCACTCGTTGAAACAAATGCCCGGGCTGCCGGGGACAAAATGGGCACTTCCGCCCCAAGGAGAGCCGGTGACACGCATCGCCGGCCAGACAAAGCAAAAACGCAAGATAGGAATTGAACAATGCGTCACGCACGTGGTTACCGCCGCCTGAACCGTACTCATGAGCACCGTAAGGCTCTGTTTGCAAACATGGCTGGCTCGCTCATCGAGCATGAGCAAATCAAAACAACTCTGCCCAAGGCAAAAGAACTGCGCCCGATCATCGAAAAGCTGGTCACTTTGGGCAAGCGCGGCGACCTGCACGCCCGTCGTCAGGCCGCAGCACAGCTGAAAGAAGACAAAGACGTCGCAAAGCTGTTCGAAGTTCTGGGCCCCCGCTACGCTGAGCGTCAAGGCGGTTACGTCCGCATCCTGAAAGCTGGCTTCCGCTATGGCGACATGGCACCGATGGCGATCATCGAATTTGTGGATCGTGACGTCGACGCCAAAGGTGCGGCCGACAAAGCCCGCGTTGCTGCTGAAGAAGCCGCAGACGAAGAATAAGAAAGCCCGTCTTTCTGAGCGAAACCCCTGCGCCACTGGTGTGGGGGTTTTTTCGTTCCGGCAGCCAAAAAGCGGTTTTGTTGCCAGAATCATTAACTTGGGCGATCCTTGGTTCAATTGAAGGATCGCAATATGTTTAGATATCTTGTTCTATTACTCGGGTTTTGCGCACCGGTTTCTGTGTTTGCCCAGGAGGCATCTCAGGACGCGCAGGCCGACGATACCCTGTTGACCGACGCCGAACTGCAAACGCTGGTCGCCCCGGTTGCGCTGTATCCGGACACGTTGCTCATCCAGATTTTCGTGGCGGCCACCCAACCGTTGGAGATCGTTAAGGCCGAGCGGTTCCTGCTGGACAACGCCGATCGCGATCCAACAGAGCTGGAGCCTGAGATCGACGCCATGGGCTGGGATCCTTCCGTCAGTGTGCTGGCAACGGCCTTCCCCGAAGTTGTAGGGCAGATGGCTACGCATATCGACTGGACCGAGACCATGGGGACCGCGATGCTGGCTCAGTCCGATGATGTGATGGACGCTGTGCAGGTCATGCGGGATCAGGCGATTGACAGCGGCGCGCTGATCTCGGGGCCGGAACAGACAGTTGAGGTGACCGAAGAAGAAACGGTCGTGATCACACCGACGAACACGGAAACGGTTTATGTCCCGCAATATGATCCGCAGACCGTCTACACCGGCCCCTCGACCGGGGACGTGATCGGGACCGCGCTGCTGACCTTCGGGGCGGTTGCCCTGATTGACGAGATCTTTGACGACGATGACGATTGGAATGACTACTGGGGCTGCCGGAATTGTGGTGGATGGAACGGTCAACCCATCGTCAGAAACCCCGACATCGACATTGATGTGGATGGTAATATCAACATCGGTAATGAGATTGACCGGGGCGACCGGACGGATATCGGCTGGACCCCGGACCCCGAGCGGAAAGAACAGGCACGCGACAAGATATCGGATCACAAAAGGCCTGAAGGCGGCCGAGGCGATTTACCTGTCAACCGACCGGACGGGCGGACGGATGAACTGCGAGCCAAGCTAAGCCGGGAATCCGGTGCGGCGGATATCAGTCGTGACCGCGCCGCTGCCGTTGCTGCGGGCGCTGGTGCCGGGGCCGTGGCGGGAAGCGCGTTGGCCAACCGTGGCGGCGACAAGCAACTGCCGAAGGTGAACCGTGGCAACGTGGACGGGGACAGGGCCGCCGCCAAGCAGCAGGCCATTGACCGCACCAAGCAAAGGCCGAACGCTGCCAAGAAACCGGTCAAGCAGAAGCCGCAAAGCGTCAAGAAACCTCAGGCAAAGAAACCGGTGACGACTCAGCGCAAGCCATCTGCTGCCAAGGGCGCGGCCATGAAGAAAAAATCCTCTGGTAACAGGGCCAAAAGCGCGTCGAAACGTGGACACGCGGCCAAAGGAGCACGGAGAAGATAATATGCGCAAAGCGGTTGTTTCTGTATTCTTTCTTCTCGCATCTGCTGGCTTGGCAATGTCCGAGGGCGCGCGATTTGAAACGCCTCAGTCGGCGCTGGACGCATTTGTGGATGCACTCAGGGCGGATGATCACAACGCCCTGCTGGACATTTTTGGACCTGAAGCCGAAGACCTGATTGGCTCTGGCGATCCTGCTGAGGACAAGCAAAGGCGGCGTGAGGTGCTGGGCATGTACGCCGAGGGCTATCGCTTTCAACCCGAAGACGATGGGGTTGTGATCCTGTTGGGCGAGGATAGCTGGCCTTTCCCCATCCCGATCCTGCGCAGCGCAGAGGCTTGGCGGTTCGACATCGAAGCGGGCGCTGAAGAAATCGCCGCGCGCGAGATTGGTCTGAACGAGTTGGAAGTGATCGACCTTCTTGAAGCCTATGTTGATTTGCAGGCGGCGTTCCGACTGGTCGACCACGACGGCGACGGTGTCATGGAATTTGCTCGCACCATCATTGCCGATCCAGGCGCGCGGAACGGGTTGTTCTGGCCGGATGAAGACAGTTTCGTCGGGGCGGCGTTGGCAAGGGCCGCGGCATCAGGTTGGAGCGATGGTGAAGCGGATTACGAAGCCGAGCCGTTTCTAGGGTATTATTTCACGATCCTGCAGGGGCAGGGGCCGAATGCCCCTGGTGGCGCCTATTCTTATATGGTTGGTGACAAGTTTGTGGCGGGTCACGCAATGCTTGCGGTTCCGGCGGATTATGGCGAGACGGGCATTCACTCGTTCATCGTGGGCGAGAACGGTATCGTTTACGAGGCTGACCTGGGGCCCGAAACGCTGGACCTAAGCGCAGATATCGAAGCCTATGATCCCGGCCCCGATTGGTCATCAGTAGAATGACGCGCCGCCAGTGACAGCCGAGGCGTCTATTTCTAACGTTCAGCCCAGGCACCGAAGCTGCCATCTTCGTGGGTAGGCGCTTGCATTAAGGCGCCCAGAGCCGCATATCCATCTGAGATTTGCAGGTCGAGGAAACAATGCTCCGCCCGTCCCTATTCGCGCTTTTCATAGCGTGCGCGACTTTTGCTGCGGCAGAAACCCGTGTCCCCCAATCACAGGCCGAAATCTCATTGGGATTTGCGCCGGTCGTCAAGCAGGCGTCCCCGGCTGTCGTGAACATCTATGCAAAGATCATCCGTCAGGGGCGTGCGAACACCCTGTTCTCTGACCCGTTCTTTCAGGACTTTTTCGGACGTGGATTCTCGGAACCTCGTCAACGGGTCCAGAATTCCTTGGGGTCCGGTGTCATCTTGTCAGACGATGGTTACGTGGTGTCGAACTACCATGTCGTCGGAACAGCGACCGAGATTCGCGTCGTTACGACGGATCGCCGCGAATACTCGGCGCAGGTTGTGTTGGGCGACAAGGAAAGCGACATCGCCATTCTACGGCTGGAGGATGCGGCGGACCTGCCATACCTTCAAATGCGCGATTCCGATCAGGTCGAGGTCGGAGAACTCGCATTGGCCATCGGAAACCCGTTCGGAGTAGGGCAGACCGTGTCGTCGGGGATTATTTCAGGTTTGGCGCGCACGGGTACGGCAACGGGCAATGCGCGGGGCTACTTCATTCAGACGGATGCAGCGATCAATCCGGGTAACTCGGGTGGTGCATTGATCGACGTGAATGGGGACCTTATCGGGATTAACACGTCTATTCTGACGCGATCCGGCGGGTCGAACGGCATCGGTTTTGCTATCCCTGCAAATCTGGTGGCCGAGTTTCTGCGGCAAGCGCAATCCGGTAATGAAAGCTTTGTAAGCCCCTGGGCAGTAATGGCCGGGCAGCATATGAGCGCTGATATTGCCGAGTCCCTTGGGCTTGTCATCCCGCAGGGCGTCGTGATCTCGGACCTGCACAGGCTAAGTCCTTTGGCCGAGGCCGGATTGCGTGTCGGTGATGTTGTGACTCATGTTGACGGGGATGAGGTGAACTCACCCGCCGAGATGAAGTTTCGGATGTCTGTCGCGGGTGTTGGCGGTACATCGGTTCTAACCCTGTTGCGCGGCGACAGCAGCGAAGAGATTGAGATCGCGCTGATCAAAGCCCCGGAAACACCATCGGCGGATAAAACTACGCTGGATGATCAAACGGTCATGCCCGGTTTAGAGGTGTCGCGCATCAATCCGGCAGTGATTTCGCGGATGGGATTGCTGTTGTCACAGACCGGGGTCGTCGTGGTTGATGCCGGCCCCTATGGCGGGCGGTCCGGTCTGCGTGCGGGTGATGTGGTCGACAGCGTCAACGGTCAGGACATTCGGCATCCCGACGATCTGGTCGACGCGCTAACCGATCCGGGCCGCAGGCTGCAATTTGATATCCTGCGCGGTAGGCGCGCTGTATCTTTGCGATTCAGGCTGTGACGCGATGAGCGATCTGTTCGATACCGGGTCCACCCAACCCACAGCAAGCCCGCACCGACCGCTGGCAGATCGCCTGCGGCCTCAAACGCTGTCCGAGGTAATCGGGCAGCAGCAGGTTCTGGGCCCCGACGCGCCATTGGGCGTCATGCTGGCGTCTGGTAGTTTGTCGAGCCTGATTTTCTGGGGGCCGCCGGGTGTTGGAAAAACGACGATTGCGCGGTTGCTTGCGCAGGAAACGGACCTGCACTTCGTTCAGATCAGCGCGATATTTACCGGCGTTCCGGACCTGAAAAAGGTGTTCGAGGCCGCCAAGATACGGCGTCAGAACGGGCAGGGCACGCTTTTGTTCGTGGATGAGATTCATCGGTTCAACAAGGCGCAGCAGGATGGGTTTCTTCCGCATATGGAGGACGGAACAATCCTGTTGGTCGGAGCCACGACCGAAAATCCTTCGTTCGAACTGAACGCGGCCCTTCTGAGCCGGTCTCAGGTTTTGGTGCTGGAGCGTCTGAGCCTGTCTGATCTGGAGCATCTGACGCAACGCGCGGAAAAAGAGTTGGACCGGGCATTGCCGCTGACGGGTGCCGCGCGTGAAGCGCTTCAGGAAATGGCGGATGGTGACGGTCGGGCTTTGTTGAATCTGATCGAACAGGTAGCGGCATGGCAGGTTGATGCGCCGCTGGACCCGGATGCTTTGTCGACAAGGCTGATGCGTCGTGCCGCAAAATACGACAAGTCCGGTGACGAACACTACAACCTGATCTCGGCGCTGCACAAATCCGTACGAGGGTCCGATCCCGACGCGGCTTTGTACTGGTTTGCGCGGATGCTGACCGGGGGTGAGGACCCTCGATATCTGGCGCGCCGGATTACCCGGATGGCGGTTGAGGATATAGGGCTGGCGGATCCGCAGGCTCAGGCGATATGCCTGCAATCTTGGGAAACCTATGAACGTCTTGGCAGCCCGGAGGGGGAACTGGCCTTGGCGCAGGCGCTGGTCTATCTGGCCTTGGCGCCCAAGTCGAACGGCGCCTATGTGGGATACAAGGCCGCCATGCGGTTGGCCAAACAATCCGGTAGCGAGCCTCCGCCCAAGCACATTCTGAATGCGCCAACTTCCCTGATGAAGGATCAGGGCTATGGGGCGGGCTATGCTTATGACCACGACGCCGAAGTCGGGTTTTCTGGTCAGAATTATTTTCCGGACGGCATGCAGCGGCCTGATCTCTATCAACCTGTCGAACGCGGCTTTGAGCGCGAGTTGAAAAAGCGACTGGAATATTTCGCCAAGCTTCGCGCGCAACGCAACGGCTAACGCCTGCTTGACTCTTGCGGTTGGGCACGCCACAGACGCGCATGTTTTCTACGGCACTGAAAGACACGCATTTCGCGCGGGATCACCGCGCGGCGCAGGGGATATTGGCATGAGCGGCGTACAGATGATCACCGTGGCAGAAGGTGACGGAGACCAGCGGTTGGATCGCTGGTTGCGCCGTCTGTTCCCACATGTCAGTCAGGGCCGCATCGAGAAGATGTGCCGCAAGGGTGAATTGCGTGTGGAAGGTGGCCGGGTCAAAGCCTCGACCCGGCTTGAGGCCGGGCAAATTGTGCGCGTCCCCCCTCTGCCCGACGTTGATCACAAACCGGCCGAGGTCAAACGCGGGGTTTCCGACGCGGACGCCAAGATGATCCAATCCTGCGTGATCTACCGCGACGATCACGTGCTGGCGTTGAACAAACCTCATGGCTTGCCCGTGCAGGGCGGGAGCGGCCAGACCCGCCATGTGGACAGCCTGTCCGAAGCACTGAGGTTTGGCTATGACGAAAATCCGCGTTTGGTTCATCGGTTGGATAAGGACACCTCTGGCGTTCTGCTGATGGCACGCACACGCGAAGCCGCCAAGGGGCTGACCGCAGCCTTCCGTCACCGCGATACGCGTAAGATTTATTGGGCGTTGGTGGCCGGGGTGCCGACGCCATATTTGGGCGAGATCAAGACCGGTCTCGTCAAGGCGTCAGGCCATGGCAAGCAGGGCGAAGGCGAAAAGATGGTCGCCGTTCACCTGAATGAGGTCAACGATACACCGGGCGCGAAACGCGCGCATACGCTCTATGCCACTCTTTACCGGGTGGCAGGTCGCGCCGCGTGGGTGGCCATGGAACCGATTACCGGCCGAACGCACCAGTTGCGGGCGCATATGGCCGCGATCGGTCATCCGATTATCGGTGACGGTAAATATGGTGGTTCAGGTCAGGAAAACCTTGGGGACGGTTGGGGCGCACAATTGGGTGGGATCATCAGTAAAAAGCTGCATCTGCATGCGCGGCAGGCGTCGTTCCAGCATCCGGTGACGCGCAAGACGATCACTGTTAAGGCCCCTTTGCCCGATCACATGAAGCACAGTTGGGATACGTTCGGCTGGACCGAAGATCTGGCTGCCGATGACCCGTTCGAGGAGCTGCAATGAGCGCACCCTTGCGTTTGGTGCTGTTCGACGTGGACGGCACCCTTGTCGACAGTCAGGGCAGCATCGTCGGCGCGATGACCGCCAGTTTTGACGCGCTGTCCCTGCCGGTGCCGGATCGCAAGGCGATTCTGTCCATTGTTGGCCTGTCGTTGCCTAAAGCCATTGCACAGCTTGCGCCGCAACAGTCTGATGTGGTTCAGGCGCGGTTGGTCGAAGGATATAAGCAAGCCTATCATGCGCATCGGCTGGAACAGGGCATGGCCGGGTCGCCGCTTTATCCCGGTGCGCGGGAGGCAATCGAGGCGCTGCACGCCATCCCCGAGGTCTTGCTGGGCGTTGCAACCGGGAAATCTCAGCGCGGTCTGGATGCGCTGATCGAGGGGCACGGGCTGCAAGGTTATTTTGTCACGCGGCAGGTCGCCGATCACCACCCTTCGAAGCCGCATCCATCGATGATTGACACGGCCCGCGCGGAAACAGGCGTTGAGGCGGTGAATACGGTCATGATCGGCGATACCCGGTTTGACATGGATATGGCCGCGGCTGCGGGTGTCCCCGCCATCGGTGTGACATGGGGGTATCATACGCGCCCTGCACTTGATGCCGCCACGACCATAATCGAAACCTTCGACCAGTTGCCGGGCGCGCTGGATCAAATCTGGACCTGAAGTGATGAGCGATTGGAAACCGAAACGATTCTGGACTGAAAGCGCGGTTGTTGACGCAGAAGGCGGGTTTACTGTGGAATTGGATGGTCGGCGCGTCAAAACGCCGGCCAAGGCAGGGTTGATCGTGCCCACTCAAGCCATGGCGCAGGAAATCGCTGCCGAGTGGGATGCGCAGGAAAAAGAAGTGGACCCGACCACGATGCCGTTCACCCGTTCGGCGAACGCAGCCATCGACAAGGTCCAGCATCAGCACGCCGAGGTTGCGGACATGCTGGCCGATTACGGCGATTCGGACCTGTTATGCTATCGCGCCACGCACCCGCAGGAGTTGCAGCACCGGCAAGCCGAACTTTGGGACCCGGCCTTGGATTGGGCGGCCGAGGCGCTTGCGGCGCGTTTGCTGCCGGTTGCCGGTGTTTTGCATCAGCCACAGAACGCATCGGCCTTGCAGGAATTGCGCCAACGTGCCCATGATTTCAATGACTTCCAGCTTGCCGCATTTCACGATCTGGTCAGCCTGTCCGGGTCGCTGGTGTTGGGGTTTGCAGCCACTGCGGACTGGCGCTCTGCCGAGGATATCTGGCAAATCTCAAGGCTGGACGAGTTGTGGCAAATCGAACAATGGGGTCATGACGACGAGGCCCACGCCGCATCCGAGGTCAAAAGGGCTGCATTTCTACACGCCAAACGGTTCTTCGACCTCTCGGTTTGAGCCCTTACGCCTGAAAATCCGTCGCTGCGCCGAACATCTGCAAGATGAACCATCGTTTTCGCTGATCCGACCCTTGACGTTTGTTTATGAATGCGCCCAAACTCAAGCCCACTAAAGGGGAGACACCTTTGGGGAAACCTTTCTGGTACCAAAGGTGCCGGACAGAACCGTCCCAGAGTCGGGGCGGAAAATCAGGAAGAGGTAAAAATGAAAAAATCCGTAATCTTGGGCGTGGCAACCGTTGCCGGCCTTGCTGCAGGCGCAGCGGCAGCGGGGACTGTCGATGATGTCAAAGCACGCGGTAAGCTGAACTGCGGTGTGACCACCGGTCTGGTTGGCTTTGCCGCACCCGACGCGAATGGCGAATGGCAGGGCTTTGACGTCTCGCTGTGCCGCGCAGTTGCTGCAGCCGTTCTGGGCGACGCAAGCGCCGTTGAATTCGTTCCGACCACCGGTAAGACGCGCTTTACCGCGCTGGCCTCGGGCGAGATCGACATGCTGGCCCGTAACACCACCTGGACCTTCAGCCGCGACGTCGACCTGAAGTTCGAATTCGTGGGCGTGAACTACTATGACGGTCAGGGCTTCATGGTTCCCAAGGCTCTGGGCGTAAGCTCGGCCAAAGAACTGGACGGCGCGACCGTCTGCATCCAGACCGGCACCACCACAGAGCTGAACCTGGCGGACTTCTTCCGCTCGAACAACATCAGCTATGAGCCGGTTCCGATCGAAACCAACGCTGAAGCGCAGCAGCAGTACCTGGCTGGTGCATGCGACGTTTACACCACCGATGCATCGGGCCTGGCCGCAACCCGCGCCACGTTCGAAAATCCCGGTGACCACGTACTGCTGCCCGAAATCATCTCGAAAGAGCCGTTGGGCCCGCTGGTCCGTCACGGCGATCACGAGTGGGGCGACGTTGTCCGCTGGACTCTGAACGCACTGGTCTCGGCTGAAGAGCTGGGCGTGACCTCGGCAAATATCGACGAGATGGCCGCTGGCACCGACAACCCTGAAGTCAACCGCCTGCTGGGTACCGAAGGTACGCTGGGCGAGATGCTGGGTCTGGACGCTGACTGGGCTATGAAGGCGATCAAATCCGGTGGTAACTATGGCGAAGTCTTTGCCAAGAACATCGGTGAGGAAACTCCGATCGGTCTGGCACGTGGCCTGAACGCACAATGGACCGACGGCGGTCTGCTGTACTCGCCGCCGTTCCGCTAAAATCCACAGAAAAGGGCGCGGGTTAACCTGCGCCCTTTTTCCATAACAGAATGCTACGGGCTGCTCAGGAGCGGGGAAAACCTCGCCGGGAAGGAAGCACCCGAAAAGCACGGGGATCCCAAAATATGTCGACTATGACTGACCCGCCGAAAGCAGATTTTCGGTTGTCGATGCTCATAAACGATACCCGCTACAGATCATTGACGTTCCAAGTGATCGCGGCGATCGTTATTGCGCTAAGTATCTGGTATCTGGGCAACAACCTGATCCAGAACCTCAGGGCCGCAGGCCTCAACATCTCGTATTCCTTCCTGGGCGATCCGTCCGGGTACGACATCAACCAGCGTTTGATCGAATATGACAGCCAGTCCTCGCACGGACGTGCGGCTGTTGTCGGTATTCTCAACACGCTATTGGTCGCGTTTCTGGCCTGTATCACAGCAACTGTGTTTGGTGTGATCGCCGGGGTTTTGCGCCTGTCCAATAACTGGCTGGTGTCCAAGCTGATGGCGGTTTACGTCGAGATTTTCCGGAATATTCCGGTTCTGATCTGGATCATCATCATCTTCACGATCATGACGGCGGTTTTGCCGGGTCCGCGGGAATTTCGCGGGGAAAACCCGACATCCAGCATGTTGTTTGATCTGTTCGCATTTACCAACCGAGGCGTTTACATTCCGCGCCCCGAGTTTGCGAATGGTCTGTTTGGCGCGACGTTCCTGAATTGGCTGCTGGTCATTGCAGTGCTGGTGGGCTCATGGTTTGCAACTCGTGAAATCGAAAAGCGCGCCTCACTGAAGCAGGAACAGACTGGTGAACGTCCAAAAACCGGTCTTGTGAAACTGGCCGTATGGCTGGTGCCGTTTGCGCTGCTGATGGTTTTGATGGGCCTGACATGGGAAGTTCCCGCGCTCAAGGGCTTTAACTTCAGCGGGGGTATCAAGGTAGGCGGTCCGCTGATCGCGCTGTGGTTTGCTCTGTCCATCTACACGGGTGCCTTCATCGCAGAAAACGTGCGTGCCGGTATTCAGGCGATTTCGAAGGGTCAGACCGAAGCTGCGGCTGCGCTGGGCTTGCGCCCTGGACGGATCATGAATCTTGTGATCTTGCCGCAGGCGCTGCGGGTCATCATTCCTCCGTTGATCTCGCAATATCTGAACATCACCAAGAACTCGTCACTGGCGATTGCTGTGGGCTATGCGGATATCACGGCCACGTTGGGCGGCATCACGCTGAACCAGACCGGTCGCGCGATCGAATGCGTCCTGCTTCTGATGCTGTTCTATCTGACGGCCTCGCTGCTGATTTCGATGGCGATGAACATCTACAACGCATCCGTCAAGTTGAAGGAGCGCTGAGCTATGGCTGATCAAACAACAAACCCGATCGCCTTTGTCGCTGATGGCACAATCCCGCCATCGCCTCCGCCAGCAAACCAGACCGGTATCATCAAGTGGCTGCGTGAAAATCTCTTCTCGGGCGTGGCGAATACCATCCTGACGGTTCTGTCCATCCTGTTGATCTATGTGCTGCTCAAGAACACGCTTCCGTGGATTTTGAATGGTGTATGGAACGCGGATTCATTGGCGCAATGCCGTGAGATTCTGGACGGCAAGACCGGAGCCTGTTTCGCGGTTCTGACCGAGCGCTGGCACCAGTTGATCTATGGGTTCAAATACCCTGACGATGCCTATTGGCGCCCGAACCTTGCCTTCTTGCTGATGCTGGTCGCGGTAGCACCCGTGCTGTTCTTCGACCTGCCGCGCAAGTTGCTGCTGTTTACAGCGGTGTACCCGTTCGTTGCGTTCTGGCTGATCTGGGGCGGAACCATCTTGGTGCCCATCGTTGCGCTGCTGGGCTGTGTTGCAGCCGCCGTGGTGTTTCAGAAATTCGGCAAGAACAGCTTTGCTGCCGGGTTCTTTGGGGGCATCGTTGTGGCGCTGGTCGTGTGGAATGTCGGCGGGGCGCTAATCCCCGATGACGCCAACGAAGGCGCGCTGCTTTCGGCTGTTCCCAGCCGTGATCTGGGTGGCTTTATGCTGAACCTGATGCTGGGCGTGACCTGTGTGTCGCTGTCCCTGCCTTTGGGCATTGCATTGGCTCTGGGTCGTCAATCCGACATGCCGCTGATCAAGTGGGTTTGTGTCATCTTCATCGAATTCATCCGCGGCGTGCCTCTGATCACGCTGTTGTTCGTGGCTTCGGTGATGCTGGCCTATTTCTTCCCGCCTGACAGCACGGTCGACCTGTTCCTGCGCGTTGTGATCATGATCACCATGTTCTCGGCCGCCTATATCGCCGAGGTGATCCGCGGCGGTCTGGCAGCGCTTCCGCGCGGACAGTACGAGGCAGCAGACAGTCTTGGCTTGGATTACCCGCAGGCGATGCGGCTGATCATCCTGCCGCAGGCTCTGAAGATCTCAATCCCCGGTATCGTGAACGTGGCCGTTGGCCTGTTCAAGGACACCACACTGGTTTCGGTCATCTCGATGTTCGATCTGGTGGGCATGATCCGGGGCCCCATCCTGGCGTCGACCGAATGGAACGGCGTCTATTGGGAGCTTCTGGGCTTTGCCGCACTTCTGTTCTTCGTCGTCTGTTACGGCATCTCTCAATATTCCCAGTGGCTCGAGCGTCGCCTTGCCACGGATCATCACTAAGGAGTTCAACACATGTCTGAACTTGCAGTAGAACGCGAAATCGACCGCTCGAAGATGCAGGTGAGCGACGAGGTCGCCATCGAAATCAACGGCATGAACAAGTGGTACGGGTCCTTCCACGTGCTGCGCGACATCAATCTGACCGTCAATCAGGGCGAGCGGATAGTGATCGCGGGCCCGTCGGGGTCGGGTAAGTCCACCCTGATCCGCTGCCTGAACGCGCTGGAGGAACACCAGCAGGGTACGATCGTCGTGGACGGGACCGAACTGTCGAATGACCTGAAGAACATCGACAAAATCCGGTCCGAGGTTGGGATGGTGTTCCAGCACTTCAACCTGTTCCCGCATCTGACCATTCTGGAAAACTGCACGCTGGCCCCCATCTGGGTGCGCAAGACGCCCAAGAAAGAGGCCGAAGAGCGCGCGATGCATTTCCTGGAAAAGGTGAAAATCCCCGATCAGGCGCTGAAATATCCCGGCCAGCTTTCGGGTGGTCAGCAGCAGCGTGTGGCGATTGCCCGCTCGCTCTGCATGATGCCTCGGATCATGTTGTTCGATGAACCGACATCGGCGCTGGACCCCGAGATGATCAAAGAGGTGCTCGACACCATGATCGAACTGGCCGAGGAAGGCATGACCATGCTGTGCGTCACGCACGAGATGGGCTTTGCCCGTCAGGTCGCCAACCGCGTGATCTTTATGGATGCTGGCCAGATCGTGGAACAGAATGAACCGGAAGAGTTCTTCAACAACCCTCAAAGTGAACGGACCAAGCTGTTCCTCAGCCAAATCCTGGGGCACTGATCCGGTTGAAATCATGGAACGGGCGGGGCTTTGGCCTCGCCTTTTTCTATTCCAGCAACTCGCGCGGAGTGGTGAAACCCAGAACATCCCCGCTCTGCCATTTGATATCGGCCCAGTCTGAGATGTTGAATTGAATCACAGCCGTGGCACAGGTGGGATAATCCTGAAACCGGGGGTGGTTTGGTGCTTTGCCAACGATCCGCTGGGCAAAATCGCCAATGCCCGGATTGTGACCCAGCATCAGGACCGTGGGGTCTGTTGCACCAGCAAGTTGGGTCAACATGTCTTCGGGTGCAGCATGATAAAGACGCCGATGAAAGCAAACCTTGTCTGCCTGCAAACCCATCCGATCCCATGTCTCACGCGTGCGGGCCGAGGTTGAGCTGAGCACCTCGTCGGGAAGCCACCCATGGTCGCGCAGCCATGTGGCGATAGCAGGGGCGGATTTACGTCCGCGCTTGTTCAAAGGACGGGCGTGATCGTCAAGCATCGGGTTGCCCCAACTGGACTTCGCGTGTCGTGTCAGGATCAGGGTCAAGGTCATGAGGGGTGAAATGCCCTCATGTGATGGGCGGATTGCTCAGGGTCCCGGTCGGCCCCGGCGCTGACCGGGCAGGACAGGCGCGCGAGACAACCGCCCGTCATGCAGGTCTGACCTTCTTCGGTTGATAGATGGGCATGGCACGTGGCAACATCATAGAAATCCTGATTATTCAGCGCACCGACCGGACAGGTCGTCGTGCAGGGTGCCGGGCATTCGACGCAGGGCGAAGCGGTTGTGACTTCGGGGATGTCGAACTCCTGCGGGAAATGCAGCGCGCCACGGTACGAAATCATCATGCCAACCGTGTCATGAACCAACGCCCCAACCGGGCTGCTGAAGGTGCGTTGTGACTTCAGCGCCCAGTCTATGAACGGGGCGTAAGGCGGTCCGCCAAAGGGGAAATGGGCTTGCCCGCCCAATTCCTGCGCCATTTGGCCAATGACGCGCGCAGACCAGCGATCCACTGGATCAGGGCCTTGCCACTCGGGTGAGGTTTTCAGTACCGACCAAAAGGCCGAACCCGCGCCCAATAGAACCAGTGTGCCCCCGTCCAGTCCCTTGGCACCGCTTTTACGGGGATGGGTCGCGCCCATGACAATCAGGCCAGCTTGATGCGCAACACGCCCGACCCAGCCATAACTAATGGCCGGAGCGTAAGTGAGGGGGGTGGACTGCCCGGTCATGGGACCTCCGCATTGGGATTAGTCGGGCCGGATCAGCGACCCCGCGCCGTGCTCGGTAAACAGTTCCAGCAATACTGCATTCGGCGCGCGTCCATCCAGAATGACCACCGCCCTGACGCCGCTGTGCAACGCATCCAGCGCGGTTTCTGTTTTGGGGATCATGCCGCCTGCAATCGTGCCATCCATCGTCATCTCGCGGATTTGGCCGGCTTTGAGTTCTGTCACCACCTCGCCGGCTGCGTTCTTGACGCCAGACACATCGGTCAACAGCAAAAGGCGATCCGCCTTCAGGGCCGAGGCAATCGCCCCCGCTGCCGTGTCACCATTGATGTTAAAAGTTTCACCTTCGCGACCCGCGCCCAAGGGGGCAATTACGGGGATCACATCATGTGCGAACAGATCGTGGAGTATTTTGGGGTTCATCTGCGCTGGAGCGCCGACAAATCCCAACGCGGGATCGGCTTGGTCACAAACAATTAGATTAGCGTCCTTGCCCGACAGGCCAACGGCTGTGCCGCCCTGACCGTTGATGGCCTGAACGATGCGTTTGTTGACCAGCCCCGACAGAACCATTTCGACCACTTCTACGGTGGCCTTGTCCGTCACGCGTTTGCCGCCCACAAACTCGGACTGGATGTCCAACTGTTTCAGCATTGCGTTGATCATCGGCCCGCCGCCATGGACGATCACAGGGTTCACACCAACCTGACGCATCAGCACGACGTCGCGTGCAAAGCTCTCCATGGCCTCATCACTACCCATGGCGTGACCGCCAAGTTTGATAACGACGACCGCGCCGTCATAGCGCTGTAGGTACGGCAAAGCGCTGTTCAGAGTTGCAGCAGTAGCGATCCAGTCCCGGTTCATATCTCTTGTCTTCATGTCTTGTCCTCTTACCCTCGTGTTAGGCGTTTTGGACGCGTAAGCCAAGATCGCTGTTGTGGGTGTCATAGGTTGACCGGCCTGCAAATCCGGCACCGGGAAAAACGCCGTGTTCACCGCAGCGTTGCCAGCAAGCCTCAAGAGGTGGGTGCGAGAAGTCTGGCGTCCAACCTCATGGCAAAAGGGCAGAGTTCCGGCGTGAATTTCTTCGCGCCGGATTTAGGTGGTAGGTGGGATAAATGGGAAGCAGGCTGTAATACCTGTATCAACTGCCGATGAGGCGCTGCGCGATTCTACGTCGCTACTCCAGCCCTGCAATTATCGCGCGCAGCGTTTCGATCCCGTCGCCCTTTTCGGACGAGGTCAACACGATTTCCGGGAAGGCGGCGGGATGTTTGGACAATGCACTGCGCACTTGATCCAAGACCTTTTCGCGATCCTTGGCTTTGACCTTGTCAGCTTTGGTCAACACGCATTGAAAAGTCACGGCGCTGGTGTCCAGCAACTTCATGATTTCGGCGTCGACGGGTTTTACCCCATGGCGGGAATCAATAAGAACAAAGGCCCGGCGCAGGGTCTGGCGGCCGCTCAGGTACTGTTTCAGAAGCCGCTGCCACTTTTCCACCACCTTGAGCGGCGCGTTGGCATAACCATAGCCGGGCAAGTCAACCAGATACAGCTCGGGGCCTTGGGTGAAAAAGTTGATCTCTTGTGTCCGGCCAGGCGTGTTCGAGGCGCGGGCCAGACCCTTGGTCCCGGTGAGCGCGTTGATCAGGCTGGACTTGCCGACATTGGAACGGCCAGCAAAGCAGACCTCTAGCCGATCCGGAGCAGGTAGGCCGTTCATCGCCACAACGCCTTTGACGAATTCCGAAGGCCCGGCAAACAGTTTGCGCCCGCGCTCCAGCGAGAATTCGTCGGGGGTCTCGGCAAGGGGGAAGGGAAGCGTTGTCATAGCACCTGAACCGTGTCGCCGGACTTGACCTCTCCGCCGCGGATCACCTCGGCGTAGACGCCGAAATCCTGATGGTCCCAACTGTTCAGCGCGGCCAAAGTGTCCGCGTCGCGTTCACCGGTATCCGGGTTTGCGGTGGTGGCCAGACAGCGAGTGATCCGTTCACGCACGTGCAGCACGGCCTGTCCGATCTGAACTTCGCGACCCAGCCATTCGAATTCTTCCCACAGGGGCAGGCCGTTGAACCAGATATTGCCGCGCCAGCGCCTGATCGACAGGTCTTTGCCCAGTTTCTGCTCAACCGCTCTGTGCGAGGCCATGTTGCACAGGCTGACGGATGGGAAGTCACTGTCGGTCATTCCCCGCCCGGGCACGCGAACAATACGTGCAGACGCGGCGCGGTCAGCGGGCATCAATGGTTTTACCCAATCAAGGAACGCATCCTGTTCGGTATCCGGCTGGAAACTCAGATCAGGGCGCTGTGGGTGGCTGAGTGCCACCGTATCACCTGACAGTTTCGCCGTAATTGCCATTAATTGAGGGGCCTTGGCACCGCGACTGAAATTCGCGCAGGGCACCCATTCCGAACCGTCTGCTTTGGACGCCTCATGGGCGATCGCCCAAACACGATCCCCGGGCATGGTCTGCCCGGGGTTCAGTGTTACGGTTTCCACAGCTTCATGGCCGTGGCTTTTGATCGGATGCCGCCAGAGGCTGGTTACTTCTGCGCTCATTTGTCATCCGTCTTTGGCGTGCGCTTGAAGCTGGATTTGATATTCCCGAACACGTCGGGCTTATAACCCTGGCTTCTCATGATCAGATATTGCTGGGTGAACGTGATCGTGTTGTTCGCAATCCAGTAGACCACCAAACCGCTGGCAAAGCTGCCCAGCATGAACATGAACACCCACGGCATCCAGGCAAAGATCATTGCTTGCGTCGGATCAGTTGGCGCCGGATTCAGCTTTTGCTGCAGCCACATCGAGATACCCAGCAACAGCGGCAGGATACCGATGAAGATCAGCGCCATCAGGGTGTCCGGCTGCGGGCCACCCCAGGGCAGCAGGCCAAACAGGTTCATGATCGAGGTCGGGTCAGGTGCGCTCAGGTCCTGGAACGGGCCAAACCACGGGGCCTGACGCAGTTCGATCGTCACGAAGATCACCTTATACAGCGAGAAGAAGATCGGGATCTGCATCAGGATAGGCAGACAGCCCGCGGCGGGGTTCACCTTTTCCTTCTTGTAGAGCTCCATCATGCCTTGCTGCATTTTCTGGCGGTCGTCGCCTGCGGCCTCTTTCAGGGCTTCCATCTGAGGCTGCAGTTCCTTCATCTTCGCCATCGAGACGTAGGATTTGAACGCCAGCGGGAACAGGATTGCCTTGATGATCAAGGTCAGGCCGATAATCGACCAGCCCATGTTGCCGATCAGGGCATTGATGTTGTGCAGCAGCCAGAAGATCGGCTTGGTCAGGAAATAGAACCAGCCCCAGTCGATGCTGTCGATGAACTTTTGAACACCGGCCGCCTGATACTCGCGAATGGTTTCCCATTCCTTTGCGCCAGCAAAAAGCTGCGTGGTTACCTGTTCGGTTGCGCCGGGGGCCACTGTGAGTGTCGGCAGAACAGTCTCAGTCTGATAGATTTTGCGGCGCGCGTCGTATTTCGCTGCGGCTTTGAAGGCCGAGCCTTCCTCGGGGATCAGGGTGGTCATCCAGTAGTGATCGGTGAAGCCGACCCAGCCGCCTTCTTTGACCTGAAACACCTCGGCCTGCGCGCGTTCGTTGGGGTCAATGTCGAAATCGCGGACATCGCCATAGTCGATCTCGTCCAGAACTCCGTCGGCCATGACCATCACGCCTTCATGCAGGATAAAGAAGTTCTTGAGACCGGGCAGATCACCATCCTCGCCGATACCGTGACGGGCCAGAATACCGTAAGGGGCCATGCCGACTTCGGCTTGGGTGTTGTTTTCAACGGATTGGGTGACCTCGAACATATAGTTTTCGTCCACCGCGATTGTGCGGCGGAAGGTCAGGCCGTTTCCGTTGTCCCACTTCAGCGTGACAGGAGAGTCTACGCCAAGAGTTTCACCTTGTTCCAAGGACCACTCTGTGTTCGGACCGGGCACATCCGTGCCGGCGACACCGGCACCCGGTGCCCAGCCATAAAGGGCGTAATAGGCAGATTCAGACCCGACCGGGGACAGAAGCTCGACAATCGGCGCGCCTTCTTCGATCGAAACCTTGTAATCCTTTAGATACAGCTCGTCGATGCGCCCACCCGACAGGGACAGGCTGCCTTCCAGACGGGGCGTGTCGATCTGAACTCGCGGGGCCTGTGCGTCGGGCAGTGTTTCTTCGGCCGCAGTGGTTGCTTCACCTACAGCGCCGGTACCCGTGGCGCTGGGGGTTTGAACCTCATTGGCCTCGGTCGCGCTGATTTCGGACTGTTCCGGTGACGTGGCCTGCTCGGGCGGCGGGAAAAGCACGAACCAAACGAGGATCACGAGGAAACTGAGCGCGGTTGCGAGGATGAGATTCTTATTCTGATCGTCCATCTGGGACAGCCACCTTAAGCAGTGAAACACACCCGGTGGGTTCAACAGAGTGCAGCCCCAAAGGTCAAGCGGAATCGCCCCTGCTATCGTCGCGTATAAGGCTTTTGTGGCGTAATTTCGCGTTTATGACCCCGCCTGACGCCCGATCCTGGGTACACCCCCGACCTTGTTCCGGTGCGCAGCCATCCAGTCCAGAGTTTTTTCAAACGGCATTGGCTTGCCTATCCCGAACCCTTGAACATGATCACAGCCCAATTGTGCCATCAATGCATGTTCCCCGGGGGTTTCCACACCTTCTGCCAAAGTTTCCACGTTCAGCCTTTCCGCCATCGTCAGAATCGCGCTGACCAGTTGCTGCTGGCTGGCATCCTTATCCGCCTTGGCGACGAATGAGCGGTCGATTTTGATCCGGGACACGTCGAAGCGTTTGATAGACGCGATCGACGCATGGCCGGTGCCGAAATCATCCAGATCAATGCAGCAACCCAAGCTGGATAGACCGATTACATTTCGGGTAATCACGTCATCGGGGTGCCGGGAAAACACGGTCTCAAGGATCTCTACCGCGAGCCTGTCAGGGGTAAGGTCATGCTGATCCAGTTCCCATTTCAGCCGATCCATCAGGGCAGGGTCGCGCAGTTCGTCGGACGAGAAATTGATGCCGATCCGGGGCACACCGATCCCGGCGTGATCCCATTTCTGCATCGCCGCGAAGGCGTGGTGGCGCATAGCCTGCCCAAATCGCTCCATCAATTCGGCTTGCTCGGCAAAGGGCAAAAACACCTGCGGGCCGATGACGCCCTTTTGGGGATGCTCCCACCGGGCAAGGGCCTCGAACCCAGTTACCTTGCCGGTGTCTGTGGATATCTGAGGTTGAAACCATGGGCGGATTTCACCGCTGTCCAGCGCGGCCTCGAATTCTTTGCGCAGGTTCGCCCGTGTGCGCGACCTGCGGCGGGTTTCGCTGGAATAGGCACGGATCGTTGATGGTCCGTTTCGCTGCGCCTCGCTCAGGGCTGCGTTCGTTGCGTCGATCCAGGAGTCGAACCCCTCTTCCTTAACGCTGGACAAAAGGCAGAAGCCGATGGAACAGGAAACATAAATGCTGGCACCGTTTACGCTGATCGGTTCGTCTATGGCGGCTTGAATGCGGCCAGACATTTGAATGCACGCTTCAAGATCCAGATGACTGGACGGGCGCAAGCCGATTGCGACCGAGTTCTGATCCAGTCTTGTCGTGATGTCATGCGTGCAGATCGACGACAGGACACGGTCACAGAACTGTTCTGCCAAATGATTTGCCGCCGCCTGACCATGCAGGTCTAAAATGTCGGCAAACCCGTCCAGTGCGACAATCATGCAGGCAGAGTCCTCCTGCATGTTTCGGCTGGCCTCAAAAAAGCCCTCCATCTCTGCGGCGAACAAATCAATGGCCATCAGGCCGCTGGCTGCGTTCAAATCGGTGGACTCGGGTTGGACCTTGCGGACAAGCGCCATGATTGCAGCGATCACCACAGGCAGAATGAGGGCCACGAGAACAAGCGTACGCTCCCCGCCTATCCAAAACGCAGCAAGGCAGATCGCCGGCGCAAATGCCAGAACGGATGGTCCGCTGAACACGGTGGCTAGAAAATCGAGAGCTCTGTTAACAGAGAAATGTTTCCACATCAGGTTTCCGGCCTTTCCCTTGGGCATCGCACGCTCAGGGTAACCGTAGAAAACCTATCTGAGTCAGTCGTTAACGCAACTGAGGAATTTTGCCCTCAATTTCGTCATTTTTGTCAGAGTTCAGGCCCAGACCTTCGAAATCGAACAGCTTTGGGTCCAGCAGGTGCGAGGGCCTTGCATTGGTCAGCGCGCGGAACATCACCTGTCTGCGTCCGGGGCTGTTCTTTTCCCATTGATCCAGAATCTGTTTAACCTGCTGACGTTGCAACCCGTCCTGACTGCCGCACAGGTCGCAGGGGATGATGGGATAGTTCATTGTGTTGGCGAATTTCTCGCAATCTGCCTCGGCCACATGGGCCAGTGGGCGGAAGACAAAAAGATCGCCTTCTTCATTCACTAGTTTGGGTGGCATCGTCGCCAGACGTCCGCCGTGGAACAGGTTCATAAAGAACGTCTCAAGGATATCGTCGCGGTGATGGCCCAGAACAACGGCCGAGCACCCCTCTTCGCGCGCGATGCGATACAGATTGCCCCTGCGAAGGCGTGAACATAGCGCGCAATACGTCCGGCCCTGCGGAACTTTGTCCATCACGACAGAGTATGTGTCCTGATATTCGATCCGGTGGGGAACACCCATCCGTTCCAGAAATTCAGGAAGAACAGTGGCGGGAAAGCCCGGCTGACCCTGATCCAGATTGCACGCCAGCAGATCAACCGGCAGCAGGCCACGCCACTTCAACTCATAAAGTACCGCCAGAAGCGTATAGCTGTCCTTGCCGCCCGACAGGCAGACCAACCAACGAGGGGGTTTGCCATCCTTGTCGTGGGCTGACGGACTTATCATCCCGTACTGCTCGATCGCCTCGCGGGTCTGGCGCACGATGCGCTTGCGCAGCTTCTTGAACTCGGTGGTCGAGGGCGCGCCAGCAAAGAGCGGGTGGATATCGTCAGCTTCGTCAAACATGCGCAGCCCCTACAATAGTTGACGGAACCCGGCAAGTGGCCGGGTCATCCCAAGCGCCCCAGCAGCGCGTTTGTGTCCAGACCTGCGACCGATCCCGCGATCCGACCGCTGTGTTCGGCGATTCTGGTGGCGACAAAACCATCGGCCACGGGACCGGGCGCGTGTCTCAGCAACTGGGACGCAGTTAGCAAAAGCGCCGTGCGTTCAGCATACCAACGCGCCTCGGCTTCGGGTGGGATGCCCGGCCAGCGGTCGCGATGTGATTTTAGCGCGGCGTCGTATTCCCGATCCGCACCCGTTGCGGCGTTCAGTTCCGCTTGCAGAACCTCGGCGGCCAGCGGCTCTTGCGTCAACGTTCGCAGGATGTCGAGGCAGATCACGTTCCCCGACCCTTCCCAGATCCCGTTCAGGGGGGCTTCGCGGTAGATCAACGGCAAGGGCGTGTCTTCGACATATCCCATGCCCCCCAATACCTCCATGGCTTCTACGGCGACGACAGGACAGCGTTTGTTGTTCAGGAATTTGGCCAGTGCGACGCCAATGCGGGCAAAGGCGCGGTCCTCGGCGCAAACGCCATCAAACGCCTGGGCCACGCGCAATCCCAGCGTCAACGCCCCTTCCCAGTCCAGTACCAAATCGGCAAGAACGGAGCGCATCAACGGTTGGTCGATCAGCCGACGCTGAAAAGTACTGCGATGCAAGACCCAGTGGTGGGCTTCGGTCAACGCGGCGCGCATCAATCCGGCCGGGGCGATGGCGGTGTCCAGCCGGGTGTGATGCACCATTTCCAGAATCGTGCGTATTCCGGACCCTTCGTCACCAAGCTGAAAAGCCAGCGCGTCATGATACTCGATCTCGGAAGAAGCGTTCGCCTTGTTCCCCAGCTTGTCTTTCAGGCGCATCAGATGGATCGCGTTGCGCTCTCCTTCTAACCACCGGGGGACAAGGAAACAGGTCAAGCCGCCCGGAGCCTGCGCCAAGGTCAGGAACCCGTCTGACATTGGGGCCGAGCAGAACCACTTGTGCCCGCGCAACCGCCAGTGATCGCCGTCCCGTGTGGCGGTTGTTGTGTTGGCCCGCACATCCGAGCCGCCCTGTTTCTCGGTCATTGCCATGCCCAGCGTGGCGCTGCTTTTGTCAGATATGGGGTTGATCGTCCCGTCGTAGCCGAAGGCGGACAGTTTTGGACGCCAGATCGAGGCCAAGTGTGCGTCAGCTTCGATTGCAGGAATTGCGGCATAGGTCATAGTCAGCGGGCAGCAATGTCCGGGCTCGACCTGACTGGCCAAATACACCATTGCCGCATGGGTGGTGTGGCCACCGGGTTGTCCGTCCCAGGCCAACGCTGCATAGCCAGCGGATTGGCTGATCTCCATCATCTGGTGATACGCGGGATGGAATCTGACTTCGTCGATGCGACGGCCACCTTGATCGAACGGCACAAGTTCAGGCGTGTGCCGATTGGCCTCGCGCCCCAACTCGCGCGTTTCAGCGCGGCCCAGTATGTCACCATAGGTCGATACCGGGTCGGCGCGCGCACCGAAATTGTGCAGAAGGTTTTGGAGAACAGGATCAGCCACCCAAAGGTCGCTGTCACCGCGCAAAGGAGGTTGGTTCACGACGTCATGCGTGGGCAGAGTGTGACGCGCCTGGGATGTCATTTGAGCCTCCGGCTGAATAGGGCAACTGTTCAGCGCGGATCGGAACGGGTCAAGTGTTACTGCGGGTCGTGGGAAGAGCGTTCACAGTCCGAACAGCCCGGTACGGGATCATAACCATCCCCGCCCCAGGGGTGGCAGCGCCCGATGCGCCGGATAGTCAGCCAGGTTCCCTTTACCGGGCCATGCTTTTCCAACGCTTCAAGGGCATAGGCCGAACAGGTTGGTTGATACCGGCAGTTAAAACCGACCCAAGGGCTGAAAACCAACCGATAGATCCGGATGGGCAGGGCGAGGATATGGGAAAGCAGCGTCACGTCTTCGCGCTGTGAATTTTGCGCAGCGCGTATCGCAAATCGCCCAGCAGCGCGTCATAGGGGCGTCCTGCGGTGACCTCGGCGCGACCTATAAGGACATAGTCCCAACCGCTTTCCCCACTGTCCGGTAGGACCGCGCGAGCCGCCTCGCGCAGTCTGCGCTTGGCGCGATTGCGTGCCACGGCATTGCCAACTTTCTTCGAGCAGGTAAAACCGACGCGAATTCCGTCTGCTTCATCATCGGCGCGCTTTCGGGCCTGAACCATCATCGACGGTGTCCCCTGCCTGCGCGCGCGCGCGGCTTTCAGGAAATCGGACCGTTTTTTGAGGATGAGCAGAGTTTCAGGCGCGCAAACGGACGCCGCCGGGGGCTTCACCCTCGGTTGGTTGTTACCATCCTCAGGGGCCTCCGGCGGCGTCATGTTCATAACCTGATCGGTGAGCGGTTTATGCGCTCAGCGATTTGCGGCCGCGTGCGCGACGTGCATTCAGGATCTTGCGGCCGGCCTTGGTGGCCATGCGCGCGCGGAAACCGTGGCGGCGTTTGCGAACCAGGTTCGAAGGCTGATAGGTGCGTTTCATCGCTCCGTCTCCAATCTATAGCGGTCGGGTGCGGCGCGGATTCGCCTGGCCCTAGTGTTCGAAGCCCGTCCTCTACTGGGTAGCGGGGGGTAAGTCAAACCCCTAGGTGGGGGTTTTCATGCCTTTTGCAACAATTCTGTAGCCGCGCAAGCCGAAAGGTTTCAATTTGGGGGTTTTACTGCCTCAAACCCTCACATTCCTTACCGTAAACATCAACGCAGCGTGAGGTCCCTGTTGTCGAGCCGTCAGACGTCGCATGTTGGGGGCAGGATGAAACGTACAAAATCGGACAGCCTCATGAGCGACACAACGCAGGCCCCCCGCGCTGGGCTTACGCGGCATATTCCTTTGCTGGTGATTCTCGCTGTGGCCACGGTGGGGTTTTTCACACTGGGCGATTACCTGACCTTTGAAACGTTGCGTGACAACCGCGAGGCGTTGCTGGAATGGCGTGACAGCCATTTCTGGGCCATGGCCGGTGCGTTTGTTGCGATCTATATCGTGATCGTTGCATTTTCATTGCCCGGAGCGGCGGTGGCTTCGATGACAGGGGGGTTCCTGTTTGGCCTGCTTGCAGGCACGGTCTTTAACGTCTTTGCCGCGACCATCGGCGCCTGCGCAATCTTTTTGGCAGCACGCTGGGGGCTTGGGGAAACCCTGACCGCACGTCTGGAATCATCGGAAGGTACTGTCAAAAAGCTGAAGGATGGGCTGCGCGAGAATGAAATCTCGGTCTTGTTCCTGCTGCGCCTTATGCCGGTGGTACCGTTTTTCGTGGCCAATCTGGTGCCCGCGCTGGTGGGCGTCAAATTCCGCAACTTCCTGATCACCACTGCGCTGGGCATCATTCCCGGGGGCATCGTCTATACTTGGATTGGTGTCGGCCTCGGCGGTGTGTTTGACCGGGGCGAGACGCCGGATGTGTCGCTGCTGTGGGAGCCTTTCGTGATTGGCCCGATCATCGGCTTGTGTGTGCTGGCGGCTTTGCCGATAGTTATCAAAGCGATACGTGGTAAAAAGGACGCCTGACCCCATGCAAGAGCTGAAGACAGATATCCTGGTGATCGGCGCCGGGTCGGGTGGCTTGTCTGTGGCCGCCGGTGCCAGCCAGATGGGTGCGGACGTCATCTTGCTGGAAGGTCACAAGATGGGCGGTGACTGCCTGAACTTTGGCTGCGTTCCGTCCAAGGCGTTGATCGCCAGTGGCAAGGCGGCTTTTGGGCAGGCTCATGCCTCGGCGCTGGGCGTGGCGGATGTGGTGCCACAGGTGGACTATGCCGCCGCCAAGGACCACGTGCATGACGTGATTGCCCAGATCGAGCCGATGGATAGTCAGGAGCGGTTCGAAGGCTTTGGCGTCAAGGTGATCCGTGAATATGGTCAGTTCATCTCGCCCACGCAGGTACAGGCGGGCGACCACCTGATCACTGCGCGGCGGGTGGTAATCGCGACCGGCTCGTCGCCGTTGGTGCCGCCGATTCCCGGCTTGGATCAGGTGCCGTATTATAACAACGAGACGATCTTTGACCTGCGCGACAAGCCCGAGCATCTGCTGATCATCGGTGGTGGCCCTATCGGGATGGAGATGGCGCAGGCTCATATCCGTCTGGGCTGCAAAGTCACCGTGATCGAAGGGATGCAGGCGCTGGGCAAGGACGACCCCGAGGCGGCGGCGATCGTGCTGGACACATTGCGTGCTGAGGGCGTCGAGATCCACGAGCAGGCTATGGTCGCCCAAATTCGCGGCGCGGACGGGAAGGTCGAAGTTGTGACCGAAACCGGACAGATTTACGCGGGCTCGCACCTGTTGCTGGCCGCAGGGCGCAAGGCCAATACCGACCGGCTGAACCTTGAGGCGGCGGGGATCGAACCCACACGGACAGGTATCAAGGTGGATGACGCGCTTCGCACCACCAATAAGAAAGTCTATGCCATCGGCGACGTGGCGGGCGGTCTGCAATTTACCCATGTGGCGGGCTATCATGCGGGTATCATCATCCGCTCGGCCTTGTTCGGGCTGCCCTCCAAAGCGAAAACCGCGCATATCCCTTGGGCCACGTATACTGACCCTGAGCTGGCACAGGTCGGCCTGACCGAGGCGCAGGCCCGCGCGCAGCATGGCGACAATATGGAAATCGCGCGCTTTGACTATCACCATAACGACCGCGCCATTTCCGAACGCAAAACGAAAGGTTTCATTAAGGTCATGGTCGTAAAAGGCCGCCCGGTCGGTGCGACAATCGTTGGGCATCAGGCGGGAGAGTTGATCAACTTGTGGTCGTTGGCATTGGCCAATAACCTTAAGATGGGACAGATCGCCGCGATGGTTTCGCCCTATCCGACGATCGGAGAACTTAACAAACGGGTGGCGGGTGCCTATTTCTCGCCAAGGCTGTTTGAGAATCAGACGGTTAAACAAGTGGTCAGGTTCGTCCAGCGCTGGCTGCCCTGACCGGGAAGGGAGAGCAGATTGAATTCTCTGTCAGGCCGATTTCTGATCCTGACCACGGTCTTCGTCATGTTGGCCGAGATTTTGATCTTTGTCCCCTCGATCGCGCGTTTCCGCGAGGATTTCCTGCTAAACCGTCTTGAACGCGCCCAGATCGCATCCCTGGCGCTGTTGGCCGACGACATGCTGGCTGATGATCTTGAGGCAGAATTGCTGGCCAATGCGGGTGTCTATAACGTGGTGCTGCGCCGCGATGAGGTGCGGCAGTTGATGCTGTCCTCGCCCATTCCTGATCGGATCACCAACACCTACGACCTGCGCGACGCGACTCCGTGGATTTTGATCCGCGACGCGGTGGCTCGGCTGTTCACCCCAGAAAACGAGGTGATCCGCGTGATAGGTGAGCCGGTGAAAGACGCGGGCTTGCTGATCGAAGTCACAACAGACAGCGAACCGCTGCGCATGGCGATGACAGATTACGGGCTGCGTATTCTGGGGCTGTCTTTCGTAATTTCGATTATCACGGCGTTTTTCCTGTTTCTGGCTGTGCGCGTTGTTCTGGTGAAGCCGATCAAAAGCGTCGTAGGTTACATGCAACGCTATGCTGGCGCGCCCGAGGATGCGCGGGGAATCATCTCGCCCAACTCGAAAGTGACTGAACTGCGCGAGGCAGAAGAGGCGCTGGAACAGTTGCAGAAGGAACTGACCCAAGCCCTGAAGCAACGCGAGCGCCTTGCGCAACTGGGCGGTGCAGTGGCCAAGGTTAGCCACGATCTTCGCAACATCCTGACGTCGGCGCAGCTTTTCACAGACCGGATCGAAGCAAGCGATGACCCGTTGGTGCGGCGTATGGCGCCCAAACTGGTGAATTCGATCACCCGCGCGGTTTCCCTGTGCGAAAGCACATTGGCCTTTGGGCGCGCGGAAGAGCCGGCGCCGACGCTGACGATGGTGCCGTTGCGTGACGTGGCAGATGACGTTGTCTCCAGCGAATTGCTGTCCGTTACTGGAGGCTGTGTGCAAATCCTTAACGAGGTGCCAGAGGATCTTGTGGCGCGCGCTGATCCCGAACAGATGTTCCGCGTTATCATGAACCTGGTTCGCAACGCGCGTCAGGCGCTGGTCGCGTCGGCGAAACCTGGGAATATCACGATTTCCGGCTATGAGGATGAGGCCAGTTGGTACCTTGAGGTGAAGGACACAGGCCCCGGCTTGCCACCGAAGGCGCGCGAAAACCTGTTTACCCCGTTTCAGGGAGGGGTGCGTAAAGGCGGCTCTGGTCTTGGGCTTGCGATCTCGCAGGAACTGGTGCGTGGGCACGGCGGCGATCTGGTTCTTGCCGAAACCGGCCCAGACGGAACAAGGTTTGAAATAAGGCTTCCACGGGGCGGTGGTACTTTTTGAATTATTTTTGCAGAATCGACTTGCACGTCCCGAACACCGGGTCTACATAGCGCCTCACCAACGCGGACCGATAGCTCAGCTGGATAGAGTACTTGACTACGAATCAAGGGGTCGGGGGTTCGAATCCTCCTCGGTCCGCCACTTGGTGATTTCCTCAAATTTCGATGATCTGCATAGGGTTCTTTTAGCCTGTGTGAATTATGGCTTTTGCCGCGCGAGCGGGGCTTGTTGGATGTTCACGATTATCCCAGTTGGTCCCCGTTGAGTGGCAATTGCATGGCCCCAAGGCGTTGCAGTTCAGAGTTTTGGCTTCATGCCCAACCCCTGGTGATTCAGAGATGTAATTGTTCGAGGGCGATGCCGGTCCTGGGGGGCAAACATCGTGATCCTGCCTTTGTACCCTAAGGCACAAACGCGACGACCAGTGGCCCCCATAGCGTCAGGAAAATGTTCGCAACCGCATAGGTCATGGTGAATGCTGGCGTAGGGGTCGAGTTCCCGGCCTTCTCTAACAGCGTGGCAAAACCCGGGTTGCCCGAGCGTGATCCTGTCACGACCGCGCAGGCCTCAATCGGGTTTTTGATCCGAAGGACATAATAGTTAATTGGGAACTGAACGATCATGGGCATCAGAGTGACAACAACACCCAACAACAGCAGTATGACGCCATATTGCTGAATCGCTTCCAAAGCGGGTTTGCCAGCGTTCAGACCAACGACCCCGACGAAAACTGCCAAACCAAAGCTCTGCAGAAAATTCGCGGCCCCTTGGTTGATGCCGCCAATCTTGGGTTGTCGAACACGCAGATATCCAATGATCAGCCCGGTCACGAGACAGCCGAGGCCCGAGCCAAGCGCGACTTTTGTCCCTGCGATGACAAAACTGATCTCACCAATCAGATAGCCGACTGCCACACCGATCCCCAACGCGATGAAATTGGTGACCGAAGCCGAAGGGGGAACATATCCAGCCTCTTTCGCCACCCGGTTCAGGTCGTCCTTGTGGCCGACAATGCTGATTTCGTCGCCTGCTTGAATCACGGTGTTTTGCAGAACCGGTACGTCGTGACCAACCCGCGTAATCTTGGAGATATGTACACCGCGGCGCTGATCCGCTGTTAGCGCTTCGCGAATTTCGGCCAGAGTCTTGCCCGCCAGCTTGCGATTGGTGACAACAACATTGCGGCGTTCTTCGACAACGGTCAGTTCGGGCGGGTATTCGCCAATCTCACCGCTTGCGGTGCCCTCGAACTGGGTCAGGGTTGTGACCAGACCAGATACGACAATAACGTCGCCTGCCGTGACAACAATTTCAGGGGTCGGGTCCACCGGGACCCCATCGTGCAGCAGCTTTTCGACGATCAGATCACCGTTATAGGCGCCTTCGATCGCCTTGACCGATTGGCCGGAAACCGAGGCATCCGCATTTACCCTATAAGCGCGGGCGTCGAAGCGGTTCATCGGAAGAAACTCACCTTCTTCCAGTTTGCGGCCCCCGCCGCTGAGTTTCTGAGCAAGCTTTATTGCCTCTTGCCTCAGGTTGACGCGCATTATGATTGGAATAACGCTTACCGCCAGAATTGGGCCGATTGAGCCAAAGATGTATGTCACCGAGTACCCGACGGCGATGTTGGTTTTCAGTTTCTCAGCCTCGTCCGCGGCCAGCCCCAAAAGGTCTATCGCGTTTCCTGCGGTACCAATGATTGCGGATTGGGTCAGCCCCCCGGCGGCCAGCCCGGCCGCCAAGCCCTTGTCCAACCCAGCTAATCGGGCGACGACGATGACAAAGAACAGCCCCCAAAGCGTCATCATAAACGCGGCCAGAAGTTTCGTCAGTGCGGTTCGGTTCAGGGCTGCAAAAAACTGAGGCCCACCATTGTAGCCAACCATAAAAATAAAGAGAGAAAAGAAAACGTTCTGAACATCGGTGCTTAGGTTGATGCCACCGATCTGGCCCACAAAAACTGCCACCAGAAGGGTTCCGGCGATGCCGCCCAGTTCGAATTTGCCAACCCGAAACTTCCCAAGACCGTATCCAAGGCCCAGACAAAGAAACAGCGCCATGATCGGAAATGCCCGTAGCTGTTCAGTAATCAATTCCATTATGAAATCTCCTGGGTCGTTCAAATGGTCCGTTTTGCTCAAGATACATAGCGTAACTATTATGACGACTGGAAAATTATGACGACCAGCGTCATGTGGATAAAACACCTAGAATGAGCTTGCATCAAGAACAGATAAAGACGGGAGAAACGGAAGCGTCTTTTTTTGAAAGGTGAAATTTACCTGTCATTCAAATTGGCGTTTTAGTTTGGCCTCCGAACCCGAAACACGACGAGGCTGCATTCCTGCCTACAGTTAGAAATGATCGGAAAATTCAGGTGCAAAGCCTGATATTAAGCGATCCGGCCCGCAATTCGACCTAACACAACGGCACTCAGCAAACCATTTCCGGAAAGATACCCGCTGTCCCCTTTGCCAGACACGCCAACAGCCGCGCCGCCGCCTGCGTAGAGGTTGGCGAATTTAATACCGTCAGCTTTGAGAACGTGCGCGCAGGAATCGACCCGCAAACCGCCTTGGGTGTGAAACAAAGCGCCAGTGACGCGAACGCCTTTGTAAGGCGGTGCTAAAGGCGGCTGGTTAAAGGACCTGCCAAATTCATCCGTTTGACCGGTAGGAATGTCGTGAATGGTTTGCTCCAAAACCGCAGACGGCAAACTCAGTGCTTTTGACAAGTCTTCGATGGTCTCAGCGGATTGAATTGCCCCTGAGTCTTCTGCGCGCTTGAAATCCTCGAACTGGCGCGCAATCGCAGCGATACGGTCGTCGAAAATGGCGAAGGCCTCTGCGCCGGGCTGCGCCAGGACCGCACGGGCAGCTTCCGAATAGCCCTGCGCTTCGTTCCAGAAACGGTGGCCATTGCGGTTCACCTGTACACCGCCTTCGGTGATCACCGCCCACGTGATCAATATCCCATGAGGGTGTGCGACATTTCCGTGACCCTGATAGGCGCTTAAGTTCAGAAGCCCTGCACCAAGCCCTTCTCCCCAAACGATGGCCTCGCCCCGGTTGCCGCTGTGCCCGAACCAAAGCGCCTCTTCGATCTGGGGCATATGCGCGGACACCAAGGCGCGATTGCCACCGAAACCGTTGCAGGCAAGAATGAGGCGATCACACGCAATGGTTTCAACGGTTTCGTCCGGGCCGGTCACGGCCACACCCAAGATCCGGCCTTGATCCCGATACAGCGTTACCGCCCGTCGATTGCAGATGATGTCTAAACCTTCACGCTCGCAAGTGCTGCGTAGGGCGTCGATCAGCTCTTGGCCCGACCGTGACGGCAGCCCGTGCATCCGGCGGCGCGAGTGACCGGGATAGTCGAAATCCGTGACAACCGAAAAGGGCAGGGCGTGGCGTTCAGACAGCCAGTCGATGACTTCGGCGGCGTTGCTGGCCAACAGATCGACCAGAGCTTGCTCGTTTTCGCCATGTGCCTTTGTCTGGATATCACGCGCAAAAAGTGCGGCATCATCCGTGATCCCTGCTGCCTGCTGAAGCTTTGTGCCCGCAGCCGGGATCAACCCTGCGGACAACGCGGTTGAACCGCTTGGAACTGGATCGGCCTCAATGACCAGCACGTCCTGTCCAGCCTCCGATGCCGACAGGGCGGCGACCAGACCACAAGCCCCTGCGCCGATGATCAGCGTGCCGGTCGTCAGATCGAACCGGTCCGGCGGAACGCTCTCAACCCTGGGTGTCATCATAGCGGGCCCCAGCTTCCAGCATCTCGGCAGTTCCGATGACTTCGTTCAGACCGCCGAAGTCGAACATATTCTGGGCAAAAGGCTTGTTTGAACCGTTGACAGCCAGACTTTGATAGTATGCCTGAGCGGTTTTGGCCAAAGCCCGGACAATCCCGCCGGGGAAAATGACGATGGAATATCCCTGTGCCTCAAGATCGTTGGCGCCAAGTATCGGGGTCGCGCCGCCTTCGACCATGTTCGCCAAAAGGGGGACGCGCGGGGCAAATTGATCGGCGATGGATGTAAGTTGTTCGCGGCTTTGAGGGGCCTCGAGGAACAGAACATCTGCACCAGCCTCCAGATAGATTTCCGCGCGGTCGGTGGCGGCCCGATAGCCCTCGACGGCGATGGCATCTGTTCGGGCAATGATCAGGGTGTCATTATTGGCGCGCGCGTCGGCCATCGCTGCGATTTTCCCAGCCATTTCCTGCGCGGGAATAAGCGACTTGTCCGACAGATGCCCGCAACGCTTTGGATAGGTCTGGTCTTCGATTTGAAGCGCAGATGCGCCGGCGCGTTCATACAGGCGCATGGTTCGCTGGGCGTTGAGCGCATTACCAAAACCGGTGTCAGCGTCGATGATAACAGGTAATGAGACCCGGTCTGCGATCAGGGTCATGGTGTCTGCCATCTCGGACGCGGTGGACAGTCCGATATCGGGGCGGCCCAACCGCGTGTAGGCAACGGCTGCACCGCTTAGATACAGCGCCTCGAAACCAGCTTTTTCGGCCAGAGATGCGGTCAAGCCGTCATACACGCCGGGGGCGACAAGAATTTCTTTGTTTTTCAGGCGGGACTTAAGGCTCATTTGGCTCCCTCCAGCCAGTTCATCATGTGATCGCAATTTCGCTGGTGTGTAACAGTGCCCAGCGACAGGAGCGTTGCATCGTGAACCTCTTGCCGAAATGCGGCGCACCCATCTGTCAGCATAACGGTGTCGATGTCCCGCAGATGGGCATCGCGCAGAGTTGAGGCCACGCCGCCATTGGTCACGATACCCCCGACGATCAGGTTTTCGATACCCAAAGCGCGCATCAGATATTCCAGCCGTGTCTGGTAGAAGGCCGAGTAGGCCACTTTTTCGATGACGAAATCGCAAGGTTGCAGGGTATCGACCAGACTGTGCCCAAATCCGCCCGGCGCAAAGTCGCCTTTGGTCAGAAACGGGCGCAGTTTCTTTAGATGCGGTGCGATCAACGGCTCACCGTTGCGGTCCGGCACAAGTGTAAATTGCGCTGAAAAATAGCGCCCGCCAGCGGCTTGCAGCTTTCGCGCCAAGGGGGCGATGCGTTCGGGAAGTGCCGCGATTTCTTGGGCTGACTGACCTGCCCGGCCATAGGCACCTTCAGGATGGATAAAGTCGTTCTGAAGGTCGATGGTCAGCAGCGCCGTTTTGCGCGGGTCCCAAGTTTCTGGTTCGCTCATTCAGTCCTCCCCCTGTGGTTCGATGATCGTGTTGCCAAAGGAGTCTACGCGCCCTTGAAAATCTGGTTCGATCAGAACGGTCGTGTCCGGTTGGGTCAGAATGGCTGGCCCTTTGATTACAGTGCCAACCGGTAAAGACAGGCGATCAAAAATGGCCGTGTCATGCCAGGCGTTGCCAAAATGAACTTTGCGCGTCGACGAGGGCGCAACCTTGCCTTCCGTTGCCGGAGCAAGGGACGAAAGATCGAATTTCGGCCGCTTGCCCGTAACCGCGCTGCGCAGGTTCAGGATGCGTCGCACACCGTTTTTCAGCAGTCTTCCATAAGTGGCGTGATAAGCCGTATCAAAGGCTTGTTCGATATCGGCTTTGCCGGGCGCGGTCACCTTGCCGTCTGTCATCTTCACAGTCAGCGATACCGGTACGGTATGCGTTTGACCCACGTAGGCCATGTCCAGCTCGAATGAAACCTCACGCCTTTCGAACGTGGTCCGCGAGGCATCAAGAAGCGCCATTCCCTGATCCACGTGTTCTTGCATGAACGCGCCCAAAGCAGCCTGATTCAACTGCGTGACCAATGTGTTGATGGTCTGCACGAAGTCTTGCCGCATATCCGCGATCACGCAGCCCAGTGCCGAAGTGACGCCGGGATAACGCGGAACGATGGCGCGGGCGATCCCCACTTCGGCCAGCATCGCCCCGGCGTGCAACGCGCCGCCACCGCCGAACGGCATGAAGGCAAAACGCTTGGGGTCAAAGCCGCGCTCGATGCTTACAAGCCGGATCGCCCCGGCCATACGTGAATTGGCAACACGCAAAATGGCCTCGGCCGCCTCAAGCCTCGTCAAACCCAAAGGTTCGCCGACGTGGATATCAATGGCTTTGCCAGCGGCCTCTACGTCCAGCCTTTCCAGTTTGCCACCAATCGGGTTGTCCGGGTCGATACGACCCAGCACGACGTTGGCATCCGTTACCGTCGGGCGATCATTACCAAAGCCGTAGGCGACCGGGCCGGGATTAGATCCTGCGCTTTCAGGGCCGATGTTCAGTAATCCGCCCTTGTCGACCCATGCTATTGACCCTCCTCCCGCGCCGATGGTCGTTATTTCGATCATTGGGTTGCGCACAACCATCCCGAAATCAATGGAGGTCTGGGCCGACAGCATGGTCTGCCCTTGTGAGATCAACGAAACATCAAAGCTGGTGCCGCCCATATCCCCGGTGATGACGTTGTCAAAGCCCGCCGATTGCGCGATGTAGCCTGACGCAATCACACCGGCTGCGGGACCAGACAGCGCCGTGCGCACTGGCAGGCGGGACGCGGTGTTGACCCCCATGACGCCACCATTGGATTGCACAATCATGAATTCACCATCGAACCCGCCGGATCGCAGGGCGTTTTCCAAGCGGGTCAAATAGCCCGAGACCTCGGGTTGCAGATAGGCGTTCAGTGCCGTGGTTGAAAATCGTTCGAATTCACGGATTTCCGGCAGGATTTCTGACGAGGCCGACACATGTGGATTTGGCCAGATTTCGCGTATGGCCGCGACAGCAGCGGCTTCGTTATCTGGGTTGGCATAGGCATTGGCGAACAGGATCGCGACAGCTTCGCACCCTTGTTCAAGCAATTGCTTTGCCGCTTTGCGCACGGCGTCCAAATCAACCGGCGTGCGAATGGTGCCGTCCGCCAGCGTGCGTTCGGGCACCTCCAGACGGTCGCGACGATCCACAACGGGATCGAAATCACCGCGCAGCCCCCAAGTGCGCGGCCGATCCCTGCGGCGCATCTCCAACACGTCCCGCAAGCCCTCGGTGCAGATAACGCCCGTTCTGGCCCCTTTACGTTCCAGCAGAGCATTCGTGCCCGCTGTGGTGCCATGTACGACAACAGAGATCTCGGATAGGTCTTCCACCTCGCGCCCGATCCCGTCGAGAAACCCGCCCGACTGATCCGGGCGTGTGGTGGGAACTTTGGCGACGGTTGCGCTGCCGTCCGCTTCGTTCAGAACAAAGACATCCGTGAACGTGCCGCCAACGTCCACACCGATCATACGCCCGCTCATGGTGTCACCTCGCGCCATGCGGGGCCATAGTCCTGATCCGCCTGTTCGGCACTTGTATGCCCGCGTGCAACGTCCCGAGCGATCGCTTCAGGTGAACGGTGGCCTGCAGCGCCATAACCACCGCCACCGGGTGTCTCAAGGCGAACCGCTTGTCCTTGCTTCAACTCGATCCCTCTCATTTTTGAAACCAGGGGCGGTGCCTTCCACCCATCGTCCTGTTCATAGGTGAAGACATTCATCGCCCCGTCGCCGCCTTGGGCGATCCCCTTCGGGGCGAACTTGCCGCGTTCGCCAAACAAAAAGGCCTGAGCGCCATTTTCTTCAAGTACTTCAATCTCATAGATGGCCCCAAGTCCGCCCCGATGGGTGCCCGCACCTGCACTGTCCGGGCGCAAAGCCCATTGACGGAACATGACCGGATAGGCGGCTTCAAGAATTTCCATCGGCGGGATAGTTGCTGTCGAGATCGGAGCG
Organism: Ruegeria sp. THAF57; assembly: GCF_903914075.1. Taxonomy (GTDB): domain Bacteria; phylum Pseudomonadota; class Alphaproteobacteria; order Rhodobacterales; family Rhodobacteraceae; genus Ruegeria. Next base: position 57,832 of record NZ_CAIWNQ010000005.1, read on the forward strand.
TTGCCGTGATTCAACCCATCGCTTTCGACCGAGCCGCCGTGGCCCCCACCGTAAAAGCTGAACATCACCCATGGTTGTCCGTTTGAGCGTTTCCCAGCAATGGAAAGTGCATTGATTGTCCCATAGGCATTGGCGACAACCCGACCCGGTGCGGCGTTGGCAAAGGCCGAGAATACCACGTCGATCATCCGCAGAATAGTTTCCGTGTATCCACCTGTGGGGGCAGGGAACTTGGCTGACAACAGGCTGTCTTCGGGCACGATGACGTCGATGGGGCGCATTACCCCGGCGTTGGCAGGCAGCGCCGGAAAGACGTGTTTGATTGCCACATAGGCGGTCGCAACGGTCGTCGGCAGGGCAATGTTCACAGGCCCGGCGCATTGTGGGGATGAGCCCGTGAAATCCAGCACCATTTGATCGTCCTTGATCTCAAGCGCCAGTTTGATGCGAAGCGGCTCATCTGTGATCCCGTCATTATCGAGGAAATCCTCGGTCTCCCACCGGCCGTCCGGCAGTTCCTGCAACTCGGACCGCATCAGAGCTTCGGCCCGATCGCTGAGCGCCGCAAGTGCGGCTGAGACCGTGTCAGCCTCGTATTCATCCAGCAGCTCGTCCATTCTCCGGACCCCAAGATCCAAAGCGCCCAATTGCCCGTTCAAATCACCCATCGCTGATTGCGGCAGGCGGGTATTGCGCAGAAGAATGTCGATTATGTCCTGATTTATTTCGCCCTTGCGCGCCAACTTAACAGGCGGCAGAACGAAGGCTTCCTGAAAAACTTCGGTCGCAGCCGGGTTATAGTTTCCGGGTACAGCGCCGCCCACATCATGCCAATGCCCAACCGACGCGAGATAGCAGAACAACGTGCCATTGCGGAAATAAGGACGCACCAGACGCATGTCGGACAGATGTGTGCCGCCGATATGCGCATCGTTGAAGATATAGATATCACCGTCTTCCAGATCGCCGTCCGCGGCTGCCTTTTCGATCACGGCCTTCACCGCAAAGGACATCACGCCCACAAAGATTGGCAAACCGGATTTGCCCTGAATCAGAGTGTCGCCTGTCGTTGCCGAATAAAGCCCATGACTGGCGTCATGCGCTTCGGCAATGATCGGGTTGAAAGCCGCCCGAAACAGGGTGGCGTCCATTTCGTCGGCGATCTGCTCCATGCGGCCTGCAAGAACAGAAAGGGTGATGGGGTCAATTTCGATCATGCCTGCGCCCTTGTTTCTGCGATATCGTTCCAGACATCCTGACGTGTGATCAGATCGTTCTGTATCTCGAACCGGTCAATGAAGCGGATGCCTTCGAATGGTGAACCATCAGTCCATTCACCGGATAACGTACCCCTGCAATAAACGATCGCAGCGTCGCCATCGCTTTGCATGGCGTCGAACCCGTCGTAGGTTTTTGCGATGCGGTGATACCGGGTGGCTGCCCAGTTTCTGAGATCTTCCAGATCACGCATGGGCGCAGTTCCGGGAAATTGCATCACGAAGTCCGAGCTGAGCCTTTTGCGGGCGCTTTCAAGCGCGCGATCACCCATTTCGGCCAGGAAAGCGCGCACGATTTGCTCGGGGTCTTGTTTGGCCCGAGCAGGCTGTCTGCTCTTGCTGCCGCGATAGTAGTTCTGGTCTGAAATGTCGTGGATCACGACGGTCACAAGCTCTGGCGCAGCAGGTACTACGAATCGCACAGCATTGGTCAGTGCCACGCCAAGCCGTTGTTTTTCTTGTGCGCTATAGCTCTTGATCACATGCAATTCGACAATCGGCATGCAAAAGCTCCTCCGGTTGTTGTATTATTTGTAATACAGGTTTAAAAATAATTGTAAGACTATTTTTTGAGTTGAAATAATACTAAAGCTTGATTTTTAGAGTTCCGGTTCTACGATCGGAGGCGCTGTGAAAGGGGAATCATCGGGTGAACAAGATCAACGCGGCCAATCTTCCGGACGGGACCAAGGCGCAACGCGTCTATCTGCATCTGCATGATCAGATCACCGAAGGGCAGCTTGCGTCAGGGGAAACTTTGCCCGGTGAACAGCGGTTGGCTGAAAAGTTCGGGGTCTCGCGTGTCACAATTCGGCGGGCGCTGGACGCACTTTCTCGAAATGGTCTGATCGAACGTCAGGCAGGTAGCGGCACCCGGGTTTCGGGCCAATCCACCCTCGGGGCACCTGCTGCGATGGACTTCAACACGCTGATGCCGCAACTGGTTGAAATGGGGCACAGCACCACCGCGCGGCTTTTGTCCTTTTCATACGGCAAGGCGCCGGAGGTGGTGGCATCGGCCATGGGGCTGCCGAGTGACCAGCAGGTGCAGATCGCTACGCGCGTGCGCCTGACCGATGATGTGCCGTTTTCACATCTGACGACCTACGTGCCCGCCTCGATTGCACAGAATTATTCGGAAAGTGACCTCGCCACGACTCCGCTTTTCAAACTGCTGGAACGCAGCGGCGTACAGATCGAGGAAGCGCATCAGACCGTTTCCGCAACTTTGGCGGGGCCTGATGTGGCCGACGCATTGGGCATCGCTGTCGGCTCGGCTCTGCTGTCGCTCAAGCGGATCGTTCGGGACGTCGAAGGCAATGGGGTCGAATATCTTTCCGGCCTCTATCGCTCTGACATGTTTCGGCTCGAGATGCCCTTGGCGCGCGTGGGAACCGGTTCGGCCCGGCACTGGGAACCTGCGATCGGACGCAGCGAGGAGGTCGGGAAGTGAACGCACCGCGCACCATGCTCGACAAACTCTGGGCCTCGCATGAGGTACTGAGGCGCGAGGATGGCGTGTCGCTGCTTTGGGTGGATCGACACTTTGTACATGAAGGGTCGCATCATGCCTTTGCCAAGCTGGCCGAGCGCGGCCTGCCTGTGGCTGAAACGGCCCTCACCTTCGCGGTGGCAGATCATTACGCGCCCATACGAAGCCGGGAACGGATTGCCGATCCAAAGATTGCCCGGATGATCGAAACCCTGCGAAACAATGCGTCGGCTCATACCCTCAGGATTTTTGATCTGAGCGACCCGTCGCAAGGCATCGTTCACGTGATTGGGCCCGAGTTGGGCCTGACTTTGCCCGGACTGCTTATCAATTGCGGGGACAGCCACACATCAACTCACGGGGCATTTGGCGCGCTGGCGTTCGGGATCGGGGCGACCGAGGTTGCGCATGTGCTGGCGACGCAGACGGTCTGGCAGCGTAAACCCAAGGCGATGCGCATCAACGTCGAAGGTCGTTTGGGGTTTGGGGTTACGGCCAAGGACATAGCCCTGAACTGGATCGCGCAACTGGGCAGCGGCGGCGCGCAGGGTCATGCGATTGAATACGCGGGGCAAACGATCCGGGATCTGTCGATGGAGGGGCGCATGACGCTGTGCAACCTCTCAATCGAAGGCGGGGCGCGGTTTGGCATGGTTGCGCCGGATGAGGTCACGTTTGCCTATCTTGAAGGACGCGAATACGCGCCCTCGGGCGCAGACCTGCAAAGCGCGCGACAGGTGTGGCGCGGTCTTGTCACGGATAAAGGGGCTGTTTTTGACCGCGATATCACCCTGAGCGCGGCTGACATTTCGCCAACTGTCACTTGGGGCACCAGCCCAGAGCAGGCCCTGCCCATAACGGCCAATATTCCCGCTCCGGACCCCGTCGATCCAGCCAAGTCAAACTTGGCGCGTGAAGCATTGGATTACATGGGATTGGCACCAGGGCAACCGTTGGACGGTATCCCGGTGGATCAGGTTTTTATTGGCTCGTGTACGAATGGACGCATTGAAGACCTTCGCGAGGCTGCTTTGGTTTTGTCTGGGCGCCGGGCGCGCGTACCGGGGCTGGTTGTGCCCGGATCGGAACGGGTCAAGGCGCAGGCCGAAGCCGAAGGGTTGGACAGGATTTTCCAAGATGCCGGGTTGGAGTGGACCGCGTCGGGTTGTTCGATGTGCGTTGGCATGAATGGCGACGTCGTGGCCGAGGGTAAGCGCTGCGCATCGTCGACCAACCGCAATTTCCGCGGGCGTCAGGGACGTGGAGCACGAACGCACCTGATGTCGCCGGCGATGGTCGCTGCAGCGGCCGTAACGGGCACAATCACAGATGTCAGGCCGCTTATTCAGGGCAGGGCGGCATAATGGCTGGTTGGAGCACACAAAAGGGGCACGCCTTGGCGCTGGCGATCGACAATATCGACACGGATCAATTGATCCCGGCGCGTTTCATGTCGGCCCCACGCAGCGAGGGATATGGCCAGTATCTGCTGCACGACATGCGGCGGGACGATGATGAACAACTGACGGCAGATTTTCCGCTGAACCGTCACGAAGGGATCAGTATTCTGGTCGCCGGCCATAACTTTGGCAGTGGATCGTCGCGTGAGGCTGCGGTTTATGCGCTGGTCGATGCGGGCATTCGCGCGGTTATCGCGCCCAGTTTCGGTGACATCTTCGCCAACAATGCGATCAACAACGGCCTGCTGCCTGCGCAGGTCGATGCCCAGAAGGTGATGCAGCTACAGCACGCGTTGAAGGATGCCCCGGCCCAGGTTTCGATTGATTTGCCCGAAAGCCGACTGACCCTTGGGGACATCACGGTGACCTTTGAGCTGGACGAAGGATGGCGTGTGAAACTGATCAACGGCTGGGACGACATCGACCTGACCCGGCAGCATATGCAGGCAATCGGCGCGCATAGGAAAAACCGCAACAAGGCCGCCCCTTGGGCGTGGCCGAACAAACCGAATTAGGACACGTCGCGTGAAGACGGCGCAATACGGGCCAAGCGGCCTGAAATGGGGTGAGACCAAAAAATGCCCCTTCAACAAGTGGAGGAAGACTTATGAAAATGAACTCATTGGCTGCCCTGTTGGCAGGGGCCGTAATCGTCGCCGGAACGGCCAAAGCCGAAGAAACCATCTCGGCCGTTCACGCCTTTCCCGAAACGCTGATTTACACCCAAAGCTTTCTGGACTTTGTCGACAAAGTTAACGAAGCGGGCAAAGGAGTCATCCAGATAGACGTGCGCGGCGGTCCGGAAGCCATTGGCATGTTCCAACAACCCGATGCGGTTCGCGACGGTGTCGTCGACATGGTATATACGCCAGGCTCGTTCTATGGTGGCGCGCTGCCCGAGAAAGACGCGATGGTCGCCTCGAACCTGACCGCTATTGAAACCCGCGAAAATGGCGGAACAGAACTGATCGACCAAATTCATCAGGACAAAATGGGCCTGAAGTACCTTGGCTGGTTCGACAGCGGCGTCTGCTACAACCTTTGGACTCGTAACGAACCCAGCTTTGATGCCGACGGCAATCTGGAAGTCGAAGGGCTGAAGCTGCGCGGCAACAACGTCTACAACGCCTTTTTCACCAACTACCTTGGTGCACAGGTGATCGACCTGCCAACCGGCGAGGTTTACTCGGCGCTGCAACGTGGTGTTGTTGATGCGACGGGCTGGACCCAGATTGGCCTGATTGACCTGAAATGGAACGAGTTCCTGAACTTCCGTATCGAGCCATGCTTCTTCTCGACCGATCTTGGCGTCATCGTGAACCTTGACCGCTGGAACTCGTTGTCTGAAGAGGCGCGCACGATCCTGCAAGACGTCGCGATCCAACACGAAAAAGACAGTGTTGAAGCCCTGCGCAGCAAACGCGACGAAGACTTTGCGGCCCTTGATGCGGCGGGAATGACAGTTGTCAGTCTGGAAGGGGAAGCAAAGGCAAAATACCTTGCAGCGGCCCGCGAAAAGACGTGGGAACGTATGAAAGGTCTGATGGCCGAACAGCCCGGCGGCACCGATAACTATGACCGCCTGATCGAGCTGTTCTACGATCTCGACGCTGCAAACTAAGTCCAAAGACAGGCCCGTTCTGGTTGGACGGGCCTATAACTTTTCTGGGGCAAAGCAGGCGGGATGATGAAAAGGGTCTATGACGCAGTGCTGTTTGGCATGGCCTTAATCGCTGGTCTTTTGCTGGTTTGGCTGATGCTATCCGTCATCACGTCAGTTCTGATGCGAAATGCCGGGCTGCAACCTTTTGCGTGGTTGTTTACGTCTGCCGAATACGGGCTTTTATATATGACTATGCTGGGTGCGCCCTGGCTGGTGCGGGAAAAGGGCCATGTCCACATCGAACTGGTGACAGCGGCGCTGCCGATTGGCTTGCGCCGGATTGTCAGCCGTTCGGTGGCTGCCGCCTGTGTTCTGGTCTGCCTCATCCTTGCCTGGCAAGGGGCCGACTTGGTCCTGACGAATATCGAACGCGGGGACTATGACACCCGCGCTTACTATTTCCCCCGATGGATGCTGACGATCGCCTTTCCGCTTTCGTTTGGAATGATGGCGGTTGAATTTTCGCGCTTTGTCTTCGGACCCGAGCTGATGCACAGCGGAGAAGCAGGGATACACGAATAATGGAATGGTACGAAGCGCTTGCCCTGCTGCTTGGGTCAATAGTGTTCCTGATGGCCATTGGAATGCCTGTTGCGCTGGCGTTTCTTGCGGCCAACATTCTGGGCGCCTGGATTTTCATGGGGGGTGAACGGGGGGTTACGCAACTGCTCAACAACGGGCTGGGCGCGTTGACCAAATATGCGCTGATGCCAATCCCGCTGTTTCTGTTGATGGGAGAGATCTTCTTTCACACCGGGTTAGGTGGGCGCATGTTCAGCGCGATAGACAAGCTGCTGGGCCGACTGCCGGGGCGGCTGAGCTATGTAACGGTTCTGGGCGGCACCGCGTTTTCCACGTTGTCGGGGTCGTCAATGGGCTCAACCGCGCTTTTGGGGTCGCTGATGGTGCCTGAAATGAACCGCCGCGGTTACAAGTCGTATATGAGCATTGGGCCAATATTGGGAACGGGTGGCTTGGCGATCATCATACCGCCTTCGGCGCTTGCCGTTCTTCTGGCCACGCTCGCACAGATAGACGTGGCGGCCTTGCTGATCGCGGGCGTCATTCCGGGTCTGATACTCGCCTTCTTTTATATTGGTACGATCTGGCTTCAAACACGGTTGGACCCCGCCGCGGCACCGGCCTACGACGTGGAGCCCATGTCTTTGGCATACCGCGTGAAACTGCTTATGACTGAGGTCGTGCCGATGGTCGGCGTCATGGTCGTGATTATCATCTTGATGATTAAAGGCTTTGTCACACCGTCCGAGGCCGCAGCATTTGGCGCATTAGGCGTGTTGATCCTTGCCGCCATATTCCGCTGCCTCTCGTGGGAAGCGATCAAAAAGTCGGTCATCGGTGCCCTCAAGGTCACGCTGATGGCCTATCTGATTGTCTTTGGCTCGGCCACGTTCAGTCAGCTTTTGGCATTTTCCGGAGCGTCACGAGGATTGGTGAACTGGGCCATTGCATTTGAACTTGCCCCATTGGCTATGCTGACCGTGATGTTCGCTGTCTTGCTGCTGCTTGGCATGTTCATGGAGCAGATTTCGATCATGTTGCTGACCGTGCCAATCTTCTTTCCGCTGGCGCAGACGCTTGGGTTCGATCCGATCTGGTTCGGCCTGATCATGTTGCTTTCGCTCGAGATCAGCTTTACCACCCCGCCATTCGGGTTGTTGCTGTTTGTGATGAAAGGTGTCGCGCCGCCGGGTACCACAATGCGCGAAATCTATACATCAGCTTTCCCGTTTATTTTCTGCTCGATCCTGTTGGTGGTTCTACTGATCGCGTTCCCCGGCTTGGCATTGTTTTTGCCTAGCTTATGAGGCTGCCACGACCAGTAAGCCGCCACAAACGTGCGATGTATAGTTCTGGTCGGGTCGTCAGGCGCGTTGGGCCGCAAGGCTGCGTTTATCAGCGCGTCCACCGACGATGATGGAGCTTATCAGGACGATGCCAAAAAATGTTGAAAATCCGACAAAGGGGCCCCCTGTGGCTGACGCGATGCCGGTTACTGCCAAGACGGTAAGCAACGATAGCAACGGTCTTTTGTTCATCTCGAACTCCTCTTTGCGCTTGTGACTTCACTTATTGTTAAGTGGTCTGCGCGGTCGCCTGAGGCTTGCGAGGTTGCGCCAAAATTTTATGAGTTCCCGTCTAATCACGCCGCGCCCATACGCACCGGTGTTGGCAAAACTGCGAATGAATTTGGCGGCGGGGCGCAAGCCATATCGCCGGGCATCAGCCACATATTCGGCAATCCTGCCGGATGGCGTGGCGATATCGTCTGCTGAGGGGAGTTTGGCAGGATAAGGGGGTGCGGCCCGCAGCTAACGTACCACGCACTCACAGCCGTTGCGGTGCCCCCCCCTTAGTCAACCAAAACGAATGAATCCTACGATGTTCGCCCGTGGAACTTAGCCATTGCGCATCTCAACCAGTGTCAGGGTATCCGAGAACGGATCATATGCGCAAAAACCGGGATCCAATTCAGTTCCCGAAGGATCTTGTAGCCCGATGCTGATCAGGAATCCTTCGTGGCTGATGTGACGTTCTTCGGTTCTGCGAAACGGAACCCGATACCCTGCGTCGTGCCACAGGATTTTGCATCTTGTACCCAGCGCCAGCTCTGGGTCAGTAAAGTTACGATGCAATTGAAACAAAAAGGCGCAGACGAAAGACAGCACCGCCAATCCTGCCAATATCTTGAATTTGTGCTTCAAACAAAAAATCCTGTCTGTCTCAAGGCGTTACGCACAGGGCCAAAAAACGCGAAAATCGAAAATCTTACAACTGGTCACAACTTACCTCAGGATGCGCTTTGTCCAAAGCCGTTAATTTGGGCTTGTTTCCAAAATACGGCCTACTACGAATTCAGCCGTTCGTCTGCTGAACTGACAAAGTAGAAACTGCGTCCGGTGTTTTCAGCCCGCGCAGGTCGAGACGCCATAAATCCGTTTTTGGTCATCGAGAGGGCAGGGTATTCGCTCATCTCCGCGGAGAACCATAGCAAGTCCAGATCGCTGAATTGCAAAAGGTTGGGCAACTTAGTGGGTGAATATCAGCGATAATGACCCCACTAGGATCAGGCTAAGTGCCCAAACCAGATCCAGATTGAACCAGCTTTTCGACAGAAACCTGAGGCCCAGCCAATGATAGACGCCAAAGGCAAGCAGGCCACCGGAAACGGTCATGGCTAAGGTGTGGGCAAGGGCAACAGCAACGGCAATTCCGGCATTTCCGGTCATCAGGTCAGACGCGGCTGCGTGACCTGCGTTTGTGGCGACGGTGCGGCAAATACCCAGATAGATCGGAACCAGCATCAGGCCCGCTCCGTGCGCCATCGCAGCCAGAAACGACCACAGCACAAGCCTTGTCGGAGGCACACGCGCAAGGAAGCGCGGGTGCCGGCGATTGAAAAGCAGGTAAAGGCCCAGGCCAATCACAAGGCACGACGCGGCAATCTGGATTTCCCGCTGCCACTCGGCCAGAAACAGCAATGCTGTAAAGGGAAACAAGATGGCCGCCATCGCCAGAAGATGCCCGGTCGCCAAGGCGAGTAGCGCCTTGAACAGACTACCACCGCTTTTGTCCATCAGTGCCGCAGACACCGCCAGAGGCCAACCCATACCGGGGTTGATCCCGTGATATATGCCCGAGGCGACAACAGCCCACCAAAGGGCTGCTGCCGTATCTAATCCGTCCACGTGTCAGACAGACGGGTAGCAGAAGCTATCAGTTGAACAATCGCCGCCTTCCAGACGGATCTGGTGGCTGCGATACCCCTTTGGAAACGTGACATAGAAGTCTTTGTCCAGCTCCAAACCGCCATTTTCGCCGACATTGGCCATCACCATCTGGCCGCCCTCGTCATCGGGGTAGAACTGGTCGTCCCATGTCGAATACAACGAATTGGTCCAGTAGACCCGCTTGCCGTCACGACTGATCTCAACCATCTGTGGACCATAGGCAAAAGCCTTGCCGTTGGGGTGTTTCGTCCCGCGCGCAATCCCGCCCAGCTCGACCTTGCCAGTCAGTTTGGGTTTCATTGGGTCGGATACATCATATTGGTGCATTTCGCCCTGACCCCAGCACGCGACGTAAAGATACTTGTCATCCAGGCTCAGGTCGATGTCGGTGACCAATGGCGGCACGGCCTCGAACCCCTGCAACAGGGGTGGAAGGTTTTCGGCCTTTTCTGGCCGGGGGTCGATGGTGATCGTTTTCTTCGCCTCGAACGTGCCATCGTCTTTTTGCCACCACGTGAAGATTGAACCCTGCAGGTTGGTCGTATCCACAACGACCCCGCAGAACCCATAGTCCTTTGCCGGATCATGCGCAGGCCGGATTTCCAGCGCCATCTGGTGATTTTCGCCAAGGTCGATGGTCTGGACGTTGCGGCGTTCGCGCAGGTTCCAGAAGTGGATTTTGTGACCGTATTTGTTGGACAGTAAATCCTCGGCCACGATCCCGTTTTCGAATTGCGGGGGTAGGCCCCATTCCGAGCTCACCATGTAATCGCGCGGAAGGTTCCACCAGAAGTCGTAGTGCTTGGTTTGCTCACCCCGGTCCATCTCGTATCTGCCGAGGATTTCGAAGCTTTCACAATCCATGATGAAAATGCCGGGTGGTCCATCTGTGCCGTCTTTGCCACCACCCCCAAGCGTCGAGACATAGATACCTTCGGGGCCGCAATGGATTGTATGCGGGCGCGAATATCCTGTCTTGGCAAACACCTCTTCGGGTTCGATGATCTTGTGGATTTTTGCCTTGAGCGGCTCTTTCACGTCGATCACGTAGATGCGTGAGGATCGAATGCCGGGAATGATCAGGTACCTGCGCTCAAGAAAGGCGTGCCCGGTCAGGGGGGACAGCGCAGACGAGCAAGCGTTCCACCCGAAATGATGAAACTCATCTCCTTTGTTGGGCATAATGAGTTTGTGAACAATCTTGCTGTAGGTTTTGGAATTCGGATCAACGTCGATAACTGCTAACCCATCTGGTTGCGAACCGTCAGGACTAAGCATCAATGTAAAGGCCAGCGTTTCCGCCGGAGCCTCCATCGCAAGTTTAGGGGTTGCGTGAAAAGTGGGATCAGGTCTTAGGTTCATATCTGGCTCCTCCCAAAGCGCGGGCGCATGGCCAAAATGGGTTGGCCTTTAGCGCCCAATCCAGAGAATGCCACATAATCGAGATTCGTTAAATCTGTGGCGGCGGCCAATGCCCGACCCCGTTAATTGGCTTGTTGTTTAAGCCGGCAAATCTCGGCATCCGGCAGACCCACTGAACCAAGTGCTGACCCAAGGCGAAACGATTACTAATCAGGGGCGGTCCTTCGGTTTGGACAGTCGCAGGATTAGGTTTGCGGCAATCGGTGCGCCAATGATGACCAGCACAATTCGCGTCAGGTGGTGCGTGATGACAAACCCCAGATCCGCGCCTGATACAATCGCCAGCACCGTCATTTCCGCCTGCCCGCCGGGTGCGAAAGCAAGGAATGCTTCGACCGGACGCCCCAAACCCAAAGTGGTAACGATGGCTGTGAACCCTGCCGCCAAGACCGCAAGCACTACGACATAGGCGAATCCGGCGGCGACAACGCGCTGAAGCTCTCGCCAAGTGACGCCAACGAATTTCACCCCGATGGTGCAGCCGATAAAGAACTGCGCCGCCAAGATAGCCTCGCGCGGGGGGCGCGAGTGTATGAAATCGCCCAGCGACAACGCGGCTGTCAAAATCATGGGGCCCAGAATGGACGCGCCGAACAACCCAATCCTTTCACCCCCTTTCCAGCCTACAACCGCTGCCAGAACCATTAGCAGAACCTCGTGGATGGGTAACTCGCTGGCGGGTTGTCCAATGGGGTTTGTCAGGTCCGCATCGTAGAAAACTGTCAGAAAAATAGGGGCCAACGTCACGATGATCAGAACGCGCGTCCCGTGGATCAGGGACAAGGTACGCGGGTTGGCCCCGGCTTCGGTGCCGAAAATGATCATGTCCTGAAGGCCACCGGGCATGGCGGCATAGAATGCGGTTGTGGTGTCAAACCCCCATAGCTTGCGAAAGAACGGCACACCAATCAGGGCGATCAGGAGGATGAACAACGGGATCAGCATGATCGAGGCCGCCATTTTGGGCAGTTCGGCAAACAGGCTGGGGGTGATTGACGCGCCGACTGCAACACCCAGAATTGTCCGCGCTGCAACAGAAACCTGTCCGAAGCCTTCCATCGGCGCACGGGCCAGAGCAGCCATCAGGCAAGCTGTCATCGGGCCGAACAAAAACGGCAGTGGCAGGCCCAAAACCCAAAAGACCCCTGTGCCAAGAACCGCAAGGCCAGCGGTCACGGACCGCTTCATCAGCAGTGAATGAAAAATGTCTTGATTGGCCAACTCTCGTGTTCCATCGGCATTGACTCGCTTTGTATCCATATGTATACAATTGGACGCAACATGCAAGTATAGGCGTTATGAGCATTCAGGACGATCAGATTAAGCCCGGACCGCAGGGCAGCTCCGCCTATCAGTCCCTGCTGGACGAAATTCGCGCAGGGGCTTTGCTGCCGGGGGATCGTCTGCGCGAAATAGAGCTGTCGGAACGACTGGGCGTCAGCCGCACCCCTGTGCGGGAAGCGATCCGACAGCTAGAGGCGGATGGGCTGGTTACGCATGTTCCGCGTCTGGGCGCGACGGTCCGCAGCCTCGACTATGCCGAAGTGATGGAGCTGTATGAGATGCGCGCAGTGCTTGAAGGGACTGCGGCGCGACTGGCTGCGCGGGCTGCCTCTGACATTGAGTTGGATGAGCTGGACGTTCTCAATGACCGGCTTGCCGAGGCAGGCACAGGGCCGGACGCTGTTCGGATCAACAAGATTTTCCACGCGACGTTGTTGGATGCGGCAAAGAACAGGTTTCTGACGAAATCCACATTGTCCTTGCAGAAGGCGTTATTGATTCTGGGACCCTCACAGCTTTTGGACAGTGAACGGGCCGCGTCAGCCGTGGCGGAACACCGGCGCATCATGGCCGCGTTGAAGGCGCGCGACGGTGCTGCGGCAGAATCTGAAATGCGTGCTCATATCCAGGCGGCGCAACGAATGCGCATCCGCGCGCTGCAGGAGCGCGACCGGGCAAAGGACCGGGATTTATAAGGTGCGGGTAAGCATCGGGCCACTATTGGACATAGAGGTCGGGAACCAACCCTTCGGACAGTCTTTTCAGAATGTCGGGCGCGGTGCCCGCTGGCTGAACCGGGCCGTAATAGACATCATATGAGCCGCCAAGCTTGGCAATCAGCTCTGACACGTATCGCAAAGACGCGACTTTGCGCCCGAACTCGTCGTTGCCCCCACTCAGGACCCCAGCCAGACGGCGCGTCCGGTAGTAGTGCCGAGAGTTGCGCATGTTTGCCGATGCGGGAACGATTGGAGCCCCGGTCTCTGCTGAAACACGGGTTACCCCGGTCCTCCAGGGAGGTTCGACCAGACGGCCATCATTCAAATACGGAACCCGGCCAGACCCGAACACAAGCAGGGCGCCGTCTTCCTTGAGGTGTTGCAACATTCCGGCAAGGGTCTGTCGGGCCGTCAAAACCCTGTCCTTTTGATCCAGATCCACCGGAACGATCAGGTCTCGGCCCAAAAACCGTTCAGCTTCGCGCCCGGCGACAACCTTCAGGTCCGCGCGATGGTCCTGCAATGCCCCCGCATGGGCAAGAAAATCGAAGGTCCCGATCGGATGGGTCGAGGCGATAACGACCGCGCCTTGGGTCGGAATATTCTCAAGCCCGTGTGCGCGTAGCGTGGTTCCGTGGTTCATCTGCAAAACCGCGCGCACCAGCTCTGGCCCGGTGCGTTCACCAAGTTCCAACAATATCTCTTCGGTTTCTTTCAGGGCAAAGAAAGCCTGACCAGTCGTGGTGCGGTTGATCCAGTCAACGCCCTCCATCAGGTGCCGCAAGACCCTTAACCTAAAGTCTGCTCCAACTGGAATGCGCAGACGGGCGCGCAGTAAGTCATCCACCGGATTATCATTCTTGTCGTTGCCCAAGGCGCGCCCAAATCATAGTAGTGTCGTGATCACGACGCTTACACGTATTCGGTTTAACTGCGCAACCTTGCGACAGGCTACAGGCTGTTCAACTCTGGATACCGTGTGTTGATGGGGGCTGGGGTGACAGGTTTGGAAGTCTTCAGATCGTGTTGGGTCAACTCCAAACGTATCAGGCCGTCGCTGCGCCTGTGCTATCCTTGGCAAGTTGCAAGGCTTCAAGGCGGCCCAGTTCCTCCAGAGCGCGGCCTTGATCACCTGTTTGGGCCAGCGCATTTTGATAGGCGCGAAGGACCGATCGTGGACGCCAAGGCAACGCGGCCTGAGATACCCACGCACGCAAGACCGGAGGCAGGCGGTCAAACTCGCGCATCGGATTTTCGGCGCGGCGGCGCTTTCTCAGTCTCGTCTGGCCAAGATTTCGCGGCATCAGACGTCTTCCTCGATGTCAAAAATGGGATCGAGCACCAGAACAAGGCGGGTCTCACCTGTTCCCGCAATTGGTGGCGAGCGATGCAGTAACCCTGACGGAGGGTTCTGTGGCCAAAGCGTGCCACGCATAACCATGGGGGCACCGGTTGCCACGGTAAACACGCGGTCTGGGTCAAGGCCATCCTTTGACATACCGTATTGCGTGCCTGTCCCGCGATAGGTGCAGATCAGGCGCGCGTATAGGGCATCTATGTGGAACTTCCTGCAGGCATTGGTGTTGATCGCGTCCAGGCGAAGTCGAAGATAGGGCGCGCGCATCATCTCGGCAAACCGCGTGGCGAGGTCTGAGATGTCATCCTCTAACCAAGTGCGTTCTGCGCCTTCGTCCATCCCCGCCATGCTGCACAAGTGACTCAGGGCGTCCGGAACGGCCTGAGGGCGTAGGACTAGCCGCGCTTTTGGCAGATGCGATGGGTCCAGGGCGTTGATCCATGCCTGAAATTCTGGCGCAAGTTGACGGCGCCAGATTGTCGCCGCGCACCCCGGCATTTCGATTTTGGCCAATCCGTCCGGCTTATCCGATACGCCCACTCCGACGGCTGCGCCGTTCAGGTCGGTGCGATGATAGGTCATGCGGCATCCTCCACTCGGCGCCACAGCGGAAACGGGTCAGGCAAGTCAGATGGAAGGGCATCCGGCCCGGGTGCAGCGGCCTGAGATAGCAGGCAGGATTCAAGACGGGATTTGAGGGATGGCCAGTCGATGCCTGCACCGATAAACACAATCTCTTGCCGCCGATCGCCCCAAGGCTCGACCCAGTGTTGTTTGATGTAGTCAAGCACTGACGGGTGATCAGGCCATCTTGTATCGGGCACGGACGCCCACCAAGTTCCGATTGGCTTCACGCTGGACAGAGCGCCTGCAAGCGAAAATTCAGCAACCCACTCGGGGCGGGTTGCAATCCAGAAATGACCTTTTGCCCGGATCACACCGGGCAAATCACCATTCAGCAGCGCGAGGATTTTCTCGGGCTCAAAGGGTTGTCTGGCGCGAAAGACGTAGGACGAAACGCCATACTCTTCGGTTTCCGGCACGTGGTCGGCAAAACCATAAAGCTCCTTGACCCACATGGGGTGCTGATGCGCCTTTTCGAAATCGAAAAGGCCAGTGTCCAGAATGGCATCACTGGAAACTGCGGATTGGTTTGTTTCGATGATTTTTGCATCGGCATTTAGGCTACGGATTATCTTGCGCGCTGCATCGGTGCGTTCCGGGCCGGCATCAGCAACCTTGTTCAGGATGACAACGTCGGCAAATTCGATCTGGTCGGTTAGTAGATGCACCAGAGTGCGATCATCCTCGTCGCCAAGGGTCTCACCACGATCATGAAGGAAGTCGTGGCTGGAGTAGTCGTTAAGCAGATTCACCGCGTCAACCACGGTGACCATCGTGTCAAGGCGGGCCACGTCAGACAGGCTTTCACCGTCTTCATCGCGGAAATCGAAAGTCGCCGCGACAGGCAGGGGCTCTGAGATACCAGTGGACTCAATCAGGAGATAATCAAACCGACTTTCCGCAGCCAGTCGCCGGACCTCGGCCAGCAGATCATCGCGCAGGGTGCAGCAGATACAGCCATTTGACATTTCAACCAGAGTTTCATCGGTACGGCTGAGCTCCGTTTCGGCCCGAACCAAATCAGCGTCGATATTCACTTCGGACATATCATTAACGATGACGGCGACACGACGGCCTTCGCGATTATTGAGAACCCGGTTCAGCAGAGTTGTTTTGCCAGCTCCAAGAAATCCGGACAGGACAGTGACGGGAAGGCGGGTATCAGTCATGGCTTAAAAACACTTCTTCTTTCGTGGTGGGTTTGGGGCGACGGGTTCGCAAGATGTTGGCGTGGGGTGGGAGGTCGTAACTTAGGTTAGGAAATGTAATAACGTAACAATATGGAGATGTAAACCACATGCGCCTCGTGGATGTTTGCGGATTGGGGCTAAGGCTGTCGGTCTTTCGTTCGGTTTTCGATCGAATTTGAAAACGTCAGAGGATCGCGATCACTCGGAACTTGGGCAAACACTCACTTGCGATGCCGCTGACGTTCAGCCCGACCGAATTTTGAACTTCGGCCGGGCAGGGGATCAAAGGCAATCGGCCAGTGTTTGCGCCATGTTGCGAATGACTTGGGAGTAAAGCGCCGCTCCGGGTTCAAGATCAGAGCCGAGCGGGTCGATTACTGCGGTATTGGCGTCGGCACCATCCATCACAACCTCGACGATCCCAGGATTGAACTGCGGTTCGGCCAGAACGCATTTCACGCCTTCGTCCTTGATGCGTGCCTGGATTTCAGCAATGCGGGCAGGGCTTGGGTCGGATGCATCACCAATCGAAATTGCGCCAGAGGCGGGGAAATCAAACGCATTCTCGAAATACTGGTAGGCATCGTGGAACACGATAAAGCTGCCTCCTCGGACCGGTTCGAGCGTTTCGGCGATCTCGGCAGACAGGGCCGCCATTTCTTCTCGCGCCGCCGCAGCATTTGCGAAATACGTACCGGCGTTGTCCGGATCTGCCGCAGATAGCTGGGCGGCGATCACATTCAGCCACGTATTTGCGTTCTCTGGCGACAACCAGGCGTGCGGGTCATGGTCCCCATGCGCGTGACCATCGTGGTCGTCATGCCCTTCGTGGTCTGCATGATCTTCGTGGTCATGATCATCATGATCGTCGTGGCTGTCATGATCATCATGGGCATGTTCATCGTCATGACCTTTGGTTTCAGCATGGTTGTCATGGTCGTCATGTTTGGCGTGATCGTCGTGATCATGCTCATCGCTGTGATCTTCGTGATCCTTGTCTTCGGCGTGTTCGTCGTGCCCGTGGTCATCGTGATCGTCATGATCGTGGGCTTCAAACAGGGCGTTCTCACGGAAATCCAGAAGAATTGTTCCATCCGTTTCCAACAGGGTCGTGACGGTGGCGCCGTCAGCAAGGGTCTCGACAGCCCCTTCCATCCACGGTGTCAGGCCTTCACCCATCCAAAAAACCAAGTTGGCGTCTTGCAGCGCTGCAGCTTCTGAGGGGCGCAGATTGTATTCGTGCGGCGAGGCACCCGGTGAGATGATCAGGTCGGGCGTTCCGACACCTTCCATAACCCGTGCCACAAGCGAGTGAACTGGCGCGATATCGACCGCGACATTGGGTACATCCGCCAAGGCCGTTCCGCCCATGAATGCAGCGGTGATAGATAGTGGGAGAAGCTTTCTGGACATCAGACCCTCTGTGTGATTTTATAACATTGCGAGCGGCATACATGATATGGAATAACATGACAAGTGATACGCAACCCGAAATAACCGGGGATACGGCCCCGGTTGGGTTCCAAAAGCATGACCACAAGACGTGCGTTGCAACCGGGCTGTCCGCAGCGGAAACCCGGTGCAAGGAAGAAGGGCTGCGTCTGACGCCAGTCCGTCGCAGGGTTCTGGAAATGCTGTTGCAAGAGCATCGCGCGCTGGGCGCGTATGCGATACTCGACCGATTGCGCGAGGAAGGCTATGGGTCACAGCCTCCGGTGGCGTATCGTGCACTCGACTTTCTTGCTCAGAATGGGTTCGTGCATAAGATTGAGCGACTGAACGCCTTTGTTGCCTGTTCTCACCCAGGGGCCTCTCATTCGCCGGCCTTCATGATTTGCCGAAAATGCGACGCCGTGGCCGAGGCGCAATCCACACCGGCCAAAGGTGTTTTGGGGGCTGCGGCACGCGCGGCGGGTTTCGAAATTGAACGAACGGTTGTAGAAGCCGAAGGGCTTTGCCCTGACTGCACCGAAAAGGCGTAGAAATGACCCTGATCACCGTTGAAAAACTCAGCGTACGGTACGGTGCGAACACCGTTCTGCACAATGTGGATATGACGATTGAGGCAGGTGAGATCGTTACCATCGTTGGCCCGAACGGATCAGGCAAGACCAGTCTGCTTAGGGCTATCATCGGCGCGACCAATCCCTCTGCTGGCCATGTTTCCAGGAAGCCCGGACTGAAAATCGGCTATGTGCCGCAAAAACTGCATGTTGACCCGACATTGCCGATCTCGGTTGCAAGGTTCATGCGCCTGACACACCGCGTTTCGAAAGATGACTGCGCTGCGGCGCTGGCGGCGGCGGGTGTGCCGGATCTTTTGAAGCGCCAGATGTCCCAACTGTCCGGGGGCCAGTTTCAGCGCGTATTGCTGGCGCGGGCTTTGATCAATCGCCCTGACATCCTTTTGCTGGATGAAGCCACGCAAGGCCTCGACCAGCGAGGCTCGGCCAGTTTTTACCAGCAGATCGAGGCGGTTAGGCAGGAAACCGGCTGCGCCATTTTGATGATCAGCCACGAGTTGCACGTTGTGATGAGTGCATCGGACAGGGTAATCTGCCTCAATGGTCATGTCTGCTGCGAGGGGTCGCCTGCCGTGGTTGCATCGGCACCGGAATACCGCGCCCTGTTTGGAACAGGCACCGGTGGCGCGCTTGCCCTGTATCGCCACGAACATGATCACAATCACGACCACTCTCACGAAGCGGCAGAATAATGCTTGATGATTTTATGACGCGGGCAACGCTCGCCGGTATTGGCGTGGCAATTGCAGCCGCCCCCCTTGGCTGTTTTGTTGTCTGGCGGCGCATGGCGTATTTTGGGGACGCTACGGCCCATGCCGCGATCCTGGGGGTTGCCCTGTCGCTGGCATTCCAGATGTCAATCTTTCTGGGAACGTTGGTTGTCGCGCTCATCATGGCGCTGGCCGTCACAATGCTATCCGGTCGCGGTTATGCCATGGATACGCTTCTTGGGGTTATGGCGCATTCGTCGCTTGCCTTTGGCCTTGTCGCAGTGTCGTTCTTGTCCGGCATTCGCATCGACCTGATGGCCTATCTTTTTGGTGACATACTGTCAGTTTCGCGCACCGATCTTGTCGTGATCTGGGGCGGGGCCGCGCTGGTCGTCGCGTTGATCGTATGGCGATGGTCGCAACTGCTGACTGCTACGCTGAACGAAGAATTGGCCTACGCCACTGGGTTCGACCCCAAGCGCGAGCAGTTGATCCTGACTTTGTCTCTGGCGGTTACGGTAGCTGTCGCGATCAAGGTTGTGGGCGTGTTGCTCATCGCCGCGATGCTGATCATTCCGGCAGCGGCCGCGCGCAGCCTGGCGCGATCCCCGGAAACGATGGCATTGATTGCCGCGGCAATCGGGGCTTTCTCGGCTGTTGCAGGGTTGCGCGCTGCTTATGTGTTTGACACACCGGCGGGTCCCTCAATCGTCTGCGTGGCTGCAGTTTTGTTTGTCGGTTTCAGCCTCACGGGATGGCGGTCGCGAAGCGGGGTATAGGGCAACTGTACTTTGGATTGATTTAGCTGGGTGTCTCGTCTGCCAAAAACTGAGTGGCTGCGACAACATTGTTGTTGACCTGATCTGTGATCTCGGGCACCCGTTCGGATGATGGTTCCCGATGGTGCGCCCAAGGGATGAAAAGGGAATACGGTGAGGCTGCTGTTTGGCGCCAAGTCCGTGACTGCCCCCGCAACTGTAAGCGGTGAGCGACGCCAAAAACCCACTGGCCCCAGTGCCGGGAAGGATGGCCAAGCATCGACCCGCAAGTCAGGAGACCTGCCATCAAGTGTTAACCAACCCGGGGCGGGGCGTCCTGGAAGGAGGCTTTGATGACACGAGCACATCGTGTTTACATTTCCGGCACTGTCTGCCCGCGCTTTGAAGCAGGCGGAGGAAACCATGCCGTCAGCGCCTGACCATTTTCTTCTCATCTGCAAAACATGTCAGGGTGAGGCACACGCGCAGGGCTTGTCCGACGCGGTGTTCGACCGTTTGCCCAATGGTTTTTCCATCCGCATGGTCGATTGCATGGCCGGATGCGCGCGGCCTGTGACGGTTGGGTTTCAGGCAGTCGACAAAGCGCAGTACCTTTTTGGTGACATTCAGGATGCGCAGGATATCCAGGCACTGACTGAGTTTGCCCGCCAATACCAAAACAGCGCAGATGGTTGGACCAATGCGACCGAGCGTCCGGAACCACTGTTCATAAAGACACTGTCCCGCATGCCCCGCATTGAAAAAGGGGTGTGTCCATGACCAACCCAGCTATTTTGGTGGCGCGTGATCTGACCCATCAGGTCCTTAGTGGCGATATACTGCTGCAGGGGGTCTCATTCACATTATGCGAAGGCGCAATCCTTGCAATTGCCGGGCCCAACGGGGCAGGCAAGACGACGCTTTTGAATCTGTTATGTGGCGCGTATGAAGTGAACCAGGGTGACGTTCTGGTCAACGGACGCAGCCTGAAACAGATGTCTGCACGGGACCGGGCGCGGACGATCGCCGTGGTCAGTCAGCAGGAGTTCCCGGATGGCAGGCTGCTGTTGCGGGATTATGTGGCGCTAGGCCAGATTCCTATCCGTGCGGACCGCTCTGCCGAGGAACACGCCGCTGATCTTGTCAGAATCCTGAACCTTACCGGGCTTAGCGCTTTGGCCGACAAAAAGATGGCCGTTCTGTCCGGGGGGGAACAACAGCGCGCGCATATCGCCCGTGCTCTGGCCCAGAATCCTACGCTTTTGTTTCTGGACGAACCCACCAACCATCTGGACCCGGATACGAAGGGGCGTATGCTGTCGCTGGTCGCTGAACTGGGTATCACCGTGGTGATGATCCTGCACGATCTGGTGATGATCCCAGAATTTGCCACTCATGTGGCGCTGATGAAAGACACCCGGCTGACCGGTTTTGGGCTGGTAGCCGACGTGCTGACCCCGGGCCGGGTCCGCGACACGTTTGGCGTCGATTACCTGTGCTTTCCCCACGAAGGTCGCGTGATCCCGGCGCTGGATATCCGAAAAACCTCGATAACAACTTACGAATAGGAGTATTTCTGAATGAAACAGATCTTGTCTGTGGCACTGGCCACTGTTTTGGCAGGTGGTGCCGTCGCGCACGAAGTTACGGTTGACAATTGCGGTGCGCCGCTGGTGTTCGACACCCAGCCCGAGCGTCTGGTTGTGCATGATATGAACATGACCGACATGGCCTTTGCGTTGGGTCTGCAGGATAAGATTGTGGGTCTGACCGGCATCACAGGCTGGTACAAGACCAGCCCCGAGTTTGACACATTGCGCGGTGACATCCCCGAGCTTGCGCCGAAATACCCAACTGTTGAGAACCTTGTGGCAGTAGAGCCTGACCTGTTCTTCGCGGGTTGGTACTATGGGATGAAGCCGGGTGGTGACGTGACGCCCGACACGCTGGAACCCTTTGGTATCAAAACAATGATCCTGACGGAAAGCTGTGTGCATCTGGACAAGGATCGCCCCGAGGCCAGCATGGACCTGTTGTTTGATGACGTGCTTCGCCTGGGCAAGGTCATGCATGTTGAAGACAAGGCCGAGGCTTTGGTTTCCGGTTGGAAAGAGGAACTGGCCGCGATCCAGGCGCAAACTGCAGACCTGCCAAAACCCCGTGTTTTCCTGCTGGATGGGCCAGCCGACGCGCCCTTTACCGCGGGTAAATTCGCCATCCCTGACGCGATGATCGCTGCAGCCGGTGGTGCAAATGTCACTCATGACATGGACACAAGCTGGGGCCGCACCTCGTGGGAGGCTGTGGCAGCTTCGAACCCCGAATTTCTGGTGCTGCTGGATTATCAGACCGGAAACGGCGCGGAAGACACGTTCAAGTTTCTGCAGGAACACCCCGTGATGTCGCAGACCGATGCGGTCAAGAACGAACGCTGGATTGGCCTGCGTTACGAAGAACTGACCCCCGGACCCGCAAATATCGAGGCGATTTCGAAAATGGCCGACGCGATGCACCCGGGCCTGAACTAATATGGGCCGTTTCGGTCTGACTCTCTTGCTGGGGGCGGTCGTCGTGGCCGCCCTTTTGCTGGTTTCGACCATTTACGGCACGACGCAAATTCCGGCCGCAGTTGCGTTAGATGCGGTGATGCTTGGCACTGGGATGGCGGATGGCGAGGTGTCGCCGCTGCACCGAATTGTCTTTGACCTTCGCTTGCCGCGCGCATTGTTTGCGGCCGTTATCGGTGCAGGACTGGGCGTTGTTGGCGTGGTGCTTCAGACCACAACACGCAACGACTTGGCTGATCCCTTCCTGTTCGGCCTTTCGTCAGGTGCGGCGGCGGGTGCGGTTTTCGTCATTACGGTGACCGGCGACGTCCTGGGATTCTGGACACTGCCGCTGGCCGCATTTTGCGGCGGGCTTGTCGCGTCGGGAATTGTGCTGGCACTGGTTCACGGATTGCGCACCAGTGCGCCGGAAAAGCTGATCCTTGCGGGATTGGCAGTTTCGTTTCTGTTTTCGGCGATCACGAACTATCTGATTTTTGCGGGCGACAGTCGCGCCGCGCACTCGGTTATCTTTTGGATGCTGGGCGGTCTGGGTCTGGCCCGATGGGAGACATTTCCGCTGGTCTGCGCCGGGATGCTGTTGATCTTGACGTATGCCTTGTGGCGCAGCCGTTGGCTGGATGCGCTTTTGACCGGCGACTTGACGGCAGCGACGCTGGGCGTTCCGGTACAGGCATTGAGGTTCCGCATGTTTTTTGTTGCGGCCCTTGCCACCGCCGTTTTTGTTTCGGTTGCGGGGGTTATCGGTTTTGTTGGGCTCATGGTGCCCCACATCGCACGCGGGATCGCTGGACCTTTGCACAACCGTCTTGTGCCCGCTGCGGCCATCGTCGGGGCGGCCTTACTGACCGGTTCAGATATCCTCAGCCGCCTGTTGCTTGCACCTCAGGAACTGCCAGTGGGTATTGTTACCACCTCGATCGGGTCGATTTTTGTTTTTCTTTTGTTGTTTAAAACAGCAAGGGAAATGAAATGATAAGGGCGCTTTTGTTTAGGTCGAGAAGTTCGCCTGCAGTTTCGTGATCAACTTCCGTTGATAGGGGGGGCTGCGCTAGGCGGCCCCCTCGGTCACGTCGGCGGGAATGTTCAATCCCCCGATTTGCGCCAGAAGGTCGACAACCTTGTCCACGCCTTTGCGGTGCCGCAGCGAGGTGAACACGAATGGGCGACCGTTGCGCATTTTTGTTGCGTCTCGGTCCATCACCTCTAGTGACGCGCCAACATGCGGGGCCAGATCGGTCTTGTTGATGATCAGGACGTCCGATTTGGTGATCGCCGGCCCGCCTTTACGCGGAATCTCTTCACCCGCAGCCACGTCGATCACATAGAGCGTTACATCCGCCAGTTCCGGGCTGAATGTGGCGGACAGGTTGTCCCCGCCGCTTTCGATTAGAACAACTTCGACGTCGGGGTGGCGCGCCTGCATCTCGGCAACGGCCGCCAGGTTGATCGAGGCATCCTCGCGAATGGCCGTATGCGGGCAGCCTCCGGTTTCAACGCCAATGATCCGGTCTTGTGGCAGGATTTGCATCCGCATAAGCGCCTCGGCATCTTCGCGGGTGTAGATGTCATTGGTGATCACGCCAACGGATACCTTGTCGCGCAGCGCCTCGGACAGGGCAGCGGTCAGAGTTGTCTTGCCTGCGCCAACAGGACCACCGATGCCCACGCGCAGGGGGCCGTTCATATTGCTCATGTTCGGAACATCCTTGAATATTGAGTTTCGTGTTTCATCGACGCGACATCTGTCAGAAACGCCGTCGACCCCAGATCGTCCAGCCCCAAGGTCACAGCGTCCGTCGCCACATGCTGACACAAAGGCGTCAGGTCGCGGATCATTCGCTGTCCTTCGGTTTGCCCCAGCGGTACCAAACGCGTCGCACACGCGACCAGATTGGACATGAAGGCTTGCAGGTACATCTGGGCTGTCAGGCCGAGCGGCAAGCCTTGTCGCTGTGCCGCATATCCCAAGGCGACCGGGTAGGTCAGGGTGCCCAACTCCACCGCCCAGACATTTGCGGTTATGCCGCAAAACGCTTCTCCCAGCAGTCGGGTTTCCATCAACCGCTCGGACGAGGCGCAGAATGCGCGCGCAGCCTGATCCACCTCGGACAAGGAGGTGGTGGTCTGTGCCGAATACGCGGCTGAAAGAAATATGCAGTCATTCCGGCCAGAGCCGTATTCGATCACATCGGCAACCCATTCTTTTGTGTCGGTGGCGTTGGCAACGCTGCCGCACTCGATCGCCCATTCCAGCCCGTGCGAATATGCGAACCCTCCGACCGGATAAGCAGGCGAAAGCCACTGGGTCAGTGTCAGGATATCTGTGTCAGTGGGCGTGGCCATGGGTCCTGCCGTGGCCATAGGCGCCACCTTCGGGTGTAAAGGGTTCCTGAACCTCGCGCACTGTTGCGCCGATCTTCAGCAACATGTCGCGGATGACGTGGTCGACCTGGATCAGCAAGCGGTCCGCTTCGACCTGACAGGGTGTGTGGCGGTTGCCGATATGCCATGCGATGCGGGTCAGGTCGGGGGCCGTGACTTCCAGCAACGCCTCGGGCGCGGCCTGTATTTCGACCTCGCGCCCGTCGTCAAGGATCAGGGCACCGCCGTGATCCAACGAGGTTGTCTGCGACAGATCAATCAGAATCTGTTCACCGCTTTCACAGGTCAGCACCTTGCGGCGCAGAAAACGGTCTTCATAAGTCAGTGACAGGTGGTCGGCGGGGTCACCATGCGTATGGTCGGAATACTGCCGTGCCGTGCAGAGAAGGGCGGTCATGCGGTTGCCCCCCCTGCCAAAAGCCGGGTCAGAGCCAGATTGAATCCGCGAAGACGCGGTGTGGGATCCGGTCGCGTGTCAACCTGAGCTTGCGCAGGTCTTCGTCGCTGAGGGATTGAAGAAATTTGATCTGCTGAACGCGCGTTTGTGCGTCTGCCATTCGGATAAGAAACGAATAGATCGACGTCCCGAAGGATGCGATCAGTCCGGGTAGCGAAACGCGCGGGCTGGATTGCGGTGCTGAATGTGCCATGTGGACCTTCAAACTTGTTGGTCCTCCCTTGGTCTTCATGATGTGTCATGTCGGCCTCGTTTTGTAGTAGATGTTTGGTCATGGCTGCGTTGCGTATGCTGCAACGCAGCATGTCTCAGAACATGAAATAGCGTTGCGCCATGGGCAGAACCTCGGCGGGTTGGCAGGTCAGCAACTCGCCATCGGCGCGCACCTCATAGGTTTCGGGGTCGACCTCGACTTGGGGCGTGGCGTTGTTCAACAACAGGTCGCTTTTGCCGATATTGCGGGTGTTTTGCACCGCGACGGTTTGCTTGGCCAACCCTAGTGTATCACCAATCCCCGCAGCCTGCGCCGCGCCCGAGACAAATGTGATCGCCGAATGTTCGACCGAGCGCCCATAGGCCCCGAACATCGGACGGCTATAGACCGGCTGCGGCGTCGGGATCGAGGCATTGGGGTCGCCCATCTGCGCGCAGGCAATGGTGCCGCCCAGCAAGACCATCTCGGGCTTCACCCCGAAAAAGGCCGGGTTCCATAGCACCAGATCGGCGCGTTTGCCTTCTTCGATACTGCCGATCTGATGACTTAGCCCGTGGGCAATCGCCGGGTTGATCGTGTATTTGGCGATATAGCGGCGCACGCGCATATTGTCGTTCTCGCCAGTTTCCTCGGGCAGACGACCACGTTGCTTCTTCATTTTGTCGGCGGTCTGCCATGTGCGGATCAGAACCTCACCCACACGGCCCATAGCCTGACTGTCGGACGCGATGATGCTGAACGCGCCCATGTCGTGCAGGATATCCTCGGCCGCGATTGTCTCGCGCCGGATGCGGCTTTCGGCAAAGGCCACGTCCTCGGGGATGGATTTGTCGAGGTGGTGACAGACCATCAGCATATCCAGATGCTCTTCGACCGTGTTCACGGTGAAGGGCCGCGTGGGGTTGGTCGAAGACGGCAGAACGTGGTTCTCGCCGCAAATTTTGATGATGTCTGGGGCGTGACCACCGCCAGCGCCTTCGGTGTGGAAGGCGTGGATCGTGCGGCCCTTCATGGCACCTACGGTGTTCTCGACAAAGCCGGATTCGTTCAGCGTGTCGGTATGGATCATGACCTGCACGTCCATCGCATCGGCGACCGTCAGGCAGCAATCGATGGCGGCAGGGGTCGTGCCCCAATCCTCGTGCAGTTTCAGAGCGCAGGCACCTGCGTTGACCTGCTCCTCAAGCGCGGCGGGCAGCGAGGCGTTGCCCTTGCCCGCAAAGGCCAGGTTCATCGGAAACGCGTCGGCGGCCTGCAACATTCGCCCGATATGCCAGGGGCCTGGGGTGCAGGTGGTCGCCAGCGTCCCATGCGCGGGGCCGGTACCACCGCCCAGCATGGTGGTCAGGCCGGAATGCAGCGCATCCTCGATCTGTTGCGGGCAGATAAAGTGGATATGGCTGTCGAACCCACCGGCGGTCAGGATGCGCCCTTCGCCCGCAATGGCCTCGGTGCCGGGGCCGATGATGATGTCGACGCCGGGTTGCGTGTCGGGGTTTCCGGCCTTGCCGATCTTGGCGATGCGCCCGTCTTTCAGGCCGACATCGGCTTTGTAGATGCCCGAGTGATCCACAATCAGCGCATTGGTGATGACCGTGTCCACGGCGCCTTCGGCCCGAGTGGCCTGAGACTGACCCATCCCGTCGCGGATCACCTTGCCACCGCCGAACTTGACCTCTTCGCCGTAAAGCAGCGCGTTGTCGCCGGCTCCCCCGGTAGCAGCGGCACCTGCGCGTTCGGCGGTCAGGTCGCGTTCGACCTCGATCACCAGATCGGTGTCGGCCAGTCGCAGCCTGTCGCCGGTGGTGGGGCCGAACATGGCGGCATAGTCAGAGCGTTTGATTGTTGCTGGCATCAGAGCGACCCCATGACCTTTTGATTGAACCCATAGATCTTGCGCGCGCCCCCGATGGGGATCAGCGAGACCTCGCGCGCCTGACCGGGCTCGAACCGGACGGCGGTGCCGGGAGCGATGTCCAGACGCAGCCCGTGTGCGGCGGCGCGGTCGAAATCCAGCGCAGGGTTGGTTTCGGCGAAATGATAGTGCGAGCCGACCTGAACCGGGCGGTCACCAGTATTAGCGACCATCAGGGTGATGGCTGAGGCACTTGCGTTCAGGGTGATCTCGCCCTTGGCCGGGAACAGCTCGCCTGGGATCATTTGTTCAGCTTTATCATCAACGCGAAGGCGGCCAGCGCGACAACGGCGAGACCAACGCCCAGAGTGGCATAATCCGAGCCATGCGCGTGGATATGTGTTCCGTTATGGGCTGCCGCAGGGCCAGCAAGGATCAGGGCGGGGAAAAGCATACGGGTCATGTTAGTGTTCCTTTGTTAGCGAATAGGGTTGTGGACGGTCACCAGTTTGGTGCCATCAGGGAAGGTGGCTTCGACCTGAACTTCGTGGATCATCTCGGGCACACCTTCCATGCATTGCGCGCGGGTGATCACTTCGGCTCCGGCCTGCATCATATCGGCAACCGAGCGCCCATCGCGCGCACCTTCGACCACCGCGTCGGTGATCAGGGCGATCGCCTCGGGGTGGTTCAGCTTGACGCCTCGGGCCAATCGCTTGCGGGCGACCTCGGCGGCCATGGCGACCAGCAGTTTGTCTTTTTCACGGGGGGTCAGGTTCATGTCAGATCATCCAGCATCGGGGAAGCGTGTCATTGTTCAGCCGCCGCAGCACCGGCATCAGTGTTCGACGGAGGGTAAAGCTGTTTTCGGCCAGCACCCGGATCACCAGCAGATCGCTTTGGATCAGCGAGGCTCCGGCGGTGGAGGGCAGCATCGCGCGGATGGAGTCAATCTGACCCTCGGCAGTGGGTGAGGCAAAGGCGACCAGCGCCATCGCCCCCGCACCGCCCGCGATATGTGTCATGGCCAGGTGGGCGTGCAGATCACCGTCGAACTGCATCGCGTCCATAAACAGAGGTGCGCCATCGCGCGCGATCTCAATTCGGTCTCGCAGGCGGATATTGGTCAGGGTCTCGCCCATCGCCATACGGCCAAAGATCAGGGGTTCGACCATCAGGGCGGTGGCATCCGGGGCAAGGTCGATCTGCAACCGGCGATCCAGCGCGCTGCCGTCGAACAGAATGGTTTCCTGCGGCAGCCAGTTCAGCCGCGCGCCCGGCGAGGCACTCAGGTGGTTCACGATCTGACCTGACGGGCCGGGTTTGGCCTTGTACGCGCGCTCGCAGGCTTGGGTGGTCAGGGTCAAGGTCGTGCCATCGCCCGCGTGGCCGGTAAAGCGGAACGTGTCCCCGCCCGTGATGCCGCCAGCAGTGTTCAGCAGCACCGCGTCCAGCGCGTTCCCGTCGGTTCGGGGAAACAGGCACTTAAATGACCCCGATTGGCGAAAACCGTCCAATACCGACTTTTCGCCCAATTGCTTTGCACTTAGCCGAATCGCGCCCTTCGCGCGCGGCGGCATCGCGTCTTGCTTGGGCAATATGGAGGCATGTTGAGTAATGGTGCACCTGCGGAACCAGAAGTTATGCTGCTTGTTTCAACGTTTGCGCGCCGGAACTCTATTCTTCGACGTCGGTTTTCGTCGGTTTTCCGCAGTACGTGATTAATTTTTGGGCGTGACCTCGGGCGACTGGTCAAAAAACAGGCAGATGCGGCGGATTGTGAAAAATGATGGGCCCTGCATTTGCTAAATTCTCTGCGATGCAGAAACCGTATGGGTGCCCGCCGAGGAGATGACCCGGGGGTGTGTGACGGCTGCGCGAATTGGACCTCGGACACAACCGCCACACGGAACGCAACAACAGTTGCGGGGATCAGGTAGAAGAAGAGTGCGCATCTGCGCAAGCCCTCTCTCCCGGCCCCGCCCAGGAGAATCATATGACATCTCTCAAATCCACGCTCGCCGGATCACTTGTCTTTGCCGCTATGGCGACCGCTGCGCTGTCTGCCGAAGACACGATCAAAGTCGGTGTATTGCACTCGCTTTCCGGCACCATGGCGATTTCGGAAACCACGCTGAAAGACACAATGCTGATGCTGATCGACCAGCAAAACGCCAAGGGTGGTCTTCTGGGCAAACAGCTTGAGGCCGTGGTCGTTGACCCAGCATCCGACTGGCCGCTGTTTGCGGAAAAAGCGCGCGAGCTGCTGACCGTGCATGAGGTGGATGTGATCTTCGGCAACTGGACCTCGGTGAGCCGTAAATCGGTTCTGCCGGTGATCGAGGAACTGAATGGCCTGCTGTTCTACCCGGTTCAGTATGAGGGCGAAGAATCGTCCAAGAACGTCTTCTACACCGGCGCCGCGCCGAACCAGCAGGCGATCCCTGCGACTGACTATTTCCTGGACGAACTGGGTGTTGAGAAATTCGCGCTGCTTGGTACCGACTATGTGTACCCACGTACCACCAACAACATTCTGGAAAGCTACCTGAAGGGTAAAGGCATCGCGGATGAGGATATCTTCGTAAACTACACTCCGTTCGGCCATTCCGACTGGTCCAAGATAGTGGCGGACGTTGTCGCGCTGGGTGCGGATGGCAAGAAGGTAGGCGTGATCTCGACCATCAACGGTGACGCGAATATCGGCTTCTATAAAGAACTGGCGGCTGCGGGCGTTTCGGCGGACGATATTCCGGTCGTGGCTTTCTCGGTCGGTGAAGAAGAATTGTCCGGTCTGGATACAGCAAACCTGGTCGGCCATCTCGCGGCGTGGAACTACTTCCAGTCGGCGGATACCGAGGTCAACGCCGAATTCGTCGAGACATGGAAAGCCACCATGGGCGACGAGCGCGTGACCAATGACCCGATGGAGGCACATTACATTGGCTTCAACATGTGGGTAAACGCCGCGACCGAGGCGGGCTCGACCGAGGTCGACGACGTGCGCGCCGCGATGTACGGGCAGGAATTCCCGAACCTGACCGGTGGCACTGCGGTCATGCTGCCGAACCACCACCTGGCCAAGCCGGTTCTGATCGGTGAGATTCAGGAAGACGGTCAGTTCGACATCATCAGCGAAACCGAGGTTGTGCCGGGTGATGCCTGGACCGACTTCCTGCCGGAATCGGCGGTTCTGATCTCGGATTGGAAAGAGCTGGGCTGCGGTATGTACAACACCGAGACCAAGACCTGCGTTCAGACGCTGTCGAACTACTAAACCTTACGCAAGGCGGGTGTGATCGCCCGCCTTGCCCTCAAGACACCTCGGGTTTCACCACATGTTACGACTATTCCTTGCGGGCCTCGCAATTCTGTGCGCCTGCCTGACCGCCAACGCGCAAGAGGGCGGTCTGCAACCGATCCTGCAAGAGCATCAGGAGATCATCGCCAAAAGCTCACGCAAGACGATCGGGCCTGCGATTGATGCGATTGCCAGCAGCGGGTTGCCTCAGGCGCAGGTGATGCTCGAGACTTGGGCCGCCAAGAACGTGTGGATGCGCAAGTCGGATGGTCTGTTCTTTGCAGGCAAAAAGGGTGAGGGGCGGTCTTATGAGCTGACCGATTTCGACACCGGAGAGGTCGTTGGAACGTTCGAGAAATCCGACCTGAAACAGTTGAAGCCCAATAGCGGTATCCGCGCGATGATAGGGACGGCCTTGGTGCAGTTCCAGCTGACCGACCCGGATCGCGCGAAACGCGCGGCCGCATTGCAATCCATACAACGTGATCCCGAAGGGGCCTTGCTGGCCCCCTTGCGCGCGTCGATAGAGGATGAACCTGACGAGGCGTTGAAGGCGCAGAAACAGCGGCTGGAGCGGTTGCTGACCATTGGCTATGACGAGGATACTGCAGCACGTGTTGCTGCGATTGAAGACATGTCTGGCGATCTGGGCGTAGATATCCGCGCGGCGCTGAACCCGCTGGTCGTGACCAAGTTGCAAACCGCTGCGGCATTGCCGTCGGATGTGAACATCGCCGCCGTATTGGAACCCGGCTCGGAGGCGCTGAGCGAGGACGAAGCCTATGACCTACTGGTCGCCAGTGACCTTGCCGCGCCGCGCGTGTCGCCTGATGCAATCCGCGCTGCCCTTTCCGCCAATATCGACGGTGGCCGCGTCGGCGGCCTCCCCGTAGCCCAACTGAATACCGACGCCGCCCGCGCACAGGCATATGCGGCGCTGGCCGAGGCCGGAGCCGTCCCGGCCTTGATTACGCAAACCGATATCGACGCCGCACTCGGCGCGCATGTCTTCTTCGAGACCTACGCAGAGCCTTCGCCCGAAGTGACCTCCGCCGCCGCGCAAGCGCTGGAACAGATTGAGTTGAAGGTCGGTCTGAACCAGACACTCGACCTGACGCTGGACGCGATTTCTCTGGCCTCGATCTATTTCCTTGCGGCCATCGGTCTGGCCATCACCTTCGGCGTGATGGGTGTGATCAACATGGCCCATGGTGAGTTCATCATGATGGGCGCCTATACCGGCTACGTCGTACAGCAGTTCATTCCAGACCACACGTTGTCGATCATCGTGGCGATCCCGATGGCTTTTGCCGTCACCTTCGCCATGGGTGTGGCGATGGAGCGACTGGTGATCCGTTGGCTTTATTCGCGCCCGCTGGAAACGCTGCTGGCAACCTTCGGCATCTCGATTGCGCTGCAACAGCTGGCCAAGAACATCTTTGGCACGCAGGCGCGCCCGCTGACCGCGCCCGGCTGGCTGGACGGGGCGTGGGTGCTGAACGATGTGGTCTCGATCAGCTATATCCGCATCGCGATCTTCGTGCTGGCGATGATCTTTCTGGGGCTGTTTCTATATATAATGAAACGCACACGGCTGGGGCTTGAGATGCGCGCGGTGACGCAGAACCCGCGCATGGCGGGGTCGATGGGAATCAATCCGGGGCGGGTGAACATGCTGACCTTTGGGCTTGGTTCCGGTATCGCAGGAATCGCCGGGGTTGCGATTGGTCTGTTCGCCAAGGTCACGTCCGATCTGGGCAGCGACTATATCGTACAGAGCTTCATGACGGTGGTTGTCGGAGGCGTCGGCAACATCTGGGGCGCGCTGGCAGGGGCGGGCATGATCGGCTTCCTGCAAAAGGGGATCGAGTGGATGAACCCCTCGAACACCCTCGCGGCACAGACCTACATGATCATCTTCATCATCATTTTCATCCAGTTCCGGCCGAGGGGCATCATCGCCCTCAAAGGCCGCGCGGCGGGGGATTGAGCCATGGAACGCAGCTTTGTTGCCAAGAACCCCTCGGTGCTGGTCTTTCTGGCCATCCTGTCGCTGTTCACCTTAGGCGTCACCATCTTGTCTGAAGGGTTCGGGATCGGCGTGATCTCGACCAGTTTCGTCAAGACGCTGGGCAAAACCCTGTGCCTGTGCCTGATCGCCGTGGCGATGGATCTGGTCTGGGGCTTTACGGGCATCCTGTCTCTGGGCCATTTCGCCTTTTTCGGGTTAGGAGGCTACATGATCGGCATGTGGCTGATGTACGAACGCACCCGCCTGATCGTGGTCGAGTCGCTGTCGCAGGCCGATATCCCTCCGACTTCCACTGAAGTCGTGGACGCCATTGGTACGCAAATCTTCGGCGTCGTCGGATCGTCTGAATTCCCGCTGATCTGGGCCTTCTCAGATAGCCTGTTTCTGCAACTGGCACTGGTCGTGATGGTGCCGGGCCTTCTGGCGCTGATCTTCGGCTGGCTGGCGTTTCGCAGCCGGGTGACGGGTGTCTATCTGTCGATCCTGACTCAAGCCATGACTTTGGCTCTGGCGCTGTACCTGTTTCAGAATGACAGCGGTTTGCGCGGCAACAATGGTTTGTCGGGTTTGCAGAACTTACCAGGCGTCACCGCCTCGCAGGATGTGGTGTCGATCTGGTTCCTGTGGGCCTCGGCACTTGCGCTTGGCTTGGGATACATGCTGGCAGCATGGGTGGTGTCGGGCAAGTTCGGCTCGGTCATCCGCGGCATCCGCGATAACGAGGCGCGGGTGCGATTCCTCGGCTACTCGGTCGAGGTCTATAAGCTGGCCGTCTTCACCCTGACCGCCTGCATCGCTGCCATCGCAGGAGCGCTGTATTATCCGCAAGCGGGGATTATCAACCCCGAGGAAATGGCTCCGATCGCCTCGATCTATTTGGCCGTCTGGGTCGCCATTGGCGGGCGCGGTCGTCTGTATGGTGCTGTCATCGGCGCGGCGTTTGTCAGCCTGCTCAGCACATGGTTCACCGGCGGACAGGCCCCGGATATCCCACTTGGGTTCTACACGATCAAATGGGTCGACTGGTGGCAGGTGCTGCTGGGCGTGTCCTTCGTGCTGGTCACGCTGTTCGCCCCGCGAGGGATCGGAGGGTTGTTCGACCTCTGGACCAACCACCGCGCACCACAGCGCCACGGCGCAGCGCTTGGACCCGACGACAGCGCCTTGCGCGAAAAGGAGGCCACGGAATGAGCACTCTGCTAGAGGTCAGCGGCGTGTCCGTCACCTTCGACGGGTTCCGCGCTATCAACAACCTGTCGTTTCAGATCGGCAACGCGGAACTGCGCGCTGTCATCGGCCCGAACGGGGCCGGCAAGACCACGTTCATGGATATTGTGACTGGAAAGACCCGACCCGACGAAGGTCGCGTGATCTGGGGCGAGAAATCTGTTTCCCTGCTGCGGATGAGCGAGGCAAAAATCGCGCAGGCCGGGATTGGGCGGAAATTCCAGAAACCTACCGTGTTCGAAGATCAAACCGTGCAGGAAAACCTGCTGATGGCCCTCAAGAACAAACGCGGTTGGCTGGGTGTCCTATTCTATCGGCCCTCAGCGGTCGATCTGGAAAAGGTCGAAGAACTGGCCGACGAGATCGGCCTGAAGGACGAACTGACCCGCAAGTCGGGTGAGCTCAGCCACGGGCAGAAACAATGGCTGGAAATCGGGATGCTGCTGGCGCAGGAACCGCGCCTGCTGTTGGTCGATGAACCCGCAGCCGGGATGACACCGCAGGAACGCGAGCATACTACCGACCTTTTGGTGCAAGCCGCAAAAACCCGCGCCGTGGTAGTGGTGGAACACGATATGGAATTTGTCCGCCGTCTGAACTGCAAGGTAACGGTGCTGCACGAAGGCGCGGTTCTGGCCGAGGGCACTTTGGATCACGTGACATCAAATCAGGACGTCATTGACGTCTATCTGGGGCGCTAGGCGATGCTGACACTTAACGATCTGACCCTGCATTACGGGCATTCGCAAATTCTGAACGGCATCTCGATGCAGGCTGCACAAGGCGAGGTGACCTGCGTGATGGGTACCAACGGTGTTGGCAAGACCAGCTTGATCAAGGCGATCTCGGGGACGCACCCGCGATCCGGAGGGCAAATGGTGCTGAACGGAGAGGAGCTGGACATCCTGCCTGCGCATCGCATGGCATGGAAAGGTGTGGCATATGTCCCGCAAGGCCGAGAGATTTTCCCATTGCTGACCGTGCGTGAGAACCTGGAGACCGGATTTGCCTGCCTTCCAAAAACCGAGCATCATGTTCCCGATGAAATTTTCGAGCTGTTCCCAGTGCTCAGACAGATGCAGAATCGCCGGGGGGGCGACCTGTCCGGCGGGCAACAGCAGCAACTGGCAATCGCACGCGCTTTGATCACCAAACCAAAGCTGCTGCTGCTGGATGAGCCGACTGAAGGCATTCAGCCAAATATCATCCAACAGATCGGAGAAGTCATTCGCCACCTTCGCTCCAAAGGTGAAATGGCAATTGTGTTGGTCGAACAGTATTTTGACTTTGCTTATGACCTTGCTGACCGCTTTGTCGTGCTGAGGCGTGGTGAAATCCTGATGAAGGGCAGCAGGCAGGATCTGTCGCGCGAGCAAGTCCTTCAGGGTGTAACTGTCTAAATTCAGTAATTTACCAGTCGCAAGCCGCCTCACGTGAGTGGGGCGGTTTTCGCGTTTCGAGGATTAAGGAATTTTTAAGAATCATGCCCCGACTCGCCTGACCCACGCCGAATTTGGGACACAAATCTGCCTCAAACGACAAAAAATTCCCGTTATGCGGGAAAACTTTTGCGTTTGTGGGGAGGTTCGGCGGCATTTCGCTTGGTATCGATTTGTTAACGGGGATGTCTGCCTCGTAAGTGCGGGTTTCGCACGTTGTTAAAACAGTCTGGAGTAAAAAGTTATGTCGAATTCCATTCGCGAAATTTTCTTGAAGCTACGCGAGGATGAGCGCGGCGCAACCTTGGTTGAATATGGTGTGGCATTGCTGGTTGCGATTATTGCCGGCGGTGGTTTCCTGATCAATCTGGCCGACAATACGAACTCGAACTTCTCGGAAGCAAACTCCTCGATTACCCAGCGCTAATAGAACTCAAGTGTAAAGCAACTAAAGGAACGAACAAATGTCGAATTCTATCCGTAAAATCTTTCTGAAACTGCGTGAAGACGAGCGCGGCGCGACCCTGGTTGAATATGGTGTTGCTCTGCTGGTTGCGATTATCGCTGGCGGTGGTTTCCTGATTACCCTGGCTGACAACACGAACTCCAACTTCTCGGAAGCAAACTCGACAATTCAAACTCGTTAAGAGTTTTGTGCAAGACAGCCCCTCCCGCGCATTTAGTGGGGGGGGCAAATCCACTTTAATCAGTAGCGTCAGTTTGATTACCGTTTTGTAAAGTTACACAGCAATTCGCCCAAATCTGACTGCCAAAGCCGACTTCGGAAATTGGAGGGCAAAATGCGAGTTAAATCATTTTTGATGACAGTCTTCGGGGTCGCCCTGGCGGGGGGGGCAGTATTCTGGGCCCAGGACCAGCTTGAAAGAAATCAGGCGGCCGCTGTCGACACCAGCATCGTTCGCGTTGTTGCCGTGGCAGATAACATTGCCTTCGGAAGCCCGATCGAAAGATACAAGCTTACAACTATTGACTGGCCAGCCGACTCTGTTCCGCCGGGCGTGTTTACGAACTTTGACGAGGTTGTTCCAAAACTGGGTGGAGAGCCGCGCCGCGCGAAGCGTGCGCTGGCTCAGGGCGAGCTTCTTCTGGCGTCAAAAATCTCGGAATTTGGCGAAAAAGTTACAATTGTTCAGACGCTTGGCGAAGGCAATCGTGCGATGGCAATTAATGTCAACGCGCAAACCGGCGTTGGTGGTTTTGTCACGCCGGGCGATTTTGTAGACATAGTTCTGACACGCGGCAGCGACGATACCCTGCGCGCACTGACTATCCTGCAGAATATCCGGGTTGTCGGCGTTGACCAGAAAACCGATGAGGAACTGGACCAGCCGGGAATTGCCCGCACCGTAACGGTCGAAGTGACACCGGATGAAAGCCAACGCTTGGCGCTGGCGCAGAAGGCCGGTCAACTGAGCCTGTCCTTGCGTTCGCTGGATGAGCTTGATGACAAGCCGCTGGAAACCGTACGCCTGAGTGACATTCTGCTTGAGAAATCGCCGGTTGATGACGGAACGCCGCAGCCCGTTATCAAAGTGCGCCGGGGTATTACCGACGTCCAGGAAGAGCCGGTTGTGCAGAATATCGCAGAAGAAGAAACACCTGTCACTGATACGTCCAGCACCGTGAATTAAGGCGCGTCGAATTTATCCGGAGGGTTAATGATGATATCGTTACGAACTTTCAGGAAAGAAGAAGACGGAACCGTTCTTGGTTTTGCGGCCCTGTGTCAGACCTTGTTCATCGGATTTGCAGCTAGGAACGTGGCGCGGCAATTGTCGAATAGCCCATCGTTATTCCCATGTTCCTATCGCTGATTTCTGGTGTCGTTGACTGCCGTCGCCTTTATGGGCTGACCGCGTCCTGGCAGAATGCAATGCACACATCCGCGAAGCTGGCCGTATGGACAGCTGGAACACCCGGGGTCGCGTTCAGTGCCCCAAACAGTATTTCCCTTCCCGCCATGAGCACTTCGCTACCTGTCGAAGATCTGGCTGACGGGGCGGTAGAGTAAGGAGAAAGATAATGAGTGCTAAGCAGATTTCAGTATTGTTGATTTCGCCTGACGAAGAAATCTATTCGGCGATTGAAGGATCCCTGGCCAATCAGGACAACTGCAAGTTCACCGGCCAAAAGGACACAGTTCAGGGTGCCAACGGGTCGGCGGTTTCGCTGACTGCGCTGCATGACGTTGTGCTTTTTGACGTGGACGAAAACTCGGACGCCATGCTCGAGACCGCGCAATCCATCTGTGACGCCCGGATGCCGAACGCAATCATTATCGCTCTGGCCCCTGAAGACCTGCCGCTTGAAAAGGCACGGCAGCTCAAGAAGCTGGGCGTGGACGATGTTCTGCCCCGCAAGGCGATTAACGAAGAAATCGTTCCTCAGGTAGACGCAATCCGTGCCCGCCGCCAGGCCCAGTTGCCCGCTGTTTGGGGTGGCCACGCAACTCTGGGCAAGGTCATTGCCGTAGCGAAATCGCGGGGCGGGGTAGGGTCTTCGCTTGTTGCCGCGAATATGGCTAATGAACTGCAGTGCAAGGAAGGTTTCTTCAAGAAAAAGGCCGCGAACGAGGTCGCTGTTGTAGATCTTGATTTCCAGTTCGGATCCATCGCGGCCCTGATGGATGTTGAAGAAAGCGACGCAATGTGGCGGATGGCTATGGAAGAGAGCATCCCTGACAACGCGTTTCTGGAACAGGCCATGGTGAAGGCGCCCTGCGGTGTCGACGTTCTGGCCGCTCCGTCGCGCTATGGGCCGCTCTCTGCGATCAAGGAAGACCAAATCTCGGCAATTCTTGATAGCCTGAAGCGTACTCATGATTATGTCGTCGTAGATCTGCCTCGTGCTTTGGTCGAGTGGATCACACCTGTACTTGCACAGGCTGACCGGTTGTACCTGGTCACGGACGTCGCAGTTCCTTCGGTTCGGTCCGCCCGTAAACTGATGGATTTCTATCAAGCCGAAAATCCGGCGATTGATATTCAACTTGTCGCCAGCCTTGAGAAGAAGCCGCTGTTCCCCGCTGCGCACCATCGTGCAGCGTCGAAACTGCTGGAAAAAGACTTCTCCTATTGGGTGCCAAAGGACGATCGCACAGTGCGTGAATCCGTTGATCGCGGAATACCGCTGCAGGAGGTCTCACACCGGGCACCTGCGACGCGCGCCATCAAGAAGCTGGCAGATGAAACCCGGATCTCAATGCCGCCTCGTGTCGGTAAGTGATCGGTTGCCATCTGTAGACGTGAATTAACAAGTAATAAGGGTTTGGAATATGTTTCGTGAATTTGACAGAACAGGTCGCACATCTTCCGGCGCAGCCAAGATTGTGGCTTTGGACACGAAGCAGGTTGCCGACAACCTGTCCGATATTGCAGCTTTTGATGCTGAGAAAAAGGCAAACCAGCAAGCAATGGAGCTGGAGCGCATTGATCTGAAGGCGCGGATGCATAACTCGTTGCTGGATAAGCTGAATCTGGCCGTCATCGACAAGGTCGAAGAAGAAACGCTTCGCGGTGAAATCGGAAAGCATGCAACCGAACTACTTCGTGCCGAAGGCCGCGCGATGCGCAGCGAAGAGGTCAAGCAACTGGTCGAGGAGCTGATGCATGAGGTTCTGGGGCTTGGTCCTCTGGAACCGCTGCTGGCTGATCCGACGATCAACGATATCCTGGTCAACGGGCATGAACAGATTTTTGTGGAACGTGCCGGTATTCTTGAAAAGACGTCGGCTCGGTTCCGTGACGAACGCCACCTGCTGAGAATTATCGACAAGATTGTCAGCCGCGTGGGTCGCCGGATTGACGAACGCCAGCCTTGGGTGGACGCGCGTCTGGAGGATGGCAGCCGTGTCAACGCGATCATCCGTCCCTGTGCGCTGGACGGTCCGGCGTTGTCAATTCGTAAATTTGCACGCGTTCCGCTGACGATGCAGCGTCTTGTCCAGAACGAAGCCCTGAATGACAGTGCTGCGGCCCTGTTGCGCGGGCTGGTCGAAGCCAAGATGAACGTCCTGATCTCGGGCGGTACCGGTTCTGGTAAAACGACCATGCTGAACGCTCTATCATCTTATATTGGTGCCCGTGAACGTATTGTAACGATCGAGGACGCCGCGGAACTGCAACTGCAGCAGGAACACGTCTTGCGCATGGAAACTCGTCCGGCGGGTCTGGACGGGACAGGAGCGGTTGCGCAGCGTGATCTGGTTCGCAACGCGCTTCGGATGCGCCCCGACCGTATCGTGGTGGGCGAGGTTCGTGGCTCAGAAGCCTTTGACATGCTGCAAGCGATGAACACCGGTCACGACGGTTCGATGACGACAGTTCACGCCAATACGGCCCGAGATGCTTTGTCGCGGGTCGAGCAGATGGTTCAGATGG
Source organism: Ruegeria sp. THAF57 (assembly GCF_903914075.1). Lineage (GTDB taxonomy): Bacteria > Pseudomonadota > Alphaproteobacteria > Rhodobacterales > Rhodobacteraceae > Ruegeria. The sequence goes on from NZ_CAIWNQ010000005.1 coordinate 97,441, forward strand.
GTGGGATGGAGCTGCCGCACACGGCGATCCGGTCAACCATCGCGTCGGCCATCAACTTCGTGCTGCAGCTGAATCGTATGTCCGACGGCACCCGTCGCGTAACGTCCATTGCCGAAGTCACCGGTATGGAAGCAGACGTCGTGACCATGCAGGACATCTTTGTCTTCAAGCGTGAAGGCAAGGACGAAAACGGCAAGGTACTGGGTAAGTTCGTTGCAACCGGCATTCGCCCCAAATCCAGCGATGTTTTGGCCGCCGCCGGCGTGGACTTGTCTTCGGTCCAATTCAACTAAGGAGGTCGGCGATGTTTGAGCAAATTCGGGCTTTCTTTGCAGGCATAGATATCAACGCCGTTTTGGGCCCAGAGCTGGAAGTGGCCGGGTTTGACGTACAGTTGGTTATGGCACTGGCAATTTTCCTGGGCGCGCTTATTGCCTTTGAGGGAATACGCCAGTTTCTGAAGCGCGGTGAAAACCGGGAAGAGGCGATCAATCGCCGGGTCCGGATGTTGAACCAAGGTGCAACCGGCGAAGACGTTCTCAACCTGCTGAAACCGCAGGACGCCAGACCGCTGTTGCGGAATTTTCCGTTTGTCGGAGATTTGCCCGCTGCGCTTAAGGCTTCTGGTTTGAACATGGTTCCAGAAGTGTTTTTGATGGCCTGTGTCACAGCGTTTCTGATCTGCGCAATCGGCGGGTCGATGGTGGCTAGTCCCTTGCAGGTGGTTGCGATCTCGGCTCTGGTCTTTCTAATTGGGCCGCTTGTTGCCTTGGGTGCCACGCTTCGTCAGCGTAAAGCGGCCTTGATCAAACAATTGCCAGACGCGTTGGACTTGATGTCGCGCGGGTTGAAGGTGGGTCACCCTCTGAATGCGACCTTGCAAAGCGTCGCCGAAGAAATGCCGGACCCTATCGGAACGGAGTTCGGCCTTGTTGTTGATCAGGTCGCGTTTGGCGAAGAATTGACGACAGCCATGAAGAGTATGGCCGACCGTATTGACGAAGAAGACATTCAGTACCTAGCCGTTGCATTGATGATGCAGCACGGCTCGGGCGGCGACCTTGCGGGTATTCTTAGGACATTGTCCCGCGTGATCAGGGCGCGCATGTCTTTGCGCCGTAAGATCAAGGCAATTTCGGCCGAAGGGCGGATGACCGCCTTTATCCTGTCGGGCATTCCGGTTCTGATTGCGGTGTTCATGACAATAATTACCCCCTCCTATTACGGAGATGTCGCGGACGCTCCGGCATTTTGGCCGGCAATGGGCGTCATTGCGGTGGCAGTGGTTCTCAATGCCATCGTGATGTTCAAGCTCGTGAATTTCCGGATATAAGGAGAATTTACGATGGAGTTTTTCAATTCATTTCTTGAAGGTGGCTGGGGCACTCAGGTCCTGGTGCTTGGACTTGTTCTGGTCGGCGCTATTATCGCCTTTCTGGGAATTTCGTCATCATTAAGCGAGCGCTCTACAGCGGCCGAACGTATGATACCGAGCCGTCAGCGTCAAAACCTGGCCCGGACAACACACGATGAACTCGAAGGCGACGCTCCGGTAGGTTTGAGCGCGGCCCTGATTCCAACTGATGCCAGTGAACGCTTCGAAGTCGGGCAGGTTCTGGCGAAATCGGGTTTTCGCGGAAAGAACGCGATTGCGGGATATTATTTCACGCGTGTACTGCTGGCCACGTCGCTACCATTGTTATTCATCCTGTTGTTGAACTGGCAGCCGGCAAACAGCATCGGCAATTCCATCGGTAAATACATGTCCAGCTTGGACCTGATGGAAATCATCCGCAATGTTGCCATTTTGTGTGCGGTTGGTTTCTTTGGCCCTCAATATTGGATGAACGCGCGCATCAAAGAGCGTAAGCGGCTTATGGAAAATGCCTTTCCCAACATGTTGGATCTTCTTCAGATCGGCGTTGAAGCGGGAATGGGCTTTGATCAGGCCCTTCTGAAAGTTGCCGTGGAAATGCAGCCTGTTTCGCCCGAGATGTCAGAAGAAATTCTGATCGCGTTGAGCGAGATTCAGGCCGGCCGCGACCGGGATGCAGCCCTTATGCGCATGGCGCGTCGCACCGGGCTTGAGGAGATGAGCTCGTTCGTGAGCGTCGTTCTACAGTCAACCAGATTCGGTGTGCCACTTGCGGGAGCGCTGAACACATATGCCGAAGAAATGCGAGAGCTGCGCGAATTGCGGGCGCAGGAAATGGCAAATAAGCTGCCGGTTAAAATGTCTGGTGTGATGGCTTTGCTGATGCTGCCCGCGATCGCTGGGCTTATCCTCACGCCGATCTTCATCCGCTATGCTGAAACGTTCGGGAACTGATCGTTAGCCGATCAGTCCCACGATCGAAATGGTGATCAGGGCCAAACCTGCTGACCCAATTGCGATACCCATTGGAAACTCTCGCGATTGGGCGGTCGACTTGAAACGTGGTGACGTGTCGCGCGCAAGACGGCGGAACAAGGCCATGCCAACCAGACCGACTGCCATCGCCGCTGCAAACAAGAACAGGTAGTTCGATATCTGAGTCGAGGGGACAGCAAGGAAGACGATGGGGAGCATTTTGGCGTCCCCCCCGCCAAGCCAGTTGATGGCAAACAGGCCAAAACAGATCACAAAGCAAACGCCTCCAATCAGCAGGCGCAGAAGCAACTCGTTCCATGCCAGAAAGGGTGCGGCAGCCAATAACAGGATCAGGCCCACGATGCAGTAGGTATTTGGAATTCTGAGCTGGGTAAAATCCGTCCAGGCCATCGCGACAAAAAGCGGTGCGAACAGCCACAAAGCAAGCCAATTCTGCCAGTCGGTGTCAGGCATCAAGCCCTTGCCTGATGCTGCTTTCCGTGCAGTGCTTCGCGTTCCTCGACTGAAACCAAACGTCTTGCCAGCATGTGAAAGTTATCCAATCCTGTTTTCGAATAGATATGCTTCAGATGCGTTCTAACAGTTGCTGGCCCAATTCCAAGCTCTGTACCGATCCCCTGCGGAGAAATTCCGCGAGAAACGAGCGCGCAGACGCGCCATTCCGCGCGCGTCAACCCGGCCGGGTTTCCAGTGCTAAGGATTGGAGTGTCCGTTGTGCTTTTTCGAATTGTCGACACCGTTTGGCGCGACAATGCTTCGGTGACCAAACCTGGTCGGCGGCTTTGGTAGGTTTCCGAAAGCTGCGGTGCGATCTGTTCAATAGCTTCCTTGAAACCGGGTTCGGGCGTTTGCCCGAAATGCAGTTCCAGAAAATCGATCTCGCCCCCTTGGTGATCAAGGCAGACAAACAGAATGTCCTTGATCTTGCGATGAGATAGCCAGTCGACAAGGACGGGCGACAAATCGCTGGGATCTTCCCCGTCTTCACGCAGGCTGAAAACGGATGCCCGTTTCGGCATGTTGCGGAAAGGGCCTAGTGCATCGTTGGCAAAAGACAAGAACAGCGGACGGCTGACAGTCGGGTCACGTGTGTCCGCTCGGGCGGCAACGCGATGTGCGCCCTTGTTGAGCCAAAGCCGGCTGATCACGCCGCATTCTGCACCGAAGGCTTCAACAATGCCTTTCAGCGCAGCGTCCAGTACCAGACCACCTTGGCTCCAGTGAATGAAATTAATAATGGCTCTTGCGTGAAGCGTGTTTGGCAGCCACACTCCGCGATGAGCTTTCCCCCCATCCATGTCACACCATTCCGTTACTCGTAAAAAACTACAGGTTAATGATTTTTAAAGTCTTTTTACCCGACCGATTCTATTCGGTCTTTCAGAAATATCATCTCAAAAACGAACCGGAAATTAATTTCTGATAAATTCGGGGGTATGGCGCAAAAGCTGTGACTAATTAGTCGCCGTTGTGAAGACAATGTGTCTTTTTAACCACCACTGTGTCCGAGGGCGGACCGGAAAGCAGGGGCAATCGGCGCCTTTTCAAAGGTATCAGACCGGGTTCTGAGTCGGTTTGATGGCAGTCGATCTCGGCATCCGGGTGAGATCGCGGGCTTGTGCATAAGCGGGGTGTCCGGCCTGCAAGTTTCAACTTGGGACTACTCCGTGGGGTATTCCACTACACATCCACTCATGATCTACAGAAATTTCGGGGTAGCCCCAGGTGTTGAGGGGAAGTATTTTTACTGTTTTAACTAATAAAAACAAAATATAAGGATTGTTCTTGCAAAAACAATTACAAACTGTTCTCTCTTCTGTGTATTTGTTTACATAAGATTCCTTCGAAATTAATGGGTTGTTGTGAATTTTTCAGAAGCGCCTCCATACTTGCTGCACGCAGAAATGCGATTTCGTCCGATGGAAGAGGAGCCAGAGGGCGGAAAATGGGAAATGGGAGGAATTAATGACCAATAAATCTGTCACACGCCGCGGCGTGCTGAAGTCCGGTGCCGTTGCGGGAACCGGTCTGGCCCTGCCTACGATCTTTACCGCTTCGTCGGCTGCTGCCTATACCAATGAACCGACAGGGTCCTCTGTCACTTTGGGGTTCAACGTCCCACAGACGGGTCCTTACGCCGAAGAAGGCAACGACGAGTTGCTCGCACAGCAACTGGCGGTCGAGCATCTGAACGGCGAAGGCGACGGGGGCTGCCTGAACACGTTCTCGTCCAAGGCCCTGCAGGGGAATGGTATCCTTGGCAAGAAGGTCGAGTTCGTCACCGGCGACACGCAGACTAAGTCGGATGCCGCACGCGCATCGGCCAAGTCGATGATCGAAAAAGACGGCGCGGTGATGATCAATGGCGGTTCGTCCTCGGGCGTGGCCGTTGCGGTTCAGGGCCTGTGCCAGGAAGCGGGCGTGATCTTTATGGCGGGTCTGACCCATGCCAATGACACCACTGGCAAGGACAAGAAGGCCAACGGCTTCCGCCATTTCTTCAACGCCTATATGTCAGGTGCAGCCCTTGCACCGGTGCTGGCGGCTGAGATGGGCAATGAGCGCCGCGCCTATCACCTAACGGCAGACTACAACTGGGGCTGGACCCAGGAAGAGTCGATCGTCGCTTCGACCGAAGCCCTGGGATGGGAAACGGTCAACACGGTGAAAACACCACTCGCGTCGACAGACTTCTCGTCCTATATCGCTCCGGTTCTGAACTCGGGCGCGGACGTGCTGGTTCTGAACCACTACGGCGGCAACATGGTGAACTCGCTGACCAACGCGATCCAGTTCGGCCTGCTCGACAAGGTTGCCAACGGCAAAGACTTCAAGATCGTCGTACCGCTGTATTCCGAACTGATGGCCGCCGGTGCAGGCGAGAACATCAAGGGCGTTCTGGGTTCGATGAACTGGAACTGGCAGTTGCAGGATGAAGGCACCAAGGCCTTCGTGAAGTCCTTTGGCGAGAAGTATGGCAAACCGCCATCAAACTCGGCCCAGACCTGCTATGCGCAGACCCTGCTTTATGCGGATGCCTGTGAGCGTGCGGGAACCTTCAACCCCTGCGGTGTTGTCGAAGCTCTGGAAGATTTTGAGTTCGACGGCTTGGGTAACGGCCCGACGTGGTATCGCGGTGCCGACCACCAGTGCTTCAAGGACGTGCTGGTTGTGCGGGGTAATGAAAACCCGACCAACGCGTATGACACGCTGGAAATCGTTGAGATCACGCCGCGTGCGCAGGTCGAATACGATCCCGAGCACCCGATGTTCGCCGGTGGCGAACTGGGTCAGTGCAACCCGGGCGCATAACCTGAGGTAATGGTCTGGCTGCCTAACGGCGGCCAGACATTTTCGGCAGGCATGATGGCCTGCTAAGCCACTCAATCTACGCTGACCAATCTCGAGGTGGGGCCAATGGACGCCATCCTATTGCAAATTCTGAACGGTCTGGACAAAGGGTCGGCCTATGCGCTTATCGCGCTGGGGCTGACGCTGATTTTCGGAACGCTAGGGGTTGTGAACTTTGCGCACGGGGCGCTGTTCATGATCGGGGCTTTCTGCGCCGTTACCCTGCAAAAGCTCATGAACCTGAGCTTCGTAACCCTTGACGAAACCCAGACCGATTTTCTGGGTAATCCGCTGAAAGTGGAAACCCCCTATGTTGAGGCGTGGTTCGGCCCCGAGGTCGGAGCGACCATCATCGACTGGTCCGTTCCTCTGGCGATCCTGTTTGCGATCCCGATCATGCTGTTGGTCGGATACGTGATGGAGCGTGGCCTGATCAAACATTTCTACAAGCGCCCTCATGCGGATCAGATCCTGGTGACCTTTGGCCTTGCCATCGTTCTGCAAGAGATCGTCAAGTATTTCTTCGGTGCCAACCCGATCCAGACTCCGCCACCTGACGCGCTGAGCGGTTCGGTTGATTTGGGCACCATGATCGGCTTTGACCCGAACGCGATCATCTATCCGATCTGGCGTCTGGTCTATTTCGGATTTGCCGTGGCCATCATTGGCGCTGTGTTCTCATTCCTGCAATTCACCACCTTTGGTATGGTCGTTCGGGCGGGCATGGCGGATCGCGAAACAGTGGGTTTGCTGGGCATCAATATTGACCGTCGCTTTACCATCATGTTCGGCATTGCCGCTGCGGTGGCAGGGTTGGCTGGTGTGATGTACGGGCCGCTTAACCCGCCGAATTATCACATGGGTATGGATTTCCTTGTGCTCAGCTTCGTTGTTGTTGTTGTGGGCGGCATGGGATCGCTGCCCGGAGCGGTGCTGGCCGGGTTCCTGTTGGGCATTCTTGAAAGCTTTGCCTCGACCACTTGGGCCACGACCACGATACCGGGCATCAACCAGATCATCATCTACCTTGTCGCCATTATCGTGCTGCTGACGCGACCGCGCGGTCTGATGGGGCGCAAAGGCGTGATGGAGGAATAATCAATGTTGGGACTGAACAAAAAAGACACCAGCCTGCTGATCATCGTCGGCATCCTGACGCTGCTGGCCCCCTTCATCCTGAACCCGTTCCCGTCGGACAGCGCCATGGCGCAGTTCAACGCGGGGTACCCTGACCTGATGCAGCGTTTTGTGATCTTTGGCATTTTTGCCATTGGCTTCAACATCCTGTTCGGCCTGACTGGGTATCTGTCCTTTGGCCACGCGGCCTTTCTGGGCGTGGGATCCTATTCGGCCGTTTGGATGTTCAAATTGCTCAGCTATAACGTCATCCCGGCCATCGCGCTGAGTGTCGTCGTCGCTGGGTTGTTCTCGCTTCTGATTGGCTTTGTCAGCCTGCGGCGTTCGGGTATCTACTTCTCGATCCTGACGCTGGCCTTTGCACAGATGAGCTTTGCGCTGGCCTATTCGGTGCTGTCGAACCCCAAGTTCAACCTGACCAATGGTGAAACTGGTCTGCAGGTCTATGCGGACGATCCACAAATCCTGCAGGGCGCCAATGCACCGGACCTGCCGCATTTGTTCGGCCTGCCCATGCGGGCGACCTATACGCTGGATGTGGGCGCGTGGAGCTTTGACTTCAACGCAGGTTACTACCTGTGTGCAGTTGTCATGATGGTGGTGTTCTATCTGGCAATCCGCATCTTCCGTTCGCCCTTTGGCATGATGCTGCGGGCAGTAAAGTCAAACCAACAGCGGATGAACTATACCGGTCTGAACTCCAAGCCATACACATTGGCGGCCTTTGTGATCTCGGGTATGTATGCTGGTCTGGCCGGTGGCCTGATGGCTGCGATGGACCCGCTGGCCGGTGCCGAGCGGATGCAGTGGACAGCCTCGGGCGAGGTTGTTTTGATGACCATCCTTGGCGGTACCGGTACGCTGATCGGTCCGGTTCTTGGCGCGGGCTTTATCAAGTATTTCGAGAACATCTTCTCGAAGATCAACGATAACGTCCTGCACAGTTGGTTCGCTTTCCTGCCTGACGGTCTGGAAGACGCCGTTGTGTTCCTGATCCACCCGTTCATCGGAAAAGGCTGGCACCTGACACTGGGTATCCTGTTCATGCTTGTCGTTATCTATCTGCCGGGTGGCCTTGTAGAAGGTGGGCAGCGCCTGATGAAATGGTTCAAGCGCAAAAAATCAGGCACCGACGACGCACCGTCGGGCAAAACTGAACCAGCGGAATAAAGGAGGGCGATCATGGCAATTCTGCGAGTAAAAGACGTCAGTAAACGCTTTGGTGGCCTCAAGGCGCTGACAGATGTGAACCTGAACGTCGAGGAAAATTCGGTTCACGCCATCATCGGGCCAAACGGTGCGGGCAAGTCGACGCTGCTGAACTGTCTGGTCGGCAAGCTGATGCCGGATACCGGGTCGGTCCTGTTCGACAACAACTCGGTCCTGGGGCTTGAGCCGTACCAGATCAATCAGATGGGCATCAGTCGCGTTTTCCAGACGCCCGAAATCTTTGGCGAATTGACGGTGATGGAGAACATGCTGATCCCGATCTTCGCCATGCGGGATGGTGCGTTTCGAATGCACGCCTATGAGACGATTGCCAATGAAAAGGACATCGTCGAACAGGCCGAAGCCATGCTGGAAGAGATGAACATGGCCGACAAGCGCGAGATGCACGCCGCATCCTTGTCACGCGGCGACAAACGGCGGCTTGAGATTGGCATGTGCCTTAGCCAGAACCCGCGTCTGCTGCTGCTGGATGAACCCACGGCGGGCATGGCACGGGCGGATACGAACAACACGATCGACCTGCTGAAACAGATCAAGGATGAACGCGACATCACCATCGCCATCATCGAACATGACATGCATGTGGTCTTCAGCCTGGCCGAGCGGATCACCGTTCTGGCGCAGGGGACGCCACTGGTCGAGGATACTCCGGAAAACATTCGCGGTAACCCCAAGGTTCGCGAAGCCTATTTGGGCGAGGCTGCGTAAGGAAAAGCTATGAACGAGAAACCTGACTTTTCAAAAAACGCGAACATGGCCACCACCGCGCCTGCTTTCCTGTCGGTGTGGGACATGCATTCCTACTATGGCGAAAGCTACATCGTGCAAGGTGTCAGCTTTAACGTGCATGAGGGCGAGATTCTGGCTCTGCTCGGCCGGAACGGGGCGGGCAAGACCTCGACCCTGCGCTCGATTGCACGGGTGGGTGAGCCTGACGTGCGCCATGGCGAAATCTGGCTGGATCATCAACCGCTGCACAACATGACCAGCTATGAAGCGGCGGCTGCGGGCCTGGGTCTGGTCCCCGAGGACCGGCGGATCATCCCCGGCCTGACGGTCGAGGAAAATCTGCAACTGGCCCAGATCGCGCCCCCGATCGGATGGTCGCTGGAGCGGCTTTACGAGTTGTTCCCACGTCTGGGTGAGCGCCGTAAGCAAGAGGGTGTGACCCTGTCGGGTGGTGAGCAGCAGATGCTGTCGATCGCGCGGGCGCTGGCCCGCGACATCAAAGTACTGTTGCTGGACGAGCCTTACGAAGGGTTGGCCCCGGTGATCGTGGATGAGATCGAAAAGACGCTGGTCCACGTCAAGCAGCAAGGCATGACAACGATCATCGTTGAACAGAACGCTGTGCGCGCGCTGGAACTGGCGGATCGAGCGATCATTCTGGATACGGGCAGCATCGTTTTTGACGGCACCGCTAGCGAGGTGCTTGAGAATTCCCAACTGCGCGAAGAGTATCTGGCCATCTGACACAAGCCGAACGGCAAAATTGTTCGGTTCAGTTATGGCGGGATGGGTTTTCCATTCCGCCATTTTTCTTTTGGCGAAACGCTGCTTCTTGCGGAATTTTCGCTTAAAAGTTTTGAACTAACAATGGGTTAAAGGGGACTACGGGAAACCCCCTATATCTTGCCCCAGCGTAAGTGGTTAACACGGGCTTATCCAAGGAATAACCGCGGACATTACCACTTTTCCCCTGAGGGGCTGGCGACTTACCCCCTATGCTGGCCCCTCGCTTTCACGAGGTCGGTTGGCCCATCTCGTCCAGCACGTCTACTACAAGCGCGGCCAATTCACTGGCGTGGTCGTAGGTGCGCGAATGAGGAATTTCCGAAATTGGTGTTTTTCGATACCCTTCCGTAAACAACAGGAACGGCACCTTTGCCCGCTGCGCTGTTTCGGCGTCAACTTCACTGTCGCCGACATAAAGGCGCGGACCAGCGGAAGTCACAGCATCAAAACTTGCGTTCAAATGGGCAGGGTCCGGTTTGCGGACCCGCAGCGTATCTCCTCCGAACACGGTGGCAAAATGATGATCTAGCTTAAGTGCGCTTAGAATGTGTCGGGCAGGGGCCTCGGGCTTGTTGGTGCATACGCCAAGGACGCAGCCCATCTCTTGCAGTTCTGCCAGGGCTTCGGCAACGCCGGGATAAGGAACGGTCCGGTCGCTGGAGGCCGCATTGTAATATGACAGCGTTTTCTTTGTCAGGTCCGCGTGGTGCGCTAAGGGAAGACCGCAGTGCAGGATCACCCGTTCGACCAGTTTCGGAAGGCCGTTACCGACAAACTGTTTGATCGTGTCTTGTGGCAAGGGCGCTGTGTCGGTGTCCTGCAGCATCTTGTTTGCCGCGGCAGCGATGTCGGGGATGCTGTCGACAAGCGTGCCGTCAAGGTCGAACATGATTGTTGCGGTCATCGAAAAATCCCCTCGTTTGATCGTGGCGTGACACCTATCCCCTGCGGGAATGCCTTGCAATTGAGGAAGTTCGATTAAGCATCCGAATATGCCCCTTGACATACCTGAGTAAATTTATCAGATTATCGGCAAGTCAGTCAGCAAACCCGGAATCGGGCCAGCCAGAAACTTGAATTGCGAACACAATCGGCCAAGCGCCAAGATATTCTGGAGTTGCCCTGATGAACATGCAGACCCCAAACCCCACTCAGTCCTACGCTGTGTCCATGTTGCCTTCGCACAAGGCCGAAGACCTGACCAAGGGCGGCAATCTTGCACATATCGAGTTGGGCGATCAGCTCTACACGCTGCGCATCACTCGCGCCGGTAAGTTGATCCTGACAAAATGAGCAGTCAAACGTCGCGCGGCGGGGCACCCGTCGGTCGCTTGGCAGATTTAAGCCCGATCGAGGCCGGTGCCGTAATGTACCTGCGTTTATGGAGCGATGGCGGCCAGTCACGTGTGGATGCGGCCAGTGATTTTCAGATCGCGCTGGGCGCGGATATGGGACACGCGGCCATGATGACATTGGACAGGTTGTGTTCCCTATGCGCCCATCATGGACGTCGGCCCCTGATCCGGCATGGGTTGGGATGCTCGTGCCTGGGTGCGGATGAAAACTGTTTTGCCCAGATGATCGCCTCGGCCTCCGAAGGGGCGCGCGAGGATGCCATGATGATGGCATCGCTAATTGTGCGGGCGGATTTTGCCCCGGCTTTGGCTTCGCTATCCGAAGAACTGGGGCTGGCGCTGCGACGTATGACGTCAGCGGTCCCCATGCCGACGACTGGCCACCAACCCCCAGCGACCGTGCTACACTAAGGGCGGGCGCGTTAGACCCCGGCACGCTCCTCGCGCCGGGGTTTTTCTGGCTCAACAGCAGCCGCATCCGGCATGGTGGTGATCATGGTCGCAGGCCGGGGCAGGGGCATAGTCACCCACCTCGGTCAGCACTTCGCGTAGCGCCCACAGGATCATGTCAACATCATCCGCCTCGATCGTCAGGGGCGGGCGGATTTTCAAGATGTTGTCCTTGGGCCCTTCGCTGCCGATCAGGATGCGGTGATCGCGCATCCGGTTCTTGACGTATTTGCAAATCTCGGTGCCCTCGGACCCGTCGGGGTTGATCAATTCGACCCCTAGAAACAGGCCCATGCCCCGCACGTCGCCGACACAGGCAAAATCACCCTCAATCCCGCGCAGCCCGTCCATCAGCCGCGCGCCCATCACGCGGGCGTTGTCCTGCAACCCCTCGTCATCGACGATGTCCAGCACCTCTTTTCCGATCCGGCAGGACAGGGTTGATCCGCCAAAGGTCGAGAAGAACTCGATCCCGTTGTCAAAGCTTTGCGCGATTTCCCTGGTGGTGACCAGCACGCCCAAAGGGTGTCCGTTGCCGATCGGTTTGCCCATGACCACGATATCGGGCAGCGCGCCCTGATGTTCGAAGCCAAAGTAATACTCACCCAGACGGCCCAGCCCGGTTTGTACCTCATCGGCGATACACACCCCTCCGGCGGCGCGGATTTTTTCATAGACTGCAGGCAGATACCCTTTGGGCGGGATGATCTGACCCCCGACCGAAGGGAAGGTCTCGGCGATGAAACCGGCAACGCCGTGCCCTTTGTCCTGCAAAGCGGCAATCGCAGGGTCCACTAAATCCGCGAACTTTGTAGCGCGGCCGGGATCGTCGCGCTTGAATGATCCGCGATAATCGTCGGCCACCTCGACCAGTTCGACCCAATCCGCCTGACCCACCCCGCCGGGCTTGTTGAACTTGTAGGCCGAGATCGCAACCGCCGCGTTGGTATTCCCGTGATAGCCGTGATCCGGCGTCACGATCCCCTTGGCCCCAGTGTGGGCACGGGCCAGCCGAAGGGCCAGCTCATTCGCCTCGGTGCCGGAATTGACGAAAAAGCAGACCTCAAAGTGATCGGGCAGTTTCGACAGCACCTTATCGGCAAAAGCGGTCTGCGCCGGGTGCAGATAGCGGGTGTTCGAGTTCATCCGCCGCAACTGATCCGCCGCCACCGCCTGAATGCGCGGATGCGCGTGGCCCACATGAGGGACGTTGTTATAGGCGTCCAGATAAGGCCGCCCCCATTCATCGAACAGGTGGTGTTTCCACCCGCGCACCAGCATCACCGGGTCGTCATACGTCAGGCTGAGATTGCCGCCAAAGTGCTCGTGCCGCCCCTTCAGGATCGCCTGTTTGTCTGTCGGGCGATAGAACGCCTTGTCATCGGGCAGGTTCAACAGGGCTGCGGGGTTCGGGCAAACCGCGTGCCACAGCTCCATCTCATCGGGATCACCAACACCGGGCCAATCGTTCTGCATTCCGTCCGTGGTCATCGCTAGCTGGAAATGCACATGTGGGGCCCAGCCGCCGTTCTGGCTGGCATCCCCCAGACGCGCGAATGCCGCGCCCTGCGCCACGGGATCACCAGGTTTCAGTCGCTCGCACACCTCGGGGTCCAGATGACCATAGAGCGTATAGAACGCATCCCCCTCGGGCGTTTCATGATGCAGGATCACGACACCGCCATAGTCCAGATGGGCGTCACGGTTCTCGACCGCCTCAACCCGTCCGCTTATCGGTGCGTGCAGCATGGTGCCCGCCGGGGCGAACACATCCACGGCCAGATGTACCGTTCGCCGATCTGACGCTTTCCACGGCCCCTTGCGGAACCCCGGCTCGGCATAGATCAAGCGCGGTTCGTTGTAGTAACCCAGCCACGGGCCCTCACCATACTCCTCGCCCACGCGCGCGGCCTCGGCCAAAGGCATGTGGAAAGGATTCTGCGGCCAGACACAGTTTTCCACCGACAAAGACCCCATCGGCACATCGGTTAAATCCTGTCCGAACATTGGGGCAAACTGTCCGCGATGCTCATGCAGATAGGTAAGGACATGCTCGGCGCCGTCCGTGACAGGCAACCCGCAGGCAACCCGCAATCGTGCAGACATCAAGCCACCATTCACCGCCTTGTTCCCCAGGAACCGCCACGCCGGGGCCTGACTGATCGTAACATAAGGATCATCGGGGTTTTCAGTCGCCATCAGGGTCGAGTTCACAACCGACACCGCCAGCCGCATCCGCAACAAGGGCCATATCAGGTCAACCTCTTCCGGACGCAAACGATTGGCCGCGTGATACCCGCGCACCAAAGCGGCCAGCGCATGTTCTGGTCTGGGGTGATCCAGAACGATATACGCCCCGGCAATCGCCAGATCGCACACGCGGGGGGCGGCGCACATGTCGCCCAGATCTATCAGTCCGGATACGCTTTGGCGCTGGCCCAACTCGCTTTCGACCAGAATGTTGTAATCATTCGCGTCATTGTGGATGGCCTGTTTCGGCAAGGTGGCAAGCGCAGTTGAGGTCGCTGTAAATTCGGCGCAAATCTCTGTCAAAAGCGCCCGCTGCGCGGTGTCCGTAATAGCGTCCAACTTTTCCAAAATCCAGCCGGCCTGCGTTAGGTCCCACTTAAAGTCGGCCCGGTTCAACCCGCTATGCGAAAACCCTTCCAATGCGCGATCCGTTGCGCCCAATACGCGCCCCAGCCTTAGTATCAGGTCTTCGGACTTGGGCGCAGCCTTGGCGTAGCATTGCCCCGGAAGGCGTTCCAGCAGCCACGCCAGACGCGGCGCACCTTCCTGATCTTCAATTTGAGGCAGTACTACACCTTCAAGATCTTGAATCACCTTTGGAAAGGGCAAGCCCGGCGCTGCGCGCGCAATGTGATCCAAAGCCTTAACCTGAAGGTCCACGAATTCCTGCTCGCACCCGGCCCGCATGACCTTGAGCACATAGTCCTGGCCATTTGTCGCCTGCACCAGAAAGTTCAGGTCGTATTCGCCATCCAAACGGGTCAGTCGCGCATCCAGACCCCAATGCTGGCGCAAAGCGCCTGTCCAGAAACCAATCAAGTCGCTCATTCGAATTCCTGCCCCGCGTTCAGCGGGATCCTTTTCATCTGGCCCTAAAATATCCTCGGGGGTGAATTGGGCCAGCGGCCCAAGAGGGGGCAGACAGCCCCCTTGCTTCATCCCAACGCGCGCAAACGCTTAATCAGGGACGAGGTGTCCCAGCGACCACCGCCCAGTTTCTGCACATCCTTGTAGAACTGATCAACCAGAGCCGTCACAGGCAGGGACGCGCCTGTTTCATCGGCGGTGCTCAGGCAGATGCCCAAATCCTTGCGCATCCAGTCAACGGCAAAACCGTGATCGAAATGGTCGTCCAGCATGGTCTCGTAACGGTTCGCCATCTGCCAGCTTCCTGCCGCGCCCTGGCTGATCACCTCAACGACCGACCGGCCGTCCAGCCCGGCCTTTTCGGCAAAATGCAGCGCTTCACTAAGGCCCTGTACCAGACCGGCGATGGCGATTTGGTTGCACATCTTCGTCATCTGCCCCGCGCCGCTGTCGCCGATCCGACGGCAGATTTTGGAATAGACCTGCATGACCGGCTCTGCCGTGTCATAGGCAGGCTGGTCTCCGCCGCACATGATTGACAGGACCCCGTTTTCGGCCCCCGCCTGTCCGCCCGAGATCGGGGCATCGACAAAGGCGATCCCACGGGTTTTGCCCGCCTCGTACAACTCGCGCGTCACCTTGGCAGAAACAGTCGTGTGGTCGACAAAAATTGTGCCGTCAGACATTCCGTGAAACGCGCCATTTTCACCAGCGCAGACCATGCGCAAGTCGTCGTCATTACCGACGCAGGACATGACGAACTCAGCGCCTTCGGCTGCCTCACGCGGTGTCGCGGCCATTGCACCGCCATGCTGGGCAACCCATGCTTCGGCCTTGGCTTGCGTTCGGTTGTAGACGGTGACGTCGTGACCTGCGGCCTGCAGATGGCCGGCCATTGGGTAGCCCATGACACCCAATCCAAGGAATGCGACTTTTGCCATTTGGTGATCCTCTCTCATGCCCGGTTGGGCCGTTCAGCAGAGACAAACCAAAGCTGCGTGCAAAGGGCAACCCCGTGTTATGCTTTGCCTCCCAAATCTTGCAGGATTGGACAGTCGGGCCGATCATCGCCCGCACATGCGTCAATCAGGTGTCCCAACGTATCGCGCATGGCGTTCAGGTCAGCGATCTTGGCCTCGATTTGGGCCAGATGCGCGCGCGCGACCTTCTTGACGTCGGAACTGGCGCGGGTGTCGTCTTCATACAGGGCCATCAATGTGCGGCAGTCTTCGATTGTAAAGCCCAATGCACGGGCGCGGCCCAGGAAATTCAGCTTGTGTATGTCCTGACTGCGGAACCGGCGGTACCCGTTGTCATCGCGCAGGGGTTTGACCAGTCCGATGTCTTCGTAATAGCGGATCGTCTTTGCGGGTAACCCGGTCTGGGTCGAAACATCACCGATATTCATGGTGCCACCGTTTGCTGAGTTTGTGTGTGCTCTCTTTCAGGCAAAGTGGCCCGGACCCGGCGCAAGCGCAGCGCATTTGTGACTACGAAAACACTGGAAAGCGCCATTGCTCCGGCGGCTAAGGCTGGGGACAGCAATGGCCCGCCAAAGGGAAAAAGCGCGCCTGCCGCAACCGGTATCAACAAGACATTATATCCAAACGCCCAGCCCAGGTTTTGCCGGATGTTCCGCATCGTGCGGCGGCTGATATCCATCGCGTTAGCCACCCCGCGAAGATCACCGGACATGAGCACCACATCTGCTGTTTCAATGGCGACGTCGGTTCCCGTGCCAATCGCAATACCAATGTCCGCGGCTGCAAGCGCTGGGGCATCATTGATGCCGTCCCCGACAAAAGCCAGCGATCCAAACTGGTCGCGCAGGTCATTGATCGCGGCCAGTTTGCCGTCTGGCAACACCTCAGACGTCACGTGATCAATACCAAGTTTCCGGGCAAGCGACTGCGCCGTGCCGCTGTTGTCTCCGGTGACCATTGCCAGAGTCAGTCCCATCGCATGTAGCCTGCCAAGGGCCTCGGCAGTACCGGGTTTGAGCGGGTCTGAAACCGCGATCATTGCGGCGGCCTCGCCGTCGACGGCTAGGAACAAGGGGGTTGTGCCCTCGGCTGCGCGCTGGTCGGCGTCCTGTTTCAACTCTGACACATCCACGTTGTTCTGCCGCATCAACCTGAGCGACCCAATGATGACGTCCTGCCCGTCAACCGAGGCCCGAGCCCCCAAGCCTGTCAGTGACTGGAAGTCCGAGGCATCGGGCGGCACCGCAGGCCCTGCGCGCGTGATTGCTGTTGCGATCGGGTGTTCGGATCGGGTCTCAACCGCTGCTGCAAGCCTTAGGGCTTGATCGCTGTCGAACCCGTTGGCCGTCACGATACTTTCAAGTTCAGGACGTCCCTGTGTCAGTGTCCCGGTCTTGTCCAGCGCCACGACCTTGGCTTGCTGTAGCTGTTGCAGGGCATCGCCCTTGCGAAACAGAACACCCAATTCGGCGGCGCGGCCCGTGCCAACCATGATCGACGTCGGCGTTGCCAATCCCATGGCGCAGGGGCACGCGATGATCAGAACCGAAACACCTGCGACCAATGCCATCGGCAGGGCGGGTGCTGGTCCAAAGATCAACCAAACTACAATCGTCAGGGCCGCAACGCCGATAACCGCTGGCACGAACCACGCGGTGATGCGGTCGACCAGCCCCTGTATCGGTAACTTGGCACCTTGCGCCTGTTCAACCATCCGAATGACTTGTGCCAGAACAGTATCGGCACCAACGCGCGCTGCCCTTACCCGCAGTGCCCCGGTGCCGTTGATGGTGCCAGCCACGACCTGATCCGCCTCGGATTTTCCAACAGGGATCGGCTCACCTGTGATCATGCTTTCATCCACGAAGGATGTGCCGTCCAGAACTTCGGCGTCCACCGGAACACGCTCACCCGGTCTGATCTGAAGGATATCGCCCACCGTAATCTCTGAGATCGGGCGGTCGATCATTGTGCCGTCCCGTTCCACCCTAGCCGTTTTAGGTTGCAGGCCGATCAGCTTCTGGATCGCAGCACCGGTGCGCCCCTTTGCGCGTGCCTCCATCGCGCGCCCCAGAAGGATCAGGACGACGATGACGGATGCCGCTTCGAAATAGACATTGGCGCTACCCTCCGGCAGGGCCGCCGGCGCAAAGGTCGCGACCACCGAATACAAATAGGCCGCCCCGGTTCCCATGGCGACCAGCGCGTTCATGTCCGGGGACCTGCGTAGCAGAGAAGGGATGCCTTTCGCGTAGAAGACCCGTCCCGGTCCAAGCAGAAGAAGAGTGGTCAGGCCAAACTGAATAAGGTGGCTTGTCTGAGTTCCAATCGTAGCGTGAACCCAATGATGGAAGGCCGGGATCATGTGCCCGCCCATTTCCAGCACAAAAACGGGCAACGCCAGCATTGCAGCAAACAGTGTAGCGCGAGCCAGCGAATTGGCTTCCTGCGCCTTGCTGTGGTCTGCTTCACCGCCCTCTTGTGCGACACGGGCTGGATAACCCGCTTTGGTACAGAGGTCCGCCAGCGCCTGTGCGGTGGTTGCCCCGTCCACATACGTCACCGTCGCAGTTTCAGTCGCAAGATTGACCTGCGCTTCAACGACGGCTGGATCACCTGACAAAAGCCCTTCGATCTTGCGCACGCATGATGCGCAGCTCATGCCGGAAACAGTCAGCGTCGTTTGGGTAACAGAAGCCGGATAGCCCGCCTGATCCAGCGCGTGTGTCAGCGACTCAACGGGCCCGGAAAATGAGACCTGCGCGGTTTCGGTAGCAAAATTGACCGCAGCCGATGTAACGCCCGGAACGTCATCCAGAGCGGCCTCAACGCGACCAACGCAGGACGCACACCCCATTCCGGTGATTTTCAATTGAATTTTTTGCGGTGTGGTCATCCGACTCATCCCGATGTGCTTTTCACCCTCTAAATGAGGGTTCCAGTCACGGGAAGGTCAAGGGGATGCGCGCGGATAAATGTGTATTTCGACGAAGAATTAAGCCCAATCCGCCTTATCGCTTCGCAAGATGCTCCAGCAACAACGAGTTGTAGGTTGCTGGTGGAGAAGAACGCACCGCTTCGGGAGATGCAAAAAAGCCTAGCATCAGAATTCCGGTCGACAAGGTGAAACCGGCCAGGCACACAAAAGCGAAGTTCAACGTGGAACGCGGCATGAAATGCTTCCTTGTTATCAGAAAATACCCGGAATGCCGGGTAAGCCGTTTCAGGATCGGCTTGCCAGTTGCTGTTTCAGTTTCTCGTTTTCGGCCTGAAGCTGCGCCAGTTGTTGACCAAGCTTGTTCAGGTGGGGGCGCAATTCCGCCTCGGTAAAACGTGGTGTGATGTGGCGCGGGCAATTCCAATCCAGCCCCTCGACCCGAATAATGACGGCGCGTTCTGCCACAGCATCGGCTTCATCGGGAAACAGGCCGGCTGCGGCGGCTTCGCCTTCGGTGAACGCGACCCGCCCCAGAATTTTCAATCTGCGCTGGTTTGCATAATCCATCAGGATCATGGCCACCCGGTCGTTGCCGTCCAGATTCCCACGCGAGATATACTGCTTGTTGCCGGAAAAGTCGGCGTACCCAATCGTTGTCGGGCCAAGCACTTTTAGAAATCCGGCAGGCCCGCCGCGATACTGTACATAAGGCCAGCCGGTCTCGGACACGGTGGATTGATAGAACCCATCCCGGGCTTCGATAAACGCTTTTTCTGCCGGGCCAATCTCATGGCCTTGCTGGGGGCCGCCCTCAAGGAACTTGGCATAGGTCTTGGCAGAACCCATACGTTCCTGATGGGCGCGAACGGCAGGCGTGAACATCAGTTCGGAAAATGCACGGGGCATGGGCTGTCCTTTCTACAGGCCGAGATCTGACAGGCCGGGGTGATCATCGGGCCGGGGGCCGCTGGGCCAGTGAAACAGCCGATCCTGTTCCGAAATCGGCACATCATTCAATGACGCATGACGTTTGGCCATCCGGCCATCAGCGGCGAATTCCCAGTTCTCGTTCCCGTATGAGCGGAACCACTGACCGCTGTCATCGTGCCATTCATACGCATAGCGCACGGCAATCCGGTTGTCTGAATGTGCCCAAAGTTCTTTGATCAATCGGTAATCCAGTTCCTTCCGCCACTTTCGCGTCAGAAAGGCGTGGATTTCTGCATGCCCGGTAATGAACTCGGCGCGATTACGCCATTGACTGTCTTCGGTGTAGGCGGGCGTGACGACATCCGGATCGCGGCTGTTCCAGCCGTTTTCAGCCATCCGAATCTTTTGAATGGCGGTTTCCTGCGTGAACGGGGGAAGAGGGGGGCGTGTCATTCTGGTTCCTTTCAGGTCAATGAGGCCGCAAGCAATGCGATAGTCAGAAGAATGGGGACATACTGAGGTGAGAAGGGGCTGGCACGGCGTCTCATCTGGAAGCTCCAAGGTTTACTGATCGGTACATGTTGGAATTGAAAGTGTACAGATCGGTAATGTTTGTCAAGTGTCAAGTCGATATTTTTCTCGGAGCTGTATTGTAAGGTACCCTCATCCCTTGAGATATTCACTGCAAATTTGGAAAGAGGTTGTAGTTTCCAGATCGAAATAATATGTACAGATCAGTCAAGGATTGAGCTAATAAATGCGCCCGAACAAACGAGATGAACTGGTCCGCAAGGCCCTGCAGGTCTTTTATCAAGACGGTTTCCACGCCACGGGTATGGATAAGCTGGTGGTCGAGACCGGTGTGTCCAAGACCTCGATGTACAAGCATTTCCGAACCAAAGAGGAATTGATCCTTGCCGCGCTGCGATTGCGGGACGAGAACTTTAGAAACTGGTTTCTGCGTCGCATTGAAGAACTTGCCGACACGCCGGCCGACCAGTTGATCGCCAGTTTCGACGCTTTGGGCGAGTGGTTCGAAGAGGATGGATTTCGCGGCTGCATGTTCATCAAGGCCGGTGCAGAGTTTCAGGACAAGACGCATCCGATCCATGTTCAGGCGGCCGAACATAAACGCCTACTGTTGGAGTATTTCACCGATCTTGCACGCAGGGCAGGCGCGTCTGCCCCTGAGGCGCTTGCCTGTCAGATTCTGCTGTTGAAAGAAGGGGCCATCGTTACGGCGGTTTTGATTAAATCCTGCGACCCGGCCCACGAAGCCAAGGCCGCCGCAAAGGTTCTTTTGGAAGCGGCGTTGCTGAATTAGTTTCGGCCTGTTCGAATTCCTGAAATGACGTTGCGTTGTGTGTCTTTGCACGCATTGGATCGTTTGTCGGTGCAGATTACGGTGCGCAAAATATGTTTTGGGAGGACGCTCTATGTCTCTGTTTTCTGCTACATCCGCTTGGGCAACAGAAGAACACAAGATGTTCGCTGAAATGGCGAGCCGATTTATGGCAGATGAACTGGTGCCGAATATCGAACGGTGGAACGACAATGGTGTTGTTGACCGGGAATTCTGGCGTAAGGCCGGGGATATGGGGCTGATGGCGGGTGCCATCCCCGAGGAATACGGCGGCGTTGGCGGTGACATAGGGTTTGACGCGATCACGATGTATGCGCAAACTTCACATGGGGACGCAGGTTGGGGGTATGGAATTCAGTCCATCGTGACCCACTATGTCACTGCCTATGGAAGCGATGAGCAGAAACAAAAGTGGCTGCCCAAGCTGGCCTCTGGCGAGATGGTTGGCGCATTGGCCATGACCGAGCCGGGGACGGGGTCTGACGTTCAGGCCATCCGCACGACCGCAGAAAAGGACGGGAACTGCTACCGCCTAAATGGCTCTAAGATTTTCATCACCAATGGGCAATCTGCCGACCTTATTCTGGTTGCGGCGAAAACCGACAAATCCGAGGGCTCCAAGGGAGTTTCACTGGTCGCCGTCGAAACAGACGGCGCCGAGGGTTTTCGCAAAGGCCGCAACCTGAAAAAGCTGGGTATGAAAGGCAACGATACGGCCGAGCTGTTCTTTGAAGACGTGAAGGTTCCGATGACGAACCTGATCGGGCCCGAAGAAGGGCAGGGTTTCTACCAGATGATGAAGCAACTGCCGTGGGAACGCCTGACGATCGCCATCATCGCGCTGGGGTCTATTGATTACGCAATCGCCGAAACGGTGAAATACACGCAGGAACGCAAAGCCTTTGGGCAGCGTGTCATGGATTTCCAGAACACCCGCTTCAAGCTGGCCGAGTGCAAGACCAAGGCCGAAATTCTGCGCAGCTTCGTAAGCGATTGTATCGCCAAGCTGGAGGCAGGAACTTTGGACGCTGCGACGGCGTCCATGGCCAAGTATTGGGGATCCGAGGCGCAAAACGAAGTCATGCATGAATGCCTTCAGCTTTTCGGTGGTTACGGGTTCATGATGGAGTATCCCATAGCCCGCCTTTATACGGATGCGCGGGTTCAGATGATTTACGGTGGCACCAATGAGATCATGAAGGAATTGATCGCCCGTTCGCTGGATACCTAGCTCGAATAGGGGCTCTCCCGCCCGTCGTCGATGTTTCTGTCGAAACACCTCCTCCCGTTGGGCATGGCAGGCGCGGACGTGGTCCGCGCCTGCCGCGCGCTAGATCGCCGGTCGGACTTAAAGTTGTCGGCGGGGATATCTCACTCGGTGTCGGAACCGTCGCTATCTGACGCTGTGATCTGATCTTGCAGCCAGAGCCGAAATGATTTCAGCGGCTCTGGTTCTGCTCTAGATTGCGGCCATACCAAATAGAAATCGCCCAGACTGAAGTCCGGCCCGTCCCATGCCAACGCTAACCGACCGGATTTGAGATCGTCCGCAACCAAATAGCTGGGCAGCAATGCAACGCCCAGCCCGTGAATGGTTGCCTGAGACATTGTCGAGAACTGATCGAATAGCATCCCTTGGATGCCTGAAACCTCATACCCTTGGGCGGCGAACCACTTCTCCCACGCGTCGGGGCGCGTTTCCAGTTGCAGAAGGGGTGCATTCAGCAACCACTCGATGTTGTCCCTTTGGTCCGGCAGCAGGGTGGGTGCGCAGACCGGCATGACGTCTTCTCGCATGATGGGAAGATAGTTGACGCCAGTCCAGTCTTTGCGGCCGAAATGAATTGCGGCGTCAAAGCGATCCCGGTCAAAGTCAAAGGGACGAAGGCGCGTGTTCAGATTTACCGTAACCTCAGGGTGCTTGCGGGCAAAGTCTTGAAGGCGTGGCGCCAACCAGTGCATTCCGAATGCGGGCAAAATCGACAGGTTCAGGGACCCGCCCGTCGGATTGGCCTTTAGTTTCAGCGAAGCTTGCGCCAACTGATGTAACGTCGCGCGGGCCACCTGAACATATTCCTGCGCCGCGGGCGTCAGATGCAGCCGCATATGGGTGCGTAAGATGAGGTCGACGCCCAACTGCTCTTCCAGTGTCTTGAGTTGCCGGCTGATTGCGCTTTGGGTCAGTGACAGCTCTTCGGCGGCCGCCGAGGCGCTTCCCAAACGATCAACGGCCTCCAGTGCCAGCAGCGATGGGATCGAGGGCAGAAACCGACGAGGCGCAATCATATGATATTTCCTCATACCTTTCGAATGGAATATCACTGGTAATTGAGCTGCGCCAGCCTGATACAGAGAATCGAACTCTTACATACGGAATGTATCTTGTGGGTTCGTATGAAGGTGTATTGCTGATGAAAGGTCAGCGGAGTTTTCTTCTGCCAAGGCTGGGAAGGCCTGCAAAAAGGGGCTGAATTGAGTCTGACGCCGCTAACCAGTTATTGAATGAGGCCACTGATGGATCGCGCTCAGATCGTCCATGACAATTTTCTGACCCGGGTCGCGCAAGGGGACTTGCCAGATGGTCCGTTGCCTTGTCCGGGGTTGAACAAGACAGACGCGGTTTCCCTGTTTCGGTCGCAGGTGCTTAGTCGGGCGTTGGACCGGACCAGCCGTGCGATGCAGAAGGCGGGGCAGGGGTTCTATACCATAGGCTCCTCGGGGCACGAAGGGATGGCTGCGGTGGCTCATGCATTGCGCCCAACCGATATCGCGTTTCTGCATTATCGTGATGCGGCGTTTCAAATTGCGCGGTCCGAGCAAGTGCCGGGTCAGCAGATAGCGTGGGACATGTTGCTGAGCTTTGCCTGCTCGAAAGAAGACCCGACATCGGGCGGGCGGCATAAGGTCTTGGGGTCCAAGGCGCTGATGATCCCACCGCAGACGTCTACGATTGCCAGCCACCTACCCAAGGCGGTTGGCGCGGCCTATTCGCTGGGCGCGGCACGGCGTCACGATCCCGAACACCGGGAACTGCCTGAAGATGGAATAGCGATGTGTTCCTTTGGCGATGCCTCGGCTAACCATTCGACAGCTCAGGGTGCGATAAACACGGCGGGGTGGACCAGTGTTCAGTCAACGCCGTTGCCGCTTTTGTTTGTGTGCGAGGATAACGGGATCGGTATTTCGGTGAAGACGCCCACCGGTTGGATTCAGGCGTCCATGCAGCACCGACCGGGCATAAAGTATTTCCAAGCCAACGGTTTGGACATTTTTGAAACTTTTGCCGTGGCTAAAGAAGCTGCTGAATACGTCCGTACCCGGCGCAAGCCAGCGTTTCTGCACCTGCGCACCGTGCGTCTTTTCGGTCATGCCGGGGCGGACGTGCCCACGACCTATTTGTCAAAGTCCGAAGTTGAAGCGGATGAAGCGAATGATCCTCTGCTGCATTCGGTGCGCCTGTTAGATCAGGCTGGCGCGCTGACGCCCGATCAGGCGCTGAGGATTTACAAGGACACCTGCGCCCGAACCGAGCGTATCGCAGCCGAGGCCGCCACGCGCCCGCACCTGACCAACGCGGCCGAGGTCATGGCAAGCCTGATCCCCCCAACGCGCGCCTGCAAGCCCACCAATGGCCCAAGCGCCGAGGCACGCACGCGCGCATTCGGAAGCGATCTGCGCGCGATGGACGATCCCCAACCCATGAGCCGTCTGATCAACTGGGCGCTGACCGATCTGATGCTGGAGCATGGTGAGATTGTCTGTATGGGCGAAGATGTCGGTCGCAAGGGCGGCGTCTATGGCGTTACGCAAAAGCTGCAACAAAGGTTCGGGCCGGATCGGGTTATTGATACGCTGTTGGACGAACAGTCAATTCTGGGGCTGGCAATCGGCATGGGGCATAACGGGTTCATCCCGATCCCCGAAATCCAGTTCCTCGCCTATCTTCACAATGCCGAGGACCAGATCAGGGGCGAGGCGGCAACCCTGCCGTTTTTTTCGAACGGTCAGTTCTCGAATCCGATGGTTCTTCGGATTGCGGGGCTGGGGTATCAAAAGGGGTTCGGGGGGCATTTCCACAACGACAATTCTCTGGCCGTGTTGCGCGATATTCCCGGGGTGATTATCGCTTGTCCGTCGACAGGATCGGACGCTGCGCAGATGCTGCGTGAATGCGTGCGCCTGGCGCGGGAAGAGCAACGTGTTGTGGTTTTTTTGGAACCCATTGCGCTGTATCCCATGCGCGATCTGCACGAAGCTCAGGATGCCGAGTGGATGACGACCTATCCCTCGCCGGATCAACGCATCGCGATAGGGGAGGTCGGGGTGCACGGTGACGGAATCGATCTGGCGATCGTCACCTATGGCAACGGGCACTACCTATCACAAAAGGCGCTGCCTGCGTTGCAGGCGGCTGGCCTAAAGCCTCGTGTCATTGATATGCGCTGGCTTGCGCCCCTACCGGCTGACGCACTGCGTGCGGCGACCAAGGGATGCAAGCAAATCCTGATCGTTGATGAATGCCGCCGAACCGGAAGTCAGTCCGAGGCGTTGATGGCGTTTTTCACCGAGAACTGCGCCGAAACCCCCACTGCACGTGTCGCGGCCGAGGACTGCTTTATCGCGACCGGCCCCGCCTATGCCGCGCCGCTGCCGTCCGAAGAAAGCATAGTCGAAGCTGCGCTCAAACTGGCCGGAGGCCGATCATGACCCGCACCGCTGTTGTCATCTGCCCAGGGCGGGGTACTTATAACAAGCCTGAGCTGGGATATTTGCATCGCCACCACGCCGACCGCATGGACATGCTCCGCCGGTTTGACGCACTTCGTGCTGAGGCCGGACAAGAGCGGGTAACCGATCTGGACGCCGCGGGGCGCTTTTCGGTCAGTAAGTTTTCGCGGGGTGATGTGGCGTCACCGTTGATCTACGCGGCATCCCTGTCGGACGCGCTGGATCTGGCTGACGATATCGAGGTGGTCGCTGTCACCGGGAACTCGATGGGGTGGTACATTGCCCTGGCCGTGGCAGGTGCGTTGTCGCCCGAGAACGGGTTCCGCGTCGTGAACACCATGGGAACGCTTATGCAGGATCACCTTATCGGCGGGCAGCTTGTTTATCCCTTTACCGATGAGACATGGAAAAACGATCCGGTCCGCAAGGCGGAGTTGTTGGCCGATGTCGCGCGGATCAATGCGATTGATGGTCATGATCTGGCATTGTCGATCGACTTGGGCGGTATGTTGGTATTGGCGGGCAATGAGGTGGGGCTGAAAGCCTTTGAAACCTCTCAGCCTGTTGTCCAGAATCAGTTCCCAATGCGATTGGCGAACCACGCCGCATTCCATACACCTCTGCAAGCGCCAGTCGCTGCTGAGGGGCGGTTGCGCCTAGGGGTTGAACTTTTCAGCCAACCGACCCGACCCCTTATCGACGGGAGGGGTAAGGTTTGGTGGCCGGGCGCTACGGATACGCACGAACTTTGGGATTATACGTTGGGGCATCAGGTGACGGAGGTCTACGACTTCACCCGTTCCGTACAGACGGCGGCCCGCGAATTCGCACCTGACCTTTTCATAGTCACCGGTCCCGGCTCAACGCTGAGCGGTGCTGTTGCGCAATCACTGGTGCAGGCGAATTGGCATGGGATGAAGGATAAGGCCGCGTTTCAGGAACGCCAGGACACGCAACCGGTCCTTCTTGCCATGGGGCGCGAGGATCAAATGGCCCTTGCAACCGGCTGATGCAAGCCGGATGATCCGACCAATTTTCAAGGAGCAGCCCTTGCGCGACCACGACCAGTCCCTTTGGCAACAGACCTGCCGCGAACGGGTCGAAAGCACTGTGCTGACAAATACTCTGACCGTCGATCTTGCAGTGATCGGCGGGGGGTATACCGGCTGCGCGGCGGCGTTGACCGCGGCACGCGCTGGGGCGTCGGTCTGTTTGCTTGAGGCGCAAGAGATCGGGCATGGCGGGTCAGGTCGCAATGTGGGGCTGGCAAATGCCGGATTGTGGCTGCCGCCCGAGGATATCCGGGCGCATCTGGGGGCGGCGTCAGGGGATCGCCTGATCAACCTGCTTGCTGACGCACCTGCCGGTGTCTTTGACCTGATCGAGCGGCACGCAATTGATTGCGAACCTGTGCGCAACGGAACCCTGCATTGCGCCCATTCCTGTGCGGGTTTGAAAGACCTGCAAAACCGCTACGCGCAGCAACGCGCGGTGGGTGCGCCGGTTGAGTTGTTATCCACCGATCAGACGCGCCAACGCACAGGCAGCGCGGCTTTCCACGGGTCGCTGTTTGATCCACGGGCCGGAACCATTCAGCCGCTGGGCTATGTGCGCGGGCTTGCACGGGCTGCGTCCGAGGCCGGGGTGCAGGTATTCACGCGCAGCCCGGGTCAGTCGCTGACGCGTGATGGGGATATCTGGGTACTTGAAACGGAACGAGGCTCGGTGCGGGCCAAGGCCGTGATTCAGGCCACAAACGCCTATCACCTAAACCTCGCTGCTTCGGCACCGGCTTATGTCCCCGTCTACTATTTCCAGTTTTCCACCGCACCCTTGTCGGACAACCTGCGCTCCAGCATTTTGCCGGGCGGAGAAGGGTGTTGGGATACTGGGTTGATCATGACGTCGTTCCGCGTTGATCAGGATGGCCGGTTCATTATCGGTGCGATGGGTGATCTTTCCCACGCGGGGGGCGGAGCGCACAGGCGCTGGATTCGGCGCAAATTGTCCGAACTGTTCCCGCAACTGTCCGACCAGCCGTTGACTGAGGGTTGGCACGGGCGGATCGCGATGACCTCAGATCATATCCCGAAGATCACCGAGATTGGCCCAAATGCGCTTTCTGTCCATGGGTATTCTGGGCGCGGCATCGGGCCGGGAACCGTCTTTGGCCGGTTGGTGGCCGAAAGCCTGTTGCAAGAAGATCGCGATCTCTTGCCCGTCCCCTCGGTGGTGGAATACCGCGAAAGCTGGACTGGCCTGCGCCGCGCCTATTTTGAAACCGGCGCGGCGTTGACCCATTTTGTCAAAGCGCGGTTTTGAACTCAGACCGACCGGGTAATGCCGCCGTCAACGCGAATGTTCTGGCCCGTGATGTAACCCCCGCCTTCTGACGCAAGCAATGCAACGACCGAGGCGATCTCATCATAGCTGCGCCCATATCGGCCCATAGGAATGCGGGCGCGGAAGTCCTCTTTCTCGGGCAGGCTGTCAATAAAGCCGGGTAGGACGTTGTTCATGCGGATATTGTCGGCGGCATATTTGTCCGAAAACAGCTTGGTGAAGGCGGCAAGGCCGGCGCGGAACACGCCCGAGGTTGGAAACACGGGGTCAGGCTCGAACGCGGCAAAGGTCGATATGTTGATGATCGAGCCACCGCCTTGCGCCTGCATGATCGGCGTCACCAGCCGCGTTGGCCGGACGGCGTTCATGAAATACACATCCATTCCCGTGTGCCAGTCTTCATCGGTCAGGTCCAGAATGGGCGCGCGCGGCCCGTGCCCCGCCGAATTCACAAGCACATCTATGCGTCCCCAATGGGCCATCGCTGCATCGACCAGTTTTTGCAGGTCGTCTGTCGACTGGTTCGAGCCGGTCACGCCGACCCCGCCCAGTTCATGCGCCAATGCCTCGCCTTTGCCCGACGAGGACAGGATGCCCACCTTGAACCCGTCGGCGGCCAAGCGGCGGGCG
Organism: Ruegeria sp. THAF57; assembly: GCF_903914075.1. Taxonomy (GTDB): domain Bacteria; phylum Pseudomonadota; class Alphaproteobacteria; order Rhodobacterales; family Rhodobacteraceae; genus Ruegeria. Next base: position 125,882 of record NZ_CAIWNQ010000005.1, read on the forward strand.
GAATCTGCCCCCATGCCGCTGCCACCTGCTGTAATTAGCGCTACTTTTGTCATCTCAAGCCTCCGATGTCTGGTGCCCTAAGGATGCGCTCTGACTGGCAGTTTGACCAATCAGTTCTTCTGTCTTTATGCTGTAGAAAAACTACAGGATAGGCAGATGGCAGCCTTGCCCCCATTGAACGCGCTCCGCGCTTTTGAAGCTGCGGCCCGGCACTTGAATTTCCGGCTTGCAGCAGAGGAGCTTGGCGTCACTCAGGGTGCCGTGGCGCAACAGGTCCGTGGGCTTGAGGCCCGACTGGCGGAAAAGCTGTTTGAACGTCTGCCACGCGGTTTGGCGCTGACCGAGGCGGGTCGTCGTTTTCATGCGCCACTGCGCCGGGCGTTCAGGTTGATTGAAGACGCCGTGGATGAATTGTCCAGCGATCAGCAGGTTGTTGTTTCAGTGACACCAAGCTTTGCTTCAAAATGGCTGGTGCCGCGTTTGCCGGACCTGACAGACAGGCACCCCGACATCTCGGTCAAAATTGATGCGCGGGAACGGCTGGCGGATTTCAAGGGTGACGGCGTGGACATCGCCGTGCGGCAGGGGCGAGCGCCGTTTGGGGCAGGCCTGACATCAACCCCCCTGTTTTCAAATGCATTCGTCCCGGTCTGCAGCCCCAAATTGGCAAGGCAGATCACTAAGCCGGAAGACCTTTGGGACCACGTTCTTCTGAACGATACGCATGGGTTGTGGCCGCTGTTCCTTGAACGCCTTGGGCTGGATGGTAAGCCTCGGGTGATGAGCTTCAGCCAGACGAGTTTGGCCATTGACGCGGCCACCTCGGGGCAGGGGATTGCGCTGGCACATGAACCTCTGGTCGCGACGGAACTTGCATCAGGACGGCTTGAACGGCCCCTGCCGGATGTTCTGATCGAAGACCTTGGGTTCCATGTCGTCAGCCCGGCAAAACCCCGGCAGCCCGAATTGGTTGCGTTGATTAAGAACTGGCTGCTGTCTCAATCGTGAAGCGTGCCCGCTATGCGTTCTATTCGTCCCCGCAACCAGCGATGCGCGGGGTCATTGGCAAACCTCTGATGCCAGACCATGTAGATTGAAACCGGTTCACAGTGAAACGGCAACGGCGCGCAATCCAGCGCGGCGAGGGGACCGTGCCTCATCAAGGCCGTGTCGGTTGAAATCAGGTCGCTTCCTTTCACGAAGGATGGGATGGCGTTGAAATGGGGTAAGGTGACGGTGGCTGGCCTGATCTGGTTTTGGTCCACACCCCGCATGACCGCGCGCGAACTGCGCCCGTCCGTGAACCGCACCTCGACATGTTCGGTTTCGCAATATGCTTTCCAATCGGTCGGCGGCTGGCGGCGGGTTCCGTCGTAATAGATCATCAACGGGCTGCTGAGGACACGCTTTTGAAAGATGTCCGGCCCGTCCGGTGGCAATGGGGACAGCATCAACTGACACCGGTCGCTGCGCAGCAGGTCCGGATCCGGCACGCCCGAGGGAATAAAGCCAAGCCGCAGTCTGATACCTTCGGCGCGGACGGTGCGGAGCAGTTTGGGGAAGATCAACTCTCGCGGCATGTCGTTTGTCGCGATTTGAACGTGCAATTCCTCGGATAGCGGATCGAACGGGCGATCGTCTGTCAGCGCCCGCAATCCATCAAGCACGCCTTGCACTGGTTCTTTCAGGGACAAGGCGCGTTCGGTCGGTATCAGGCCTTGACCTGATCGAACGAACAAAGGGTCGCCCAGAACCTGCCTCAGCTTGGCAAGCGTATGGCTGATCGCCGATTGCGTAACGCCCATTCGGTCCGCTGCCTTTGAAACCGAATTCTCCTCGAGTATCGTCAAAAAGACGCGCAGAACTTTGCCATCAAGGTCAGTGAAATCAATTTTGTTCATGTCGCTTATGATAATTCATGAATGGATCGGCGGTCCATGACGATTTAGATGACGTTGAGCAAACAGGAGGCACGCGATGGGGATCCGCTTTTTTTCGGACAGGAACAGGCCGGTCCATATGGGGTCGTACCCGTTGGAACGGCTGGCTCGGCAGACTGCGTTGCCTGATCTGTCTGGGGTCCGTCAGATGCCGGTTCTCAGTTTCCAGCGCCCCAATCAGCCCGAAAGTATCGTGAATGCGATGGGTGAGTTTCAGGCGATGATGGATGCGATCCGCGACGGGTTCGTGAACCCGGTGCCGTCCGAAATACCCCCGGACCCGACAGCGCGTGCCAACCACCTGAAGGCGTTTGGATATTTCAACGATGCATCCATGATGGGCTGCGGTCCTCTACCCGCCGAAGCGTTGCTGTCCGAACCCCGCCGCAACCCCGATATTGACCGTCTGGCCCATGCGTTGAAGACGCGCCAGACAAAGACGCTGGCGTCCGGCATTGATCTGATCATGGCCGATTTGAAGGAAAGCATGGAGGCCGAGCCGCGCCCCATGGACCGTCATCGTTACGCGATTGTCTTTCTGTACGAATACAACCGCGACCCAAAACCGGAAGAACCCGGGTCCGACTGGATCATGAACGCGCAGGACCACCGCGCATGTCTGCTGGCCACCGAGAACGCGGTGGTCATCGCCAATTACATCCGCATTCTGGGGTTTGACGCGCGTGCGCACACTGTCATGTCAACCGAAGTTGATCTGGGAAAGCTCGCCGTCGCGGCGGGTCTGTGTTCGGTCGAGGACGGAGAGGTCGTTGCCCCATGGCTGGGCAAACGGTTCGGGCTGGCTGCCGTGACGACCGAGATGGAGATCGCGTATGATCAGCCATTGGCGCCGATGGCCCAGCAGCCGTGGTTTCACACCCAAGGCCCCGCTTGGTGGCTGGGTACTGGGTTTGCCAAGAACGCGCTGAACCGCGACGCTTATGCCAAGCGGCGCTATGTCGATGGGGCGCATCCGTTTGAAAAACTCAAACGAGTCGACGCACCCACCACTTATATTGACGAAGAAAACGTCGCCCGCGTCCCCAAGCGCGCTGACATGTTTGCCCGTGCGCAATTCGGCGATATGGGCAAAAATCTGCAGGACGCGGCGAAAGGCGGCTACTACGTTCGCAAAGCGGCCCCCAGTTTCGCGCAACGCCGTGCGCTGGGCGCGTTTGTGTTGTTGCAGGATGGGGAAAGCGCGGACACCCCTCCACCAACCGATACCGCACACAATGCCGCGAATATCAAGGCGGCCACGTATTTTCTGGGCGTTGATGCGGTGGGCCTTAGCCGCTGCCCCGAATGGGCGTGGTACTCCCATGATGCGACGGGCGAGGAGATCAATCCGCCCCACGACCAAGCCATCAGCATGATCATCGACCAGGGCTATGAAACGATGGAGGGCGCCAGCGGCGATGACTGGATCAGTGTCGCTCAGTCGATGCGCGCCTATCTGCGGTTCTCGCTTCTGGGTGGGGTGATCGCGCAGCAGATCCGTAACCTCGGGTACAAGGCCCGCGCGCATACGGTAATGGATGGTGAGGTGCTGCAACCGCCCCTTCTGTTGCTGTCCGGGTTGGGTGAGGTCAGCCGGATCGGAGAGGTGATCCTGAATCCCTACCTTGGGCCGCGCCTGAAATCCGGTGCGGTGACGACGGATATGCCGATGGTCCATGACAAACCCATAGACTTCGGCCTGCAAACCTTTTGCGAGAGCTGCAACAAATGCGCCCGCGAATGTCCCTCGGGCGCAATCACCGCTGGACCGAAGCTGATGTTCAACGGCTATGAAATCTGGAAATCCGACAGCCAGAAATGTGCCACCTACCGCGTGACCACGCCGGGCGGTGCGATGTGCGGGCGGTGCATGAAGACCTGCCCATGGAACCTTGAGGGGATTTTCAAAGAGCGCCCCTTCCGATGGGCCGCGATGAATATTCCCCAGGCCGCGCCAGCGTTGGCGAAACTGGATGACGCTGTCGGCAATGGCGGCCTGAACGACATCAAGAAATGGTGGTGGGACATCGAATTGCAATCGGACGGCGCGTACCGCCCGACTGAGCATCCGTTGAACCGGCGTGACCTGCAAACCGATCTTGATCTGAAATACGAAGACCAGACGCTTGCGGTTTACCCCGCCTACCTTGCACCGCATCCATGGCCCTATCCCTTTGCCATGGACCGTGAGGCCGGGATCGCCGCGTATCAGGCAATGGTGAGCGCAGATGAATACAAGACCCGCAAAGCTGCTGGAGATATGTCGGTGATCCACCGATACGCGATCGCGGGCGATGCTCCGGTGATGCGGGTTGAGCTGACGAAGGTTGGTAAGATGACGACGGATGTGACCAAGTACGAATTCTCGACGCTGGACGGGTCGCCCTTGCCGGAATGGACCGCTGGCGCGCATCTGGACGTTCTGGTCGCGCCGGAATTCCTGCGGCAATATACCATGTCCGGTAATCCGGCGGACCGAATGACATATCAGATCGGTGTACTGCGCGAGGATGACGGGCGCGGCGGCTCGGTCCTGCTGCATCGTATCTTTAGCGAAGGGCGCAAGGTCTTCATCTCGAAGCCCATCAACCATTTCGAACTGGACGAGGGCGCCACCAAGACGTTTCTGATGGGCGGCGGGATCGGCATCACGCCGATGATCGCCTTTGCTCATCGTCTGCACGCCTTGGGCAAACCGTTCGAGCTGCACTATTCCGCCAGCACCCGCGCCGGGGCCGGGTATCTGCAGGATCTGGCGACGATGCCGTGGGCGGATCGCGTCCACTATCATTTCTCGGACGAGGGCACGCGCGCTGATCTGGATGCGATCCTGTCGGCTTATCAGACCGGCTGGCATGTCTATACCTGCGGCCCGGATCGGTTCATGGACGGGGTGATGCAGGCGGCTGAGCGTCAGGGCTTTCCCGATGAGGCGCGGCATCTGGAGTATTTCTCAGTCCCCGAACAACCCGATTACGAGAATCACGAATTCACCCTGCGGCTGGCCAAGTCGGGCCGCGATCTGGCCGTGCCTGCCGACAAGGACGCCGCGCAGGTGTTGAATGAGGCGGGGATACACGTGGATGTGAAATGCGCTGACGGCATCTGCGGGGTCTGTAAGTGCGGCGTGATCTCGGGCGAGGTCGAACACCGCGATTTCGTTTTGTCCAACAAGCAGCGCGAGGGGTCGATCATCCTTTGCCAAAGCCGAGCTGCGCAAAAAGATGGCGTGATCGAGATCGACCTCTGATCGGAAGTTTAGAAACGACATTTTGAATCGCAAAATTTGGTCGTTCCAGCCATGGACGCCGGGGCGGTGCTGCACTAACGTCCCCTGCGAACCCTAGTGAATCCTGATCAACAGGTGCGAGGTATTTTCATGGATTATCACAGCCCCGCCAGTTTCGCCGAGGCGTCGGCTCTGGCTGCAAACGCAACGGGTGTCACCCGCTTTCTGGCCGGTGGAACGGATGTTCTGGTGCAGCTGCGCTCGGAACTGGTCACACCCGACACGCTGATCGACATCAAGAAAATCGACGGTGTCAGCGACATAACCCGCAACGCTGATGGAAGCTGGACGCTGGGCGTTGCCGCCACCGGTGCCGAGATGAGCGAACACCCCGACCTAGGCCGCGACTGGCCCGGTGTGGTTGAGGCGATGGACCTGATCGGATCCACGCAGGTGCAGGGCCGCGCGACGCTGACCGGCAACTTGTGCAATGGTTCTCCGGCGGCGGATTCGGTACCTGCGATGGTTGCGGCAGGCGTGAGTGTGACGGTGACCGGCCCCGAGGGTGAACGCGAGGTGGCCGTCGAAGACATCCCCACCGGCCCCGGCAAAACGTCACTGGCCAAGGGCGAGGTTGTCTCAGCCGTGAATATCCCCGTGCGCGGGGACAACGCGGGCGACGCCTATCTGCGGTTCATTCCGCGCACCGAGATGGACATCGCCGTGGTTGGCGTAGGTGTTAGCCTGCGTCTGGACGGCGACACCGTGACCGAGGCGCGTGTATCCCTGGGCGCGGTCGCCCCCACCGTCCTGCTGGTTGAAGATTGCGCCAAGGCCATCATCGGTAGCACTCTGGACGATACCGCGCTGGACGCGCTGGCGGCGGCGGCCTCTGCGGCCTGTAACCCGATTGACGATAAACGCGGCACGATCGCATTCCGCACCGAGGTCGCTGGCGTTCTGGCCAAGCGTGCCGCGAAAATCGCCTATGCCCGCGCGAAAGGAGAGAAAGCATGAGCAAGCTCCATGTATCCACCACCGTAAACGGGGATGAGGTCGATTTTCTGTGCGACCCCCGTGAAACCCTGCTGGACTGTCTGCGCGACAAGCTGAACCTGACCGGCGCGAAAGAGGGCTGCGGCACCGGCGATTGCGGTGCGTGTTCCGTCACAGTCGATGGCCGTTTGGTCTGCTCGTGCCTGATGTTGGGTGCCGAGGCAGACGGTAAGCAGATCGAAACTGTCGAAGGTCTCGCAGATGGTGACGTGTTGCACCCGTTGCAGCAGAAGTTCATCGACCATGCCGCCCTGCAATGCGGCATCTGCACACCGGGCATTCTGGTGGCGGCCAAGTCGCTGCTGGAAAAGAACCCCAACCCGACCGAGGAAGAAACCCGGTATTGGCTGGCAGGCAACCTGTGCCGCTGCACCGGTTATGACAAGATCATTCGCGCCGTGATGGAAACGGCGGAAGAATTGCGGGAGGCGTCGTAATGGCTCTGGACGATCGAAAGACAGAATTTACCTTTGTCGGCACCCGCCCGAACCGCCCAGACGGGCTGGACAAGGTCACAGGCCGTGCCAAGTTTGGAGCGGACATGTCAGCCCCTGGGATGCTGCACGGCGCGATCCTGCGCTCGCCCCATGCCCATGCACGGATCGTGAAGATCGACGCGTCCAAGGCCGAGGCGTTGAAGGATGTCAAAGCCGTCGTCACCCGCGCCGATTTCGCCGAAGTGCCGTTCATGCCCGGTCTGGAAGGTGAGTTCTGGAATGTGCTGGAAAACGTCATGGCGGGTGAAAAGGCGCTGTATGACGGGCACGCAGTTGCGGCTGTCGCGGCGACTTCGGCTCTGGCCGCACGCGACGCGCTGAAACTGATCGAGGTCGAGTACGAGGTTCTGCCCCACGTCACTGACGTGGACAAGGCGATGGCCTCCGACGCGCCGGTCATCCGCGAAGGGGCTGCGGACTATTCCGTGCCTGAGGGGATGCATCCCAACGTCGTGCGTTATCACGAAAGCGGCCATGGCGATGTCGAGGCCGGGTTCGCCGAGGCCGATCTGGTGATCGAAGACAGTTTCGTCACCGAAGCCACCCATCAGGGCTATATCGAACCGCATGCCTGTCTGGGGATGCTGGGCAATGACGGCAAGGGTGAGCTGTGGTGTACCACCCAAGGTCACTGGATCGCGCAAAAAACTTGTGCGGCGCTTTTGGGCATCGAAACCTCGCAATTGCGCGTCACCGCATCCGAGATCGGAGGCGGTTTCGGCGGCAAGACAACGGTATTCATCGAACCTGTCGCGCTAGCACTCAGCCGCAAAGCCAACCGGCCCGTTAAAGTTGTGATGACCCGATCCGAGGTGTTCCGGGCGACCGGTCCGACCGCCTCGGCGTCGATGGACATCAAAATCGGGATGAAGAAGGACGGCACAATCTCTGCCGCGCAGGGTGTATTCCGCTTGCAGGGTGGGGCATTCCCGGGCGCGCCCGGCGACATGACCGCCATGTGCGCCTTTGCGCCTTACAACCTGACCAACGTCAAGCAGATCGGCTATGACGTCATGGCCAACCGCCCAAAACAGGCGGCCTATCGCGCGCCGGGTGCGCCAATGGGTGCGTTCGCAGTCGAGTCGGTGATTGACGAGCTGTGCAAGAAGCTGGGTCTGGACCCAGTCGATGTACGCCTGAAAAACGCGGCCCATGAAGGGTCCAAGGCCAGCTATGGCCCGCGCTATCAGCGCATAGGTCTTGTTGAAACGCTGGAAGCGGCCAAGGCGCATCCGCATTATTCGGCCCCGCTGAAACCGGGACAGGGGCGTGGGATTTCCTGCGGGTTCTGGTTCAACCACGGCGGCGAGACAAGCGTGTCGCTGGCCCTGTCCGAGGACGGCTCGGCGCAGTTGATGGTGGGGACGCCCGATATTGGGGGTTCGCGCGCGTCGATGGCGCTGATGGCGGCCGAAGTGCTGGGTATCCCTTACGAAAACATCCGTGTGACAATCGCGGATACGGCGACGCTGGGCTATAACGATGTCAGCCACGGTTCACGCGTGACCTATGCCAGCGGTCTGGCGACCATCAAGGCAGCCAGACATGCAGTTGAGAAACTAAGCGAACGCGCGGCGGCCAAGTGGGGCATCCCTGTGGACGCGGTAAAATGGGAAAACGGTTGCGCTGTCCCGTCCGGCCCCAATGCCGGAGATTTCGATCCGATGCCACTGGCTGATATCACGGCCGATATGGGCAGCACCGGGGGGCCGATCTCGGGCCATTTTGAGGCGACTCCCGAAGGTGCAGGTGTATCCTTCGGCACGCATATTGTGGATGCCGAAGTTGACCCGGAAACGGGTAAGACCAGCATCACCCGCTATACGGTCATTCAGGACGCGGGCAAGGCTATCCACCCGACCTATGTGGAAGGCCAGTACCAAGGCGGCGCTGCACAAGGGATCGGTTGGGCGCTGAACGAGGAATATATCTATGGCGAGGATGGTCGGCTGCAAAACTCGATCTTCCTTGACTATCGCATCCCCGTCGCCAGTGACCTGCCCATGATCGACACGGTGATTGTCGAAGTCCCCAACCCTGGCCACCCGTTCGGCGTGCGCGGAGTGGGCGAAACAGGAATCGTGCCGCCTCTGGCCGCTATCGCAAATGCGGTATCGCAAGCGGCAGGCGTACGAATGAAGCAACTGCCGATGTCCCCGCCGCGCATTCTGGCCGCGCTTAGGGACAATGGTTGAGGTTCACCTCTGGTCTGGCCTTCGGTCTTTGACCGGGGGCCAGCAGGTAGTGGAGGTCGATGCCAAAACCACGGGTGAGCTGCTACAGGAACTGGTGCGGCTGCATCCTCAGCTTCAGGGGCCGATAGATGCCGGCGTGTCCATCGCGATTGACGGGCGCGTTGTCGCCAGCGGTCTGACCGAGCCGATCCCCGAAGGCAGCGAAATCTATCTGATGCAAAGGCTGAGGGGCGGTTAGCCCTTCGGCGACCACGGCTCGCGCCCGACCATCCGGTCAGCCTCGGCGGTGATGTCGTTCATATGTTTTTCAAGGCTGAGGCGCAGCGCTTCGATCTGGTCTTCGGTCGCTTTGCGCGGAACGGGATCCGTCCATTCGCGGCACAAAAAAACGCCCTCGTTCCGCCACGGGCGCGGCATCAGAAGGCGATCCCAGGTTCCGGCCTCGCTTCCGTGTTTGGCTGAGAACGTGATGCCGAAGACCCGTTTGCCCGAGGTGCGCGCCCAGATCAGGGGCACGGTTGAAGATACGCGTTCAGGCCCACGCGGACCATCGGCGGCGATCCCGATCGAGATACCCTGCTTCATCTTTCCGAGAACTTCGCGCGACAATGCGACGTGGCGCTTGTGGCTGGACATGGCAATCGTGTCCATGCCGAACAGCTTCTGCACCCGGCCCACCATGCTGCCTGCACGTGCCGACGAGGTGATCGAACAGATGCGACCCTTGTCCAACGGAAAGAAATAAGGCGATTGCGCCAGTCGCTGATGCCACAGAACAACGATGACCGGTTCGCCTTGATCGGCCAGTTGGTCAAGTTCTTCGTACCCGATACGTTGCCACTTGGTATTGCGGTTGACCATCCGGATATAGCTTGCGATCCGCCGGGCCGCCCAGTCCAGGACGGCTTCGCTGTCGGCAATTTTCTTGCGGATGTTCACGTCAGGCGTCCTTCTGTTGGCGAAAATGTGTCTTATAGAACTCAACGCCGCGCGCAACTTGTTTGTGGAATACATAACTGTAGCTGAATCTCAAAAAGCCTCTTGAGTCCGCCGCGCGGCTGGCATATCTGAGGCGCACCTTAGGGGTATAGCTCAGTTGGTAGAGCGACGGTCTCCAAAACCGTAGGTCGCGGGTTCGAACCCTGCTGCCCCTGCCATTTCCCTCAAAATTTCAAGTGCGTGCACGCTGTTGGCGTCATAGCAGTCTGGCCGGAATTTCTGGATTTTCAGCAAATCAAGTAGTGTTGGCCGCGTTCTTGATGAGTTTTTGCTGTTTTGGGGGCAATCCATGCGTATTTTCTTTAAGCAAAGCCTTGTGGCGTTCTGGTTCATATGGTGGGCCTTTGCTTTCCTCACCGACTTTATCGGTGGTCTGGAGCTGCTTGGGTATACGTCTACGCCGTGGTTCGATGGGCACAATTATCCGTTCTTGCAAAAAACACTTGAGCAGTTCGGAGCGACTCCGGCCGTGGATATCGCCCTGTTCGTCGGTATCATCGCTTGGGCTTTGATTGCGGCCTTGCTGTTTTTAATCGCAGTTGCAACGCCTTATCAGAACAGGAAGCTTTGGATCAAACGCGTTGATACGGCCTTTGTGGTGTCAATTGGCTTGTGGCTTGCGTTCTTTTTGTCCGATCAGACGGTCATGAAATTTGATCTGGAAGAAAACCACATGGTTCAGGGTGGTTTTCAGCTTTTGTGCTATCTGACTATTCACCTGCTGCCGGATTGAGGTAAAATTCAGCCGAGTGTCCAATCGCGGTTTCCACGGCTTTCCTAATACAATACTGTCGGCGGGAACTTGATCAGACGGATGGAGTCTCATGTCGCGCTTCGATGGCTATTTCCTGCGGCAACTGCTGATTCTGTTCGGCTTTTTCACCTTGGTTCTGGTGGGTGTTTTCTGGATCACCCGGTCGGTCAGCCTGTTTGACCGTGTGATCAGCGGCGGGCAGTCGGCTATGGTGTTTCTGGAGTTCACCGCCCTGACCCTTCCCACCCTGATACGAACCGTGATGCCGATGGCGGTGTTTGCCGCCGCCGTCTATGCCACCAATCGTCTGAGCCGGGAAAGCGAACTGACGGTCATGCTAGCCACCGGGTCCAGCCCGTGGCGGTTGGCGCGCGCCGTGTTTCTGTTTGGGCTGATTACGGGGCTGATGATGGCTGCGATCAGTGTCTTCCTACGCCCCGCGTCCGTTGATCAGCTTGAGCGACGTCAGGCTGAGGTCGCAGGCGATGTCACCGCCCAGCTATTGAATGAGGGTGAGTTTATGCACCCCGCAGTTGGTGTGACGGTCTATATCGGACGGATTGACCTGGATGGGACTCTGTACGAGGTGTTCGTCTCTGACCGTCGGGATGAGGATAATCCGGTCAGCTACTCAAGCAAAACCGCCTATCTGGTCAATAGTGGCGAGGGGATACACCTTGTGATGGTGGACGGGGTCGCTTTGCGGTTGACCAAAGATGGGCGAACGCTGTCATCGACCCTGTTTGAGGACGCGTCTTATGACATCTCTGGGATGACAAACACCAACCGGATAAATAATCGCAGTCTCGAAGCCATTCCCACCCTCGAGCTTTTGCAAAGCCGGGATAAAATTATTGCTGCAGAGGAGTTCAGCGCAGGTGAGTTGATCGACGAACTGCATCAGAGGTTTTCGTGGATTGCCATATGCGTCGCAGTCGCGATGGCCGGATATGCCACTTTGATGTTGGGAAGTTTTTCAAGGTTCGGGCTGTGGCCACAGATTTTCGGGGCGTTTACGATTCTGGTCCTGCTCGAGGGCGTTCGGGGATTTGTGTCACCTGTCGTGATCGACGACCCGGACCTGTGGATATTGCTCTATCTACCAGCGATTTTGGGCATCCTGATTTCGTGCGTGTTTCTGGTGATCGCAGGACGCCCGCTGTTGCGGACCAGACGGCGAACAGCGCTGTCTGCGGCCTAGCTTGCTCCTCTAAGGTCTGTCACGCACCCCAGAACGCTTTCCAGGGCTGGACTGTTCTTTCGGGCGATCAGGTAAACAGGCAGCAAAAGGTCGCGCGAACCGATCACGCGGCATAGATCGCCAGCGTGTAGATACTCATCAACGAGATATTCGGGGAAATAGCCGGTTCCGCCCCTCTTGAGGATATAGCGCAGGGCCATCATGCAATTTCCCAGAAAGACCGATTGAGTCGACGCCTGTCGCGCGATTGACCGAATATGATCCTGATAGACCTCGCCTAGTTCCAGATTGACGAAGACGGGATCGTACAGGTTGGTGGTTGCCTGAACCAATATCAACCGCTCTGGGGCAAGTTCCTTACACTCAACCCGCGCATCTGTTGGTTTTTCATGTGTCAGCGCCGCGTCAAGAACATGGGTCGCAACGGCGTCGACCATGTTCAGATCGTGATCATAATTCAGCGTTAGCAGAATTTGCCCAAGCCGCTGCTCAAAACGCACCGCGAGATCGACCAGCAAAGGGTCCCAAATGCTGAGTTGCGCACCTAAACGCAAAGCGACCCGGTTCTGTGATTGGGCAGGCAGATCGCGGGAAGCAAAGGACCAAAGCGACAGCATCTGTTCCGCATAGGGCCGGAATTGGCGTCCGAATTCCGTCAGCCTAGTGCCCCCGGCGCCGCGGGTGAACAGGGGCTTTCCGGTTTCTTCTTCGATCAATCGGATGCGGGCGCTGACAGCCGTCTGGGTGATGTTCAGCTTGCGGGCCGCCGCGTGAAAGCCTCCGGTTTCGGCAACGCACAGAAAGGTCTCAAGGGCTTTGGTTTGCATGTTGAAAGTATTTTTTAATTGATATGATAAAATCAATTCATTTTTTTGGGCAAGCCGTTTGTTCTATCCTCGCTGAACAAATCAGCCAAAGGACCGCGCGATGCTGGACAAAAGCCACAAACCCACCTGGACCAGTTTCGAGGAGGCGACCAAAGCCGACTGGGATGCCGTCATCGAATATGAAGAGGCCTATAACGCCGCTCTGCCCGACCGAATTCTGGATGCGATCCGCTCGCTGGACGAAGACTGGACGCCGTACCCGGTGAATCGCTACCAGCACAGTCTTCAGGCCGCGACCCGTGCCTATGAGGATGGCGCGGATGAGGAATTGGTCGTAGCGGCCTTGATCCATGACACTGGCGATATTCTGTCCCCCTACAATCATGGTGAGTTATCAGCCGCAATGATGAAGCCCTATGTCAGCGAAAAGACCTATTGGATTTTGAAACATCACTGTGTCTTTCAAGGGTACTACTACAACCACCATTGGGGCGGAGATCGAAATGCCCGCGACAAGTACCGCGACAGCCCGTACTGGGAGGACTGCCGCTATTTTTGCCACGAATACGATCAAAAGGCGTTCGACCCGGACTATCGGACCAAACCGCTGGAATTCTTCGAGCCGATGCTGCGCCGCGTGCTGAGCAAGGGCAACGGGCACATGGAGCTGAACGAAACGTCCGAGGGTTAACAGGCTGCCATCAGCCGATAGACGACTTGTGCCGCGGTAAAGTCCCACGCTGCATTGCCGTCGGGGGCCAGCTCGACCACATCGAAACCCACGCATTTGCGGCCTTTCAGGGCGTGTTCGACCAATCGCAGCGCCTGATAATAGCCCAAACCGCCCGGAACCGGGGTGCCGGTGGCGGGCATCAACGAGGGGTCCAGACCGTCCACGTCAAAGCTGACATAGACCAGCTCGGGGAAGTCCTCGGGCAGGTCGACCGCGTGGATGTTGCCTGTGACCAGCTCCTCGGCGTCGACGTGGAAGACGTGGTTTTTCAACCGGCTTTTGGCCTCTTCGGTCGAGAACGCGCGGACCCCGAACTGGGCCAGTTTGATGCCTTCTTCTGCCAAAAGGTGCATGACCGACGCGTGAGAGTGTTTCTCGCCCTGATACGCATTGCGTAGGTCGGCATGGGCGTCAATTTGAACGATGCCGATGGGTTGGTTCAGCGCCCGCGCCACGCCCATTACCGCGCCGTAACTGAGCGAATGCTCCCCGCCCAGCGTCACAGGCACTTTGCCCGCGCGAATGGCGGCCTCGGTGCGTTGGGCGAGTCGCTCCATAACCTCGGGCAAGGGGGCGTCGCAATCCAGCGGGTCTTCTGTGAAGATGCCTTCGACGCAAGGCTCGGCATGGCCGGTGATGCGCTCCAGCTCATTGCTAGCCTCGATGATAGCGTCGGGGCCTTTGGCGGTGCCCGAGCCATAGGACACGGTGCGCTCCAGCGGCACAGGGATTACGCGGAACCGCGCGTCTTCGGTGCGTTCAGACGCAGTTAGTTCACTGTCGAGGAAAATGCTCATGAGAGGCGGTCCTTGAAGTCTTCATAGCTAAACTGTTTGATGATCTTCAGTTCGTCCGTTTCGCTGTTCCACAGGGCGATGGTTGGCAAGGGAACGCCGTTGAACGTGTTGGTCTTGACCATCGAGTAGTGCGCCTGATCGAGAAAAGCGAAACGCTGGCCGATTTCCAGCGGTTTGTCCCATGTGTAGTCGCCGATCACGTCACCGGCCAGGCAGGACGGCCCGCCAAGGCGGTAAGTATGACCTGCATCAGCCTCACCCATCAGGGCGGGGCGATAGGGGGCCTCGATCACGTCGGGCATGTGGCAGGTGGCCGAGATATCGGTGATCGCAAGGGGCATTCCGTTAGTCGGCAGGTCGAGGACTTCTCCGACCAGAATCCCTGCGTCCAAGGCGACGGCCTCGCCGGGTTCGAGGTAGACGTCGATACCGTATGTCTCACGGATGGATTTGATGAATTCCACGAGCTCGTCCCGGTCGTAGTCATCGCGGGTGATATGGTGCCCGCCGCCGAAATTCAGCCATTTGAGCTGGCCGAGGAAGGGTTTGAGTTTCGGCTCGACCGCGGCCCATGTGCGTTGCAGCGGTTCGAAGCCCTGTTCGCAGAGCGTGTGCATGTGCAGCCCGTCCACGCCGGTCAGAGTGTCTTCGGTCAGTTGGCTGACGGGTGTCCCAAGGCGTGAACAGGGCGCGCAGGGATCGTATTTGGGAATCTCGCCTTCGGAATGTTCCGGATTGATGCGCAGGCCGATCTGCACATTGGTCGCTTGGGCTTTGGCGAGGAAGCGGTCTTTTTGCGCGGGCGAGTTGAAGATGATGTGGTCGGAGAGCGACAGGATTTCGTAGATATCCGCGTCTTTGTAGCCAGCGCAGAAGGTTGCGACCTCACCACCGTATTCCTCGCGGCCCAGTCGCGCCTCATAGATGCCAGAGGCGCAGGTGCCACCGAGGTGTTGGCGCACCAGCGGGGCCAGTGAGAACATTGAAAACGCTTTGAGCGCGCTGAGGATATGTGCGCCGGAGCGGGTGCCGATCTCGGAGAGGATGGTCAGGTTCCGTTCGACCGCTTTTTCGTCGACCACAAAGCAGGGTGTGGGGACGCGGCTGAGGTCGAAATTGCGGAAGGCACCGGCGTCTCCGGCTTGGGTGGTCATCATGTCGGACATGTCGGGCGTCTCCGATTGTGGAGAGGCCGGGGGGCCAGCCCCCCGGACCCCCCGGGATATTTTTAGCCAGATGAAGTTCTGGATCTAGAACTCGACTGGGCCGTCAAGCTCGTGGACCTGCCAGGGCAGGCCTTGTGTGTTCAGCATGTCCATGAAGTCGTCCGGGTCGAGCTGTTCCATGTTCCAGACGCCCGGTTGCGTCCAGTTGCCTTTCAGCACTTGGGCTGCGCCGATCATGGCGGGGACGCCGGTGGTGTAGCTGACGGCCTGGCTGCCGACCTCGGCGTAGCACTCTTCGTGGTCGCAGATATTGTAGATGTAGTAGGTTTTTTCCCCCGACCCGTCCTTGGCCTGACCTGTGGCGATGTCGCCGATGCAGGCTTTGCCCTTGGTCTCCGCGCCCAGATCGCCGGGGTCGGGCAGCAGGGTTTTCAGGAACTGGATCGGGATGATCTCCTTGCCGTCATGCATCACCGGGTCGATGCGGGTCATGCCGACGTTTTCCAGCACCTTGGCGTGGGTGATGTAGGCATCGCCGAAGGTCATCCAGAATCGGGCGCGCTCGATCTCGGGGAAGTGAGTGCTAAGCGATTCCAGCTCCTCGTGATACATCAGGTACATGTTTTTGGGACCGATGGCGGGGAAGTCGAATTCGACCTTGTGGGTCATGGCGGGGGAGTGTTGCCACGCGCCGTTTTCCCAGTGACGCACTTCGGCCAGCACTTCGCGCAGGTTGATTTCCGGGTTGAAGTTGGTGGCGAATTCCTGGTCGTTGCTGCCGCCATTGGCGTCCAGTACGTCGATCTGGCGGATCGTTTCCAGCTTATGTTTCTTGAGCCATTTCGCGAAGACGGATGTCACACCCGGATCGAAGCCCGAGCCGAGGATGGCGGTCAGGCCGGCCGCTTTGAAGCGCTCCTGATAGGCCCATTGCCAGTGGTATTCGAACTTGGCTTCATCCTCGGGCTCATAATTCGCAGTGTCGAGGTAGTGGATACCAGCCTCGAGGCACGCGTCCATCAGCACCAGATCCTGATAGGGTAGGGCGAGGTTCACGAGAATCTCGGCCCCGGTTTCCTTGATCAGTTTGACCGTATCTTCGACCTTGTGGGCGTCCAGTTCAGCGGTCTTGATCTCGACGCCGACGCGATCCTTGACGGCCGCTGCGATGGCATCGCATTTCGATTTCGTGCGACTGGCCAGAGTGATTTCGGTGAAGATATCTAAATTCATCGCCATCTTGTGCACGGCTGCGTGGGATACGCCGCCAGCGCCGACAACCAGTGTTTTGCCCATGGTGTGTCTCCTTTTTATTCGTAATAGGTGTAGCCGTTGATCGAGTCGCGATAGGCTCTCATCAGGGTTTTGCGGTCCTTGGCTTGCAGAGTACCGGTCGAGATCGCCTCGTCCACCATTTTGCGGAAAGCGGCGACGCAGTCTTGCGGGTCGAATTCGACATAGGACAGGACCTGACTGATCGTATCGCCTTCTTGTTCATGCAGCAGATCAAAGCCGCCGTCGGCGCGAAGGTCGATGGTGACGACGTTGGTATCGCCGAACAGGTTGTGCAGGTCGCCCAGCGTTTCCTGATAAGCGCCGACAAAGAAGACGCCCATGAAATACTCGCCCTCATTCGGCAGGGAATGAACTGGCAGGCTGGGTGAGACGCCGTCAGCCAGAATGAACTGGTCGATCTTGCCGTCGCTGTCGCAGGTGATGTCTGACAGGACAGCGCGGCGGTCGGGGGTTTTGTTCAGGCCCTGTAGCGGCACGATCGGGTGTAGTTGGTCGATGGCCCAGACATCGGGCAGGGATTGGAACAGCGAGAAGTTGCAGTGGTAGATATCGGCCACTTTCTCAAGCTGATCATCAACATCCGTGTCCAGATCATCGCTTGCGGCCAGCGCCTTGAGGCGGGCCATGAGCGACAGGTAGATGCGTTCGGCGCGCGCCATCTGGCGCAAATCGACATAGCCGCGTCTGAACAGTGCGCGCAGTTCGTTGCGATAGAATGTGGCGTCGTTCCAACATTCCTGCAGGCGGGTTTTGCTGAGGTATCCGTGAACGGCGGCGAGGTCAGCGACCATGTGGTGATCGTCGGGTTCAACCTCGGGGCCGGTGGGGGCGTCGTAGAGCGTGCTTTCCAACACGTTGAACACCAGCATCGACGAGGTCGCAACCACGGCCCGTCCGCTTTCAGTGACAAGCGTGGGGTGGGTAATCTCGGCCTCATCCATCGCGTAGGCGACGGTTTCAACGACGTTGGCGCAGTATTCCTCGACCGTGTAGTTGATCGAGTTCTCGGCGGCTTTCTTCTCGCCCGTGTAATCCACGCCCATGCCGCCGCCGAGGTCCAGATGGGTCAGCGGTACGCCTTCGCGCGTGAGTTCGGTGTAATAACGACACGCCTCACCCACGGCACGGCGCACGTCGTTGACGTCCTGCACCTGAGAGCCCAGATGCGAGTGTTGCAGTTTCAGGCAATGCAGCAGGCCCGCATCGTGCAGCTTGTCTACCGTGGCGACAAGCTGGTCAGTGTTCATGCCAAAGGCCGAACGGTCGCCCGAGCTTTCTTCCCATTTGCCGCTGATCTGGTTGGTCAGCTTTACCCGCACGCCGATCAACGGTTCGATGCCCAGCTCGTTATAGACCTCGATCACCGTGTCGGCCTCTTTCGGGCTTTCCAGAACAATGACGGTGTTAAAGCCGATCTTGCGGCTGAGGATCGCAAGCTGAATGAACTCGGCATCCTTGACGCCATTGCAGACGATCAGCGCTTCGGGGGCCAGACGATGGGCCAGCGCCACGACCAACTCAGGCTTTGATCCGGCCTCAAGCCCGTAATTGTATTTCTTACCGAACTCGACGATGCGGTCGACGACCTGCGCTTGCTGGTTCACCTTGATTGGAAAGACGCCGCGATAAGAGCCTTTGTAGCCCACGCGCGCAATGGCGTCGCGGAAGCTTTCGTTCAGATGCGCAATTTCATGTTCCAGATAAGAGGAAACCCGCAGCAGCATCGGCGCCTTGATCCCCCGATCATCCAGATCGGCCAGAATTCCGGGCAGGCTGATCGCGGCGGTCTTGGGGGCCAAAGGATTGCGCAGACCGATTTCACCCTGTTTCGTCACCTCGATCAGGTCTTTGCCCCATTTATCAACCCCGTAGATGGAATGCGGTGCGTCGGGCGTCTGTTTCAATCGAGTCAGTCCTTAACTCAGAGGGGAGCCGGTGTTGCGCCTGCCAATACGGTAGCTGTTTGATTCTTCCAAGTGTAATCTAAGGGGGGGTGTTTGCCCAAATTACGCGGGACGTCCCACGGGGATCAGGTGGTTGTCCCATTGGCAGTGCTGCCGGGCCGTCGTTTTGACCGTTGTTCCCAGCGTTCCAACCGCGCCGGTGCCGGTGGTGTAAACAAGCCCGTCTGCGCTGGAGCCAAGTCCGCAGACGTCATCCAGTTCGAAAACACCTATCAATTGACCGTCTTCGACACGAAACTGGTGCAAAGCGTTTCCACGGGGACAGGTGATCGCGATCGATGCTCCATCGCCGGAAAAAGCGATGCTGCCGGCATAGCCTTGCAATCTGCTTTGATACGCATTCGGGGCGGCTAGAAGGCGGATTTCGTCGCCCGGTCTGTGCAGGCCAAGCAGCGGCGGGTGTTCAGTGGTTTGACCCTGCCACTGGGTCGCAAACCCAATCAGCCCGTCAGGCCGGACCGCCAGATGACGGATCGAGTTCTGGCGCAGCCCCGGCGGCAATTCGGCCTGTTCAAGCATGGAGCCGTCGAGGCCCAGATAGGTGAGGTTCGGCTGCATGACCGGCAGGTTCAGCTTGGTGCGGCCGGTGTCGGGGTGCGTTTCAATCCCTCCGTTGGCGATGACCAGTGTTTGCCCGTCGGCCATAAGGCGAATGTCATGGGGGCCGGTTCCCCCTGACGGAAATTCGCCTAACCGAGTATATTGTGCAGTCTCCCAGACACCGATCACGCCTTCTCCGGCTTCGTAGTCATTTTCTGTTGTGAATAGTCGGGTGCCATCCTGTGAAAATGCGCCGTGACCGTAGAAGTGTCTGCCGTAAGGCGCGTTTAACGCCGCGGTTTGCGCACCTGTTGTGCAGTCGATGATCACGGCAAAGGTTCCCGGTCGCCGCGCGAAGGCAACAGCCTGCGGGCGATGGGGGTGCGCGGCGGCGGCGTGGCCTCGGGCGGGCAAGGTCAGTGAGAACAGAATACTTCCATCCGCCAACAAACCGACCAACCGGTGTGATCCATCAGGAAACAGGGCGGCGGCCAGATAGTCGGGCGCACCGACGGCCGCCCATCCTTGTGTCGGGGCAACGCTTAAGGCAGCCAGTCCTGCCAGAAATCGGCGGCGGCTGGTCATACCTTAATCACCATCTAATGCGTTAAACCCGGCGTTGATGCCCAAAGTCGGGCCAAGTTCAGTTGTGGCGACCGACCGGATGTCGTTGATCGACTGCTGCAGTGCTTCAACCCGCAATCGCCCCTGAGGTGTCGCAACGCCCGCAAGCACCGGATCATCCAAACGCTGCGCGCGGTCGATTGCCTTTCCGAACGCTTTGGCCAGATCGGAGGCAACCTCGGGGTGATCAGCCGACAATCGCGCCGCAAGATCCCGCAATGCGATCAGGGACAATTCGACATGGCGCAACGAGCGTTCAGATCGCCGCGCTTCGGCACGCTTGGGCCGGGGGCGGTCGAACGCTCCTAATGGCCGCCCGAGGCGGGTGTCGGCTGTGAACTCCAGCCCGGTGACAAGCGCCTTGTACAGCTCTTGCATGGCTTCATCGTCCGAGCGGAATGCGCTTTGGCCTCCGGTTGTGGTGATTTGATTTGCGTATGACGCCCAATCCGTATCAATCACTTTGGCGTTGCGATTGATGTCGACTGCGATTGCTTGAACAAGGGCGCATCGGTACGGCTCGTCTTCGGTTTCCATGAAGGCGGTGTCGTACAGCATCATCTCTAACGCAAAGAAACCGCGACCTGCGACTGAAGTCTCGGCAAACCCATCTGGCGTTTCAATGGCGGAATCCTGAACCGCGATCAGACCGGACAGCGCTTTGGGTGTGAACCCTTTGGTGTCGGGCCAGAACGCCAGTGCAAAGGCCCGGTTGTCGGCCTCGGAGGGACCGAACCGTAAATGGCTTACCGCGATCCAGCGATCAAAAGCAGCATGATAAGCCGCGCGCAATTCGGGGGATGTGGCTGCGCAATCCCACTGCGCCGCGCTGCTAAGTGCATCGGTTGCCTTGGACAAACGCGCATAGCCGGGCAGGATGTGCCCTTCGACCACGTCCGTCAGGATCGGCCCCCGGTCCTGAGCTGTTGCGGGCAAAGGGGTCATCAGAGCGCAAGCAAGCAGAACGGCACGCACTATAGGCTCTCCAAAAACCGAATGAGGGCCGCACGGTCTTCCTTGGGCAGCGTGACAACCTTGTCGCGTGCCCCCTGAGCTTCGCCGCCATGCCACAGGATAGCTTCCAGTAGCGATTGCGCGCGACCGTCGTGCAGGAACTGGGTATGCCCCGAAACCTGCTCCGTCAGGCCAATCCCCCACAACGGCGGCGTACGCCACTCGCGCCCTGTCGCGCGGGCCTCAGGACGGTTGTCGGCAAGACCCTCGCCCATGTCGTGCAACAGCAGGTCGGTATAGGGCCAGATCAATTGGAAACTTTGCTCGGGCCGGTCTTCCAGCCGGTGCGTGACGTGTGACGGCGTATGGCACGCGGCGCACCCGCTGTCGTGGAACACGCGCTTGCCGTGCAGTACTTCGGTGTCGTCCACGTCGCGCCGCTCTGGCACGCCCAGGTTGCGGCTGTAGAAAACGACCAAATCCATGCCCTGCTGGTCTATTTCAAACGTGCGATCGTCACCGTCCCCGTGCGGGGCGCTTACACACTCTGCCTGCAATTCAGTGCAGTCCCCATGCGCTGCCGGGTACATGGGACTTGAAATCCCGATGTCCCCGGCAAAGGCCGCAGCGGATTGCTGCGCAATCGTCGGCATACCAGCCTTATGCCCAAAGCGGCCCATCATCGGCGCGCCATATTCGATCGACCAAACGATATTCGGTCGGCCCGAAACACCATCGCCATCTGCATCGTCGGGGTCAGCCTTGGCGAGCAGGTCATCGACGGGGATCGCCTCAAGCAGTCCCAACCCGATCATCTGCGGTGCGACACGGGGGCTGAGCATCGCATCGGGGTGCAGAGGGCCATAGCCCAGATCAACGGCCTCATAGGTTGGTTTGCGCAAGACGACAGTTTCATCGCCCGAAAGCTTTATGGGCACGTCCTCGTAGGTGATGTCCAACCTGTATTCCGCCGGGTGACCGGGCAGGGACAGGTCCTGCATCTGTCCGCCGTAGTTCGGCTCGGGCTGTGTGGCGATGTAGTCTTTGATCTCCTGTATCTGATCCCCGCCGGGGACCGACACACGCAGAAACATCGAAATGGCGTTGTCATCCGGCCCATTCGGCGTGTGCCCCCGACCATCCTTGAGGTGGCAGCGTTGACACGAGCGCGCGTTGTATAGCGGCCCCAACCCGTCCGAAGCCAGAGTGGATGACGGCGATGAGACCCAGATTTTCTTGAACAGCCCATTGCCGACTTTGAAGTCGAGTTCCTGCGCGAATTCCAGATTGCCGGACGGTTGGGAAAACGCGTCCGCGTCGGTGCGCAGGCGCACGGTTGCTGCACCCGCAGGTAGTTCTTCGAACCTTTGTGGGGCGTCGAAATCCAACGGAGCAGCCGTCGCAGCCGCAATCCGGGATTTTTCGTCTTCGGTTCTGGGGATGACGTTTAAGTGCAGGTCCTGCAACTCGGCCGACAGGGATGGGGTCGCCGCGCAAACGACCGCCACCGCAAACAAAAGCTTACTCGCCTTCATCCATTTTCGATGCGTTGAGGTGTGCATAATTGGCCTCGCCGATCCTTTCAAACAGATCAAGCTGCGTTTCAAGAAAATCAATATGCCCTTCTTCATCGGCCAGTAATCCTTCAAACAGAGACATGGTGACGTAGTCCCCGGCGCTCTGACAATATTCGCGCGCTTCCTTGTAGAGGGCCCTGGCGTCAATCTCTACCGCCAGGTCGCATTCGAGTGTTTCCTTCGGGGTTTGCCCGATGCGCAAAGGGTCCAGCTTCTGAAGGTTTGGATGGCCGCCGAGAAAGATGATCCGCTCGACCAGCTTGTCAGCGTGCCCCATCTCTTCGATGCTTTCCTCGCGGCTTTTCTTGGCCATGTGACCAAGACCCCAGTCTTCCTGCAGACGATAGTGAAGCCAGTACTGGCTGACGGCCGTCAGCTCATGCCGCAGAGACTTGTTTAGATATTCTATGACCTTTGGGTCGCCCTTCATTCGTATTCTCCTGTGTTGCTCCGGTGCGCAACGCACGAAGCTGCATGGGGACTTCCAGTTTGTCGTTGGACCGCATCGTGTCTAAGAAAAGCGGCATGCAGCCGCCACAATCCGCAGACTTTCCAAGGGCATGGTAGATCTTTCCGGGCGTGATGACCGCAAAGGGATCAGCCGTGCGCATCCAGTCAATCGCTGCTTGGATGTCGTGATCCGTTATATTTGTGCAGTGGCATACGATCATGGCGACTCGGTGCTCGATAGATTTCTTACTCAATTAGTAAGTTATTTGTCCTTGATCCAGAGTCAACGGGTGGGTCTCCGGTTTCAGGAATGCCAGAGGCGTGGCAAAAGACGCGCCTCCGGCAAAAATTGAGTTACTGGAAAACAGCGTTTGGGTTGTCCAGACTGTCCGAGCCTTCAAACTCGATCTGGTCCAGTTCCAGAGCTGTGACGATCCGCTCGATCGTTTTCGTCTGATCGACCAGACCGTTAACACCACCCATGATCAGTTGCTCACCGCCTTCGTTGCCACGCTCGAGCATCTGGTCATAAGCAAACCCGGCCTCCGCCGTGGATTTCAAGCGCCCCAGCGCCTGCATTGTGTTCGCCAGCTTGATCTTCATCTCGGCGTCCAGTTCCGGATTGCTTGACGACACCAGATCAGACAGAGATGCGCCGCTGACCGGGGTGCCGTCTATGCGGGTATAGTTGCCCAGATAAACATTCTGGATACCAAGCCCGTCATAGTAATGGCTGTTGTGTGTGTTGTCAGAAAAGCAATCATGTTCTTCCTCGGGGTCGTTCAGCATCAGGCCAAGGCGCATCCGCTCACCTGCCTGTTCACCGTAAGACAGCGAGCCCATTCCGGTCAGAATGGCAGCGACACCGGCGGTTTCGTCCGCTGCCAGAGCGGCCCGCGCTTCACCGCCTTCTTTCCATTGATCGGCCATCCAAGCCAGATCGCTGACCAACAGGTCGGTGGCCGCACTCAGGTACTGCGCGCGGCGGTCGCAATTGCCGCCTGTGCATGCGTCGCCCTGCACGTAGTCCGTGAAAGGACGGTTTCCTGCGCCCGAACCGTGGCCGTTCAGGTCCTGACCCCATAGCAGGAATTCAATGGCGTGATAGCCGGTCGCAACATTGGCCTCGATCCCATCCGCTTCGTGCAGGGTGTCGCTTAGAAGGGCCGGGGTGATCTCGGAGGCGTCAATTGCTTCACCTGAAAGGTCGAAGCTGGGATTGGCGATCACGTTTAGCGCAGCGAATTCGTTTTCGTCGCTCGGGCCGCCATAGGACGCATCGACATAGTCGATCAGCCCTTCGTCCAACGGCCACGCGTTAACCTTGCCTTCCCAGTCATCGACAATGGCATTTCCAAAGCGGTAAACTTCGGTCTGCTGATAGGGCACACGCGCCGCAATCCAAGCGGCCCGGGCAGCGCTCAGTGTCGCGTCCGACGGGTTCGCGATCAGCGCATTCACAGCCGTCTGCAGAGACTTTGCCGCAATCAGGCTGTCGTCGTACTTCGCCTCGGCAATGTTGGCATAAGTGGTCAGGACGTCCGACTTGGACTGGTCTTCACCCGCGGCAAACGCGGTAGATGCGGTTAGGGTCAGGACGCTGGTGGCGGCAAATAACTTTTTCATCGGGGTCAGATCTTTCTTTTCAGAAACGGGGATCAGTGCGCTTGGCGGCACCGATTGGCCGATAACTGAGTGAAAAAGTCAACAATGTCAACCTGACTTTTATTGTCGGATATTTTATCGCCGATGCCTGCGCACTCCCCATATCTGGTGGGGTTTTGGGGGCTCGTGTTGTGATTGTACGAGGTGTAATACAGATTTATTTTTGAGGCGCAGAGTCCAGGTTGGGTGTTGCCGTGTTAAAGAAGTTTTTTGTTTTAGTTTTGGCCCTGATTCCCGCAATCGCAGTGTCGTCCACGCAGTCCAAGGCGTTTGGGCAGGTCGGGTCAGGCCGCCTGAATATCGCAATTTCGGGTGGGAAGATTACCTTGTCATTGTCGGCCCCCGGTTCGGAAATCATGGATCAATTGGGCGCCGAACAGGACAGCCAAACACGTGTGGCGATTGCAGTCTCGCGTCTGTCTGACCCGATGAAATTGTTTCGCATGGCTGACAGTGCAAGGTGCTTTGCAACCTCGGCCAATGTCACACTGCCAGGAAAACGCTTTGGCGTGATTTCCGACAAGGGCGAAGAAAGAGATCAGGTCAAAAATTCTGAGTTTCACGCTGACTATGAGATCAGGTGTCAGAACATGGACGCGTTAAGGGAAATCGAGTTTCGGTATTTTGATCGTTTCCCAAGCGCCAAGACATTGGCGGTGAAAATCACCGAAGCCGAAGGTATCAGCACACAGCAGGTAACCCGCACAACACCGATGTTAAACGTAGCCCGCGCGCGCTGACTTTCGGTTCAGCGAGAATGGAAAAGATCCCGAAACTCCTGCCGCATACGCAGGCGTTCGGGGTATTCCTGCAGAAATTGCTGCGGAGGTTTGCCTTCCCAAACCTGCGCATAGACCCGCATCTTGTTGCCGCCGTATATCTTCGCCAAGTCTTCGTTGCTGTAACCGCGCGCCCACAGGTCGTCTGTGACGGCGGCCAAAATCTTGGCAAGCTCACCGTTGCCGGTTGCGCCTTTGTTGAAGGCGTCAATCATGTAACCACCGTCGTCATACATGCTGGCATTGGCCGTCGCGAATTGCACCACAAGTTCGAGTGAGAACATGTCGTCCGTGGCGATCCCCACGTGATCAACTCCCACCAGTTGCACGTAATAGTCGATCATATCCGCAGCTTGCTGGGGTGAGATATCCTCGGGCCAGATGCCGTCCATCATCCATTCCGTAAATGTGGGCGAGACATAGCCGCCCGACTTGGCGGCGCGCAGGGCTTCATCGTCGGGGATCGCGCGATAGCATCCGCGCGCCGTGGCCTCTGGCGCGTTCTTGTAAAGCCCGGCAGGAACCGAGTGGGTATAGACATACGGGATGCCAGGATAGGTCTCGTCCATATAATCCATAGCATCATTGGCGGTTTTTGACCCGGTATGGCTAAGGTCCAGCAAGATCCCAAACCGCACCATTTCATCTATGACGGACTTGCCCCACGGCGTCAGGCCAATGTCCCGCCCGTTATACGCCGCCAGTTGCCCCGAGCCGGTTCTGAAAATGTCGTTATAGGCAAGGATCATGCTTTTGATCCCCATATCTTTGAGCAGGGCCATTTTCGTCAGGTCGCCATCCAGAATCGTGGCTGTCTGGCTGTTCCAGATCACAGCCGTCTTACCTTGGGCATGGGCTGCTTCGATGTCGCGTGTCTCGTTCACGATCAGGTAGTTCTCTGGCTGCTGGGCCATCGCCGCCCGAAAGTGATAGTGCTGTTCAAGCAGCGCTTCAAAAGGCATGCCCGCAGCCGCAAGCGTCATTTCGTGCCCGGTTATACCGTTGTCCCGGGCGCGTTCGAAATAGGTGTGAAGCTGGTCGTATTCCGTCCAACCTGTGCCATAGGGGCTGGCCAGCATACCCAGAACAATCGTGTCCTGAACAAATTGCTTGGCCTCATCAGAGGCGTCCCAGGTTTTGCTTTCCTCGCTGGCAAGGATCGGGGTACCTAAAGACAGAGCCAAAATACCGGCGGCGATCAATTTGTTCATCTGGATACTCCTTTGGGATTGGCGGATGTCAGAAGACGATGCGCGTGCGAAGGCTGAATAATGCGATGCTGTCCTGATCAGGATTAAGCAGCGGGTTGGAAATGAATTGGGCCGATGGCGTGATCTGCAGCCCTGGCGAAATCGAGAACCGATAGAACGCTTCTAGCGTGAATTGATCCCCGTCCACGCCGCGCGCCTCGGCCCAGTTCAGACCTAGACCGGCAAGGTCTGTATTGCGGCCATAATACCCGATACCGGTCGACACGGATCGGTCATACAAAGCCGCCGTTCCTTTCGAGGCACCTGCGCGAAAGAACGGCATCCACGTGTTGCCAACGAACCAAGCAGCGGAAAAGGCTGCACCATAGTCTTCGGCGCGGCTTCCGTCCTCTGCGCCGTCTGCATGCCAAAGGGTTAGGTGGACATTGTCAAAGTAGATACGATCAAACGCTGAGGTATAGCCCAGCTCCAACGACTTAAAGAGGTTGCCGTCGCTGAACACGTCAAAATCCGGGTCGGACGGGTCCCCGTTGGCGTCGGCAATGCTGGCGACCGCGTAAAGGTTGCTGCTGAGCTTTAGGCCGCCCGCGATCCCCAGCCCCTGATTGGGGGTGTTGATCGTGGGGTTTGTGTTGAAGGCGAGGTTTTGAAAGCCGCTATAGGGGCTGACCAGCCCGTAGATATCGACGAAATCCGTCACGTCGATTTGTCCAACCTGCAAGGTCCATGCACCGTTCTGGGCGCGCTGGGTCCAGAACAGATTGGTCAGCAAAAGCCCGCTGTCGTTGAATGCGGTGCCGGTTATGGACAACGCACCTCCGTCCAGTCCCAGAAACTGAGGAGCGACATCGGTATAGCTGTGGCGATCCTCGATCTTGAAGGTCAGCGACCCAAGGTCGCTTGCTTGCCAGTTCCCATAGAACCGCGCGATACCTCCGGCGGCTTCGGCTTCGCCAAGATCAGCATTCGTTGTCTGCCCAAGTGCGAGATAATCGATGTTGAACCGAAAGCCATTCTCGGCAAGGCGATCTTTCCATGTAAACCAGTTCGGCGCGATATTGCGGGGAAAGTCTGATCGGTATTGCGGGTCGGTCAGCCCGTCACCGGGCTCAAGCTCTGCGCCGACAGATGATGGCCCGGACAATCCTTGCGCCAAAGCTATAGTGCCGCAAGCCATGAACGCCAGTGACGCGCCGAGCATTTTGATCATCCCAAACCCCTTGGGCCAGTGGATAGGCAAGCGTTACTCCAGCGTATTCTTGTAGATCACCCCGTCTTTCATGATCAGGCGAATGGTCTCGGGGCTTTCGGGGCGCGGATCGGCGCCGAACCACTTATCACCGGTGCCAACGACGGAAAAATCCTCGAGCGGGTTGCCGTCGATCAGCAGGATGTCAGCATAGGCGCCTTCTTCGATCACACCCAGCTTACCCGCAGGGTAGGGGTTCATGAAGTCGCCCGACAGGGCAACGATCTCACCACCTGTCGAGGTCAGCGTTGTCATGGACACGAAGGGGCCGAAGAAATCGTTGTTGAGCTTCTTCTCATAGGCAATCTGGATGTTGCAGGCTTCGACTGAGCCGACGCAGTCGGTTTGAAACCCGCGTTTGACAGGACATTCCTTCATGTTGTCGATATAGCCAGCAAAGGTCTCGGACGCGGATTTGGCCTTGGCGAGGCTGGACGGCACGCTGGCAACGGCGGGAATTTCTAACAGGCCGGGGTCGAACGCGGTCAGGTTGGTCGTGATGTAGGCACCTTTCTCGTTCATCAGTGCGGCGATTTCGCAATCAAAGGAAAACCCGTGTTCGATGCTTTTGACGCCCGCGTTGAGCGCATTCATGATGGCCTCTTTCCGGTAGGAATGTGCCATGACGTAACTGCCGTATTCACTGGCAACCTGCACGGCGGCCTCAATTTCTTCGGGGGATCCGGCCAGCAGTTGCCACGGGTCAAAGGCAGACACCACGCCGCCCGATTGCATGTACTTCAACTGCGTCGCGCCCATGCGAAAGTTGTTCCGGCCAAATTTCTGAACGTCTGCAACGCTGTCAACTTCCTGTGCCATGTTCAGGCGGCTGAAATTTGTCGACGCGCCGGGTGGAGAGGTAAAGCTGGCAAAATCTGCATGCCCGCCTCGCGTGCCCAGAAACGCACCTGAAGGATAGTATCGCGGACCAAGTATTTGCCCGGAATCGATGGCCCGGCGCAGCCCTCCATTCGCGCCTCCGGCGTCGCGTACAGTTGTGAAGCCCTGCATCAGGTACATCTCGGCCATACGCGTTCCGTGGATGCCGAAATCTTCCCACGTGGCATTGGCTTCCATCGCGGGAATGCTTGGTCCCATTAGCATCAGATGCGCGTGCGTTTCGATAAACCCCGGCGTCAGGGTGCGGCCTTCACCATCGATCACAATCGCATTGGGCGCGTCTATCTGTGAGGTCGAGACAGCTTTGATCAGGTTCCCTTCGACCAGAACGTTTGCGTTTTCGACCCGTTGTTCATTCACGCCGTCGAAGACATGCACGTTGGTGAAAAGTGTTTGCTCGGGCGTGGTGTTTTGCGCAAAGGCAGCGCCCGAAAAAACGAGTGCTATGAGCAGGTTAATCTTGGAAAGCCGCATCCATCCCTCCTGATCAAGTTGGTTCTTAATCTATCATATTTTTGAATATGACGGGGATGCCCGCGCTGTGTCAACGATTTGAACGGGGCGCATTTGCGCAGGTCGAACAATGAGCGTCACGGCCCGATCACCCTTGACGGCGACCCGTGTTTGGGCCGCCGTCGGAGGGCATAACCCTATGCCGTTCAGGTCGGCAGGATATTATGATTGACCCTAAACAGGTTGCCGGGGTCGTACTTACCCTTGATTTTGGACAGCTTGCTGCCGTTCGCGCCGTAGGCTCCGGCCATATGGTCAGCCTCATCCTCGGGCATGAAATTCACATAGGCGCTGCCGGTCGCGTGCGGCTGCATTCTGTCATACAGGGTACGGGCCCAGTCGATGCATTCGGCGTCTTTGGCGGGGTCTTCCCAACGTGTGTGCACATTCATGATAAAATGTGCCGAGCGTTGTGGATAGGCCGTTGAATCTGCCCCAACCCGTGCCATCGCACCCCCGACATGGGCAATGAAAACTTCGCACGCCGGATCGGGAAGCGTGGCAATGCCGTCCAGCAATCCCGTTATCGCATCCGAAGACAACGTCTCAAAATCATGGCTTTTCCAATAATTTCGAGCGCCGGGTGTCAGAAGGGCATCAAAAGCAGCCTGCCAATCCACGAAGGAATGCGGCGAGATAACATCGACAATCGGATCACCCAACGCGCGCAACCTGGCGACGGCTTTTTCGCCATCCTCCATTGCACCGGCATAGCAGGCGGCAAAGATCAGGATTTCTCGTCCGTGCCACTCTTCCGGCAGGAAGGGCAATGGCGGCGCCTTTCGCATGACGCTCCAAACGGTCAGCTCGTCCGGTGATGTGTCTGCGATTTTGGCATATTCCGCCAAAAGCGCAGGGGCGTTTTCAATGGGATGGACAATCAAGCCTGAAAGGACTTCTGGCCCGAGGTCATGCAATTGAAATTCAAAGGACGTCACGACGCCAAAGTTTCCGCCGCCTCCACGGATCGCCCAGAACAACTCGGGGTGGCTGCTTGCAGACGCGGTGACAATTTCGCCCTCTGCCGTAACAACCTCAGCCGATACCAGATTGTCGATCGTCATGCCGAACTTCCGTGTGGACCAGCCGAAGCCGCCGCCTAGTGTAAGGCCAGCTATTCCCGTGGTTGAATTGATGCCGGTTGGAACGACAAGACCATGGGCCTGTGTCTCGCGGTCCACATCGCCAAGCACGGCACCCGGCGCGACCCGCGCAGATTTGGCTATCGGGTCAACATGGACAGATCGCATATGCGAAAGGTCCAGCATGACTGTTTCGTCCGCAACCGCGTGACCAGCAATCTGATGGCCGCCAGATCTGACAGACATCACCAACCCGGCATTGCGCACAAAGTTGACCGCCTTCTGAACATCGCTGGCACCCAAGGCTCGGATAACAAAACCGGGGTATCGCTCGACCATACTGTTCCAGGTTGTTCTGGCTTCGTCGTATTCGGGGCTGCCGCGAAGATAGACGCCCCCCCTGAGCGATGCGCTAAGGGCATCGAGCGCGTCTTGATCAACCGTTACCATGTCGCCGTCCAGCGACTTCAAATCAAACATTGGGATAACCTTTCATTTGCATAAAAGGTTTCTTGCGCTACTGCCCCAGTAATCGAAGATCCACCTGTTCCCGGTGTTGAAGTGATTTTTGATCTGTAAGAGAACCGTTGGGCTTCAGGCAAATATTCCGGGATCGATCCGGTCGACCGGCGTAATGACGTCGGCTGGGATATTCAGCCTTTTGGCCGCCTTGCGCAAACTTTCTTCGTCCGGGGCTTCGTATAGGCAGTAGGTTTTGCGCTTATCCGCGCTGAGGAACGAGAAAATCCACTCGATCCCTTCTTCGTCGTTGATTTCTTTGATCTTGATCTTGTCGTCGTTTGTTACATCAAGCTGTTCTGCAAAATTTCTTTCGATAATGTATCTTGGCATCATGCTCCCCCAAGCATTTTAAAGGGGTCAAACGGCAGTTCCTTCAAGCTTTGACCTAAGGGAAACCATACTTAATTTTTGTGCCGTTGCCAACGCTTCCGCTTCCAGTTGAAACGCCCGGTGCAGGTCGGTCGCGCGTCCCCGACGCCGCAGCGCCGAGGCATAAGCCGCCTTGCTATGTGCAATCCATGGAACCGAGGCCATCCGCGTGTCGATCTCGATTGCCTTTTCAAAAAGGCGCTCAGCCGCCTCCCAATCCGCCAGCAAAGCAGCAAGGCTGCCCAGACGCCGCGCGGCGGCACCGGCACACACCGTGGTTGCACCTGCTGTAATCGTCAGCTCTTCGTAGGGTTTGAGAATTTCAAAAAGCGCCTCCGCGTGCTGCTTGTGTTCGACGGCGACGCTGATGTCAGAAAGGTAGGACAAGGTCGTCGTATACATCGCGTCGGGCGGCAAAACGAAATTGTTTTCAGCCATTTCGTTAAGAATACGTTCGGCCGGTTCCTTGTACCCAAGCTCGGCTGCGATCAGCCCGAACCCCGGTTTCCAGGCAACATCGCCGGGGCTTTCCGACATCAGCTTTTTGATGACCGGTGCTACTTCGTGCAATCGGTTCTGTTCGCGACGGATCGTGAACATCTGAACGCCATAGACGCCTTCGACATGCTCACCATGCGTCTTTCGTCCAATTTTGACGGCTTCTGTCGCGTGTTTCTCCGCCGCCTCAAAGTCTCCGTCCATGATGGCAACCATGGCGCGCGCATGTTTTTGCACCCAGTAAAGCTGTAGGTGATTGTCCTTTCTGGATATTTCGGTCAACAACTCAAGCGAGTGCTCCATGAGCTGGCGATCTGCCATTTCCGCACCCACAAACAGGCTTAGGGTTCTGTCGCGACCCTGATCAATGCTGCCAAGCTTTTCGGCTACTTTGTGCATTGCTTCTAGGTTCTCGCGCCAGTTACGTGCCTCGCTTTCCTTTCTGGCGACAAAGGGCGCGCCATAATGCATCATCATGACCGAAAACTGGGATTTGTGATCCCCCAGTTTCGCCGAAAGCTCCATGGCAAGCTGTCCATATCGGGAACCTTCGGCTAATTGGCCGACAAAGATGTAGGCCCTTGCAAGCTGGCTTATCAGCCGGCAACGGCGGGTTTCATCTTCTTCCGGCAGGGCGTCCAGAGCATCGCTGCAAAGCTCTATGGCTTCGGCGTGTCGTTCGCTGGACATCATGCAGGAATCCGCAAACTGGTTGGCGGCATCGGCAGCAAGCCCGATATCGCCAATCTGTCGGGCGGCGTCAGACGCTTTTTTGAGGGTTGCAATCCCTTCGGGTAACTCGCCAAGGCTGTCGTAGCTTCTGCCAACAAGAATTTGCCCGACAATCGTTTCCGGGCTGATCCCTGCGCCCATGTTTTGGGCCGCCATAAGCGCCTCGCGCGCATTGGACATTGCCTCTTGGCTGGCGGACCGGGCAAGGGCCATTTCGGTTGCTGTGCGCCACTTGTCGAAAGCAGCGGCCCAGTCCTCGGCCTCGGATAAATGGCGGGCGACCAGTTCGGGTCGGCGTGCAATTTCGGCGGATCGTAGCGTGTTCAGGGCCTGTGCGACATCCGCATGTTGCTGCCGCCGGGTAGAGCCAAGCATGGATTGATAGGCCGTGTCGCGGATCAGGGCATGGCGAAAGACAAAATGCCCACGGTTATGCCCGCTTTCGAAAATCAGGCCAGTACGGGACAACTCATCCAGGCTTGCCTGAACGCTTGACTTGTCCTCGCGCATGGCAGCGCCCAGCAAGACCGGGTCGAATTCACGGCCAATGACCGACCCCGTCAGCGCAACTCGCTTTGCGGTTTGAGAAACGGCGTCCAGACGGGCCATCAAAGCGCCCTTGAGCGAGGACGGAATGGCGACGTTATCCTGACCTCCGGCCTCTAGGATTGCGCGCGTCAGTTCCTCGACGAACAGCGGCACGCCGTCGGTTTTTTCGATGATCAGATTGATCATCTTCTGATCAGGCTCTGCCCCCGAGATATTGCGGATTAAATTCGCGACGTGAGCGGAATCGAAGCGCCGCAATTTCAGGGTTTGAACATGCGCTTCGCCTTCGCTCTTGCCCAACTCCCATTCTGGTCTGTGGGTAATCAGGATCATCAGGCGTAAGTCGGCACAGATCGTTTTGAACCGCTCTAACAGGGCCTGAGTCGACGGGTCGATCCAATGCGCATCTTCCACGCACAGGATCACGGGTCGTGCGTTCGACCGTATCTTGACCGTCTTGATCAGAGTTTGGATCGTAAGGTCGCGTTGTTCCTGTGGTGACAATTCTAGAATCTGTCGGGCCAGCGCACTGCGCGGGGCAACCAGAGCGGCGAAAACCGGCAGAACCTTATCCAGATTCAGCCCGGGGCGCGAACTGAGCATGTCGCGCACATGTTCCAAAATTAGATTGTCGTCGAAATCGGGCTCGACACCCGCGTCTTGGGAAATTCGTTCCGTGACCGGATGGAAGGGACTGCTGGTCAGGTATGGAGAACAGTTCAGCCGGATAACGTCTGCCTGATCATCCTTCGTGCAGTCAGCCAGGAACTCTTCTGTCAGACGGGATTTGCCAATGCCCGGTTCGCCCGACAGAAGAACCACCTCGCCCTGTCCGTTACGGGCCCTTTGCCACGATTGTAGAAGGATGCCCTTTTCGTAATCCCGCCCAATCAGGGCGCTGGTGCTTTCGTCCCCGTGGGAGGCCTTGAACCGGCTTTCGGCACTGCGTTCGGCCACCACCTCTAACAAGGTTCGGGGGTCTTTGAACCCTTTCAGATCCACTTCCCCGAGCGTTTCAAACTCAAAGATACGATGCAGGGCAGCTTCGGTTTCTTCTTCGGGTACGACAACCGTATTTGGCTTTGCATGTTCCTGAATCCGTGCCGCCAGATTGAGGATCGGGCCGGTCATTGCGCCTTCCTCATAAGTGTTTTCGGTGACGGTGTCCCCGACTACGACATCGCCGCTTGCGATGCCCAGCCGTGCCGACAGTTGATCCCCATCAGGTGTTCTAAGCTCTCTGACGCGGTTGATCGCATCCAGCCCGGCTTTGACCGCGCGAATGGCGTGATCTTCGTAGGCGCGCGGCCAGCCGAAGAATACAAGAAGCCCGTCGCCCAGATATTTCGCCACGTACCCGCCATATCGACTGACGGCCCCTGCGACTGCGTCCTGATAGTTCAGCAACAAGATCCGCATGTCCTCTGGATCCAACCGGTTCGTCAACTCGGTCGACCCGACTAGGTCTGCGAACATCACCGTCAGGTGGCGCCGCTCGGCGATCGGGCTTGCACCGTCCGATGTTTCTGGCACGGGGGTTGATCGGGTGGGCCGGTCGATGGGGTCTGTGTCCACAGCCTTGGGCGCGGGCGCGTCATCGGGTGTCAGATCAGAGATCGCCGCTAACAGAATTTTGCGATGACCGAGGCTGACGCCCAATTCCTTCAGGTCTTCCACGGTCAAAAGTGGCAAGACCCGCGCGTCAACGTCATTCTGAACGAAAGCGTCAACATACTGGTCCAGACCAAGACCGTTCAGCCAATTTTTGATCCCAACTCCCATCTTTGGATCATGCTGAGTTGTTGAATACTAATCAAGAACGTCGAGTCTGAACCCCAAAGGTGGTGATGTTGACTTTGGTACAACAGGCAAATCCTCAAATCGACATGAGCCATTTCTTGAAAATTCTCACCGTGACCCGCTCCTGATCGCCGGGGCGACAGACGAAATACAGCCCACGATCCAGTGGGACGCTGCTGTCATCCAGGCGGATTAGTCGGCCAAGTTCCAAGTCTCTGGCGGCCAACAGATGTCTTGCCAGTGCCACGCCTTGTCCGTCCATTGCGGCCTCCAGCAAGACGGCGCTGTCTACGTATTTGACACTCTGTGACTTGATCCGCTCGGGGCTTAGCCCAACCTGCGCAGCCCAGCTTTCCCATCCTACGTTGAAGGCGTCGTGCAAGAGCGGGAGGTCAGCAACCTCCTCGGCGAGCATCGGTCGTCGTTGCTTTCCAACAAGCGATGGCGCGGCGACGACAATCAACTCTTCTTGCTTTATTTGCTCATGATACAGCCCGCCCCAGCCGGGCTTGCCGAAACGCAGGGCTATGTCGACCTCGGATCTGTCGAAATCCGCATAAGCGTCATTTGTGTCCAGCAGCAAGGCGATACCCGGATGCTCCTGTTGAAACGAACTGAGCAATGGGACAAGCCATTTGAGCGCCAGAGATGTGGACAACGACACTGTAATCGACTGGCGATGACGAATCCGCTTTACCTCTGACACGCCAAGTTGCAATGCGGAAAATGCCCCGCGTGTCGATTGGTATAGGCGTTCCCCGGCCTTGGTCAGTTCGACCCCATTGGGACGACGATGAAAAAGCACCACACCAAGATGCAGTTCCAGCAGCTTGATTTGACGGCTGATCGCCCCGTGGGTGACGTTCAGCACATCCGCTGCCTTTGTCAGGCTGGAATGGGTCGCCGTTTCATCAAACGCTTGAAGGGCCCGGAGGTGTCTGAGATTTTCCGCCATGTGAGAATATCTAACATCAGGATGCCAAAAACTCGATAGTACTGTTTCCTTTCCAGCAATTAGGATGATTTCGTTTGAGTAAATCTCATACGTAGTTTGCCTGAAGAAAGGAAAGATGATGCCCGAACTTAAGGTCGCCCTGATGACGGGAACCGGACAAGGTATCGGCCGGGGATGCGCCATTGAAATGGCGAAGGCCGGCTACAAGGTCTCGCTGATGTCCCCATCTAACCGTTCGGTTGAACTGGCAGAGGACCTTGGCGGTATTGGGCGCAGGGGGTCCGTGCTGGATGTCGACGATCTGCAGGCAATGATCGACGACACCATAAGCAAGTACGGACGGATTGATGCGATCGTCAGCAATATGGGCCACGGTGGGACGGTGCCCGAAGCCATCAAAACCGTCGGATTCGACCCGGATTTTGACGGGCCGCTATTGGAGCTCAGCGACGCGTTGTGGCACGAAAGTCTGGACATGTATGTGCTGAACGTCGTCAAGATTGCCCGTATCGTCACGCCCATATTGATCGAGCAGGGCGGCGGTGCATTCGTCAATATCTCATCCATGAACGCAGTAGAGCCGCGTGCGCCTTATCCCATGAGCATGCTGCGCGGTGCTTTGCACAGTTTCTCGAAGCTGTATGGCGATCGTTACGCGCGGCACAACATTCGTATGAACAACCTGCTGCCCGGATTTTGCGAGAATGTGAACCTGTCCGATCGGGCCCGTCGGGAAATCCCGGCGCAACGGCCCGCTACCTTTGAGGAAATCGGGCAGGCCTGCGTGTTTCTTGCCAGCGACGCCGCGCGGTATATCAATGGTCAGAGTATACTGTCCGACGGTGGAATGAACCGGGCGGTGCGATAGAAAAAAGGCGGAGAAAGATGATTGTTACAGCACTTGCAGATATCCTTGAGACAGATCGGGACGTCTCTGGACCGGGGTGGAGCAGCCGAAGATTGCTGCTTGCCTCTGACGGATTGGGCTTTTCGCTGACGGACACGATCATCAAAAAGGGTGCCGCACTTGAGCTTGAATACAAACATCATTTCGAGGCGTGCTATTGTATCGAAGGTAAAGGGCAGATCAGGGCGTTTGACGATGACACATGGCATAGCCTTGAGCCATTCACCCTGTATGCGCTGGATCAACACGACCGGCATGTGGTGCGTGCGACAGACACGGACCTGCGGCTTGTCTGCGTGTTCAATCCGCCGCTCAGTGGACGGGAAGTGCATCGCAAGGATGGAAGCTATGCGCCTTTGGACCTTGAGGAACATAGCGAGGTCTGAATACCCCAACCAACAATGCGATGTGCGGCGCAGGTTCAACTCATGCGACGCCCGTGCAGCGAATCCCATCACCTTTCGCGTCCGAATTTTCGTCTGCTGATATCCGGATCGTCACCCAATGCGCATTCCACGCAAAACCAGCGGAAGAAACTTCACGTACCTATCAGATAACAGGGGGAAGGGGTGGTAGCGGAGGAGGGACTTGAACCCCCGACACGCGGATTATGATTCCGCTGCTCTAACCAACTGAGCTACTCCGCCACGAGTGAGAGGCGATTTAAGGGAGGGGCCCGAGGGGGTCAAGAGGGAAATGACCCCCAAACCGGGATTCTTTTTGACGGTGCTTTAACCTGTCTTGTCGGTGGCCTCGCCTTCGGCGTTTGCGGCCATCGCAATGCGGCGGATAAAAGCAACGCAGGTTTCTGGGGCCGTAATCGGTATCATGTGACCCAGCCCCTCAAGCCGTTCGTCTGTCAGGCCGAACTGCGTCATGGGGGCGGCATGCGCCTCGGGCGAGAGGATGGCGTCTTCTTGGCCGTACAGGATGCCGCCGGGAACTTTCAGATCCGGGTAGCGCGCGACCTGCGCGTCCATGCTGTCGTCAATGCCCGCAACATCCTGTGACGCGGTAACGAAAGCCGTCGGGCGCAGACCCAAGGCACCGCCCGCGCGATCCAGAAAATCTTCGGGCGCGGGCTCGGGGCCGAACACGATGCCCAGAGTATGAGGGGCGGTTTTTGCCGCCATTGGCACCGCGATCGTGTTTCCGATGAAGCTGCGCAGCCATTCCGTTCGGATCGCCAGCGGTTTGAAAACGTCAGGCGGCCCCGGCATGACTTGCGTCAACGGGGCCAGCAGCGCCAGCGCCTTTATCTTGCCAGGATTGTCCAGTGCCATGGCCAGTGACACTGCCCCGCCCAGAGAATGTCCGACCAAGACGGCATTTTCCACGCCCTTGGCGTCCAGCAGCTCTTGTATCATCCGGCCCTGTTGGTGCAGTTGGCCCAGATCGCCCGTGTCGCGCGTCGAATACCCGCAGCCGGGGCGGTCGACCGCAATGACGTGGTAGTCATCGGCCATCATGTCGACCATCGCATAGGTGAAATGCTGCAACTGCCCGGCCAGACCGTGGATCATCACAATGGTCTGTTTTGCAGGATCGCCCGCCTCGACATAGTGAATACTGCCGCCTTGTACCGGTGCGATCTGACCAAGTTGCGGAACCCGCTTCAAGCCATCCTGTGTCAGCTTTCGGGTCCAGAGGTTCATGGCCCCGAAAAATGCTGCGATCAAAAGAACGATAATCAAAAAGGTGGTCATCTCAATGCTCTCCACTTTGGGTCGGGACGACCGAGTATTGCTCGATCCCGGACCGCGCCATGCGCTTTTCATATTCTGATACGGTGCCGGGCCAGAGGGTTGTGTTGCGGCCCTTGGCATCCTGATACCAGGACGTGCACCCACCGGCTTGCCAGACACTGTCTACGTGCCTGTCCTGCATTTCCTGCAGGAAAGCTGCCTGCTTTTCTGCATCCGGCGTGATGGTCTGGGTGCCATTGCTGTTCATTTCGTCCAAGATACGCCCGATATGGCGCACTTGTGCCTCGATCATCAGAACGACCGAATTATGACCCAACCCGGTATGGGGGCCCAGCAGGATAAAGAAATTCGGAAATCCGGCGATAGCTGTGCCCAGATTGGCCTTCATCCCGTCGGACCACGCGTCCCGCAAGCTCAGGCCATTTGTTCCATTGATTTTCAGAAATTCGACCGATTCCGTGACATTGAACCCGGTGCCCCAGATCAGGATATCGGCCTTGGTACGCGTGCCGTCAGAGGCGATGATCTGATCGCCTTCGATTGCGGCCACACCCCGCGGTACGACCGTTACGTTGTCGCGTGCAAGGGCAGGGTACCAGTCGTTAGAACTGAGGATGCGTTTGCAGCCGATCTGATAGTCGGGCGTCAGCATGGCGTGCTGGGCTGGGTCCGAGATCGCTTTTTCCAGCGAATTGCGCCACATCTTCATGGCAAAGTTGACGGCCCCCTTGTCGCCGCGAAAGACCCGGTGGCGATATTCGAAAACCAGATAAATCATTTTTCGGCGAAGCCGGGGTAATATCGGCAGGCGTTGATACAGGCGGCGGACCCACGGCGCGATCGGTCCATCTGGGCGGGGCAGCACATAAGGCGCGGTGCGCTGAAAGATCGTGACTTGGGCTGCCATCTTCGCGATCTCAGGGACGAACTGGACAGCCGAAGCGCCTGTTCCTACAACCGCGATACGTTTGCCTGCGAGGGGAACATCGTGGTTCCACTGGGCCGAATGAAAGCTGGGGCCGGGAAAGCTGTCTGCGCCGGGAATGTTTGGAATACTGGGGATATGCAGGGCGCCTATGGCAGAAACAAGAAATCGGGCCGACCAGAGCTGACCCTCGTGGGTTTCGACCTGCCAACGCGCTCCGTCCCACCGCGCCGCCTTCAGGCGCTGGTGAAAATGGCACAGGTCGTAAAGCCCTTCGTCCTGTGCGACTTTTTGTAGATACGCCTGTATCTCGGCCCCGCCCGCATAGGCGCGGCTCCAGTCAGGGTTCAGATGCGTGGCCATGGAATACAGGTGCGAAGGCACATCGCAGGCCACACCGGGATAGGTGTTCTCGCGCCAGGTCCCGCCGATATCGCCTGCCTTTTCAAGGATCGCGATTTTGGTGATCCCTCGCTTTCGCGCCTCGATCGCCATGATCAGACCCGAGAACCCCGCGCCAACGATCAGCATATTCGTTTCATGTTCCATGCGTCCGCCCCTCCCAAAGCGACCGTGGTGGTGCGATCAGGATATAAACTGCACAGGCACGTGGATAGGGTCCCGTAGGGTCAGGTGCTAATCCAAAAAGTCCAACCGATGCGCACGCCCATATGCAGCCAGTCGCGCGTTCAAGGCGTCTGCCTCGGCTGCGCCGAATTCCAGTGCAAAGACAAAGGCGTGGGTCAAATAAAAACAGGCCGCGTCGATGTCCTGCGCGGTCTCACACTCGTCAGCGGCCATGGTATAATAGCGGATCAAGGCGTCAAAATCATTGCGATCATGCGCCTCAAGTAACAGACGGTCTAGATCTGTCTTGTCCATTCGGTCTCCGTCAGGACGGTCGGCGCGGGCCGACCGGTTTGTGGTTTTATTCCGCGCGACCGTTTTCGATCTGTGTTGCGACCCAGTGATGGAAGTTATGCGTCGGCCCGTCCATCGCGGGTGAGAAGCGACCGCCGTCGAACAGAACACCATGGCGGCCTTTCTGCATTCCTTCGACAACAAAGACGTCTTCTTCGAACACGGTTTTCCAGAGTTGCGCGTTCGAGGCGCGCAGGCCGTCATGCTGGGGTGTGTCTTCGATGCTTTTGGCATAGTACAGTTCGATATGCTCGACCGTGTTTTCCTGATCGACGGGTTCCAGCACGATTGCAAAGGCATGGTCGCGCTGCACGCCCAGCAGGACATTCGGATAGAGCGCCACATACTCCGCGCCCTCATCCCATTGGTCGCTGAGGCCTTCAAAGTCCTCGAAGGTTGCGCCGTCCTGATCGGTCAGTTGCCGATAGACCAGCGTGCCCTGACCGGAATAATGCCCGCGCTTTTCGATATTGTAGTGATCCTCAAGCCGGGAATAGCTGTTCAGGCCGGGGTGGACCCACGGCAAGTGATAGCTTTCGCAATAGTTCTCGACCGCCAGTTTCCAGTTGGTCTTGACCTCCAGTTTGAACGAGGATGTCTCGCCGCCGTGATACACGGGCTGGTCAAATTCCTTCCAACGCTCCAGCAAAGCGGCATGGGCGTCCTCGAAGGCAGGGGCATTGCCGTCCACGTTCACAAAGATCACGTCGCGCCAGACATAGGATCGCACGCGGACCAGCCCCAGGTTCTTGCGGTCAACATCCTCGTGGGTGTTGTGGCCGGGGCCGCCCACATGTGGGGTCGCGCGCAATTCCCCTTTCAGGCTGTAACACCAGCTATGGTAGGGGCAGCGGATCGCGCCGCCGATTTTGCGGGGGGTATCGACCAGAATCATGCCACGGTGGCGGCAGGTGTTCTGGAAAACGCCGACCTCTCCGTCGCGGTCGCGCACGATCAGCAGGGGCATTCCCAGAAAGTCGACCGGCTTGGCGTCGCCTTCTTCGGGCACATCCTTGCCGAACCCGATCCCGGACCAGTTCGCATACAAGACCGATTTCCGTTCTTCGGCGAAAACGGCCGGGTCGATATAATGTTCGTTAGGCAGGCCGTTGGCGACATTTACATCGGCCAGGACGGAGGACAGCGGGCTATGCTTGTTCATCGGGCTCTCCTGAAGGTGTGCTGGATGCGTTTTATCTGTATTGGCGGAAGGGAAGGGCACCACACAACATCAGAAATCCTCATCAAAGAGTGATTTCACCTAAACCGAACCGTTCTGCACCTCTTGAATGATCCAATTCTTCAGGGCGCGCGCGCTGTCGGACAGGTCTTCATCGGGACGACCGACAAGGTAGAACTGGTTTGGCGCGGTCAGTTGATGCGGACCGATTGTGACCAATTTGCCGGATTGCAGCATCGGCTGGATTAGCCGCTGCCATCCCAGCGCCAACCCTGCCCCCTTGCGGGCAAGCTGCAAGGCAACCGAATAGCTGTTTACGCGAGATTCAATTGGAATTGTGCCGCTATACCCCAATTGCTGAAACCATTCTGGCCAGGTTGTCCAGCTACGGTCTTCGGACTCTAGGTGAATTAACCGCTCGGCTGCAAGTTCATCCAAACTGGCGCCGATCAGTCGGTCGGCGACCTCGGGGCTGGCGACCGGCACCAAATGATCGCGGAACAAAGGCGTATTCGTCAGGCTGGGATCACTGTCACGGCCATAGCGGATAAAGAAGTCAACATCCGGCCTGTCGCGAAAGGCGCGATCCTGAGACAATTGATCAACGTTGACCTCGGGCATGTCGCGCCAGAACCGGATGACAGCCGGGGACAGCCACAGGGCGGCAACGGCCGTGGTCGATCCCACCGTGACCTTTCCGACCGAAGCTCGATTCCGGATTGCGCCCAGAGTTTTCGAGACACGCGTGAAAGAGGATGACAGTGCCTCGTACAAGGCTTTTCCATCTTCGGTCAGATCAACGCCCCGGTGTTTTCGTTGGAAAAGGGCTGTGCCCAGATCGCCCTCAAGCGCCTTGATCTGGTGGCTGACCGCGCCGGGAGTGACCGAGAGTTCCTCGGCTGCGTTCTTAAAGCTCAGGTGCCGCGCTGCGGCCTCGAACGCGGATAAGGTGGTCAACGGCGGGAGGCTATAGTGGCGTCTGGACATGATGGGTGGCAATCATCGGCGGGTTTTGGATTACTTTCATTCACCTCAGTATTGGTAATTCGACGGGTGAAAGCCAGTCAGCATTTAAGAGTATAGCGGATCGTTTTCTGGTCAATGTCGCTTCTTGCAAACAGATATCGCAATCAGTGACGTGCGTGGCCTGCGAATCCTCCAGTCTGGGGGCAAGATCGGAGGATTGCCCCATGAACATTCGCACCGCCACCCGCGCAGGAGGCCGTTCCGCCCGCCGCGCCCTGCGCACCGCGCCCAATTTCGACATGCTGCCCGGCCTGACCCGTGGCATCCCCTTGTGTGAGGTGATGGACGGCGCGCAGGTTGAACGCATCGACAATGCCTCAATGGATATTCTCGAGAATGTGGGTGTCCAGTTCCGCGATCCCATCGCGTTGGAGGATTGGAAGAGGGTTGGCGCCAAGGTCGAGGGTGAGATGGTCTATCTGGATCGCGGGTTGGTGCGCGATTTAATCGCCACCATCCCCAGCGATTTCACCTATCACGCGCGTGATCCGAAAAAGAATGTGCGGCTGGGCGGGCCGCATTCGATCTTTGTGCCGATGACCGGCGCGCCCTTCCTGCGCGATCTTGAGGATGTGCGCCGCAATCCGACGCTGGACGATCTGGCGATGTTCCACAAGTTGGCCCACATGCTGCCTGCGCTTCATTCCAGCGCCCATCACATCGTCGAACCCTATGACCACCCGATTAGCCAGCGCCATCTGCGGATCACCTATTCGTCGATGAAACATTCAGACAAGACCTTCATGGGCATGACTACCAGCCCTAAAAACGCCGAGGACGTGATGGAGATGTGCGCCATCCTGTTCGGCGAGGAGTACCTAGAGGATCACCCGGTCACCACCGGCAACTGTAACGGCAACTCGCCTTTGGTTTGGGATGAAACGATGCTGGGGGCCATGCGGGCCTTTTGTCGCCGCAACCAACCGGTGCTGTGTTCGCCCTTCGTACTAGGTGGGGCGAATACACCGGCATCCGTTCCCGCCACAGTGGCGCAGTTGAACGCCGAGGCGCTGAGCGCGCTGGCCTATACGCAGGTCATCCGCAAGGGTGCGCCCGCGATCTACGGGCATTACTTGTCGACCGTCTCGATGAAGTCCGGTGCGCCGATGGCAGGCACGCCCGAGATCAGCCTAATGAACTTTATGATTGGCCAGATGGCACGGCATTACGACGTGCCGTGGCGCACCTCGAACACTTTGGGCGGAGCCAAGACTTTTGACGCGCAGGCTGGATACGAGTCTGCCACCACGTTGCAGGCGGTGGTCCATGCAGGTGCCAACTATATATGGCACAGCGCGGGTTGGAATGAGGCCGGGATGCACTGTTCCGTCGCAAAGTTCATCGTCGATGCGGAACAATGCGCAATGGCCTATCGCATGGCCGAAGGGCCGAAATGGGATGATTTCGATCAGGCCTTCGCCGCTGTTCCCGATGTCGGCCCCGGCGGACACTATCTGGGCCATCCGCATACGCAGGACAATTTCCAAAGCGCCTTTTTCATGCCTGAGATGTTCGACAACAACTCGATCGAGCAGTGGCAGGCCGAAGGCAGCGTCGAGATCACCGAACGCGCCCTGACCCGGGCCAAGACCCTGCTGGCCGAATACCAGGAACCGAAACTGGATGAGGCCAAGAACGAAGCGCTGCTGGATTATATCGCCCGACGGGAACAGGAAATCCCGGCGGCGGATGAGTTGAACCAAAGCTATTGAAAAGCGGTGGGTCCGTTCATTCGTCGCGGGCCCGCCATTCCTTCCACCGTAATACTGCATTCGCACCAAGCTCGCGGAAGGGCTGCGGGGGCAGGCGTTTGGGGGGGTGCTCTGCTTCGAAGTGCCGGGTGATGTCCGAGCTGTGTCCGCAGGCGCGCTCGGCCGCTGCGATACCTGTCAGCGTCCCGCGTGCGGTGCCCAGCCCGTTCTGGACGCAGCCGGAAAAGACACCCGGTTCGATCTGTCGCGCGACGGACACACCATTAAGGCTCAG
This sequence comes from Ruegeria sp. THAF57, assembly GCF_903914075.1. Taxonomy (GTDB): domain Bacteria; phylum Pseudomonadota; class Alphaproteobacteria; order Rhodobacterales; family Rhodobacteraceae; genus Ruegeria. The sequence goes on from NZ_CAIWNQ010000005.1 coordinate 170,156, forward strand.
ACACAGATGGCCCGCCCATTGGTACTGCATTGGCAGGCCTGCCAACTGTGGAAAACGCTGATTAAACTTGCGCTGCATGACTCGCGAGGCGCGTTCAAGATCGCGCGCCGTCGCGGCCATGCCAGGACGCAGCGCGGCGCAGGTCCGGGTAACGATACGGTTGCCGCCCTGACCTGTATCTATCCGCCGCATCGTCGTGCCCATCGGGTCAGACGGGGTTACACCCCAGCGCGTCTGACCGCCGATACGGGCCATTTGGTCCACGTCCAACTCGGGCGTCATGGCAGCAAAAAGAAACAGTTGCATCAGTCGGTCGGTCTCAATCCCGAAGCTTTCCAGATGACCGTTCACCGTCAGGATTACCGTGCCCGTGCTGACCGACCCGCGCACCGTTTGTACCTGCCACGCGCCGCCTTGTTTCTGAAACCCAGTGACGGCCGAGTTCTCGAATACCGCGACCCCATCCCCGACAAGCCCAGCCGCCAAACCGCGCACATAGCCCGCCGGTTGCAACATCACCGTCCCCGGTGTGAAAAGACCCGAGCGATAGTGGCGCGATCCGGTCAACTCATACATTTGCTGTGGGTCCAGCATTTCACTGTTTTCGCCCAGACTGGCCAGATGCTGTGTGTAGCTTTTGTTATGGTCATGCCCGGCTGCACTGGCCGCGCCGTTCACTTTGCCCGCCGCAGCGAAATAGTTCGGGTCGATCCGGTATTGCTCGACGGCCTCACGCGCGAACGCAATAGCGCGGCGGTTCAATGCGATCATCGCCCGGTCATCGCCCGCGCCCGCATAATCGTCCGAGGCCAGATCATGCGGCAGGTCGATCATAAAGCCCGAGTTCCGCCCTGCCGCGCCTTCGGCCACACGCCCCGCTTCCAGCACTACGATCTTGGCACTGGGCTGCAGTTGCGTCAGACGCCGGGCTGCGGACAGCCCGGCAAACCCCGCGCCGATGATGGTGAAATCAGCGGTTATGGTGTCGACCAGTTCCCGCGCGGGCGGGGGATCGCCCAGAAGGACGCTCCACGCCGCAGGCCCACGGTGCAGGGGCAGGGTGCGGGCGGTGTACCTGCTCAATCCACGGCCTCATCCGAGTCATCGGCCAGATCAATCCAGATTGTCTTTAGTTGGGTGTATTGATCATGGGCGTGAACCGAGTTGTCGCGCCCGCCAAAGCCGGATTGCTTGTAGCCGCCGAAGGGCGTGGTGATGTCGCCCTCGCCAAAGCTGTTCACCGTGACCGTACCGGCCCGGATCGCCCGAGCGCCGCGAATGGCGCGTTTGACATTGGCCGTGAAGATCGAAGCACATAGGCCATACTCAGTGTCATTGGCGATCTTGATGGCCTCGTCAAAGCCCGAGACTTTAATCACCGACAGCACGGGGCCGAAGATTTCCTCGCGCGCCAAAACTGCGTCGTTGCCGGGCACCTCAACCACCGTGGCCTCGACAAACCCGTCCTTGGCAGTGCCGCCGATCACGACATTCCCGACCTGTTCCAGATAGCCGCAGACCTTGGTGAAATGCCCCTCGCTGACCAGCGCGCCCATGCGGGTTTCCGGGTTCAGAGGGTCGCCAATATTCCACTGTTTCGCGTGATGCGCGATGCGTTCCAGCAGTTCGGCCTTCACGTCCTTATGCACGATCAACCGGGACGAGGCCGAGCAGTTCTCGCCCATATTCCAGAACGCGCCGTTGACGACATGCGCGGCCACACGGTCCAGATTTTCGGCATCCTCCATCACGATGGCGGGGTTCTTGCCGCCCATCTCAAGCACCACCTCTTTGGCGTTGCTTTCCGCCGAATAGGTCAGGAACCGCTTGCCGGTGACGGTGGAACCGGTGAAGGACACCATGTCGATATCCATATGTCGCCCGATGGGCTCGCCTACCTCGGCCCCGCCACCCGGAACAATGTTCAGCACGCCGCGCGGCAGACCGGCCTCCATCGCCAGTTCGGCCAAACGCAGGGCTGTCAAAGTGGTCTCAGCCGCCGGTTTCACCACCACCGAACAACCCGCCGCCAAGGCTGGCCCGATCTTCCACGCCAGCATCAGCAGGGGGAAGTTCCAAGGCAGCACCAGCCCCACAACGCCAATCGGTTCACGCACCACCATGGCGATGTGGTCGTCGCTGGCCGGCGAGACCTGATCGTAGATTTTGTCGATCGCTTCGGCGTGCCATTTCAGGCAGTGGATCGTCTCGGGGACGTCCACGGTTTCGCAGTCATAGATGGTCTTGCCGCTGTCGATGCTCTCCATCACCGCCAGTTCACGGGCGTTGCGGGTCATCAGCTTGCACAGACGTATCAGAACGTCCTTGCGCTCGGACGGGTGGAGTTTCGACCAGCAGCCATCTTCAAACGCTTCGCGCGCCTTTTCGACGGCAAAATCCACGTCTGCGGCACCGCAGGCGGCGATATCGGTCAATTTCTCACCTGTCGCGGGGTTCACCGTCTCGAACGTCTGGCCCGAGATCGCGGGGCGATAGCTGCCGTCGATGAAGGCCCCGGTGGGCAGGTCCAGCCCTGCGGCGATGGATGTGTATTCGTCCTGTGTCAGCAGTTCCATTGCCTTACCCCTCAGCCACGATGTCAGCGATTGTCTTTTTCAGCACCCGTGTCACCTGTTCCAGCGCGCGCTTGTCATCCTTGTTCAACCCCTTCAGCGGGGGCCGCATCCCCCCCGCATCAATCCCGTTCATGGTCACGCCGTGCTTGATCGTCTGGATGAATTTACCGCCCTGTTCCAGCACCCGCATTAGAGGCATCATCGCCGACATGATCCGGCGGCCCTTGGCGAAATCCCCTTCGATCACGCAAGCCTGATACAGCGCCACATGCTCGGCAGGTAGAAAATTCGATCCGCCGCAAACCCAGAAGGGCGCGCCCCATGCAAAGAACTCCAACGCCTGATCATCCATGCCACATCCCAGTTGGATATGCGGATAGTCCCGCGCCAGCAGATGCACCCGGTTGATATCGCCCGAGCTTTCCTTGATGCCGCAGAAGTTTCGGCTGCGGCCAACTCGGTCAAGGAACTCTTCTCCCATCATCGTGCCGGTGCGGTGCGGATAGTTATACAGCATCACGGGCAGGTCAGCGGCCTTGTCGATGGCCAGCGCGTTCAAGGCGTTTTCCCGGTCGGTGGGCACCGCATAGGGCGGGCTGGCCAGCAGGATCGCATCCGCGCCAATCTCACGCGCGCCCGAGGCCAGAGCAATCGAATCCGCCGTCAGCATCGCGCCGGTGCCGACAACCAAGGGCAGGCGGCCCTTCAACTGCTGATGCGTAAACTTCGCAAGCTCTAACCGTTCCTCAACGGTCTGGGCATAATTCTCACCGGTGGACCCGCCCGAGATCAGGCCATGCACGCCATTCTCGATCAGGTACTCAATTACCTGCGCTAGAGCGTCCCAATTCACGGACTCATCGGCTTGATGGGGCGTGATTACGGGGGTGTAAATCCCCTCAAACTTGAAAATTGGGTTCATTGCATCCTCATGCAGGTTTCGACAGAGGCGCGCCCATAGGCACATCAAGCGCGTCGGGCATTACGAACAGTTCGATCTGATCGCGCGACAGGTTCCAGTGGTCGTCGGCTAGCTGCGCAGCCGCCGCCTCATCGCCCGCCTCGATGGCGGCGATGATGGCGTCATGCTGCTGGCTGGCCTGGGACAGGTTTTCGGTCATCTTGGTGGTTTGAGGGCGATAGAACGTCATCCCGATCCGGGCGTGGTCAATCAGCAGGCGGTTGAACGAGGGCAGAAGGTAGACATTGCCCGACATCTCTCCGGTCACGTCGTGGAAACGGTTGTTGGCCAATGCGCGGTCTTCGGCGGACCCAGCGCGCAAGGCCGCCTTGAACGACTGCTGCGCGTCTTTCAGCGCGTCGATCTGCGCGCGTGTCGCGTTCTGGGCCGCCAGCCGCAGGATGGCGCCGTAAACCATCGGCGCGGCCAGAAAGAAATCGCGCAGGGTGGTATATGACATCTCGGACACACGCGCGGATCGGTTGGTGCGCAGGCCCAGATACCCTTCACCGGCCAATTGCCGGAACACCTCGCGCAGCGGGGTCCGCGACAGGCCGAACGCATCCGACAGATGCGCCTCGTCCAGATCGGTGCCGGGTTGCAGGCGCAGGGTCAGGATGCCGACCCTCAGATGTTCGGTCAATTCCGCTTTGCGGGATTTGGCGTCGTCTTTCATCCGGTTCCCCCCAGTCAAACACGATTCGTGTTGGGTCTTCCCTTCTGTATTCGAAAAAAATACAAAATGTATACAGAAAAGAATCGTGCAGCATGAAACACGCCCAACTAGACGGAACACCCAATGCGCCAAACCCGGCACATCACCTTCATCCTGATCGAGGAGTTTTCACACCTTGCCTTTTCATGCGCGGTCGAGCCGCTGCGGATCGCAAATCTCGTCAGCGAGGAACAGCTTTATGACTGGACGCTGGTTTCAGAGGATGGTGAACGCGCAGTCTGTTCCAATGAACTGGTGACGTTAGTGCATGGCAGGCTGGACGATCTGCCGAAGACCGACCAGCTTTTTGTGTTGTCCGGCATCCATATGCGCAACCACGTCACACGCCCTTTGCTGGCGACCCTACGCCGCGAACGGGCGCGGGGAACGGCGATCGGTGCGCTATGTTCCGGGGCGTGGCTTTTGGCCGAGGCCGGTTTTCTGGATGGAATGCAGGCGGCAATTCATTGGGAATATCACGACGCCTTTATGGAGGCCTTCCCCGAAGTGAACCTTGTCCGCAGCGTTTTTGTGGCAGATGAAAAGCACATTACCGCGTCCGGCGGTACGGCCACAGCCGACCTGATGTTGCACTTGATCGAGCGCGACCACGGCGAGGAACTGGCCATCGCGGTGGCTGACCAGATGGTTTACAACGCCGTGCGCAATGCCACCGCAAAACAGCGCGTTTCGTTGCAATCCAGAAACGGGATGCGCAACGCGCATTTGGCGAAAGCCATCCACATCATGCGAGATTGTATTGAGGCACCTATGTCTCCGTCGCAGATTGCCGAAGACCTTGGCATTTCGACCCGGCAACTTGAGCGACTGTTTGGAAAATACCTGAATACGTCCCCCAAGAAATATTTTATGGAATTACGTCTGGAGCGGGCGCAGAAATTGCTGTTGCAAACCGAAGCGTCGGTCACCGAGGTGGCGATGGCCTGTGGGTTCGAAAGCCCGGGCCATTTCTCAAGGGTGTATCGGTCGAGTTTCGGCGTCACCCCGCATGCTCAAAAAAGCAAGATCGATTAAGTCGCTATGATGGGGGAGCTGCACTGCCCTTGGGCGAGTCGGGCTGGGCAGGCGCTCACCCCCTTAGTCCCGCTCGTACCCCCTCGTTAAAGTCTTACTGGTAAACAAATCCGCGGGATTGAACTGGTATAGGCGGTGAAATAGGCATAACTGGTACCAGATCATGTCCGTTTTGAGGGCATTTTGCGTAGGAACGCTTGATTCTGTTGCACGGTTCGGCCGGTGATTGGGGAGAGCCGCGTCACGTCGAAAACAAACATAGAGCGGATATGTTTGCGTTAAACGCCCATTTGTGTCATTTTTGTAATTGCCAGAAATCGAGGAATTACAGCGAAATAAGGCAGAAAAAAACATTAGAATGAACTTTGAGTTTCCCATGTCCTCATCAAGGGTTTTTACCGGAGGGCTAAAATGAATTTTGAAACACAAGACGCCGCAGTGAGTTCAGCATCGTGCGGTGTTCCTACAAAAATGCGCGAACGTCAGATCTGTCAGGCATCCTCGGCGGCAGAAGCAGCGTTTGAACAGATTGCGCGCGCTGCCTCTTTCGGTGCGGGTTTGACGGGTGAGTTCCAAAAACGCGTTTTCTCCATTTTCCGGTGGTATTTTCTTTCAGCCTTTTGCACGCGGATGCTTTCAGAGTCAGTGCATCGGTTGGAGCATCAGACGTTGCAGGTATCTATGGATATCTACAGCGCCGTCAGCATGGTCCTGACGGAAAGCGAAATCGAGGAATCGATGGCGCTTGTCCGCACGGAACGCACCTCTTTGACATTGGGTCGGGCGAACGACATTGGCGCCAGGGGTCATACGGTTGGCTGGGTCGCCGCTGGTTTGCATGAAAAAGGCCGCGAATTTCCCGGTGAGATTGAGAATGCCCTGGCGGGTGCGCTGGCTGCGTCCAAGCGATTGAACTGACGCCACCGGCGGCAAACGGCCCCGCTTACGCAGGCTGGAACCCTCGCTAACAATCGGGCGGTTTACGCTACAGAAGCGCCGGGCAGGATTGAGTAATCAACATCCTACTCCCGGGCTTCTAACAGACCCCAGGTTTCGCCTCCAAAGCCGCCATTGAACAAAAAACGGAATCTGGCTGACAGCATGTCGGTCTCGGCCGCGGATGTCAGGCCGTCGCCCTTGAAGTCACCCAAGGAAAAGATGAAATACAGCTCTCCGGTGTCGGTAATTTGGCCGACACCCTCGGCCCGTTGTTGGTTTTCGTCGTCGGAAATAATCGTCCAGTGCAGGCGTGCATAGTTCTTCAGGTCTTCCTCGGCCTGAATCGAGAGGATTCCGTTGTAGCAGCACTGTTCTTCGACATATGTGTTTGTCGCGTTGTCAAAATAGCCGTCGAAATACCCCTCCACAAAATACGTGCCGACGATCCGCTCAACGTCTTCGATGGGTTGCATCGTCATCGGGACACCCGGCTCTAAGCCCGATTCTGGATCGCAGTCGCGGCTTTCAAGTGAACCGTCAGGCATGATCGTGTCGCACAGGATCGCGTTTCGCAGCGTTTTCTTGGCGACTTCAAAGTTCTTTTTCAGGGTTTTCTCTTTCTGAGCGTGCTCGGGGTCGTGGATTTCCTCGATAAAACTGGCATTGGTCAGATCCGCTCCACTGAGATCGGTACCCAGAAACGAAGTCCCGATCAGGTAAGAATCATCCAGCAACGCCCCTTGCAGATCAGCCCAGTTGAAATCGGCGCCATCCAGAAATGCCGCCTTGAAGTCTGCGTTGCGCAAAAATGTTTCCGACAAGTCTGCGTTTCGAATATCGGCGGCCCAGAAATTAGCGCCTTCCATGGACGAACCCCGGAAATTCGCGCGGCGCAAATCTGCGGCCTCCAGATTGGCCCCTCTCAGAAAGGAACACCTCAGAATTGCGCCGGTCAGCCCTGCACCACGCAGTTGGGTATTCACCAGATAGGCGCCTGTCATTTCTGCGCCGATCAGGTTCGCGGAACTAAGGTTGGCCCCCCGTAGATCCGAGTTGACCAAAATGGCCGAGGACAGGTTGGCATTGCGAAGATCGGCTTCGCGCATGTCCACTTCGGTCAGTTCGACGGCTTGCAGATCCGCGTTGGCTAGGGACACCCCGATCAGCTTGGTATCCTCCAAGGAAAGAAACGCGCGATTATCAGCTTTCGTCGTCGATTGCGGCGAACAATCATTGCTTTGATAGAACGGTACGACTGTTGCCGGCTGCCTGTGAACAATGAGGTTGGCATCTTTCAGAAACTGAACAACCAGACCCTGCCGTTCGCGGTTGATTTCCCGCATGATGGTCTGTGTTTTGGTTCTTGCGATCGCCAATACCGCCGGTCTAACCCAGACCTTTCCCAAGGACTGCTCCAACTGAAGCTCGCCGATCGCATCGAAATACGCCTGCAGCGCGTTGGTCTGCAATCGGCTTTCATCCCTTTCGCGTTGCCGGAGCGTTTCCTGCTGTTGAATTTCGTTCTGACGTTTGACCGAAATATCGTTCAGCAAGAATCCACCCACCGCCAGAACAAAAGGCACGATCAAAAGGTTTAGCACATCCCACAGCGTGCGACCCTGAAACCCCGACCAATTCGCACTGAGCGGAGCGCCGCAAGACGAACAGGTTCCGGACGCAATATCCGTAAGCTGACCGCAATTGGAACATTTGGTCGTTTGGGGTGGCCGTTTCGTACCCATCCGTCGCTCTCGTTCTTCGGAAACAATAGTTTACTGAGACACGTGCTTTGGTGAGTTATGCCACATTTTCGGAAACTCTGAAAATTTCGCGAAAAGCGCGCTGGGGCAAACACCAGCCTACGACGGCGACTAAAATGCTTTATGCGCTGCTAGGCCGGAAGATACCTGTCCAGCAGGGCATCGACCAACCCCTCTTGAAGCCGGTCACCGGTCGGCTGGTCCACACGCAAAATGTCTTCGAGAATGATGAACTGTTCCATTCCGGTTGTCATGGAAAGCCGGTTTGCAAGATCTTCGAATTTAGAAGGGCCCAGAGCAGACCGAACAGGGGCAAGAGCCTCAGCAAAGGCGGCAACGCGTCTGGCCCCCCGCATCTTTACATTTCCGTCCTGAAGCGATGCTTTGAAGGATTCTGACAAAAACTGGCGAAAGTACGCCTCATGCGTGCGCGAGAATTCAAGGTAATACCGCGCCACCGCATGAACACGCCGCCGCACGTCCGATATCCCCTCAAGCAAGTCCGACGTCGGCCTGACCTCCATGTCCAATGTGGCATCCAGAGCCAGCACCCCGGGATCAGAGAAATACCTGTAAACCGTGGCGCGGCTGATCTGCGCGTGTTCGGCCACTTTCGCCAAGGTTACTTCGGTGCCCTCGGACATGAGCGCACGCGCCGCCGACAAAAGTGCCTCGCGCGTTCGGTTTTTCTGATTTGTCCGTGTTGCCAAGTTCAGGCCCTTTTATGATACACTTGTCTCATAAGTAGATATGTGTATCATAATGACGTGAAGATTGAAGTAAAGGGAGTCGCCCGATGACTGAATCTCGTCCACGTATTTATCACCTGCTTGGTAATCTTTTGACCTTTCACGCCTTTCCTGCAGAGACCGGGGATCGCTATACGATTGTCGAGATCAAGACCGCCCCGGGTGCTGGCGCGCCGCCCAATCATCACGCCGGTGAAGACGAAAGTTTCTTCGTACTGGACGGGGAGTTTGAGTTTCTTGTTGACGGTGAGACCATCAAGGTCTCAGGCGGTGATTTTGTAAAAGTGCCAGATGGCGCGGTTCACGCATTTACCTGTACCAGCGCCCAACCCGGTCGGCTGCTTTGCGTCAATTCTCCGGGCGCCATGCATGACACGTTTTTTACCCAGGCTGGCGAAGCCATGCCCGACGGAACAACCGAGATTCCGGCAATGGACGCGCCCCCGGATATACCGGCGATCATGGCTGTCGCAACCAGCGCAGGTATGACGATCCTGGCGCCTGCTGACGCCTGATCCCTCTTAAAAAAACCTCTGACAAGGCAGCAGTGATTTGCCTTGTCGTACCCGTTAGATGCAAAGCCTTTTGGCGGTTAGACACATGTTTCTGGCAGGGTTTCATACGTAGACCCGCAGGAAGCTTGCCATATGGGCGGCAGTCCTGCTGTATCGTATGGTTGCCACGTCAACCGAGGGGGTTGCGGCGGGATCAGGGGGTGCTGCGCATAGCCAAAACACCAAGCACTCGCGGAGGCTGTGATGCCCCCCCGACTGTAACCACATTCAGACTTGGAAACCCATTTGGCCGCAATGCGCATGTCATTGGCGCTTTGAAACATGCTGCGCGAACTGCCTCCTTCCACATCACTTGGGTGATTGGAATGGAGATAGGCTTATGGCGAATATCGAAAGACTGATTGAGGAACCCACCTTGGACATGCTGAATGCAAAGATTGCACAGATGTCCCAAAATGGCTGGAAACCGATTGGTTGTCCGAAAAGGTCCAGAACGGGGTTTGTGCAGACTGTACAGCGGATATGTTGTATCTGTTGAATATGATACGGTCTCGCTGGCTGAACAGTCAGACCCGAATGACAAACCGGTACACCAATGTGGGTCGTAACTGGCGACGATGTGCCAGCGGTGGACGGAGGCCCGGAACGACTAAGTAAGGAACCGAACGCCAATGAGGTATTCCGACATGGTCAAAAACCGATCTTGGCAATGCGCCACGGAATTGGCGATGGCCGGAGAACATGAGCCTGCGGGAAAAATCCTGCACGCCTACGGGTTGATGAAATCAGAAAGCGATGACCTTGAGACTGTCCTGCGCCTAATGCGCGAGGCGCGTGACGATGTGAAAGAACAGGGCAACAGTCAAAAGCCAAAGCACCTGGTTCTGCATTTCGAAGCACATTTTACGGAATAATCCAAGCGGGGCTGACCAATTGCGACCAAAGCTGGATGCAGGAGGTGGCAAAACCTATCGATAAACAGCGTTTCACCCACGGGCACCCAATACCGGCGAATTCAGCCTGCTAATCCAGTGTTCTACCGGGTTTTCAAACAAAAAATTTTGGGGGCTTGATGGTGCTGCTGGAGAGAATTGAACTCTCGACCTCTCCCTTACCAAGGGAGTGCTCTACCTCTGAGCTACAGCAGCGCTGTGGGCGGGTGATTAGACTCAAACGAAACGGTGCGCAAGGGTGTCTGGACGGTTTTTTTCGCCTCCTGTAGAGAAAGACTATGGCAGATAGAAATACACCTAAAAAACACGGTAAACCCGGTGACGCACGCGAGGAACGGCTGAAGGCCGCGCTTAAGGCGAATATGGCGCGGCGCAAGGCGCAGGCCAAGGCGCGTGCCACATCTGGGGACAAGGCCGGCAAGGACGAGGGATAAGAGCAGATGGATTCGATTCTGGTGACGGGCAACGGGCCGCTGAACGGTCAGATACCGATTGCGGGGGCCAAGAATGCGTGCCTGACCCTGATGCCCGCCACGTTGCTAAGCGATGAACCGCTGACGCTAACCAATGCGCCGCGGCTGAGTGACATCAAGACCATGACCGCTCTGCTGCAATCGCTGGGCGCCGAGGTGTCGGCGCTGCAGGACGGGCAGGTGCTGGCGATGTCCAGCCATGACCTCACGAGCCATACGGCCGATTATGAGATCGTGCGCAAGATGCGGGCTTCGAATCTGGTGCTGGGCCCGCTGCTTGCGCGGTTTGGTGAGGCTGTGGTCTCGCTTCCCGGTGGTTGCGCGATCGGCGCACGACCTATGGACCTGCACGTCGAAGGGCTTGAGGCGCTGGGCGCCGAGATCGAGTTGAAAGACGGGTACCTTCATGCCAAGGCTTCAGGTGGGCTGAAGGGCGCTGTGCACGAGATGCGTTTTGCATCCGTCGGTGCGACCGAAAACATCGTGATGGCAGCGACATTGGCCAAGGGCACCACGGTTCTGAAAAACGCCGCGCGCGAACCCGAGATTGTCGATCTGGTGGAATGCTTGCGCAAGATGGGCGCGCAGATCGCCGGTGAGGGCACGTCGACCATCGAGATTCAGGGCGTCGACCGTCTGCACGGTGCAACCCATCAGGTTGTGACCGACCGGATTGAACTGGGCACCTATATGCTGGCTCCGGCCATGTGCGGAGGTGAGGTCGAACTGCTGGGTGGCCGTATGTCTCTGGTCGAAAGCTTCGCTGCGAAACTGGATGCCGCAGGTGTGAATGTCACTGAAACCGATAAGGGTCTGAAAGTCGCGCGCAAAAACGGTCGCGTCAGCGCAGTTGATGTGGTCACCGAACCATTCCCGGGTTTCCCGACGGACCTGCAGGCGCAGATGATGGCATTGATGTGTACGGCCGAGGGGACATCTGTTCTAGAAGAGCGTATCTTTGAAAACCGGTTCATGCACGCACCCGAACTGGTGCGTATGGGGGCCGACATCGAAGTGCATGGCGGCACGGCCACCGTGACAGGGGTCGAGCGGTTAAAAGGCGCGCCCGTCATGGCGACGGATTTGCGTGCGTCGGTATCGCTGATTCTGGCGGGATTGGCGGCAGAAGGTGAAACGATTGTTAGCCGCGTGTATCATCTGGACCGTGGCTATGAACATGTGGTGCGCAAGCTGGAAGGTGTGGGTGCCAAGATTGAACGGATCAAGAACCAATGACTGATGCAAGCTTCCACGACGGTCGCGAGGCCCCTCTGAACCTGGGCGCGCAGGACACTGACGACCTTCAGGTGATCTCGACGCTCACGCAGGACGCGGTGTTTCCGATCACCGAGATGACATGGCGTCCGTCACAACGTCGCTTCGGTCTGCTGCTGAACCGTTTCCGGTGGGAAGACAAAGATGCCGCCGCCCTTCGCGATCGGCCATTCGAGCGTGTGCAGTCAGTGCTTGTCTTTGACTCGGTTCTTTCGGTCGCCAGTCAGGGTATCGACCGCAGCGATAAGGACATGGTCATGTCACTGTTGTCGGTCGACTTCGAGGCCGCAGAGGACGGTGCCGGTCAGGTCTTGCTGACCTTGGCTGGAGACGGTGCAATTCGCCTGACAGTCGAGGCGTTGGACGCCACCCTGAAGGACGTCACCCGACCGTATCAGGCTCCATCTGGGCAGGCCCCGCACCATCCGGAATAAGCGGGGCATAGCGCAGGCGTTCTCTGGGCCATCCACGGGTCTGGAGCTGCGTCGCGCGACCGTGTTTGACGTGTTTCAGATCAGCCGGGTTCTGACCCGGTCGATCACCTATCTTTGCGCTGGTGACCACGATAAAGACGCCGTTCTGCTGGCGGCGTGGACGGGTGACAAGGATCCTCAGACCATAAGGCGATGGATACAGTCGGGGGCGACCTTATGGCTGGCCGAGGCAGATGGCGTCGTCGCTGGCGTCGGAGGGTTGCGTCACGGGGCGGAACTCTCGCTGCTTTATGTCGATCCCGCCTATGTGCGGCGCGGGATCGGCTTGGCATTTCTGATCCGATTGGAGCATGAGTTAGCCGGGCAAGGATGCACGACGGCGCATCTTAACGCCACGGCAACTGCCCGCGCGTTCTATCGTCGCTATGGGTGGTTAGATGTAGGCTCGCCGACAAACTGGCTTGTTATGCCGCATTATCCGATGCGCAAATCGCTGCACCCTGCCGCTGAAGGGTTGAGGCCAGCCCATCCGGGCGATATGTCCCGGTGAAATGCCCCGGAGTGCACAATATGCCCGTCTTTCTAGATACAACCTCGCGCGAATTCGAACCGGCGTTCAAGGCGCTGTTGTCCGCCAAACGCGAGGACAGCCCCGATGTTGACGCCGTTGTGGCACAGATTATTGAAGACGTGCGCACCCGTGGTGACACAGCAGTCATAGAACTGACCGCAAAATTTGACCGGCTTGACCTGACGACTAACACATTGGCTTTTTCAGCGGCTGAAATCTCGGAAGCCGTGGCACAGGTCACGCCCGACGATCGCGCCGCCTTGGAATTGGCCGCAAACCGAATTCGGGCATATCACGAACGGCAGATGCCGTCTGATGATCAATGGGTTGACGAAACCGGTGCGACATTGGGCTGGCGCTGGTCTGCCGTATCGGCGGCTGGCTTGTATGTGCCGGGCGGTCTGGCCTCGTACCCGTCGTCTGTTTTGATGAATGCCATTCCGGCAAAGGTGGCAGGAGTTGATCGGCTGGCGATTGCCGTGCCAACGCCGGACGGTCAGGTGAACCCGCTGGTCTTGCTGGCGGCGCAATTGTCGGGTGTGGATGAGATTTACCGCATCGGCGGGGCACAGGCGATCGCGGCGTTGGCCTATGGCACGGGCACGATTGCTCCGGTCGACAAGATTACCGGACCGGGCAACGCCTTTGTCGCCGCCGCAAAGCGTCGGGTCTTCGGCAAGGTCGGCATCGACATGATCGCTGGACCCTCTGAGATTTTGGTGATTGCCGACAAGGATAACGACCCGGACTGGATTGCGCTGGATTTGTTGAGCCAGGCCGAGCACGACGAGAGCGCGCAGTCGATCCTGATCACGAACGATGCTGCGTTTGGGCAAGACGTAGCAAAGGCCGTGGCGAAACGGCTTGAAACGCTGCAGCGGAGCGCCATTGCCGGTGCCAGTTGGCGCGATTTCGGGGCAATTATAACAGTGCGCGATTTGGACGAAGCGGCGGAGTTGTCCAACCGAATCGCGCCCGAGCATCTAGAGCTGTGCGTGTCTGATCCAGTCGCGCTTAGTGAAAAAACGGTCCATGCAGGTGCTATCTTTCTTGGGCAATACACCCCCGAAGCGATCGGAGATTATGTCGGCGGCCCCAATCACGTGCTGCCCACGGCGCGGTCGGCGCGTTTTTCCTCGGGGCTCAGCGTGATGGAATTCCTCAAACGGACCACCCTTAGCCAAATGACGCCCGAGGCATTGCGCGCAATTGGCCCCGCGGCCGAGCAACTGGCCCGTTCAGAAAGCCTTGAGGCACACGGTCTGTCTGTCACGGCACGATTGAAGCGGTTGAACGAGTGAAAGCTTGGCGGCCTAAAGTTGGTACCCGACACCCATCTGACCCGCTGGCATCCCGGTATGTTCGCCGACCCATTGCTGCAAAAGAGCAAATTGACCCTGCGGAGCCGTCGATTTGATCCATTCCCGCGTTGTCCAATTATTTCTGTTGCGATAAGCCTGATCCGACCTGAACGGACTGCACACACATGACCCGCATTTCGCATATAGAACTGGATGATCGCAATCTGCCTCCGCCGACCCCTGAAATCGAGCAGGAGCGCAAGGTCGCAATCTATGATCTGTTGGAAGACAACTCGTTTGTCCTGCCCAAGCGCGAGGACAGGGTTGTGCCGGACGGTCCCTACCATGTGCAGTTGTCGATCCGCGACAAACGGCTGGTGTTCGACATCGCGACCGAGGCCGAGGAGAAAGCGGCCGAGTTTCATCTTTCGCTGGGGCCGTTCAAGCAGGTGGTGAAGGATTACTTCCAGATTTGCGAAAGTTATTTTGATGCGGTGAAGTCTCTGCCGCCCAGCCAAATCGAAACCATCGACATGGCCCGGCGCGGCATCCATAACGAGGGCAGCCGGGTCCTGCAGGAGCGGCTGGAAGGTAAGGCCGAAGTGGATACCGATACCGCCCGCCGCTTGTTCACGCTGATCTGCGTGCTGCATTTCGGGGGGTGACGGGTGACGCCTCTGCCGCAGTCCATCCTGTTCTGTTGCGACCATAATTCGGTTCGGTCACCCATGGCCGAAGGCATCATGAAAAAGTTCTATGGAACCGGCACATATGTCCAGTCCGCCGGTGTTCACAATGACTTGGAAATCGACGGGTTCTGCATTGCAGTGTGCCAGGAAATTGGTGTCGAACTGTCCCGCCATCGTTCACGCTCGTTCGATGAGATGCAGGAATGGGGCGATGACCTCAGCTCGTTTGACCTGATCGTCGCGTTGTCGCCCGCCAGCCAACGCCGGGCGCTGGACTTAACCCGGATTTTTCATCTGGATGTCGATTATTGGCCAATTATGGACCCTACTGGACTGGGCGAGAACCGCGAAGAAAAGCTACATCACTACCGACAGACCCGCGATCAGATCATCAAGCATCTGAAAGACCGCTGGGGCGAGCCTACGGAATGATCATGAACGAGACCGTCAAAACCTATTTCGACGCCTTCAACGCAGGCGATTTAGAGGGCATGTTGGCGTGCCTGTCCGACGATGTGGCCCACCATGTGAACGAAGGCCAAATTCGGTTTGGAAAAGAACAGTTCGCAGCCTTCTGCGCCCACATGAACCGCTGCTACCGCGAAATTTTGACCGATATTGTGGTGTTCGATGCCCAGGGCGGCACCCGCGCCGCGGCCGAGTTCATCGTGAACGGCACCTATCTGGAAACCGACGAAGGGTTGCCCCAAGCGCATGGTCAGACTTATCGCCTGCCTGCGGGTTCGTTCTTTGATCTAAAAGACGGGAAAATTACCCGCGTTACGACCTTCTACAACCTCGCTGATTGGATCAAACAGGTCTCGAATGGCTGAGGTCACAGCCGTTCGCCCCCTGACCGGAATGGCGCTTGAGGCCGCTCTGGACGATGTCGCGCGCTTGCGGATCGAAGTGTTTCGGGCGTGGCCGTACCTTTATGACGGCGATCTGGATTATGAACGGAAATACCTGCAATCCTACCGTGATAGCGACAAGTCCATCGTTGTAGGTGCCTTTGATGGTAATCGGCTGATCGGCGCATCCACCGGTGCCCCTCTCATCGACCATTCCGACGATTTCGCAGCGGCCTTTGAGGGCGCAGATCTGGACCTGCCGCAAGTCTTCTACTGTGCGGAATCCGTTTTGCTACCGGATTATCGGGGGCAAGGTGTTGGCCACAAGTTCTTCGATCTACGCGAAGCGCATGCCCGTGAACTGGGCTTCAAGAAATGTGCCTTCTGCGCGGTACAACGCCCGGCGGATCATCCGATGCGGCCCGAAAATTACCGCCTGCTGGACGCGTTCTGGCGCGCGCGCGGGTATGAACCTTTGCCCGGTGTAGTTGCACAGTTTTCGTGGAAGGATATTGGCGAAGAGGCCGAGACAAAGAAACCGCTGCAATTCTGGATCAGGGATCTGAACGCATAGCTGCGCTGTTAGGTATCAACGGGTCTGTCTGCGGCTGAGAAGGCCATATTTCACCGCCCACCCTCGAAAAGACCGGCGTCTGGGCTTTTCCAGTTGAACTTCGGACCTAGTTTGCGCCCCGCCTTTTCGATTGAACTCGAATACGTCGATGACGCGTTCGGCGCAGCCACAGGCCTCGCCCATGCCAACTTTGGCGAAGTAGAACTTTTCGAAGCTTTCAGGGTTTTGCATGGGCGTCCTCCTGTCCCTATTGAACCAAGTCGCGGCCTTTATGCCAATTCACTTTCCTGTCGGGTCGCGTCGGGGTGTATACAGACCGCGCGCTCCTGACTTAGTGTTGCACCAATCCAGAACCGAAGGATCCCCTAAATGAAAGTCGCAACCGCCGCCTATGACCTCGACTGGCTCGAAAGTTGGGCCCAGTATGAGGACAAGCTGGATCGCTGGGTCCGCGATGCCATTGGGCAGGGGGCCGAATTGCTGGTTTTTCCCGAATACGGCGTGATGGAATTGTCGACACTGGACGGGGCAGAGGTTGCAGGCGACTTGGAGCGATCGATCCACGCGGTTTCTGACCGGATGGAAGACGTGCACACCCTGCATCAGCGACTGGCCCGTGAGTACAACGTTTATATTCTGGGGGCATCGGCCGCGGTTGTGGACGGGCCGGGCCGCCCAGTGAATCGGGCCGAGCTTTATGCGCCGGATGGTGGGCAGGATCATCAGGACAAACAGATCATGACCCGGTTCGAGCGAGAGCAGTGGGACATCGCCCCCGGCGGTCCACTGAAACTGTTCGACACTGCGCTGGGCAAGATTGGTGTGCTGATCTGCTACGACAGCGAATTCCCCTTGCTGGGCCGCGCGCTGAGCGAGGCCGACCTGATCCTTGTACCGTCCTGCACCGAGGCATTGTCGGGCTATTGGCGCGTGCGGATTGGCGCGATGTCCAGAGCTTTGGAAAATCAATGCGTTACAGTCATGGCCTCGTTGGTGGGAAACAATGACTGGTCCGAATCTGTGGATATGAACACCGGCACCGGCGGCATTTTCGGGCCGCCTGACAAGGGGTTCCCCGAAACTGGCGTGCTGGCGGAAGGCGTGCTAAATCGGCCCGGCTGGACCTTCGCGGAAATCGACCTTGGAGCGATTGCGGCGGTTCGTGCGGACGGTCGCGTGCTGAACCGCAGCCATTGGGGCGAGCAGACCACCAGAGTCGAATCCGTCACATTATCCCGACTTTAGCGATTCCGGCCTTGAAATAAGCCCAAAATAGGCTCATTTAGGCGCACATCCTCGTAGATTCTGCGAGTGCAACGTAAATGTGGAGACAACATGGCCAAGGAAGATACGCTCGAATTTCCCGGTGTCGTGAAGGAACTCCTGCCTAATGCGACGTTTCGGGTCGAGCTGGAAAACGGCCATGAGATCATCGCACATACGGCAGGCAAGATGCGCAAGAACCGCATCCGTGTTCTGGCCGGCGACAAGGTTCAGGTCGAGATGACCCCCTATGATCTGACCAAGGGTCGGATCAACTATCGCTTCAAGTAACGCCCAACCCAATGGCGTTTATCTTAGGATCGGGCAGCCCAAGGCGGCTGGACCTGCTGGCCCAGCTTGGCGTGCAGCCCGATGCCATTCGCGCCCCCGATATTGACGAAACGCCTCTGAAGGGCGAATTGCCCGTCCCATATTGCAACCGCATCACGCGGGCAAAAGTGCAGGCGGTTCAGGCAGATAGCGATGATATCACCCTTTGCGCCGATACCACGGTCGCACTGGGCCGCCGGATATTGGGCAAGCCCGAAGACGCAGGGCAGGCGGCCGAGTTTCTTCATGCTTTGTCCGGCAGGCGCCATCGTGTCATCACCTCGGTCGCGGTTCGGCGTGGCGAGCGTGTGCTGCAGCGCGATGTGGTGTCCCAGGTCAAGGTCAAACGCCTTTCTGACGTTGAGATCAACGCCTATCTGGCGACCGGCGATTGGCAGGGCAAGGCAGGTGCTTACGCAATCCAAGGCCCCGCTGGCGCATTCATCCCGTGGATTTCCGGTTCCTTCACCGGTATCGTCGGCTTGCCCCTGTCTGAAACCGCTGCTCTGCTGCAAGGCATCGGATACCCCCTATATCGTGAGGCACCATGAAAGGCCGCACCATCGTATTGGACCACATCGACGACCGCGAAGCTGCGGCGTTGATGGTTGACGGAAAACTTGAGGATTTCCTGATTGTCGGGGATGCGCCCGCGCCCGGAACAATCTATCGTGCCCGCGCAGACCGTCCGGTCAAGGGGCAGGGCGGTATGTTCCTGACAACGCCGGATGGGCCTGCTTTTCTGCGTCAGGTTAAAGGCTTGTCGCCCGGCGCCCTGATGCTGGTTCAGGTAAGCGGCTATGCCGAACCGGGCAAGGCTTTGCCGGTCACCGATCGGGTGCTGTTCAAAAGCCGTTTTGCGATTGTAACGCCCGACGCGCCAGGGTTGAACATCTCGCGTTCCATTAGGGACGAGGATGAGCGTGACCGCCTTCTGGAAATCGCTCATGAGTGTATGGATGGCAGTTCCTACGGATTGATTCTGCGGTCATCCTGCGCCGGGGAAGACGCGGGTGAGATCGCCGAGGACATCAACGCGATGTTGGCTCATGCGGACCAGGTTATCAATGATCCGGAGACCGAGCCTGAACTTCTGTTGGAAGGCGATGGGCCGCATGTTCTTGCGTGGCGCGACTGGACGGATCCTGCCGAGGTTGTAACGCAGGCCGGTGGCTTCGATACGCACGGGGTGCTTGATGCTTTGGATGTCGCCCGCGGGGTATCCGAGCCATTGCCGGGGGGCGGTCATCTCTATATCCAGCCCACCCGCGCCTTGATCGCTGTAGATGTGAATACTGGTGCCGACACGTCGCTGGCGGCGGGAACCAAAGCCAACTTCGCTTGCGCCAAGGCGTTGGCCCGCGCATTGCGCGTGCGCGGCCTGGGTGGGCAAATCACCGTGGATCTGGCCCCAATGCCAAAGAAAGATCGCCGTGGCTTTGAATCCGCATTGCGCGCTGCTTTGAAGGCTGATCCGATCGAGACAACAATGGCCGGCTGGACACCTCTTGGGCATTTTGAGCTACAACGCAAACGAGCCCGAATCCCGCTTTCGGAGGTTCTGAAATGAGCTGTCCCATCTGCGGAGATGACACCGTTACGAAGTTTCGCCCCTTCTGTTCAAAACGCTGCGCCGACATCGACTTGGCCAAGTGGCTAAATGGGTCATATTCCGTTCCGTCCCAGCGCGAAGAGGATGTCGAAACGGACTTATCGCCGGAAGAAGAAGGGCCGCAACGCCCACATTGAAAAAATGTGAAAAAGGCTCTGGACACTGCCTGTGGCAAGTCATAGAACGCCTCCACCCAACGGCAGTCGCCGTTCCCGTGCCCGGGTAGCTCAGGGGTAGAGCAGTGGATTGAAAATCCTCGTGTCGGTGGTTCGATTCCGCCCCCGGGCACCATTTCCAACAGGTAAGCTACTGTTTCCCTTCAGCTTTAACTGGAGCTGACAAAGGGCGTAGTACATGCTGGAGAACAAGGCCGTTCCCTAGGTTATTGAGAAACCAGGGAGTGTCTACTTTATTCGGCGGGAAGTGAAGGAACTCGATCAGCACTATTATCTATGCCGTGGCTTTCGAAATGCTCGATCAGGCAGCCGCCGACACCAACGCTTGGGTCTCTTCGCCGTCCAATTACTACGAAGTGACGGGTGATGAGATCATCGACTCGTTCGTATACATCGCGGGTTCGATCCAGAAACTGAGACTCATCCGGTGAGGTAAAAGTAAAGGTTGGTTACTGGAGGATTGCTTCGATCTTGCTCAGCGTGGCGACGTTGACAGCTACTCCGGTTTCCTGCGCAGCAATGCGTTTGGCGCGCCTGCCGTCCCCGGGCAGGTGCGCCCCGTCTTGTGAACGGATGTCCGAGACAAGTTCGACGATGCTTGATGCAAAAGCGCCGTCGGACGTGGCCGACGGGTCGATGGCAATAAAGAATTGTCCGGTTTTTGGTGGCCCTCCGGCCGTTCCGGAAAAGGGTGACGCGTTCAGGCCCAAGGTCGCTCCTGTCAAAGCGGCCGCCATAATTTCGGTAAGCAACGCAACGCCCACACCCTTGTAGCCCCCAGAAGGCGCCATTGAGCCCTTGAGGCCGACATTCGGGTCGGTCGTGGGATTGCCATCAGCGTCCAGTGCCCAGCCAACCGGAATGGGTTTTCCTTCACGGGCGTGTTTCATGACTTCGCTTTTGGCGATGGTGCTGGCGCTCTGGTCGATCAGAAGGGCAGGTTGGCCATCCGTGCCGGGGGCGGCGATCGAAAACGGGTTGGTTCCAACCACGGGCTTGGAGCCGCCCGACGGCGCGATGGATGCTGGTGCATTGGTAAAGCCCAATCCGACCAACCCGGCCTGTGCCAGGCGAAATGTATGGTACCCAAGGACGCCGCAGTTATAGCTGTTGCGGATAGTAAGCGCCGCGATGCCCTGTTCGCGCGCAGCAGGGATCACCGCATCAAACCCCGCGTCGATGGCTGGATGCGCAAATCCTGTGGCAGCGTCTACCGCCACGACGCCGGGTCGGGAACGCGACAGAACCGGTTCGGCCTGTCCATCGACCTTGCCGCACTGAACATGCTCACAATAGATCGGGATGTAGGCGAGGCCGTGGCTGGCGACGCCGTCTGCCTCGGTTGCGGCTGTTGCAACGGCCAATGCGCGCGCGTTGGCCTCGCTGGTACCAGCTGCAACAAGTGCGCGAAAGGCGAGGTCTTCGATTTCGGTCAGGGTCAGTGTGCGGGTTTCAACCATTTCAACCTCTTCAATCGTTGTCGGACAGGCCCGCACCAGCACCGCGCAGGCGGGATTCTTCGGTCGCGGGGGCATAGGTGCGATGGGCAAAGCGTGTCAGGACAGACCAAGCCGCAGGATCAGGTGTTGCGCGAGACTGCTGCCGTTGGGTCGGGGGCGCAACCTCTGCTAAGCGCACAGTTACGGATTGGGCCTGATCCGGTATCGCCCCAGTCAGGTGCAGGGTAAGCCCATCAGTTTGCGCCTCTGCGCCGTCGATCGTGATAGAGACACCACTGTTCAAAATGCGAGCTGCGTTGGATGCGAATGGCAGCAGCAATGCGGGAGCATTGACATTGGTCAGCGTGACGGGGGCTGCCCGCAATACTTCCGCACTGTCAGAAAGCGCACAGCCAGTGGCAAGCGGACACAGCACATCCGTTCCGGTCCAGGTGTCGCCCGAAATACAGGGCGCGTGTTTCTCGGGCGCGTGTGCCAGATTCTGGTGCAGCAAAGATGCAAGCGCCCATACGCCGTCCAACCCTTGGGCGCAAAGCCAGCGGGTCGCTTTTCCCGCCTCTTCCGCGTGACCCCAAGTATAACCTGCACCACGGGCGGCACGTTTGGCGGTCGCTTCAATTTCGTTTAGCGAAAGGCTCATGCGGCTGGCTCCGGGTAGACCCAAGTATCCGCCGTATCATTCGTCAGGTCTTCGGGGTAGGGCGCGCCCGCATACATGCAGATCCGAACCCAGCGATCGGAACGCGGATCGAAATGCGTCGCGCCAAAGAACGAAAGCTTGGCGCGCAACATGTCTATGGGCATGACATCGGCGCTGATCGTATTGTCGCGGATTTCTCCGTAGGGGGCGATACGTCCGATCTGCGCGCGCCGGATGGTGTGCCGATGTTCCGGGTGCTGCAACAGGAATTCGCGGATTGGGATATCGCCGTGCCAGTCTGCGAGCGCCTTGTACGCCGCGGCAGCGTCCCGGGCGGGGGCCAAGGGTTGTTCGTATTCGGCTATGGGTTCCTCAAACCGTTCACCCAATCTGGGTTCCAGCTTTTCCTCGGACACATACCAAGCGCGCGCGCAATTCGGTTCCGCCGCCCAATCCAGCGCAAGCGCCCATTCAAAATTGTTCAGGATCAGTTCGCGTGCTTTGGACACCGGCATCGCACCGTCGATGATCTGCGCATTTGTGTTGCTGTCGGCCATGCAACTTGCCAACCCGTCGACCAGATCGCCATACGGCTCCAGCACCAGCGACGCCAGCAGTTCCTGACCTTCCTCGCTGAGTGCCTCCTCGGCCCATGTGATCAGTCGGTCCCACGGGGCGTCCTGCGTCAAGGCATCCCCGTCCAAGTGGCTTGCGATGGCCTGAATGTCAGACGTCATATCCGCCAGTTTCCTAATCTGAACAGGATGTTCGGATCGCCACCACGAAATCGACAATGTGCTGCGGTCAAAAATGTTCTGAAACTGCGCGATTTCCGCGTCAGACGCTCGGGGTAAGGACCGCACGCGCGCGATTGCTTCTTCGCGCACCATGATCCAGTTATTGAACAGGATTGGATGATTCACGATAAACGGTGCCATACCCAACCCGGTCGAGTTTCCAATGCCCAGCCGACGGGCGATTTTGGGGTCCAGATCGGCTGTATTCTCACCGCCTTTGGCACGGGCCATGTGCTGAACCAAATCGCGGACAAATGTGCGAATCAGATAGACCGATAGCATTTCGGTCTGGAACGGGGCGCTCAATTCGGGGCGGTCTGCGGTCTTTTCCCGGTCTGCGGCACCGAATTTGCCAGATCCATACACGGCTGTCGTGCGCATCAGGTAGCCGACGTCGTAAATTTGATCGAGGTCCGGTTGTTGACCGTCAGCCAGCCTGTCGACGACATGTGCCCACAAGCGGACAGAACGGTTTGCGCGCGACAGGGACAGCTCGTGCTCACTGACGCGGCCAGCCTCCTGCAATGGAACGTTCTGGCCAAGGCGTTCAATATCCTGCGCGGTCGGAACGCCATCGAACAGCGTAAAAGTGGCATCCCATGCTTCCGCAATCACCCGGTCAGAGCGTTTTTCGGGGGGCAGGTCATGTGCAAACGCGACCAGCGAATAGGCATGGTCCGGGCCTTGTGCGGTATAGACGGCGTGGCCGACCCCGTTTGCGTCAATGGCAAAAACAGGTCGGGTAAAGGTCCATTCCTCGCGCGCCATGCGTCGCGTCAACTGCCGCATAAAGCTGAGGCGGCATTGGTGCAAGGACCCCAGCCGCGACAGGCGCATGACCTGAGCGGGGTCTCTGCGGGCGATATGGCGACCGGTTTCGTTCATTTCCCCAATGGTCCGAAATTTTCGTCGAAGAAGCGGTACCAATTTCCGCCCATGATACCCGAAACCTCAACTTCGTTCATACCAACCGCGCGCAGCCCTGCCTCGATATTTCCGAAATCGCGGTTGTCCTGAAACCAGCCGGGCATCGGCGGAAAACCGGGGGCCGAGGCCGAGCCTTCGCCATAGTCGATCTCTTTGGTCCAGCGTCCGACGCGCATCCATTCGACCACGCTGTCGGGCTGGTCCTGACACAGATCGGTGCCAATCCCCAGATGCTGAACGCCGTATCTGTCGGCAGTGCGGGCGATCATGTCGCAAAAGCTCTCTATTGTGCAGGCAGACTTGTCCTTTAGGTGATGAGGGTAGACCGAAAAGCCCAGCATCCCACCGTTTTCCGTCACGGCCCGTATCACCGCATCGCGCTTGTTGCGCAGCGCGGGGGCCCAGTCATGGGGGTTGGCATGCGTAATGGCGATGGGGCGCTCGGATATCTCGGCGGCCTCGATGGTCGAACGGTCTGCGGAATGGCTCATGTCGACCACAAGGCCCACGCGGTTCATCTCTTTGATGACCTGCTTGCCCATGCGTGTGATGCCGCTGTCTGTGGCCTCATAGCAGCCGGTGGCCAGCAGGGATTGGTTGTTATAGGTCAGTTGCATGAACCGCGCGCCCAGGTCGTGCAGAATTTCGACCAGTCCGATATCGTCTTCGATGGGCGAGGGGTTTTGAAAGCCGAAGAACACCGCCGTGCGCCCGGTTTTCCGCGCTGTGTCGATATCGCTGGCCCAGCGGCCTTTCATGATCAGGTCCGGGTATTGTTCGAACCAGCGGTTCCACTTTTCAAAGTTCAGAACGGTTTCGCGGAAGTTTTCATGATAGGCGATGGTGACGTGGATCGCGTCAACGCCGCCCTCGCGCAGTTGCCGGAATATCTTTTCCGACCAGTTGGCGTATTGCAGCCCGTCAATCCGCATCAGACCGGCGTCCCGGCGCTGATATAGGCGGTTTTGACTGTGGTATAGAATTCAGCAGCCGCCTTGCCCTGTTCGCGC
This sequence comes from Ruegeria sp. THAF57, assembly GCF_903914075.1. Taxonomy (GTDB): domain Bacteria; phylum Pseudomonadota; class Alphaproteobacteria; order Rhodobacterales; family Rhodobacteraceae; genus Ruegeria. The sequence goes on from NZ_CAIWNQ010000005.1 coordinate 194,742, forward strand.
GGGCCGTAGGAGCTGTCTCCGCGCCCGCCGAAGGGCACGTGATAGTCGGTTCCGGCGGTGGGCAGGTTCACGGTGACAACCCCGGTGCGCGCGTTGCGGCGGAAATGGGTGGCGCGGGCAAGGCTTTGGGTGACGATGCCCGAGGTCAGGCCGAAATTGGTGTCATTAACGACGTTCAGTGCCTCATCATAGCTTTCCACTTTGATAACGCTGGTCAGTGGGGCGAACATCTCTTCGCGGTTGATGCGCATCTCGTTTCTGGTGTTCAGAAACACACCCGGAGACATGTAGAACCCATCATGGGGCATCTGCAGCCGCGCGCCGCCACAGGCAAGTTCCGCACCTTCGGACTTGCCCAGCTCGACATAAGAGAGGTTCTCTTGCAACTGCTGCTCGCTGACGACCGGCCCCATTTGGGTGCCGCTCTCCAGCGCGTGCCCAACCTTCATCGCCTGCGCCCCAGCGACCAGTTTGTCGACAAACGCATCATGGACCCGTGCGTGAACCACCAGACGCGACGAGGCCGTGCATTTCTGCCCGGTGCCGCCGAATGCGCCACCTAGCGCCAGTGTCACCGCCAAATCCAGATCGGCATCGTCCATCACGACCAGCGCGTTCTTGGACCCCATCTCCATCTGCACTTTGGTCAGGTTCTGAATGGCAGCGGCGGCGATCCCTTTGCCCACAGGCACCGATCCGGTGAAAGAGATCGCGTTTACCTTGGGGCTTTCCACCAGCCGTTGACCGATGCTGCGCCCTGACCCCATCACAAGGCTGAACAGACCCATGGGGATATCCTGCCGTTCGATGATCTCGGTCAGCGCCACGGCTGAGGCCGGGGTGATGTTCGCAGGCTTCCAAACCACCGCGTTGCCATAGCATAGCGCCGGTGCGATCTTCCACGAAGCAGTCGCGGTGGGGAAGTTCCACGGGCTGATAATGGCGACAACGCCCACGGGTTCACGCCGCACGTCAATCTCAACCCCGGGGCGGACAGAGTCGGCGTTCTCACCGATTTGGCGCAGGCATTCAGCGGCGTAGTAGGTAAAGAACTGACCGGCGCGATAAACCTCGCCCTTGCCTTCGGCCAGTGGTTTACCCTCTTCGCGTGACAGCAGTGTACCTAGTTCCTCGGCGCGGGCCATGAGTTCGGTGCCAATGGCGTTTAGAACCGCCTGCTTGCGTTCGGGAAGGTAGGCAGCCCACTCAACCTGCGCGGCACGTGCCTGATCCAGCGTGGCGTCCAACTGATCTGTACTGGCCTGCGCGAAGGTGCCAACCAGATCGCTCAGGTCCGATGGGTTGTGGTTCTCGATTTCGGATTCACCTGCCAGCCATTCACCGGCAATCAGATTCAATTTGGTCACTATGCGCCCCAGAGTCGTATTTTGGTCGCGCTTAGAGTGCGGGGGCCTTGTGGCATCAGTCAAATTCAAATAAATTGATTAAAGTTCAGAAAAAATGAAGTATGCCGATCAAGATTGAGACATTGCGGTGCTTTTGCACCGTGGCGCAAACCGGCAACCTGATTGAGGCCGCCGACCGGCTGGGCAGAACCCAGTCCGCCGTTTCAATGACGCTGAAGCAGTTTGAAGATCACCTTGGTAAGAAGCTCTTCGAAGGTGAGCGCAAAAACCGCCTGTCCCCGCTGGGTAAGCAGGTGTTTGACTTGAGCCTGAAGCAACTGCGTCAGTTCGATCAAGCGGTTCTGGATATCGAAGCCGCTGTGAACGCTGAACACGGATTGTTGCGGATCGTATCCGTGCCATCGGTGGCGGCAATTGTATTCCCCAAAGTCTTGCAGCACATGACGCAGAACTTTCCGGGCGTGAAGGTCGAACTGCGGGATACGGATACAGCGCAGGTGCTGGACGCCTTGGCCGATGGAAAGGCGGATATAGGCATTGCTTCGGGGTACCATGCGTTGAACGGTGTGACGGCTCTGCCGCTGTTTGAAGACAGGTTTGGCCTTGTGTGTGCCGTGGACCACCCCCTAATGACGCAAACAAGCCCACTGGTGATCGACGATATTCTATCGGTGCCGTTCATTCGGAATGCGCTGTGTGACTTGATCCAGTCGCCGCGTTTTCATGAGGCGATCGGACAAGCCGACGTCACCATTCACAACACGCATTCCCTGATCACTATGGTCCGGACAGGGAATTGGGTGACGGTTCTGCCGCAAACCGTCGCCGATTTCATTCCCGAAGCAACGGCGTTCCGTCCGATCAAAGACCTGCCGGAACAACGGCAGGTCTATTTGTTTGTAAGTGAAAGGTCCCGCTTTCCTGATCTGACCAATGCGACAACCAAATTTATTCTGTCGCACGGCACCTAGTCCGAGCTTGACTTTACATCACCGGCAAAGCGCGCTGCGTTTTCTTTTGCAAAGGCCGATGCATCCGCCGCCGCGTCCCAGAACTGAGGATTAGCCTTGGGGATTGTCAGCGCCTTTTGAACAGCGGGCCGCGCGTCGATCCGGTCGAACCACGCATTCAGATGGGGTAAGCCATCGACCTCGACCCGGGCCCAGACATAGGCGCGCGCCCACGGATACAGCATCATATCAGCGATTGTGTACTCATCCGCGGCGATCCAGTCGCGCCCTTCCAGACGGGTGTTCATGACTTCAAGCAAACGGCGGCTTTCGTCGACGTAGCGGCGGATCGAAAAAGGCTCTTCGTGGCCATTCGGGGCCGCGATATGCTGGAAATACATGGCCTGACCCATCATCGGACCAATATGGCCCACCTGAAAGAAGACCCACTGCATAACCTCGGACCGTTTGACCGGATCGGCCGGCAGGAACTTTCCGTATTTCTCGGCCAAATGCCACAGGATCGCACCGCTTTCAAAGATCGCACGCCCCTCTGACCGATCAAAGATCGTAGGGATCTTGCCATTGGGATTCAGCGCCAGATAGTCCGGGGCCTTTTGTTCCTGTTTTGAGAAGTTGATATGCGTCAGGTCGTAGGGAACGCCCGCTTCTTCCAAGAAGATGACGGGCTTGTATCCGTTCATCGTACCAGCGGTGTATAGATGAATATCAGGCTGCGACATCGTCTACCTCTGCGAATAACTGGGCCAAATGGGCTTCAAACCATAACTAATCTGTCTCGATCTTCGGAATTTTCAACGTGTTTACCGCCTACTTGGTCGGGCTGGCAGTCCGTTTCCAGTGGAGAATTCATACGGTTGTGCGCTATTTGAATATCGAGTTTGCGCGTGCCTGTTTCGATGGCCTGCATCGGCGCAGCGAAGCTTTGCCCAAGGCTTACACAGAAACCGAAGCTGTCAAATCGCAATAAACCGAAACAAATATATGATAATTTCGCATACGCGGTTTTGGTTTACGTAACGCTTGATGGGCGGCGCGCTTGCGTGCTTGAGTTTTCCTACCATTCCGGCACCTCAAGCCGTTGGTCAAAAAAAACGGAAAGCCACTGCTTTTTGATACTGTTTGCAAAGTGCGACACCGACCCAGATCGGACAAAAAAACAGCACCGTGAACGCCCAACATGGAGAAACCTGATGAAAAAACTAGCCACGCTATTGGGAAGCGCGACAGTTGTCGCAGCCGGTCCTGCCATTGCTGCGGACATCGTGATCGGTGTGCCGAACTGGGCATCGGTGAATGCCACCGCGCATATCCTAGAAGTCGTTATCGAGGAAAACCTCGGCCTTGATGTGGAATTGCAGAACGGAACCAACCCAATTGTATTTGAGGCGATGGACAGCGGGTCGATGCATGTGCACCCCGAGGTCTGGATGCCGAACCAGCAAAACCTGCATGACACATACGTCAAGGATAACGGCACCGTCGTGATGAACGAAAACCCTGTGCAAGCCGAACAGGGTATGTGTGTTCCGACCTATATCGCCGAACAGCATGACATCAAATCCATTGATGATCTGAGCGACCCCGACAAGATAGCGATTTTTGACACGGACGGTAACGGCACGCCAGAAGTTTGGATAGGCGCGCCGGGCTGGGCCTCGACCGTGGTAGAGAAAATTCGGGCCAAGTCTTACGGCTATGACCAGGTTTTCGACCTGACCGAGTATGAAGAGACAATTGCCTATGCCAACCTCGCCAACGCGACCAAGGCAGGCGATCCGTGGATCGGGTTCTGCTATAGCCCCCACTACATCTTTGTGACGCAGGACCTGACAGTTCTGGAAGAGCCCGCGCATGATCCGGCCACGTGGACCATCGTTCAGCCGACCGATGATCCGGATTGGCTGGCCAAGTCTGAGGCATCTTCGGCATGGAATGGCGCGACACTCCATCTGCATTACGCCAAGGAGCTAGAGGAAAACTATCCCGAAGTGGCGGCCCTGTTCCGCAACTACCAGATGGAGGGCGATGACCTGAGCGCGATGGGCAAGGCGCTGGCCGTCGACAATGTCGAAGCAGCGGATTTCGCCCGGCAGTGGGTGGCGGATAACGAAGACACAGTCATCGGTTGGCTCACCAACTAACATCCAAAATCGGGGGGCCGTCGCGACAGTTCGCGGCGGCCCTTTTCTTATATGCCGGGGCAAAGCCCTGCACATGAGGGGCAAATGGACGAACCTGTCGTAAAACTAGAAAATGTCTGGAAAATCTTCGGCGCACGGGCAGAAGAGGCCATGGCTGCCGTGCGCAGCGAAGGCATTGGAAAACCTGAAGTTCTGGAGCGTTTTAACTGCGTCGTCGGCGTGCAGGGCGCGACCTTCGAAGTCCCGCGCGGCGAGATTTTCTGTATCATGGGCCTGTCGGGGTCTGGCAAGTCGACACTGGTGCGTCACGTCAATCGCCTGATTGAGCCGACTGCGGGTAAGATCGAAATTCTGGGGCGGGATGTCTCAAAGATCTCTGAGTCTGAATTGCGCCGCATCCGGGCGCAGCAAATCGGGATGGTCTTTCAACACATGGCGCTGATGCCGCACCGTTCGGTGCGCGACAACGTGGCGTATCCCCTCGAAATCCGAAAAGTGCCGAAATCCAAGCGATGGGCGGTGTCCGACCACGCACTCAGCCTCGTCAATCTGACCGGTTACGAAGATCGCTTGCCCAAAGAGCTTTCGGGTGGGATGCAGCAGCGCGTCGGTATCGCCCGCGCATTGGCCTCGGACCCGGAAATTCTGCTGATGGACGAGCCGTTCTCGGCGCTTGACCCATTGATCCGGTTGCAGTTGCAGGATCAGTTCAAGGCGCTGGTGGCGCAGCTCAAGAAGACGACCTTGTTCATCACGCACGACTTGGACGAGGCGATCCGGATCGGACATCGCATTGCGATCATGAAAGACGGTGTGATCGTTCAGATCGGCACACCCGAAGATATCGTCATGAACCCCGCTGACGATTACGTGCGTGAATTTGTGCAGGGCATCTCGAAACTCAAACTCGTCAAAGCGCACTCGATCATGGAGCCGATGGGCAGCTACACCGGGTCCCTCGAGGGTGCGCCGCGCGCGGATGAGGGCGCAGATCTGGACCAGTTGATCGACCTAGCGGTGAATACCGAGATGCCGGTGGTCATAACGGATGCAGGGAGTGACGTGGGGATCGTGACCAAACCGCGCCTGCTGCGTGGTATTCAGGGGGGCAAAAATGACTGACGCAACCAACGAGCTGAAAGTTACAGCCGCCTCTGACATCGAAGTCGACCGCGAGGCGCTGGACCATTCGATCAAGGAGTTTGCCGGACCGAATGGCGACTATTACGTCAACGCGTTTCACAAGATCCATGATGCGACCAGCCCCGTTCCCAATACCTTCAACCTGTGGGCTGCGGTGCTGGGGCCATTCTGGTCGGCGTCGCGCGCGATCTGGGGGATGTTCTGGACCTTCCTGATCCTTGAGATCATCGCATGGGTTCAGATTGGCCGGGGTGCCTGGGGCAATCCTGGTGCCGACTTTGCGGAAAGGGCCGCGCGCCAACAGGAACGGGCGGCCGAGTTGATGGCACGTGCGGCGGATGCCACGGAAAAGGCCGATATCGACCGCTTTACCAAGTTGGCCGAAAACATCCAAAAAGCAGCGGACACCAGCCTAGAAAGGGCTGCTGCCGCGCAATCCGAAGCGGCAGGGATTCTGATCACGGGTCTGTTGATGTTGCTGGTTTTCAAACTGGTGCAGGGGTTCTACGCAGATAGGGTCTACGAAAAGCAATATTCGAAATGGCGGATTGATCCGGACAGCACGGAAAGCGGACAGTCCAGAAGGAACACCGTGCTGGGCGCGGTTCTCATCGCCGCAATTGGGCCGTTGATCGTGTACAAGTTCACGGTCAACGCGTCGCTGCCCTTGCTGGATGCGTTCCCGGAACAGGAGGTTTCCGCGATCTTTCTTGGCGAAGGCAACGGAACGCTGTTTTCTGCCCTCGCCAGTTGGATGGAAGCCAAGATTGATGCGGCCGCAGCGGCAGGTGGTGATGTTTTCGACGGCATTGTGGCTGGCGTTCGCTCGGTTCTGGATGCGCTGACGATTGCGTTGATCGGGTCGCCTTGGCCCGTCGTCATGCTGGTTATTTGTGTCACCGCATGGCGTGCGGCAGGCCCCCGTGTTGCGATCTTCACCGCCGCGTCGCTGGCCTATATCGCGCTTCTTGGGTACTGGGACGTCGCGATGGAGACAGTGGCGCTTGTCGGCGCTGCCGTGATCTTGTGCGTGATCTTCGGTATCCCGCTGGGCATCTGGTTCGGGAAGTCGCAGCGCGCCTACCGTGCGGCGGAACCGGTGCTGGACCTGATGCAAACGCTGCCTGCTTTCGTCTATCTGATCCCGATCATCGCCTTCTTTGGCACCGGCAATCCGCCTGGCATTCTGGCCACGATTATCTTTGGCATGCCTCCGGTGATCCGCCTGACGGCTTTGGGGATGCGCGGCGTGCCGGAAAGCATCAAAGAGGCTGCGGTCGCCTTTGGGGCCTCGAAATGGCAGTTGCTGAAGGATGTCGAGATTCCGCTGGCGCTGCCCTCGATTATGACCGGGGTGAACCAGACGATCCTTATGTGCCTGTCGATGGTTGTGATCATCTCGCTGATCGGCGGTGGTGGTTTGGGCAAGGAAATCCTTGAGGCGTTGCAATATGCGGCCAAAGGTCCGGGCCTGCTGGGCGGCTTCGCCATCCTGTTCTGCGCCATGGTCATCGACCGGATCGTGCAGGGGGCCTTCCGGCGAGAAGACGAGAAAATCTGAACATATGCGCCCCCGCCAGCCGGGGGCGTTTTTCTTGAAGGGAATGCAGATGACCGACCGCTATGAACAGTCGATGATGGATAACCTGTATTGGTGGGGCGTGCCGACCCTGTTCCGCTGTCCCAATACCGGCCCCGAGGGGCAGGACATCGCCCTTGTCGGCGTGCCCCATTCCACCGGCAACGGCACGACCGAGCGGGATCAGCACCTTGGCCCTCGCGCGCTGCGCCATGTCTCGGCCGTGCAGCGACGGGTGCATTCGGTGTTCGAAATCGACCCTTGGGCCAGCGCCAAGATTGCCGATGTAGGCGACGTGCCCTTTCCGCGCGCTAATGACAACGAGGACTGTATCGAACGCATAACGGGTTTTTACAAGGACATCGACGCAGCGGGGGCGCGGCCTGTATCGGTTGGCGGTGATCACTCGATCACCGGCGGTATCGTGCAGGCGCTGGGGCGTGGTCAAATAGCCGGGGGCGAGCCGATCAGCTTTCTGCATCTGGATGCGCATACGGATGTGTTCACCAAGGTCGATCACTTTCTGGGCGCCAAGAAGTCCGCCGCCCATTGGGGCGCCTATCTGGCCGATCAGGGGCAAGTTGATCCAACGCGATCCATGCAAATCGGTCTACGGGGTCATCCGCGCAGTCTGGACTGGCTGCAACCGTCCTATGACTATGGCTACAACATCGTCACCATGCGTGAATTCCGCCAGCGCGGGCTGGAGGACGTGGTGACGCAGACGCGTGAAGTGTTGGGCGATCGCCCGGTCTATATCACCTTCGATCTGGATTGCCTCGACCCCTCTGTCGCGCCTGCGGTGTCTAATCTGGAGCCCGGCGAGAAGGGATTCGACATTGACGAGGCCGTGGGGATTTTGCGGGCCGCGCGCAGGCTGAACATCGTGGGCGGAGACGTGGTTTGCATGATGCCCACCAAGGACAGCCCGAACAACATCACCGCCCTGACCGCAGCGGCGGTGATGTTCGAGATGATCTCGATGATCGCCGAAAACGTCAGTTAGCGCCGCGCCTTTACGGCCTGCGCCAGAACACAGAGCAGTTCGAACATCAGCGAAATTCCCAGCCACGCGGTGCCGCCCGAGGCGTCGAAGGGGGGTGAGACCTCGACCAAATCGGCCCCCACAAGGTTCACTCCAGCCATCTGGCGGATCACCTGCTGGGCCTGAAAACTGTTCGGGCCACCGATCTCGGGGGTGCCGGTGCCGGGGGCAAAGGTTGGGTCCACGAAGTCGATATCATAGGTGCAATAGGTCGGCGCGTCGCCGACAATGCCGCGCACCTCGGCCATGACATCGTTGATGCCCCGCTCGAACAACTCCTCAATACGGATGATGCGGATGCCCTGCGCCTCGCCCCATTCGATATCCTCGGTGTTATAGGCGGTGCCGCGAATGCCTACCTGAACAAAGCGTTTGGGATCGACCAAGCCTTCCTCGACCGCGCGGCGGAACGGGGTGCCGTGGGTGAATTTGTGCCCACCGAAATAGCTGTCGAACAGGTCGGTATGGCTGTCGAACTGAATCAGCCCCAGCGGGCCGGATTTGGCCAGCGCGCGCAGGACGGGCAGGGTGGTCAGGTGATCCCCTCCGGCGGTCAGGGGGGTGATGCCACGCGCGGTCAGGTCGGTGTAGAAGGTGGTCACGCGCTCCAGCGTATCCTCGATATCCACCGGGTTCGGGGCCACGTCGCCCAGATCGGCGCAGTTCATCATCGCAAAGGGCGTAACCCCGGTCACCGGGTTCATCGCGCGGATCATGGTCGAGTAATCCCGCAACTGGCGCGGCCCGTGGCGCGCGCCGGGGCGGTTTGTGGTGCCTCCGTCCCATGGAATGCCGACAAGCCCGATATCAACCTCAGCGATCCGCGCGTGATCCAGCGCCATGCCGGGCAGGCGCATGAAGGTCGGTACGCCCGCAAAACGCGCCAGTTCCATGGCCGAGACGGGCTGAAAGAAGGGATCGGTCATCAGGGCCTCATTTGTCGCAAGTCCCGCCGACCCTAGCCGCCGGGTGTCAGTTGGGGAAGATCAATCAAGGATACGGAACCGGGCGCGGATTTCCGCATCTTGTTCAGGTGTCAAATACTGGGGGCGGTGCGTGGCCAAGATCTCCTTCGCGCGGGCGCGGGCGGTGGCCCATGCGTCAGTTGCGCCTTCATCCGCCCAAGTGCGCGGCTCGGTTCGGTCGGCGAGTTCGGGGTAGTAATAATCGCGCTCCATCGCGTCATAGGTATGAGTGCTGCCCAGAAAATGCCCGTCACCCAGAACTGATTGGCAGATTGCCTCGAACCCAAGGTTTTCCTCGGTCACTTCGATCCCGCGCAGGGCGCGGTAGGTGTGGGCGTGCATTTCGTTGTCCAGCACGAAGCCCTCGAAACTGGCCCCCAGCAGCGATGCGGTCATGCCCGAGCTTTCGTAGATCAGGTTCCCACCCGCCAGCGCCGCCGCCAACGAGGTGATGCCTTTCTCCGCCCCGTATTGCGCGTCAATCGCCTTGGCATCGGTCATCGAGGCCGCAACACCCGACGGCAGCCCCAGCCAGTTGCTGACCTGGGCCGAGGCCGCGTTCAGGATCGCCGTCTCGCCACTGCCGCCTGCAAAAGACCCGGTGCGCAGGTCCACGATGAAAGGCCAGTTGGAAAACACCATCGGAAAGCCCGGTTTGATCGTGTTGACCATCACAAGGCTGGCCAGCGTCTCGGCCAGCGATTGGGCCAGAAACCCGGCCAGCGTGGCCGGGGCCGTCGCACCGGCTTGTGCCGCAGTGATGCAGGACATGGGGATGTTATGGGCAATGCATTCATAGACCACATCCACCGCATCTTCGCCATAGCGCAAGGGCGAGATGACCGGGCTGATATGCGCCTTCAGGAACGGGCGCACGGCGAACGCGCCGGGGCCGCCAGCAACGATATCCAGCATCTCGACGATGGGCGCGACATGTTCGGCCAGCGTAAAGGACGTGGCAATTGGTTTGGTGGTGTTGCGGATAAGCGCATAAACGGTGTTGACGTCCAGATCGAAATTGTCGGGCACGTCGGTTGCCACGCAGCACCGGGTGAACCAACTGACATTGGCCAACGTGTCCTGCAACCGGGTGAAGTCATGCAAGTCGGTCAAGGTTGAGGGTCGATAAAGGCCCGTGTCGAGATCCAGCGTCTGGACCGCTGCGCCCCCAGTGCCAAAGAACACGCGGTCGCCGCCAACCTCGATTGATCGCGCAGGATCGCGACCGTGAAAAGTGAATTGTTTGGGCGCGGATTGAATGGCCTGTTCGACCATGGCGCGCGGGAATAGCAATCGGTCGTCAGGTCCGGGTTGCGCACCAGCAGCGCGCAGGTCGCGGGCCAGCCGATCCGGCACCTCTCCCATCCCGAGGGTTTCCAGCAGGCGCAGGGCGGTATCGTAAATCTGCGTGATCTCAAGGTCGGTCAGCGGCTTAAAGGCGCCACCGATCTGACCGGGCGGGCAGGGATCAATCACAGGGGCCGCCGCGCGCTGCGCGTGCCGGGCGCGTCTGCCGCTTCGTTTGCTGCCCGTGCTCATCCGGTTCCTTTCTTGCCCTGTTCCCTGAACCCTAAGCGCGGGTTCACGCCCTTGGCAAAGGCCAAGTGCAATTTGCAGAATCCGCAATCGCGGTTTCGATTTTTCAATACAAGCACTGGGCGGCTTGTCGCGGGCGCGCATAGTTCCGCAAGACTTGTGGGCAGCAAAGCAGGAGCCACGTTCATGAAATCACGCACCAAAGTCGTTGTCATCGGAGGCGGGATTGCGGGCTGTTCTACCCTTTATCATCTGACGCAGGAGGGGTGGAGCGATGTGGTTCTGGTCGAGCGGAACGAGCTGACCTCGGGCACCACGTGGCATTCGGCGGCGCAGGTGACGAACTTTGGGATGAACCAGACGATGGTCGGGCTGAAATCGCACTCGATCGGGCTGTATAAGGAACTGGCCGAAGACCCGGATTATCCGATCAATTATCACCATGGCGACGGCGGCATCCGGCTGGCCAATACAGAAGCGCAGATGCAGGGTTATCGCCATTTCGCATCCATGGCGCGCGGAATGGATGTGCAGTTTGAGGTGATAGATGCCGAGGAATGCGCGCGCCGTCACCCTCTGATCTCGACCGAGAACCTGATCGGCGGGCTGTGGGATCCGATGGATGGCGATATCGACCCTGCGCAGCTGTGTCAGGCGCTGGCCCGGCGGGCGCGCAAGGCAGGGGCCGAGGTCTATCGCAATACGCCGGTTGTCGGGCTGAAACAACATGCCGATGATACATGGACGGTGCAAACCGAACAGGGCGATATCGACTGCGATATCGTCGTCAACGCGGGTGGCTATCGCGTGAACGAGGTGGGCGCGATGATGGGGGTGCATCACCCCGTCGCCTCGATGGAGCATCAGTATTTCCTGACCGAAGAGATCCCGGCCATTCGCGACGCGGGCCACAGGATGCCTCTGCTGCGCTGCCCGATCAGCGACTATTATTGTCGGCAGGAAAAGAACGGGTTGTTGCTGGGGTTCTACGAACAGGATTGCAAGACATGGGGCATGGACGGGATCGACCCGAATTTCGTCAACGCGCTGTGTCCTGACGATCTGGACCGCGTAACGGGTGTGCTGGAGGGCGCTTTTGCCCGTATGCCCGCACTGATGGAGGCGGGGGTGCATACGGTGGTCAATGGCCCGATCACCTATACGATCGACGGCGCGCCTTTGGTCGGGCCGATCCCGGGCAAGCGCAATGCATTCTGCATCATCGGCCTGCGCGCCGGTTTGGGCGAGGGTGGCGGCCATGGCTGGCTGCTGGCGCAACAGATCGTGCACGGCGAGGCGTGTTACGACACGTGGTGCCTTGATCCCCGCCGGTTCACGGGGCATGCGAATGTCGAACTGACGGCGTTGAAGGCCATCGAGGACTACCAGAACGAATTCCGCTTTCACTTTCCGCATGAACACCGCCCCGCCGGGCGACCTGCCAAGACGACCCCTCTGACCCCGGTTTTGGCGGCTGAGGGGGCCGAATTCACCGTGGTCAACGGGTGGGAAAGGGTGGATTACATTAAGCCCGCGCCAGATTTCGCGCACACCCACAGTTTCGATTTTGACGAAACCTTCGATCTGGTGGCCGCCGAGGTCGCCAATGTTCAGACCAATGTGGGGCTGGCCGAGGTGAACGGTTTCAATCGGATCGAGATAACGGGTGCAGATCGTCACGCATTTCTGGATCGGATGTTCTGTGGGTCTGTGATAAAGCGCGACGGGCGTGTGGGGTTGGGTTACCTGCTGAACCACAACGGTATGATCAAGGCCGAAGCGACACTGGCCAATTTGCCCGCCAGCGACCGGGGCCCTGAACGCACTTGGTACGGCTCAGCTGCGGCCAGTGAGTTTCACGACATGGACTGGCTGACCAGCCATTTGCGGGCTGACGAAGACGTCCACCTGCGCAGCCTGACACACGATCAGACCATCCTGATCCTTGCCGGCCCCAGGGCGCGGGATGTCCTGTCCGCCTGCGCGCGCGGCGACTGGTCGGCACAGGCGTTCCCGTGGCTCAGCGTTCGCGAGTGTTTTGTCGGGATCGCCCCCGCCACCGTTATGGGTGTCAGTTTCTCGGGTGAACTGGCCTATGAAATCCACGTGCCCAACGCGTCGCTCTATGCTGCATACTTGGCTTTACGTCAGGCTGGTGAACCCTTGGGCATGAAGTTATTTGGCGCACGCGCCGTCGACTCGATGCGCATGGAGAAAAGCTTCCTGCATTGGAAATCCGACTTAATTACAGAGTTTGATCCTTTTGAAACCGGCTTGGATCGGTTCGTGAAACTCGACAAAGGTGACTTTATCGGGCGCACGGCATTGAAGGCGCGGCAGTCGGACGGACTTCGCAAAAAGTTGGTTGTCTTGCAGGTGCACACATCGCAAGGCCCCGCGCATCCCGGAGGGTCGCTCATGCGGGGGGATAGGGTTGTTGGCACCGTCACGTCCGGCGAATGGGGGCATCGAACCGGCCTTAATCTGGCGCATGGATTTGTTGAGTCGGACTTGGCCGAAATCGGCAGCGAAATGGTGTTGGATCGTTGTGGCGAGCATGTGGCGGTCACCGTTGTTCCGACCTCGCCCTACGACCCCAATCTTGAACGGGTTCGGTCTTAGGTTAGGGTCGTATAAACAACATCACCATTGCCGAACGGGCATTTCTCTGCTTGGCTTGTTTCGAGGTAATCGAAACAATGGACGGTTGCTGTGTCTAAATCCCTAAGCCTCCGCTGGCTGGAAGTGTTTCAATTGATCGCCAAGTCAGGGTCGATCCAACAGGTCGCGTCGGAAACCGGCTTGTCCATCAGTACTGTCTCAAACCACCTGCGCAGTCTTGAACGTGCGCTTGGCATCGAACTGGTAGACCATGGTCGCCGCCCTATGGGGCTGACCCCGGCCGGAGAAGTGTTTGCGCGTTATGTTCGCGATGGTCTGACGGTATTGAAACGGGGTGAGGCTGAAATCCGAACCGGAAACTGGCGTCACGCGACCGACCTGAGGCTGGCCCTGATCGACGATTTTGATAACCAGATCGCGCCTGATCTGTTCCGGTTTCTGGCCCAGGCGTTGCCGCGCTGTAACTTTCGACACTACACCCGCCCGAGCCATGAGATCATCGCCAAACTTCAAGAGCATAAGCTGGACGCAGGAGTCGCCACGCGGCCATCAGAACGCACAGAGGGGTTGATCGAATACCCGCTAATGCGCGACCCGTTTATCGTCATTTTGCCAAGTAGCATTGAAGTTCAGCCCGAAGAACTGTTTGAGCCGGATGCAAACCTTCCGCTGCTGAGATATTCGCGCGACTATATGATCGGTAAACAGATCGAAATTCAGTTGACTCGCAGCAAGTACAACCTGCCGAACCGGTTCGAACTGGAGTGCAATCAGTCGATCATTGGACTGGTTGCCGAGGGCGCGGGATGGGCGATTACCACTGCCGCGTGTTTCCACCGGGCGCAGCGATTTCACGACAGCGTCAAAGCCATGCCTTTTCCCGGCCGGAACTTTGTGCGGACTGTGTCGTTGTTCACCACCGAGGTCTATCCCGAAACGACATCGGCTTTGATCCAGAAGGCAATGGAAAAGCTGATACGCCAGCATTTTACCGAGCCTATGTGTAAAAAACATATCTGGCTCAAAAATGAATTCAGAACGATGGAGGCCGAGGCAGCTTAAATCCCGACCGGCGGCCCAAGCGACTGACCTTCGATGATACTGGTGTCGAGCTGTTCGCCCTGATCCGTGACCTGTTTTTCGACCATCTCGATCAGTTGCAGGGCGGCCTTGCGCCCCATCTCGCGATGTGGAACGTGCACGGTTGTCAGGGCCGGGCTAACAATTCGGGCCAATTCGATGTCGTCAAACCCAGTGATCGAGACATCCTTGGGGACGCGCAGCCCGATTTCCTGAGCCCGCCGCAGCGCGCCAACGGCTAAGACGTCGTTACCGCAAAGGATAGCTGTCGGGTGCGAAGCTTGGCCCATCAACTGGGAGAATGCTTGGGCCCCGCATTCAATTTCGTAAGGCGTTTCGATGATTGTCAAATCCGAAACGTCCAATCCGTTTTGCCGCGCGGCGTCTTTAACGCCTTCGATCCGCAGGCGCGCGCGATCATTGCCAGCGCTGACGCCGGAAATCATGCCAAGACGCGTGTGGCCCATGGCAATGACACGGTTTGCCAACGCGCACATTGCCGCGCGGTTGTCGAACCCGATCGAGGGGACCGGCGCATCGGGAGTAAAAGACCACGCGACCAGGGTGGGGATATTTCGACGGTTCAGAAACTCATAAATTTTTGGGTCGCGGTCATGGCCAATCAGCAAAAGCCCATCCGCGCCCCGCGCCGCCAGCGTCCTGATCTGTTCTTCCTCGATGTCTGGCTTGTAGGCCGAGCTTGAAACCAAAAGGGTATATCCGTGCTGGTGCAACTCTTCCTGAAAGGCTTGCAGCCCGCGCGCGAATATTGCGTTCTCCATTGTCGGGATTATCGCACCAATGGTGAATGTACGTTTGGCGGCCATCACCTGTGCAGCAAAATTCGGTGTATAGCCCAAGGCATCAACAGCCGATTGAACGCGTTCCCGCGTCGCTTTGACGACACGGTCTGGGCTGTTGAGGCAGCGCGAGACAGTCGCCGTCGAAACGCCCGCCATCTTGGCCACATCGTCCAGCGTTGGTGCCGCCCCCAATTTCGACATTATCAAACCCGCAATTCACTTTTGCCAATAAGTCTAATCTCAACCGGCCTCCAAGGAAAGTAGATATGTAAGCGCTTGCATTTTTGATGTAAGCGCTTACAAATGACTTTGGGCCGAATCCGAAGGGAGTCCGGAAAAGTGTTTCTGACCGCATCCATCATCGTGTTTGTCATCTACTTCGCGAACGTGGCTTTGGGTGCTTTTGCAGGCAGTGCCTTTCTTGGGGACGTGGGTGAGATGTTGGTCCTGTTCGCGGCGTCGATCCTGTTCGTTGTCGCAATTCTGAAAAAGGAGGCTGACCGCGACGCAGAAAGCGACGGCTGACTTTTTTGCTTGGGAGGGCAATCTATGAACAACGACAAAACTGAACTGGCGTCGGCCGAGCGCCGCAATTTCCTGAAGCTCAGCGCCACGGGGGCGTTCACGGCGGCGCTGGTTGCCGGGGCGGGGGGCGTACTGTGGTCATCCGAGGCCGCAGCGCAAACCGCCAAGGAGGAAAGCGAGCGCGAAAAGGCAGCGGATCACGTGATGACCATCGCCACAGCCTATGTGCTGGGTGCATCACGCAGTTATCCGATCATGCAGCTGGACCTGAAGGAAAACATCCAGAACGCCACCAATGGCAAGGTCTATGTCAAGCTGGCCCCCGGTGGACAGTTGGGTGCAGGCGGATCTTTGGTGCAAAAGGTTCAGGGCGGCACCATTCAGGCTGCGCAACACTCGCTGTCGAATTTCGCGCCGTTTGCGTCTACCGTTGATCTGATCAACATGCCGTATCTGTGCGGATCGAACCAGAAATTCACCAATCTTGTGAATTCGGACACGTGGAAAAACGAAGTCCATCCCAAGGTCGAAGCTGCCGGGTTCAAGGCGTTGTTCTACGTCGTGATCGACCCCCGCGTTGTTGCCGTGCGGCAGGGCGGGAATGCCATTATCACTCCGGGTGACATGAGCGGTATCAAGTTTCGCGTACCGGGTTCCAAGATGTTGCAGCAATATTATCGCATGGTCGGCGCAAACCCGACGCCTGTCGCTTGGGGTGAGACCCCCTCGGCCATCAAGCAGGGCGTCGCGGATGCGCTTGATCCATCTGTGGGCGCGCTGTTCGTCTTTGGTTTCAAAGACATCCTCAGCCACGTGACCTTTACGCAGGCCGTGCCGGACAGTCAGGTCTATTCCTGCAATCTGGAGTGGTTCAATTCGATGCCGGCCGACGTGCAGGAAGGCATCATTTGGGCGTCCGAAATGACGAGCCACCAGAACCTTGCCAAAGTGCCCTCGGCCCGCGCCTATGCAATGGCTGAACTGAACAAGGCTGGTGTCGAGTTCCACTCGCTCAGTTCTGATCAACTGGCCGAGTGGGAAAGCGTCGGTGGATATCAGAACGCCGATTGGGATCCGTTCAAGACGGAACTGGCCGGGTCGATGGATGCGTTCGAGAAATTGGTCGAGGCCGCAGGGACCCAAGGCAAATATTTCGTCCACGACGCCTAATCGACCGTCACAACCTCATGTAGTCAGGCCGGTAAACGCCCGGACCATAAGGCGCGCGCCTGACTGCCTGCACGCCGAGGGAACAGATGACCTTACTTCAAAACATAGACCGCAACGCCGAACGCTGGCTGCTGTTGGTATTCTACGTGATGCTGGTCATCACCATGGCCATCGAGGTCCTGCGGCGCGAAATTTTCGCATATTCGTCGATCTGGGGTGAAGAGATCGTTCGCTATTCCTTTATCTACCTCGCGTGGATTGGCGCTGCGGCGGCGGTCAAGGAACGCGCCCATATCCGTATCGACGTGATCATGCATTATCTCGGGCCGCGTCCCAAGGCGCTGCTGTATATCTTTGGCGATCTGGTGATGTTCGGCGTGGCCGTCATCGCGCTTTATTGGTCGTACGAGGCGGTGCATGTCTCGGCCAAGTTCGGCTCGGTGACGGATGGGCTGCGCGTGTCAAAGGTCTGGTTCTTGATGGCCGTGCCTACCGGTTTTGCGCTGATGATCTGGCGGCTGATCCAGTCGCTGCTGCGCGATCTGAAATGCCTGAGGGACGGCAAGCCCGTCTTCGAAGGCGATAAGCTGTTTGACTGAGGGGACACGCGATGCTTTGGGGTTCCCTAAATCAAACCGTTGAACTGGGCTGGGATTTTTATCTGCCTGTGATCCTGTTCGTTGGCCTGATTGCACTGGCCGTACCCGTCTGGGCGGCCATCGGTACGGCGGCCATCGTGATGCTGATCATGTCGGGCGATCTGCCGCTCAGCCTTGTGGGAGAAAGCCTGTTCACTGGCATCGACGCCTTTGCCCTGACCGCTGTGCCATTGTTCATCCTGACGGGCGACGTGCTGGTCCGAACGGGGCTGTCGCGCAAATTCCTGGATGTTGCTGAGGCGCTGACCTGCTTTGCCAAGGGCGGGTTTGGCTCGGCTACCGTTCTGGTCTGCGGCATGTTCGCCGCCATCTCGGGCTCGGACGCGGCGGGTGCTGCTGCGGTGGGCCGAATGACGATCAACCGACTGGTCGAAAGCGGCTACCCCCGCCCCTATGCCTGTGCGTTGGTCGCGGCAGGGGCCTGTACCGGCATCCTGATCCCACCTTCGATTGCCTATATTATTATCGGCCTTGTGCTGGGGATTTCCGCTTCGACCCTGTTCCTGGCGGCGTTGATCCCCGGTCTGGCCATTCTGGTATCGATCCTTGTGACCAACATCATCATGAATCGCATCTATGCCTATGAGGGCGGCGGCATGATGACAATGGGCGAGTGGTTGGCCAATCTTGGCTCGGCGCTGAAATCCGGCTGGTACGCGTTCATCGTGCCGGGGATCATCTTCTACGGCATCTTCTCGGGCCGCCTGACCCCGACCGAGGCGGGCGCGACCGCTGTGGTTGTCACCATCATCATGGGCTTCATCCTGCGCACTCTGACTCTGGCCGATTTTCCGTCGATGCTGGTCAGTTCGGCCAAGGTAAACGGGGTGATCCTACCGATCATCGCCTTCTCGGCCCCTCTGGCCGAGGCACTGGCAATCATGGGTGTGCCGCAGGGCTTTGTGACAGCCGTCACTTCTCTGACCGATGATCCATATCTGCTGATCTTGCTGATGATCGGCATCCTGATCGCGGCAGGATGTGTCATGGAAACGACGCCGAATATCGTGATCCTCGCCCCGATTCTGAAGCCCCTGGCAGATAACATCGGCATGAATGAGATCCAATTCTGCATCATGATGATCACCGCGTTGGGCGTGGGGTTCATTACGCCCCCGTTAGGGCTGAACCTGTTCGTGGTCTCGGGGATTACCGGCGAGTCGATCCTCAAGATCGCAGCCCGCGCCGTTCCTTTTGTTTTGACAATGCTGATCGTGGTTATTCTGATCGCCTATGTTCCGGCTGTGTCGACCACGCTGCTTCCTGAAATCTACCAATAGGGTTTTCTAACCATGCCGCGCGAGTATTTGAAAAAAGCGACGCTAACCCCGCAGTCCCATGCAACCGAGGTGCATGACACGGTAAAGACAATCCTTGCCG
Organism: Ruegeria sp. THAF57; assembly: GCF_903914075.1. Taxonomy (GTDB): domain Bacteria; phylum Pseudomonadota; class Alphaproteobacteria; order Rhodobacterales; family Rhodobacteraceae; genus Ruegeria. Next base: position 213,731 of record NZ_CAIWNQ010000005.1, read on the forward strand.
ATATCGAAACGGGTGGCGACGCCAAAGCCATGGAATACGCGGCGAAGTTCGACAAGTTTGAGGGCAACGTGCTGATGACACAGGCCGAGATTGACGCGGCCATCGCACGCGTGCCCGAAAAGCTGAAGGCCGATATCCGGTTTGCCCATGACAACGTGCGCCGCTTTGCCGAAACGCAAAAAGCAACCGTTTCAGATGTTGAGATGGAGATCGTGCCCGGTTTCGTCGCAGGGCAAAAGGCGATCCCGGTGGATGCGGCGGGTTGTTATGTGCCCGGCGGACGGTATAGCCACATCGCCAGCGCGATAATGACGGTGACGACGGCAAAGGTGGCCGGGTGCCGCCATATCACCGCGTGTTCGCCGCCACGCCCCGGGGAAGGCGTCGCACCAGCCATTGTTTATGCTGCGCATATTTGCGGGGCCGATAGCATTCTGGCCATGGGCGGGGTGCAGGGCGTGGCCGCGATGACTTATGGCCTGTTCGGTCTGCCGCGTGCGAATATCCTTGTGGGTCCCGGCAATCAGTTTGTGGCCGAGGCCAAGCGCATTCTTTATGGAAAAGTCGGCATCGACATGATCGCAGGCCCGACCGATAGCCTGATCCTTGCGGACAATTCCGCCGACGCGCATGTGGTGGCGACCGATTTGGTCAGTCAGGCCGAACATGGCTACAACTCACCCGTCTGGCTGGTGACGGATGATCGGCCTTTGGCGCAAAAGGTGATGGAACTGGTTCCTACCCTGATCGCGGACCTTCCCGAATTGAATCGCGAAAATGCCTCAGCCGCGTGGCGGGACTATGCCGAAGTGATCCTGTGCGCTAACCGTGAGGAAATGGCCGCCTGTTCCGACGCCTACGCGCCCGAACATCTGACCGTACAGGCCGAAGATCTGGATTGGTGGCTGGATCGGCTGACCTGCTATGGCTCTTTGTTTCTGGGCGAAGAAACCACTGTGTCCTATGGCGACAAGGCAACGGGCACGAACCACGTGCTGCCGACATCGGGCGCGGCAAGCTATACTGGTGGCTTGAGCGTTCACAAATACATGAAGATCGTCACATGGCAGCGCGCAACACGGGAAGGGTCCAAACCGATAGCCGTTGCCACAGCCCGCATTTCCCGACTGGAAGGGATGGAAGGCCATGCGCGTGCCGCAGACGTGCGTCTGGCCAAGTATTTCCCCGACGAACAATTTGACCTGACCGCAGATGGATGACCCGCGCGCGCTTTTTGACCTGAGAGGCAGAGTTGCCTGCGTGACCGGTGCAAGCTCGGGCTTAGGGCGACAGGTGGCCAAGGTTCTGGCGGCTGCGGGGGCGCAGGTTGTGGGCGTTGCGCGCCGACCCGAGGCTTTGGTCGGGCTGATCGAAGAGATCGGCGAAAATGCCGATGCGGTCGTCGCCGACATTTCAGACAGATCTCGTGTGGATGGACTGACGCAGGAGGTCTCGGCCAAGTTTGGTGCGCCGGATATCCTCGTCCACGCGGCCGGGCTGAACACCCGAGAGACAGCGGATGACGTGACCCCCGAAGGATGGGATCAGACATTGGCTGTGAACCTCAGCGCACCGTTTTTTCTGAGCCAATCAATGGTTCCTGAGATGAAGAAAAAAGGGTGGGGCCGCATCGTGAATTTCGCCTCGCTACAGACGACGCGTGCCTTTCCGGGTGGTGTTGCCTATGGCGCCACGAAGGCAGGGATCGGCCAATTGACCCGTGCAATGGCCGAGGCATGGTCGCCCTTCGGAATCACGGCCAATGCCATAGGGCCAGGGTTCTTCCCAACCGAATTGACGCGCGCCGTCTTTGATGATCCGGCGCGCGCGGAACGCAATGCAGCCCAGACCTGTATTCGCCGCAATGGCGAAATGGCGGACATAAACGGCCCGATCTTGTTTTTGTGCTCGCGCGCGTCGGACTATGTCACCGGGCAGGTGCTGATGGTTGATGGGGGGTTCACCGCAAAATGAAGGCTTTGATCTATGAAGGTGTTGAAAGCGTGGTTTATCGGGATGTCCCGGATGCCAAGCCCAATCACGGCGAACACCTTATTCGGATTCAAGCAGTCGGAATCTGCGGGTCGGACATGCACGCCTATCTGGGCCATGATGCGCGTCGACCGGCGCCGTTGATCCTTGGGCATGAGGCGGCTGGCGTTATCGTGGGCGGCCCTCGTGACGGTGCGCGGGTTACCATTAACCCGCTGGTTTCCTGTGGACGTTGTGGTGCCTGTTCTGCCGGGCGCGAAAACCTGTGCCCGGACCGCCAGATCATCTCAATGCCGCCGCGTGAGGGTGCTTTCGCAGAGTTTGTTGCCATGCCAGAACGAAATCTGATCGATGTGCCGCAGCATGTCAGCCTATCACAGGCCGCTTTGGCGGAACCGCTGGCCGTGGGGTGGCATGCGGCGCGCCTTGGGCTTGAGGCGTCGCATTCATCCATGGAGCGCCGCGCGTTGGTATTGGGCGGGGGGGCCATCGGGGTTGCCGCAGCGCTGGCCCTGTCCGCGATGGGGGTCGAAAACGTTCAGATTGTTGAGCCAAACACATTGCGACGCGCATATCTGCAAAATGCGATTCCTTTTAAGCTTGTCGCTGAAACCGCCGATACGTTCCCGCTGATCATTGACGCCGTCGGGTTTGCCGCGACCCGCGCGACGGCCTCCGCTCTGGCACAGCCGGGCGGGGTGATCGCCCATGCGGGTTTAGGTGAGGATAGTGGCGGGCTGGATGCGCGCCGTATGACCTTGCAGGAAATCACGTTTTTCGGCACCTATACATATACGGCTGAGGATTTCCGAGAAACCGCACAGGCCATTTTTGATGGCCGTCTGGGTGCGCTTGACTGGGTCGAGGCACGCGCGTTGTCTGACGGCGCGCGCGCATTCCAGGATCTGCGGAGGGGTGCGGTTTCCGCGCCCAAGATCATCCTCGCGCCATGGGAGTAGGAGGCTTTTATGTACAAGAAAATTCTCGTGCCAATGGCGCTGGATCATGGGTTGTCACAGCACACATTGCAGGTTGCACGTGCCTTGTCTGCCGAAGGCACCGAGATCATAGCCCTGCATGTCTATGAAATGCCGCAAGGGTCGGTCAGCGCATATCTGGATAAGGACGTGGTTGCCGAAGGGTTTCGTGCTGCGCGCAACCTTCTGCGCGAAAAAGTGTCGGATATTGACGGGATCAAGTGCGATATCATCAAAGGCCACACGGCGCGAACCATTATCGACTATGCCAGTGACAACGACGTTGAATGCATCGTCATAGGGTCGCACAAGCCTGGCCTCAGCGACTATTTTCTTGGTTCGACCGCCTCGCGCGTCGTCCGTCATGCGGCCTGTGCCGTGCATGTGCACCGCAGGCCGTAACTCGTCAATCGCGCTTTTGCGCCCCAATCAGGACTGACAAACAGGACATGAACATAGACAAAAAGATCACGGATGATCTGATGGCCAACGATATCTCGTTCGTCACCACCGTCCCGTGCAAACAACTGGCGGGTGTCATTGCCGAGATTGATGAGCGTGATGGCATCTACCATATCCCCTCCAACAAAGAGGATGAGGGGATGGGCCTGTGTGCAGGTGCATGGATGGGCGGAAAGCGCCCGGCCATCATTATGCAGAACACGGCAATTGGTGTAACGATCAACACACTTGCGACGTTGATTCAGTACTACCGGATGCCGCTGCCCATGCTGATCTCGTATCGCGGAGAACTGCGTGAACCCATCGCTTGTCAGGTTGAAATGGCGGTGCACACCAAGGCCCTGCTTGCCCAGTTGAACATCCCGACCTACCACTTTCACCATCAAGCGGATGTCGAGGAATTGGACGCAATCCTGAAATACACGTTCATGTGCAACAAACCGGTCGCCATTCTGACCGATGCCAACTTTTGGGGAGGCTACGGCGACCAATGATCCGTTCAGAAATCCTTAAAGAAATTGCTCCGATCCTGCGGGATCAACTGGTGGTCTGCAACATTGGTATCCCCAGTCAGGAGCTTCACGCAATCGACGATCAGCCGACCAATTTCTACATGCTGGGCACGATGGGTCTGGCCTCTTCCATTGGTTTGGGCTTGGCGCTTGCCCAACCTAAGCCGGTTATCGTCATCGACGGCGATGGGTCTGTTTTGACCAATCTTGGCACTTTGCCCACTATCGCCAATAACGTGGCAGACAATTACATCCTGCTGATTGTCGACAACGGGTCATATGGGTCGACGGGCGATCAACCCACCTATGCCGGGCAGAAAACGTCACTTGCCAAAATGGCCGAGGCGGCTGGCTGTGACCGGGTGGTCGAATGTCAGGCCGAGGATACGGGCCGCGTGCTGCAGGAGGCGCTGGACGCCAAGAAAATGACGATCATCGTCAGTAAGTGCGAAAGCGGTAACGCGAAAATGCCACCGATTACGATGGACCCTGTCGTGATCCGAGACCGGTTCATGAAAGCCGTGCAATCCTGATACCGTCAAATTAGCCGAGCCGTCGCTTGCGCTCCGCAGGCGACGGTTTCTTTGGCCAGTTTTGTCAATCGCAACGCAACTGCGACGCCAAGTGCCGTTGGCAAGTTGGACTGGTTGTGTAAACCAATTGCCCAAAAAGGCGCGACGTTCGGCCCTGCCTCAGGTTTGAAGTCTAATTTGATTCAAACGGGAAGTAGCGGCTGATGAATTCGTGCAGGCAAAACGTGACGCGACAGGAAGAGGCAGCCTGAATATGAGCGGACTTGCACCTGCCTAAGGGTAGGTATCCGTCATGCACCGGGTTGATGAGAGGTAAGACATGGTAACGGCGCCAACGATTTCGGGTGTTGATCCCCGTGATGTGATGAACACGTTTGCGCAATACGGGTTCCGTAAGACATCCATGGAAGACATCGCGAAGGCGGTCAGGCTGTCCCGTCAGTCGATCTACAAGAAGTTCGGCTCGAAGGAGTCTTGCTATACGTGGGCGCTCAGAACTTATACCGAAACCCTGTACCGGAATGTATTTGAGCTTTTGGAGAAAGGTGACGGCGCTCCGCTTCAAGTTCTGGAAGAAGTCTTGCTTCATGTCGTGAGCGACTCGTTGGAAATATCCAAAACGGACCATGGTGCAAAGCTGCTGGAAGACGCGTTGGAGATTGCGGCGACTCAACCGGAAAACTGGCCAGGGGCCTATGTTGCAAAACTGGGTGAATTTCTGTTGCGGCAAGGTCTGGCGTCCACTTCGGAACGCGCGCAAGACCTTTCTTATCTGGTCATAACCGCTGCGCGCGGCGCGTTGGTCATTTCCCAGTCGAAGGAAGACTTTGTATTGGAGATTCGCCGCTTGCTGCTGGTGATATTTGCCGAGGAATAAACCGGCTGGCCGTTGATTTATTGAACATTTCCGATGTTACCAAAGCCTGATCCTTTTTTGACGACACCTTCCGTTGGTTTCCACGCCGAAGGAAAATTTGAAACGCCGTACTAAGGTGACCATGCAGTCTTGGTCCTTCGGTGGCAAAGTCTCATTTCCGCCCAGATTTCGTCAGATCAACCACAAATTCCGGCTTCAGAAAGGTCTGGTCAGTTGGCTCAGGGGCTTTGCCGTGAAACGGATTGTCGAACATCTAAACCGGGAAAAGCGCAGACTTTATTCCATTGCCTTCCTCGCGTTCTCGGCGGGTTGCGTTCTGTACTCGCATGTCGATGCCACACGGTTGGGATTACCGCTGCCGGTTCTGGCGGGGTTTATCTACATGGGCTTGATCGTCTGCGCGTCTGCGATCACGTCTTATTTCCTGCCTAAGCTGACACGCGTAACGGACGCGGTGGCCGTGACCCGCCTTGGGTTTGCATTGTGGATAGCCAGCACCCAAAACTATGAACTTGCGGCCTCTCCCATGATAGGCGCAACAATCGTTGTCGGCGGGGCAGCGATCCTGCTGCAGGTTCGTTCGTGGGTTCAGGTGGCCCATCAGAATGTGCTTGAAACGATGTCACCTGCTTTCGCATTTGACGCCTCGCCGCAGCGTATCAAAGTACCTGTGACCTGATACCCCCAACAGTGGGAATTGCGGCGATCCCAGACGCATTTCCCGTTTGTGTGCAAAGCAACCGGCTAGAACCGATAGGTTGCCCCAAATAGCGGGCCGGATTGATCAAACTTGAAGTCGCCGCCGTTTATTTCGTGATCGAACGAGATATATCGGTACCCCCCTCTCAGCAACCACCGGTCGTTGATTGCATAGTCTGCCGTCAGCAGAACTTGCCAGGTTTCGCTGTCGCTTGCGAAACCGCCATAGTCAAAAAAACCGGTTCCGGACCACCGTTCATTGAACCTCATGCGCGCTCGGACGCCGATGACAGGGTCGGTCCAGCTTTCGTCGACATTTACCATTCGTCCCGGCGCCGCTCCCGGTAATACGGTAAAATCTGTTTGGGTGCGGAACCACCGGAACCCTCCGGCCAGATCAACGGTCGAAGTGTCTGTGGTCAAAACCCTGTAACCCAGATAGCCGCTCAGGAACTGCGTGGTCAGCGATGTTTCGACGCCTGAACTGGCCTGACCGGGCGTGTCGTTGCTAAACGAAAGGTCGGTATAGTTGTAGTCGGCCAGAATGGACCAACGCCCGTTGGTCGCCGCAAATGTACCCATGAACGCTAGATCGAGGTTTTCCAGCGCGTCTGAGAAGGCCAGAGTTCCCTCGACCGTACCATTGGGCGTTTCTTGGGACACATCTGTTTCGGGTGTAAACAGGTAAATCGTGGCCTGATAAGACCAATCAGACTGTTGCGCATAAACTGAAGTGGGCAGCGCCGCGACGAATGCCAGTTGCAGTGCGGTATCTCTAAGTCTTTTCGTAATAGCCATTGATCCCTCCCAAGATCGTTAAGCGTTAAATTGTATGTCAGGCGACCGCTTCGCTTTTGGTCTCTCCTTGTGCAACGCGATTGATGTCGGTTTCCGGAAAGAACTCGGACCAGACATGCCAGAACACGCCCGCGCGCAGCGTTTCGACACGTTTCAACCGGCCCTGATCCGACATCCCCCAAAAGTCACAGCGCGTCACAGGCTTGCCGCTGTCATTGTACCATACGCCAAGGCTTTCGTATTTGGGGTCCAGACTAACCACCATATCTCGCCCGCCGACATTGGCGTTGACGATCCAGTTGTTGTCGACAACGAAATCGTCCGTCCAGCAGGCGGCGTCATTGCCAATGGTGATACCCCAAACATAGGCTTTGTTGGGCAAGCGATCGTCGGACCTGTCCATGTTGTCCATGACAGGGGCTTCCTCTTGATGCTGACGCGCGATGCCCCAGCCAAACGTGATCTCGGTGATCATGTCCAGCAAGCGCAATGCCAGATTTGGCGAGGGTGGGTTCAGAAAGACTTCGCCGTTGGGAAAGGCTTTCTGGAAACCGCGAAACGTCATCCGGTAGGTCGGCCAAGGCGTCATTTGCGCTTCGGGCCGCAGGGGGCAGGCAAGGCCGTCGGTCTCTGGGTCCCGGTCGGCTTCGCGGAACCCATAGATGTGCTGGATCGGCTCTCCGGTTTCATTGTCGCGCAGGATCAGGTTGTTGCCGTGCTGTGCCAGAACTTCCAGATCAAGACGCTTGCCCTCGATCCGGGGGGCGTAGCCTTGTCCAAGATTTGCCATCGCGCAATAGGTCATCACGATGTCTTCTCCGCCCAAACCGTTCGTATCGCCAGCCAGATGAGGCCTCATGATCTGCGCATCAGGATGCGCGCGGGCGTGTCCGTTGTTTTCAATCACGATAACGGGCGCTGACGGGCCGACGTATTTACGGGCTTCTGAAATCGGGAAAAAGGCGGCATCGTTCAGTTGGTTTCTAAGTCCCAAGTGAACCCAGACATAGGGAAATCCGTAAAGCAAAATCACAAGCGGAGCTGAAATAATCCACAGCCACAACGGCCCGCTGCCAAAAATGAAATGCACCAGCGTTGCGACCACGAAACTTCCCAAGCCAACGGCGATCAGGGTGTATTCATGCCGAATAAAACGCACCATGTTTTCGCGCTTTACCTTCAGCAACATCTGCGAAACGTCCCCAAGATCGCGAAAGTACAGAAATCCGATGCCAAGCGAGATGACCAAGCCAAAAGCGAAAATTAGATTTGCAGCCATTTGTGTTCCTTGATGTCTATAATGCTTGGGCCTTTGGCCGGGTTGCGGCAAAGGGGGTTCTGGTTACAGCATGGACGAGCCTTGTTTGGCGAGAAATGCTTCGACCGCTCGCTGGGTTTCCAGTCGGATGTTCTTGATCCCTTCATAGAGAACACCAATCGCGGACTGAGTGTCCGGGAATTTCTCTTTGCGGGCCATGTGCCGGGCCAGTATCCGAACGAACTCGGTCCCGCCCCACGCGCCTCGTCCACGGCAGCATCATCCTGGGCCCATTGCTGAGCGTATTGCGCCTGGAGGACATAGAACTCTGCATCGTGCTGGATCGGCGCATCTTGTGCGAAGGTCTGCGAACAAATAGGGTTCGCCGACAATGCGACCAAGCAATGCAGTTTCATAGAAATTCTCCCAATAGTATATGCTAAAGTCCTGTTTTGTTGCTAAAGTGCTGATCACATAGAAACATTACTATGTAATTCTGACAAGCCTTGCGCCCTGCGAGGCGCCAAAATTGCCGTTTCTATGACTTTGGACCCTAGTGAAACGACGACCTGATTAAGCCCACAGCAGATTCTCAAACTTTTGGCTCAAATTGGTGGCTCGGCGGGAAGTTTCGCCCGCTAAAGTCTCTAATAAGTAAACAATGTGCCGATGTGCTTTGTTACTGTGCTGAGTATTGATCGAAAAACCTCTCAAATCGCAAAAAAATCGTCGATAATTTTCCAAGCGAGGCTGTGAGTGGTAATTTGTATGACACGTTGAGTAACGAGTTAAATTGTGTACGACTAAATTTATGGGAGCCGTTTCCACAAGTTAGGGAGATGGCTCCCTAAATTTTTGAATAAGCAGATTTTTGGGTGACAATTCTGGTGAAGGCCGTGGCCGTGTTCCCATCTTTACAGGCTTTGCACTGATAAAACCCCTTCAAATGTGATCTCGCCCCATTCTGTGCAACGCCGTTTCGTACGCCAATACGGCACATGGCTAGGTCTTGTGTGCCCTTGTTCACAGAACATGTTCCGGGCCTGAGTTAACCCTAGGTAAGATCAGGAGGCCGTCATGTTCCACCCGACCAAAAACGAACCCTTTGTTGACCCCTCGAATTCAAGCGGAATCGTGTATCCCATCCTTCGAATTCTGCGTCTGTGTTCCAAGATGCAGCGTCAGGTGAACCAATACCACTGAACCAATAAGACGCTGAGTGTGCTGAAGGCACGACACACCTGCGCAACTTAACTCTGGGGACAGCCTCGGCGTGGCACTTGTCAAGCCGGGTTTGTTCTGCCCTTACTTTAGTTTCAATCGCGTGACTTTGCCCATTTCAACGTCCAGGACCTCGTCGGTTTTGGCAAGCTTGGGGTTATGAGCCAGTACTTCGTCGATTGATTGGTCATCAACCCAAATCGTGTAGTCACTTGCCGCGTTTTCGATGCCGTTGGTTCTTCGGTAGCCGACAAACCCATAGTCAACGGGAATTTGGAACGAAAATAGTACGGGATACCCGATCGTAAGGCTCGGCGCAGTGATTGAGTTTGCTAAAACTTCGTTGGAAATGCGAAACGATTCTCTGCGTTCCTGCGCGGACATAATATCCCGCACTAGGTTAATGCTTCCTATGGTCAGAGCCGCCGTCAGAACACAAAGGCAAAGTGTATGGTTGTTGCGCCCTAAGATCAAAGAGAATGCCACGATGAACAGCATCCACTTACCAGCATAGAAACCGGCCCCTTCCCATTCACCTGGACCCGTCAGCGCCCAAGCGAGCCACCAGCAGAAACCCAAAACAAGTCCCAGAAAAATGAACAACGCAGGTTTGTCGGCGCTACGGCCAAGGTCTACAAATATCTTGGCCGCCAGAGCCGCAAGAACTGGGAAAAGAGGCAGAAAATAGCGCATGTTGCTTCCAAAGCCACCGTCCCAAGACCGGATCCAAAATGTAAGGGACCAAAGCAAGACTACGACCCAGATAAGGTTCCACACTTGCCCGTTGTTCTTTCGCCAACTCGCGAAGGGCATGGCCGCTAAAACAGCGATCCAAGGCATGCTTTGACCCAAGGCCATTTTTGACCATCCTTGAACGCGCAGCAATCCGTTGTCATCGACCGTCATATCATGCCGCAACCGACCCGCGCTGCTGTCCACGAAAAGCGCATATCCACCTTTGAATATTGAAACAAACAGGTTCACTACAGCGGGTTGCAGCAGCATCGCCAGAAATACGGCGACGGCGAAAATCAACAGTGGTGAACGGGCTGTGAAGAAGCGCCGGTAAACGACGATTGCGAACAGAAACACCAAGAGGCTTGCATAAGCGCTGTGGCCTTCTACGCGCGTTCCGCCTTCGGTCGATCCATAAGATAAAGGGTTAAGTGTTCCAAACTTAAACTCGTTGATGCCCGAAGCAATTAGCAACCCGGGTAGCATCCCAATGGCGCCGGCAAGAACAGATTTCAAAGGTGCTTTTGAGTACATCACCGCCAAGAAAAGCAGGGCCGGAAGAACAAGGACTGCGTCCGCCCGAACCAGAACGCCAAGTCCAATGGCTCCGCCGCCAGCCGCTGCCCAGTAGAGCGCAAGTCTCTGGTCCTTGTCTTCACTTTGAAGCGCAACCAAAGCGCAATACATTGCACAAGTATTAACCAAAACACCCATTGCATGAGACTCGAGGCTGAAGACGTACTCCGGCCAGAATGTACAGACCGTCATAATAACCACTGAGGTAGATGCAACCAGCTCATCATTGAACATCCGCATGGCTAAGGCTTGAACTAGAAACAGTGTCAGGACGCCCAGAACTACATTGACGCCTATGATGCCCTTGTTTTCACTAATGAAATACCCAATTCCATTAAGGGCGGTAATTCCGGCAGGGTAAGGTGAGGTCAACCCGTTTGGACCATCAACGAGAAGTGCTGTTCGCAAAGTTTGAAGCGAAAGTTCTGAAAAGCCGTTGTCGAGAATTAAGGATCCGCGATCGACTAGGGACTCAGCGGCGATCAGGTAGATAAATTCGTCAATTACAAACAGCCCCGGGGATGAAGCCCAAAAGCCCAATAGCATCACCAAGGACAAAACGATCGGGGTTCGGTAGTTCTTAATTGATGTGGGATACAAGGTGTCAGGCCTCTGAAGGGTAACATGTAACTGATGTTAAAGGGCATGATTGCTGTCAACTGCGGAATTTGTAAGGCTGCAATGGTGCAATAGGTGGGACATAGTAATGGCTGCATGATCTGCGGAAAAACGTGACTTTCGCTGATCACTGCCCAAGGCCTATATGAAGGGCGTTTTTGGGTCTGCCAAGCGCGTGCTTTGTCGCCCGGGGTTAATAGCAGGCTTGGTGTTTTTGTTTGATTGGCCAGTTAGCCACCATCACCGTTCCGGGCATTTCAGCAATAGCGACCCGTAGATTAATATCTCCGGATTTGTCGGCAAAGCACCCTACTGTAGCCTAATTATCACAGCGTTAATATCGGGTTAAATCAGAGGGAAATAGGTTGTCCGAAGTACTTAGTAACGAGTTGAACATGGTTAAATAAGTCTCAAAGGAACAGTTCCTAACGGCGCGGAAGTCCACGACGGCGGACTCGAGTGTGCGTGGGAGTGACTCCTCAAGGTTCATTAGGGATGCGATGGAGTTGATGGCTCCTATTTCCGTATGCGCGTTGCTGTTGGCCTACTTCCTGCACAACGCATCCGCCGAAAGCTACGCTTCGCTTCTGATGTAAGCGGAGCAGGCTCACCCCAACAAAGGGTGAGAGGCTCCGAATGGACCGAGCCGTTCAAAAGACATTTTAACATCATGCGCGCGCCCTTGTTTTTGCCGGTCAGCGCAGCTCCCAGCCCTTCAACACTATCAACTACCGCTTAGCGATAGGCGACCTTTTGGGTTCGCGACCTATTTATCGTCAATTGGCATCAGGACGTTGCGCTTGGCGCGGAGGTGGTGTTGTGTCGTGTGGATTGCTGAAAAGGACGCGCCATGACCAAAGAGTTTCGTCAGCACGTTTATGTTCCGCCTGCAGGTGCAGCGGATATTTTGCTGGTCCGGCACGGTGAGTCCGAGCCAGCGATACCGGGCAAGCCCTTTCCGCTGAAAGACGGGCATGGCGACCCGGCTTTGCATCAGAATGGCGAAAGGCAGGCCGAGGCCGTTGCGGCACGGCTGAAGTCGGTTCCCTTTTCTGCCGTCTACGTCACCACATTGCGACGTACCCGCCAAACAGCGGCACCGCTGCTGGAGCATCTGGCCTTGGAGCCAATCGAAGAGCGCGATCTGCGTGAAGTTTTTCTGGGCAACTGGGATGGCGGAGAGTACCGCATCCGCGCGGCCGAGCGGCATCCGGCTTTTCAACGCGCCGAGGCCAATCATGAATGGGGTGAGATTCCGGGGGCGGAAACCACGGCTCAGTTCACGGGGCGTGTTCGCGCCGGGTTGTTGCGGATCGCAACGGCGCATCCCGATCAGCGCGTGGCCGCGTTTGTCCATGGCGGGGTGATCGCCGCCGCCATGTCGATTGCCACAGGCGTGCCTGCCATGACTTTTCTAGGCGCGGCCAATGGCTCTTTCACCCGGTTGGTGATCCATGGCGATAAGATGGTGGTGCGCGGCTATAATGACATGGCGCATCTGGAATAGCGCCCGCAGGAAAGGCCGCGCTGTGCTTTAGTCCATTGTCAGAACAATTTTCCCCATCGCTTTTCTATCATCCATCAGCTTGAGGGCCTCAGCAGCCTGTTCCAAGGGAAAGCTGGCTGAGATCTGAGGTTTGATCTTGCCTTCCGTATACAGGGTGAACAAGTCCTTCATATTCGCGGCATGTGCCGTAGGATCGCGCATCACTGACGCACCCCAGAACACACCAACAATCTGGCAGCTTTTCAGCAGCGCAAGATTGGCCGGTATCTTTGGAATGCCTGCAGGGAAGCCAACAACCAGAAACCGCCCGTCCCAGGCCATGGCACGGATGACCGGCTCGGCATATCCGCCGCCGACTGCGTCATAGGCCACGTTGACCCCATTCGGTCCGACCAGCGCCTTGACCTGCGCCGACAGTTCTTTTTGTGCGTCGCGGCTGTCCATTTCACGTGCATAGATGAGCGTTTCATCGGCGCCAATCCGGCGGCAGAAATCGGCTTTTTCCTCGGACGAGACAGCCGCAATCACGCGCGCACCCATGGCCTTGCCCAGCTCGATCGCCGCGGCCCCTACGCCACCGGCAGCGCCAAGGATCAACAGGGTATCCCCATTGGCAAGATAGCCGCGGTCCTTCAGCGCGTGATAGGACGTGCCGTAGGTGAAAACAAAGCAGGCTGCATCTTCATAGGGCATGGCATCGGGGATTTTTAACGCGCGCCACGCGTCAATCGCGACATGGGTGGCAAAGCCGCCATATGAGGTCAGCGCAAGGATCCGATCGCCTACAGCCAGATCGCTTACGCCTTCACCCAAGGCAACAACCTCGCCCGCGATTTCGCCGCCAGGGGCAAAGGGGCGGGGTGGTTTGATCTGATAAAGATCCCGAATCATCAAAGTGTCAGGGAAATTCAGCCCTGCCGCGTGGACGCGTATCACAACCTGCCCCTTGCCTGGCGTCGGGTCCGGCAGTTCAGTCAGTTCCAGTGTTTCGGGGCCGCCCGTGGCGGTGCTTAGCATGGCTTTCATGGGGTCCTCCTCGCGACGCCTGAGCGCTCTTGGCAAGCATCATCGGGCGTAGAGAGGGGTTGTCAACACGAAACTGAAATGCAATTCTGCACAGCGGAACGGCGTCGCAGAGCTTAGGTTCTGTGAGGCGTGGGAGGACGCGATGCACAATATTACCGAGCCGAATCTTTTCCGGGCCGCTTTGCGTGCGTGGCTTGAGGAAAACTGCCCGGCCGAGATGCGCGATCGTAGTTCAAGCGAAGCTACAATCTGTTGGGGCGGCAAGCGCTGGCTGTTTGAATCGCAGGCGCAGAAAGACTGGTTAGAGCGGTGTGCGACACAGGGGCTGACAGTTCCCACGTGGCCGCGCGCCTATGGCGGTGCCGGGCTGGATCGGGCGCGGGAAAAGGTGTTCCACGAAGAAATGCGCCGTATCGGGGCGCGCTCTCCGCTTGAAAGCTTTGGCATCTGGATGCTGGGGCCTGCGCTGCTGCAATTTGGAACCGAAGAACAGAAACTGCACTATCTGCCGCCAATCGCACGCGGCGAAATACGCTGGTGTCAGGGATATTCGGAGCCCGGTGCGGGGTCTGATCTGGCGTCCTTGCAGACCAAGTGCGAGGACAAGGGGGGTCACTGGCTGGTCAATGGCCAGAAGGTCTGGACATCATATGCGGATAAGGCCGATTGGATTTTTGTTCTAGTGCGTACCGACCGCGACGCCCCCAAGCACAAGGGGATTTCCTTCATTCTGGTCGATATGGAAACGCCGGGCATTTCGACCAGCCCCATTCGCCTGATCTCGGGTGAGTCGCCGTTTTGCGAGACATTCTTTGATGATGTCAAAGTGCCCAAGGAACAGGTGGTGCACGAGGTCAACAAAGGGTGGGACGTGGCGAAATACCTGCTGACCCATGAACGCGAGATGATCTCGGGCGGGGCCGGGGGGCTGATG
>NZ_CAIWNQ010000006.1 GCF_903914075.1 Ruegeria sp. THAF57
TTTACCATGGTCAACGTGGCCAATCGTGCCGATGTTGACGTGCGGTTTTGTACGCTCAAACTTTTCCTTTGCCATGATGGCCTCCTTAATTTGCGGGTGCCGGGCTAAAGCCCGGCCTACGGGTATTTGGTATGCCGGGCCTTAGCCCGGCGCACCGTCTTATGCGTATTTCGCCTGAATCTCGTCCGAGATGTTCTGCGGAACCGGATCGTAGTGGTCGAACTGCATGGTGAACTGGGCACGGCCCGACGACATCGAACGCAGGGTGTTGATGTAGCCGAACATGTTCGCCAGCGGAACGAACGCGTCGATCGCGATTGCGTTGCCGCGCGGTTCCTGACCAGACACCTGGCCACGACGCGAGGTCAGGTCGCCGATGATACCGCCGGTGTATTCTTCCGGGGTGATCACTTCGACCTTCATGATCGGTTCCAGCAGTTTCGCGCCAGCTTTGCGCATGCCTTCACGCATACACATACGGGCCGCGATTTCGAACGCCAGAACGCTCGAGTCAACGTCGTGGAACTTACCGTCCAGCAGAGCAACCTTGAAGTCGATCACGGGGAAGCCAGCCAGCGGGCCGCTATCCATGACCGAGTTGATGCCTTTTTCAACGCCCGGAATGTATTCCTTCGGAACGGCACCACCAACAATGCGGGACTCGAACGAATAACCTTCGCCTGGCTCGGTCGGCTGGATCTCCAGCTTGACCTCACCGAACTGACCCGAACCACCCGACTGTTTCTTGTGGGTGTAGGTGTGTTCGACCGGCATCGAGATGGTTTCGCGATAGGCCACCTGAGGTGCACCAATGTTCGCTTCAACCTTGAACTCGCGCTTCAGACGGTCAACCAGGATGTCCAGGTGAAGTTCGCCCATGCCCTTCATGATGGTCTGACCCGATTCCAGATCAGTTTCCACACGGAAGGACGGGTCTTCGGCGGCCAGACGGGCCAGACCCTGAGACATCTTCTCCTGGTCGCCCTTGGTTTTGGGCTCGACCGCGATTTCGATCACCGGATCGGGGAAGGTCATGGTTTCCAGAACCACCGGCTCTTTCGCATCGCACAGGGTGTCACCGGTGGTGGTGTCTTTCAGACCCGCCAGCGCGATGATGTCGCCTGCAAACGCTTCTTCGATCTCTTCCCGGTTGTTCGAGTGCATCATCATCATACGACCGATGCGCTCTTTCTTACCTTTGGTCGAGTTCAGGATCGAGTCACCCTTGTTCATGGTGCCCGAGTAGATCCGGGTGAAGGTCAGCGAGCCAACGAAGGGGTCGTTCATGATTTTGAACGCCAGACCCGAGAACGCCATGTCGTCGTCTGCACGACGCGCGATGTTACGCTCTTCGTTTTCGTCGCCGGGGGCGAAGCCCATGTAATCAACAACGTCCAGCGGGCTGGGCAGATAGTCGATCACAGCGTTCAGCAGCGGCTGAACACCTTTGTTTTTGAACGCCGAACCACCCAGAACCGGAACAAACGCGATGTCCAGGGTCCCTTTACGCAGCAGGGCGCGCAGGGTCTCAACATCGGGCTCATTGCCTTCCAGGTATTCCATCATCGCGTCGTCGTCCATTTCGACGGCCGCTTCGATCATCTTGCCGCGCCATTCGTCAGCCATGTCTTTCAGGCTGTCGCGGATCGGAGCTTTGATCCAGCTTGCGCCCAGATCTTCGCCCTGCCACAGCCACTCTTCCATGGTGACCAGGTCGATCAGGCCTTCCAGCTCGGACTCGGCGCCGATCGGAATACCAACCGGAACAGCGCGTGCGCCGGTGCGGTCTTCGATCATGCGAACGCAGTTGAAGAAGTCTGCGCCGATCTTGTCCATTTTGTTGACGAAAACCATACGCGGAACCTTGTAGCGGTCAGCCTGACGCCACACGGTTTCGGTCTGGGGCTCAACACCGGCGTTTGCGTCCAGAACGCAAACGGCACCGTCGAGAACCGCCAACGAGCGTTCAACTTCGATAGTGAAGTCAACGTGGCCGGGGGTGTCGATGATGTTCAGGCGGTGCTTGGGGGTATCGGCGGTTTTACCGTCTTCGGTGCGCTCCCAGAAAGTGGTAGTCGCAGCCGAAGTGATGGTGATGCCGCGTTCCTGCTCCTGCTCCATCCAGTCCATGGTGGCTGCACCATCGTGCACCTCACCGATGTTGTGGGATTTACCAGTGTAATACAGGATACGCTCCGAGCAGGTGGTCTTACCTGCGTCGATGTGCGCCATGATACCGAAGTTACGGTATAGTTCGAGCGGATATTCGCGTGCCATTTTTGATAAGCCTCTGGATTACCAACGGTAGTGGCTGAAGGCTTTGTTCGCCTCGGCCATCTTGTGGGTGTCTTCGCGCTTCTTCACGGCGGTACCGCGGGACTGTACAGCGTCCAGCAGCTCGCCGGCGAGGCGTTCTTCCATGGTGTTTTCGTTGCGGCCGCGCGCAGCGGTGATCAGCCAACGGATGGCCAGTGCTTCGCGGCGTTCGGGGCGGACTTCGACCGGAACCTGATAGGTTGCACCACCAACCCGGCGCGAGCGAACCTCGACCGACGGTTTGATGTTGTCGAGCGCTTCGTGGAACACTTCGACCGGTGCGCGCTTTACCTTGTTCTCAACGCGGTCAAACGCGTTGTAAACGATGCGCTCTGCGACCGACTTCTTGCCGTCGATCATCAGGTTGTTCATGAATTTGGTCAGAACCTTGTCGCCAAATTTGGCGTCAGGCAGGACTTCGCGTTTTTCGGCGGCGTGACGACGTGACATATCAGCCTCTCCTTCTTACTTGGGACGCTTCGCGCCGTATTTCGAACGACGTTGCTTACGATCTTTGACGCCCTGAGTATCCAGAACACCGCGAAGGATGTGGTAACGCACACCGGGAAGGTCTTTTACACGGCCGCCACGGATCAGAACAACCGAGTGTTCCTGCAGGTTGTGGCTTTCACCGGGGATGTACGAGATGACCTCGAACCCGTTGGTCAGGCGCACCTTGGCAACCTTACGCATAGCCGAGTTCGGCTTTTTCGGTGTGGTGGTATACACACGTGTGCAGACGCCGCGTTTCTGCGGGCACTGCTCCAGGTGCATGGACTTCGAGCGTTTTACTTTGGGCTGCCGCGGTTTGCGGATCAGCTGTTGAATAGTTGGCATTCCGGTTTCTTCCCCGTTTTGCAACACACATGACATGCACGCGCATTGCGTGCGGTTAAATTCGCTGCACTCATGCGTCCACAAGCGCAAAACCCGCGAGCGTTCCCATTCCGAGGTGAACGTCGCGGTTGGTTATCAGAGGGCGCGAACGGCAAAATTGTCCGGGCCTTGACCAGTTCATTACTGAAATCGGTTATGGGGCGGCCCCCGGTACCGAGATGACGCGCGTAATAGGGGGAGTCGGCCCAAGTGTCAACAGCACACCTGATCTGGTGCCCTACCGACGGCTTCGCCTTGGATTATCGTAGTTTGCCCAGCACTTCCAGCACATCAGGCGTTGCGGGTTTCGGGTCGTGTGGGCATAGTCCCCGGCAACGCCCCGCCTCATGGATGAAACATGCAAGTTATCGGTCTGTGCCGCTTTTCTTACCCTGCTTATGGCGGCTTTCAGATCGAACATGATACGATCGAAGAGCGCCGCGCCTATCTCTATAACCCCGCTCGCCTGGAAGAGCGGTTTCGCCTGTTCGAAACAACCACCCTGCCCTGTTTCAAAGAACAGACCGACGAGGATTTTCAACTGCTGGTCGTGATAGGTGATTGCCTGCCCAAGCCCGCCTTTGACCGGCTGCACGATCTGACGGCGGGCATGAAACAAATCAGGATCATCGCCCGAGAGCCCAAGCGACAGCGCCTCGTCATGAAAGAGGTTCTGAACGCCGCACGTGAAAACCCCGATGCGCCTTGTCTGCAATTCCGTCATGACGACGACGATGCAGTATCCGTTGATTTCGTCGAACGGCTGCGAATTGCCCTGCAGGACGGCAAAGGGCTGATCGAAAAAAATAAAACTGTCGCAATCGACTACAACAACGGATTTCTTGCACGGTTCGGTCCCAATGGGATTTTGGCAGCGCCGAAGTTTCAGCCTTTGCTCGGTGTGGGTTTGGGCATGTATGTGCGCGGCAGGTGTGACCTGACGATCATGAATTTCTCTCATTACCGGATGGGGAATTTCATGCCGGTGATCAGCTATCCTGATGCGCCAATGTGGGTACGCACACTGAACCAGTTCAACGACTCTCCCCACGCCCGCAAAAACAGCGCCGAGTTACTGCCCCTTACCCCGGAACAGGAAGGCGAGTTTATCGCGCGTTTCGCGATTGAACAGGACGCTGTCCGGCGCGTTCACGGAACAGCGTGAACAGACCCGCGCCAACGACAAGCACTGCGCCCAGCATTGTAATTGCGTCCGGCCAGTCACCGAACACCACCCAACCCAGCCCCAGTGCCCAGATCAGGCTGGAATAGCGGAAAGGTGCGACAAAACCCACATCCCCTTCGCGCATCACCATAACGCTGAACAGGTATCCCATCAGAACAAACACGGCGGCGGAGGCGACCAATATACCCGCGTCGGTCGGCACGGGCTGCCATCCCGTTACAAACGTGGCGACACTTGCAGCCAACGTAATCGTCACAGTCGTTGCGAGTGTCACAACAAGCGAAGGCACACGGCTGGACATACGTCGTGTGATCAAGTCCCGTGCAGTCACCGAAGCCACCGCAATCAGCGCATAAATTGAGAAAACACTAAAACCCTCGGGGCCGGGCCGCACGATCAACAACATGCCGACAAAGCCCATCCCGATCGCAGCGACCCGTCGCCAACCGATATATTCGCGGAAAAACAGCGCAGCCCCCAGCGTTACGGTCAACGGCAAGGCCTGCAGGACAGCCGTCACATTCGCCAGCGGCATATGCAAAAGCGCTGTCAAAAAGAAGAACGTGGCCGACAACTCGGCCAGACAGCGCGCGGCGACAAGCCATTTGTCTTGGCGCGGAAAATTCAGATGAAGCGCACCAAAATGGCGAACCAGCAGGAAAACAAGAACCGTCGCCAGAACACCCCGCATTGCCACCATCTGAAACAAAGGAATCTCGGCCCCTGCAACCTTTACCAAGGTATCGTTGATGGTAAACGCAGCCATGCTGCCCATCATCAACAGGGCGCCTTTCATGTTTGGGGTCATTGAAACAAAACTCGAGTATCGTCCCGCACATTCGCGCGGACGAAGTATGACAAGTCAATACTTGGCCTCGAACCACAAGATTGACATTTTTTCTAAGGTACTGAAATTAAAAAATTTTTTTTTTGATACTACTATTTTTGCCGAGATTATTTTCGAGAAAGACCCTCAAGGTTTCAGGCAATAACCGCATCGCCACCAATCCATAGCGTATCGGCAAAAGGTGCGTTTAATGTAGTCGCGCTCGACTTTCTGGTCTTAACCCTCAGCGCTTGGCACCCATCATCCGGCGAAGGCGACGGCCTTGCCCAAAAGAAAAGGCCCCGCGTTTTCGCAGGGCCTGTTCTTTGTTCTGAAGGTTCTCTTATTCGCGGCTTTCCGGGGTGTCGACCACCACGTCCAGCTCATCACCAACCATGTCGTCGTCAATGACCGGAGCGGCCAGGGCAGCGGCGGCTTCGGCCTCTTCCCGGCGGGCTTCGATCACCACGTTGTCACGCGATTGCGCAACCTGACGCACGGCCTGTGTCGCACCACCGGTACCGGCGGGGATCAGGCGGCCGACGATGACGTTCTCTTTTAGGCCAACCAGCTTGTCTTTCTTGCCTTGTACCGACGCTTCGGTCAGCACACGGGTGGTTTCCTGGAACGACGCCGCCGAGATGAACGAACGCGTCTGCAACGAGGCTTTGGTAATCCCCAGAAGGATCGGCTCGCCCTGTGCCGGACGACCACCGCGGGCGATGGTCTTTTCGTTGGCTGCGTCGAACTCTTGCTTGTCGACATGCTCGCCTTTCAGCAGGGTGGTGTCGCCTGAATCCAGGATCTCCCACTTCTGCAGCATCTGGCGCACGATGACCTCGATGTGCTTGTCGTTGATCTTCACGCCCTGCAGACGATAGACGTCCTGCACCTCGTCGATCATGTAATCCGCCAGCGCTTCGACACCCATGATGGACAGGATGTCATGCGGAGCCGGATTACCGTCCATCAGGTATTCACCCTTCTGGATGAAGTCCCCTTCGGCGACCGGGATGTGCTTGCCCTTGGGAACCATGTATTCGATGGTCTCCATGGACTCGTCAGCCGGTTCGATGCTGATGCGGCGCTTGTTCTTGTAGTCGCGACCAAAGCGCACGTAACCATCGGCTTCTGCGATGATCGCGTGATCTTTCGGACGGCGGGCTTCGAACAGTTCGGCCACACGCGGCAGACCACCGGTGATGTCCTTGGTCTTGGCACCTTCACGCGGGATACGCGCAACAACGTCACCGGCTTCGATGGTCTGACCATCTTCAACCGACAGGATCGCATCCACCGACATCGGATAGTGAACCGGATTGCCCGCATCGTTGCGGACCGGCTCGCCATCTTCACCGACCAGAATGATCTCAGGCTTCAGGTCGCTGCCTTTGGGGGCGGCGCGCCAGTCGATCACGATCTTCTGGGTCATGCCGGTTGCTTCGTCGGTCTCGTCACGGACAGCAAGGCCCGAAACAAGGTCAACGTATTTCGCAGTACCGGCTTTCTCGGCGATGATCGGCAGGGTGTAGGGATCCCACTCGAACAGCTTGTCGCCACGGGCAACGGTTGCGCCATCTTTGACGAACAGCTTGGAACCGTAGCCCAGCTTGAAGCTGGCACGCTCTTCGCCGTGTTCGTCGTTGATCACCAGCTTCATGTTCCGGCCCATGACCAGGCTTTCGCCTGCGGCATTGACCAGAATCTGCGGGTTCTCGAACGCGACAACGCCTTCCTGGTTGGCTTCCTGGAACGACTGCTGACCACCTTGCGCAACACCACCGATGTGGAAGGTCCGCATGGTCAGCTGTGTACCGGGTTCACCGATTGACTGCGCGGCGATGATGCCGACAGCTTCACCTGTGTTCACCATGGTCCCGCGTGCGAGGTCACGACCGTAGCAGGTTGCACAGACGCCTTCCTCGGACTCACAGGTCAGAGGCGAGCGGATGCGCATTGAGGCAACGCCGGCTTCATCAATGGTGTCAGCCATACGTTCGTCGATCAACTGACCGGCTGCGACGATTACCTCATCGGTGCCCGGACGCAGAACATCGTCAGCCGCCACACGGCCCAGCACACGTTCGGCCAACGAGGCGACAACCTCACCGTCGTTCACGGCGGCTTCGGCAGTGATCGCACGCTCGGTGCCACAGTCGATCTCACGAACGATACAGTCTTGCGCCACGTCCACCAGACGACGGGTCAGGTAACCCGAGTTCGCCGTCTTCAGAGCGGTATCCGACAGACCCTTACGGGCACCGTGGGTCGAGTTGAAGTACTCGAGAACGGTCAGACCTTCTTTAAAGTTCGAGATGATCGGCGTCTCGATGATGTCACCGTTCGGCTTGGCCATCAGGCCGCGCATACCGCCCAGCTGTTTCATCTGAGTGACCGAGCCACGCGCACCCGAGTGAGCCATCATGTAGACCGAGTTCGGTTCCTGTTCAGACCCGTCCTCTGCCCGATCCGAGGATGAGATCGTGCTCATCATCGCGTCGGTCACGCGGTCGTTACACTTCGACCAGGCATCGACGACTTTGTTGTACTTTTCGCCCTGAGTGATCAGGCCGTCCATGTACTGCTGTTCAAAGTCTTTCACCTGATCGCGGGTGTCATCGACAATGCCCCACTTGTCGCCCGGAATGACCATGTCGTCCTTACCGAACGAAATGCCCGCCTTGAAGGCTTCTTTGAAGCCCATCGACATGATCTGGTCACAGAAGATAACCGACTCTTTCTGACCGCAGTATCGGTAGACGGTGTCGATCACCTGCTGCACTTCTTTCTTCCGCAGCAGACGGTTGACCAGCTCGAACGGCGCTTTGTTGTTCATCGGCAGCAAGGCACCCAGACGCAGACGGCCCGGAGTGGTCTCGTAACGCTTCTGAACTTCGTTGCCTTCGTCGTCGATTTGCGTGATCCGCGCGGTGATCTTGGTGTGCAGATGCACCTCACCCGCGTCCAGCGCGTGCTGAACTTCTTCGATCGAACCAAAGACCTTGCCTTCACCCGGCATCCCTTCGCGTTCCAGGGTCACATAGTACAGACCCAGGATCATATCCTGCGACGGAACAATGATCGGTGCGCCGTTTGCAGGCGACAGAACGTTGTTCGTTGACATCATCAGAACACGGGCTTCCAACTGGGCCTCAAGGCTCAGAGGCACGTGAACCGCCATCTGGTCACCGTCAAAGTCGGCGTTAAAGGCCGAACAGACCAGCGGGTGCAGCTGGATGGCTTTGCCTTCGATCAGAACCGGTTCGAACGCCTGAATGCCAAGACGGTGCAGCGTAGGCGCACGGTTCAGCATGACAGGGTGTTCGCGGATCACCTCGTCGAGGATATCCCACACTTCGGGACGCTCTTTCTCGACCAGTTTCTTCGCCTGTTTCACGGTCGAAGACAGACCCTTAGCTTCAAGGCGCGAGTAGATGAACGGCTTGAACAGTTCCAACGCCATCTTCTTGGGCAGACCACATTGGTGCAGCTTGAGTTCCGGACCGGTCACAATGACCGAACGGCCCGAGAAGTCGACGCGCTTACCCAGAAGGTTCTGACGGAAGCGACCCTGTTTACCTTTCAGCATGTCCGACAGCGATTTCAGCGGACGCTTGTTGGCGCCGGTGATCACGCGGCCACGACGGCCGTTGTCGAACAGAGCGTCCACGGATTCCTGCAGCATCCGCTTTTCGTTGCGGACGATGATGTCAGGCGCGCGCAGCTCGATCAGACGCTTCAGACGGTTGTTCCGGTTGATGACGCGGCGATACAGATCGTTCAGATCCGAGGTCGCGAAACGGCCACCATCCAGCGGAACCAGCGGACGCAGTTCCGGTGGAATGACCGGGATCACGGTCATCACCATCCACTCCGGCCGGTTGCCCGACTCGAGGAAGGATTCGACAACTTTCAGACGCTTGATGATCTTCTTGGGCTTCAGTTCACCGGTGGCTTCGGCCAGATCAGCGCGCAGCTGCTCGGCTTCGGCTTCCAGATCGATCTGGGCCAGCATCTCACGGATGGCTTCGGCACCGATATTGGCGGTGAACGCGTCCATGCCATAGGCATCCTGCGCATCCATGTACTCTTCTTCGGTCAGCATCTGGCCGTAGGTCAGGTCGGTCAGACCGGGCTCGATGACGACGTAGTTTTCAAAGTACAGAACGCGTTCCAGATCGCGCAGCGTCATGTCCAGCATCAGACCGATGCGGGACGGCAGCGATTTCAGGAACCAGATATGCGCAACAGGCGCGGCCAGTTCGATGTGACCCATACGCTCGCGGCGGACTTTCTGCAGGGTGACTTCCACACCGCATTTCTCGCAGACAACGCCGCGATACTTCATCCGCTTATATTTGCCGCACAGACATTCGTAATCTTTGATCGGGCCAAAGATACGCGCGCAGAACAGACCGTCACGCTCGGGCTTGAACGTCCGGTAGTTGATGGTTTCGGGTTTCTTGATCTCGCCATAGGACCAAGACAGAATCCGCTCGGGCGACGCCAGCGAGACCTTGATCTCGTCAAAGACCTTCGGGGGCGTCAGCGGGTTGAACGGGTTGTTGGTGATTTCCTGGTTCATTTGTTACCTCAAATCTTGCGGAAGGGGGGACGGGAGAAAGGGCAGCGCCCTCACTCCTCAACCTCCGCATCCAGGAGTTCCATATTCAGGCCGAGGCCACGGACTTCTTTAACCAGAACGTTGAACGATTCCGGTACGCCCGCTTCAAAGTTATCCTCGCCCTTGACGATCGACTCATAGACCTTGGTCCGGCCGGCGACGTCATCCGATTTCACCGTCAGCATCTCCTGCAGGGTGTAGGCGGCGCCGTAAGCTTCCAGAGCCCAGACTTCCATCTCACCAAAGCGCTGACCACCGAACTGCGCCTTACCACCCAGCGGCTGCTGGGTCACCAGGCTGTACGGCCCGGTCGAACGCGCGTGGATTTTGTCGTCCACCAGGTGGTGCAGTTTCAGCAGGTACTTGATGCCCACGGTCACCGGACGTGCGAATTGCTCACCGGTACGACCGTCGAACAGAACCGACTGACCGCTTTCCGAGAAACCTGCACGCACAAGCGCGTCGTTGACGTCCGCCTCTTTGGCACCGTCGAAGACCGGGGTTGCGATCGGAACACCGCGGGTCACGTTGCCCGCAGCCTCGATCAGGCCATCCTCGTCCAGACCGGTGATGCCTTCTTCGTAGACATTCTCGCCATAGGCCAGCTTCATCGCTTCGCGCACCGGGGTCAGGTCGCCGGACCGGCGGTACTCACCCAGTGCGTCGTCGATGTTCAGACCCAGACCGCGTGCGGCCCAACCCATGTGGGTTTCAAGGATCTGACCAACGTTCATACGCGAAGGCACACCCAGCGGGTTCAGACAGAAGTCAACCGGCGTACCATCGGCCAGGAACGGCATGTCTTCCATCGGAACAACCTTGGAGATCACACCTTTGTTCCCGTGACGACCGGCCATCTTGTCGCCCGGCTGCAGCTTGCGCTTCACGGCGATGAAGACTTTGACCATCTTCATCACACCCGGCGGCAGGTCATCGCCACGGCGAACCTTCTCGACTTTGTCCTCGAAACGGGCGTCCAGAGCACGCTTTTGCACTTCGTACTGCTCGTTCAGAGCTTCTACGATCTGTGCGTCCTGCTCGCCCTCCAGCGCCAGCTGCCACCACTGACCACGGGTCAGGGTTTCCAGCAGTTCCTCGGTGATCACCGACCCTGCCTTGACACCTTTCGGGCCTTTCACAGCGGTTTTACCCAGGATCAGACCTTGCAGACGCGCATAGATGTTGCGGTCCAGGATCGCCAGCTCGTCGTCCCGGTCACGGGCCAGACGTTCGACTTCCTCACGCTCGATCTGCAGCGCACGCTCGTCTTTCTCGACGCCGTGACGGTTGAAAACGCGGACCTCAACGACCGTACCGTAATCGCCCGGCTTCACGCGCAGCGAGGTGTCGCGCACGTCAGATGCTTTCTCACCAAAGATGGCGCGCAGCAGCTTTTCTTCCGGGGTCATCGGGCTTTCGCCCTTCGGAGTGATCTTGCCGACCAGAATATCGCCCGGCTCAACATCCGCGCCGATGTAAACGATGCCCGCCTCGTCGAGGTTGCGCAGCGCTTCTTCACCGACGTTCGGGATGTCGCGGGTGATCTCTTCCGGACCCAGCTTGGTGTCACGGGCGGCGACTTCAAATTCCTCGATATGAACCGAGGTAAAGACGTCGTCACGCGCGATACGTTCCGAGATCAGGATCGAGTCTTCGTAGTTGTAACCGTTCCACGGCATGAACGCGACGACCACGTTCTTACCAAGGGCCAGTTCACCCATATCGGTCGACGGACCATCGGCAATGACCTCGCCCTTCTGGACGGTGTCACCCACCTTGATCAGCGGACGCTGGTTGATGCAGGTGTTCTGGTTCGAACGCTGGAATTTGCGCAGACGGTAGATGTCTACGCCAGCGTCGCCCAGTTCCAGATCCTCAGTCGCGCGGATAACGATACGCTGGGCATCGACCTGGTCGATGATACCGGCGCGTTTCGCCTGAATCGCAGCGCCTGAGTCGATCGCAACCTTTTCCTCGATACCGGTACCGACTAGCGGCGCCTCGGCCCGCAGCAGCGGAACCGCCTGACGTTGCATGTTCGAGCCCATCAGAGCGCGGTTGGCGTCGTCATTTTCAAGGAACGGGATCAGCGATGCAGCGACCGAGACCAGCTGTTTCGGGCTAACGTCGATCAGGTCCACATTCTCGCGCGGGGCGAGGGTGTAGTCACCGGCCTGACGGGTCGAAACCAGATCGTTGATGAACTTGCCATCGGCATCCAGCGTCGCGTTCGCCTGCGCCACGGTGTGACGCATTTCTTCGGTCGCGGACATGTAGTGCACCTCATCGGTCACCTCGGCGTCTTTGACGACGCGGTAGGGTGTTTCGATGAAGCCATACTTGTTCACGCGGGCAAAGGTGGCCAGCGAGTTGATCAGACCGATGTTCGGACCTTCGGGCGTTTCAATCGGGCACATCCGGCCATAGTGGGTCGGGTGTACGTCGCGCACCTCAAAGCCCGCACGCTCACGTGTCAGACCACCGGGGCCAAGCGCCGAGAGGCGGCGTTTGTGGGTGACTTCCGACAGCGGGTTGGTCTGGTCCATGAACTGCGACAGCTGCGACGAGCCGAAGAATTCGCGGACGGCAGCCGCAGCCGGTTTCGCGTTGATCAAGTCTTGCGGCATGACGGTGTCAATCTCGACCGACGACATACGCTCTTTGATCGCGCGCTCCATGCGCAGCAGGCCAACGCGGTACTGGTTTTCCATCAGTTCGCCGACCGAACGCACACGACGGTTGCCGAGGTGGTCGATATCGTCCACGTCGCCCTTGCCGTCACGCAGTTCCACCAGAGCCTTGATGCAGGCCACGATGTCTTCGCGGCGCAGGGTGCGCAGGGTGTCCGGCGCGTCCAAAGCCAGGCGCATGTTCATCTTCACGCGACCAACAGCCGACAGGTCATAACGCTCGCTGTCGAAGAACAGGGTGTCGAACAGGGCCGAGGCCGCTTCGACGGTGGGCGGCTCACCCGGACGCATGACGCGGTAGATATCCATCAGCGCGCTTTCACGGTTCAGGTTCTTGTCCTGAGCCATGGTGTTGCGCATGTAGGGGCCGACGTTGACGTTGTCGATGTCCAGAACCGGAATATCGGTGATGCCCGCGTCGATCAGTTCTTTGACAGAACCACCAATCAGATCGCCGTCCTTGTCATATTCAAGGGTCAGCTCATCACCGGCCTCGACATAAATCGCGCCGTTTTCTTCGTTGATGATGTCCTTGGCGACAAACTTGCCGACGATGTGGTCAAACGGAACCAACAGGTTGGTGACAGTGCCTTCGTCGATCAGTTTCTTGACCGCACGCGGGGTGACTTTCTTGCCCGCTTCGGCAATCACTTCACCGGATTTCGCGTCGATCAGATCATATGTCGGACGGGTGCCGCGCACGCGCTCGGGGAAGAACGGTGTGACCCATCCCTTCTTCTTGTCCAGCTTGTAGGACACGGTCTCGTAATACGCGTCCATGATGGCTTCCTGATCCAAACCCAGCGCATAAAGCAGGGTGGTCACAGGCAGTTTGCGGCGGCGGTCGATGCGGGCGAACACGATGTCTTTGGCGTCGAACTCAAAGTCCAGCCAGCTGCCGCGATACGGGATGATGCGGCAGGCAAACAACAGTTTACCGGACGAGTGGGTCTTGCCCTTATCGTGGTCAAAGAACACACCGGGCGAACGGTGCATCTGGCTGACGATCACACGCTCGGTGCCGTTCACGATGAACGTGCCGTTCGGCGTCATCAGGGGCATGTCGCCCATGAACACGTCCTGTTCCTTGATGTCTTTGACCGATTTCGCGCCGGTGTCCTCATCGACATCAAACACGATCAGACGCAGAGTCACCTTCAGCGGTGCGCTGTAGGTCATGTCGCGCTGCATGCACTCTTCGACGTCATATTTGGGTTTTTCCAGATCGTATTTCACGAACTCCAGAACGGAGGTTTCGTTGAAATCCTTGATCGGGAAAACCGACTGGAACACGCCTTTGATGCCTTCGCCGTCAGTAGGCTGTTCTGCATCGCCGGAGCGCAGGAAAAGATCATAAGAAGATTTCTGGACCTCAATGAGGTTCGGCATTTCCAAAACTTCACGGATTTTGCCGTAATATTTACGAAGACGTTTCTGGCCAAGGAACGTTTGAGCCATGTCAGATGTCACCTTTCGATGTTCTCAGCGGGCAAAGACACCGTCGGGCCCCGGCATCTTGCACATTCGAGACGACACGTCCGGATCAATTCATGGCCACCGTCCCGAAGGCAGCCTCCCGATCCAAGAACCGCGTCTTAGAAAACGCCCCAAAGTTGAGGCCCTTTCTAAGACAGGTTCGGCTGGACCCGGATTTCTCCGGACCCAGCCAAATTTCCGACGCATCAGCGATGCGCCATTGGACTGACTTAGGCCAGTTCGACCTCGGCGCCAGCTGCTTCCAGCTTGCCTTTGATCTCTTCGGCTTCTGCTTTGTCCACGCCTTCTTTGATCTTGCCGCCAGCTTCGACCAGCTCTTTGGCTTCTTTCAGGCCCAGACCGGTGATGCCGCGAACTTCTTTGATCACGTTGATTTTCGAAGCGCCGGCGTTCTTCAGAACGACGTCGAATTCGGTTTTTTCCTCAGCAGCTGCACCGCCGGCGTCGCCAGCTGCACCTGCGACCATTACGGCGCCGCCAGCTGCGGGCTCGATGCCGTACTCGTCTTTGAGGATGGTTTTCAGTTCTTGTGCTTCCAGCAGGGTCAGACCCACGATGCTTTCTGCCAGTGCTTTCAGATCAGCCATTGTATTAGCTCTTTCCGTTTTACAGTGTGTGTTCCAACGTCAGGGTATTCACCCCACGCAGATCATTCAGTGCCAACCGCTTACGCAGCTTCCGCCTTCTCTTCGATGGTGGAAAGGATGCTTGCGATGTTGCTTGCAGGTGCGCCAATTGCACCGGCGATGTTCGAAGCAGGCGCGCCAAGCATACCAGCGATCGTAGCAATAAGCTCTTCACGCGACGGCATTTTCGACACGGCTGTAACACCAGCCCGGTCCAGAGCGTTCTCGCCCATTGCACCGCCAAGAATTTCGAACTTTTGGTTCTCTTTGGCGAAGTCCTCGGCCACCTTGGCTGCTGCCACGGGGTCTTCGGAATAGGTCAGAACGGTCATACCCGTCAGCAGGTCACCAATGCTTTCACATGGCTTTCCGTCGAGGGCGATTTTGGCAAGCCTGTTCTTGGCAACACGCACGGCACCACCCGCGTCACGAGCACGTGCGCGAAGGTCCTGCATCTCGGCAACTGTCAGACCGGCGTAATGGGCTACCACTACGACGCCAGAGCTTTCGAAGATTTGGCCGAGTTCCTCGACCACTTTCTCTTTCTGGGCTCTATCCACAGTTCTCTCCAAGTTTGGGGCGATCACTCACCCCGGCTCATATTTGCCGCGGCATACGCCCCGGCGTTCAGGTCCGTTGTTACGGGATTGGCCAAAACTCGCCCGAGGATCGCGACCCTCAGAATTCTTTGGTCTTACCCGTCTCAGGCAGGAGATTAAGGGGCCGAATGGCACCACCCACCGTCTTGGACGAAACGAAATAAAGCGCACGACGAATCGCACGCTTTACTCCGCAAGTCTTATTAGGGCAGTTGGTTGGGGTTTCCAAGGGGTAAATTGCGAATTTGGCCACGCCATTTTGCACCCCAGTTCGAACCCACCAGAACCTACCCAACTGTGCGGATTTCATAGGGTTTTCCGCCAACCGGCCTCAAAACGGAATTCTTGCCGTTGACACGCAAATCCCGCTGCGTTCCAGTCCGATGAAAGGTACATCACCAAGGACATGGCCCGTTGGCTACTTCTCTTCCGCTCTCGGATCAAGAACATGACCGGGTCACCGCATTTATTTACGAGTTTTCCAATACGGTCCTGCACACTCCAGTGACACAGTATGACTGTATCTACCGGTCGCACGCCTTCGCAGAGTCTCGGGCCGTTCTGGTTCTGCGCTCGACAGCGGGATCCTTCGCCCTCAAGGTCGACACCGAGTCTCCGGCGACCGGTCGGCTGAAAGACGAATTCGAGTTATTGGTTGACCTGTCCCGATACTTTGAACGCACAGATACGTCCCGTGTCGTGCAGCCTGTCTACCTATCGCCCGGAGGGGCCTTTCTGGTCACCGAATTCATCGACCGGCCCACAGCCGTTGATCTGATTTATAACAGCAAGGACGATAACCAAGTGGCGCAGGTCTATCGTCGCGCGGGGTCCTGGCTCAGTGATTTTCACAGCCGCCTGGCGCCCGTCAACTATGGGTTCCGCCCGAAATGGATGATTGACAGCATTTGCGAACTTGCGGCAACGGTCCCGGATGACATCGCGCAGAAAAGCCGGAAAATGATTGATACCATGGTGACCGAAGGCGAACGCCTTAAGGGGATCGAAGACCTGAGGGTCTTTTCACATGGTGATTTTCACGGGCAGAACCTGATTATCGGACAAGGCAAAACTTACGGTCTGGACTTTACTGAGGTATGCGAAAAACTGGCCGTCTACGATATCGTCGACTTTCTCAAGGCTGATATCTTTCGGGATGGTCCAGCCAGCGAGGTGGACCAAAGCGGTATTCTGCGGCGAAACAAGCAAATGTTCCTGCGCCGCTACCGCCTGCCGATTGACACCGATATCCTCGATTTCTGCATTCGTGGCCGATTACTCAAAGACTGGCTGGACTATTGGCGCACTGATTTTGCCTGTAGCGCGTTCGAGGAGTTTAGGCGCACGCGTCTGGAAATGCGATTGGATATCGCCTTTGACACCGCAAACTAGACTGTGGAACGCAAAAGCCCGAACAGTTTGCACTGCCCGGGCTCAATACTTTTTTGCTTCGCGTTAAGGCTTATTCGCCCGCAGCAGCCGCCACATCCAGAGTCACACCCGGGCCCATGGTCGAGCTCAGCGCGATTTTCTTCATGTAGGTTCCTTTGGCGCCCGACGGCTTGGCCTTGGCAACAGCCGAGACAAAGGCACGGACGTTTTCAACCAGCTTGGCTTCGTCGAACGACGCTTTGCCAACGCCGGCGTGCACAACGCCGCCTTTTTCCGCCTTGAACTGAACTTCACCACCCTTGGCTGCTTCGACGGCCGCTTTCACGTCCATGGTCACAGTGCCAACCTTGGGGTTCGGCATCAGGTTGCGGGGGCCCAGAACTTTACCCAGACGGCCAACGATCGGCATCATGTCCGGGGTGGCAATGCAGCGATCGAATTCGATGGTGCCGCCCTGAATGGTTTCCATCAGGTCTTCTGCGCCAACGATATCCGCGCCTGCTTCTTTCGCTTCGTCCGCCTTGGGGCCACGAGCGAAAACAGCAACGCGCATCGCTTTGCCGGTGCCGTTGGGCAGGCCGACAACGCCACGAACCATCTGGTCTGCGTGACGGGTGTCAACGCCGAGGTTCAGAGCGATTTCGATGGTCTCGTCGAATTTCGAGGTCGCGTTGCCTTTTACCAGAGCAACAGCTTCTTCGATCGACAGGTTTTCCTTGCCAGCGACAGCTTCGCGCGCAGCGCGGGTACGTTTACCAAGTTTTGCCATCTTACTTCACCTCGATGCCCATAGAGCGGGCCGAGCCCAGGATGATCTGCATTGCGCCTTCGACGTCGTTGGCGTTCAGATCTTTCATTTTGGCTTCGGCGATTTCGCGAACCTGCTTGGTGGTCACGGTTGCCACGGTCTCACGACCTGGGTTTTCCGCGCCACGGGGGCGGTTACGCTTGCCAACCGGCTTCAGGCCAGCTGCTTTTTTCAGGTAATAAGACGCGGGCGGCGTCTTGATGTCCATGGTGAAGGACTTGTCCTGATAATAGGTGATCACGGTCGGGCAAGGGGCACCTTGCTCCATGTCTGCGGTCTTGGCGTTGAACGCCTTGCAGAATTCCATGATGTTGATGCCGCGCTGACCCAGCGCCGGACCAACTGGCGGCGACGGGTTCGCCTGACCTGCAGGAACCTGCAGTTTCATTGTACCAGCAAGCTTCTTGGCCATTTGGTTTCCTTTCAACTAAGGCAAGACGCGTCCTGCCCGGATTATGTTGCGTGGTCCGATCCGGGATCGCGATCCCAGCAACCTCCCACGAGAGAATCTCGCCCGAAGACGATAGAGGCGGCGTTTACAGCGGAATGTGGGGGTTGGCAAGGGGTGACAACCCAACGCGAAAAGAGCTTTCGCCCTAGATAAGCTAAACCCGATCACAGCTCGTGCGACTGCTCCGATCTGCCAAAGATTATGCAACCTTGCCAGACGCATTCAAAAATTGCGAACCTTGTATGGGGCGAATCTTTGCGTTGTTTCGGCGAAATCGTTGAGGGAGGACTTTTTATGACGCTTTCCAGACTTATTGCACCCGCAATTGTGCTGGGCGCTGGGCTTGTTGCAGCCACTGCGATGACTGCCGTTGCGCAGAACACAGAACCTTCGGAATGGTCCAGAACTGAACCTTACCCGAACCAGACCGTCTATTATCCCGGAACGGAAACTTTGGGCCCTGACGAAATGCGCGTTATCGCGTGTGGAACCGGAATGCCCCAGCCACGCCTCAAGCAGGCTGCGGCGTGTTTTCTCGTTGAGCTGGGCAACGGTGAAAAGTTCATCTTTGACATGGGCGAAGGCTCGTATGAGCGTATCATGGCGCTTGGGATACCGTTGGATCAACTAGACAAAGTGTTTCTGGGCCATTTGCACCTGGATCACGCAGGTGATTTTCCAGCCTTCTACTTTACCGGCCCTGTAAACAACCGCCTGACGCCAGTTCGCCTTTGGGGACCTGAGGGGATCAAACCCGAATGGGGAACGAAATCTTGGGCCGACCACATGATGAAGATGTGGGCTTGGGAAGAAGCAACCAGGGGCGCGGCGGTTGATCCCCGTGGATTGCAATTAGAGGTAAATGAATTCGACTGGAAAGCTGTAAACAACGTCATCTTTGACGAAAACGGCGTTCAAGTACGGACACTGCCCGCGATTCATGGTGAACAATCGGTTAGCTTCCTTTTGGAATGGAATGGCCTCAGATTTGCGTTTTCGTCCGACACGCTGCCAACACGCTGGTGGAGAGAACATGCCGCCGGTGTCGATCTTGCCATCCACGAGTGTTTCACCCCACCAGAATTCATGATCGAAAAATACGGCTTTGAACCATCGGAAGCCATTTTTGTCGGCTCTCAGGGGCACACCGCCGCGCAAGCGTTCGGTAAGATCATGTCGGAAACCGAACCTCGGCTGGCCGTTTGCTATCACTTCCAAAACGATCACGACATTGCCTTGGCCGTCTATTCGGCAATTCGGGAAACCTATGATGGCCCCTTGGATTTGGCTGCCGACTTTATGACGTGGAATGTGACAAAGGATAGCATTCGAACACGCCAAGGTGTGCCCAACGAAGAGTCTTTCCCTGCCCCCGTCCAGATGGCAAAGCAACCACCTGACTCTGCGGCAGAGTTCCCGTTCTCTGAATTTGATCTGGAAAGCATCGACCTCGGCGCCGCCGAGGCGACAAATGACATGATCAAAGCTTTCAACGAACGCACAGGAAACGACGAAGTCGGCGCGTATACCAGCCTTCCCTTCGAAAACTAATCGGATGAGCGGGCCTGTTTGGGGCCCGCCTTAGCTTTGCTTGCATTTCGACACCAAGACCTAAGAGAATACGAAAACACCGCACCGTCTGAGACGGCGCGGTGTTAATATACTCGCAAAGCGCTAATTTAGGCCTGCTTGGTCACCTGCGTGAAGTCCAGCTCGACCGGGGTCTCGCGACCAAAGATCGAAACCGAAACTTTCAGCTTCTGGTTCTCGTCGTCCACGCCTTCGACCATGCCATCGAAATCCTCGAACGGGCCGTCGTTGACTTTGACCTTTTCGCCGACCTCGAAGCTGATCATCAGTTTCGGCGCTTCCTCGCCTTCCTGAACGCGGTTGAGGATCTGGTTCACTTCGGCGTCGCGCATCGGCATCGGGCGGCCTTGCGGGCCCAGAAAGCCGGTAACGCGGTTGATCGAGTTCACAAGGTGATAGCCCTGATCCGACATCTCCATATGCACCAGTACATAACCGGGCATAAAGCGGCGTTCAGTCGTGACTTTCTTGCCCCGGCGCACTTCGATCACCTCTTCGGTGGGCACCAGTACTTCGTCGATGTCGTCCTCAAGGCCCTGTTCAGCCACCGACGTGCGGATCTGCTCTGCGATCTTCTTTTCGAAATTCGAAAGAACGCTGACCGAGTACCACCGTTTCGCCATGAACCTGTCGTCCTTGTTTACTTTCGGCGCATCCAGTCAATCAGACGCAGCCGTCATTGAATTTCCATCACGTGACCCGGAATAAAAAGCGGCGCGCAGCCCGAATCGCCGCACGCCCATTCCGAATAGTCCCGCGTCACTACTCTGACATCGCGCGCGGTGCAAGGGGCAAGCCGCGTTTCCGCGCGCCTGAACCGGTTTACCCGAAGGCGCCCAAGATCAGTTGCAGACCGCCGCGAATACCCAGATCGACCAGCGCAAAGAACACGGCGGTCAGGGCCGCCATGATAAACACCATGACCGTGGTCAGCAGAACCTCACGGCGCGTCGGCCAGACGACCTTTGCAACCTCGGCGCGGACTTGCTGAATAAACTGGATCGGGTTTGTGGTGGCCATTTGGCTTGGATCTCTCTGCTAGCGGATGGGCCGGACATAACCGGGCATTGCGGCAATTTCAAGGGCTGTCAGGGCTTGGGCTTGTCGTCCCATTCATCGTTGAGGATACGGCGGGCGTCGCCTTCGGGATCGTCATACTGGTTTGATCGCACCGTGTAGACAAATGCCACCAGCCCAACCCCCCCCAGAAACAGGGAAATCGGTATCAGATAGGCCAGAACTTCCATCGCTTTATCTTACCCGTAGCGCATTCAAAGATAC
Source organism: Ruegeria sp. THAF57 (assembly GCF_903914075.1). Lineage (GTDB taxonomy): Bacteria > Pseudomonadota > Alphaproteobacteria > Rhodobacterales > Rhodobacteraceae > Ruegeria. The sequence continues at coordinate 20,763 of NZ_CAIWNQ010000006.1, forward strand.
AGTGATCGACGAGGTCGACATCGCCAGCGCCGCAATAAGGGGCGTGGCCAGGCCGGCCACTGCCAGCGGCACCGCGATAATATTATAGACGGTGGCAATGCGAAAGTTTTCGCGAATCCGTTTCGTCGCCTTGACCGCCGTATCACATGCGTCAGAGATCGGCGACAGGTCATTGCCCAGCAGCACGATGTCCGAGGCCACCCGCGCCGCATCCAAAGCCGAGGCCGGGGAAATCGACACATGCGCCGCCGCGAGTGCTGCCGTGTCGTTCAGCCCGTCACCCACCATCAGCACGTGGTGACCCTGATCGCGCAGCGCCTCGACATGCTTGGCCTTGTCCTGCGGCAGAGCCTGCGCGATCCAGTTCTGGATGCCCAGCTTATCCGCCAGCGCCTGAACCGCGCCCTGCGTATCGCCCGAAATCAGGATGACCTCTTTACCCGCGTCGCGGAACGCTTGCACCGCCTCGGCCGCGCCGGTTCGCAGGCTGTCCGAGAACAGGAAGGCCTCAGGTGCCTGCCCTTCAACAGAGAGCCACGCGGCGGTCTGGTCGCCCTCTTCCGCGCCGGTCCACGCAGCCCGCCCAAGGCGGACACGCTGGCCTTGGTAAGTGCCTTCGGTGCCGAATCCCGGAACCTCGGTGATGTCGTCCAGCGTGGCGGGTTTGATCCCGGCCTCGCGCGCGGCCTGTGTCAAAGCAACTGACAAAGGGTGCGAGGATGCCTCGGCCAGCGCCAGCGCAATCTCAAGATCAGCGCGGGAATGATCGCCCAGATTGATCAGCTCGGGCGTACCTGAAGTCAGCGTACCAGTCTTGTCGAAAACGACCGTATCGACCTCGGCCAAACGTTCCAGCGCGGTGGCGTGTTTGATCAGCATCCCCTTGCGGAATAATCTCCCCGAGGCCGCAGTGGTCACCGCTGGCACGGCCAGACCCAGCGCGCAAGGGCAGGTGATGATCAGCACGGCGGCGGCGATATTCAGCGCTGTTCGCACGTCGCCGGAATAGATATACCACCCCAGAAAGCTGAGCGCCGACAGGATATGCACCCCCGGCGCATAAAGCTTGGCGGCCTTGTCGGCCAGCGAGGTATAGCGCGAGCGCCCCGATTCCGCGATGGCCACCAGATCGGCCATACGATGCAACGAGGTGTCCTCACCCACCGCCGTCGCGCGGATGGTCAGGGGGCCGGTCAGGTTCACCTCACCGGCGCTGACTGTCACGCCCGCCTCGGCGAACACTGGCAGGGTTTCTCCGGTCAGCAAGGACCGATCGAGTTCGGACTGGCCCGAGACAATCTCTCCGTCCACCGGCATCCGTCCACCGGGGCGGACAAGGATCAGATCGCCGACGTTCAGCGTGGCAACAGCAACCTCTTCCTCGGCCCCATCCACCAAGCGGATAGCCCGGGGGACTTCGAGCGCGGTCAGCTCTTCTGCCGCAGATCGGGCAGCAGCACGCGTGCGATAGTCCAGATATCGACCAGCCAGCAGAAAGAAGGTCAGCGTAAGGGCGGCGTCGAAATAGGCATGCTTGCCGCTGAGCGCGGTTTCCCAAAGCGACGTAACCAGCGCTAACAGGATAGCCAGCACGATCGGCACATCCATGTTCAGGCGGCGAACCCGCAATGCCGACCACGCGTTCGAAAAGAAGGGCTGCGCCGCGAAGCCAATCGCAGGCAGCGCGATCGCAGCCGAAATCCAATGGAACATGTCCCGCGTCGCGTCTGTGGCACCAGCCCAGACCGAAACCGACAAGAGCATTACGTTCATCGAGGCAAATCCGGCCACCGCTAGACGCATCAACAGGTCGCGCCCCGCCTTGTCGGACTGCGTGGCGGATAGGGCACCGGGATCAAGCTCATGCGCCTCATAGCCCACGCGTTCCAATACCGAAATCAGGTCAGCAGCGCGCAATTCTGGCGCGGCTTTGATCATGGCTCGTTTCAGGGTCAGGTTGACCCGCGCGTCTTCCACGCCGGGATGGGCGTTAAGCTCGCGCTCGACCGTGGCGATACAGGCCGAGCAATGGATGCCCGGCAGTGACAGCGCAATCTGCACATCTTCTGGGATTGGGCGCGCGGGCTCCGCCGGGCTTGCAATGCACCCCGGGCAGGCTGCCGTACCAGATGTAAGCTGCGCCGTCATTCCCTATCCCTTTACATACAGCGGCACGCGCTGAGCGAACTCTGCCCCGCTGTGATCCTTTGCGATCAAACGGATATTCCAGTTTCCCTTGCCCAGTGACGCGGGCGTGGCGTAAGCGGTACCATCAAAAGTGAAATCCGGCGTGAAATCTTCTTTGACATGCGTGGCTCGTCCAACGACAGCCTGCAACTCGGCCACTTCGACAGGGGTGCCAGTCTGGTCTGTAATATGCAGAATCAACAGCCCCCCGGATAATTCAGCACGGATATCCCATCCCAGAGCTTGATGTTCCTGCAGGCGATCGTTGAACTCTTGGCTGGCGACGTAAGAGTTCTTGACCTCGAGCCCCGGAAAAGTTTTCACCGCGCTGTAGGCCAGCACAAGGTTTGCCGCGATGATCACACCAAATGCGGCCACGAATACAGCCAGTGCATGTTTGCCAGTGAATTTGCGTTCGGCCATGTTCACTTCCCTTGCCCGTTAAAGGTGGTGTCCTTGTAGGCACGCTCTCCGCTTTGCAGGTCTTCGACCCAGATGCGCACCGGGGTAACGTCAGTTGACGCTGGGCCGGTGCCACCGGAGGCCACGATATAGACGCGCGTCAATTGTGCCGTATCCGCAGCGACAATGACAGTGTCGCCGTCATTGCCTTCGATCTGAACCTCCAGGGCCTGATCCCCCGCAAGCGACAGCTTGAACGGCCGCTCCTCGCCATGTTTGTTGCGCAGGCGCACGTCATAGGTGTTGCGGATCGTGCCATCGGACAGGGTCACGAAGGTCGGGTTCCGAACGGGCGCTACCGTCAGATCAATATCGGGCCGGATAAACAGCGCAAACAACAACGCAAGGCCAACCGCCGCCCACATCCCTGTATACATGATCGTCCGGGGACGCAGAATGTGCTTCCAGACGTTCCGAGGTGGCTCACCCGCACGCTCGCGCGTTTCATCGCTCAGCGCCATATAGTCGATCAGACCGCGCGGTTTGCCGATCTTGGCCATCATGTCGTCGCAGGCGTCGATGCACAGCGCGCAGGTGATGCATTCAAGTTGTTGCCCGTCGCGGATGTCGATCCCGACGGGGCAGACATTCACGCAGGCCATACAGTCGATGCAATCCCCCAACTCGGAATCCGCAGTACGCTTGCCTTTGCCGCGCGGCTCACCCCGCCATTCGCGGTAGCCAACAACCAGAGTATCCTCGTCCATCATCGCCGCCTGAATACGTGGCCAGGGGCAGGCATAGATACAAATCTGTTCGCGCGCGAACCCACCGAACAGGAAAGTCGTGCCGGTCAGGATCAACATCGTGGTATAGGCCACGGGGTGGGCATTGCCCGTCACCAGATCACGCAAAAGCGTCGGCGCGTCGGCAAAATAGAACACCCACGCCCCACCGGTGGCCAGACCGATCAGCAACCAGACGGTCCACTTCGTCACGCGCAACCGCGCCTTGCGGAAGTCCAGCTTTTCCTGCCGATGCAGGCGCAAGCGCGCGTTTCGGTCGCCCTCAATCCAGCGTTCAACCAGAATATACAGGTCCGTCCACACGGTCTGAGGGCAGGCGTAACCACACCAGACACGACCCAACGCCGAGGTGAACAGGAACAACCCCAACCCGGCCATGATCAATAGACCTGCGACAAAGTAAAACTCGTGCGGCCAAATCTCGATCCAGAAGAAATAGAAACGACGATTCGCCAAGTCCAGCAGCACCGCCTGATCCGGCAGGCTGGGCCCGCGGTCCCATCTGATCCAAGGCGTCACGTAATAAATGCCCAGCGTGACAGCCATAATGATCCATTTCAGGTTACGAAATGGCCCGGATACGCGCCGGGGAAAGATAGGCTCCCTTGCGGCGTAAAGGCTGGGGGCGGGGTCGGAATCGCTCACGGGATGGCTCCAGATGTAGCTATGTTTTTCGCGTCTTGTTCCAGATCACAAAGGTAGTCTCTTTGACATGGGTCAAAAGAGCATCGTACAGACACCTTTTGTCACAGCGCCCCGGACTGCGACCGAAGCCAACGGACAAAGATCTTGGTAGCAGGGCGAAGTGGAAAATCACCCGTTACAATATGATACCCGCTATTCTCCGGCTCGCAAAACAGTTCGACGAGCTGCCCCGACGCAATGTCGGCTTCGACAAAATGCCGCGCCGTGACGGTTACGCCCTGCCCAGCGCGCAACGCGTCCAGCAAGAGGTTTCCAGGCAAGGCGATCCGACCCGCGCGTGGACCGTGTTCAACGCCATGCCGCGCCAGCCATGTTGTGGCTTCGGTCGTCCCCAGCTCTTCCAGCCACGGGAGCTGGCTCAATTCCTGCGGCGTCCAATCAGAACGACCGCCCAAAAGGGACCGCGCCGCGACGATCACGATGGGGCTGCTCAACAACAGGTCCGAGGCAATACCAGACCAATCACCGCCGCCGTAGCGGATCGCAACATCCACACCTCCGGGGCTTGGGGTGACCAGTTTCGGGGTCGGGTCCAAAGCCAAGGGAATATCTGGGAATTCTGCTTGAAAGGCAGGCAAGCGCGGCATCAGCCAGGACGCTGCGAACGAGGGGGTCAGAGAGACGTGGACGGGGCGGTCCTGATCCGATTGCATCAGGGCTGCGACCGCGGCCCCGATTGTGCCAAATCCCAAATGAGTTGCGCGCGCCAGCTTTTCCCCCTCGGGTGTCAGGATCATGGATTTCCCCGACCGGTCCAGCAGCGAGACACCGAGGTGCTTTTCCAAAACCCGCAATTGCTGACTGATGGCTGCGTGACTGACGTTCAGCGCCGCGCCTGCCTGAACAATATTTTCAGCCTCGGCAAAAGCGGAAAATGCCCGAAGCGAGGCCAGAGGTGGCATTTTCATCCAATCCATTTGTAAGCCTTACTTACACAAGAGAATTGGAATTGAGTCGCATTTTTCAGTCAGAAGTTCAATCTTTTCTGCATTCTCAGTTTAAAAAAAAGAGAGGCAAAATGCTCTCAATCCTTGCAAAAAGCTTCATGATCGCCACTCACACCAGAGATCGCGATGAACGTACCGACAAGCCCCGCCTGGGGTCACGGCCAAAACACTGGCCAGCACATGATCATTGGAAAAGAAAAGGCCCAGCGCACAAAAAGGTGCATCTGGACCTCATCATTCGGGATTAGTAATCTGTGAAATTAGCACCGGCTGTTCAGGAAACGCGCGAACAGATGGAACAGCCGGTGCCTCAACCTTCGGGCGGCGAACCGTCCGAAGGTATTCTTCAAACCTTACTGACCACCACCCAACTGGTGGACATAGGCAGTCACAGCGCGGATTTGCGCCTCGGTCAGGCGGTTTTCCCAAGCGGGCATCACGCCGAAGCGGCTGTAAGTGACTGTCTGGGTCAGAGCTTCTTCGCTGCCACCATAGAGCCAGATCGCATCGGTCAGGTTCGGCGCGCCCTGGAACACGTCGCCCGTGCCGTCTTCGCCGTGACAAGCAGCACAGTTGTCTTCGAAAACAACCTTGCCCGCTTGCGCTGCGGCGTCATCGGTCTGCGCGTTGGTCAGGGACATGACGTACTGAACCACCTGCGTGATCTCTTCTTTCTCAAGAAGCTCTCCAAAGGCAGGCATCTCGGAATAGCGCGCGTCGTCGCTTTCTTCGTTCCGAATACCGTGGGCAATGGTGAACTCGATATCTTCGAGCGTTCCGCCCCACAGCCACGCATCATCGAGCAGGTTCGGGAAGCCGGGTGCACCCTGCGCGCCCGAGCCGTGACACTGCGCACACCAAGTACGGAACACCGCGCCGCCCGAGTTTACCGCGAATTGCTGAAGCTCCGGGTCTTTCGAGATGTCCTCAAGCGAGGTTTCCACCAGCTTGGCGTTCCAAGGTGCGTTGGCCTCCTGGAAGGCAACCATCTCTTCCTGCACCAGTTCACGAGACGACCAGCCAAGAACACCAGCGGTCGCTGATTGAACCAAGGGCCACGCCGGATACATGATCGTGTAGATCACGCCCCAGATAATCGTGACGTAGAAGGTCCACAGCCACCAGCGGGGCATCGGGTTGTCAAACTCTTCGATACCGTCCCAGCTGTGACCTGTGGTGTTCGGATCACCCGGCAGTTTTTCAGATGTCTTGCTCATGGCCGCGCCTCCTTGGGTGTGGCGGGTTTATCGTCGCCCTGCAGGGGCGCTGGTGCGTCTGCATGCCGGAAGGGGATATTAGCGGTGTCCTTGTATTCCTTGCTGGCACCGGGGCGGAAAACCCAGATCACGATGCCAACGAAGAATGCGAACAACAGCAACAACATCCAGCTATCCGCGAACTGCCTGAGGAGTGTATATTCTTCCATCACACCCTCCTTTAGCGGCTTGGGTCCGGGGTGAAGGTCGAGAAGTCGACCAGCGTTCCCAGCATCTGAAGATAAGCCACCATCGCGTCCGCTTCGGTCAGCTCGGGCTGACCGTCGAAGTTGCGCACGCTGACCTTGTCGCCATAGCGCTCCAGCAGCCCGTCATAGTCGCTGTCGGGATCAGCCTGCGCACGGAAGTCGGCCTCGGCATTGGCCAGCATTTCTTCGGTGTAGGGCGTGCCGACAAGGGCGTTCGCCTTCATGATGTCACCGATATACTTGCCGTCCAGTTTGCGATGCTCGAGGAAACCGTATTTCGGCATCACCGATTCCGGCACAACCGACTGCGGATCACGCAGGTGGTCCACATGCCACTGGTCCGAGTAACGGCCACCCACACGGGCCAGATCAGGCCCGGTGCGTTTCGACCCCCACTGGAACGGGTGGTCATACATCGACTCGGCCGCCAGCGAATAGTGCCCGTACCGTTCGACCTCGTCCCGCATGGGGCGGATCATCTGGCTGTGGCAGACATAGCATCCTTCGCGGATGTAAATTTCACGCCCTGCCATTTCGAGCGGGGTGTAGGGGCGCATCCCCTCCACCTTCTCGATGGTGTTCTCCAGATAGAACAGCGGGGTGATCTGCACGATGCCACCGATGGTCACGACCAGAAAGCTGAACACCAGCAGGAGGGTCGCGTTGGTCTCGAGGATCTTATGTTTGTCGAGAATTGCCATTGCTCCGGCCCTCCTTATTCAGCCGGGACCGCGACGGACAGGCTGGCCTCTTTGGCCGGCGCTTTCCGCACAGTCATCCACAGGTTGTAGCACATGATCACGGCACCAGCGACGAACATCACGCCACCCAAGGCACGCACCACATACATCGGGAACTTGGCAGCCACGGTGTCAGCGAACGAGTTCACAAGGAAGCCGTTGGCATCCACTTCGCGCCACATCAGGCCCTCCATGATACCGGTGACCCACATCGACGCGGCATAGAGAACGATGCCGATCGTAGCGAGCCAGAAGTGCCAGCTAACCATCTGCAGCGAGTACAAACGTTCACGCTTCCACAGGACAGGCACCAGGTAATACAGGGCGCCAAAGGTGATCATACCGTTCCAACCTAGCGCACCCGAGTGCACGTGGCCAATGGTCCAGTCGGTGTAGTGGCTGAGCGAGTTCACCGCACGGATCGACATCATCGGGCCTTCAAAGGTGGACATGCCATAGAAACCAACCGAGATGACCATCATGCGAATGATCGGGTCAGTGCGCAGTTTGTCCCATGCGCCCGACAGGGTCATCAGACCGTTGATCATACCACCCCACGAAGGCATCCACAGCACGACCGAGAACACCATACCCAGCGTCGAAGCCCAGTCAGGCAGCGCGGTATAGTGCAGGTGGTGCGGACCGGCCCAGATATACAGGAAGATCAGGGCCCAGAAGTGGATGATCGACAGCTTGTACGAGAATACCGGACGTTCCGCCTGTTTCGGGATGAAGTAATACATCATGCCCAGGAAACCCGCAGTCAGGAAGAAGCCCACGGCGTTGTGGCCGTACCACCACTGGATCATGGCGTCTTGCACGCCCGACCAGACGATGACGGATTTAGATCCCCAGATGCTGACTGGGATGGTCAGGTTGTTGACCACATGCAGCATCGCAACGGTGACGATAAAGGCCAGATAGAACCAGTTGGCCACATAGATATGCGGCTCTTTCCGTTTGATGACCGTGCCCAGGAAAACGGCCAGATACGCGACCCAGACGATGGTCAACCACAGGTCGACATACCATTCGGGTTCGGCGTATTCCTTGGATTGCGTGCCACCCAGAACATAGCCGGTCGCCGCCAGCACGATGAACAGCTGATAACCCCAGAACACGAACCACGCCAGATTGCCGCCCCATAGACGCGCGGCGCTGGTGCGCTGCACCACGTAGAACGAGGTTGCGATCAAAGCGTTGCCGCCAAAGGCAAAAATCACTGCAGATGTATGCAGTGGACGCAACCGGCCAAAATTCAGATAGCCCTGCGCCCATTCAAAGTTCAGCGCGGGAAAGGCCAATTGAAAGGCGATGAATGTTCCGGCGATGAAACCGATCACGCCCCAGAAGGCGGTCGCGATAACGCCATAGCGGATCACGCCGTCCATATATTCGGCCGAGTGGTCCACGAGGATATCTGGCTCATCGGTGTTTCTAAGCGTCCAGATGAACAATCCGCCGGCGATCAGCATCACCAGAATTGCATGCACCTGATACGCCAAATCGCGTGCATAATTGGTCCCGATCGCGGCAAAAACCACGATCAGACCAAGCACGATCAGCTTGATGTAATTTGACATATTGCGTCCCTTTGCCATGCTCTGCGCGATTCTCTTATATCGCAGAACCTTTTTGACTGGCTGTTCTTTTGTCGGACAGCCGCTTTAACTGCTTTGATCTGTGTCAAGACAGGACACTGAATACTATGACAATCCTAAAGAAACGACTGGGCTGGAAAGTCGCAGCTTACATCGGTTCGAAGGTCAGAGGTCAAAAATGGCTTACAAATCTCTTCTCACTGTGATGACAGATTCCACGCAATCGGATGCGGCCCTTGCGCAGATGGCAGCACTTGCATTGGCGCAGGATGCCCATGCCGAAGCGCTGTGTCTGGGCGTGGATCGTAGTCAGACAGGGTATTACTATGCAGGCGCAAATGCGTTGATCCTGCAAGAAACACTAAGCCGTGCCAACGCCGAAGCAGAAGAAGTGCTGGAATATGCCAACGCGTTTCTAGGGAAATCCGGTGTTCGGTGGTCTGCTGAAAGTGGCGTGGCCCAGATTGCCGATATTGGACGTCATGTCGCCCATCGCGCGCGGTTTTCGGATCTGGTTGTTCTGCCCCAGCCCTACGGCGAAGATCGGGGCGCAGAATGCGAACCCATAGTCGAAGCCGCGATGTTCGAGGGACACGCGCCCGTGCTTATCACCCCGGAGAACGCAAAACCGTTCGAACGACCGGGGACGATTCTGATCGGTTGGAACGAAAGCGTTGAGGCCATGCGCGCCATACGCCGCGCCCTGCCCTTCCTGCAACAGGCCGAACTTGTGCGGATCGTCGTGATCGACCCGCCCCGCCACGGGCCGGACCGGTCCGATCCGGGGGGGATGCTGTCGCAAATGCTGGCGCGGCACGGCGTAAAGTGCGAAATCGACGTTCTCAGCAAAACGATGACACGCGTGTCAGACATCCTGAATCGCCACGCCTCGGACACCGAAGCCGACATGATTGTCATGGGCGCTTACGGGCATTCGAGATTCCGCGAGGCCATTCTGGGCGGCGCCACTCGGAACATGCTGGAACAATCCCCGGTTCCCGTATTTCTGGCGCATTAAAGCCGGTAAGTTAATAAAACCGCCCCTAAGAAAAGGCGGTTTATTACCCTCGTCTGACAAGGCCGATCAGGAACAGCAGAATGACTGCGCCGATCGTGGCAAAGAATATCGACGAGACCAGGCCGCCCCCGACCGAAAAGCCAAGCGCCGGAAAAACCGTTCCCGCCAGAAATGCGCCAACGACTCCGACAATAATGTTTCCAAACAGACCGAAGCCCCGGCCTTCCATGATCTTGCCGGAAAGCCAACCGGCAATGGCACCAATGAAGATCATGGCGAGAAGGCTACTGAATTCCATGGTTTGCTCCTGAACTGACTGCACTCAGGCCACTAAACCACGACTACTGCGTCAGGTCACGTCAGACCAGAAAACCACCGTCTGAATCGTCGCCAGCTTCTTCCATCAGACGCCCCATGTCGGGGATGGTCACGTGACGCTTGCCCTCAAGGGTAATGACGCCGTCCCGTTTCAGCGCCGAAATCTGGCGGCTGACCGTCTCCAAAGTCAAACCAAGGTAGTCTGCCATCGCCTCGCGGGTCAGAGGCAAATCAAAGACGATAGGTCCGGCGTTCCCCTCGTGGCTGATCGAAGCATCCCGACGGGCGATGATAGACAACAGACTGGCAATCTTTTCACGGGCGGTTTTACGCCCCAGCACCAACATCCATTCACGTGCCGCATCCAGCTCATCCAGCGTCATCTGCAAGAGGCGATGGGCGATATGCGGGGTTTCGTTCATCATCTCTTCAAAGGGCTTCTTGCGAAAGCAGCACATCACCAGATCAGTCGTGGCCTGCACATCGTAAGGCGCCGATTCGCGACCGGGACGCCCCACAAAATCGCTGGGCAGCAATAGACCGACCATCTGAGTACGACCGTCTTCCATCGTTTGGGTCAAAGACGCGATGCCCGACACGACCGAACCCACGAAATTCATCTGATCCCCGGACCACAGGATTGTCTGACCGGCCTCAAAACTGCGGTAATACTTAATGCCTTCAAGCTTTTCCAACTCATTGGCATCGCAATGCGCGCACACTGCCCGATGTCGAATGGGGCAGTCGGCACAATTGGTATGGTCGATCTTGAACATCGGTGTCATGCGGGTTTCCACTTGATCTCTATCAAGGTTTATTTGCGAGCCGTCCTCTAACGGTATCGCCATGATTGTTAAACCACAACTGGCACAGCTTGGACTATTTGACGCGAAAGTACCGCGTTACACAAGCTATCCAACCGCCCCCCACTTCAACAATGACGTCGGGGAAAATCGTTATGGCGACTGGATTTCCAAGATTAAACCCGGCAGCGCCATCTCTTTGTACATCCATGTTCCGTTCTGTCGCAGGCTTTGCTGGTTCTGTGCCTGCCGCACGCAAGGAACCCAGACCGACAATCCCGTCATTGCCTATGTGGACGTGCTGAAGGCCGAGCTGGATCTACTGGCCGCACGCCTGCCCCAAGGGGTGACACTGTCGCGCCTGCATTGGGGCGGCGGTACGCCCACCTTGCTCAACCCGGAACTGATGAGAAGTCTCGCGGCTCATATTCTGGATGTGGTTCCCTTGGGCGCTGACGCTGAATTCTCGGTCGAGATCGACCCTAACGAAATTGACGAAGATCGGCTGGATGCATTGGCCGAGGCGGGTATGAACCGGGCTTCGATCGGTGTTCAGGACTTCGACGATGAAATCCAGAAAACCATTGGCCGGATTCAAAGCTATGACACCACGCGCAACGCGGTCGAAATGATCCGCGCCCGTGGGATTTCCAGCTTGAATGCAGACATCCTGTATGGCTTGCCGCATCAGACGAAAACACGAATGACCGAAAGCGTGCAGAAGCTTCTGTCTCTTAACCCGGACCGGGTGGCGCTCTATGGATACGCCCATGTGCCGTGGATGGCCAAACGACAGCAGTTGATCCCGTCGGATGCTCTGCCCACACCGGAACAGCGGCTGGATCTTTTCGACACGGCTCGCCGCCTTTTCATGTGGGACAACTACGTCGAGATTGGGATAGACCACTTCGCCACGCAGGATGACGGCCTGACCCATGCCTTGAAAGCAGGGCGGCTCAAGCGAAATTTCCAGGGATATACCGACGATCAGGCCGAAGTGTTGATCGGAGTCGGGGCCAGTTCGATCTCACGCTTTCCACAAGGCTATGCCCAGAACGCACCCGCGACGTCGGCCCACACAAAAGCAATCCGCGAAGGGCGTTTCTCGACGTCCCGCGGGCATATGTTCAAGGGGCAGGATGTTCTGCGCGCACGTTTGATCGAGGCATTGATGTGCGACTTTCAGATCAATTCGGCGGAGATCCTGCGCGATCACGAAATCACGGCCACTGAACTGAATCAGATGTTCCAAACGGCCAATGCCGCGTTCGACAACCTGTTGCGCGTCACCGACGAAGGGCTGTTTATTCCGCCCGAGGCCCGCGCCCTGACCCGGATGATAGCCCGCAGTTTCGACGCCTATGACCTGAGCAAAGCAGGGCACAGCTCGGCGATCTGATGTCTTGCATTTGGGCAGGCTCTGCGGCCTGTCACCGTGACATTCGTGCAGGGGCTTGACGCAGGTATCCGATTTTCTCCACACTTGGGGTGTGCGATCCGCACCCTGAGGCAGGTGAATTCGCAGACAGTTCTTGCCGACGCATCCGCGTGGGACGTTTCTTTTCGTGCAGGTATTACTGCAACCTGAAAGAGGGACAGCACTCATGCGCGTTTTCACCGTCCTCGGCCCCAGTCAATCGGGCAAGACAACCCTGGTCGAGGCCATCAGCCGCCTCGACGGTCGACCCACCACATTCGACGTATCCGGAACCGTGCATCTGCACGGTTTTTCTTATTTGGGCGAACAATGGTGCGCCGTTGACGTGGATGGCGGCGGGGATAACCTGGGCTATGTAGGCCCGGCCATGGCCATTTCCGACGCGGCAGTTGTGGTTGTGCCTCCGGACCCGGACGCCGCCGTTCTGTGCGCCCCTTATCTGAGGTTGGTGGAAGAGGCCGGGATTCCCTGCTTCCTATTCATCAACCGGATGGACAGCCCAAACGGGCGCATTCGGGACATCATCGCGGCACTACAGACCTATTGCGTTCATCACATCGCGTTGCGGCAGGTCCCCATCCGTGACGGAGAAACCATCGTCGGTGCGGTCGACCTGATATCGGAACGGGCCTGGAAATACCAGGAAGGGAAACCTTCCAATCTGATTGAACTTCCGCAATCTGTGGAAGACCGTGAACAAGAGGCCCGAACCGAGCTTTTGGAAACTCTGTCCGACTTTGATGACAAACTGCTCGAACAACTTATCGAAGACAAACAGCCCCCCAGCGCCGAGATTTATGACCTTGCCGCGCAGGTGTTGCAGAACCATCAACTTATCCCCGCCTGCCTGGGGTCCGCCAGCCATGGAAACGGCCTGACACGCCTGATGAAAGCCCTGCGGCACGAAGCGCCCGAGTTTGACATCGCAGCCGGACGCGACGAAGCCGCCGAAAACGCGCGTGCGATCGCCGGGTTTGCCGATGTGAAAAAACATATCGGCAAGATCATTGTCCTGCGCGGACTGGGCGACGGCGTAAAGGCCCATGAGTCATTGGGAGGTGAGACCGTTGGCAATCTGACGGGACTGGATGCCAAAACCCAGATCGACAAGCTGGGCGCCGGTCAAATCGGATTGGCGGTCAAATCTGACCACCTGAACCCCGGCAATCTTTATGACAGCAAAGAGGCCACGCCTCTGCCCGAGTGGGCCTTATCCCATCCAGCGGCTCACCGTCAGGTGGTCTCACCCGCGCATGAACGCGACGATGTGCGATTGTCCAATGCCCTGACCCGGCTGGTCGAGATTGACCCGGGCCTACACATGGAACAGGACGAACTTAGCGGTCATTCAGTTCTGGGATCTCAGGGTCCGCAGCATATGCGCCGCGTCAGCGCGAAACTGGCCGAAGATTTCGGGATCGAGATCGTCGGCGATCCGGTTGAAACCGCGTATCGGGAAACCATTCGCACACCGATTGAACATCGCCATCGCCATCGCAAACAGTCCGGCGGGGCCGGGCAATTCGCCGATGTCGTGATCTCGGTTGCGCCCATGCCACGCGGATCGGGGTTCCAGTTCGAAGAGGTGGTCAAAGGCGGCGCAGTGCCGCGCAACTATATCCCCTCGGTCGAACATGGGGCCAAAGACGCGCTTGAACAGGGCCCCGAGGGGTTCCCGGTTGTCGATGTGAAAATCACGCTGAGCGACGGCAAGCATCACAACGTAGACAGCTCGGATTATGCCTTCCGCACCGCTGGAAAAAACGCTGTGCGGGAAGCGCTCCCACAAGCCAAGCCCGTGGTGCTGCAGCCGATCCTGAATGCCGAGATTCACCTGCCTTCGGATTTCGTGGGCGATCTTGTTCCCACGATCAGCTCGCTTCAGGGTCAGGTTCTGGGCTTTGAGGGCAATCCCAACGCCTCAGGATGGGAGATTTTCAACGCACAGCTTCCGGCAGTTGCCGAGGATGAACTACATCGCAGTCTGGCCAGCGCCACACGCGGCACCGGCTGGGTTAAGCTGAGCTTTGATCACTATGAAGAATTGCGCGGCCCGGTGCCAAAACCGGTGGCTAAGGAAAAAGCCAGCGCCTGAGCAAATTGTAGGGCGGGCTTCAGCCCGCCGCTGCGATCAATTCACGGGTGTAATCTGTCTGGGCGTTCTCGAACAAATCCTCGGCCGTGCCCATTTCAACCACATCACCGTTTCGCATGACGATGACGTTATGGGACATGGCGCGCACGACCTTCAGATCGTGGCTGATGAACAGGTATGCCAAACCGTACTTCTTCTGCAGGTCACGCAGCAGATCGACGATTTGAACTTGCACTGTCATGTCCAGCGCACTGGTCGGTTCATCCAGAACCAGCAGCTTGGGCCGCAACACCATCGCACGCGCGATGGCTATTCGCTGACGCTGACCGCCTGAAAACTCGTGTGGGTACCGGTCCATCGCAGCCGGATCCAGCCCAACTTCGGTCATCACCTCAGTCACCAGTTCACGCGGGGCGCGGTGCGGGTCGACTTTGTGAATCGCCAGACCTTCGGCGATGATCTGCTGGCACGTCATACGCGGGCTCAGGCTGCCGAACGGGTCCTGAAACACGATCTGCATGTCCTTGCGCAGGCGACGCAGTTCTCGCGTGGACCAACGCCGGACATCCTGATCGCGGAAGGTGATGCCACCCTCGGACGCAATCAAGCGCATGATCGCCAAAGCCAACGTTGTCTTGCCCGAACCACTTTCGCCCACAATTCCCAACGTCTCACCCGCACGCACGCTAAGCGTGGCGTCATTGACCGCTTTGACGTGTCCCACCGTCCGCTTCAGGAACCCACGCTGGATTGGAAACCAGACCTTAAGGTGATCTGTCCGCGCGACTTCTTCTGCGTCTGCAGCCACCGCTTGCGGGTGACCGGACGGCTCGGCCGCCAGCAGCTTGCGGGTATAAGGGTGTTGTGGGTTGTCGAATATCGCGAATGTCGGGCCGGTTTCGACAATCTCACCATCCTTCATAACGCATACCCGGTCCGCAATCCGGCGTACAATGCCAAGGTCATGGGTAATGAACAACATTCCCATGTTTTCGGATTTCTGCAGCTCGGCCAGCAGTTCTAGGATCTGCGCCTGAATGGTGACGTCCAGCGCCGTTGTCGGTTCATCCGCGATCAGAATGTCGGGTTTGTTGGCCAGCGCCATCGCGATCATCACGCGCTGCCGCTGTCCGCCCGACAACTGGTGTGGATAGCTGTCCAGCCGATCCTGCGGGTCGCGAATACCAACCTTTGTCAGCAGCTCGACAATTCGGTCCCGCGCCGCATCACCGGTCAAACCCTGATGCAAGGCCAGAGACTCAGCCATCTGCTTCTGGATCGTATGCAGCGGGTTGAGCGAGGTCATCGGCTCTTGGAAGATGAAGCTGATGTCGTTGCCGCGCACATCCATCAGCCTGTCCTCGGAAGCGCCGATCATCTCATTCCCGTCATACCGAACCGAGCCTTCGACGATCGCACTATCGCCCAGCAGAGACACTGTCGACAAGGCCGTAACAGATTTACCCGAGCCAGACTCACCCACCAGAGCCACCGTTTCACCACGGTCCACGGTGAACGATACCCCTTTCACCGCCGCGCTGACCTGCCCGTCCTGTTTGAACGAGACCTTGAGGTTGTTCACATCCAAAAGGCTCATGAGAAGGTCTTTCTGGGATCAAACGCATCGCGCACGCCTTCGAAAATGAAGACCAGCAGCGACAGCATGATGGCAAAGGTGAAAAAGGCGGTGAAGGCCAGCCACGGTGCCTGCAGGTTCTGTTTCGCCTGCAAGGTCAGTTCACCCAGCGAGGGGGCCGATGATGGCAGGCCAAAGCCAAGGAAATCCAATGAGGCCAGGCCGCCAATGGTTCCCGTGACGATAAACGGCATGAAGGTCAGGGTCGCAACCATCGCATTTGGCAGCATGTGCCGGAACATGATGGTCATGTTGCCCACACCCAGCGCCCGCGCCGCACGCACATATTCAAGGTTGCGCGCCCGCAGGAATTCGGCCCGAACAACCCCAACCAGCCCTGTCCAGCTAAACAGGATCATCAACGCGACCAGCAACCAGAAACTTCGGCCCAGAATGGCAAACATGATGATGATCACATAAAGCGAGGGGGTCGCGGACCATATCTCGATGATCCGCTGGAAGATCAGGTCCAGCCAACCGCCAAAGAAACCCTGAATTGCTCCGGCAAATATCCCGATCAGGCTGGCAACGCCGGTCACCATCAAAGTGAACAGGATTGACAGCCGGAACCCGTAAATCACGCGGGCCAGAACATCACGCTTGGTGTCGTCCGTCCCTAACAGGTTCTGGCCATTTGGCGGTAGCGGTGCGGCACCCGGCCGATCAACGCTGGTGTTGAAGGAATACGGGATCAGGGGCCAGATGGCCCAGCCACGCTCGAACCCTTCGGCTTGGAACGTACCGGCGTCGATCTGCTCGATAATGCCCTCGGGGTCGTCAAAACACTGCTCTAACCCGCCACTGTCGATCAGGCAGCGCACCTCGGGATCGCGATAGATCGCTTCGGTCTGGAAATCGCCCCCAAATTCGGTTTCGGCATAGAAGTTGAAAACGGGCGTGTAAAACTCGCCCCGGTATTTCACGAGGATCGGTTTGTCATTGGCGATGAATTCGGCAAACAGCGACAGGCCGAACAGGATCGAAAAAATGATCAGCGACCAGAATGCGCGGCCATTACGCCGAAAATTGCGCCAGCGACGTTGGTTCAGCGGAGAAAGCGCCATCTACCCCTCCCGCTTTTCAAAGTCGATGCGCGGGTCGACCAGCACGTACATCAAATCACTGATGATGCCGACAACCAGGCCCATCAGGCCAAAGATAAACAGCGTGCCAAAGATCACCGGATAATCGCGTGCAACAGCAGCCTCAAACCCCAAACGACCCAGCCCGTCCAGCGAGAAGATCGTTTCGATAATGATCGACCCGCCAAAGAACACGCCGATGAACACAGCAGGGAACCCGGCGATCACGATCAGCATGGCGTTGCGAAACACGTGACCGTATAGCACCTTGCCCTCGCTCAAACCTTTGGCGCGGGCTGTCATCACATACTGTTTCTTGATCTCGTCCAGGAACGAGTTCTTGGTCAGCAGCGTCAGGGTGGCAAAAGCCGAAATGGTCAGCGCGATAATCGGCAAGGCGATGTGCCAGAAATAGTCCGCAATTTTTCCCATCAGGCTAAGGCTGTCCCAATTGTCCGATGTCAGCCCCCGCAGCGGGAAAATCTGCCAGTATGATCCACCGGCAAACAGCACCAGCAACAGGATTGCGAACAGGAAGCCGGGAATAGCATAAGCCACGATGATCGTGCCGCTTGTCCAGGTGTCAAAGGTCGAACCATCCTTGATCGCTTTGCGAATGCCCAGCGGGATCGACACCAGATAGGCAATCAGCGTCGACCACAGACCCAGCGAGATCGAGACAGGCATTTTTTCGAGGACCAGATCAATAACGCTGATCGACCGGAAATAGCTCTCGCCAAAGTCCAGTGTCAGGTAGTTGCCCATCATGGACAGGAACCGTTCCAGCGGGGGCTTGTCGAACCCGAACTCTTTTTCCAGCTCAGCAATGAATTCCGGCGGCAATCCCCGGGCGCCGACGTATTTGTCGTCAAACGAACCTCCGGCGGGTTCGGCAGCGGCACCGGCATCTCCGGCACCGGCGAAGCCTGCAAAGACGTCGCCTTGGCCTTCGATCTGCGCGATGATTTGTTCGATCGGTCCACCCGGTACAAACTGAACCAGTGTGAAGTTGACGATCATAATGCCCAGAAGCGTGGGAATAACCAGCAACAGGCGTCTTAGTATATAGGCGCCCATGTTACCGCAGCGCGCCCTTCGCCTTTAATGCAGCCTCTTTCTCGGGGTTGACCCACCAAAGATCGAGATAGCCAAGCGTAAATGGTGGCAGGTTTTCGGGGTATTCATACATGTCGTAATAGGCCGTCCAGTAGTCCGCCACATATCCATCGGGGATGATGAAGAACTCATACCGCAACACACGATCCAGCGCCATAAGCGCGGCGTCCTGTTCCGCCTGATTTGTGGTGTCAAAAGAGGCTTCGATCACAGCATCTACCAGCGGGCTGGCAAGTCCGGCGGGGTTGAACAGGCTGAACGCTGCCTCTTCCGAACCATACATCTGACTCAGACCACCACCGGTCGACAGGAATGATCCATAACGGTTGGAATACACCATATCGTAATCCCGCTCGCGCCTGCGCAAGGTGAACTGCGACGGGTCCACCTTTTCCGCCGAAGCGTCCACGCCGATCGATTGCAGGTTCTGCACAAAGGTTTCGATCATTGTCGCGGTCGACGTTGGAATACTGGACGCGTAGGGGATGTTTACCTTCAGGGTTTCACCTGCCGCGTTGCGGCGCAGATTGCCCTCGCCCACAGGCCAGCCCGCCTCATCCAGCAATTTCGACGCCTTGCGCAGGTTGCGACGGTCGTTCAACCGCGCCGGGTTGGATTCATGCGTCAACAGGGCCGGCTCGCTCAGAACATCTGCGGGGACCACATCACCCAGCGTCTGCAGAAACGCCAGTTCAGCGCCTTCCGGCGCGCCGGTTGCTTCTAGGTGCGTGCCCTGAACAAATGAGTTCCGAGGAGTATTCAACCCGAACATCAGCGATTCATTGGCCCATTCGAAATTGAACGCCAGTGCCAGAGCCTTGCGCACGTTCTTATCTGCGAATTGGGGCTTGCCGAGGTTGAAGACAAAGCCCGATGGTGTCGGTGGGCTGCCATCGGTGATCTCATCCCGCACGACCGAGCCTGCGCTCAGTTTTGGAAAGTCGTAGCTGGAGGCCCAGAGTTTTGGGTCACTTTCGATACGCATCGTATACTCACCCGCCTTGAACCCTTCGAAGGCGGCGGTCTGGTCGGCGAAATACTCGACCCGTATGGTGCCATAATTGTTGCGGCCCACATTGATCGGCAGATCTTTCGCCCAATAATCGTCCCGAAGCTTGTAAACGATGCGGCGATTGATGTCGTAGCTGTCAAGTTTGTACGGCCCCGAGCCCACCGCAACCTCAAGCCGGGGTTCATCCAGACGCCTGCTCTCATCCGCTTCGAACCACGCTTTCGAGAAAACTGGCGTTGATCCGACGGTTTCAATCAACCCCCGTCTTGTCACGTCGGGGCTGAAGGTGAACTTGACTGTGTGGTCATCCAGCGCCTCGGCACCGGTAACCATCCGCCCAACCGCCTGCGCGTAGGATGGCAGACCCTGTTCGATAAACAGGCGATGGCTATAGACCACGTCTTCGGCCGTGACCGGGGTTCCGTCCCAAAACGTCGCCTCGGGGCGCATGTGGAAAATCACATAGTTGCGACCTTCGTCATATTCCATGCTTTCCGCAAGCAATCCGTAATACTGCCCGACGCTGTCCGAAGTGCTGTCGATCAGCGAGTCGTATTGCAGCGTCGTCAGCGCCCCGGCCCGGCCTTTGCGCGAATACGGGTTCAGGGAATCGAATGTACCTGATCCAGCCAGCGACAACTCTCCACCCTTTGGGGCATCGGGGTTCACATAGTTCAGGTGTGGATAGTCAGCGGGATAGTCGAGGTTTCCAAAGTAGGAATAGCCGTGGCTGCGGGTGACGTTTTCCTCAGCGGCAACAGCTTTGTCAGCAACCCCAAGCATGAGCGCCGCGGCAATTCCCATAAAGGCTGCCCAAGGCCGAACAGTCGTTACGCGCGGTGCGGGCAGCAGGGGTTTCATATGCTCATCCTCTGGTTCGTTGACTTATTTAACCTTGTAAGCGCCAGCTAAAAGACCAGCACTGTCATATGCAAGTTTAGAATGCGTGAACGCTTTGTGAAGTTCTTCTTAAACAAAAATAAAGCCGCTGCGGGAAGCAGCGGCTTTGAAAATCGGGAAAACCGAGTGTCGGATCAGTTGCCGATTGTCTGCAGATAAGCAATCAGATCGGCGCGCTCTTGCGGCTTTTTCAGGCCGGCAAAGCTCATGGAAGTGCCCGAGATATAGGCGCTTGGGCGTTCCAGGAAGGCATCCAGCGCTTCGGGTGTCCAGTTTCCGCCATGCGCCTGCATCGCAGCCGAATAGCCTGTGAACCCATTGGCCGAGGCAACCGGGCGGTCAACTACACCGTACAGATAAGGGCCAGTGCCGTTCGCGCCGTCTTCCAGCTTGTGACATGCGGTGCACTTGCGGAATACTCTGGCGCCTTTTTCGGGGTCAGCGGCGGCCAGCATATCTTCGAAAACCACCTCTTCGCCGTCAGCGCTTTCACCCGCGCTTTCGGTTTCGATGATATATGCGGCTGTCTCGCCATGCCCATCGGCGTGGTAAAGAGCTTCGGCACCCCATTTGGCCAGAAGCAGCACCAGAAAGGTGCCAAACAGGCCTGCGGCGGCCTTGGTAACTGTCATCGTGTCGAACATTGATCGCGAGTCCATTTCAGCTGTCTGCGGGGTGTCTAAGGCTTCCCCTAGCAAGAGGCAAGGTATAGACACCGCGACTAAACGCCCAATTCAAGAACTTGTTGCACGGAATCGACCAAATGACCAAACGTATCGCATTTCAGGGAGAACCCGGCGCCTATAGTCACGAGGCCTGCCGCAATGCCCGCCCCGACATGGAGGCCCTGCCCTGCCGCACATTCGAGGATGTGATCGAATCGGTCCGATCGGGCGATGCTGATCTGGCGATGCTGCCGGTGGAAAACACGACCTATGGCCGCGTCGCCGATATTCACCGTCTGTTGCCCCATAGCGGCCTGAACATCATCGACGAAGCATTTGTCCGGGTCCACATCAATCTACTGACCGTTCCGGGCGCCAAGCTTGAGGATATTACCGAGGCACACTCTCATCTGGTTTTGCTGCCGCAATGTGCAGAGTTCCTGAAAAAGCACGGAATCAAAGGCCGTGTAAGCCCGGACAATGCCCGCGCCGCCCGCGAAGTTTCAGAGCAGGGCGATCTGCATTCGGCGGCGCTGGCCAGTGAGCTGGCTGGAGAAATTTACGGCCTGAACGTCATGGCCCGCCACATTGAAGATCGCGACAACAACACCACCCGGTTTCTAGTCATGTCGCGTCAGGCGGATATGTCCCGGCGCGGCAAACACGGCATGATCACCAGCTTTGTCTTTCAGGTGCGCAATATTCCTGCGGCGCTGTACAAAGCGATGGGCGGATTCGCGACCAATGGCATCAACATGACCAAGCTGGAAAGTTACATGGTGGATGGATCATTCACCGCCACGCAATTCTACGCGGACATCGTCGGGCACCCGGAAGACCGGAATGTCAAACTGGCGATGGAAGAGTTGGAACACTTTACCACCAATGTCGAGATTTTGGGCGTCTACCCGGCTGCCCAGCCGCGCGGCTAACAACATTTTCCAGCGGCGCCTGCCAAATTCGGTCAGAGGCCATGCTGATGTCGTTCTTCCATCTCTCTGGCGAATTCACTTAGCCGCGACTGGAACCGACGCCGGAACCGGTTTTGACCCAGCCGGAGGGATTGCAGGAAAAGTCGGGCAGGCAGCGACTTGGCCGCGAGAGACATATCCACTTCCAGCCGCGTGCGACGCTGCGACAAGGCCATGAACTCGATGGTCGTCGTACCGTTCAGTCCTTTTCCGGTCGCTTCGAACCGCATCTGTGATGGCGGATCGCATTCGGCCATCACGATCTCGACCTGCCGTGGTTTACCACGCAGCCTGAATTCCGTTGCCCAGGTTGTTCCGGGGATCACGCCCATATGGCCGGTCAGACGCCGCACTTCGATTCCCCGGCGCATCGCCATTCGTTCAAAACGCTCAAAATCAGTGACCATCTCGAACACGGCATTGATCGGGGCTTGTATATCTTCACGCGCAGTGAATTGCATTTCAGTTCGCGGCTCTCTTTGCTTGTCAGCCCAGTATTTTGTCAGTCCAGCGTGTCCGCAAGCCAGTTTTGCAAAAGGAAATGTGCAATGGCACCTTTGCGCGCAGGCAGAAGGTTTGGGTGTTCGCCCGCGAAGGCCTGCATCATCTCTGACTTGCTGACCCAAATCGCGTCTTCAATCTCAACCGGATCAATTTTGATCTCTTTGGACAGCGCCTCACCCGCGCAGCCAAACATCAGCGACGCGGGAAAGGGCCAAGGCTGGCTGGACAGGTAAGAGACCCGGCCAACAGGCACGCCCGCCTCTTCCATGACCTCGCGCCTGACGGCGGCTTCCAGTGTCTCACCCGGTTCGACAAACCCGGCAAGCAGCGAATACATCCCCTCGGGCCAGCCCGGCGATCGACCGACCAGAACCGATTCGCCGTGGGTGATCAGCATGATGACAACCGGATCTGTGCGTGGAAAGTGGTGCCCACCGCAACTGGGACAGCTACGCTGCCATCCGGCCTCCGTCATTTCGCTTGCCGCACCGCACCGGGCACAGAACCGATGCGTTTCGTGCCAGCCGATCACAGCCTTGGCCGAGGCCGCCAATTCTGCGTCGCGCGGCGACAGACGGGTCATAATGCGGCGCAGTTCGGCAAAGACGAACCCAATGGGCAGACCGGGATGCTGCTGCTCGGACCTGTCAAAGAAACCGCCGACCTGCGAGATATCCAAATCATCGGCGGCCCAGTTCGAAATATCGACGGCAAACACGGGCGCACCGTCGGGCAAGCCCAAAAATATCGGCTCATCCGTGATACCGCCGGGTCCGTTGTTCACCAGTTGATGCGTCATTGGGATGAAACCCAGCCGGTCCAGCGCCTCCCCCTGAACCAACAGCTTGCCACGCCACAGCAAAATGCACCGTGCCTCGGGGTTCGCGCGCGCCAGCGCGATCTCATCCGCGTCTGCGCGAATATGCGCCGCACGATCCAGGCCAGAGCCACCAAACGTCACATGTTCCGCGTTTTTCATTGCAGTTCCTTCGGATTTTCCGCACAGGGCTGCCATGGCAGCCACGACGTTGCAATGGCTTTTCAGTTTCTTACGAAAAAGTTCCTGTGCCGCTGAAATGCCTTAGCCTGACCTTGAAATTTCCACCTGATACGCTTTTTGTTGAAATTGATTAATAAAAAACTGCCAAAAGTAGAGTAGTGAAACCTCCCTCTTCCTTAACGACAGCGCAGATCCGGATATTGGCGACAACCGATCTGCACATGAATTTGACCGGATTCGATTATTATGCGGACACTCCTGACCCTTCGATCGGCCTGAGCAGAACCGCAAGTCTGATCAAAGCGGCCCGTACACAGGCCCAGTCTCAAAAACACCTTGTCTTGCTGTTCGACAATGGCGACGCCCTTCAAGGCGCGCCCATTGGTGAATGGGCTGTGGCGCAGACCGACAGCCCCCACATCCTGATGCAAGCCTTTGGTAACCTTGGTTATGACGCCGTTGGATTGGGAAACCATGACTTTGGGTTCGGGCTTGAGGTACTTGACCGCATAGTCGCCCAAGCCACCTGCCCGGTCATTTGCAGCAATGCCACCAGAGCCGACCGCCCGGCAAGCTGGCAGGCGCATACGATTCTTGACCGTAACATCAAAGTGCAGGGGCAAGATCTGGCTTTGAAAATTGGTGTGTTCTCTGTCCTCCCACCGCAGACAGCCAAATGGGAAGCGCATCGCCTAAAAGGTGCCGTTTCGGTTGAGGACATCCTGACATGCGCCCATCGAAAAACGCGGGAATTGCGATCCGGGGGATGCGATCTGATTGTGGCACTTGCCCATACAGGGCTTGGCGCCGCTGAACCCGCACCCAACCTTGAGAATGCGGTTATCCCTTTGTCAGCGGTGCCCGGAATTGATGCGATCATTGCCGGGCATTCCCACCTGACCCTGCCCGGCTCTGCTCATAAGAATCTGAAGCATGTCGACCCACAACGCGGTCTTGTTCACGGAAAACCGGTTGTGATGCCGGGCGCGGCCGGTTCACATCTGGGCATCATTGACCTGACGCTGCACCAAAAAGACACAGGCGGGTGGTCGATTGGGAGCCAGCATGTGGAACTGCAATCTGTTTCACCAGAAACGCCCGCGGCCCCGACGGAAGAGGACGCCGACCTGAAGCGTCTGTTCGCACAGGGACATAAAGAGACGCGGTTGCACTCGGCTAAGCCTGTTGGCGAAACGCGTCAACATTTGCACAGTTATTTCAGCTTCTGTGCGCCGGACAGGGGGCTTGCGCTGGTCGCGGCAGCGCAAGCCGCCGCATTGCGCCCCTTCCTTAAAGGAACAGCACACGAGGGCCTACCGGTTCTGTCAGCCGTATCGCCCTCGAAATTCGGAGGTCGCGCAGGCCCACGATCCTTTACGGACGTTCCGGCGGGTCAAATCCAGCTTCGCCACGTTAATGACCTGAACATCTTTCCAAACGAAATGCAGGCCGTCGTGGTTTCGGGCGCGCAGATTAGAGACTGGCTAGAGATGTCGGCTGGCGTGCTCAATCAAATGCACGCAGCTCAACAAATCGACCTGCGGAATTCCGCGCGCGCAGGTTACAATTTTGATATCCTGCACGGTCTCAGCTACCAGATCGACCTTGGCATGCCCGCGCGGTTCGACGCGGGCGGTAATTTGACGAATTCATTGCATCACCGCGTCAAGAATATTCGCCTTACCGGGCACCTTATCGACGATCAGCAATCCTTTGTGGTTGCCCTCAACAATTACCGGGCCAGCGGAGGCGGGTATTTCCCCTTCGTAGACACCGCAACGCAGATTCCGCTACCAGTTTTGTCGATCCAATGCATTGTTCGGGATTATGTCGCGGGCCGTCTTCCTGCGGATCCGTTGGCGGATGCGCCGTGTCCATTCACACTCAGACCCCTGTCCGGGGCATTTGCGATTCTCAGAACCAGCCCCAATGCGCAGCACCATTTAGCTGAATTGCACGCGTATAATCCGTCAGTCATTGGGCGCGATGACGATGGTTTTTTACTAATCCGGCTTACGCTGTGACGGGTTGTCATCCGCAAACGAAATGCATATATCCACCCCTGAGAGGTTGGCGCGGGCGAGCGCCTCGCCAACCTGGTCAGGTCCGGAAGGAAGCAGCCACAACGAGCCCCGCTTGGGTCGATGTCCAACCTCTCACTTCCCCCCACATTCTTAAGGCTACTCCGCGATCCGGCATGAACAAGCCCGCGGCCAGATCGGAAAGACAACCCTGCGTCCAAAGCGGTGACAAAGCCCGCTTGACTCGGACCGATTTCACCGGATAGCGATGACTTGATGGTTCTCGACCCGGCTTACCGGGAAGGGATGAAAAGGGAACACGGTGCGGTCCTGCCCCGGCGATGCCGAAACGGACCAATGCCGCGACTGCCCCCGCAACTGTAAGCGGTGAGCGATGCCGAGACACCACTGGCCCAACGGCTGGGAAGGTTGGCAAAGCGATGACCCGCAAGTCAGGAGACCTGCCATCTGACTGAAACCGAAACTCGGGCGGGGTGTCCGGGCAGGTCAAAGCCGCACAAAGCGACCTGACCCACGCCCCCCGTCCATCGCGCGGAGGGCGCACAATGATCTGGAAGACAAAAACGCACGAGTTTTCTGCAACGATTTGTCAGAAAACCGGCAAACCCTGTCCGGCCTTGGCAAGAATGGCCCGCGCTATGGCGGACGCGATGGCGACAGCGCAACCTGTGACAACCAAAGAGTTCGAGGTCGAAGGCAGTGGAGAGCTTTCGCATTGCGCGGAAGGGTGCACAGCGCGGTTTCGTGCCCATTCAGATCTGATCAGGGTTTATTGTGGAACGCCCCCGGATATTCCGACGACAAAGCTGGACGAGTACGCCGACATGATGTTCGGGACCAGCCTGTCGGCCATGCCAACCGGAACGCTGTCCGATATGCCCTGCGCAATGCTCGAGGTTACAACCTTGGGATTGCGCCCTGCGGTCGGCGACCCACAGCCAGCCATGGCGTGACGTCAAAGCCCGGTTGATGCCGGTGCCATGGCCCAAGCCATTTGCGCGTCAGTTTCAACGGCGCACGGCCGGACCGCGCGCAACCGGCGCAGCGCCTTATCCGGGGCTTCACCGCCTTCGACCAGCAAGCGCAACACAATCATGCCAGACCGCCCGCACCCACCCCGGCAATGAACCAAGACCCGGCCACCCGCGGACAGGACGCGGTGTGCATCGGTGCTGGCATTTGGCCAATCAGACCTTACGTTCGATGACGGAGCACCAAAATCCTGCACCGGAAGATGAACCCAAGTGACGGCGCGGTTCTGCAGGTCCCGTCCGAGATGGCGTGCTCCCACGGCCTCCAACTCATTGGAAGTGGTCATCGAAATGACCATTGCTGGCCGCCATTGCATGATCCGCTCAAGATCCCCGGCATAGTCGCCGTGCCGACCTGGAATTTGCGCCAAGCCCAACAGACCGGACCGAACCGGCATGGAGTAAACTTCAAACCTGTCCAAGGTGCGTACTCTGCCCGAAGGAAATGGCTGGGCAAGCCGTTACACGCCCACCCGAACCTGTATCCAATGCGCCGCAGTAATCCAAATCGAATTTCGTCACTCCCTGCGGTGGACGTGAGCGGCAGGGGTCATTACGCTGCGAAACTGATACGAATCCGACAGAGCAGACATGACCGAAACACCAAGCCCCGCCTATCAGGTGCTCGCCCGCAAATACCGTCCTGAAACTTTTGCCGACCTCGTGGGCCAGGACGCCATGGTGCGCACCCTGAAAAACGCATTCGAGGCCGACCGAATAGCGCAGGCCTTTGTCATGACCGGCATTCGCGGCACGGGCAAAACCACCACCGCACGGATCATTGCCAAGGGCATGAACTGTATCGGACCAGACGGTGAAGGCAAAGCGACAATCGAACCCTGCGGCCAGTGCGAACACTGCGTGGCCATCATGGAAGGCCGCCATGTCGACGTGATGGAGATGGACGCCGCGAGCCGCACCGGTGTGAACGACATTCGCGAGATCATCGAAAGTGTCCGCTATCGCGCCGCCAGTGCGCGCTACAAGATTTATATTATCGACGAAGTTCACATGCTGTCGAACAGCGCGTTCAACGCGTTGCTCAAAACCCTTGAAGAACCCCCTGAGCATGTGAAGTTCATCTTTGCCACAACCGAAATCCGCAAGGTTCCGGTGACGGTCCTGTCGCGGTGTCAACGCTTCGACCTGCGCCGGATCGAACCCGAGGACATGATCGGCTTGTTGAAAAAGATCGCCTCTGCTGAGAACGCTCAGATTGCCGAGGACGCTCTGGCACTAATAACCCGCGCGGCGGAAGGCTCGGCCCGGGATGCGACCTCGCTGCTGGATCAGGCCATTTCCCACGGTGCCGGGGAAACCAGCGCGGATCAGGTACGGGCCATGCTGGGATTGGCTGATCACGGGCGTGTGCTCGACCTGATGGACATGATCTTGCGCGGCGATACCGCCGGAGCGTTGACGGAACTGGGCGGTCAATATGCCGAAGGTGCCGACCCGCTGGCCGTACTGCGCGATCTGGCCGAGATCACGCATTGGGTCTCGGTGGTCAAGATTACACCTGACGCAGCCGAAGATCCGACAGTCTCACCTGACGAACGCGCCCGGGGCGTCCAGATGGCCGAGGCCCTTCCGATGCGCATTCTGACCCGGATGTGGCAGATGCTGCTGAAAGCACTCGAAGAGGTTTCGGCCGCGCCCAATGCCATGATGTCCGCAGAAATGGCTATCATCCGGCTGACCCATGTCGCTGATCTGCCCACCCCTGAAGAGCTGCTCAGACGTCTTCAAGATGCCCCGCCTCCTGCCCCGAACGGTGGGCCCGGCGGTGGAGTGCCCGCGCCGACACAGGGCACCGTTCAGGCACATGCGCCAGTTGCACAGTCTTACGCGGCACCAGCGGGTAGTGGCGCGGGCGCATCCAGCGCGGCCTTGGCGCGGGACACACAGACCGCCCTGGCCCGGTATCCGACATTCGAACACGTGGTTGAACTGATCCGCACAAACCGGGACGTGAAACTGCTGGTCGAGGTTGAAAACGGCGTGCGTCTGGTTTCGTACCAGCCGGGACGGATCGAGTTCACTCCGGCCGACAACGCTCCGACGGATTTGGCGCAACGACTGGGGTCAGCGTTGCAACGCTGGACTGGAAATCGTTGGGCGGTATCGGTCGTATCGGACGGCGACACAGCGACAATCGCCGAAGTCAGGGACGCGGCAGACCTCGCCCTGCGCGCTGAGGCCGAGCAGCATCCGCTGGTTCAGGCGGTGTTGGAATACTTTCCCAAGGCCCGGATCAAAAGGATCGAAACGCCCGAGGAACGCGCCGCAAAAGTCGAAACCGAAGCCTTGCCCGAAGTCGAAGACGAATGGGACCCGTTCGAAGAGGACTGAACCCTTCGCGAATAACACCCGGAATACTCCCGCGCCCGCCACGGGCCATCGGCTGACGCCGACAACCCTGAGCGGATTTGGGCCCGGCAGCGCGGGCAAGGCCCGCGCTGCCGGGCCCAACGGGAGGAAAGGTCTTGCCAAAGACCTTGACGACAGGCGGGAGCCCCACGGCCCTTGTGCCGCGCGGGTGCCGCCCGTATTTAGGCTTCAAACGAACTTACAGGAGAAACACGATGCTCAAAGGACTCGGCGGTCTGGGCGACATGGCCAAGATGATGAAATCCGCACAGGATTTGCAGACCAAGATGACCGACATGCAGGAAGAACTGAACACCATCATGGTTGTCGGCGAATCTGGAGCCGGGCTGGTCAAGGCCACCGCCACTGCAAAAGGAGAGCTGAAAGGTCTGGACATCGACCCGTCGATCTTTAACGGCGACGATAAGGAAGTGGTCGAGGACCTGATCCTTGCCGCCATCAAGGACGCGCAGACCAAAGCCGCAGAGCGGTCGCAGGAAGAAATGGCAAAGCTCACCGAAAGCATGGGCCTGCCCGCAGACATCAAGCTGCCCTTCTGATAGACACTCCTGACGAAACACAGGCTGGGCGCGCATGCCCAGCCCATTTGCAGGAGCGCGCGCAGTGAGTTCGAACAGCGACATCGACAACCTGATCGACCTGTTGGCCAAGCTGCCGGGTCTGGGTCCGCGCTCGGCCCGCCGCGCGGTGCTGCACCTGATCCGCAAACGCGCCCTGCTGCTGACGCCCCTGTCAGACGCCATGCAGCAAGTCGCCATCACCGCCCGCGAGTGCCTGAACTGTGGCAACGTCGGCACCACCGATATCTGCGATATCTGCGACAGCGAAGCCCGCGCGACTGGTGAGCTTTGCGTGGTCGAAGACGTCGCCGACCTTTGGGCGATGGAGCGCGCGGGCGTATTCAAAGGCCGCTATCACGTGCTGGGCGGCACATTGTCGGCGCTGGATGGCGTCGGCCCGGACGAGCTGCGTATTCCGCGCCTCAAGGACCGGGTGGTCGCCGAAGGAGTTACCGAGGTCATCCTCGCCCTGAACGCCACCGTCGATGGCCAGACCACAGCGCATTACATCGCCGATCAGCTAGAGGGGCAGGTCCGCCTGACCTCGCTGGCGCAGGGCGTGCCGATTGGCGGAGAACTGGATTATCTGGATGACGGGACGATTACAGCGGCGCTGCGGGCGCGGAAGGAAATTTAGTCCTTTTTTGTGTGCCTGGATTATGTTGCGTGCACAGAGATTGGAGCGTTAATGAAGGCAATCTATGGGGCAGTTGCCACACTATTTTTTGCAGCTCAATGCGTAACCGGGACGGCAAATGCCGAAGACGGTGTTAAACGGAAACTAATTGTTGTCTCTGACTGGGAAGAAGACCAGCGAGATGAATTCTACAAAATAGTTTCGCGAAAAAACCCGCGTATTGATCCTAACGCGAGGCCTGATCGGTTCGTTGAGGCGGACGTAGCCGTTGTTTTCTTGGACGAATGGAAAGACGTGGATCAACTTGTTGAAGGGCCTCTCGGACCTATCTGGCAAAAAGTCCGTAACTCCCCTCCAAATACCACGCACTTTAGGCTGATTTTTGAAAAAAGGACTGGCGGAACAACAGAGTTCATACTGTTTTCTCGCGAGGGTCCCGATGACAAGACACTTATCTGCTATGCCGATACTGTTGTTGGCATACTCGACGACAACTCCGGCGAGTCGTTTCCGTATAGCTGCAAGTAAGGCAAATAGACACAAATGAGCCTTGCTGTTTAAAAAAACTGCCAAAAAACGAGTCTGTTCCTTGCCCAAACTGGATATCTAGGGCTTTCTTCCAAATTAGATCTATCAGGATGAAATCAGTGACCCGCCTTCTCGCCCTCACCCTCGCCGCCTTCACCGCAACCGCCGCTTGGTCGCAAGACCTCGTCGACAAGGGCTTTGCCGAGGGATGGAACATCATGATGGACCCTGCGCTTGGCAACGGGTGCTTAATCCAGACGGTGTATGAGGACCTCTCGGTGGTTCGGATCGGTTACGACGCGCTGAACAATCGAGGGTATTTTACGGTTTTCAACAAGGCGTGGGGCGACATCGAACAGGGCCAAAGCTATCCCATCCGGTTCGAACTGGATGGCAAAAGTTTTGATGCCATGGCCACGGGGTTCAAATTGGACCGCGTGCCGGGTGCGACCGTGTTTTTCACCGACCGGAACTTTGTGAATGCGATCGCTCAGAACCGCACGATGACCGTTTACAATCCGGCAGGGGAAACTGTCATGGCCATAGACCTGAAGGGCACGGCCAAGGCGCTGGAATACGCGCGCGACTGTCAGAACAAGAAACTCTAGCGAATCGGATCGAACAGGGCGTCCTTGGCTGCACAATCGCGGATCACGTCCTGACCGCAGGGAACGGGTTCAAGATCGCGCGACAGGCACAAACGGACTTCTTCGATGTAGCCTTGTTTGCAGGTGATGGTGATCATGTCTGGTTTTAGCCCCGGATTAGCTTTCAAAAACGCTTCCTCAACCACCGAGGCCGGCAGTTTGACGGCCTCATCCAGCTTGCGAAAGACCTCGGGCCGCGCGACTTTTTGGTAAGCTTGGCGCGACAGGGCGAAATAGTCAGGCGCGGACAGGCTCGAACAGGTTCCGTGTTTCTTCCACTGGTGCCACGCCAAACTGGACGTGCCCTGAATATCCGCCATTTCCCACGTCATGCGGCGCGAGGGTGGAGCCTTTGGGCTTTGGCAATAGGACGGCCAGCCCTGATGAAATTGTGGCCACAACCCGTGCAGGATCCAACCATGATCGTGGCGCGCGTCGCACTGATCCGAGCCACGTGCGTCCCCTTCGCGCGCGCACCAATTGGGCGACCAACTGAGGGACAGAACATAATAGTCGAAATCCCCTGCCTTTTCGCCCTCGGCCAGCGCCGCTGCCGCACTCAGAACCCATATTATCAGCCCCAGAATCCCTTGGCGCATTCGCCTCTTCCCTTCTTGACCTTGCGCGACTATATACGGGCCAAGTTCCCCGACAACGGAAACCTGCCCCAAGACCACGGGGCCGCCGAATTCCGGCGACGGGACAGATGTATTTAAAGGAGACGGGCTGATGGCAAAACCGCTTATGGCCAAGGCAACAGCCGTATGGCTGGTGGACAACACCACGATCAGCTTCAAGCAGATCGCGGATTTCGTAGGTATGCACGAGCTTGAAGTGCAGGGCATCGCCGACGGCGACGTGGCTGCTGGCGTCAAAGGGTTCGACCCCATTGCCAACAACCAACTGACCCAGGACGAGATCGACGCCGCGCAGAACAATCCGCTGCACAAACTGAAGCTCAAGTTCAACGCTGCTGCGGCAGGCGAGGAAAAGCGTCGTGGCCCGCGTTACACCCCGCTGTCCAAGCGTCAGGACCGTCCGAACTCGATCCTGTGGCTGGTCAAGTTCCACCCCGAACTGAGCGACGGCCAGATCGCCAAGCTGGTCGGCACCACCAAGCCAACCATCCAGTCGATCCGCGAGCGCACCCACTGGAACATCGCCAACATGCAGCCGATCGACCCGGTTGCCCTGGGCCTGTGCAAACAGTCCGAGCTGGATGCGATTGTTCAGAAGGCAGCCGCCAAAAAAGCGGCTGAGGGTGGCGTCATGAGCGATGATGAGCGCCGCAAGCTGGTTTCGACCGAGCAGTCGCTGGAAATGGACGCCGCACCAAAAATCCCGACCGCCATCGAGGGCCTCGAGACATTCTCGCTGTCTGACGAGCCGGTCGAAGAAAAAGACGACGAACCGGTCATCGACGCGGATAGCTTCTTCAACCTGCCCAAAGGCGGGGCCGAGGATGAAGACGAAGAAGATCTGCGCCCCTAATCTACAGACAGCCCCTGCGTGAACAGGCCGGGGCTTTTTTGACGGTACCCCCATGCTGAATGTCTTGTCTGCCGTATTTGGTCCACACCGTGCCGTGTCGATCTATGCTTTTATGAAGACCAAGGGTCTGGCTGTGCTCGGAGGTGTCGGAGTCGTTGCCGTTGCAGCGGCCCTCTTGCTTCTCAACGATGACGGGCGCCACGAACACGAAGCATTCATGACGGTTCCAGTCCTGTCTGCCACACCGATCAACGGAGATCTCAAGAATGGGGTCATCGCCTCGGTACGGTTGCCGGACGGATCTGCAACGTCGATCTCATCGACAGAATCACCGATTTCCCAGACCGTTGGCGACAGCGCCTGCATAGAAAAACGCGTGTATGTCGAAAGTGGTGAACCGCGATACCGCTTCAAGCTGCCACACTACTGCGAAGCAAGCTGATCACGCTAAACCGCCCGGTGAAAACACCGGGCGGTTTTTTCTTTTACGCGTCTGGGGTTCAGCTTGGGACCCAAATCGCACTAGACCATCTGAAAGATGATCCCTGCGATAATGGCGCCGGTTATGCCCAGCCCCAGATAGGTCGCAAACACCTTCGGTTTGACCAGCGACCAGACGGCTGCCATGGCCGGGATCGAACTGACTGCGCCTGCGACCATGAAGGACATAGCTGCACCGACGCTCATCCCTTGTTCAGTCAGACCGGCCAAAAGCGGCGGTGCTACGTAGGAGTTCAGGTAGGCCGGCATTCCAACCAGGGCTGCGATGACGATGGGTACTACGCCCTCACCACCAACCACGCGGGCAATTAGATCGGCAGGCACATAGCTGACCAGCAACGCCTCGAGCACATATGCGAGGGCCAACCATTTCAGCAGGAACAGACCGTTGTGAACAAACTCGGTGCGAAAGCGCTGACGACGCTCGGGCTGTTGCCAGAACCGCCAGACGGGTTTGTCGTCCTGCTTTGGGCTGCTTCCACAGCATCCGGCCGGTTTGTATTCTCGTAGCGGCTGCGCGAATGCGCCGCTGCGCATCAGACCACGCACGACAAAACCACCGAACAAACCCAAGGCAACGGCAGCTACGGCTTTGCCGATCGCGAAAGGCCAGCCCAAAGCACCTGCGGTGATCAGCAATGTGGGCGGGTCGATCAAAGGTGAACTGAGCCAGAACGCCATCACCGCCGACAAGGGCGCGCCCAGCGCCAGCAGACCGGCGATGAAGGGGATCACCTCGCAGGAACAAAACGGTGCCAACCCGCCAAACAGAGCGGCGAGGAAAATCATCCGTGTCTCGCGCCCTTCAAAGGCGCGCGCAACCATGACCTCGGCCCCTGTCGCCTTGAGGTAAGACAGAAGCAGGACGGCAAACAGGATATATTGCCCAGTATGGGCAAGGGCCTTGCCTGCGAAAGTGACAACCTCTGCCCAGTTTCCGGGGTCTAGAACCGCCACGGCAATCAAGATCGCAACGATCACAGCCCAAGGCGTTTTAATCACGTCCAGCGCGGCTTTTCCCGAAATCTTCGGGTTCTGTGTCAGTTCAGCCATCGTTCGCGGCCTTTCCTATTTCATCCGCGCAGCACTCAGACAGGATGAACTGCGCGAGGTTTCTCAACTCGTCATAGCTGGCGCGGTTGATCGTGGTGCGCCCGATCTTTTCCTGTTGCACCACGCCTCCGGCTGCCAGAAACCGCAGGTGATGGGCCAGCGTAGACGGCGCGATACCCGTGCGTTCCTGTATTTCCCCAACGGTCAGCCCAGCTTCACCTGCACGGACCAGAGTTTTCAGAACCTTCAACCGGGCCTCGGACCCCATGGCCGAAAATCCTGCAGCAGCGGTTTCCCACATTTTGCGCACTCCATTAAACTAGATTTCTAGTTATTTAGGTGAGTTGATTTCTGGTGTCAATGAAAATGGTCAAAAACCGGTAAGTCCAGATTGCTCATCCCATAAGTCCACCCTATAAAACCCTATGAGTATTTCGGTCGACACTTTCTTTCTGGAACTCAACGGTCAGGGCACGCTGCAGGCACAGATCCAGCAGATGATTGCCGAGGGTATCCTGTCGGGCCGTTTCCACGTAGGTGAGAAGCTTCCCTCATCCCGCAAACTGGCCGCACATCTGGGGGTCAGCCGGATCACGGTAACGCTGGCCTATACGGAATTGCTGGCCAATGACTACCTCACTTCCAAAGGACGGTCAGGGTATTATGTGTCGGAAAATGCGCCGGTGCCGCCGAAATACACGCCCACCCCGCGCGGGAATGAAACGGTCGATTGGAATACGGCGCTGGCCAGGCGTTTTTCAGACGGGGATACCCTGACCAAGCCCGCAGATTGGCGCGATTACCGCTATCCGTTCATCTATGGTCAGGCCGACCGGTCGCTGTTTGACCATGCCAACTGGCGACTTTGCGCGGTTAGGGCGCTGGGGCACAAAGACTTCGATTCCCTGACCGGGGATTACGTGGATCAGGACGACCCCCTGCTTGTCGAATTCATCGCCCGCCACACCCTGCCCCGCCGCGGCATCGCGGCCCGACCCGAAGAGATTCTGATTACCATGGGCGCGCAGAACGCGCTTTGGCTGGCCTCGCGCATTCTGTTGAACCGCAACCGGACGGCAGTGATCGAAGACCCGTGCTACTATGCCCTTCGCGACCTGCTGAACCATTCCGATTGCAAAGTGGCCCCGGTCGCCGTGGACCGCGACGGCTTGCCACCCGAGGCCTTACCCGACCAGACCGATGTGATTTTTACCACCCCCAGCCACCAAAGCCCGACCACCGCGACCATGCCGGTGGACCGGCGCACCGCTCTGCTGGCCCGTGCCCGCGAATTGGATGCGATGGTGGTCGAGGATGACTATGAATTCGAAATGGCCTTTCTGGGTGCGCCCTCGCCCGCGCTCAAGTCGATGGACCGGGACGGGCGGGTGATCTATGTGGGCAGCTTCTCTAAATCGCTCTTTCCCGGTTTGCGCCTTGGCTACATGGTCGGGTCCGAGCCTTTTATCCGCGAGGCCCGCGCCCTGCGGTCACTGGTTTTGCGCCACCCGCCAGGACATATCCAGCGCACGGCCGCCTATTTCCTGTCGCTTGGCCACTATGACGCGCAGATCAGGCGGATGTCCAAGGCGCTAGCCCAACGGCGCGCGGCGCTGGATCAGGCCGTCGAACAGCATGGTCTGACTGTCGCCGGGCGCGGCGTTCTGGGCGGGTCATCAATCTGGATGTCGGCATCGGATCATGTGGACACGACCCGGCTGGCTAAGGCGCTGCAAGGCCAAAGCGTCCACATCGAACCCGGCGCGCCCTTCTTTTCCGAACCCAACCGGCCCCGAAATTTCTACCGTCTGGGATATTCCTCAATCGCGCCGGATCGCATCGCGCCGGGCATAAAACGCATCGCCGAGGCAATCCGCGACTACTAGCGGAATACTGGACCTATTCCGCTGGGCATTCTGGCCCTAACGTCGCCCTGCCCCATCCGTCAAAACCATATCTAAAGGCAGGGCGAAAGACCCGGCCATTCCACATATGCGCGGAGATCATTCAGATGAAAATGACCACGGAAGAGGCCTTTGTTAAGGTTCTGCAAATGCACGGAATCGAACATGCGTTCGGGATTATCGGCTCGGCCATGATGCCGATCTCGGACCTGTTCCCCAAGGCAGGGATCATGTTCTGGGACTGCGCGCATGAGGGCAGCGCCGGCATGATGGCCGACGGCTATACCCGCGCCACCGGCAAGATGTCGATGATGATCGCGCAGAACGGCCCCGGCATCACCAACTTTGTCACTGCCGTCAAAACCGCCTATTGGAACCACACCCCGCTGCTGCTGATCACTCCGCAAGCTGCCAATAAAACCATCGGTCAGGGTGGTTTTCAGGAAGTCGAGCAGATGAAACTGTTTGAGGACATGGTCGCCTATCAGGAAGAGGTCCGCGACCCGTCCCGTGTGTGCGAGGTTCTGAACCGAGTGATCATGCAGGCCAAACGCGCCAGCGCGCCCGCACAGCTGAACATCCCGCGCGATATGTGGACTCAGGTCATCGACGTCGACCTGCCCGCGATTGTGGAATTCGAGCGCCCCTCGGGCGGTGAAAGCGCCGTGGCCCAGGCGGCTGATTTGCTGTCGAATGCCCAAAACCCGGTGATCCTGAATGGCGCAGGCGTGGTCCTGTCCGAAGGCGGGATCGAGGCGTCTAAAGATCTGGCCGAGCGTCTGGATGCGCCGGTATGTGTCGGCTATCAACACAACGATGCCTTCCCCGGTTCGCACCCGCTTTTTGCCGGGCCGCTGGGCTATAACGGTTCAAAAGCAGGGATGGAGCTGATCAGCGAGGCTGATGTGGTTTTGTGCCTCGGCACCCGCCTGAACCCGTTCTCGACCCTGCCCGGCTATGGCATGGAATACTGGCCGACGAACGCCAAGATCATTCAGGTCGACATCAACCCCGACCGGATCGGCCTGACCAAGACGGTTTCGGTGGGCATCATCGGTGACGCGGCCAAGGTGGCCAAGGGCATTCTAGCACAGCTAAGCGATACCGCAGGCGATGCAGGGCGGATTGAGCGCAAGTCGCGCATCGCCCAGAAAAAATCCGCATGGGCGCAGCAACTCTCCAGCATGGATCACGAAGATGACGATCCGGGCACCACATGGAACCAGCGCGCCCGCGCCGCCAAGCCTGACTGGATGAGCCCCCGCATGGCGTGGCGCGCGATCCAGTCCGCCCTACCGAAAGAGGCGATCATCTCGTCCGATATCGGCAACAACTGCGCCATCGGCAACGCCTACCCGTCCTTCGAGGATGGTCGCAAATATCTGGCGCCTGGCCTGTTCGGCCCGTGCGGCTATGGCCTGCCGTCGGTTGTGGGGGCCAAGATCGGCAACCCAGACGTGCCCGTTGTCGGGTTCTCGGGCGACGGTGCCTTTGGTATCGCGGTCAACGAACTGACCGCCATCGGCCGCGAGGAATGGCCCGCCATCACCCAGATCGTCTTCCGCAACTATCAGTGGGGGGCCGAAAAGCGAAACTCGACCCTGTGGTTTGACGACAATTTCGTTGGCACCGAGCTGGACACCAAAGTGTCTTACGCCGGAATTGCACAAGCTTGCGGCCTGAAAGGCGTCGTGGCGCGCACGATGGACGAGCTGACAGCCGCCCTGAGTCAAGCCGTCGAAGACCAGAAAAACGGCATCACCACCCTGATCGAAGCCATGATCAATCAGGAACTAGGCGAACCCTTCCGCCGCGACGCGATGAAAAAGCCGGTGGCAGTTGCGGGCGTCAGCGCCGATGACATGACCCCACAGGCCGGGGCGTAACCCGCGTGAAGCCTCTGCGCGCCATTCTCGGGACGGCAAGCGCGTCGGACAAAATCATCGCCCTGTCCGAAGGCGACGATCCCCGCGTTGTCGAAGGCGCGGTGAAAGCCGTGAAAGAGAATGTCGCGCGGATTATCCTGATCGGAGACAAGGCCGAGGTTTCGGCCTTGCTCGATGCCCATGATGGGTTTGATCCAGACCGGATCGACATCCACGATCCGGCCGCGTCCGACCTGACGCCAGGGCTTGCGCAGGCGCTTTACGAACGGCGCAAGCACAAGGGCATGACGTTGGAAGACGCACGCCAGCAAATCACCAACCGTCTGACCTATGCCGCAATGCTGGTGCAACAGGACATCGCCGACGGCACGGTCGGCGGCGCGGTCGAGACAACGTCTGACACTGTACGCGCCGCGTTACAGATCATCGGCACCGCACCCGAGGCCGCGATGGTCTCCAGCTTTTTCCTGATGCTGTTCTGTCAGGACCATCACGAGGTCAAAGGCGCCCGAATCTTTGCCGATTGCGGGCTGATCGTGGACCCCGACGCAGAAGAAATGGCCGAGATCGCCCGCGCATCGGCTGACTCCTACACGACCCTGACCGGCGAAGTCGCGCGGGTGGCTATGCTGTCCTTTTCCACCTCGGGCAGCGCAGAACACCCTAAGGTTTCGAAAGTGGTCGAAGCGACGCAGATAGCCCGCGCCAAAGACCCAACCCTGCTGATCGACGGAGAGCTACAGTTCGACGCCGCCTTCGTGCCTGAAATCGCCGCCGCCAAGGCCACGGATTCACCGCTCAAGGGTGAAGCAAATGTCTTTGTCTTCCCCAGCCTGAACGCGGGCAATCTGGGTTATAAAATTGCGCAGCGAATCGGCGGGGTCGAGGCGATCGGCCCCGTGTTGCAAGGATTGGCGAAACCCGCCAACGACCTGTCACGCGGCTGTTCATCCGAAGACATCCTGCACATGATCGCCGTCACCGCCGTTCAGGCGCAACACAACGATTCCGGGACGTAAGTCGTCCTCACAAGAAAAAACGAAAACATTATTCCGATTTACCTCATTTTATGAGAAAGGTCGGATCGCAGTCTTTAAGGGGGGCGCTTTTGAACCAGCCAGTGATCGACACTTCGCCCAAGGTCTCAGACGAGGTCCGCAAGACCACCTGCTACATGTGCGCCTGCCGCTGCGGCATCAACGTCCACATGAAGGACGGCAAGGTTGCCTATATCGAGGGCAACCGCGACCACCCCGTGAACAAGGGCGTTCTTTGCGCAAAAGGCAGCGCCGGGATCATGCAGGTCAACGCGCCCTCGCGCCTTCGTAAACCGCTGCGCCGGGTCGGCCCGCGTGGCTCGGGCGAGTTCCGCGAAATAGAGTGGGACGAGGCGATCAGCACCGCTGTCGGCTGGTTGAACGAACTGCACGAAACCGCCCCACAGAAACTGGCCTTCTTCACGGGTCGCGACCAAAGCCAGAGCTTTACCAGCTTCTGGGCGCAGCATTTCGGCACGCCAAACTATGCGGCGCATGGCGGGTTCTGCTCGGTCAACATGGCGGCGGGTGGGATCTACACCATGGGCGGCGCGTTCTGGGAATTCGGCCAGCCCGACTGGGAGCATACCAAGCTATTTTTGCTTTTCGGTGTGGCAGAAGATCACGACAGCAACCCAATCAAGATGGGGATCGGCAAGATCAAGGTGCGCGGTGCGCGGGTGATCGGGGTGAACCCGATCCGCTCGGGTTATAACGCCGTGGCCGATGACTGGGTCGGGATCACGCCCGGCACCGACGGTCTGTTCATCCTGTCCCTGATCCATGTGCTGATGAAGGCGGGTAAGATCGACCTCGACTACCTTGCCCGCTACACCAACGCGCCGGTTCTGGTGAATGCCGCCGAGGGGCCCGAAAAGGGCCTGTTCCTGCGCGACGCCGACGGTAAACCGCTGGTGGTCGACCGCGTGACAGGCGAACCAACCGCCTTTGACAAACCCGGCGTCCGCCCGGACCTGTCGGCCACCTACGACAAGGACGGCGTCACCCACCGCCCGGTCTTTCACCTGATGGCCGAGAAATACCTCTCGGACGATCACGCCCCGGAAAACGTGGCCGAGCGCTGCGGCATCCCCGCCAAACGCATCCGTGCCATCGCGGCTGAGATCGCGCGTGTCGCCTTTGACGAAGCGATCGAATTGGACCAAGAATGGACCGACTTCCGCGGTGAGACACACTCCAAAATGACAGGCCGACCGGTTAGCTTCCACGCAATGCGCGGGATCTCAGCCCATGCCAACGGTTTCCAGACCTGCCGCGCGCTGCATGTGCTGCAAATTCTGCTCGGCACGATCGAGGTCCCCGGCGGTTTCCGCTTCAAACCGCCCTATCCCAAACCGGTCGAGGCGCACCCCACCCCACACGGCGACCGCCGCCCGGGTCGCCCGCTGGAAGGCCCTCACCTTGGCTTCCCGCGCGGCCCCGAAGACCTGCTGCTGGATGAAAACGGAAATGCCCAGCGGATCGACAAGGCGTTCACATGGGAAAACCCAATGTCGGCGCATGGGCTGATGCATATGGTGATCTCGAACGCCGCCGCCGGTGATCCATACAAGATCGACACGCTGTTCATGTATATGGCGAACATGTCGTGGAACTCCTCCATGAACACCAAAGGTGTGATGGAGATGCTGTCGGCCAAGACCGAAGACGGCAAATACGTCATCCCAAAGATCATCTACTCGGACGCCTATTCCTCGGAGATGGTCGCCTATGCCGACCTGATCCTGCCCGACACCACCTATCTGGAGCGACACGACTGCATCTCGCTGCTGGACCGCCCGATTTGCGAGGCTGATGCTGCCGCCGACGCGATCCGCTGGCCCGTGGTCGCACCTGACCGCGACGTACGCGGGTTCCAGTCGGTGCTCATAGAACTGGCCAACCGCATGAGCCTGCCGGGCTTCACCAACGAAGACGGGACGCCCAAATGGAAGGACTATGCCGATTACATCGTCACCCACCAACGCAAACCGGGCATCGGTCCTTTGGCCGGTTTCCGGGGTGAGAATGGTGACAAGGAAGGCCGCGGCGCGGTCAACCCTGACCAGCTAAACCGTTATATAGAAAACGGCGGTTTCTACGTGGCCCACATCCCCGAAGGCGCGGACTACTACAAACCGTGGAACACCGCCTATCAGGATTGGGCCGTTGGCATGGGCCTCTATGACAGCCCGCAACCCTACTTGTTCCAGCTCTATTCCGAGCCGATGCGCAAGTTCCAACTGGCGGCCGAAGGTCACGGAGACAAGCAACCCCCAGACCACCTGCGCCAGCGCCTCAAAGACACGATGGACCCGCTGCCCATCTGGTACGAAACCGACCAGCAGGGCAACGAAGGCTTCACCGTCAACGCCCTAACCCAACGCCCCATGGCGATGTATCACAGCTGGGGCACCCAAAACGCATGGCTCCGCCAATTGCACGGCCGCAACCCGCTTTACGTGCCCACAAAGCTGATGCGCGAACACGGGCTTCAAGACGGTGACTGGGCCAAAGTCAGTTCACCGCATGGCGAAATCACAGTTCCGGTCATGGAAATGGCTGCACTGAACGAAAATACCGTGTGGACATGGAACGCCATTGGTAAGCGCAAAGGCGCGTGGGCTCTGCAACAGGACGCCCCCGAAGCCACCAAAGGCTTCCTGCTGAACCACCTGATCCACGAACTCCTCCCACCCAAAGGCGATGGAATGCGCTGGGCCAATTCCGACCCGGTTACCGGACAGGCCGCGTGGTTCGACCTGAAGGTCAAAATCGAAAAGGCCGCGCCGCCTGAGGATGCGGAAAGCCAACCGGAATTTAGCCCGATCAAGTCGCCTGTGGGGACCGGGCCCAAAGACCTCGCTTGGAAGGTTGGCAAATGACCCGATCCGCTCTTCATCTGGCACAAAATATCCCGGGGTCTGGGGCAGAGCCCCAGCTCGCCGTCACCCCAAACGCAGAGGCAAGGCAATCATGACCCAGCTCCCGCAATCCACCGAGCGCAAAATGGGGCTGGTGATCGATCTCGACACCTGTGTCGGGTGCCATGCCTGCGTAATATCGTGCAAAGGTTGGAACACGGAAAACTATGGCGCTCCCCTTTCGGATCAGGATGCCTATGGCAGCAATCCCTCAGGCACGTTCCTGAACCGAGTTCATTCCTACGAAGTGCAACCCGATCAAGGCCCGGCCCAACTGATCCACTTTCCAAAGTCCTGCCTGCATTGCGAGGACGCCCCATGCGTCACCGTTTGCCCAACCGGGGCCAGTTACAAACGGGTCGAGGATGGCATCGTGCTGGTCAATGAAAGCGACTGCATCGGATGCGGGCTCTGCGCATGGTCCTGCCCTTACGGCGCGCGTGAGATGGATATGGCGGAAGGTGTAATGAAGAAATGCACATTGTGCGTTGA
This sequence comes from Ruegeria sp. THAF57, assembly GCF_903914075.1. Lineage (GTDB taxonomy): Bacteria > Pseudomonadota > Alphaproteobacteria > Rhodobacterales > Rhodobacteraceae > Ruegeria. Next base: position 63,298 of record NZ_CAIWNQ010000006.1, read on the forward strand.
CCGTATCTACAATGAAAACCTGCCCGAAGTGGACAGAGTCCCATCCTGCGTTCGCACCTGCCCCGCAGGGGCACGGCATTTCGGTGATCTGGGAGACCCCGAAAGCGATGTCAGTAAATTGGTGGCCGAGCGTGAAGGAATGGACCTGATGCCCGAGATGGGCACAAAGCCCGTGAACAAATACCTGCCACCGCGCCCCAAGGACCAGGTGGAAGACCAGATTGATATTCTCGCGCCCCTGCTGGCCCCTGTGGCCGAAGAACCCAAGGGCTTCATAGGTTGGCTCGACAAAGCTCTGGAGAAGCTCTGATGCATCCAGCGCCTTCCGTCATTATCTTCACTACCCTATCCGGCCTGGGTTTCGGTCTTCTCTTCTTTTTGGGTCTGGGGATGCCGGACGTCACTGGCTGGGTTGCGTTCGTCTTCTTTGTTATCGCCTATGGCCTGTCTGTTGGCGGGCTTATGGCGTCGACTTTTCACCTTGGGCACCCTGAACGCGCCTGGAAGGCCTTCACACAATGGAGGTCCAGTTGGCTTAGTCGTGAAGGTTGGTGCGCTGTCATCGCGCTGACCGTCATGGGCCTTTACGCGATTGGAGCGGTCTTTCTGGGACAAAAGTGGAGCGTGCTTGGGGTCATCGGGTCAGTGTTTTCGCTGGCAACTGTTTTCACGACGTCCATGATCTATACACAGCTCAAGACTATCCCTCGCTGGAACATGAAGCTGACGCCGGCTCTGTTTCTGAGTTTCGGTCTGGCTGGCGGGGCTCTGCTTGCAGGTCAAACCCGGCTTGCTGTACCTTTGTTGCTTATCGCCGCGACCATTCAAGCCCTTTATTGGTGGCAGGGCGACAAAGCGTTCGCCAAATCTGGAACCAACTTGGGCACCGCAACGGGTCTGGGCTCGCGTGGGGAGGTCCGGGCGTTTGAACCTCCGCATACCGGGACGAACTATCTGCTGCGCGAGTTCGTGCATGTCGTGGGACGCAAACATGCCGAGAAGCTGCGGATCATTTCGTTTCTGTTGGCTTTCTTCGTACCAGTCGTTCTGCTGTTTCTGCCGTTCAACCACTTTTTTGCGCTAATCGCGGTGGTCTCGCATCTGGCGGGTGTCGCCGTGTCACGCTGGTTGTTTTTCGCGCAGGCCGAGCACGTGGTCGGATTGTATTACGGAAAGAGATAAGGAAGGGGGCCAGCCCCCTTCTTGGTCTTACAGACCAATTCATCCCCCGGGATATTTTTAGCCAGATGAAGGACGGATCCCGCCAAGGGTCAGCCGGGCTATAGGAGACCGGCGTGGACCATTGCCGCAACAATCGCGGATTTGGTACCGTCTTCCAGTTCAGTCAGAGGCGAACGGACTTCGGTGCTGCAAAGGCCGAGTTTACTGAGGGCGTATTTTGCGCCCACAAGACCCGGTTCAATAAAGATCGCCTCGTGCAAAGGCATCAGCCGGTCCTGATATTCAAGCGCCTTGGCGTAGTCACCCTGAAGCGTCGCTTGCTGGAACTCGGCGCAGAGTTTCGGCGCCACGTTTGCGGTTACCGAGATACAGCCCACGCCCCCTTGCGCATTGAAGCCCAGTGCAGTTGCGTCTTCGCCCGACAATTGACAGAAATCTGCGCCGCAGGTGGCGCGCTGCTGGCTGACACGCGCCAGATCGCCGGTGGCGTCCTTAACGCCCACAATGCGCGGCAGTTCCGCCAACTCTCCCATCGTTTCAGGCGTCATGTCGACGACCGAGCGGCCCGGGATATTGTAGATGATGATCGGAATATCTGCGCAATCGTGCAGCGCCCGGAAATGTGCGATCAGTCCTTTTTGCGTCGGCTTGTTGTAATATGGGGTTACGACCAGCGCGGCGTCAGCGCCAACCTTCTGAGCGAATCGCACAAAACGGATAGCTTCGACCGTATTGTTCGATCCCGCACCCGCGATCACTGGTACGCGCCCGGCCGACGCCTTCACAACCTCTGCGACGACGGTTTCGTGTTCATCATGGCTGAGTGTTGGGCTTTCGCCGGTGGTGCCAACGGGAACCAGACCGGTTGACCCTTCCTGAATCTGCCATTCGACCAACCGTTTGAGCATAACCAGGTCCAACTCGCCGTTTGTGAACGGGGTGACCAGGGCTGGCATCGAGCCTTTGAACATGACACGCTCCTCAGAGTGCAGTTGGCAATTATTGTGCTGCCGGCGATCACAATCTGAGTGATGTGAGTTGATCCCGGCGGCGCAAGGTTTATCCTGAATGGCTCTATCCTTGGTTGGTTAGGAAATGCAAGGCATGACACGCGTTCTGACGCTATTGATGGCAATGATTCTGGGATCATTCGGGCAGGCGTATGCCGACGCAGCAAGCGATCTGCGCGCCGCGCTGGATGAAATGCGCAAAGGTGACTGGAATGCCGCTTTGCGTGAGGCAGGCGCGCGGGGATCGGTATCACGCGACATAATCGTCTGGCATTGGCTGCGCGAAGGTTTTGGCAGCTCAGGTGACGTACTGGTCTTTTTGGACCGTCGCCCGGATTGGCCTGGCCTGACATGGCTGCGCCGCAAAAGCGAACCGGCGTTTACCGGGGCAGATCCTGACCGTGTTTTGAAGTTCTATACCGATGTACCGCCGCAAACGGCAGAGGGCGCATTGAACTATGCGGTGGCGCTCAAGGCCAAGGGGCGCCCGGGCGACGCCGAGGCTGATATTGTTGCGGCGTGGCGGACCATGCCGATGGGTAAAGGCCTGCAGAAGGATTACCTTGAAAACTTCGGGAAGCTCCTCAAGCCCCACCATGAGGCCCGGCTGGATCGGATGCTATGGGACAACCACCTTGTCAGCGCTGGGCAGATGCTGCCTTTGGTCGGGTCTGATCATCGTAAGCTGGCCGAAGCCCGGATCGCGCTGCAAAAGCGCCTGCCCGGTGTGGATGGTAAAGTTGCCGCCGTGCCCAAATCGTTGGCAGAGGCGCCGGGGCTGGCGTTTGACCGGTTTGTCTGGCGGGACAAAAAGGAACTGGACGACAGCGCCATTGACCTGATGCTGGCGCGGTCCACCGGCCCCGAGGCTTTGGGCGAGCCGGACAAATGGGCAGAAGGCCGACGTCGTCTGGCGCGGCTGGAGATGCGCGGCGGCGATATCAATCGCGCCTATGACATCGCAGCCAACCACCATATGACGCCAGAAATGGGCTATGGGTATGCCGATCTTGAATGGCTGTCGGGGTTCCTCGCCCTGCGCAAACTGAACGACCCGGCAACAGCCGTGCGTCATTTCCAGAATTTCTCGGACGCCGTTCAGTCGCCTATCTCGAAAGGTCGGGCCGGATACTGGCTTGGGCGGGCTTATGCGGCACAAGGCAATGCGGACAAGGCCTACGAAGCCTATGCGATGGGAGCGGACCATCAGACTTCGTTCTACGGATTACTGGCGGCTGAGCAGATTGGTCGCCCGTTCGATGGTGAATTGGCAAACCCCAGACGCGCGCCGCATTGGAAACAGGCCGAATTCGCCGAGTCCAGCGTGCTGGAGGCGGGATTGTTGCTGCTGCAGGCTGGCGAAGCAAACCTGTCGGAACGGTTCCTGACACATCTGGTGGAAGACCTGGATTCGGTTGAGGCAACCCAGTTGGGTGATCTGGTTATCGAATTGAAAGAGCCTCATCTGGCCGTAATGATTGCCAAGCGCGCTGCCAAAACCGGTGTTGTCCTGCCTGCTGCCTATTATCCGGTGCATCCGGTGGCCGATCTGGGCCTGCCGATGGCCAAGGAGATGACGTTGGCCATTGCCCGCCGCGAAAGTGAGTTCGACCCCATTGTCGTCAGCGGCGCAGGTGCCCGAGGTTTGATGCAAGTTATGCCTGCGACCGCGCAACTGGTCGCCAAGAACATGGGCATTCTCAGCGGTCATAAAACGGGCAAGCTGACCTCTGACTGGAAATACAATGCCAAGCTGGGGGCGAATTACCTGTCTGGGCTGGCCGCGGATTTCAACGGCAATGTCGTGATGATGGCCGCCGGATATAATGCCGGGCCGCGCAGGCCGATCTCTTGGATGGGTCGGTATGGTGACCCGCGCGCCGGTGATATTGACGTTGTCGACTGGATTGAGACGATCCCGTTCAGCGAGACCCGCAACTATGTGATGCGCGTCGCCGAAAGCCTTCCGGTCTATCGCGCCCGTCTGGGTCAACCGGCCCTGCCGATTCCGTTTTCGCAAGAGCTGATTGGTTCAACTTTGGCGGCGTTCGCGCCATAGGGTGAACAGGCCAGCGGCGATGACCAGCCCGGCGCCGATGACAACCGCGGGCCGCAGGGTTTCGCCAAAAACCGAGATTCCCAGAATCGCGCTCCACATCAGGTGGAAATAGGCAAAGGGCTGAACGGCGCTGGCTTCGGCCATTTCATAGCATTTGATCAGCAGCCAATGTCCCAGCACCCCACTGAGACACAGCAACCCCATCCAAAACCAATCGCGGCTTTCCATCGGTTCCCAGAACCACATGCCGACCGCAGTCATGGCGACCGCTCCGGCGATACCGGTCCAGAAAAAGCTGGTTGCGGTGCTGTCCTGCCTGGCGACGTAGCGGGTCAGCAACCCATAGACCGCAAACATCAAAGCCGAGATCAGAGGGATCACAGCCAGCGGATTGAACACGCCCATACCGGGTTGGAGGATAATCAGCACGCCCATGCAGCCGACGCCAATTGCCGTCCATCGCCGCCAGCCCACCTTTTCCCCTAATATCGGACCGCTAAGCGCCGCTATCAGAAGCGGATAGCAGATGAACACGGCCTGACTTTCGATCAGGCCCAGAACGGTAAAAGCATAAACGGCCACGCAAATCTCGCCGGCAAGCAGGACACCGCGCAATATCTGCCATCCCAGTTGACTGGTCCGCGCCGTCACTCCGATGCCACCCGGGGCGCGAAGGGCCAGTGCCAGAACAAACGCAGCAAAGAACCAATACCGGATCATAACGACCATGTAGGTGTTGTAGGTTCCGGCAAGGTGACGGGACATGCCGTCCTGCAACGCGAACACAACGGTCGCCGCGATCATCAAGGCGATCCCTGCGCGTGTGTTGTTCTGTTGCGTCATGATTTGACCGCTCGCGTCATATGGCGTTTGCGGCCATATCCGGGGACGCGGGTGACTGAAAAACCCGCCTCCTCCAATCCGCGGCGAACAAAACCAGCAGCTGTGTACGTCGCGGCAGTACCGCCGGGGGCCGTATGGTCGGCCACATGCTGCATCAACTCAGCCCCCCACAGCTCTGGGTTCTTGGCCGGAGAGAACCCATCCAGAAACCACGCATCCGCGGACGTGTTCCATTTGGGCAGCGTCTCGCGCGCGTCCCCTTCGATAACCTCAAGCTGCAGCGTACCCAGATCACACGACCCTCCGCGCCAATGCTGCAGAAAACGCGTGCTCCAGGGGGTGATTTCCGGAAAAGCCGCCAATGCGCGGGACATATCCGCAGGGTCCATTGGGTAGGCTTCGAAACTGGTAAAGCTCAATGGTGTCGTTTTCCCGGACTTCTCCCACTCTGACCACGCGGTCAGCATGTTCAGGCCGGTGCCAAACCCAAGTTCAGCAATACGAAATCCCGGCGCGAAGCGCGCGGGCAGGTCGTTGCCGTCAAGAAAGACATGACGCGTCTCAGCCAGCCCGTTTTGCAACGAGTAATACGGGTCGTCGAACCGGTCTGAAACGGGTATTTGATCATCGGTCCAAGTCAGTTCGGCACGCTGGTCTGCCATCGGGGAATCCTGTAGCTAAGCGGCGCGACACTGAACAAGGAAAAGGGGTTTGGCAATGGTCGATGTGACGGTACGCGGCGCGGGTATCTTTGGCCTGTCCATCGCCTGGACCTGTGCCCGAAGCGGTGCAAAAGTTCAAGTCGTTGATCCTTTTGGCGCGGGCGCGGGATCAAGTGGCGGATTGGTCGGTGCCCTTGCCCCCCATGTCCCCGAGAACTGGAACGCGAAGAAAGCCTTTCAGTTCGACAGCCTAATCATGGCCGAACCATTTTGGAAAGGCGTTGAGGAAATCGGCGGGGTTTCAGCGGGTTACGCAAGGCTGGGGCGGCTTCAACCTGTACCTGACGCCAGAACCTTGGAACTGGCTCACGCCCGCGCGGACACGGCGGCTGAACTATGGCAGGGCAAGGCCGAATGGCGTGTCGTTGAAACCGAACAACTGGGATCGTGGTGCCCGCCCAGTCCAACTGGATATGTAATCCACGACACGCTCAGCGCCCGGATGCACCCACGGCGCGCATGTGCCGCGCTTGTATCAGCGCTGGCCGTCATGGGTGTTGATGTCGTGGCTGAGGCACCGGACAGGGGGCAAGTCGTTCACGCCACCGGGTTGGCTGGACTTCAGGAACTCAACGACGCATTCGGGAAAGTTGTCGGCAATGGCGTCAAAGGACAGGCCGCATTGTTGCGGTTCGACGCCGGAGAGGTTCCCCAGCTATTTGCCGATACAGTCCATATTGTCCCGCATGCGGATGGCACGCTGGCCATCGGCTCAACCTCCGAGCGGGAGTATGACGATCCGGCCAGCACAGATGCCGCGCTTGAGGACGTGCTGGAGCGTGCCACGCGCGCAGTCCCTGTTCTGCACGGGGCCGAGGTGATCGAACGCTGGGCCGGGGTTCGTCCCCGCAGCAAAAGCCGGGCCCCTATGCTGGGCGCGCATCCTTTGCATCAGGGGCAGTTCATCGCCAATGGCGGGTTCAAGATCGGCTTTGGAATGGCCCCGAAGGTGGCCGCAGTCATGGCCGATCTGATACTGGACGACCGCGATACGATCCCAGACGATTTCCGGCCCCAAGCGTCACTGTGACCGCGCGGCGGCATCGGCAATCATGCATTGCCGCCCGTCGGGGCCGCGCACCCACATGCTCTGACCGTCCCGGCACAGGGTCGCAGTTTCGGTATGCATCAACGGCGAAGTCGCGCGGAACGAAAACTGTGCAAGCGGACCCATCACATCCTCGGCAAACAACATCAGCAACTGGGCCAGTAGCGGCCCATGCACGACCAGACCATCATACCCTTCGACCTGACGCGCATAGTCCAGGTCATAATGGATGCGGTGACCGTTGAATGTCAGCGCCGAGTATCGAAACAACAACGTAGAATCGAAAGACACCTCACGCCGAGCGGTCTCGTCGGTCCGGGCCACCGGCGGCATGGGGCGCGGTTCATTGTCAGATGGATCGTTGCGGTAAACGAGGTCCTGCCACTCGGTCAGGCAATGCGTTTCATCCTGCCATATCTCGTGGCGCAGCGTGACAAAGGCCAGCGGCCCGGTTCGCCCCGTTTTAGGCAGAAGACTTTCCCGAACCGAGCGACGTTCGGCTGCCTGACCCGCAACAAGGGGCGCATGAAACTCCAGCCGACCGCCTGCCCACATCCGTCGGGGCAAACCCAAATCGGGGATCAGGCCACCCCCAACCTTTGGATGACCGTCCCGGCCAAGGCCGTCCGGTGGCTGCGGTGTCCAGAAATAAAGATGGTGGAAAAAGGCAGGCAAGGGTGTGCCTGCCCTAATGGTCCCGCCCTGCCCCAACGCGATCTGAAGCGCGGCGGCGCGGGCCGGGTCCAGAACATCCGTCTGTGTTTCTACCGTCATGGCAAAACACTAGATAGCGGAACAGGCACCGACAAGCGACCTGTGGTTATTGGAAACCAGCCTCGGCGCGCAGCTTCTGCATCAAAGTTTGCAGAGCGCTTTCGTATCTTTCGCTGGTCAGTTTTCCCTGCTCATCGAATTCACTGGAACTGCTGGCCAGATGAATTTCCGGTCCCTGCAAAATACGTGGCTGGAACGGCACCATATAGCCGCGCAGCACCATTTGGGCCCGCTCTCCGCCTGCGCGACCCGCGGCGGCGGACATCACCGCAACGGGTTTGTCGGCCCATGGCTTGCCCTTGGTTCGGCTTACCCAATCCAACGCGTTCTTCAACACTCCGGATGGACCCTTGTTGTATTCAGGGGTCGAGATGATCACGGCATGCGCCTGTGCGATCTGGTCCGCCAGCAATTGAACCGGCTCGGGGATACCCTCGCCGTCCTCCAGATCACCGTCATAAAGCGGCAGGTTCAGGTCTGCCTCGACATATGTCCCGGGGTCAAACAGCCGCGCGGCTTCGCGCAGCAGCTTACGGTTGGTTGCGCTCTGGCGCAGCGACCCGGACAGGCCAAGCAGGATTGGTTCAGACATGGTAGGGCTCCGTGATGGTGTCTTTCACTAATTAGCGCGACACCTCTGCGCGCCATAGCCCCCATGACGCGCAGTCAATGTGCAAAAAAGCCAGAGCACCTAATGATGCCCTGTCAAATTCAGGTGCGCCCGTTTGGAATGATCTCGATATCGACCCGTCGATTAAGGGCCTTACCTTCAGGCGTCAGGTTCGAGGCCGCCGGGCGGTTCTCACCCAGTCCAATCGTGCTGATCCTTGCACTGTTGACACCATTGGCCTGCAAAATATCGGCGACAGAGCGCGCCCGACGTTCTGACAGGGCCTGATTGTACGACGCCTCACCGTCACTGTCCGTATGGCCAATAACCTGCACGGTCGAGTTGGGGTAATTCACCAGGTTTTGCCCCACCCGGACCAAATCGGACCGCAGCGCCGGGCGCACGGTCGAGCTGTCGGTGTCAAAGGTGATGTCGTTCGGCACGGTGACAATCAGCCGGTCCCCGGCATTGGTTACGGTAATCCCCTGATTGGCCAATTGCTGGCGCAGTTCTGCGGCCTGCTGGTCCAGTTGGTTACCGATCAGGCCGCCGCCTGCCGCACCAATCGCACCACCAGCCAACGCACCAAGAAGCGGATCAGAGCCGTTCGCGATCGCTCCAACACCCGCACCGACCAATCCACCCAGAATCGCACCCTGTTTTGTGTTTTGGTTTGGGTCGGCCGGCAAATTCAGCGTGCCGGGGTCCGTACACGCGCCCAATAACATTGCCGAGCACAGCCCGGCGGAAACAACAAACTTGGAAATGGTCATGAAATCACCTTCTGCTCTGGTACCCGTTTGCCGGGACCATCTTGTTCAGCGCAGTATATCGCGCCGACGCCGAGCAGGCTCAAGCAACAATCCGGTGATATCGGCAGTTACCCGCCAGTCATTGTTGTGTGACAGCGTCCCAGCGATTTTGCTCTTGCCATATCGCGCGAAGCGGCGCCCCCTGACCGCAAAAGTGATCATCGATCAGATCACAGGACCAGATGCGGTCGGTCCGAAAATGTCGAAACCCGTTTCTTAACTCGCACCATGCAGCAAGCATCGTGCACTCGATATGATAGATCAGCGCAACCGGGCGCACGGTCCGTTCCGTCCGGGTGCCGGCAGAATTGACATAGGTAATACGAATCTTGCGCTCGGACCGTATCGCCTCACGGTAGTTCACGACCTGAACGCATCCCTTTTCGGGGTCATCTGCGGGCGCGCCCCACGGGGCCACTTGCAGCCAATCCGCAGGCGCGCGCAGGGCGTCGATTTTGCGACACACCCGATCGGCGGCCTGTTGCAGCGTGCTGTCGCCAGTGCGCGCCAGCATGGACAGACCAACCCACAATGCTTCGACCTCTTCCGCGTCAAAGTTCAGGGGCGGCAGATCATAACCACGGCGCATCAGATACCCGATGCCCGCCTCACCTTCGATCGGGGTGCGCTGCGCCTGCAACGCGGCAATATCACGATACACAGTCCGAACCGAAACCTCGAGCTTTTCGGCAAGCATCTCGGCGGTGACGGGCGCGTTTGAGGCGCGCAGAATTTGGATGATCTCAAACAAACGGGTCGAACGGCGCATGGAAATCTCCGGCTGAACTGCTGACACTCTAACACAGCCCCCTGACAAGGGGGTGTCAGCAGTCCTCGGCAAGGCTGGACCAACACGAAAAAGGATGCCTTCCATGCCAAGCCGAGACAATCATGTTCTAATGACCCTCAAACTGGGTCAATGGGCCGAGAAGCACAACCTGCGCGCCTTTGAAATCGAACGCGAAATCGCAGCTAACCGTCAGCGCTGTACCCCCAGACGCCGCGCAAGGCGGTTTTCTCTGGGCAATCTCAAGCTGCTCTGGACCAACGCAGTCTGACGTCAGAATTCGGGTGCGGCGCGGAATTTCATAGAAACGCCGCCCTCGGGGTTTTTCAGGCGCAATTCTTCGGAATGCAGCATAAGGCGCGGATAGTCGCGCGCTGCACCGTCCGCATAAAACGGGTCACCCAAAATCGGGTGACCCAAAGCCTGCATGTGGACCCGCAACTGATGGGACCGCCCGGTTTTCGGAAACAGGCGCACACGGGACGTGTCGCCTTCGTGTTTGACGACCCGCCAATCCGTGACAGCAGGTTTACCAGTCTCATGACACACCATCTGACGCGGTCGATTGGGCCAATCCACAATCAGCGGCAGATCAATGGTGCCGGTTTTGGGTTCAACCTGACCAATAACACGCGCGACATAGGTTTTTCGCGTCTGGCGCTTCTCGAATTGCATGCTCAGATGCCGTTGGGCATGCTGGGTCTGCGCAAACACCATCACCCCTGATGTATCCCGATCCAGCCGATGCACCAGCAAGGCTTGCGCAAAGGCTGCCTGCACCCGTGTCAGCAGGCAATCGGCAAGATGCTCTCCGCGCCCCGGAACCGACAACAGGCCCGATGGTTTATTCACCACGATCAGTTGTGCATCTTCATGCAGCACGTCCAGAGGTGTTTGAGGTGGATCGTAGGGTTCGCTCATGCGCGTCTGCCTACCGCAGCCTGCTGCCTCCCGCAACGTCGTCCTTGCTTGCGCCGCATAGTTCCGCAACTCTGCCCCTAAAAGCGGAGGAAAATTCATGCATCCCACAATCGAGCGCATGCAAGAGGTTGTTGCCAAAGGTGACGAATCCCAGATTCTCGAACTGCTGGCCGAGGATGTGCGGTTTTCACCCCCAACCTATTTCAGCACATGGACAGGGCGCGCCCCGGTCGCGGCGGTACTGGGCCATGTGGGGCAGGTGTTCACTGATTTTCACTATCGGCGGGTGATGGGCGACGGCAAGGATTGGGCGTTGGAATTTCAGTGCAAGGTTGGCGATCTGGATGCGGTCGGCGTCGATCTGATCACGTTGGATGACGATGGTCTGATACAGGAGTTCGAAGTCGTCATGCGCCCCTACAAAACAATCGGTGCCCTGCGCGAGGCGATGATGGCCCGCGTCATGACCGATCCGCGTTTTCTGGAATACAAAAACGCACTTAGCTGATGATGCCAGTAGCCCCAGACCAGTTGTTGCGGGTGCCGCTGCTGCCAGTTCTGGCCGCACAGGGCCTGTCTGTCCGACGGAACGCGCAACTTTTGCCCGAACCCATAGGCCCCCGCAGCGGTCGAAATGGTCGAGGCCCCCGCCTGCGCCTTTTAATCGCCGGGGACAGCTCAGCCGCTGGTGTCGGCGCTGGCACGCAGACACAGGCACTTTCAGGGCATCTGGCAAAGGAACTGTCCCGGCACTACACAGTCGAATGGCAGCTTGAAGCCATGACCGGCCACACCACGCAAGATACACTTAACCGCCTGCAGGTTTTGGACGGTCAATTTGATATGGCAGTCACAGCGCTCGGAGTGAATGATGTCACGCGTGGCGTCACACGAAAGAAGTTCGCTGACCGACAAACGCTTTTGATGAACCTTCTTGTCCAGCAGTTTGGCGTTCGTCGAATTGTCGCGACGGGCGTTCCCCAAATGGCCCGGTTTCCGGCGCTGCCGCAGCCATTGGCTTGGGTTCTGGGCCAGCAGGCCGCCCGGTTGGATCAGGCTTTGCAAGAGGTCACCGCCGGGTTTTCTCAGGCGCGCCATCTGACACTGAACTTGCCTGACGATCCCGCCTTGGCCGCGCCGGATGGCTATCATCCCAGCCCAAAAACTTATGCAATCTGGGCGTCCGAAGCCGCAGCACTCCTGCGTCAGGCCTGAGCGCGCATCTGCCGGATCATCGGAATCGAATACACAACCAACGCAGCCCAGATCAGCGGAAACGCAATCATGCGCCCCCTGTCGATCTGCTCGCCAAAGAAAGTGATCGCGGTGATGAAGATCATGGTCGGTGCTATGTACTGCAATATGCCCATCGTCGACAGGCGCACCAGCTTTGCCCCGTTTGCGTAAACCAGCAGTGGGACGGCCGTCACTACACCGGCAGCGGCCAACAACAGAGTATCCGAACCCGTTGCCCCAAAATGCCCAGCCCCTTCGGCACCAAGCCACGTCACGTAAACCAAAGCTGGAAACAAGAGGATCAGAACCTCAAGCAAGAACCCCTGATTTGGGCCGATAGGCCAAGATCGCTTGAAGAATGCGTAGAACCCCCAACTGACCATCAGGCCCAAGGCCGCCCAAGGCAACCTGCCAGCCTGAAGAACTAAGACCAGTACGCCGATCGCAGCAAGCCCAACGGCAATCAATTGCGTTTTGTTAAGTGGTTCCCGCAGCAGAACCGCGCCCAAAGTTATGCTGAACAGCGGATTGATATAATACCCAAGCGCGGCATCCAGCGCGTTTCCGCTGGCAATGGCCCAGATGTAAATCGCCCAGTTCAAGGAAATCAGCGCAGCGGTCAAACAGGCCATGCCCAACATTTTGGGGTTTTGCAACGCTGCTTTCAGGTCCCCGGTCCGCCCAAGCGCGATCAGCAACGCGCCGGCCACAGGCACGGACCAAATGACCCGATGCGCCACGATCTCAACAGGGCCAATATGCGCCAATGCCTTCATGTAGAGCGGCAGAAACCCCCACAAAACATAGGCCGTAACCGCCAGAGCCAACCCCTTGGGCGTGTCTGCATTATTCGGCGGTACAGCGGCGTCTGCCATAATGAGTCTCCGATTGAGCTTGAAACTCTGTAAGGCAAATGCAGATCCGAAGAAAACCGCGAAATCTGTGACGACCCTCATCAGGAAAACTGATACGTCGCGCCCGATGCAACGGCTCAAGATGCGAGGCTCTGCCTCGCGCTCCGGGATATTTTTTGCCAGATGAAGAGTGGATACCCTGCTTCATCTGGCCCCAAATATCCCGGGGGAGTCGCGGCTTGCCGCGGCGGGGGCAGAGCCCCCTTTTACCGCGCATCAGACTTTCACGCGTTCCGATTTTGGGTCATACATCGGTTTCAGCGATGCTTCTGCTGTGACTTTCACCCCGCAGACGTCGATCTCATAGCTTGAGGCCAACACATCGGCAGCCTTTTCACCTTCGCAGGGCACATAGCCCAGACCGATGGCACCACCCAGCGTGTGTCCATAGTTGCCCGAACTCAGATAACCCACATATTCGCCGTCCCGCAGGATGGGTTCGTTGTGGAACAGCAGCGGTTCGGGGTCAGTGAGTTTGAACTGAACCAATCGGCTTTGTGGTCCGGTTTCCTTTCGTGCGATCACTGCCTCGCGCCCGATGAAGTCGCAGCCCTTGTCGGTTTTCACGGCAAAACCCAGCCCGGCATCGACTACGTGATCTTCACATGTGATGTCATGGCCGAAATGGCGAAAGCCTTTCTCGATCCGGCACGAGTCCATCATATGCATCCCACATAGTTTCAGACCCATTTCCTGCCCGGCCGCGTGCAGGGTTTCGAACACATGGCCCGCCATATCGGACGAGACGTAAATCTCCCACCCCAGTTCACCCACATAGGTGACGCGATGCGCGCGGGCGAGGCCCATGCCGATCTCGATCTCTTGCGCGGCGCCGAATGGGTTTGTCGCGTTCGAGAAGTCGGCGGGCGAAACCTTTTGCAGCAGCGCGCGCGCGTTGGGACCCATGACGGCCAGCACACCTTCGCCTGCGGTGACATCCGTGATGACCACGTTGAACGCACCCGCGTGGCGCTGCATCCAGGTTTGATCGGCCAGACGGGTGGCGGCAGGTGTGACGACCAGATAGGCGGTCTCGGACAGGCGGGTGACGGTCACGTCTGCCTCGATCCCGCCTGTGCGGTTCAGGAACTGAGTGTAGACGATCTTGCCATTGGGCACCGCGTAGTCGCCGCCGCCGACATAGTTCATGAACGCCTCGGCATCGGGACCTTCAACGCGGATTTTGCCGAAGGAGGACATGTCATACATCCCCACATTCTCGCGCACCGCGCGGTGTTCGGCGGCGGAATTCTCGAACCAGTTCTGGCGTTTCCAACTGTATTGGTATTCGCGTTCCTGACCTGCGTTCGCGAACCAGTTGGCACGCTCCCACCCAGCCAGTTCACCCATCACAGCACCCTGTTCCAACAGGTGATGGTGGAAGGGCGTGCGCCGCACGCCGCGCGCGGTGGCCTTTTGGCGATAGGGGTAGTGGTCGGCATAAAGCAGGCCCAGCGTTTCCTTGGAGCGTTCAAACAGATATTGTTTGTTGCCCTGAAACGGCTGCATCCGGCCAATATCCACGTCGCCCAGATCGAACGGTTTCTCACCGCTATCCATCCACTCGGCCAGCGCCATACCCGCGCCCCCGGCGGATTGGATACCGATCGAGTTGAACCCGGCGGCGACCCAAAAATTATCCATCTCGGGCGCAAGTCCCAGATGATAGGCATCATCGGGCGTGAAAGATTCCGGCCCGTTGAAGAAGGTATGAATCCCAGCATCCGCCAGCATCGGCATCCGGTTTACTGCCGCCTCTAAGATCGGTTCAAAGTGGTCGAAATCCTCGGGCAGTTGGTCAAACTCGAAACTGTCGGGGATGCCCTCCATCGCCCATGGTTTCGCGTTGGGTTCAAACGCGCCCAGCAGAATTTTGCCCGCGTCTTCCTTGTAATAGGCGCATTCATCCGGCACGCGCAGAACCGGCAGTTGGGTCAGGCCGTCGATGCCTTCGGTGACGATGTAGAAATGCTCACACGCGTGAAGCGGTACGTTCACGCCCGCCATGCGGCCGACCTGATGCCCCCACATGCCTGCGCAGTTCACCACCATATCGCATTCGATATGGCCTTGCGTCATGCCATCATCGCTGACCCATTCCACAGAATTGACCCGCCGGCCCTGCCGGGAAATGCCGGCAACTCTTACCCGTTCCTGAACAATCGCCCCGCGTTGACGCGCACCCTTGGCCAGTGCCAACGCAATATTGGCGGGATCGGCCTGGCCATCGGTTGGCAACCAAACACCCCCGGTCACACCATCAAGATTGATATGCCCGTAGCGCTGTTTCACCTCGGTCGGAGACAGCTCTTCGACCGGGACGCCAAAGGCACGCGCCATTGCGGCGTTCCTGTAAAGCTCTTCCAGACGTTCGTCGGTGAGCGCGACCGAGACCGATCCGACTTGACGCATCCCCGTGGCTACGCCGGTTTCTTCTTCGAGCCCCAGATACAGCTCGGCCGAATAGCGCGCCAGTTTTGTCATGTTCGACGTTGCGCGCAACTGGCCGATCAGGCCTGCCGCGTGCCATGTTGTGCCGCTGGTCAGTTGCTTGCGTTCCAGTAGGACAACATCACTCCAGCCCTTCTTGGTCAGGTGATACGCGACCGAACATCCGATGACGCCGCCGCCTATGATGACCACACGGGCCTTGTTGGGAAGATCAACCATCCTAAAATCTCCGCACTGTCAGATTTGGGCCAAGTTGGCATGGAAGATCGACAATAAATGCGCCAAAAGCGTCACAATATCGGTAATTTTCACCGATGTGCCACACGCTTTTCGCGACGCAGGACAAAAGGCGTTACGCCGAAAAAGCTCTTGTAGACAGAAGAAAATCCGTTCGGAAACCCACAAGCCAGGCCGATTTCACGCACGCTCATGGTGGTGTTGAGCAGCAGGTTATTGGCCTTGGCCAGCCGCATTTCGCGGTAGAACCCGTTCGGGGTGGTGCCGAAGAAAGTCTTGAACTTGCGCTCCAGAGAACGGTTGGACAGGTGCAGTTCTTCGACGATCTGATGGATCGGCAACGGGTCTTCGATGTTTGCCTGCATCAGCTTGATGCACTGGTCCAGCTTGGCATCTCCGGTTGCTGTCAAACGCGTGCCGGAAAACGGCTGCATCGAGGAAAAATCGCGGATGTTCTCGTGCAACATGATATCGGCCACGGTCATCTTGGCGGGCCCCGAGATATGGCGGCCAATCACCGACAGCGCCACATCCGTCGTCGCCTCCATTCCCGCACACGTCACTACAGCGCCTTGCTGGGTGGCGATGGACAGCTTGGCCTCGAACCGGGCACCGCGTTCGCGCAGGAACGAAGCGTTCTCCCAATGGGTCGCCATATCCTCAGTGCCATGTTCGTCGATGTAACGACTGGCAGCTTCGGCCAGCAAAAACACCTGCGCACCGCGATAGGTATAGTCGGACACCACGCGGCCCAACGACAGATCAGGGTGATCGGGATCGGTATTGCCAATGACAAACAGGTAATCCGCCTTGGGCTGGGCACTGACGGCCTCGGTCTGAATCATCGCATCGCTGCTGGAATGGATCGGGCCGCCCTTCAGGGACTTATACGCATAGGTAAAAGGCGGATGTGGGCAGACGCGGTTGGCCAGACGCAGCACCTCGACCAGCGACGCCAGTTCCAGCAGCACATAGCCGGGGGCGACGAGGATATCGAAATGCTGCTGTGCCGCCATCGCCCTAGACGATCCTATGTCGGGCGGCGTGCAGCGCGTGGGCCAATGCCTCGATATGATCGGGGCCGACCTCGCAGCAGCCGCCGACAATGGTTGCCCCGTGCTCGACCCAGGACATTGCGAAATCGGCATAGGCTTCGGGGGTCAGGTCATGACGTTCTTCCAGCGCATCAACGGTGGGGGCGTCCTCCAGAAATTCTTGCGTGATGCCGGTGAAGCCATTGGCATAGGCCCCATAAGGGCGGCCCATCGTTTCAAGGATCGTCAGCGCGGGCATCACCGATTCCGGGCGGGTGCAGTTGATCAGCACCGCTTGCGGCTTAAAGCGATCCACCAGCGGCGCGACCTGCGCCAGATGCTCGCCCGAGCGCAGGCGGGTGCCGTCAGTGTCCATCACTGACAGCGCCAGCCAGACGGGTTTAGTCGCACTTTCCGTGCCGCGCAGCGCGCCTTCGGCCTCTTGCAGCGAGGACACGGTTTCGTGCAGGAACAGGTCCACCCGATCGTTCATCAGACCGACCAACTCGGTATATTTCAGCGCGGCCTCTTCCACATCGGGTTTCAGATCGGGCCGGTATGAGGCCAGCAGAGGCCCCAGCGCCCCGGCGATCCGCCCACGCGACGCATGCCGCGCGCATTCAGCCTGCGTCAGCGCCGTGTCGATCAGGGCGGACAGTTGATCTTCGATCCCTTCGCGTACCAGACGCGAGCGGTGGATGGCGTAAGTGTTCGTCGTCGCCACGGTCGCGCCACGTCGGAAGTAGTCCGCATGGACCTGCCCCACCAATTCGGGCTGATCCATCATCACCCGTGTCGACCACAAAGGTGTGGGCTTTTCGCCGCCACGCTTGACCAGCTCCTGCCCGATCGAGCCGTCCAACAGAGTGATATCCGCCATGTCCTTACCTTTCCTCAGGGAATGAGAACCAGTTTTCCCGCAAACGCCTTGGACTGAAAGTCCGCTTGCGCTTTGGCAATGTCTCTTAGCGGATAGGTTTTCGAGATCAATGGTTTTACCCGACCGGCGTTCATCAGTTCGACCAATCGGCCGAAAACCTCGAAGGCCTGATGGGTGCAGCCGTGGATAGTGATGTCGCGCAGGTAGATATCGCGAAGATCGGCTTGAACAATGGGTCCGGCGATCGCGCCTGAGACGGCATACTGCCCGCCGGGCTTCAGCGACAAGATCAGGTCGGGCCATGCGGGGCCGCCGACCACGTCGATTGCCACGTCGAACATGTCTTTTGGCAAAGGCGCGCCCCGGTCAAACGTATCAATCGCGCCCTGATCCTTGACCACCTCAGCCTTGGAAGGGCTGGTAACACCCCACACGGTCGCTCCACGCAGTTGGGCCAGTTGTACGGCGGCCAAGCCGACCCCGCCCGAGGCCCCTGTGATCAGCACCTTATGCCCGGCGGTTACGTCTGCGCGGGTCAGCAGGTTTTCCGCCGTGCCAAAAGCACAGGGAATGGCCGCGATCTCGGCATCTGACAGGGGAGAGGCCGAGACGTCGTACAGATCAGACGCCTCGACCAGACAATATTGCGCGAAGGCCCCGTCAATCTCGGACCCCAAAGCGATGAAGCCAGTCGGGTTGCCGGGGCGTGGGCGCGGTAGGTTGATCGGGCAGGTTACACGCTGGCCGAGTTGAAACCCCGTGCCCGGCGCGGCCTGTTCAACTATGCCGCAAAGATCACCGCCTTGAATGCGTGGGAAGTGCAGAGCGCCGCCCCAGCCGCCTGCGTCGACCTCCTGATCGACCGCATCTGTCGCACCGGTCACATCCGAGGAATACCAACCGACGCGCGTGTTGATATCTGTGTTGTTCACTCCGGCAGCAGCAACCCGGACCAGCACCTGACCGGGTCCGGGTTGTGGCACCGGTATATCCGCGCGCCATTCCAGCGCCTCTGGCCCACCGTGGCGGGTCAGATAGACGCCTTGCATAACGTTTGGCACAGCCATCAGGCCCGCAGCCGTTCGTTGGCCGGATCCCAGAGCGGTTGGTCCGCTTGTACCACCGCGGGGTATTTCCGGCCGTAGATTTCAACCTCCAGCGCGGTGCCCGGATTTGCCAGTTCCGACTTGATCATGCCCAGCGCGATGGATTTGCCCACGCGATAGCCCCAAGCGCCCGAGGTCGTCTCACCCACGATCTGATCGCCTTGCCAGATGCAGGACATGTAAGGCGCGTCGCAATCTCCGGCCTCGACCGTCAGGGTCACGAACGACTTTTTCACGCCCTGCTGCTTTTCGTTCAGAATCGCCGCCTTGCCGGGGAAGTCCTGCGGTTTGTCCAACTTGACGAAGCGCTCCAACCCGCCTTCCAGCAGCGAATAATCGGTCGACAGATCGCCCTTCCATGCGCGATAGCCTTTCTCGATCCGCAGCGAGTTCAGGGCGTACATGCCGAACGGCTTGGCCCCGGCTTCAAGGACAGCTTCATAAATCGCTGGCATATCCGCGTTTTCGGCGTGGATTTCCCATCCCAGCTCTCCGGCGAAGGACACTCGCAGAAGGGCAACCCAGCCGCCTTTGATCTCGCTTTCCTGAAAGCTGAGCCACGGCAGGGTCAGGTCGGCATCGCATAATTTGCCCAGAACCTCGCGCGATTTGGGGCCGGTGACGATCAGCGTGTCCATACGCGTGGTCCAGTCTTCCAGCGTGAATGCGGCATTTGCGGGCATGTGGCGTTCCAGCCATTCGCGGTCATGCCATTGCGCGGTGGCGGCTGTGACCAGCACAAACAAGTCCTCCGCTTCGCGGGTTACGGACATTTCAGTCAGAATGCGGCCGCGATCGTCCGAGAAATAGACCAGCCCAACGCGGCCGATCTTGGGCAGTGATCCGGTCACAAGCCCGCGCAACCATTCGTCTGCCCCCGGCCCCTGAATTTTGAACCGCGAGAAGCCCGGCAGGTCCAGCACGCCGCAATGGTCACGCACAGCCTCGCATTCTTCCTTGATACGGCTCTCCCACGGACCCGAGCGCCCCCATGTATGCGTCGCTTCTAGCGAGGTGTCGTCGCCCGGTTTGGCGAACCAGTTGGCGCGTTCCCAGCCGTTATAGGCGCCCATCACGCCGCCCAACTCCTTGATCTTGGCATGGACCGGAGACAGTTTCTTATCGCGCGCCGCAGGCCATTCGTGATGGGGGAAGTGCATGGCGTATTCGTTGCCGTAGACCTCCATACCTTTCTGGTTGCAGTAGTCCTGATCGGTGTAGTCGGTGTAGCGGCGCGGATCGACGGCCCACATATCCCATTCGGTCGCGCCATCGACGATCCATTCGGCCAGCACTTTGCCAGCCCCACCGCCCTGCGCGATGCCAAAGGTAAAGCTGTGTGCCTCAAACGCGTTTGTCACGCCCGGCATCGGGCCGATAAGCGGCAGACCATCGGGCGCATAAGGGATCGGGCCGTTGATCACGCGCCCAACACCCGAGGTCGCCATCAGCGGCACCCGCTCCATCGCGTCGGTAACGATGTCCTCGATCCGGTCCAGGTCGTCGTTCCAAAGCTGAAAACTGAAATCCTCGGGCATCGGATCGTCTTCGGTCATCCAATGGCCCTTGCAGTTCGGCTCATAGGGGCCAAGGTTGAAGCCGTTCTTTTCCTGCCGCAGGTAGTACGAGATATCCACGTCGCGCAGCAGCGGCAGCTTGCCGCCGTTTTCCTTGGTCCATGCCTCGATCTCAGGGACTTCGTCGGTCAGCAGGTACTGGTGGCTCATGACCATGGCAGGCACCATTCGGCCGCCATAGGGTTTGAACATCTCACCCACACGCTGCGCGTAGTATCCGGCTGCGTTGACCACATAGTCACAGGCAATATCGCCCTTGTCGGTGTGAACGGTCCACGTGCCGTCATCGTGCTGTGTTACATCGGTGGCCGGACAGAAGCGCACGATCTTTGCCCCCAGATCCCGCGCCCCCTTGGCCAGCGCCTGCGTCAGCTGCGCCGGGTCGATGTCGCCATCGGTCGGGTCATACAGCACGCCCTCAAGGTCATGGGTTTCAAGGAACGGATAGCGCTCTTTCGCCTGCTCCGGGGTCCACATCTCCATCGGGATGCCCTGATAGAGGCCCATCGACATGGCGCGCTCAAACTCCTGCATGCGCTCTTTGCTATGCGCCAGACGGATCGACCCCGAGACGTGGTAGTTCATTGGATAGTCGACCTCATCGGCCAGACGCGCATACAGCTCGGTCGAATAGCGCTGCATGTTCATGATCGCCCACGAGGTCGAAAAGGTCGGCACATTGCCCGCCGCGTGCCATGTAGACCCGGCCGTCAGCTCGTTCTTTTCCAGCAGAACGCAGTCGGTCCAGCCCTTCTTGGCCAGATGATACAGGGACGAGCAGCCCACGACGCCACCACCGATGATGACCACACGGGCCTTGGTTGGAAAATCACTCATGTATCTTGATCCTCTGTTAGTGTGCCCGCTGGGGCAGGTCGTCTGAGATGTCGTAATAGTCGCCCTTGTCCGCGACAAAGATGTGCTGAGCGAGCCTCAAGCCGGTCGGTTCATCCAATGACCCCGCCGAAACCGCAATCGTGTCCTCGTCATTGTGCTGCCAGAACAGGAACGAGCCACAGGCGCTGCAAAAGCCGCGCCTGGCAATGTCCGAGGCGCGATACCAATTCAGGGTCTCGCTGGAGGTAAAGGTTAGGTTGTCCTGATGCGTCTCGCACGAGGCCCACAAATGCCCCGATTGCCTGCGGCATTGGCCGCAATGGCAGGCATTGGGTGCGGCGAGGTCTCCGTCAATGGTGAAGGCAACCTTGCCGCAAAGGCAGGATCCTTTGTGCATGTCTTTACCCCTTTGTTGTGGGCGCCGTGCTGGTGCCCAGCAACACGCCGTAGATGATGAAACAGGTCGCCATCACGCGGCGCACCCAGATGTTGAACACAGCGCCCAGCGCTGCTTTGCCCATCAGCGCGCCCAGCAAGGTGAACCCGGTATAGCTGAGCGTTGTAATGATCAGAGCGGTCGGTATGATCACCCCCATCTGCTGCCAGACCGGCACGTCGGGTTGCACGAATTGCGAAAACGCCGCCAGATATCCGGCCACGCTTTTGGGGTTGATCGTGGCCACCGCCAGCGCGTGCAGATAGATATGGCGCGCGGGTCGCTCGGACGCGGGCGCGGGTTTGCTGGCGTTGCTCCAGCCGCGAACACCCATCCAGATCAGGAACCCGGCACCGATCAGCTTGGCGATGAAGAACCCGGTGGGCGAGGCCGCGATCAGCGCAGTGATGCCCAGCGCCGACAGGATCAGGAAGGCGCTGGCCTGTGTCAGGATCGCCAGCACGCCCAACATCGCCTTGGGGAAGGGCAAGCTCATCCCGTTCGAGATACAGTTCACCGCATTCGGTCCCGGAGTGGTGACGAACACCACCCAGAACAGGGCGAATATGGTCCAAGCCTCGAAGCTCATCAGTAAACCGGAGGCGCAATGACCCAGATGGCCACGGCGGGCTCATCATAAGGGTTGGCCCATTGATAGGGCTCATGTTTGATGCGGAAACTATCGCCCGGCCCGACCGAGAACTGCCGTCCTCCGATCGTCAGGTCCAAACGGCCGGACACCATATAGCCGACCTCTTGCGTGGGACGATCAGCGGGGGTCTGCATTTGTGATCGGGGTTCGAACGTGGAATGCACCATTTCGAAATCATCGGTCAGATCAGGTGACAGCAATTCCTCGATCAAACCCTCCTCGCCCGATCCCATAGGACGGCGTGAACCAGCGCGCACAATATACCCCTGTTCGTCCGCTGGTGCGGCTGAATGTGCGAACAACATCGACATCGGCACACCAAGACACTCGGCGATCTGGCGCAAGTCTGAGATTGACGGCTCGGACTTGTCCCTTTCGACCTGGCTGAGCCATCCAACCGAACGCTCCAGACGCGCCGCGATCTCGGTCAGGGTCAGACCCCGCGCTTTGCGCAATGCCCGGATATCCGCGCCAAGAGTCGACCTGTTAGGGGCTTGGCTGTTCACGTGGTGCTCCGGTTGTTCGTGAAAATTTTAGTGGCTTTTTCACGATGACCTGAGTCGGTGAAATTTCCAAGCATTTTTTCACTTGGGTGTCTGACGGGGATTGTTTATTCGTCGGATATGTGGATTGCAGTTGCGTATTTTTGGGTCATTAACCTGCTGACCCTGCTGGCATTTGGATGGGACAAACTGCGCGCCAAACGTCGCAAAACCCGCGTGCCCGAGGCCAAACTGCTATGGCTCGCCGTGATCGGCGGGGCACCGGGCGCGGTTTTGGGACGCTGGATTTTCCAACACAAGACCCGCAAGCGACGGTTTTCAATGTACCTCTATCTGGTGCTCGGTCTGCAAGGTGTTGTTCTGTACCTTCTGGCCACCCGCTTCCCGCCCTGACAGACGCGGACTTCCAATCAAAAATTATCCGCAGCCAAAGAGGAAACTGTCTGCTACAGTGACGTAGTTACTGAATTCCTGAAAAAATCTTATATTGGCAAAGGGTTGGAAGAGACATGGAAAATGGCATCGGGTTTTTCGACATAGTGTGGTCGATCTTCTGGCTATTCCTGATGGTAGCCTGGTTCTGGGTAATGATTTCGGTGGTGGCCGATGTGTTCCGCTCAAAAGACCTGAGCGGTTTCGGCAAGGCCGCATGGATCGCGTTTGTTATCCTTGTTCCCTGGCTTGGGGTTCTGTCCTATCTGATCGCACGAGGCGAAAAGATGCATGAACACAATGTCGAGGCGATGAACAAGATCGAAGAAGCACAGAAGGATTACATCCGATCCGTCGCGACGGTATCCACCGCGGACGAGTTGGAGCGTCTTGCCGCCTTAAAGGAAAAGGGCGTTCTGACAGACGAAGAATTCGCAGCCCAAAAAGCCAAGATCCTCAGCGCGTGACGCATAAAGCTCCGGCCAGTGCCGCACTTGCCGGAGTTAACTCGCGAAAACGGCAGTCAGAATTGCATCAAGCGCGTCTGCGTCCTGCTGCGTGAATGCGTCCGGTTGATCGCTGTCGATGTCAAACACGGCAATGATGTCGCCTGACGCGTTTCGCACCGGCAAGACCAGTTCCGACCGCGTGGTCGATGCACAGGCGATATGGCCGGGAAAAGCATCCACGTCGGGCACAAGCTGCACCTCGCCCATTCGCGCAGCAGCGCCACAGACACCCCGCTCGAACGGGATAACCAGGCATCCGTGACCGCCCTGATACGGGCCGATCTTCAACACATCCGGTTCTGTCACGCGGTAAAACCCGGTCCAGTCGAACCGATCGTCGGAATGATGCACCTCGCACGCGACGGTTGCCATAAGTGCGACCGCGTCAGTTTCCCCTTCGGTCAGGGCTGAGATGGTTTTCGCTAGCAGGTCGTAATCAACAGTCATCTTGAATGGCCCGGCATAGGTCGTCTTGCCTCGCCACCTATGCCGAAACCGCCCATGGGTCAAACACGTTCGATCGCGATCGCGGTGCCTTCTCCGCCACCGATGCAGATCGCCGCGACACCCCGTTTCAGGTTACGCTTTTCCAACGCATTCAAAAGCGTCACCATAATGCGCGCGCCCGAAGCGCCGATCGGGTGCCCCAATGCGCAGGCCCCGCCATTTACGTTTACCTTGTCACGTGGCAAGCCCATTTCATGCATGAATGCCATCGGCACAACAGCAAAGGCTTCGTTCACCTCCCACAGGTCGACATCATCCTTGGACCATCCGATCCTGGACAGCAATCTCTGGGCGGCGGGGACAGGTGCAGTTGTGAACAACCCTGGCGCCTGAGCATGGCTGGCATGGCCCAGAATTCGCGCACGTACGGTAAGCCCCTGATCATTGGCCGCATCCTCGGACGCAAGCACAAGCGCAGCCGCCCCATCCGAGATCGAGGATGAGTTGGCTGCCGTCACGGTCCCATCTTTGCGGAATGCAGGTTTCAGTGTGGGTATCTTCTCGGGTCGGGCAGATTGCGGCTGTTCGTCTGCGGCGTGCTGCACCTCACCCTTGCGGGTCGGGACAACGACCGGAGTGATCTCGTCCGAAAACGCCCCGCTTTCCTGTGCGGCCAGAGCATTGGACAGGGACTGCAGCGCATATTCATCCTGCGCCTCGCGGGTGAACTGGTAGGCTTCCGCACAATCCTCGGCAAAGGTGCCCATCAGCCGACCCTTGTCGTAGGCATCCTCCAATCCATCAAGGAACATGTGGTCCACGACCTGACCATGCCCGATCCGGGCCCCGCCGCGCATCTTCGGCAGCAGATAAGGGGCGTTGGTCATACTCTCCATCCCCCCCGCGACCATTGTGTCCGCGTGCCCCAGCGCGATCTGGTCGAACGCCATCATCGCGGCCTTCATGCCAGAGCCGCACATCTTGTTCAGCGTTGTGGCGGGGACGTCTTCATCCAGACCCGCCGCAAACCCGGCCTGCCGCGCCGGTGCCTGCCCCTGACCAGCGGGCAGAACGCAACCCATCAGAACTTCGTCTACCGTTTCGGTTCCGGCCCCTTGCAACGCCGCGCGAATTGCAGCCCCGCCCAGATCGGCCGCTGGCACACCGTCAAACACACCTTGAAATCCGCCCATAGGTGTCCGGGCCGCGCCAGCAATAACAACATGTTTCATCGGGGTGCTCCTCTTGTTTTCCGGATTGATGGATACCGAATGGTAAGAATTGCCGTCTAGCGTATTTCTACGATTGAATTTCAGTTTAAAGGATCATCGCGCATGAGCCTGACCAGCGAAACAACAGGCGGCACACAGGTCATCACGGTTCACTCAGACCGGATAGATGCAGCTATGGCCATCCAGTTCAAGGAAGACATGAGAAACGAAGCCCAAAGTGGCAACGCACGGGTCATTCTGAATCTGACTCACGTAGAGTTCATTGATTCCAGCGGTCTTGGCGCTATCGTCGCTGCGATGAAACAGCTCGGCAATGGTCGCAGGCTGGACTTGGCCGGCCTGCATCCCTTTGTCGAAAAGGTATTTCGGCTGACGCGCATGGATACGGTATTCAAGCTGTTTGCGTCGCTGGACGACGCGCTGTCCGCCCCCACAGACTAACCAGCCGCTCAACGGAATTGGCACAACACTAATGAGTAACTGTAACTGCCTGGATTTGAGCTTTGCCGCGACTGAAGCAGAAGCCAGCCTTGGCATCGCCAGGCTGAGCTTGTGCCTCGAAGAAAAAGGCCTGCCCGGTCACAGGGCCGGTGACGTGAAAATCGCGCTGGCAGAGGCCATCAACAACGTGGTCGAACATGCGTATGCCGGGATAACCCCAGCCAGAGTGCAAGTGCATTGCCGCTTTCACCAGAACTGGCTCGATATCCTGATTTCCGACACCGGCATGCCTCTGCCCGGGTTTTGTATTCCCGAAGGCATACCCGCAGCATTGGGCGAAACGATTGATGAATTGCCCGAGGGTGGGTTTGGCTGGTTTCTGATCCATGAACTGACCAGCGACATTCGGTATGAGCGCAAAGAGGGCTGCAACAGGCTGTCGCTTCGGTTCGATTTTCCAGACTCCGGCTGACCCAAAATCGCCACAATCAAACCATGGTCACGCCGCAAACAAAGGGCATAGTGATTCCCGTAGCTCAGATAGCTTCCCTCGGCGTCCAGTGTCACAGCCCCCACCCAGTGAACGGCGCCGAGGAACTTCCCATTGATTTGACTGGACAATACGTGCCTGCGCGATACCTTCGGCGCGTTCAATCAGGGAAACAAAGCTATGCGGGATTTTCACACTCCGGGCAGATCCGAAGTTCTGGCGACAGAAGGCATGTGTGCCACATCGCACCCTTTGGCAGCCCAAGTCGCGGTGAACATTCTGCAAAAAGGCGGCAACGCAATGGATGCGGCGATCGCCGGAGCCGTCCTTCTGGGCATTTGCGAACCGCAGATGACCGGGCTGGGCGGCGATTGCTTTGTGCTTTTCAACCGAGCCGGAGAAAATGAAATCCGCGCGCTGAATGGTTCGGGGCGGGCACCTTCGGCGGCGGACCCCCAGAAACTGCGCGATGCCGGTCTGACGACTGTGCCGCTGAATACAACGGACTCAGTCACCATACCCGGCGCGGTGGACGCGATGTGCCATCTCTCCGAAACGGAAGGTAAACTGGGCCTCGACGCGATCCTTCAGCCAGCGATTCACTACGCCGACATCGGTGTGCCGGTGGCACCAAGGGTCGCGTTCGACTGGCAAACTGGCGAGGCAACGCTGCAGGGTCCCGCGCGCGGTCATTACCTGATCGACGGTAAGGTGCCGAAGGTCGGGCAGGTCTTCCGCTCACCCGGTCAAGCCGAAGTTCTGCGTCAGATCGCCAAGCGGGGGCGCGACGCCTTCTATTCTGGCGACATCGCACATGATATGGTCGATGCACTGACGCAAATGGGCGGCGCGCACTCGATTGCTGATTTTCAGACAACCCAATGCACCGAATCCAAGCCCGTAGTTGGCAATTATCAGGGTGTTGACATTGTCGAACACCCACCAAACGGACAGGGCGCGACCGCGATCCTGCTTTTGAACATTCTGAAAAGCTTCGATCTGACCAACATGGATCCCTTCGGGACCGAGCGCATACATATCGAGGCCGAAGCCTCGAAACTGGCCTATGACGCGCGCAACCGGTTCATTGCAGACCCTGATCACACTGCGCGGGCCGAGTTATTCTGCGATCAGGCCTTGGCCGACAGACTGGCAGCCCTGATTGACCCCAAACGCGCGATGCAAGCGGCACCCCCCCTGACAGAGGCAATCCACAAAGACACCGTTTACATTACGGTCGTTGACCGCGACCGGATGGCCGTTTCCTTGATCTATTCGATCTTCCACAGCTTTGGCTCGGGCATCGCGTCCGAGAAATACGGGATACTGCTACAAAATCGAGGGGCAGGATTCACGCTTGAACCCGGACATCCCAATGAAATGGGCCCCGGCAAACGCCCGATGCACACGATCATTCCCGGAATGCTCTGCGAAAATGGGCGCGTCACCATGCCATTCGGCGTTATGGGCGGTGCTTTTCAACCAACCGGGCACGCCCGGCTTTTGTCCAACCTCACGGATCACGGGCTAGGACTGCAGCAGAGTATTGACGCCCCGCGCGCCTTTGCAGATGCAGGCGTTCTTAAGCTAGAGCGCGGAATTCCGCCCAAGGTCGCTCAACAGTTGGTCGACATGGGTCACAATGTCCAAACACCAGAAACACCACTTGGCGGAGCCCAGGCAATCAGGATCCGTAAAGACGGCGTTTTGGAAGGCGGAAGCGATCCCAGGAAAGACGGTTGTGCACTGGGGTATTGACCCAAACGCAGGACGCAGACCCGATCAGTTCAAATGAAAGTGCAGCGGGTACGCCCCGTTTTCGAACGGGCCGAACATGTCGGGGATATCAGGATGTTCCACAGGTTCGCCCGACTGGTCGGCAATCAGGTTTTGTTCAGAAACATAAGCAACATAGAAGGATTGATCATTCTCTGCCAACAAATGATAGAACGGCTGATCCTTGATCGGACGGCTGTCTTCCGGAATGGCCTGATACCATTCTTCGGTATTGGAAAACTCTGGATCCACGTCGAAAATCACCCCCCGAAAGGGATGTTTTTTGTGGCGGACCACCTGGCCCAAACGGTACTTGGCGTTTGTCTTAAGCATTTTCACAGCCCCCAAGGGTCTTACTACCTCTTTCCGCGCGAGAATGCCAATCATTGATCTGAAATTTAGGGAAACAGTCTGTGAACCTCTTACTGACAGTCTTTGAAATCGTAGCCCCTGTCTTTCTTTTGGCGGGTATCGGCTTTGTCTGGGTCAAACTGGGGTTTGAATACAGGCTGCAGTTTGTAACCCGCCTTGCGGTTACCCTTGCGGTGCCCAGCCTTATCTTTGTTGCGCTGATGCAGACAGAGATCCCGGCCGGTGAACTGACGCGCTTTACCGTGGCGGCCATTGCGGGTCACATTGTGCTGGCTGTTGCCTTCGAGGTATTCGTGCGGCTTGGCGGGTTGGATCGCCGGACATATCTGGCACCGCTGATCTTTGGGAACACCGGAAATCTTGGATTGCCCTTGTGCCTGTTTGCCTTCGGTCAGGCGGGCTTGGGGTTTGCGGTCGTGTTTCTGGCCGTTACCGCGTTGTTTTCGTTCACTTACGGCATCTATCTGGTCGCGGGCAAAGGCGCGTTTGGCAAAGTTGCCCGTGAGCCGATGGTATGGGCCACATTGCTCGGTGCGCTGTTCCTGTGGCGCGGATGGGAGACCCCGGTCTTTCTGACCAATACACTGGACTTGCTGGGGCAAATGGCGATTCCCATGATGTTGATCACCGTGGGTGTCGCCATCGCGCGCCTGACCACCCGCAAGTTGGGTCAGGCTGTCTGGCTATCACTGCTCAAACTCGCTGTTTGCTTTGTTTTAGGGTGGGGGATCGCGGTGGCGTTTGACCTTGATGCCGTCGCATTTGGGGTGCTGCTTGTGCAAATGTGCACGCCGGTTGCGGTGACTTCATACCTGCTGGCCGAACGGTTTGACGCAGATTCAGACGCCGTCGCCGGGCTGGTCATGGTCTCAACCGTTCTGTCTGTTGCCGCTTTGCCTATAATTCTAGCTATTGTTCTATAGCGATTGTGATTTCCTCGGAGCGCAATCTGCGCTAGAATAAAGAAAAAAGGCACGAGGCACATGAGCAGAATTCTTATCGTACTCTTCGGGGTGCTGCTTTTGGCATCCTGTGGGGGCGGGTCAAAGCAACCGCCCAGCAAGCTAAATGACGCGTGCAGCATTGCGCGCGAACGGCCGGATTATATCAAAGCGTTCAAAAGCACCGAACGCAAATGGGGCGTCCCGGTTCACGTCCAGATGGCGACTATCTATCAGGAAAGCCGCTATCGCCATGACGCAAGAACACCACATCAATACGTGTTGGGCGTCATTCCCATGGGCCGCCAAAGCAGCGCCTATGGGTTCAGTCAGGCATTGGACGGAACCTGGGATGAATACCAGAAAGAGACCGGCAAACGCCGCGCCAAGCGCGACCGCATCCGGGACGCTTCGGATTTCATCGGCTGGTACATGAACAAAAGCTATGAACGGAACGGCATTCACCCCAGCGACACGCGAAACCAGTATCTCGCCTATCACGAAGGTCACACTGGATACGCGCGCGGCAGCCATTACAGCAAGACTTGGCTGTTGAACGTCGCAAATGATGTGGACGCACGCGCCAAGCTGTATCAGGCACAGTTGGCCGGCTGCCGGTACTAACAGAATTTAGCGGGTCAGCGATTGCCTGACCCGCTTCGCGCGCGGTTGGAAAACAGGCTTTGATCCAACCTGTTATCCGTATCCAATTGGCCCAGCAGAACAGTAGTCTGGCTACCGGCATTGTCGTGGATGACCCATTTGCGCAGCTCGATCGGATCGCCAGTGAACATCAGCTCAATCCGGCCCGACTCGGGGTTTTTCGGGTCCTGAGCGGTAACAACCGTGGCTGTTCCGTCAAACTCATGCCCGACGACCATATTGGCCTGCCCCAGATTGACGTTACGCGCCAGTACCAGCGACAACGGCGTGCGCTTCAGCGGGTATTGCTCGGGCGGTTGGTTGGATTTCGGGTCGAATATCTGAACCGTTCCTGCACGCGCCAGAACAACCGCGCTGTTTGGTGGATCATATTCGAACCGCATCTTGCCCGGCCGTTCCATCCACAGCTTACCAGTGCTCAATGAGCCATCATCATTGACCTGAGTGAACGTGGTCTCAACGGTTTTCAGACCGTTGAGATAGTTGGATATCTGCGACAAAGGCAGTTTTTCAGCGGCCCACGCAGCCGGCGCAACCAGCGTCAGGGCCAGGGCAAAAGCAATCTGTTTCATGATCTACCAGATATGCGTTTCGCCACTGTTATTAAATATCCAAATCCAATTTCAGGGGTGCCTAAGACAGCAGACGCGCTGAAACCCATAATTTCAGCGCGTCACTCGATTTCGATACGGCGGTATTCCGCAAAGGCTCTTATTGCTCGGGCACAAGGATTTCGCGTTTTCCGACATGGTTTGCCGAGGAAACAACGCCTTCATCCTCCATTTGCTCAACCAGTCGCGCGGCTTTGTTGTATCCGATGGCGAGTTTTCGCTGGATGTACGAGGTCGAGCATTTGCGATCCTTGATCACGATCGCCACGGCCTGATCGTACAAAGCGTTCTCACCGTTCGTATTGCCACCAGTGTTCAGGCCCAGCACGGCGTCAATATTGTCGGCTTTTTCCTCAGCCGGGCCATCCACGACGCCGCTCATGTAATCTGGCGGGCCGAACTGTTTCAGGTGGCTGACGATTTCTTCGACCTCTTCATCCGAGACAAACGGACCATGGCAGCGCGTGATCTTGGCGCCGCCCGCCATATAGAGCATGTCGCCCTGCCCCAGCAGTTGTTCGGCGCCCATCTCGCCCAGAATGGTGCGGCTGTCGACCTTGGACGTCACCTGGAACGAAATCCGGGTGGGGAAGTTCGCCTTGATCGTACCGGTAATCACATCGACCGAAGGACGCTGCGTGGCCATGATCAGGTGAATGCCCGAAGCCCGCGCCATCTGAGCCAGACGTTGAATGCAGGCTTCGATCTCTTTACCTGCAACCATCATCAGGTCGGCCATCTCGTCGACAATTACGACGATATAGGGCATCGCTTCGGGCGCGAATTCTTCGGTCTCAAACACCGGTTCGCCCGTCTCATCATCGAATCCGGTCTGGACCGTGCGGCTGAACATTTCACCCTTGGCCAGCGCGTCTTTCACACGGCCGTTGTAGCCTGCGATGTTGCGCACGCCCATTTTGGACATTTTGCGATAACGATCCTCCATCTCACCCACGACCCATTTCAGGGCGACCACCGCCTTTTTAGGGTCGGTCACAACAGGGGACAGCAGATGCGGGATGCCGTCATAAACAGACAGTTCCAGCATCTTGGGGTCGATCATGATCAGGCGGCATTCATCCGGCGTCAGCTTATAAAGCAGCGACAGGATCATCGTGTTGATCGCCACCGACTTACCGGACCCTGTGGTGCCCGCGATCAGCAGGTGAGGCATTTTCGCAAGGTTCGCCACAACGGATTCACCGCCGATATCCTTACCCAAAGCCAAAGGCAGCGCGTGGTTGCCATCGCCAAAGTCACGGCTGGCGAGGATTTCGCGCAGCACCACCATTTCGCGATTTTCGTTGGGCAGTTCGATCCCGATGACCGAGCGGCCCGGCAACGTCGACACCCGTGCCGACAGCGCCGACATCGACCGCGCGATATCGTCCGCCAACCCAATCACCCGGCTGGCTTTCAGGCCCGGGGCGGGCTCAAGCTCGTACATGGTGACAACGGGGCCGGGGCGGACGCTGACGATCTCACCCTTCACACCGTAGTCGTCCAGCACGTTTTCCAGCATCCTCGCGTTTTCTTCCAGCGCCTCATCGCTCAGGTGGTGGCGCTGAATGCTGGAGGGGTTCGACAGCAGCCCCAAAGGCGGCAGTTCGAAATCCGAATGCCTTTCTTCAAAGGACAGCGTTGGCTGTGCCTCGGCCTGCGCACGGCGCGACGGTTGCGGTGCGCGGCGCACGGGCTGTGCAACCACCGGTTTGCGGGGTTCGGCAACCGGGATTTTTACAGCCGGGCGCTGTTGCGGAGCGTGTTCTGCCACATCTTCAAACACGGCCCCCTCTTCGTAATCCGCGCCGAGCGTCTCCTCTTGCAAGACAGACTCTTGCCAATCGTCTGTCAAAGGTGCCGACATCATCGGTTCCACCGGCAGACCCGCCGACGTCATCGGCGGTTCAGGCGGCAAGTCACCCGCGCCACCCGCATTCAGGATAAGCGGATCGGGGCCCCGGCCTCGCCCTTTGGTCAGCGGCAGGTTCGGATCCGGCTCAGGCGTCATCTCGCCGGTTGCGACTTTGCGGTTGCGCACGGCGGCGGAAATTTTTGACCGAATGCGGTCTTCACCCGGCATCTCATCAAACCCAGCAACAGGCTCACGATCCAGCAGTTCAGGCTCGGGCATCGGTTCTGGACGGCGGATCAAGGAAGGCATCCGCGCAAGAAGGCCTGTTTTCACAGGCTCGGGCGACTCTAGCGGGGGTTCGTCGAATACGGGGTCGGCATAGGCCAGTTCATCTTCAAAAACAGCTTCGGCGGCTTCTGCCCTTGCCGATTTACGGTCGTCCCATTGCGCGCGGCGATCACGGGCGGCCTGCGCTGTCGCTGCGGCGCCCCGGCCCAGCAGGTTCATCAACCCATCGTATGACATGACCAGACCCAACAGGAATGCACGGAAGCCTTTGCGCACATCATCCTTGGTGAACCCCAGAACAAACACGCCAAGCGACAACATTCCGACCGCCATAGCCAAAGACATAACCTTGACCATGAAATGCGACGAGATCGGCAACAGCGTCAGCAAAGCGCCCATAACCGTGTCGCCAAACAGACCACCCAGCCCAAAGCTGTGCGTGGTACGCCACGCCTCGCCCGGGACAAGCGTTGCCGCGTAAACGGACACAATCGCTATCCAGATCGGAGCAAAGATCAGCCGGGCAATCGCACGTTCTTCGCCAAAATGACCTGCAAATCGTACGCCCCATCCGATCAGAACCAGCGCAATGCTCCAACTGCCCCAGCCGACAATCATGAACAGGGGCGCGGCAATCGACGCACCGATCCGGCCCATCCAGTTCTGCACCGGCGCATCGGTCGACACCATCCAGTTGGGATCGTCCGGTGTGTAAGACCAGATCATCGCGGCTGCGGCCAGGCCCAGCAGGATCAAGGCAATGCCGATCAACTCTTTACTGCGCCGCTCAATGGCGGCTTGCGTCGTACTGTCCAGCAAAGGATCGCGATTGCGCGCGTTATATGATGCCATTTTGCCCTCGTACCTCACGAATAGATGCAGTCGCGGAGCTTGATCAGCCCTTGCTGCAACTCTGTTTTTGGGGCCACCAAAGCAGCCCGGATAAATTGTTCGCCCGGGTTTTGCCCCGGATCGCCTTGAGAAAGATATGCGCCCGGCAATACCCGGACCCCGGTTTCCAGCCACAGCTTCAATGCGGTTTCTTCGCCATTATTGACCGGCAACCAAAGGAAAAACCCGGCCTGCGGCGCCATATACCCCTGAATGCCCGCGAAAACCTGATCCGCAATGTCGTATTTTTCCTGATAGAGCGCGCGGTTTTCGGCCACATGCGCTTCATCCGCCCACAGCTGTGCCGCAGCCGCCTGCAAAGGCAGCGGCAGGGGTGCGCCCGCATAGTTGCGCAGCTGTTTGACCCGTTTGATCGTTTCTGGGCCACCTGCGATCAGACCGGAACGCAGCCCGGCGACGTTTGACCGTTTGGACAGCGAATTGAACAGGGTGATCCGCTCAGGATCAGCGCCCAGTTCCTGCGCGACGGTCAAAACACCGGTCGGGGCCTCATCGCGGTAGATCTCGGAATAGCATTCATCCGCGAAGATGCGGAAATCATATTTTTCGGCCAGCCGGATCAGTTCGGCCCAGTAGTCGCGCGACGCCACCGCGCCCTGCGGGTTGGCCGGGGAACAGATATAGGCCGCAACCGTACGGTTGAGAACATCCTCGGGCAGACCTGCATAGTCTGGCAGATGGTCGGTTGCAGCGGTGGCAGGCACAAATACCGGCTCGGCCCCGATCGAGATCGAGGCGACCATATAGACCTGATAAAAGGGGTTGGGGCACAGGATGGCCGGTTTCTGCCCGTTCTTTTCCTCGGGGCACAATGCCATTGCCGCGTTGTACAGCCCTTCGCGCGTGCCGTTCAGGGCCATGACATTGGCTTCTGGGTCCATCGTCACACCATAGCGGCGTTTGATCCAATCGGTGATTGCGCCACGCAGCTCGGCAGAGCCCTCATTTGGGGGGTAGCCCTGAAATCCGGCCGCGTTTTCCATGATTACATCTGTCACCCATGCGGGAAAATCATGCATGGGCGCGCCGATGGTCATGTGAATGACATCACCGCCCGGCTGGTGATGATCCAACAGGGTGCGCAGACGCGGGAAAGCATATTCCGGTAGGTTCGAGAACCGCTCGGGAAAATTCATAACTACTGCCTCAATACCGGGATCGTTTTCGCCCCGTTTTTTGGCAGATTACAGGTCGGATTCCGCTTCGTCCAGACAAAGCGGCGCCGAATCAGGGGATTGTGGCATTCACGCCAGAGCGGTTTCGACCGCCGCACCCACCCGCAAAAGCGCTTCTTCCGATCCCGGATACCCCATCATCATCAACCCGCACCCCGCCGTTCCCGTCGGAACGGTCAGCGCGGCCAATCCCATCAGATTGCCGATCCGGGTGTTGCGCAATGCCAGCAGGTTCTCGGTGACATAGTAGTCATGATCCGTCATCAGCCGCTCAAGATTTGGGGGAAAGATCGGCGCGGTTGGGGCCAGAACTGCGTCAAAACCGGCCGTCGCCGCATCCCATGCGGTCCGGCAGGCTTTCAACCGGGACCAGGCCGCAATGTAATCCGGCCCTGACACGTTCTTGCCCGCGCGGAACCGCTCCAGAATCTCTGGGTACATTGCATCGGGGTTGGCCTCGATCACGTCGCGCCACAGACCATATGCTTCGGTCGTATAGAGGACACCGGACAGGCTCATGGCGTCGTTCAGTTCGGGCACCTCCAGCGGGACAATCTCGGCTCCGGCCTCTCGCAAACGGTCCAGTGCAGATTCGTAAGCCGCGCCCGGGCCATCCCGCAGATCATCCTTGGCCACGTTCTGCAAATCGGCGAAACGGCGGCCCTGCAGCGTTGCACCCCGCAGGTCAGCGGGCGTGCCGCCTTCCAGCAGCGCCAGCAGATGGGCGGCGTCCTCGACAGAACGCGCCAATGGGCCAATCGTATCAAACCGCAAACACAAGGGCACAGTCCCCTCAAGCGTCACGCGCCCTGCAGTGGTCTTCAACCCGACAAGATTGTTCCAAGCCGAAGGAATACGGACCGACCCACCAGTGTCCGACCCAATACCGCCCGCAGCCAGCCCCCACGCGACAGATGCCGCAGCACCCGAGGATGACCCGCCCGGCACCGCGTCCACATCGTCGATACAGGGCGGCGTCCCGGTGATCGGGTTCAGACCCAGCCCGGAAAAGGCCAGTTCGCTCATATGGGTCTTTCCCAGACAAACCGCCCCCATTGCCGTTGCATTTCTGACAACAACCGCATCCCGGTCAGGGACGCGCCCTTTCAAAAGGGCTGATCCGGCCTCGGTCTCTGTACCAGCGGTATCAAACAAGTCTTTCCAACTGATTGGCACACCATCTAGCAGGGACCGGCGCAAGCCCAGTTTGACCCGCACGCGCGCAGCTTCGGCCTCGGCGCGGGCGCGTGTTTCGGTAACGCGGGCATAAATGCGGTCCCGGTGGGGGTGCGCGGTGATGGCGGACAGGTAGGTTTCGGTCAATTCAACAGGGTCGATCTGGCCCATTCCAATGCCTCGGCCCAGATCACACGCGGTCATGGTCAACCAATCCTGCATTCCTACCCCCTTGGAAAAAGTCGCTTTGGGCGACGGTAGCGACAGGACCGCATATGGACAATCCCGAAAGGGCGCGCATATTGCACGGCATGGAACACAAGCCCGATATCCTGATCGTTGGTGGCGGTCTGAACGGCCCCGCATTGGCACTAGCATTGGCTCAGACGGGGCATACCGTCACGATCATCGACGCCTTGGCCGAGAAAGTTCGGAAAAACGCCGCCTTCGACGGGCGTGCCTATGCGCTTGCGCTGGCCTCTCAGCGCTTGCTGCAAACGATTGGTGTGTGGGACCGGGTCGCCGACCACGCCCAGCCGATGCTTGAGATCAAGGTCACGGACGGGCACGCAGGGACCGGGCCATCACCCTTCTTCATGCATTTCGATCACGCCGAGATCGAAGAAGGCCCAATGGGATACATGGTCGAGGATCGCCATCTGCGCCGCGCCTTTTTGGATGCGATGGACGCGGACAGCAACATCACGCAGATCAGTGGCCGAACAGTCATTGCACAGGATCACGACGCAACGGACGTCACCCTAACTCTGGATGACGGCTCGACCCTGACAGGCGGCCTGCTTGTAGGGTGCGATGGTCGCCGCAGCGGTACGGCTGCACGTGCAGGCATCAAGCGCAGCGGATGGGATTACGGCCAGACTGCTCTGGTCTGCGCCATCGAACATGACCTGCCCCATCACGGTGTCGCGCATCAGTTCTTCATGCCGCCCGGTCCGCTTGCGATCCTGCCATTGACCGGCAACCGCAGTTCAATTGTCTGGAGCGAACGGACCGACGCCGCAAAACGCATCAATGCCCTGCCCGAAGCGGATTATATGCAGATCCTGCGGCCCCGCTTTGGTGATTTCCTTGGTGATATCAAACTGGCTGGGGACCGGTTCACTTATCCTTTGAACCTCACGATCGCGAACGCCTTCATTGGTGAACGAATGGCCCTTGTCGGAGATGCAGCACACGGTATGCACCCGATTGCCGGTCAGGGGCTTAATGCCGGGTTACGTGACGTGGGTGCGCTGGCCGAGGTGCTGACCCTGGCCGGACGGCGCGGCGAGGATATCGGATCGGTTCTGGTGCTGGAGCGCTATCAGGAATGGCGGCGCTTTGACACGGCGTCGCTGGCCATGGCGACGGATGTGTTCAACAAGCTGTTTTCAAATGACAACCCCCTGTTGCGCGTTGGGCGCGACATCGGGATGGGGATTGTCGGGTCGCTTCCGGCCCTGCGGCGGGGCTTCGTGCGCGAGGCCGCCGGACTGACCGGGGACCTGCCAAAACTGCTTCAAGGGCGCGCGATTTAATCCAGTTGCCGCGCCTCGTCGACCAGCATCACCGGAATGCCGTTGCGGATCGGAAATGCCAGCCCCGCAGCCTTTGAAACCAGTTCCTGCTTTTCCGCATCATAGTGCAGGGTTGTCTGCGTCTGCGGGCAAATCATCGCCTCAAGCATACGACGGTCAAAGGCGTGTTCAGGCGTGGTCATTGCAGCTTTTCCTCGCTCGATCCGCCGCGCATGGCGAATTCGATCAGTGTTACCAAAGTTTCGCGACGGGTACGCAGACAGGGCGCTTCTAGCAAGGCCTGTTTTTCCTCGGGCTCAAAGTCCAGCAGCATGGAAAGCGAGTTGACCAGCAGTTCATCATCCGCGTCCTTCAACGAATCCCAGTCGGTCGATAGCTGCCGGGACGAAAAAAACCGCTCCAGCAACGTCAGAAAGTTTGTGCGGTTGAACCCGTCATCCTGTTCGGCCCGGCCAAGGTCGCGGTCAAACCCATCCCAGGACACCTGACAGCGGCGGTAAGGGGTAAAGGCGTCCAGCTCGGACTTGACGCGAAAGCGCGAAATCCCGGTCAGCGTAATCAGGTAACGGCCATCTTCGGTTTCCGAAAACTGTGTCACCCTCCCCGCGCAGCCGATCTGATGCAGCTTGTCATCGTCGCTTTGGCAGGGATTTGGCTGCACCATTCCGATCAAACGCTCGGGCGTTTTCAGGGCGTCGTCCAACATCTGCAGATAGCGCGGCTCGAAAATGTGCAGCGGCAGGCGCGAGCGGGGCAACAGCAGCGCCCCAGGCAAAGGAAAGACGGAAACCGTTTCCGGCAGATCAGCGGGATGCATCATGTACCCCAGTGTAGCTCTGATCAGAGATTAGGCAAATATCATCGAGCTGAGTTTGCGCCGCCCGTTCAGAACAATCGGGTCGTTTGGCTTGAGCGCATCGAAGA
Source organism: Ruegeria sp. THAF57 (assembly GCF_903914075.1). Classification (GTDB taxonomy): domain Bacteria; phylum Pseudomonadota; class Alphaproteobacteria; order Rhodobacterales; family Rhodobacteraceae; genus Ruegeria. The sequence continues at coordinate 101,711 of NZ_CAIWNQ010000006.1, forward strand.
TCGTGAACAACTGCGCCTTGGCTGCGCCGTCGTTCCATTCGCGATCCCGTCGGAACAGTTCAAGCAACTGGCTTACGGCCTCTTCCACGTCACCATTGGCGTGCAAGGCCTGCGCCAAGTCGAACCGGGCCTGGTGGTTGTCCGCGTCAGCCTGAACTGCCGCAGTCAGTTCGGCCACGGGACCCGCATCTGCGGCTTGTTTGGCCAATTCCAGTTGCGCATGCGCGGCCTCCACTTCGGCAGAGGTGGAAATTTCGGCAGGGGCACCGTTCAAAATGGCCTCGGCCTGTTCCAGATCGCCGGCTGCGATATGGGCGCGCACCAGACCACCATACGCCGCCGCATGGTTCGGATCTTCGCCCAGAATGGCGGCAAAGGTCTGCGCCGCGTCCGCAGCTGCGCCTTCGGACAGCATTTCTTCGGCCGCTTGAACAGCGTCATCCAATTGCCCGCCCGGGCTTTCGCCCCCTGCCGCTTCGATAACACGATCGACAAATGCCTTGATCTCCGACCCCGGCAATGCGCCTTGAAACCCGTCAACCGGCTGACCCTTGAAAAAGGCATAGACGGTCGGAATAGACTGGATACGCATTTGCGAGGCGATCATCTGCGCCTCGTCCACGTTGATCTTGACCATTTTCACCGCGCCCTTGGCGGTGGTCACAGCGTCTTCCAGCAGAGGTCCCAGAGTTTTGCACGGCCCGCACCATGGCGCCCAGAAATCCACGATGATCGGAATTTCCTGCGAAGCCTCTACGACGTCGGCCATAAACGTGGCCTCGGACCCGTCCTTGATCAGATCCGCTGTATCGGGGCTGGCTGCGCTGTTCAGAAGGTCCATGACACTCACTCTTTCGTTCGAACTTGCGCCCTATATGCAACCGCATAGGGCAGAAACCAAGGGTTGAATTGCAGAATTAAAGGTCGAAAGTGGCAAAGACCGGAGCGTGGTCGCTGGGCTTTTCCCATCCGCGTGCATCGCGCAGGACGCGGCTAGAATGCCCCGCGTTCGAGATATCGGGCGTAGCCCAGACGTGATCCAGCCGCCGCCCCTTATCGGCCGCATCCCAATCGCGCGCACGGTAAGACCACCAGCTGTAAAGCTGCCCCTCGGGGATATCCTGGCGTGTGACATCGACCCATCCGCCTGCATCCTGCGTCTCGGCCAGCGCTTCGACCTCGATCGGGGTGTGCGAAACGACCTTAAGCAGTTGCTTGTGCGACCACACATCGTCTTCGCGCGGGGCGATGTTCAGGTCGCCAACCAGAATCGATTTCTCGGGCTTTTCTGCGCGGAACCAGTCGCGCATGTCGGCGAGATAATCGAGCTTCTGTCCGAATTTCTCGTTCACCTCGCGGTCGGGCACATCGCCACCTGCAGGGACATAGAAGTTCTGGATGGTCACGCCGTTTTCCAGCCGTGCCGCGATGTGGCGGGCATGGCCAAGACCAGCGAAATCCTTGTCGCCCACTTCCTCCATTGGGATACGCGACAGGATCGCAACGCCATTATAGCCCTTCTGCCCACGCGCAACCATGTGGGTATAGCCCAGTTCAGCAAAACCTTCAGTCGGAATTTTCTCGACCGGCGATTTACACTCCTGCAGGCACAGCACATCGGGGGCTTCGTCGCGCAGCAATTTCAGCACGATAGGCTCGCGCAGACGGACCGAGTTGATGTTCCAGGTGGCAAGGGTAAAGGGCATAGGGGAATCCTCTGTCGCGGGTTGGGCGGAGGTTAGCGTGCGTTGGGATTGGGCGCCATGGGGAAAGAGACTGCAAGTCTATTCTGCGGACAATACAGTCGCTCATAGATGGCGCAATACTTGGGCTTTCAGCACGATCGGTATCCATTTGTTCAAATCTTTTGGTTGTTCCGCAGCTCTCTAATGTCGCTTTGGTCGATAGGAAGTCTCGGTTAAGAATTTAAATCGCAAGCAACATAGCGCGGAGGTACATTGAATGCCCAAAGGCATCTCGAAGCGGTTTATCTTAGGCGGTTTGGGTGCCGTGGTTGCGCTTATTGCCGTAGCTTTCACGTGGTTTTTTCTTTACGGACCAGGTGTTTGGACCGATAACATATCCAATCGCGACCTCTCTGACACGACCGTAGATGCTGGCCTGCCAAGAGAGGCGAACGGTCAATCCGCTGAACTCCTTTCGGCCTTTCACGGGCTCGATGCATTGCCTCGCGTCTCGAATGTGATTTGCAGAGGTTCAGAGGGTAATACCGGAATGCCTGTGATCTTCTCGACTGAGATAGACATTTCGACGATGCAGGCGGGGGATTTTCGGGTCACGACCCAATCAGGAGCAATTGGGACAATGCACTGCGCGTCAGTCCTGCCAGCCACAGACCCTGGTGAGTTGCGCACGGTTCTTTTGATAGGACAATTGGGACCCGCAGACAGCGACCCGCCTGTCAGAGTTGACATCATCGGCCATTTGCATTCGATCGATGGGACCATAGACTTTCGGGGAGCCAGTGCGCCGGTGATACCCCTCGAAGACGGTCCATCAATAACCCTGGCTGAAGTCGTGGACGACTGGACACAAGTTGGTACGCTGGGGCCTCGCCGTGTCAGAGGCAGTCTTTGTCCGACAAAAGGAATCGTGCAGGCAGTCCGTGTCACGTGGGAGGGCGGCGTGACATTGGAAGACGGCACCGAACCGGGCGAGGCAGAGCGCGACCTTTACACGATCACCGTCACCGCAGCCGACGGTACCCGGCGCGACATAAATCCAGCTGCGCTGGCCAACTTAGGTGACGGAGACAACAATCACGTGCTCTGCATGGACACGAGCGACATGCCAGTCTCGGTGTCTTTTCCCGCAAGCGTTCTGACTGACCCGAATGGCGATCTGAACCCGGCGACAAGGGCTGACGTTTCAACGCTGCGATGACCACTAGTAGACCGCGATTTGGGCTTTGTGGCCTGCAGCTTTGGGGTTCATAAAAGCGAATACTGGATATGACTCGTATGATCATTTCTGCCGGCAGGAGGAAGAAACCGCTTTGGGCTCAAGGCAGACACCCATCCCCAACACTCCACGAAAAAAGCCGGGCCAAAGGCCCGGCAGTCCAACAGGGAGGTACATGTCATTACCCGGACATGCACGGGTTGGGAGTAACCTAAATATATCTCCAGAGTATCACTTTGATCTGCATCATTCCATCAAAGTTACGACACAAGACGATATCCGCCCGACTCTGTGACCAAAAGGCGCGCGTTTGAGGGGTCGGGCTCGATCTTCTGGCGCAGGCGGTAGATGTGGGTTTCCAGCGTATGCGTTGTGACACCGGCATTGTATCCCCAGACCTCGTGCAGCAGCACATCACGCGCGACCACACCGTCGGCCGAGCGGTAGAGGAACTTGAGAATATTCGTCTCTTTCTCGGTCAGCCTGATTTTCCGGTCTTCTTCAGTGATCAGCATCTTCATCGCAGGCTTGAAGGTATAGGGCCCCAGAACAAAGACCGCGTCTTCGGACTGTTCGTGCTGGCGCAGTTGGGCACGGATACGGGCCAGAAGGACCGGGAATTTGAACGGCTTAGGGACATAGTCGTTGGCACCGGCATCAAGGCCCAGAATGGTGTCTGCGTCGCTATCGTGCCCCGTCAGCATCAGGATCGGGCTTTTGACACCCTGCTTGCGCATCAGGCGGCACAGTTCACGACCATCGGTATCCGGAAGGCCGACATCCAGAATAACCAGATCGTAGATCGCTTCGCGGGCGCGCTCCATGGCGGACTGCCCGTCGGACGCTTCGAACACGTCAAAGTCTTCGGTCATCACAAGTTGCTCACTCAGAGCTTCGCGAAGATCTTCGTCGTCGTCCACCAGCAGGATTTTCTTAAGCTGTGCCATATCTGGTCCTCCTAAGCCTTTTCCACCACTTGCGCGTCAAAGATGCAATCAACAAGGTTTGCTGCAATCGTCTCACGCCCTCGTGTCTGATGATGAGGAAATGTTTCACATTTCCGTCCGATCAGGCTACAGGAAGAGCAAATCGTTACAGGGTAACATAAATGAGTCTCATCCCGGATATCTCGGAACTGCTGGCACGCGCGCGTGCGGACCTGCGTATGGGTGTGCCTGTCATCCTGACAGATGACAGCGGCTTCAGCGTTCTTGCAATCGCGTCTGAAACACTAAGCGCCCAACGGCTTGCGGATTTGCGCGGGCTGGGCGGTGAACCGGTCGTCGCCATTACCGTGCGCCGGGCAGAAACGCTCAGGGCGCGAGCCTATGATGGGGACTTGGCACGGGTGATTATTCCAGCCGATGCGGATATCGGTTGGGTTCAAGCGGTCGCCGACCCGTCCGATGATCTGAACGCTCCGATGAAAGGCCCCCTGATGACACAACGTCAGGGCAGCTCCAGCCTGCATCGTATCGCCATTGCCCTGACCAAATCCGCGCGGTTGCTTCCCGCAGCCGTAGTTGTTCCCATTGATGACGGGCGCGCCTTTGCCAGCGCACATGGCCTCACCTGCATTGATCACACCCGGGCAGCACCGCATCTGGCAGACCGCAGCATCCTAAACGAAGTGGTAGCCGCGCGCCTGCCCATGGAGGTGTCCGAGGCCGGGCGGCTTCATGTCTTTCGCCCCGAAGATGGCGGCGAGGAACATTATGCTATCGAAATCGGACGCCCCGACCGCAGCAAACCCGTTTTGGCCCGTTTACACTCGGCCTGTTTTACGGGCGATCTCATGGGGAGCCTGAAATGCGATTGCGGCCCGCAGCTTCGCGGTGCCCTGGCCCAGATGGGAACGGAAGGGGCCGGGGTGCTGTTGTATCTGAACCAAGAAGGGCGCGGTATCGGGCTAGCCAACAAGATGCGTGCCTATTTCCTTCAAGATCAGGGCTTCGACACGGTCGAGGCCAACCATCGGCTGGGATTCGAGGATGACGAACGGGATTTTCGTTTGGGTTCCGATATCCTGAAATCTCTGGGGTTCAGTGCTGTCCGATTGCTGACCAACAATCCGGCCAAGATCGCAATGATGGAAAAAACGGGAATCGCCGTCACGGAACGCGTTCCGTTGAAGGTCGGGGAAACGGCCCATAATCGCGGGTATCTGGCGACCAAGGCGGAAAAATCGGGTCATCTGCTTTGACCCCTTCTGATCTTGTGCTCACACCGCGCGGCGTCCGGTTTGCCGGGCGTATGTTTCCCTGTTCGATCGGCAAGGGTGGGCTGAGCAACACCAAGTGTGAGGGCGACGGCGCAACCCCGACCGGAGTTCACCGTATCGTGGGTATGCTTTTCCGGCCCGACCGGATCACGGCGCCGACCCCTTGGGCCATCCCGATTGGGCCGTGGGACCTGTGGTCGGATGACAGCGGGGATGAGCGCTATAACCAGTTTGTCAACGCGCCCTACCCGTTCAGCCATGAAAAGCTGCGTCGGGCGGATCCCTTATACGATCTGGTTCTGCTTACCGATTGGAATTGGCCAAATGCTGTTCCGGGAAAAGGTTCGGCAATTTTTCTGCATCAGTGGAGAAGACCGGGCTATCCCACCGAAGGCTGCGTTGCGTTTCGAAGGAAACACCTTCATTGGATCGCCGGAAGGATAACACCCGATACGCGGCTGATTATTCCTGCGGTTTGACACGCTCGCCAAAGATCGCTGATCCGACACGCACATGGGTTGCGCCCAATGCGATGGCCTTTTCAAAATCACCACTCATTCCCATGGACAGCCCCGTTAGCCCGTTCCGGTCTGCGATTTTGGCAAGCAGCGCAAAATGCAGCGCGGGTTCTTCCTCGACCGGAGGGATACACATCAACCCGGCCAATGGCAGGTCCAGATCACGGCATTCGGCGATGAATGCATCTGCCTCGGCAGGCATGACACCGGCCTTCTGATCCTCTTCCCCGGTATTCACTTGTATGAACAGGTCGGGACAGGCTCCGATCTCTTGCGCCAGACGCGCCAGCGTTCTGGCGAGCTTGGGACGATCGACCGAATGTATGGTGCTGAACAACTCCATGGCCTGACGCGCCTTGTTCGTCTGGAGCGGTCCGATCAGATGCAGATCAATATCAGAATAGTCCCGCATGAAGTCAGGCCATTTGCCCATGGCCTCTTGCACCCTGTTTTCACCGAAACAGCGGTGCCCCTCATCCAGAACACCGCGAACGCGTTCGTTCGGCTGAACCTTGGACACTGCAATCAGCTTAACAGACCCGTTTAGTCGCCCGGCAGCGGTTTCAGCTTTTTGGATACGAGTGGCGATATCATGCAGCGACATGGGGATCCTCAATTGGTTTGAGGCAGCAAAACACCATGTCAGCCCAAAAGAAAAGGGCAGGTCCGAAGACCTGCCCTTAAACCTTGCGGTTCAGATCAACTTAGAAGTTGAACTGAGCACCGAAGTCAGCACGGATGGTGCTGTCTGCGCTACCGACTTTGGTGTCGCCGATACCACCGCGCAGCGATGCACCGCCACCCAGGTCGTAGATTGCGCCGATACCATACTGACGGGTGTCACCGTCAGCCGAACCGTCACCGTAAGCGGCGGTCAGGGTCAGAGCCGAACCAACGTTGTAAGCTGCCGACAGACCGTAGAAGGTGTCGTCGGTTGCTTCACCAGCCGAGTTCACAGGTGTGTCGCCTTCGTCACCAACAAACAGGGTGCCCGAGAAGTCGCCCCATTCACCACCCAGGGTGAAGACCAGCAGGTCAGGGTCATCGCCGAACGAACCCGCGTCGGTCTGACCATAGGCCAGAGCTGCGGTGATGTTGTTGAAGGTGTAGGTCGCGCTGATGTCCCAGCGGTCTGCATCTTCAGGAACGCCGCCCAGAGCAACGGTTGCCTGGTCATACGATGCGCCGAATGCGAAGTCGCCAACTGCGTACTGGAAGAACACGGCGTTCGAACCCGAACCGGTCGACGAGTAACCCAGGAAGCTGTAGTCAACGCCCGAGTACTGGCCGATGAAGTTTTCCAGGCCCGGCTCGTTACCGTAGTAGTTTGCCAAGTTGTCGAATGCACCTGCAACGTTGCCCGCGTCAACACGCAGACCACCGTAGATGACCGAGAAGCGTGCGCCGTTCAGGCCGGCTGCGTTTGCTTCACCGTTGCCGGCGTTTTCGTCAGCCTGCAGACGAACACGAGCCGAGAACTCAACGCCGCCATCGGTTTCAACGACGCCGTCGATGTTCAGACGGAAGCGCGAGATCAGGATGGTGTTGTCGGTGTCGACAGTGGTGGTACCAGCACCGGTGATTGCACCGCTTGCGGTGGTGGTGAAGTTCGCAACCGAACCGGTGCGGTCTTCTTGGTATCCAATACCAAAGCGGCCGTAACCGCTAAAGCGTACGTCGGCCGCTGCAACACTTGCGGTTGCGATCAGAGCGGTCGATGCGAAGAGAACTTTTTTCATCTTGTTTCCCTCGGTTTCAAAGTTTTTCTACTCGACACATGCCTCAGCACATGTCTCAGCACGGGAACCGTTTCGCTCTTTTTGCCCCCTTCGCGCAAGCACGGCATAATTGGACGGCCTGCATTGGCAACAGATTGGTGCAAGGATGCCACAGTCCGTTTTGAGCCTTAAAGCATCGGCAATACCGCTTATTTGTTACAATAAGAGGGTTGTTGCCGCACTGGACCTTGTCTAGGAGTATCACTGAACGAACGAGACCAAGTGAAACAGGACCAGTCGACGATGCGCCTGCAGACGATTATCGGTTTGATCATAGTGGCTGCCGCAGTGTCGGCCTGCGGACAGAATCGAGGGGCCGCGCCGAACCCTGATCTGCTTAATACAGACAGCGGCCGATCAAGCGAACGCGAACTGAACGATCCCAACCGTTCGACCATCTGGGATGTCTTCGACACCAGAAACGCAGAGCAGGTTACAAATGTGAACCGCTATCTGTGGGCGGCGTCGCTGGATGTATTGAATTTCCTGCCCGTGCAAGAGGTCGACCCATTTACTGGCATAATTGTAACGGGTTACGGGACACCTCCGGGTGGCGGACGCTCGTATCGGGCGACGGTTCATATCAGCGACCCGGCTCTGGCGGCGCGCTCTTTGTCGGTGGCATTGCAGTCCAGCGGCGGCGCACCGGTCAGCGCCGCAACTACACGCGCGGTCGAGGATGCCATCCTGTCCCGCGCCCGTCAGTTGCGCATTGCGGACAACAAGCTCTAGCAACCCGCCGAAAACCACAATATTACCACGCCGGGTTCATTCCCGGCGTTTTCATTCATGAAGGACCGCACGATGTCGCGCTACTCGGCCAACGAAATCGAAGCTAAATGGCAAGAGGCCTGGGACAAGGCCGGGATCTTCACCGCCAACCACAAGGCGGATAAGCCGAAATATTACGTGCTTGAGATGTTCCCCTACCCGTCTGGCCGAATCCATATGGGCCATGTGCGTAATTACACGATGGGCGACGTGATCGCGCGGCACAAACTGGCAACCGGCCACAACGTGCTGCACCCGATGGGCTGGGACGCGTTTGGGATGCCTGCGGAAAACGCGGCGATGGCTATTGGCGGCCACCCCAAAGACTGGACCTATGGCAATATCGCCGACATGCGCGGGCAGATGAAGCCGCTGGGCCTGTCGATCGACTGGTCGCGCGAATTCGCCACCTGTGACCCGGAATATTACGGCCAGCAGCAGGCGCTGTTCCTCGATATGCTCGAGGCTGGCCTGGTTTACCGCAAGAACGCCGTGGTGAACTGGGATCCGGTCGATATGACCGTTCTGGCCAATGAACAGGTCGAAAACGGCCGCGGCTGGCGCTCGGGTGCTCTGGTCGAGCGCCGTGAACTGACGCAATGGTTCTTCAAAATTTCCGACTATTCCGAGGGATTGCTGGACGCGTTGGATACGCTGGACAACTGGCCTGCCAAAGTCCGCCTGATGCAGGAAAACTGGATCGGCAAGTCGCGCGGCCTTCAGTTCGGCTTTGAACGCACTGATGGCGGCGAGCCGATCACCGTCTACACGACCCGCCCTGATACGCTGATGGGGGCGTCTTTCGTCGGTATCTCACCCGACCACCCGATCGCCAAACAGCTTGAGGCGGAAAACCCAGAAGTTGCTGAATTTGTTGCGGAATGCCGCAAGGGTGGCACCACGGAAGAGGCCATCGAAACCGCCGAAAAGCTGGGCTATGACACCGGCATCAAGGTCAAGCATCCGCTGGACCCGAATTGGGAACTGCCGGTTTGGATCGCCAATTTCATCCTGATGGATTATGGCACCGGCGCGATCTTTGCCTGCCCGGCGCATGACCAACGCGACCTTGATTTCTGCCGTAAGTACGGCCTGCCTGTGATCGATACATTCTTTGCGCTGGACGATGACACCCCGGTCGACAAGGTGGCCTTCGTACCGCCGAAAACCGAAAAAGTCCGCTGGGTGAATCACTTCGCCGGTCTGACCGAGGCGACAGGCGACGAAGCCATCAACACCACCGTCGATTTCGCCGAAAAGGTCGGTTGGGGCGAAGGTGTAACCAAATACCGCCTGCGCGATTGGGGCCTCAGCCGCCAGCGCTATTGGGGCTGCCCGATTCCCGTTGTGCATTGCGACACATGCGGCGTGGTGCCCGAGAAGAAAGAGAATCTGCCGGTTCGCCTGCCCGACGATGTGACTTTCGACAAACCCGGCAACCCGCTGGACCGTCACCCGACCTGGCGCGACTGTGTTTGCCCGTCCTGTGGCGCGCCTGCTAAGCGCGAGACCGACACGATGGATACCTTCGTCGATTCGTCATGGTATTTCGCCCGGTTCACCGCTCCGCGCGCCGAAACGCCCACCGATCTGGCCGAAGCCGAATACTGGATGAATGTCGACCAGTATATCGGTGGTATCGAGCACGCGATTCTGCACCTGCTTTATTCCCGCTTCTTTGCGCGGGCGATGCAAATCACCGGCCACCTGCCGAAAAAAGCCATCGAACCATTTGATGCGCTGTTCACCCAAGGCATGGTGACGCATGAGATCTACCAGACTCGCAACGCCAATGGCCGCCCGGTCTATCACCTGCCCGAGGACGTGACCGACGGCAAACTGGCCGACGGCACCGAGGTTGAGATCATCCCCTCGGCCAAGATGTCGAAATCCAAGAAGAACGTGGTGGATCCGGTCAGCATCATCTCGGCTTTTGGTGCAGATACCGCGCGCTGGTTCGTTTTGTCCGATTCGCCGCCGGAGCGTGACGTTGAGTGGACAGCATCAGGGGCCGAGGCCGCGTTCAAGCACCTCAGCCGCGTGCATCGTATCGCTTCCGAAATCGCCGAATCTGACGCTCCGGCCAATGCCGAGGATGAAACCCTGCTGCGCGAAATGCACAAGGCCATCCACGATGTATCAGGCGGGGTCGAATCCTTCGGCTTCAACGCGTCCATCGCCAAGCTTTATGCCTTTACCAACACGTTGGCCAAGTCCAAGGCAGGCTCTGACGCCAAGCGTCAGGCCGCCAAGACGCTGGCGCAGTTGATGTCCCCTATGACACCGCACCTGTCCGAAGAGCTCTGGCAATTGCTGGGCGGCGAGGGCTTGGTGGCGACCGCCCCGTGGCCTGTCGCGGATGAGGCGATGCTGGTTGATGATACCGTCACCCTGCCGATCCAGATCAACGGCAAACGCCGCGCGGAAATCAGCGTTCCTAAGGATATGGACAAAGCCGAGGTTGAAAAAATCGCGCTCAGCACCGAAGCTGTGCAAAAGGCGCTGGATGGCAATGCGCCGAAGAAGGTGATTGTTGTCCCAGGCCGGATCGTGAATGTCGTTGTTTGACCGCAGAACCCTGTTAATGCTGCCGCTGGCGCTAGCCGCCTGCGGTTTTGAACCCGTTTACGCCCCCGGCGGATCAGGCGATGCCCTGAACGGAAAGGTCCAGGTTTCCGCCCCAAATGATGTTGAAAGCTATTTGCTGGTTCAAAATCTGGAACAACGGCTGGGTCGCAGTTCCGGCTCAGTCAAAGACTACCAACTGGATGTAAATCTGGTCACCCAGACGCGGCGCGCGGCCATCCGGACCACCAACGAAACCGACCGTTATACGATTGAGGGCCGTGCCAGATTTGCCCTTAAGTCGAATCAAACAGGTCAGGTTATGACATCTGGAACGGTTTCGGACTTTGTCGGGTATTCGGCAGCGGGTTCGACAGTGTCGACCCTTGCGGATGAGCGCGACGCCACTGACCGGTTGATGGTCATTCTCTCTGATCAGATTGTCAGCCGCCTTTACGCGGCGCCGGGCCTGACACAATGAAACTCAGCCCGCGCGAGGCCGAGGGCTATTTCGCTAAACCGGACGCGGACAAGACCGGTCTGCTGATCTACGGGGCCGACGCCATGCGCGTGGCGCTAAAGCGCCAGCAGGTTCTTGCGGCGCTGTTGGGCCCCAATGCCGAAGAAGAGATGCGCCTGACCCGTCTGCCAGGGGCCGACTTGCGCGCGGACCCCGCCGCGCTTTTAGATGCGGTAAAGGCAGTTGGCTTCTTTCCCGGACCGCGCGCTGTTCTGGTCGAAGACGCAACAGATGCAGCAGCGCCAGCGATTCTGGCGGCGCTGGAGGATTGGCGTCCCGGTGATGCGCAGGTGGTCGTCACCGCAGGGCAGCTCAAAGTCAGTTCAAAAATGCGCAAGGCGTTCGAGGCCCATCCCGCGGCCTTTGCGACCGGAATTTACGATGATCCGCCCTCGCGCAACGAGATTGAGCGGGTCCTGACGCAGGCCGGTTTGAAGAATATCCCTCGGGATTCTATGTCGGCCCTGACCGAGTTGGCTACCGGCATCAGCCCCGGCGATTTCTCTCAAACCATTGAAAAGCTGTCGCTTTACAAGTCCGGCGACGCAACTGAACTGACGATCGAAGATATCGAAGCTTGCGCCCCGCGCTCGACCGAGACCGCATTGGATGATGTTCTCAACGTCGTTGCCGAGGGTCGCGCCGGAGAGATTGGTCCGCTGATCCGAAGGTTGCAATCGCAGGGCACCGATGCGGTCGCGTTGTGTATCGGGGCCACTCGGCATTTCCGCACGTTATATGCATGTGCCTCAGATCCTGGTGGTGCGGCGCAGGGGATCGGCAAGATGCGCCCGCCAATCTATGGAAAGCGCCGGGATCGAATTGTACGACAAGCGCAAGGTTGGGGTGCCGCGAAATTGCAGACGGCCCTGACCGTTCTGACAGATACGGACCTGACATTGCGATCCGCAGGCCAGACGGCCCCGGCAATGGCGCTTGTTGAACGGGCGATGATCCGTCTGGCAATGCTTGCACGGCCGCGTTAGCGCCCGGTTTCCAGCCAAACGCAAGCTCTGCGACCTGCCCAACGCCCGGTTGCCAGACATGCCGTTAGCAAATATCCCCCGGTCGGGGCCTCCCAATCCAGCATTTCACCAGCACAAAAAACCCCCGGCAAAGACGTAAGCATAAGTCTGTCATCTACAGCCGCTTTGGCAACGCCCCCAGCGGTCGAGATCGCCTCGTCCATGGGGCGCAGACCGGCGTGATGAACGGGTAAGAATTTGATATAATGAATCAAATTATCTGACGCAAGAACCTCACTCTTTGTCACTTCGTGGAACAGAGCAACTTTTTGAGGGGACAGTCGCAGCGATTTCTTCAGCCACTGCGACACGGTTGCCTTGGGCTTTTTGGTGGATAGACGTTCCGTCAGGACAGACGTTTCCAAGTCAGGTGTAAGATCAACATGCAACGAAGCACCTTGGCGCAAGGCGGGGGTCAGTGAATACAATCCTCCGCCCTCTAGCCCATTGGCGGAAATTGTGGCTTCGCCTCGGCTGGTGACGTCCCCGGCCAGCCATTGAACCGATTTCAGGGCCGCGCCAAAATGAGGGCGCATGTGATGGCTCCAATCCACCGAAAGGGCCGAATTCGCCGGTTCGAACGGGGCAATTGGAACCCCTTTGGCCGCCAGAATTTGTGCCCATTGCCCGTCAGAGCCCAACCGTGCCCAACTTGCGCCGCCCAGTGCCAGAATCGTTGCATCCGCGTTTACACTTTGTTTGCCGTCAGGTGTTTCGAAGACCAGAGCTTCGTCCTCCCATCCGATCCACCGCCAGCGCGTTTTGATCTCAACGCCAGCCGACCCGAGCCGACCCAGCCATGCGCGCAGCAAGGGGGAGGCTTTCATCGCAGTTGGAAATACGCGCCCAGTGGACCCGGTAAACACCTCCTGCCCCAGATCACGGGCCCAGTCCTGAACATGGGTTGCGTCAAATTCGGCCACAATAGGACGCAGCCACAGGGTAGCAGGACCAAAGGATTGCATCAGGTCTTCGAATGGCTCATCCTTGGTCAGATTCAATCCCGACTTCCCGGCCATCAGGAATTTGCGCGCGACCGATGGTTTGGCCTCGGCCACCAAAACGTCGTGACCGGCCGCCGCAAGCTCTTGCGCAGCCATCAGGCCAGCGGGCCCTGCCCCGATCACCACTGCCTGTGCCATTCCTGTCCTATTGCCTTCTGCCGAATCCAACGCAACTCTTACCAAGTCATGCCGGAAATTGATCCAATCTGCCCACTTTGCGACCGTCCGATCCCGGATGGGGACGGCAGCCTGCACCATCTGATCCCAAAACTCAAAGGGGGCAAGGGCGGGCCCACCGTTTTACTGCACGTGATTTGCCATAAGGAAGTCCACGCAACCCTGACCGAGGGCCAGTTGGCGCGCGAGTTCAATACGGTAGAGGCTTTGCGTGCGCATCCAAGGTTGGAAAAATTCTTGAATTGGGTTCGCAAGCGCCCGCCCAGTTTTCGCTCGAAAGTGCCGGGCCGCAGGCGCCCGCGTTGATCAACCAGGCCAAACTTGATCCCCGAAGGCGTCCCTTACCGGGGACGAAAGCCCGCTGATCTCAAGCCCGCGATAGTCCGGGGAAGGCGCGAAAGTTCCACCGGAAGCGTGCTGAAACTCCAGCGTGGTATACGGCCTTTTCCACAGCCATTCCCGGTTTTCGACAGCCCATAAATCCGCATTTGGGGGCGTTTCATCCGTGAACGCATAGAAATGCAGGTCAAACCCGTATTGCGCAACATCCTGCATCGACAACAAGCGCATCCCCTGCGCGCGGCAAAATGCATCCTCGGCAGCGATATCGCCCGTGCGCAGCGTGATCTGACCAAGGCACGCTTTTGCAAATGGGTGTGACGAAGTGGCCGCATTTTCAGGCCGATTACCTTCAAAATCCCACTGTAACAGTTCGATCACGAACCCCTCGGGATCTTTGAGGTGGCACATGTAACCAATATCCAGAAATTGCTTCGGATCCGAAACCTCCACCCCCTTGTGACGCAGGAAGGTCGCCGCCAGGTCCACATCGGGAAGGGTTATTCCGATCTTCCAATATCGTTGCCCCTGATCGTGGCTGTATTTGCCGCCACCCGGCATCATGACCACGTCGGCGTCAGGGCCGCCATAGCCGACACGCTGGCATACGCCCTGAGCTTGAGCCGTCATGCCTAGAACATCGCTGTAAAATACCGACAATCGTTCCGGATCAGAAACGCGCAACCGAAGTCCAGATAACCTCATTCGCACAGCCTTGCGATACCCTGCGCGATTCTGGGATCGGCCTGCACACTGTCGGCAACCAGCTCATGCGCCGTTTGCATCAGCAGGTCAGGTTCTACAACGCGATCCACCAGACCAAAGGAATACGCCTCATCCGCGGTGATCTTTTGTCCCGCCATCAAAATCATCTTGGTGCGTGCCGGGCCGATCAATGCCGCCATACGCTTTGGGTCCGAAGGTTGCGGCAGAAATCCAAGCTTCATCACCGGGTAAAAGAACTTGGCCGATGGCACCGCAATACGCAGATCGCAGGCCAGAACCATACCATTGGCACCACCGGCCAATGTGCCGTTCAGTGCAGCGACCGTCAGGCATGGCAAAGCTGCGATGGCTCCTGACAAACGCTCCCACAGGTCCGAGGTCGCAAGGCCCGCGCGGGCTTCGTCCAGATCGGCACCGGCGCTGAATACCTTGCCTGCACCGGTCAGGATCAGGGCGCGAGCCTCAGTCGCGTTTTCCGCAATTTCACACAGTTCGGCCAGCATCGCCCCGGTCAATGCATTGGCCTTGCCCGGGTTGTTCAGAGTGACAGTCCACAACCCGTCAGTCTTGGTCAGTTGAATCACGTCAGCCCCACCCTTTGCCGAATGTCTTCGCGCCTTAACGAAATTTCAGTTCCCAGAAACTCATCCGCATCCTTTGAACACATCCAAAGCAACGCACGGGCAGGCCAATCAGCCGGGATATGATCGCTCCAATCAAGTTGGCTTACCGCGTTGATGCCGCTTGCCTTGATGACGCGCTGCATATCGGTGGCGACGGTTCCGGGCGACAACCCCATCGCGCGGATGCCATGGATGGCTTCTTCAAGATGCAAGCACTCAGTCAGCATCTTCGCCCCCGCTTTCGAGGCGCAATAATGGCTCCACGCCTCGATGGGGTTTGATGCCGCGCCCGAGGATACGGTCAGCACAGTGCCGCCACCGGCCGCACGCATCACGGGCAGTGCCGCGCGCATTCCGTAAAAGACCCCCTTCAGGTTGATGTCGATCGCACTGCTCCACGCTGCGACATCGGCGCTGGACATGTGAAAGATCGGGTCAATAACACCGGCATTCCCGATCAAAACGTCCAATCCGCCAAACCGGTCCACGCAATCAGCAACGGCTTGTTCTACCTGAGAAAAATCGCTCACGTCGCATTGCAGCGCCATTGCGTTATCGCCCAGCGCTTCGGCCAGGGTTGCAATTTGATCGCGGCTGCGCGCGACCAGAGCGACGTTTGCCCCGGCTGCGGCAAAAACACGCCCAGCCTCGGCCCCGATGCCGCGGCTTGCCCCTGTGATCAGTACGGTTTTCCCTTGCATATGAACCCTGTACCTCCGTTGTTTTTAAATTGTGTGAACCTCTACCGTGCGAAGGGGGAAAGGGTCCACCCCTTGCCCCTTGACGCCCGCCGCCACAGACACGACGATGCGCGCAAGATTTATCAAGAAGGGTTCTGTAATGTCCGTTTTTCTTCGCCGTAGCTGCGGCGCAGTATTTGCCTATGCCATTGTGACTCAGGGCGCGCTGGCCGATTTGACCGCGCAGGATGTCTGGAACGACTGGCAGTCCTATCTTACCCAGATGGGATATACCGTGTCCGGCGAACAATCCGTAGACGGAAACGTGACGAGCGTCAGCGACATGAGCATCGCAATGGCTCTGCCAGAGGAAGACGCGACATTCCAGATGCTGGTTCCGCAGATGACCCTTACCGAAAACGGGGACGGGACTGTCAGCATCGGTTTCCCCGAAAGCTTCCCCATGACCGTTTCGGGCGAGGGTGAGGGCGAGACTTTCTCGGCCAATATTCTCTACACCCATAACGGTCTTGAAATGGTTGTATCCGGGGCGCCCGAAGATATGACCTATGACTATTCCGCAGCCTCGCTTGGCATCAAGCTGGATGGTGTGGATGTCAACGGTGAAGAAATGCCCGGCGATATCCTTGGCGCCAATATGGAAATGAACGACCTGACCGGCAGCTCGCGGATGAAGGTTGGCGAAAACCGTAGCGTTGATCAGACGTTCAAGGCCGCTGGACTGACCTATGGTCTGGTATTCGAAGATCCTGAAAGCGACGAAACCGCAAAGATCGACGGCAACCTGAGCCAGCTTGATTTTGAAGGCACCAGCGTGATCCCATCCGATTTTGACATGTCGGACCCGCAAGCCTTTTACGACGCCGGGTTCGAGTTTTCGGGCCTGTTCACATACGGCTCTGGCACGACCGCGATGGCCGGCACCAGTGACGGCGAGGCGTTCTCGATGGGCAGCGAGTCCGAGGGCGGTCGCTTTGCCGCAAGCTTTAACGCACAGCGGCTGGCCTATGACGTTGAACAAAACAGCGCAAAACTGGCCGTGACAACTGCTGACCTTCCTTTCCCGATCGAAATAGCGATGGCCAATGCCGGGCTGAAATTCGAGTTTCCCATTCAGCAGTCCGAAGAAATCCAGCCCTTTGGATTTGCCATCAACATGACCGATTTCACCATGTCCGACGTGCTGTGGAGCATGTTTGATCCGGCGGGCGCACTTCCGCGCGATCCGGCCACGATTTCGATTGATACGTCGGGCACGGCCAAGGTCTTGACCAACTTCTTCGATCCCGAAGCCGTAGAATCGCTGGAATTCGCCGAAGATGCACCGGGCGAACTGCACTCTCTCAAGATCAACGAACTGCTGATCTCGCTGGTCGGGGCAAAGCTGACGGGTACGGGCGACTTTACCTTCGACAACAGCAACACCGAAGAACTAGGCGGATTGCCTAACCCGACAGGGGCTGCAAACCTGACGCTGACTGGCGCGAATACACTGATCGACAAACTGATCGGCATGGGCCTGATATCGGACAGCGACGCACTGGGCGCACGGATGATGATGGGTTTGATGGCTGTTCCCGGCGAAGAGCCCGATACGCTGAACTCGAAAATCGAGTTTACCGAAGACGGGCATATCGTGGCCAACGGTCAACGCCTCAAGTAACCATTAAAGAGAGAAGGCCAACCGGCCTTCTCTCGACCCATGTGCCGGGCCGTCGGATCAGATTGACGGACGATGGCAAAGGCCCGACCCGGCAGGCCGATTTCCATAGTTTCAGGCAATGTGCCGTAATCAGCGACCCTTGGAGCTTCGTCGAAAACCTCTCCAGGGGTCAATTTGCACCATAGTTTGAATTCCGGATTCGCCCTTGCCCGGCTTCAGGTCTTGCGAGCAGCGCGGTGCAACGCTAGGTCCAATATATACAGACCGGAGACCTCATGACCCGAACACCTGAAGACATCAGCCAAGACCTGTTGGAAACGGCCCTAAAAGCCGGGGCCGAAGCAGCAGATACCATCGTACTTGACGGATCATCGGTCTCGGTCGAGGTCCGTGGCGGGGCGCTGGAACATGCGGAACGGTCGGAAGGTACCGATTTGGGGCTGCGCGTTTTTCTTGGGAAACGCCAAGCTATTGTTTCCAGCTCGGACAGCCGTCCGGAAACCCTGAAGGCCATGGCCGAACGCGCCGTTGCCATGGCGCGTGAAGCACCCGATGACCCCTACACAGGCCTTGCCCAATCTGACCAGCTTGCAACGGATTGGGACATTGAGGCACTGGAACTTTTTGACCCTACCGCTGAACCTTCTGCCGAGGACCTGATGCAGGACGCACTGGCGGCCGAGGCAGCGGCGCTTTCTGTTCAGGGCGTTACTCAAGTTTCTGACGCGGCCGCCTCATACGGGACGCATCGCGTCCATCTGGCCGCCACAAACGGGTTTTCAGGCGGCTATGTGCGCAGCAGCCGATCCACATCCTGCGTTGCAATCTCGGGCGAAGGCACCGGGATGGAGCGTGATTACGACGGCGACAGCCGCACGTTCCAGTCAGACCTGCGCAGCCCGGCTGATATCGGCCACAGTGCCGGAGAACGTGCCATGCAACAGCTCGGCGCCCGCCAACCCGCAACAGGGACTTATCCGGTTCTGTTTGATGAGCGCATTTCGTCATCGCTGATTGGTCATCTTCTGGGGGCCAGCAACGGCGCGGCCATCGCACGTGGCGCATCCTGGCTATCGGATTGTCTGGGTAAGCAGGTACTGCCCGACCACCTGTCGCTGATCGAAGACCCGCACCGCCCGCGTATTTCGGGTTCGCGCCCCTTCGATGCCGAAGGTTTGCCCACCCGACGCAGGGCCATCGTTGAAAACGGCACGCTAACCGGCTGGACCCTTGACCTGTCCAGTGCGCGCAAGCTTGATATGGCTTCAACCGGAAACGCCGCGCGGGGCGTGTCCGGCCCACCATCGCCCAGCAACTGGAACCTGAGCCTGACACAAGGCGATCAAAGCCGGGCGGAATTGCTGCGCGACATGGGCACAGGGTTGCTTGTAACTTCGATGATCGGATCGACGATCAACCCGAACACGGGTGACTATTCCCGCGGTGCATCCGGTTTCTGGGTCGAAAATGGCGAGATTGCCTTTCCGGTCAACGAATGCACCATCGCAGGCAACCTGCGCGATATGCTCAAACGGATCATTCCGGCAAACGACGCGCGGACATACCTGTCCCGTGTGGTTCCGTCCTTGCTGATCGAAGGAATGACACTTGCCGGCAACTGACCTGCCTCTGCTGATTGATGCCGCACTGGAGGCCGGAAAGATTGCCACGCGCTACACGGGCAGTTCTGCGCGGCGGTGGGACAAACCGGATGGCGCAGGACCGGTCACCGAGGCGGATCTGGCCGTCAACGCGATGCTCGAACGGGATCTTCCCGCCGCCCGGCCCGATTACGGTTGGCTCAGCGAAGAGACCGAGGATTCGGAGGACCGGTTGAGCAAATCCCGCGTGTTCATCATCGACCCGATTGACGGCACACGCAGTTTTGCCGAAGGATCGCGCACATGGGCGCATTCTCTGGCCATTGCCGAAGATGGCAAGGTGACGGCGGCGGTGATCTACCTGCCGCGTCGCGATTTGCTGTATGCGGCCACCAAGGGACAAGGCGCGACGCTGAACGGCGCGCCAATACGGGTATCTGGCGTCACTGATTTACAGTCCGCAGAGATACTGGCTGCGAAACCCAATCTAGACGCACGCCATTGGCTGCACGGTCACCCGCCTGAGTTCCTTCGCAATTACCGGCCTTCGCTCGCCTATCGTCTGGCGCTTGTGGCTCAGGGCCGGTTCGACGGAATGCTGACGCTTCGCCCCAGTTGGGAATGGGATATCGCCGCCGGAGACCTGATCATTCGTGAGGCGGGCGGGGTATGCTCGGACCGTTCAGGACAGCCGCTGCGGTTCAACAACCCCCATCCCCGGCTAACAGGTGTGATAGCGGCTGGCACTGCCGTTCACGATCAGCTTTTCGAGCAGCTTGACCCGCGGGGCTCGGGGATCACCCCATGAGCAAGCCGCGCTCACTCAGCCTTGCTGCGTATCGCATCCTGTCCTGGGGCGTGCCCAACGCGACAGACGATCCCTATATTCCCCGACCGGATGGTGAGGTGATCTGGATCCACGTCGGAGCACAGGACCGGCAACGCGCGGCCGTCGACTTTTGCCAGCGGTTGCGGCAATCCCGTCCTACACTTTCGATCATCATGTCCGCGCCGCCCGAGGCAGATCTTTCCAGATGGGATGCCTGCCCGCATCCGTTGGTTAATCTGCCTGCGGAACAGACCGGTGCGGCCCGCGCTTTTCTGGACCATTGGCGCCCGGATATCGGGCTTTGGATCGGCGGTGGGCTTATGCCCAACCTGATCACCCGCGCATCCGAGCGGGATATTCCCCTGATCCTGATCGAGGCTGAAGTCGACATCAAAGTCGCACGCGGTGGGCGCTGGCTGCCGGACATCACCCGATATACGTTTGACTGTTTCCACACGATCCTTGCGACCACACCGGACGTCGTGCGCCATATTCGTCGTTTGGGTGTATCCTCGTCCAAGGCCGAGGTCTCTCCACCCCTGCATGTCAGCCCCAACCCACGCCCTTGGCCGGAAGACGAGTTGATCGAGATGACGCATGCCTTTTCGGGCCGACCGGTCTGGCTGGCGGCATGGGTTCAGGACAAAGAGTTCATCTCGGTCCTCAGCGCGCATCGTCAGGCCATGCGGATGCTGCCCCGACTGGCACTTGTCCTTCACGTCGCCGATATTTCCGAAGCCGGTCCGTTGCACAGACGCCTGGAATCCATGGACCTGCGCTGTATCAACTGGGACGATGGCGGAACCATCGAAGACAACACTCAGGTCGTCCTGTCGGCAGAGCCTGAAGATCTGGGTCTTTGGCAACGTGTCTCACCTGTGACCTTCATGGCCAGTTCTCTGGAACGCGGCGCGGGCGGTCAGGATCCGCTGATCGCGACCGCACTTGGCTCTGCCGTCATTCACGGCCCATTTGTGCATCGCCATCAGCAACTGTACGATCAATTGGACCGGGCAAATGCGGCACGAACCGTAAAATCCGCGACTGAACTTGGCGATGCCGTTGTCTCTCTTCTGGCCCCCGATTGCGCAGCGGACATGGCCTTGGCCGGATGGCAGATCGTGACCGAAGGCGCACCCCAGGCAGATCACCTGATCGACATCGTGCAGGATTGTCTGGATCAGCGGAGTTGAGTTGATGCGAGCACCTGACTTCTGGAACACCACCCCTGACAGATTGAACTTGCAAGCGCGGGTCCTGTCACCGCTGGGGCGTATTTACGCAGCTGCCACCGCGCGCCGGGTAGCCTCGGGGCCGGGTCTGAACCCCGGTGTGCCCGTCATTTGCGTCGGTAACCTGAACGCGGGTGGAACGGGCAAAACCCCAACCGTGATCTGGGTCATCGAACAGTTGCGCGACGCATGGCACACAACGCATGTGGTTACTCGTGGACATGGCGGGTCGCTGGAAGGCCCCGTTCGGGTTGATCCCGCCAAACATTCCGCCGCCGAGGTTGGTGACGAACCGCTGCTCCTTGCAGCATTTGCAGATGTTTGGGTCTCCAAGGACCGTGCGGCAGGTGCGCGCGCCGCCGCAGCCGAAGGTGCCACGGTCATCGTCCTTGATGACGGATTTCAAAACCCGTCTGTTGCCAAAGATTTCTCGATCATCGTTGTGGACGCGGAACGGGGTTTTGGAAACGGCCTTTGCCTGCCTGCAGGCCCCCTTCGGGAACCCGTCGACATTGGCCTGAAACGCGCCGATCTTGTGCTTTCGTTGGGACAGCAAAACGCGCAGAACCAGTTCGCGGATACTTGGGGAAGCGCCCTGACCGTACCCCATGCGACCGGCGCGGTCGCCCCCCTGCAAACAGGGATGGACTGGGCCGACACACCTGTGCTGGCCTTTGCTGGTATTGGCCATCCCGAGAAATTCTTTGCAACCCTTCGCCAGCAGGGTGCCACCCTCTTGCGTGCCGAGGCGTTGGACGATCACCAGCCCTTGACACCCGCACTAATGACGCGGCTCGAGACTGAGGCGCGCGCGCTTGGGGCGCAGATGGTCACGACAGAGAAGGATGCCGTGCGCCTGCCTGCCGCGTTTCGCAGCAAGGTCATAACCCTGCCGGTGCGCCTGAACGTGAACGAGGGCGACAAAGTCAAGCAATTGCTTCTGCAGTCCGCCCCTTCACCCTGATCTGTGGCCGGTCCGAAGACCGGCCATTGCAAGACTTAGCTTCCCAGCTCGTCTTCGATCAGCTTTTTGAAGTCATCATAAGACTGGTTGTCGACTTTCTTGCCGTTCACAAGAAATGACGGGGTCGCCTGAACGCCATCGCGTTCGGCATTTTCCTGATACCAGGCCACCAGCGTCTGCGCGCGTGTTCCGTCCTGAAGGCAGGCTTCCAACTGGTCATTGTCGATCCCGGCCAGACGACCGATCTTGCGCAGCTCGTCCACAATTTCAGCCGGGCCACCAGCGCGGGTCCATTCGGACTGGCCGTCATAAATCAGATCAGAAATGGCAAAGAACTTTTCGGGTCCGCCGCAGCGCGCCACCATCGAGGCCCAGAGGCCGTAGCGGTCAAAATACACTTCGCGGTAGATGAACTTGACCTTACCGGTGTCGATAAAGTCCTTCTTAAGTTGCTTGTACGGCCCAGCATGAAAATTTGCACAATGCGGGCAGGTATAGGATGCGTATTCTATGATCTCGACAGGTGCATCCTCGGCACCAAGTGTCATTTCCACAATGGTCGATGTGTCCAGATCAGCCTCTTGCGCCTCGGCGCTGCTGATCAGCGGATAGGCAGAGTTTGAATTGGACAGCGACAGCCAATAGCCGCCAGCGGCTATGGCGACAGCCGCGCAGATTCCGGTTGCAATACGGCTCATGTCTGGGCCCTTTCTCAGCGTTTTTGTTTGGTTAATACGTTACGGCCCAGACGTTCAAGGGCTGCGCGCAGATCACCGTCGTGAACATCCCGCGCGGCGCGGTCCGCCTCGGCCGCAATCTCTGGTTCGATCTTGGGTTTTGGCGCTTTCGGCTTGTGGTCGAAACTGACCTGCCCCTCGGCAAATCCGGTCGAAGCTGTCTGCGTGATGCGCACCCGACTGATGGCGTTATAGCCGTAGACCGCGTTCACTTTACCGCGCAATTGTTCCTTTTGCATTTCCAGCATCGGAGCCTGCGGCCCAGTGGTCAGCACAGTCAGCGTAGCTCCCATCCCGCCCTTTCCATAGCCAACCTTCACGGGTCGCGCGATCGCGGCCATGTCCTGCCCTACGATTTCGGCCCAATGAGTCAAAAGGCGCGTTACGGCGAACCCCCGGCTTTCACCGGCGTGCCTGATCTGGTCGTTCAGCAATGTCGCGGTGCGTTTGAACCCGCGGGTCGAAGAACGTCTGCGCTGCATCTGGTTTCCAACTCCTGCGCCGCTATTGTAAAGGGCAGGACACTGGGCGCCAGCGAAACCCGACACGGAGATACATAAAACTTGCGTGACTCTGCCGATTTGAACGTAAGCAAGGAATTGCTGGCTTGGTATGACCGCCATGCGCGGGACATGCCGTGGCGGGTCGGGCCCGCGGACAGGGCTGCGGGGGTGCAGCCCGATCCCTATCGCGTCTGGCTGTCCGAAGTAATGTTGCAGCAAACCACGGTTGCTGCCGTTCGCGACTATTTCCTGCGCTTCACGACCCGCTGGCCATCCGTTCAGGCGCTGGCATCAGCGCCCGACGATCAAGTCATGGCAGAGTGGGCCGGGCTGGGCTATTACGCCCGCGCCCGCAACCTGTTGAAATGCGCGCGCGTGGTGACAGATGATTACGATGGAACGTTCCCCGACACCTATGACGCCCTGCTGAAACTGCCCGGTATTGGCCCATATACGGCTGCCGCAATCTCGGCGATTGCGTTTGACCGGCCCGAAACTGTGCTCGACGGGAATGTCGAACGCGTCATGTCCCGCCTTTACGATATTCACGATCCCCTGCCGGGTTCAAAACCAGTTTTAAAGGAACATGCCGCCGTGTTGACGCCCAACAGCAGACCCGGCGACTATGCGCAGGCGGTGATGGATCTGGGGGCAACAATCTGCACGCCAAAGTCCCCGGCCTGCGGCATCTGCCCATTGCGCGACCCCTGCCTGGCGCGCAGCGCCGGAACTCAGGCTGATCTGCCACGCAAGACCCCCAAGAAACCAAAACCAACGCGATACGGGCATATCTATATTGCTCAGGCCGAGAATGGCGACATGCTGATGGAACGGCGTCCGGACAAGGGCCTGTTGGGTGGCATGTTGGGCTGGCCGGGCTCGGATTGGACCGACGCGCCTGAGAATTCCCCGCCGTTTCCAGCAGAATGGCAGCAGCTATCGGGCGAGGTGCGTCACACGTTCACCCATTTCCACCTGATCCTGCAAATTTGGACCACCCAGCTTCCCCAAGGATTGCGTCCCGATAACCTGATTGTCGTGGAAAAACACAGGTTTCAACCCAGCGATCTGCCGACCGTCATGCGCAAGGCACACGACCTCTGGCGCGCACGGTAACCCATTGTGCGGAATACCAGACTAGGACTAATCTTGGCGCAATCGTTCGGAGCCACTCGATGATCGCAGCAGAAACCCTCAGCCGTTGGCAATCTGCCCTCCCGTTCTGGGTATCTTTCCTGCTGATCCCGCTGATCTGGATCACCGCATTTGCGGGCGGATGGTGGGTCTTGCTGGTGCCGCTGTCGACCTGGTGGGCCTTTGCACTATTGGACCGGCTGACGGGGCTTGAGCTGGGGAACGCAGATCCCGACACCTCTGACGCAACCTTGCGATGGTATATCCTGTTGACCAAAGCGTGGGTTCCGGCGCAGTTTCTGACTCTCTATGGCCTGATCTGGTACGCATCGCATACGGATCACCTGTCATCACTGTCAAAAATCGGCCTGTTCTTTGGCATGGGCGTTCTTTCAGGCACGATCGGCATCAACTACAGCCACGAATTGATGCACCAGAAGGGCCGATTGGAACGCTGGCTGGGCGACGTCCTTTTGGCGATGGTGCTGTATTCGCATTTCCGGTCCGAACACCTGCTGGTCCATCACCGTTATGTCGGCACCCCGCGTGACCCCGTGACCGCGCGCTATAACGAGGGGTTTCACCGGTTCTACCCCCGCGTCCTGCGCCAATGCCTGATGTCGGCGTTTCGCGCCGAAAAGGACAAGCTGGCGCGCAAGAACCGCCCCTGGACCGACCTCGCCAACCCCTTCTGGCGGTATTGGGCATTACAGGGTGGGATGCTGTTGTTGGCATTTCTGATTGGTGGATGGTCGGGCTTGGCCCTGTTCCTGCTTCAGGCAGGCGTTGCCATCTGGCAGCTCGAGCTGGTTAACTACGTCGAACACTATGGCCTAACCCGCAAACACCTGGGTGACGGAAAATACGAACATGTTCTGCCGCGCCATTCGTGGAACGCATCGCAAAAGGCGTCCAACTGGCTGCTGATCAACCTGCAAAGGCACTCGGATCACCACTACAAACCCAACCGCCGGTTTCCGCTGTTGCAACACCACTCGGAAGACACCGCGCCGCAACTTCCATTTGGCTATCCGGTCATGACGGTCGCCGCGATGGTCCCTCCCCTTTGGCGCCGCGTCATGAACCCGCGCGTTCGGGCCTGGCGACGGCAATACTATCCCGAAGTAACGGATTGGGCGCCCTACAACGCGTCACGAAATCCTTTACCAAAGGCCTGACCGCAGCGCGCATCAGCGCGCTGCCGGGCCCAACGAATTTGTTTGCATCTTTGATGCACATGAATTCGGCGGGAGACCGACCCTATAGCACCCAGACGTCCATCGGCTCCTCGACACCGCGTACGGTCTGTTTTTCGTGCTTGGCAAAACCTTCCATCACTTCCGGTAGGTTTTGGCCTTCTTGTTGCAATTGCACGTTTATTGCATCACTCAGAACGGCACGCGCGCCGAACTCGCGGGTCAATGCCTCCAGCTTGGCGGCTACGTTGACCGCATCGCCAATGACGGCGAACTCCAGCCTGTTTGCGCCGATGTCACCCAGAACTACCGATCCATAGTGGACACCAATGCCCACCTGAATCTCGGGCTCACCCTGACGTTTTCGTTCGACGTTCCAACGGTCAACCACACGCACCATGTCACGGGCGCAAGCCACAGCGTTCGTAGCGTCCAGCGGGGTTGGGACCGGAGTTCCAAACGTGGCCATCAACCCGTCGCCCAGATACTTGTCCAACGTCCCATGATGCCGAAAGACTTCGGTCTCCATGCGGGCGTGAAAACCGCGCAGAACCTCGATCACCTCATAAGGGTCGCGCCCGGCGGCGTATTTGGTAAATCCGACAATATCAATGAACAGAACCGCGATGTTTTCCTTGCGCACCTGCTTAAGAGGCTCGTCATTCTGGCTTAACTGGTCAACGACATTTGGCGAGAAATACCGGGACAGGTTTGCACGCTCACGCTCCAGCCCGGCATTGGTCAACAGCAGTTGATTGAGACGCCGCATCGAAATGCCAAGCGTTACGGCAACCATCATAAACACGATCACCTGCTGAATCCGTTGCGACGGCATAAAGCTGTTGGGGTCAAGCAGTTCAGCCACATCCGGGTAACCTGACAAAGCCTGCGCGACACGCTCGCTTATGCCCGGAATCGGGGTCGAGACCCACCACGCAATCACCCATCCCACCGTCCACATCAACGCAGTCCACGAACCGATTGCAACAACCGTGCGCCATGAATAGGCCAGCGTACCTGCGGCCAGAATAATGAAGAAATACTGAAAGTTGTCGAACCGGTACTGCATGGCCAATGGCCGCACGTCATCGCTGAACGGGTTGGGCACGATCATGCCCAAGGTCATGATCACAAGGTCCACGAAGATCAGCAGAAGTTCGGTGCGCGATTGCCCAACCTGACCAGCCCTGCGGATCAACCAGCCGTTTGCGCAAATCAATAGCAGAATGAAATGATACCACATCACTTCCCAATGCGGGTTCAGGAAGATCAACAATATTCCCGTCAGACCCATGGCGATCCAACGCGCCCTGACCGCCAACTCCAGCCCTTCGCGCTTGTGCCGTTCTAACGCGGCTTCTGTGTATTTGTTGTCCAGATCGTACTGATCCGGGCGCGTCACAAAAAAACGACTGAACCGAGATTCGTTGGCTGCGGTGTCCGACATGGCTGAGGCTCCTTCGGTGCATTGCACATCCTAGAAGTCTCACATCGAAAGGGGAATGTGAAAAACAAAAGACCCCGCCGAGATCGGCGGGGCAAGGCTTAGTGCCTTGTGTCAGGCCACAGGCACCGGCGGTATTCGTGAAATCAGTTATGCATCTCTGATCGGATCTGCTGACGCAGCACGTCGATCGGTACGGTCTTTCCGTCGCGTTTGAAGCACCAATAGGTCCAGCCGTTGCAGGACGGCGCGTTTTCCAGATGCGCCCCGACCTGATGGATCGAGCCTTTGACGTTGTCGCCCACCAACGTGCCATCGGCGCGGACCTTGGCCTTGTGGCGCTGGTTCATAGAGTACAATTCCTCACCCGGCCGTAGCATCCCGCGCTCGACCAACTGGCCGAACGGCACGCGCGGCTCGGCGCGTTTGCTGGTGCTGACCTCCAACGCCTCGCGGTCAAATTTACGGACCTTGGCGATACGTTTCTCGGCCACCTTGCGATAGCTTTCCTCGCGCTCGATGCCGATAAATTCACGCCCCAGCATCTTGGCGACGGCGCCCGTCGTCCCCGTGCCGAAGAATGGATCCAACACCACATCACCGGGATTGGTCGAGCCAATCAGAACCCGGTGCAACAGCGATTCCGGCTTTTGCGTCGGATGCGCCTTGTCACCGTTTTCATCTTTCAGACGTTCATGCCCTGTGCAGATCGGCAGCACCCAGTCGCTGCGCATCTGAACGCCTTCGTTCAGGGCCTTAAGCGCCTCGTAATTGAACGTGTATTTCGCGCCCTCGCGCTTGGACGCCCAGATCATCGTCTCATGCGCGTTGGTGAACCGCTTGCCACGGAAATTTGGCATCGGGTTCGACTTGCGCCACACCACGTCGTTCAAAATCCAGTATCCCGCGTCCTGCAGGGCCGAACCCACACGGAAGATGTTGTGATACGAGCCGATCACCCAGATTGCGCCGTTGGGCTTTAGCAGCCGATGCGCTGCCTTCAGCCAATCGCGTGTGAACTGGTCATAGACCGCAAAGCTGGAAAACTGATCCCAGTGGTCATCTACCGCATCCACCTGACTGTTATCAGGCCGGTGCAACTGACCTTTCAACTGCAAATTATAGGGCGGGTCCGCAAAGATCAGGTCAACCGATGCCTCGGGTAGACTGTTCATCACGTCGATGCAGTCCCCGGATAGAATCGTGTTTAAAGGGAGCGCTTTTGCGCCCTTTTTGGTGGTTGTCGTCATAATACTGCCTCAAGTATCCACGGCGCTTTTGCGCTCATTTGGTTGAGACAAGGATGAGTCAAAGACGATTCGCCGTCAATTTCTTTTTTGAATCAGCGACTTACGATTTACTCTTGATACAAGATATTGTGTACAGGTTTAAACGAACGTCTATGGTGTGGGGTCACACCAAGATTTTGCAGCGCTTCCCTGTGTTGTTTTGACGGATAACCAGCGTTTGTCTCCCATCCATAGCCGGGATGCTGTTGCGCCAAATCCACCATCACCTGATCACGCCAGTTTTTGGCAATGATTGATGCGGCTGCAATCGACACCGAATACGCGTCACCTTTGACCACGGCCTGTGAGGGGATCGTCAGCCCGCGCGGAATCAAGTTCCCATCAATCAAAAGATAATCTGGCGGCGGGTCCAGCGCGGCCACCGCCCGCTCCATCGCAAGGTGCGAGGCACGCAAGATGTTGTGCTCGTCGATCTCAGCAACACTTGCTTCGGCTATTGCGAACTCAGCCCGCGCGCGTATTTCGACATCCAGACCGGCACGGCGCTTGGCTGTCAGCTTCTTTGAATCGTTCAGCCCCTCGGGGATGTCATCGGCGTTCAGGATCACCGCCGCAGCAACCACCGGGCCTGCCAACGGGCCACGGCCAACCTCATCCACGCCTGCGATCCGCTTATAGCCCTGCGCAATGGCGGCCTGTTCCAGTTCGTAATCAGGTTTCGTCATGCCTTGGAAAGATCGCGTTTCAAGACCGACCGCAAGCAAAAAGGAGGGGGCAGACTGCGCTGCCCCCTTCCCCGCGACGCTTCTATGACGCCGCTCCTGCTCGAACGCGATTACTGGTAAACCACGCGGTATCCTTTTTGGCGCAGGCAGGCGGGCTCATAGGCGCGCTTGACCTTTTTGCCGTTCCAGAAACCGACCTTGCACTCTGGCGGCAGGCTTTTGACATGCTTGTAATGCTTCTTCAGGCACCCCGGCCCCAGCAGCGGTCGCTTTGCCGAATATCTGTCGAATGTGCGCAGGCATTTTTGCGGCAAGTCGTATTTAGCAACACGGCCCGGTAGCGGACGTACAGGATAATAAGAGGGGTCGGGCTTGGCCCTGTAGACAGGGGCCCGGTTTCGGCTGGCGCGCTCTTTGTCTTTCTCTTTGTTGTAATAGTGGACACCAGCGCCGATCAGCGCGATGGCGGCCAACCCTCCGAGTATATCCCTGGCATCTGCGGCCCGCGCCTGAGACACAGAAACGCCGGTGATGGCAATTGCCGTGGCCACGATCAGAGCAATGAATTTCCGGTGCATGGTATTTGTCCTTTTCCAAGTGGTGGGGCGATCCGGCGCGGTGGCCGTTTTCCTTGCCTCAACACTGGTCGCAGCCCTGAAGGACACGCAATAACGGGCCAGTGTTATCAAATATCAACGCCCCAAAACCCCTTGAGTTATTGAATATCGCGCCGAGCCATGCGCAGGATGCAGCCTATGAAACAGATCTTCTCTTCTCTGGCTGTCTGCGCCCTGATATCGGTCGGCTCTGCCGCATCCGCGGCGGAATGCTATGCCGATTACAAGGCCAAACAGGACAATCCTTTGCGCCTGCACTACGGCGTCATGCAGGTATCCGCCTGCGACAAGGGCAAAGCAAAAAAAGAGATCTCGCAACGCCTGCGCGGCTCAGGATGGACCTTGCTGAACGTGATGTCGGTGTTTGGGCCGGATGGGTTGGACAAAAGGAAGGCCAATGCCGGAAAATTCTATCTCCGTTACTGAGGCGCGGCGATCAGGGACACGGCTGGTCGGCGTCGGCATTGCGGCGATCGTTCTGATTCTGATAACCGCCGCCATTTTCCTATTCTGGACCTTGCCCGACGCCAACGCCTTCAACGCGCGCGTTGAACGGTTGTTTATCGAAAGTGACCTGACCTCGCAGGCTGAGATCCGCCTGCTGGAAATCCTCGCGCAATCGGGAACGGCCTTTGCGGATACTCTTTCCAGCTACAGGATGGTCATTTTTGTTCTGTTGGTCTTCGCCAGCACCATGCTGGTCACGGCGCTGGTGTTTCTGGTGATGCTCGTGTTGCTGAACCGGCGGATGGCCCAGATCGAAAGGACGGGCATTCAGGTGACCTCGTTGCTGATCAGCCGCGAAGAAAACACGGTTTATCTGAACAATATGGACTTCAAATTGACACCTGCCGCGATGGAAACGCTGGCGGTTCTGGCCGAGTCCAGACTGGACGACGAAATGCTGTCCGGCGCCCAGATTGAGGCCGTCATTTCCGGAAAAGACGCCTCTGATTGCGAAGAAGCCGCTGGTGCGACGCGGATCAAGCGGCTGCGCGATGCCCTGGGCAACCAGATGGTCAGTGAGTTACTGGTCAAGAATATCGCTAAAAAAGGCTATATGCTGTCGATCGACAAAGATGTGATTCAGATGGTCTGACCAAACGGTTTGTACATTTTAGGCTTGAAAACCGTCATCTCTGCCCCTTGGAAATTCGGGAAAAATGCCCATCATTAGGGAACCCGCGCCTCGGAGGTTGATCATGAACGTCCACGCCACACCGCAATCCACAGGATATCGAATTTCGGTCGAATCATTGAACGGATCGGTCGCGGTCTACCGCGGCGATGTGCTTTTGGCCAAAAGCGACAATGCCAAGGTCATGTATGAAACCCGACTGTCCCCAACAATCTACATCCCCCGCGAGGACGTATGTGTGGATCTTGGCGAAGAGACCGAGTTGCAGACCTTTTGCCCATTCAAAGGAACCGCGACCTATCACGACGTAGTTTTGAACGGTCAACGCCTGCAAAACAGTGTCTGGGCCTATGAAGAAGCTTTGCCGGAAAGCAAAGCGATTCAGGGTCATATCGGTTTCCTGTCGTCAGCCTATGACCGGATCGACCTGGGAGAAAATCGGCTTCGGGAACCCGATGATGGCAATATCAGCGGCCCTTTGATTGACTGGCTGATGCGCGGCGCGTCCGAGCTTACGACCTCTGAAGACTTCACCAAGGCGCTGGCCGAGAAGATGCTGGAACACGGGATAGCGATTCAGCGCCTCAGCATTCTGGTCTGGTCGCTGCACCCCCTGATCGCAGGTAAACACTATATCTGGGAAAAGGGTGAGGCCGAAATCTCGACCAACGTACCGACATACGAAATTCACGATCACCCGGCCTATATCAACAGCCCGCTACGGCATGTGTCGAACGGGCTGGGTGGTGTGCGCCAGCGGCTGAATGACGACAACCCTCATAACAGCTTTCCAATCATGGAGGATTTGCGCGCCAAGGGTGCAACCGACTATGTCGCAATGCCCCTTCCCTTTTCGGACGGTCGCACCAATGTTCTGACGTTGACCTGCGATCATCCCGATGGCTTCACCACTGAAAATCTGGGTTTGGTGTTTGAATGCTCATCGGTCATTGCACGGTTCTACGAAGTCTTCATGCAGCGTGAAAACGCACAGGTTCTGCTAGAAACCTATGTTGGCAAGCGATCGGGCGCACGTGTTCTGGGGGGCGAAATTCGGCGTGGCGATGGTGACGAAATCGACGCGGCCATCATGTTTTGTGATCTTCGCAACTCGACCATCCTGGAAGAGCGACTTGGGCGAACGGACTATATTGTCCTGCTGAATGACTTTTTCGACACTGTGTCGGATATTGTGCACGATAATGGCGGCGAGGTTCTGAAATTCATCGGCGACGCGGTTTTGGCCGTTTTTCCGGAAGGTGATGATGCGATGACCGCTCGCAGCAACGCGCAGCGTACGGCCGTTGAAATCGTCGAGAAGCTGGGCGATCTGCGTCAGGAGGGCTCTGACCTGCATTGTGACTGTTCTATTGGCGTTGCCTATGGGCGTGTGACATACGGCAATGTCGGCTCACGCGAACGGCTGGACTTTACGGTTATTGGGCAGGCCGCAAACATCGCGGCGCGGTTAGGTGAATACGGCAAGACGGTGGATCACCGGATCGTCGTGTCGGCTGACATAGCACCCGCCTGCGCCGACGCTGTGCCATTGGGGGACATTCAGCTTCACAATGTTTCACAGCCTGTGCCTTCCTACGCGCTCAGAACCTCGGCGGATGTTGTACTGAATTCCTGAGCCGATCGCCGTCTTGCAGCGCGGCGGTGTCTGACCAAAGCGGAAACAACTGAACGGCCCGACGCGCAAGACACGCGCTGCGGCAGTGTCAGGCCCCGAGAAGTATGAGCGCAGTTTGTGCGGGTGATATCGTGCTTTGGAGCTGCACGATCTGGCTTCGCGCCAGGAATTGATCTGTCAGCCGATTGATCGCCGTCTCATCCGAAAACTGCGCCAGATCATCTGAACCCGTTAGACCCTTTAACCTGTCCTTGAACTCAACAAGCTGTTTGTCGATATCCAACTGAGCAAAACTTGAAGGAAGGCCAAGCGCTGTTTCCATCATGTTGCGCAATGGCGGCAGGCCCATCAAGTCGAACCATTTGGTGTTAGCCCCACTTTCCTGAACTGCCAATTCCGCCAGAGCATGTTGCGCATACAGTGATATGCGCATTGTCTCATCACGCTCACCCACGGCGACCTCAAACCGTGAGACCAAGTTGTCCTGCGCGATATCTTCCATAAAACTCTGAAGACCGGTACGGCGAATTTCACCCGGACCCAGGCCGAAAGCCTCGGAAAACTCGCGATATCTTTTGTCCGACAACCGATTGGGCAACGCATCATCGGTAGAAGTGCCGTCGGACAGCACTTTTTGAATGAAATAACGGTTATTCAGATCGCCTTCTAATCCGAATGCCCCCAGCGCAACCTGCAGTAACCGGCGATCCGAGACCAAATCTTCGGCTGTCTGAACCTTGCCGATGTTTTCTAGAAAATACCGGGTTTCTCGTTCGTTAACCGCCGACGAAGAAAAGCTTTCTAGCTGAGTGTCGTAGCTACGTTGAAGAAAGCGCCACCCCACGATGCCCCCGACCGGTACAACAGGTTGAAACGTCATTGCCGGTAAGCCATCAACCGCTCTTCCCTCGGCAGCAGCGCGCGAAGAGACTTAAGACACTTGTAATACTGCTCTGCCAGCAGCGCGTCGGTGGCTTCCGAAAGGACCTTGCGGCTGTCTGCATCCGTGAAAACTTGGCTCAACTCTTCGACGCGGCGCAATAATTGCTGTCTTGCGTCCTCGGGCTCCATGTCTCCTGACAAAACTAACTGCGCAGCATAGCACACGCGGCGCACAGGCGTATTGACCTCGTCCGGGTGAATGGCATCGCGCAGGCGCAAGACATTCGCTTGCGGCGTCATAATTGAAAACCGACTGCGCCGATCTCCGTTTTCCAAGACGACTCCGTTGATCAACACCCGCTCTTTTGGGGCGAGTTTCAAAACCAGCCCACCCATTAGGTTGCCCTCATCTGTCGCAAACCGCGCAGGACGGCCATGTTGATTTCAAGCAACGGATCGACACTTGCCTTCTTTCCCAACACCTGACTGCTGTGCTGCTCGGTGAACTCGGCCAGATAGAAAATCCGCGCGCGCAGTTCGTTTGGAAGCGCATTTTCTGAATCCGCAACGCCGCTGGCCAGAACTGACCACAAACGACGATTTTCATGCAATGCCTGAACAAATCCGCCAAAGTCTGATTTCTGTCGAGCGGCAGCGGCTTTGAGGCGATGTGTGATTTTCGAAATGGCCTCGTATTCGGTATCCCGTGGCGTACGTGTCGGAGCCGCGGTTTGGGCATAGGCGCGGTGCGCCATGGTTTGCGGTGTCACTTAAAATCCTTCCAATAGTCCGTCTTTTGGCAATCAGAGTCGGGGCGCTTTTTTAACGCCCCGACCAGGGTCCTACGATTAACGGAACAACGACAAGACCGACTGCGGAGCCTGGTTCGCGATCGACAGAGACTGCGTGGCCAACTGCTGTTGAACCTGCAAGGCCTGCAGACGCGCAGAGGTCTCTTCCATGTCGGCGTCCACCAGCGAACCGATACCGGACTTAAATGAATCCGCCAGGTTCGAGATGAACTCTTTCTGGGTTTCAATCCGGCCCTGCGACGAACCAAAGGCCGCCGAGGCGTCAATGGCGGTGTCGATCAGACCTTCGATGGTACCCAGAGCAGCGGTTGCGCCCGCTGCGGTGGAAACATCGATGCCAGCCAATGCGCCCAGACCGCCGGAGCCGGCATTGGCAAACTGACCGCTGACAGTCAGGTCATTGCCACCAGCGTTGGTGAAATCAAGGGTGCCCGGCGTGCCGCTGTCATAGTCCACGGTCAAACCGGCGATGCCCAAATCATCAATCTTGCCTTTCAGGGCAACGGCAACGATATCAGCCGTGGTTGTTGCCGCCGCATCGTCTGCGGTCACGGTATAAGACACAGTCTGATCGCCAACGGTCAGGCTAACACTGTCCCCGGCAGCAAAGGCCGTGGCGTTTTCAGCAATTTCAATCTGCTCGTTGCCGCCACCGTTATCCAGCGCGATTGCGACGGTATCACCGTTTGCAGACGCCCCCGCCGAACTGCCCGAAAAGATGTCATTGGCCGTGTAACCACCAACCGACAGATCCTGTCCAGCTACGGTGATCGACGAAGCCGTCACAGCACCTGTCGAATCGCGGTCCAGCGAGGACAAGATCGATGCCGAGGCCGCCGACCCATTGACCAGGTTGAGCCCATTGAACTGGGCTGCCCCAACAACAGCAGTGATCTGATCGCGCAGAGCGGTCACGTCCGCATTGATCTTGCCGCGATCCACGTTGTCTTCCTGCGCCGCGACGATCTTGCCCTTCATCTGGTTCAGAAGGTCGGTCACAGTTTCCGAGGCATTCCTCGCCACCGCAACGGTCGATTCACCCAGCGCCAGACTGTCCTTGATCGCGTTGAAACCCTTCACATCGGATTCCATGACTTTCGAGATCGCCCAGACTGCCGAATTGTCCTTGGCCGTCGCCACGT
The DNA here is from genome assembly GCF_903914075.1 of Ruegeria sp. THAF57. Classification (GTDB taxonomy): domain Bacteria; phylum Pseudomonadota; class Alphaproteobacteria; order Rhodobacterales; family Rhodobacteraceae; genus Ruegeria. The sequence continues at coordinate 137,106 of NZ_CAIWNQ010000006.1, forward strand.
CTTTACCGGTCGAGATCGCGTTCTGGGTTGTGGCCAGGTTCTTGTTGACCGATTTCAGGGTTTGCAGCGCAACCATGGCGCCGTTGTTGGTCAGAATGGACATAACGTCTTCCTTTTTTCGTATGGGCCCTTTGTGCCCGTGCCAACCCCGCACCATCTGCGGGCTTTAACGTCTTTCTGATCACTGCGATCCGCCGTCCGGCTGTTCGCGCCACCTGCTGTTTCAGGTGCGTCGCCACCATTGCCGCCGATCCCCTAACGGAGTGCTAAGACCCGCGATCCCGAAAATTCGGATTTGAATCAAACCCGACACTAGGCGCGTTTCTCCAACGTGGCGTTGCTGCGAACCGCAAAGCCCTTGCGTTGCCCGTCAGCGCTGTAGGTGCTGAGCTCGTTTCGAACGCGGCGCAGTTCAGCCATGCGATCGGAAACCGCCCGAATCCCGTCGGCCGCACTGTTTAGAAGCGCCTGATTCCTTTCGACCTTCCTCTGAAGTCGAACCAGTTCATCGCTTTCCCGAACCGGAAATTGGTTGAGCGCGCCAATCAACTTTTCCTTTTCGGGCATCATTTGACCCAACCGGTCCAGATCGCCCTGCACAAGCGCGTTCCGCTCGAGGTCCAGAACCTCTTCAAGTGACGTGATCACGTCAGCCTCAGATTTACTCGGCATCGGCCTTCTCCATCAGGGACTGGAACAGAACGTCTTGCAGGCCGACCCCACCGGCCTTGGCCAACTGATGCGCCTGCTGCTGAACCAATAAAGTCGAAAACTGGTCCTCACCGGCCCCACCGCCAAAAGACTGGCGACCTTCGCCCAGCCCTGCGGATTTCAGCATCTCGGCCAGAAAAGTTGCCTCAAGCTCAACCGCTGCGGTTTTTAGTCTTTCGACCGTGGACGGGGGCATCGCTTGGGAAACGGGGACAGGTACTTTCATCACTTTCTCCGAAATTTGCATCGAACTTTGTCGAGCAAAGATGAAAGCGGTTAAAATAAACGTAACTTCCTGCGGTCAGATTTCGGTTCACACAACCGGAGTCGGAGCAAAATGCCCAACCCTCTTTTGACAGCAATCGCCCCGCCAAACTCCTCTGCCAAATCCGGCGGATCGTCCACTGATATGCCTGAGCAAAAGGCAGAAGGATCGTTTGAAGCCGTTCTGGAAGAACGGATTATACAACAGGCTGAAGACGCCCATCCTGCTGAAAATCCGGTTCCGGAAACAGGGGGGGGACCGTCGGAAACGGTCGAAGACGGCGAGCCGACGGACGTAACACCGAACATCGTGGCCGTTCCAGATGTCGCGTCGCTTAAGATTTCATTACCTGAACCAAGGGGCGAGGTTCAGGGCAATAACCTTGCCGTTTGGGCGGCCAGCGACCATTCAGACAATTCTGTTTCGGGCCAGCAAAACGGGAGGGAAGTCGCGTCAGGCGGCCTTGCCAGGGACAGCCCTAAAGCTTCTGCAGATGATCCTGTGACAGAGGTTCAGCCTGTTCGAACGGAAAGCCTAGCGCGTAACGCTCCAGCGTCTGCTGAGGGTAGGCTCTTGCACAGCGCAAGGTTTGGTATGCCGCCCACCCCGGACCAAGCCAGGTCCGCACCCGCTGAGTTGCCGAAAACGGATGCTGTTCCCAGCCCTGAGACAGCGGACGGCACACCGCAGGTAAAGTCCCCTTCCGCGCCGGACAAGGCGCAGCAATTCGTCCAAATGCAATTGATGGCAAAGCAGGAAACCCAAGCTGAGGCTGAGGTTCCGGACATGGAGGCAACTCAACAGCTAAGGGACAATTCCCCTTTGCAGACTACTCGGGAATCCACCTCAGCCGTGCATGCACTTGGGGCAAACGTTCGCGCTGAAGTGGCGCGCGCCATTGCCGGGCAGATGGCCGCAATCATACATACGCGACCTCAGGCCGGGGCGATAGAAATAGCGTTGAACCCCGAAGAGCTGGGGCGCGTTTCTATCGTGCTGAATGGCCGCGACGATGGCGTCCACCTGACAATCGCGGCCGAGCGCCCGGAAACGCTGGACATCATGCGCCGCCATATTTCCGTTCTTGAGGCCGAGTTCAGGGCCCTTGGTTTCGGCGATCTGTCTTTCGACTTGGGAAATTCATCTGATGCCCAACGGAATGGTCAGGACGACATGGCCCAATCGCCATTTGAACCAGAGCGGGAGGCCCCCTCCCCTTCAAATACACAGGTCCCATCACGCGTTGGTGCGTCTGGGCGCATCGACATAAGGCTTTGACATGATCAATCCGACTACCTCCACCATACATACCGGCGCTCAGACACCGGCTTCTCAGCCTCAGGCGGCGGGGTTAGCATCAGATTTTGAGACATTCCTTTTGATGCTGACCGCTCAGGCGAAAAACCAGGACCCGCTGGAGCCTTTGGATTCATCGGAATACGCGTCGCAACTGGCACAATTTTCAATGGTCGAGCAGCAGGTTCAAACCAACGCGTTGCTGTCCGGCCTGTCCGTGTCGATGGGCAATGTGGGGTTGGAACAACTTGCGGGCTGGGTCGGAATGGATGTGCGATCGGCCTCGGCCTTTCAATTTGACGGTGCGCCGGTCAAACTGTTCGCGAAACCCGACGTCGCCGCAAGCTCAGCATCTATCGTGGTTCGGAACGCCAGTGGAACGGTCGTCGACCGCGTCCCGGCATCCCCCAGTAATTCCGAGTTCGTGTGGACCGGGACAGACAGCGCTGACAATTCAGTTCCTGCAGGGACCTATTCCGCCGCGCTGGAAAGCTATGATGGAGAGGATCTGCTGTCCGAGCAGACAGCATCAGCGTATAACCGCGTCGTCGAAGCTCAGGCCGTGGATGACGCGCTGTTACTAACGCTGGAAAGCGGGCAAATTATACCCGTCAGCATGGTAAGTGCCGTACGATCTGGAACTTGATCTGAGGGCCAAGGCAGGCCAAAGCTTTGCCAGATTCGACTCGCTTACAGAACTGGTGAACCTTCTGCCCGACCAAACCGCCCCACCGCGTGATCTTTTTGACCACCTCCGCAGCACGGGCCTTGTCGACGCCAATGCCCGGTTTCAGACATTGTATGGGGGCCGCACCAATCAGGTCTGGAAGGTTCTGGGCGGTGACGGGGACAAAGTGCTGAAACTCTATCGGTCCAAGCTGCGCAACCCGCTGTTTCGCAACGACGCCGAACTGGAAGCCCGATGCCTGAATGCGCTGGAGCCGATGGGCTTTGCGCCGCGCCTGCGGGCAACGGGCAAACACGACAACGGACTTTGGGTGTTTTATGATCACGCGCCCGGGTCACCATGGCAGTCAGGAACAACCTGCGTTGCCGAATTGCTGCGCAAACTGCACATGTTGGACATCTCGATAGAGGTGCCCGCAGGGTGCAACGGCAGCGCCGATCTTGCGCATCAGACGCAACAAATTCTGAACATGTGCCTTTCGGATCAAAAGGCACAACTTGCGCGAATGCGCCCTGACAGCCCGGTGCCTGCAACAAACCACACCTGTTTGGTTCACGGTGACCCGGTTGCCGGAAACATACTGGTGGATGCAACGGGGCTAACGCTCATTGATTGGCAGTGTCCGGCCCGTGGCGACCCCTGCGAAGATATCGCGCTGTTCCTGTCGCCCGCGATGCAACAGCTTTATCGCGGTGCACCGTTGCGCGCAGCCGAAGAGGCGCAGTTCCTGTCTGCCTATGACCGACCTGAGATAACGCACAGATACCGCGAACTGCAAAAGTGGTATGCGTGGCGGATGGCGGCATATTGTCTGTGGCGCGTAGAGAATGGTGCGACCGATTACTCAGCCGCGCTGGATTTGGAAATCGCAGCCCTCGGATAAAATCAAAGATCGGCAAGCGACATCATTGCATATGCCGGTGGAAGCAAGGCACGCCGCCAGAACCCAAGCGGGAAGCGACCGGGAATTTGGCCAATCAACTCTGGCAGCCCTGCGTCCTGCCCCAAAACCAGGCGGGACAGGGCGCGCCCGCAATAGGTGCCCATCGCGACACCATTACCGTGATATGCAAACCCGGCAAATAGCCCGGATTGCCCCGGCACCGCCCCGGCAAACGGAGTCAAATCGCGGGACAAACACACCATGCCGGACCACATATGCGTGACATCGACATGCGCCCATTCGGGGAACATCTTCCGAAAGTCCGATTGAACTTTTTGGCGAATTGCAGCTTCGGCCTTGGCCGATGACCGCAAACCACCGCGCATACCGAACAGAAACCTCCTGTCCGGCATAAGACGGAAGTAATGCAACAAGTTGCGCGTATCGTATGACATCTGATCCGTGGTCCAGCCCTGAGCTTGCAACTCAACCTCGGACATTGGGCGCGTCACAAGAACCGTTGACTGGGTGGGCATGTAGCGGCCTGCCATCCAGTTTGGGATATCTTCGCTTGAATATCCGTTGGTGCAGATCAGAACATTTTCAGCGCACACGCGGCCTGCCGATGTACGAAGGTCAAAACCGCGCGCGGATTTCTGAAGGGCTTGCACACCACTTTTCTGAAACAGTTTCACGCCGGCTTTAGCTGCCGCCGTCGCAAGTCCAAACAGGTATTTTCTGGGGTTCAGGCCGAAACCGACCGGGTTTGTGTATCCGCCATAAAACGCTCCCCCGATGCCAAGCCCGGAAAGGTCCTGCGCCTCGTGCAGCGTTCCGGATGCGTCTGCGTTGCGGCGAAGTCTTTCCATCGCACGCGCGGTATGGGCCAGTTGGGTTTCCCCTTTTGAATGGGTGTCCGCGTTGATCCCGTGGGTGTCCAACAACTCGGCGACAAGGTCCACTGCCTCGGCTTCTGCAGCGTCATAGCGCTCAGCAGCCGGGGCGCCGTAAATCCGCTCCATCGCTTTGTGGCTGAGTTTCGAGCCGCCGAGGCAACAAAACCCACCATTCCGGCCCGACGCGCCCCAACCGGGTGTTTCCGCCTCGAACACGGCAACAGAAACCCCAGCGTTAGCCAGATGCAGGGCCGCAGACAGGCCCGTGAACCCGGCCCCGACGATGGCTACGTCAACACTCAGATCGCCTTGTAGGTCCGGCCAGTCCGGGGCGGCAATTGTCTCGTCCCACCAACAGCCCTCTCGCGGGCCGGGGCCATAGGTGTAATCCGGGAACAGCCGTTTCATTCGGTACGGGCCGCCGCCATCTCATCCTGTTTCTGCCGCATCATGGCGCGTTTTGTGACCAATGACGCGGTGATGACGCCCACGGTCACAACGGCAATCATCAACGTCGACAGCGCGTTGATCTCGGGGCTGACCCCCAAACGCACGGCCGAGAATATCTTGATCGGCAAGGTTGTCGCCGACGGCCCTGAGGTAAAGGACGCAATCACCAGATCGTCCAGCGACAGGGTAAAGGCCAGCAACCAGCCCGAGATCACGGCAGGCGCGATGATCGGCAATGTCACCAGACGGAACGCTTGTGCGGGCGAACAACCAAGGTCCAGCGCAGCCTCTTCCAGCGACTGGTCAAACGTCACCAAACGCGACGAAACGACGACCGAGACGAAACACATCGAAAAGGTCGTATGGGCCAGCACGATGGTCAGGATACCGCGATCCAGCCCAATGCCGATAAACAACAGCAACAGCGATAGGCCGGTAATCACCTCGGGCATGACCAGCGGGGCGTAGATCATGCCGGAAAACAGCGTGCGCCCAAAGAACCGCCCCCCGCGCACCAGCACATAGGCCGCGGCGGTGCCCAGAACAGTCGCCAGCGTTGATGAGAACACAGCCACCCGGATCGTGACCCAAGCGGCATCCAGAAACGCCTCGTTCTGGGCCAGCTCGCCATACCATTTGGTCGAGAATCCGGCCCAGACGGTGACCAGTTTGCTCTCGTTGAAGGAAAAGATGATCAGGATAATCATCGGGATGTAGAGGAACGCAAATCCCAGCGTCAGCGAGACCGCGTTGAACCAGCTTAACCTGTTCATTGCTCGGCCTCCGTCTGTTTTTGCTGGTTGCGCTGGAACAGCACAATCGGGATCACGAGGATCAGCAACAGCACCACGGCCACGGCGCTGGCAACGGGCCAGTCGCGGTTCGAGAAGAACTCCTCCCACAATACCTTACCGATCATCAACGTGCCTGAGCCGCCAAGAAGCGAGGGGATCACGAACTCACCGATCACCGGGATCATGACCAGGAAACAGCCCGCGATGATACCGGGGCGCGACAGCGGGATCGTCACCAGCCAGAATGCCTGCACGCGCGAACAACCAAGGTCTTCGGCAGCCTCGATCAGGGATTCGTCCATCCGCTCCAGCGCCGAATAGATCGGCAGGATCATGAACGGCAGATAGGTGTAGACGATCCCGATATAAACCGCAGTCTGCGTGTTCAAAATGGTCAGCGGGGTCGAAATGATGCCCGTCCACAGCAGCAACTGGTTCAGATATCCTTCGTTCGACAGGATGCCCATCCACGCATAGACGCGGATCAGGAACGACGTCCAGAAAGGCAGGATCACCAACATCATCAGCGTCGGTCGCCATTCGACCGGCGCACGGGCCATGCCATATGCGATGGGATAGCCCACCAGCAGCGTGAAAAACGTGGAAATCACAGCGATCTTGACGCTGGACAGGTAAGCTTTCCAATACAGGTCGTCCTCGGTCAGCCAGATGAAATTCTCAAAGTCCAACTGGCTGAAGAAATCCTTGATCCCCGCCCAGCCCTGCGAAAAGTCCAGAGTCGGAGTGTAAGGCGGAATCGCCAACGCGATATCCGACAGCGAGATTTTCAGGACGATGAAAAACGGCACCAAAAACAGCGCCAGCAGCCAGACATAGGGAATGGCGATCAGGAACGCGCGGCGCATCAGTCGACCAGCAAAACCGCAGCCGTTGCTGTCCAGGACAGCCAGACCGGGTCTTCCCAAGTGAATGAACGGCGTGAGATGCGGCGGGTATTGGCCGTTTGCGCCTTGATGATCGTGCCGTTAGGCAGTTCCACGTAGTAGGTGGACAGATTGCCCAGATAGGCGATGTCATGCACCTTGCCCTGCACCGCGTTGATCGCATCTGCCGGACGGTCGGCAGAAATCGTCACCTTCTCGGGGCGTATGGCCAGATGACAGGCCTGCCCCTGCGCAAACCCATTGGCCGAGGTTGCGGTCAGCGGGGCCTGCCCCTCGGCCCAGTCGATCTGATAGGTATTCTCGCCATTAGCGGAGGCGCGGCCCTCGATGATATTCACGTCGCCAATAAAGTCGGCGACATAGACCGAGTTCGGGTTCTCATAAATCCGATCCGGGGTAGCGACCTGCATCAGTTTGCCCTGATCCATAACGGCCACGCGGCTGGCCACGGTCATCGCCTCTTCCTGGTCGTGGGTCACGATGACAAAGGTGGTGCCGGTCTTTTCCTGAATGTCCATCAGTTCAAACTGGGTGTCCTGCCGCAGTTTCTTGTCCAACGCACCCAGCGGTTCGTCCAGCAGCAGCAGCTTGGGCGCTTTGGCCAAAGACCGCGCCAGCGCCACCCGCTGCCGCTGGCCGCCTGAGATCTGGTGCGGTTTGCGGCGCGCGAATTGGGTCAGCCGAGTTAGACGCAGCATTTCTTCAACCCGATCTTCAAGATCGTGTTTGGGCATGTTGTCCCGGCGCAGGCCGAAGGCGATGTTTTCCCAGATGCTGAGGTGTGGGAACAGCGCATAGGACTGGAACATCATGTTCACCGCCCGCTTGTTCGGCGGGATCGGGTCGATATCCTGACCACCCAGCATGATGTGGCCTTCGGTGGGCGTTTCGAACCCCGCCAGCATCCGCATCATCGTGGTCTTGCCGCAGCCTGACGGCCCCAGCAGAGCAAAGAATTCTTTCTCGAAAATATCCAGAGACAGGTTGTCGATCGCCGTGAAGTCGCCAAATCGTTTGGTGACATTCTGGAACTGGATCAAGGGTTTCGCCTGCGGGTCCTCCCACGGCGCAAAGACTTCAGAGTTCACTATGGCCCCCGTTCGGCAATCTGGTAAAAAGGGCAAGGCGGACATGCCGCCCTGCCGTGTTAAATCGGATCAGGTGCCCGATTTGATCTTGGTCCACAGACGGGTCACGACCCGCTGCGTTTTCGCCGGATAAGGCGTGGTGATGTAGAGGTTCTGCATCGTCGCATCATCCGGATAGATCGCCGGATCACCGATCACATCTTCCTCAAGGAACTCTTGCGACGCCTGGTTGCCGTTGGCGTAATACACATAGTTCGACGCCGCAGCCATGTTGTTGGCATCCAGAATAAAGTTCAGGAACTTGTGCGCACCCTCAGGGTTCGGCGCATCTGCCGGAATCGCCATTTGGTCGAACCACATCAGCGAGCCTTCAGCAAACGGGTGGTATTCGATCTCAACGCCATTATCAGCCTCGGCCGCACGGTCACGCGCCTGCAGAATGTCACCAGACCAACCCACGGCCACGCAGATATCGCCATTCGCCAGCGCGTTGATGTATTCCGAGCTGTGGAATTTCTGGATATGCGGGCGGACACTGGTCAGAACTTCTTCGACCTTTTTGATGACGTCCGGGTCATGGCTGTCCGGGTCTTCACCCAGATACTGCAAAGTCATCGGGATCATTTCCGCTGGTGCGTCCAGGAAATGCACGCCGCACGCAGCCAGCTTTTCCATGTTTTCAGGCTTCAGCACCAGATCCATGCTATTCAGGGCAACATCGTCGCCAAGCGCCTCTTTGACCTTGGCGACATTCACACCGATACCGGTGGTGCCCCACATGTAGTTGATCGAATAGGCGTTGTTAGGGTCGTATCCGGCGGTGCGTTCCTGAATAACGTCCCACAGATTGCCTGAGTTGGACAGTTGTGACGCGTCCAGTTCCTGAAACGCTCCAGCCTGAATCTGACGCTGAAGGAACGTGCCAGACGGGACAACCACGTCATAGCCCGACCCACCGGCCAGCATTTTGGTCTCCAGCACTTCGTTGCTGTCAAACACGTCGTAAATGAGGGTCAGACCGGTTTCTTCCTCGAACTTCGTCAGAAGCTCTTCGTCGATATAGTCGGACCAGTTGTAGACACGCACTTCTTCGGCGAAGGCTGCCGAAGTCCCCAGTGCGATGGCCGCTGTCATGGTCAGCGCTTTGATTGACATTTTATTCTCCCTGCAAGTGTCCGGGTATTTTCCCGTTTTTTTGGATTTGATCAAGTTTTGCGTTTTCCCCCGATCCCGCGTATGGTTTCACGAGGTCAGGCACCTGGCAAGTCAGCATCATTGGAAACAGGGCAAACCAATTGGATTTGATCAAAAATAAGGCGGTCGGGTCGTCCGGCAGTGGGCAAAAGCGGCCTGCACACGAACAGGTTTATCATTCACTCAGATCTCAGATCATGTATGGCGAACTGGTCCCCGGGCAGCCCGTCACCATTCAGGGGCTGACTGATTCGCTGAACGCCGGAATGACCCCCGTGCGCGAGGCTATTCGGCGGTTGATTTCCGACGGAGCACTGGTGTTTCAGGGAAATCGACGGGTCAGCGTACCGATGCTGTCATCGCGTGACGTCAAGCAGATGATATATGCAAGAATATCAATAGAATCAGAGCTTTCACGGCAAGCAACGGCCAACCTGACGCCTGCGGACGTCGATCATTTGGAACGCATCGATCAACAGTTGGATCAAACAATTGCCGATGGGGATGTCAGTGGTTACCTGCGTTTGAACCATCTGTTTCACGAAACGCTCTATGCTCATGCCGACGCGCCGATCCTCAATGATCTGGCGGAACGCCTGTGGCTCAGGTTCGGGCCGTCCCTGCGTGTGGTCTGCGGCCGATTCGGAACCCAGAGCCTTCCTGACCGCCACAAGGACATTATCCGGGCGCTTCGTGATCGAAACGCCGATCTTGTTGCAAAAGCAACCGCTCAGGACATCGAACAGGGGATGGAGCTTATGGCGGACTCACTTGCGAACGTCTAGATCAGCGCGATTCGATTGACAGGAAAAAATTTGATCATATTGTGATGATCAACCGCTCTTGCAGGAGATTCCCTGATGTCGACCATCACCAACCACATGCCAACCGCCGAATTGCAGGCGCTTGACGCAGCCCATCACATGCATCCGTTTTCAGCCAATGGCGCGCTGGGGAAAGAAGGCGCACGCGTCATCACCCGCGCCAAGGGCGTCTATCTGACTGACAGTGAAGGCGAAGAAATTCTGGACGCCATGGCGGGCCTGTGGTGCGTAAATATCGGCTATGGCCGCGACGAACTGGCCGAGGCCGCCGCCCGCCAGATGCGAGAGCTGCCCTATTACAACACCTTCTTCAAAACCACACATGTCCCCGCCATTGCACTGGCCAATAAGCTGGCTGAACTTGCGCCCGGCGACCTGAACCATGTCTTCTTCGCTGCTGGTGGGTCCGAGGCCAACGACACCAATATCCGTCTGGTGCGCACCTATTGGGCCGAAAAAGGCCAACCCGATAAGAACATCATCATCAGCCGCCACAACGCCTATCATGGCTCGTCCGTCGGTTCGGCGTCGCTTGGGGGCATGGCCGGGATGCACGCGCAGGGCGGCATTCCGATCCCGAACATCCACCACATCAACCAGCCGAACTGGTGGGCCGAAGGCGGCGACATGTCGCCCGAAGACTTTGGCCTGGCCCGCGCACGCGAGTTGGAAGAAGCGATTCTAGAACTGGGTGAAAACCGTGTCGCGGCCTTCATCGCCGAACCCGTGCAGGGCGCCGGCGGCGTGATCGTGGCACCTGACACCTACTGGCCCGAAATCCAGCGTATCTGCGACAAGTACGACATCTTGCTTATAGCGGATGAGGTCATCTGCGGGTTCGGTCGCACCGGCAACTGGTTCGGGTCACAAACCGTCGGCATCCGGCCCGATATCATGACGATCGCCAAAGGCCTCAGCTCGGGCTATGCGCCGATTGGCGGATCAATCGTTAACGATGAGATTGCCGAAGTCATCGGCGGAACCGAATTCAATCACGGCTACACCTATTCCGGCCATCCGGTTGCGGCTGCCGTTGCGCTGGAAAACCTGCGTATCCTTGAAGAGGAAAAGATCGTCGAGCACGTCCGCGACGTTGCCGCGCCATACCTCAAGGAAAAGTGGGAGGCTTTGACCGATCATCCGCTGGTGGGTGAGGCAAAGATTGTTGGCATGATGGCCTCGATTGCGCTGACCCCGGACAAGGCCAGCCGCGCCAAGTTCGCCTCGGCCCCTGGCACAGTAGGCTATATCTGCCGCGATCGTTGTTTTGCCAACAATCTGATCATGCGCCACGTTGGCGACCGCATGATCATTTCGCCGCCGCTGGTCCTGACTCCGTCAGAGATCGACGAGATGTTCGTGCGTATCCACAAATCGCTGGATGAGGCACAAACCGACATCATCGAACAGGGGTTGATGAAAGCCGCATCATAAGTGGCATTTGACCTTGTTTGGAAACTGAAACGGGCGGCTCTTTGGAGCCGCCCTTTTTTTAACGCATACGTTCCAGAAGTGTCAGGCTAGGATACCCGTCGGGCAAAAGCCCTTGCGCCAGTTGATAGGCGCGAACGGCGTTGATCGTATTCGGCCCCGTCCGCCCGTCGATGCCTTGTGTATCGAAACCTGCTTGGGTCAGCCGCGTCTGCAGTTCCTTTTTTTCAGTGAAACTCAGCACGCGGTCGCCGCGTGGCCAACCGGCCTGAAACGGGGCACGTCCGGACAGGCGGTCTGAAAGATGACCGATACCAATCACATAAGCATCTGCCCCGTTATACGCCTCGATCACGCTGAAATTATCAAAAATCATAAGCGCAACGCCCTGTCCGCCCGCAGGTAGCAGGATCGCGGCCTGCCCATGATCCGCCACGGCTTCGCCATTCATCGCAGTCACACCCCGCGCCGCCCATTCAGATGGCAACAGAGTGTAATCTCGCTTGGCCGTGGAAAAATCGAAATCACGGGGCAGGCGCACCTCAACGCCCCACGGCTGCCCCTTCGTCCAACCATGGCGCGCCAGATACGACGCGGCAGAGGCCAGTGCATCCGTCGGGTCATCCGACCAGATATCGCGGCGGCCATCCCTGTCAAAATCCACGGCGTGATCCAGATACGAGGTCGGCATGAACTGCGTATGCCCCATCGCGCCGGCCCAGCTTCCGACCATATTGTGAGGACTGACATCCCCGGCCTCAATGATCTGCAACGCGGCAATCAACTGGGTTTCAAAGAACCGCGCGCGACGCGCATCGAACGCAAGCGTGGCCAAAGATCGGATGGTGTGGTCACCTCCCCTAAAAGATCCAAAGGATGTCTCTAGCCCCCAGATCGCGGTCACAACCTCTTTTTCAACGCCGTACTGCGCCTCAATCCGGGTCAGCGTATCGCCGTAGCGCTGCAATCCGGCGCGGCCATCTGCGATGCGTCGGTCCGAAACGGCAGCGTCCAAATATTCCCAAATGGGTTTCGAAAACTCCGCCTGATTGCGGTCCCGTTTGATGACGTCCTTGTCATATGTCAGACCCTCCAGAGACCGGTCCAACGTCGCAGCGGAAATGCCCTGTTCAAGGGCGCGCTCACGAAAGGCACCCAGCCACGCCTGAAACCGCGCGTTTCCTTCGGTAGACACCCGATACTCCTTGGCTGGTGGTCGAACGACCGGTCGGATCGAGACCGTTACATCAGCCGAAGCCAACTGCAAGATCTGCAACCCATCTGACTTTTCCTGCGATTCCGCCTGCACTATGGATGCCCATAATGCAGCGGTCATGACGCCGCCTATGCATTTACGCATTCCGATTTTTCCTGATTACTGCTCATTCACAGAATAGCGCAAAACCGCGCTTCGACAAAGCGGTCATATGTTCTGTTCGCGATCTTTTGCTTCCCGCTCGGCCCGTATCTGGGCCAGCGCCTGCCGCAACATAGGAACGCGATTTGGCCTAAAGCTATCGTCTGTTACGAACATTTCGCGCATGCGATCCAAACGAAAGACCCTGAAATCCTGTCTCAGATGGCACCACGACAGCAGAACGCTGGCGCGATCCATATAAACAATACTAAGCGGGTCCACCCTTCGGCGCGTTTCCTCCCCCTTGCCGTCCGTATAAGCAAAATCAATGGTGCGCTCGTCCCACGTGGCCTGCCGCAGATCGGCCACTTCGATTGTCGGCTTGGCCGGGCGTGCAAACCGGGCGGCGGCGAGTACTGCGTGACTTAACCGGTGGGATTGGCGCGGCGGCAAACGACCCTGCAGTTTTCGAAGCGCGTCACTGGCGGCCTCTGCCAGACTCGGATCACCGATCGACTGCACCTCGCGCAGGCCAAGAACCAAGGCTTCCAGCTCATCATCGGTAAAGCCCAATGGCGGCAGGGTGGCGTCCTCGATCAGGGTAAACCCGAAACCTGCCTCTCCGTCTATCACAGCGCCTAAGCCACGCAGCGCGTCTATGTCACGATGAACGGTACGGGCTGAAACACCCAAGTCCTGCGCCAATTTCACCGATGTTTTCGGCGATGGGCCAGAGCGTAAAGCTTGCATCAACTGGAACAGGCGGGCGGTGCGGGACATAACGCAATTTACCTTAGTTCTAATGACAATTTTTGTCATCAGGCGCGCGTAACTAGGAGGCATCCAACCAAGGGAGATGCCAATGTTGACCTTACTGACCTTTCCAGCCGCTTTCGGGTCTTTCAGCGCCAGTCCATTCTGCGTCAAGACGGCCCTAATGCTGCAATACTCAGGCCAACACTGGCAGCGCTCCGATTTGCTGAACCCCGGCAAAATGCCCCACCAAAAGCTGCCCGTCCTGCGCACACCGGACCGTCTTTTGCCCGACAGCGACCTGATCCGGGATTGGCTGGAATCGCAGGGCGCCGATTTCGACAAGGGGCTGACTGACGCGCAAAAGGCGCAGTCCCGCGCCCTGATCCGCATGGCCGAAGAGCATATTTATCACCACATTGTACTGGATCGTTGGGGCAACGATGAGGCATGGCCGATTCTGCGCGACACGTTCTTTACCGAAATCCCAGCGCTGATCCGCAGGCCTGTGACAAAAGCAATTCGCCGGTCGGTGCTCAGGCGTCTGGACGGGGTTGGTGTATCCAGATTCTCAGAGTCCGAACGCCGTGGGCGTCTGGAACGCGATCTCGAGTCGATTTCCGCGTTGCTTTGGCAATCTCCCTTCCTGATGGGAGATACCCCCACGGCAGCAGATATGAGCGTGGGCCCAATTCTGGCAGCGATGCGCGCAACACCGGTAGAAACGCCACTGACCCGGCGGATCAAACAAGATACGCTTCTCAGCAGCTATATCGACCGCATAGAACAGGCGATTCCCGTATGATGCCCTTCAAAGACCCTGCCGTCGCTGCCGTCTTCGACGCCTTCCCCCAGAGCACCCGAAAAGGTGCGCTGGCACTGCGGGACCTGATCTTTGAAACCGCCCAGACGTTGCCCGACACGCACCCCATGCAAGAGGCTCTACGTTGGGGTCAACCAGCCTATCTTGCGCCCAAAGGGTCAACACTCAGGCTGGGAGGGCACAAGTCTGCCAATTTCGCTTTATTTGTGCATTGCCAGACACGGCTGATCGGCGACTTTACCTCGGCCTTTCCGGGCGAAGACCGGCTGGACGGCAATCGCGCGGTCCTGTTCGATCACCCCGGGCAGATCGACGCAAACCGCCATGGTTGGCTGATTGCCAGGGCGCTGACTTATCACGTTACAGAGAAAACCAGATGAATTTGGATCGCTATTCGCATTCAGGCAAAGCCAAAAGGCAACTAAAAACGATACGACATATTTCTGAAACGCGTTTTACCTCTGACGGCGTTTGCGTTCGACCTTGCGCTTGATCTTGTCTTTTTTGCGCTTGTTGCTGGCTGCCTTACGGCGCGTACTACGTTTCGCAGGGCCGCGACCACGCGGCAGGGCCTGATCGTCGATCGAGAGCAGTTCCAATTCCAAACCGCCAGTCACTGGCGTGGCTTCGGTCAGGCGCACGGTGACGCGCTGACCGATGGCGATGATCAGGCCGGTGTCTGATCCCATCAGCGTCCCAGCCTCGCGGTCGAAATGAAAGAACTCACGCCCAAGCGAGCGCACGGGCACCAGCCCATCCGCGCCGGTTTCGTCCATTTTCACGAAAGCCCCGAACCGCGCGATGCCGCTGATACGGCCGGTGAACTCATTGCCCACCCGCTCGCTCAGATAGGCCGCCAGATAGCGGTCGGTGGTGTCGCGTTCGGCCATCATCGAACGGCGCTCGGTATCCGAGATATGGGTGGCAGTTTCATCCAGCCGCGCGATTTCATCCTCGGTCAGCCCATCGTCGCCCCACCCATGGGCCGAAATCAGCGCGCGATGCACGATCAGGTCGGCATAGCGCCGAATGGGCGAGGTGAAATGCGCATAATTCCGCAGCGCCAGACCGAAATGGCCGAAATTCTCGGGGTTGTAATAGGCCTGTGCCATCGACCGCAGGGTGGACAGGTTGATCAGCTCGGCATCCTCGGTCCCGGCGGCAGCATTAAGCAGCGCGTTCAGGTGACGGGTTTGCAGCACCTGCCCTTTGGCCAGGTTCAACCCGGCGGCCTGCGCGGTTTCCCGCAGGCTTTCCAGCTTTTCCGGTGCAGGTTCTTCGTGGACACGGAACAGCAGCGGGCGGCGCTTGGCGATCAGCGTCTCAGCCGCAGCTACGTTGGCGAGGATCATGAATTCTTCGATCAGCTTATGGGCATCCAGCCGGTCGCGGAACGCCACGCTGGTCACTTCACCCGTGTCGCTGAGAACGATCTGTCGTTCCGGCAGGTCCAGTTCCAGCGGCTGCCGCTCTGCCCGCGCGGTTTTCAGCGCGTCATAAGCGGCATAGAGCGGTTTCAAGACCGTATCCAGCAATGGCCCTGTACGGTCATTGGGGGTGCCGTCGATGGCTTCCTGCACCTCGGCATAATGCAGCGACGCGGCCGAGCGCATCAGCCCGCGCACAAAACGATGACCGATTTTGTTGCCTTCGGTGTCGATCTGCATCCGCACCGCGATACAGGCGCGCGGAACGCCTTCGTGCAGCGAACACAGATCGCTCGACAGGCGGTCCGGCAACATCGGCACCACCCGGTCGGGGAAATAGCTGGAGTTGCCGCGCTTGCGCGCCTCACGGTCCAGTGCGGTCCCGGGCTGCACATAGGCGGCCACATCTGCAATGGCGACCCAGATCACATGGCCGCCGGGGTTTTTCGGATCGTCATCCGCGTGCGCGTAACAGGCATCGTCATGGTCCCGCGCATCCGAAGGGTCGATAGTCAGCAGCGGCATATCCCGCAGGTCTTCGCGGCCCTTCAGGCCAACGGGTTTGGCCTTGTCCGCTTCGGCGATCACCTTATCGGGGAAGTCGTCCGGGATACCATGCTGATGGATTGCGATCAGCGACACCGCCTTGGGCGCGGTCGGGTCGCCCAAACGTTCGACAATGCGCGCGCGGGGCAGGCCCATCCGGTTCTTGGGGCCGGCCTGTTCCGCCTCGACCAGTTCCCCATCCTTGGCACCCAGCACGGCCCCTTCTGGCACTAGCCATTCGTTTTGGCCGGCTTTGTCGATGGGCACGATCCGCCCGCCCTCGGCCCCTTTACGGAAGATGCCAACGATCTTGCGCGGGTTGGTGCCGATCCGGCGGATCAGGCGGGCCTCATAATTGTGGTCTTCCTCATGCACCACGTTCAGTCGGGCCAGAATCCGGTCGCCTTCGCCCAGCGCCGGGTCGCTGGCGCGGGTGATCAGCAGCACGATGGGTTCTACTCCTTCGCCATGCCATTCCAGCGGACGAGCGAACAAGTCGCCATCGGCGTTCGGAGCCTTCACCTGCAACACGCTGACCGGCGGCAGGCGATCCGGGTCGCCATAGCTGCGTTTGCGTTTTTCCAGATGGCCCTCGGCCTCAAGCTCACGTAGGATGCGTTTCAGGTCGATCCGCGCCGCGCCCTTGATCCCAAAGGCTTTGGCGATATCGCGTTTCGAGGTCAGGGTGGGGTTCGCCGAGATCCAGTCCAGGACCTCCTGCTTGGTGGGGATACGACTCATGTATTTGGCGTAACACGGGCGTGCGACGGCGTCATGACCAAAAACGGATCAGGGCTTCAGATCGGCCACCGTGTCCACGTCTCGCAACGGGTTCAGTAGCGCCACGCGCTGACCGGGGATCGAGGCCAGCGTGTCCGCCAGCGCATACTCAGTCGACCAGCGCACATTGCGGAACAGGTTGTGGGGCAATGCGCCGTATCTTTGCGCACCCACCAGCCAATAGCCACCGTCGGGCGCGGGGCCAAATGCCATCTGCGCCGCACCCAGCGCCTTGAAGGCCCCGGCAATATGGGGGCGCGTAATGCCCGGAATATCTGCACCGATCAGGCAGACTGGCCCCGGCGGCATCCCGCGCAGCATCCGGCCCATCCTATCCCCCAGATCTCCGCCCCCCTGCGCAGCGCGCGGCAGGTCTGCGGGCCAGATACGGCTGGTTAGCCCCTCGCGGTCGGGCGCAACCGCCAGCACGATCTGCCAACGCGGATCACGCAGCCGCCGGATCAACGCGCGGGTCTGATGACGAAACCACCACGCTGCCCCGACCATGCCGATATCCCGGCCCAGCCGGGTTTTCACCCGACCCGGTCGCGGCTCTTTCACCATGATCACAAGAGTACGCTGCATGTCAGGCGAAATAATCCCGCAGGATGCGAGTGTAGATCGCCTTGAGCTGTTCGATCTGGGCCACCTCGACGCATTCATCCACCTGATGCATCGTGCGCCCGACCAGACCGAATTCCACCACCGGGCAGTGATTTTTGACAAATCGCGCGTCCGAGGTGCCGCCCGTGGTCGACAACTCAGGTTTCACGCCCGTTTCCGCCTCAACCGACTTGGCAACCAGATCAGACAAAGGGCCGGGGGGTGTCAGGAAGCTTTCGCCTGAGATCTTGATCCGCAGGTCAATCTCAACCCCGAACGCCTCCGCCACAGCAGCGGCCTCGGCCCGCAGCCAATCGCTGAGGCTGGCCCCTGAATGCAGATCGTTGAACCGGATATTCACCGCGCCGGTGCATTGCGCGGGGATCACGTTGGTTGCCGGATTACCCGTGTCAATCGTGACCACGGCCAGCGTCGAGGCGTCGAAGTGATCCGTCCCCTGATCCAGTTCGTGACTGGCCAGACGATCCATCAGCCGCGCCATTGCGGGCATCGGATTCTTGGCCCGGTGCGGATAGGCCGCGTGCCCCTGCACGCCGGTCACGGTGAGCCAAATATTCATAGACCCACGACGCCCGATCTTCATCATCTCGCCCATCGTATTGGGACACGTCGGCTCACCCACTAGACAGACCGACATCTTCTCATCTGCGCGGTCCATATACTCCAGCAACGCGGTTGTGCCGTCCACCGCATCCCCTTCTTCGTCGCCCGTAATCGTCAGGATCACCGCCCCGTCCGGCGGCGTGTCGCGCACGAAATCAACGGCAGCCGCGGCAAAGGCCGCAACACCGGACTTCATGTCCGTCGTTCCGCGGCCAAACATGACACCATCTTTGATCTCGGCCCCGAAGGGCGGCATGGTCCATGCGTCCTCATCCCCGACCGGAACTACGTCAGTGTGACCGTTGAACCCAAAACTGCGCGCATGTCCTTTCGCGCCCCAACGGGCAAACAGGTTGCTGACGCCGCCCCGGTCCACGCGCGTGCACTCGAACCCGGCGTCGGACAGGGTGCGCTCAAGCAAGACAAGGGCACCGCCTTCTTCGGGTGTGACCGAAGGGCAACGGATCAGGTCTGCCGTGAGTTGTACCGGATCTGTCATTTCTCGCCCTTTCTGATTGTGGCTTCGCAGGATCGCGCACAGATTCAACGAATTGGGTGAATTGCCAACCCCTGCACCCCCATTTCTCGCGGCTTTTTTGCATAGACCTCAGTTTGATATCTCAATAAAACATGCCCGTTTACCCCAAGACCATCTTGCCGCCTTGTTCAAAACTGAGTTACAGGGCGGCGAAACAGGTAAATTGACGATGAAACGAGTCCTTTTCGCTTTGATCTGCCTGACTTTCGCCGTTCTCGCACAGCAAAGCCAGGCCCAGACGCTGTCGGTCGCCACCGTGACCCGTACCCCATTTTCCTATGTCGAGGATGGGGCGCAGACCGGTTTTTCGATGGATCTGCTTGCGGCACTGTCCGAGTCCCTGAACTGGGACTACGAGATCAACCGAGTCGAATCCTTTGGCGACATGCTGGGATCGGTTCAGGACGGGTCTGCTGATCTGGCCATCGCCAATATTTCGATCACCGCCTCGCGCGAAACGCAGATGGACTTTAGCCAACCCATTTTTGAGGCTGGTTTGCAGATTATGGTCCCCTCTGACGCCGTGCGGCGACCGTCACTGCTGCAGGCGTTGCTTTCGGTCGAGTTGTTTATCGCCATCGGGCTTGCCTTTGCGATCCTTCTGGGTGGTGGCATGTTGATGTGGATTTTCGAGCGCCGCTCGCAACCCTATTTTGACCGCAAGTTGGACGAAGCATGGTTTCCGTCCTTCTGGTGGGCGCTGAACCTTGTGGTCAATGGCGGGTTCGAGGAACGGATGCCGCGCACCCCGTTTGGTCGGCTGTTGGGCGTTGTTCTGGTGGTGTCCTCGCTGTTTATTGTATCCGTCTTCACCGCGCGGATCACCTCGGTGATGACCGTGGACGCCATCAGCGGCAATGTGAATTCGGTCAACGATCTGTACGGAAAGCAGGTTGGCACTATTTCCAATTCAACCGCAGCCAATTTCCTGAACCGGCGAGAGATTGAATTTATCGGCTATGACGCGTTGGACCCATTGCTGGACGCCTTCAAGAATGAAGAGCTTGATGCGGTCGTGTTCGATGCCCCGATCCTGGCCTACTTTGCCTCACACGAAGGGAGGCGGATCGCATCGGTCACCGGCGGTGTGTTCCTGCGCGAAAATTACGGGATCGCTTTCCCGACCGGCTCGCCTTTGGTCGAGGACGTCAATCAGGCGCTGCTGTCTCTGCGGGAGGACGGCGCCTATGACGAGATTTATCGCAAGTGGTTCGGGGCGCGGAACTAAGGCGGCTTAGGCCGGTTCCTCATCTCCGAAAAACGGTGTCATCTGCGCGACGATAACCGCGTTCTCGTCCAGCGCGCGCTGCATCAGGGCTCGTTCATCAGGATCGATATCGTGACCCTGCGCTTCACGCTCGGCCAGAGTACCGTAACCAGTCACATCCAGAGGCGCCGTGTCCGCCTGTTTCAGGATCGCCACGGTCTCACGCACCGCTTCCGCCTCATCCACACCACTGGCGAAACACATCAACGCCGCCCCGGTCGCGCCTTCGGGCAGGCCGTCGCCGTCTTTGCGACCGATCTGCACAAGCAGGGTGTAAACTTGCTGACGGGACGGTTTCTTTTGCTTTTCCATGCGGGGGCCATAGACCTGTGCACCTTCCCGGTCAAGCGATTGCGCTGACGCATGCGCGTCGTCATAGTGGTCCCGCCGTTAGTCAAAAAGGTGCTTAATGACCTATCCAGAATTCATCACCGATTTTCCCAGCCTCGACGTGCCCTTCCCCGAGGACGTCGTGCAGACCGCCGTGATCCGGTCCGATGCCGGGCTGGTGGCGTTTTTCACTTTCCTGAAGGATTTTGAACTGCCCCCGCATTCGCACAAGGCCCAATGGGGAACGGTAATCGAAGGTGAGGTTGAACTGACCATCGGGGATGAAACGCGAACCTACCGCCCCGGCGACAGCTATACGATCCCCACGGGCGTCGAACATGGCGGCAAAATCAAAGCCGGGTCTCGGGTGATCGACGTGTTCGAAGAACCCGACCGCTATCCGGTGAAAGGCTAACAAAAAAGACCGCAGCGCGATGCTGCGGCCCTTTTCCGGCTGGAGCGAGTTTTAATCGCGCAGCAATTCGTTGATCCCTGTTTTCGAGCGGGTCTTTTCATCCACCCGCTTCACGATCACCGCGCAGTACAGGCTGACATTGTTCTTGGACGGCATCGAACCGGCGACAACTACCGAATAGGGCGGCACTTCGCCATACATGACCTCACCGGTTTCGCGGTCGACGATCTTGGTCGACTTGCCGATGAACACGCCCATGCCCAGAACCGAGCCTTCGCGAACGATGCAGCCCTCGACCACTTCCGAACGCGCACCAATAAAGCAATTATCCTCAATGATAGTCGGACCCGCCTGCATCGGCTCCAGCACGCCGCCGATGCCCACACCACCCGACAGGTGCACGTTCTTGCCGATCTGCGCGCAGGAACCCACGGTGGCCCAGGTGTCGACCATGGTGCCTTCATCCACATAAGCACCCAGGTTCACGAAAGAGGGCATCAGCACCACGCCCGGCGCGACATAGGCCGACTTGCGGACGACACAGTTCGGAACGGCGCGGAACCCGGCATCCTTCCACTGGCCCTCGCCCCAACCGGCGAACTTGCTGTCCACCTTGTCCCACCAGCCGCCGTCCTGCGGGCCGCCGGTCTGGATTTCCATATCTTTGATGCGGAAGCCCAGCAAAACCGCTTTCTTGGCCCACTGGTTCACGTGCCAATCGCCGCTCTCCAGCTTTTCCGCCACGCGCAATGCTCCGCTGTCCAGTGCGTTCAGCGTATCCTCGATCGCCTCACGCTGCTCGCCTGTGGTGGCGGGGGTAATTGAGTCGCGCGCGTCCCAGGCGGCTTCGATGGCGGCTTCGAGTTGAGCGTTGGACATGGGGGGCTCCCTGCAGAATCTGTTCACGTTGGTCTTGCCTATACGCAAGCAAAGGACTGGCCGCAATGCGACGCAGCAGGCACAGTTTGCGTCCGGTCGAGCCGGTTTCAGCCGCCCAGCGGGTCAGGAGAGATGTTGCCACCGCAGATAAGTACCGCCACCCGCTCTTGCGGTTCGGGTTTGTAAGCGCCCGATAGCAACGCGGCCAAAGCTGTTGCGCCCGCAGGTTCGACCAGAATCCGATGGGCGCGCCACAGCACCTTCTGCGCCTCGACGATGGCCTCGTCCGGCACCAGAACCGATGTCATGCCCTGCGCCAGTTCGAAACAGATCGACCCGATCCGCCGCGCGCCCAGCGCATTGGCCGCTATGCCCGAGACGGTGACATCCACAGGTTCCCCGGCACTCAACGCGGCGTTCAGCGCACAGGATGTCTCGGGCTCGACCGCCACAACCTTGCGCGCCCCTTGCAGCCAAGCCTGCGCCCCGGCGATAAGACCACCGCCGCCGACCGCGACCAGAATAGTGTCCGCCTGCACCCCCTGCGCATCCCATTCGGCGAAACAGGTGCCCTGACCAGCCACCGTCGCAGGCGCGTCATAGGCGTGTATCTGCATCGCGCCAGTCGCGTCCTCATGCGCCTGAGCCGCCGTCAACGCGTTGGCGTATTCACCCGACACCACAGTCAAATCCGCGCCTGTTTGCCGGATCAAAGCGATCTTTGACGGCCCCGCCAATTCGGGTACGAAAATCTTGGCCGGATACCCCAATGTCTGAGCCGCATAAGCCGCCGCTGCCCCGTGATTACCACCCGACGCGGCCACAACACCGGCCTCGGGGACATCCATGCTGAGCAGCGTGTTAAACGCCCCGCGCGCCTTGAAGCTGCCGGTGTGCTGCATATGCTCCAGCTTCATCTCGACCGGATAGTCCAGACCCAGCGCACGGCTTTCCATCACCGGCGTGACCTGTGCATATCCGGCAATCCGGTCGGCGGCTGCTGAAATTTCGCTCTTCCAATTCATTCTTGTTCTTCCGTGACTGGCACTCTGACCGCGAACCCTATAGCTGTTTTGGAAACACGCAAGCAGGGAAACTTCACCCATGAGAGAAGACCGCCACAGCCCGTTTCGCGACGCGCAGACCGACCGTTCGACCGCGAGCGAGGTGCCGGACACGCCCCAAACGCGGTCTCCGGCCTATCGCCTTGCCTTTGCCGATGACGAATTCCTGTGCCGGGACGAGCTGCGCCCGGTGCGGCTGCAGCTGGAACTGCTGAAACCCGAGATGCTGATGTCCGAGCGTCAGATCACCTCGACCATCGTGATGTTCGGCGGCGCACGCATCCCCGAGCCGTCGCAGAAACACACGGCCCGCACCGAAACGCTGGCCGGTCTGTCGCAGTATTATGACGAGGCACGTGAATTCGCCCGACTGATGACCGAGAAATCGAACGAAACCGGCTGCCGCGAGAATGTCATCGTCACCGGCGGCGGGCCGGGCGTGATGGAGGCGGGAAACCGCGGCGCGCAGGATGCGGGCGGCTGCTCGATCGGGCTGAATATCGTGCTGCCGCATGAACAGGCGCCGAATGAATATGTCACGCCCGAACTCAGCTTCAACTTTCACTATTTCGCCATCCGCAAGATGCACTTTTTGATGCGCGCCCGCGCCATCACCATCTTTCCCG
This sequence comes from Ruegeria sp. THAF57, assembly GCF_903914075.1. GTDB lineage: Bacteria > Pseudomonadota > Alphaproteobacteria > Rhodobacterales > Rhodobacteraceae > Ruegeria. The sequence goes on from NZ_CAIWNQ010000006.1 coordinate 160,563, forward strand.
GCGGTTTCGGCACCATGGATGAGCTGTTCGAATCCCTGACCCTGATCCAGACCGGGCGCATGGACCGCGTGCCCTTCCTGCTGTTTGGCCGCGAATTCTGGGAAAAGGTCATCAACTGGGAGGCGCTGGCCGATGCGGGCACCATCTCGGACGAAGATCTGGACCTGTTCCGCTTTGTCGACACCGCGCAAGAGGCGGTCGAGATCATCGAGAACTGGGAACCCGCCCCGCCCCGCGACGACATTCCGGGGCGCTGAGAGATGGCCCCAAAACCCGGAGAGATGTTGCACTTGCGCGGCAATGCCCTAAACGCCGGTGATCCTGTGGCGCTGCCCCTGACACAAAGCAGCATGTACCACCTGCCCGGCACGCCGGATGGCTTGCCCACCTATGGCCGGGTCGATAACCCCACTTGGGCGCATCTGGAACATGTGCTGGCCCATCTGGAAGACGCGCCGTGCCTTGTGTTCCCATCGGGCATGGCCGCGATATCGGCTGCGTTCTTTGCCACCATCAAGGCTGGGTCGCGCATCCTGATCCCCTCTGACGGCTATTACGTCACCCGCGTGCTGGCGGATCGGTTCCTGTCCGGTCTGGGCGTGTCCGTTACCGAGCGTCCCACGACAGCGTTTACCGCAGGTGGCTTTGACGGGTTCGATGTGGTCTTTGTCGAAAGCCCCTCGAACCCCGGTCTGGATATGATGGACCTGCCCGCGATTGCGGCAGCCGTGCGCGCGGCCGGAGGGATCACGATTGCCGACAACACCACCATGACCCCTCTGGGTCAGCGGCCGCTGGATCTGGGCGTGGATGTGGTTGTCGCGTCGGATACCAAAGCGATGGGTGGGCATTCCGACCTGTTGATGGGCCATGTCGCCAGCCGCAACGCGCAGATCATGGAACGGGTCGAAGAATGGCGGCGCGTGTCCGGCGCAATTCCCGGCCCGCATGAGGCATGGCTGCTGCATCGCGGGCTAGAAACGCTGGATGTGCGGTTCGACCGGATGTGTGCTTCGGCGCAGGTGCTAGCCGCGCGACTGGCGGATCTCCCTGTGGTGAAAGCCATCCGCTATCCCGGCCTGCCCTCTGATCCTGCGCACGCATTGGCGCGGGCGCAGACCGCGCGGTTCGGGTTCCTGCTGTCGATCACGCTGGACAGCGAAGACAAGGCCGAAACCTTTATCAACGCTTGCCCAATGCTTCGGCCCGCCACATCCTTCGGCGGTGTCCACAGTTCTGCCGAGCGTCGCGCGCGATGGGGCGACGATGTAGACCCGGCCTTCATCCGCCTTTCGGTCGGCTGCGAACCAACCGAGGAACTGTGGCAGGCGATCAATACCAGCCTGACTGCGCTGTGATTACTTTTTCTTCTGCTCGCGCAGCTCAGTGAACACATAGATCGGCAGCACGATGCTGGCGATTAACGCCCCCAGCCAGACCAGCAAGGTCGCCGCCAGCAGGTTCGAAATTCCACCCACGGTCAGACCGTTGGTAATCAGGTCGGTCAACAACAGCCCCACGAATGTCACGATCAGTGCGATACCACCCTTGATCGCGGGGGCGCGCTTTTCACCTAGCTTCAGGATCAGCGGCTCGGCGATCCACTGAACCAGCGTAAAGACGATCACCACAACGATGAACGAGATCGGCCGGATCGCGAATTCGGGCAGCAAAATCGCGGCAAGCAACAACCCGATGGCGTTACCGACCAGCAGGGCCAGAATGGACTTGAGTCTGCGCGTCATTGAGGTCTCCGTCAGCAATCAATTAGAAACATGAAGATATTAGCAGGATTAAGCAATTTAGCGAGGCGTTTCAAAAGCCCCTTCCTTTTGGCCTGTTGAAATCGCATGATAAAACGGAACTATCAAGATCAGACCCCCACCGATGAGAGGTGAGATGAGCGACGATCCTTACTCCGTCCTTGGTGTTGCGAAAGACGCCACCGCTGCCGAAATCAAGAAAGCCTATCGGCGTATCGCCAAGGAATGTCACCCGGACCTGAAACCCGGCGACGCCGAGGCAGAGGCCAAGTTCAAAGCTGCCGCAGCTGCCTATGACCTGCTGAAAGATCCCGACACACGCGCGCGATACGACAATGGCGAGATTGACGCCTCGGGTCAGGAACGCGCCCAGCAGCAATACTACCGCGACTATGCCGAGGCCGCTGGAAACCCCTATCGCGGGCGGGCTGCGGACCCGGACGATATGTCCGACATCTTTGCCGAGTTCATGCGGGGGCGCGGCGGCTTTGGCCAGCGCAGTCAGGACTTTCACGCGCCCGGCCACAATCGCGGCTACAGCCTGCAAATCAGTTTTCTGGATGCTGTGTTCGGGGCAAGTCAGAAGCTGACGCTGCCCGATGGCGACCGGATCGAGGTCAAAATTCCGGCAGGCATTACCGATGGCCAGACGATCCGTCTGCGCGGCAAAGGCGATCCCGGCTTTGGAGAAGGGCCACCGGGTGATGCTCTGGTCACGGTTTCGGTCGCGCCGCATCCGGTCTTTGATCGTCAGGGGGATGATATCCACATCACTCTGCCCATCTCGATTGATGAGGCCATACTAGGTGGCAAAGTCCCTGCACCAACGATTGATGGTGGCGTCAATGTCAGCGTCCCTGCAGGAACCAGCAGCGGCAAGACGCTGCGATTGCGCGGCAAGGGAGTCAAAAAACGCGGGTCATCTGAACGGGGCGACCAGTTGATCGAACTGACTGTCGCCCTGCCAGACGAGATAGATGCAGACCTGAAAACTTTCTTCGAAACATGGCGCGAAGCCCACAGCTATGACCCGCGCAAAGGAATGCCGTCATGACACGCACCCTGACCGAAGAGGAACTGATCACAACCGTTGCCCGGCTGACCTCGACCCGGCTGTCCGAATATCTCGCCGCCGAAATCGTCATCCCGGAGCAGACAAACCGGGGATTGGTATATCACACGCTGGATGTGGCGCGGCTGGAACTTGCCTGTGAATTGCACGAGCAATACGACATGGAAGCTGACGCGCTGGCCATGATGATCTCATTGATTGACCAGATGCATGGGCTGCGTGCGGAACTGCGCGAGGTTCTGAGCGCGGTCGAAGCCCAGCCCGACCCCGTGCGGCAAACTCTGATCGAAGTGATCGGCGCGGCGCGGTTCGGCCCCAAGTAACAGGTCAGTTTCCGACCACGTATTCCTCGGGTACGAAAAAGGTATAGTCACGATCCGCGACGGCCTCATGACAATCGTGGCAATAGGCGACGTTGTCCGCGCGATCCCCCATGGTGTCGCCAAACAGGGACCCGTCCGGCATGACCATGATATAGCGCCAGTCAGCCGTTTCCGGACTGGTGCCTTCGGCCAGTTTTTCCATGACGAACAACGCACCGGGATGGGTGTTTCCTTCGTCCGTCACGGTCATGCTGTCCTTGGCCAGCACCGACCCTGTCGGCAGTTTTTCACCTTCCTGCAAAGTCCCGTAATTATGCGCCATACGGTTTGCATAACTGTTCACGAACCGCTGCCCATGCGTGGCTGAAATGTAGGGCGCGTCATTAAAAAGGGGCCAGTTCTGATAATTCCTCAACTGTTCAAACTGCGCTGCCGCGTATCCTTGTGCCATTCGCTTTTGCAATGATGTGTAGATTTGCAGCGCTTCTTCCTTTGACAACTCTGCCGGGTTTTCGATCGCCAGATGCGCATCCTCCCCCCCGGACTGAGCCAGCGCCTGCCTCGCATCAACAATTGCAAATGAAAGTGCGTAAATTAAACAAAGTCTTAGTGCTATCAAACGAGAAAACATACTGATCGCCCAAATGGTCAATTCGTTCAGTTGAAAGCCGCGTGCCGTACAAGAGGAACAATAGCGCTCTTGAACAATCGCGCCATGTCTGGGTGCCTGCCTTCACCGCTTTGTGTGCTTGGGTGAAGGCAAATGCCGAGTCTATATCAGACATATATATCAAACTACGCATGCAATAGACAGCGTTTGGCGCAGAAAATCTGCCAGCGGGTGGTGTAAATTTAGGGCTTAGCTCCCGTCCAGGCCCGCTTCTGCTGCGATCTGCTTTCGAGATTTTCTGGCGCGTTCGGTTGCCGATTTCAACTGGCCACAGGCCGCCATGATGTCTTCACCGCGCGTTTTCCGGATCGGCGACGCATACCCCGCCTGATAGATGATATTCGCAAATGCCCGGATACGATTATTCGAACTGCGTTTGTAGGGCGCGCCGGGCCATTCGTTGAACGGGATCAGATTGATCTTGGCCGGTATCTTATGTCGCTTGATATGGTCGATCAGACGATGCGCGTCGTCATCGCTGTCATTCACGCCATCCAGCATCACGTATTCGAACGTGATCCGTTCAGAATTCGACACATTCGGATAGCTAGCCAAAACGCCCAGCAATTCCTCAATGTTCCAGCGTTTGTTGATCGGAACCAAAACATCGCGGGTCTCGTCCGTCGTGGCGTGGAACGAGATCGCCAACAAGCAGCCGATTTCCTCGGCGGTGCGGGCAATTTCGGGCACCACGCCACTGGTCGACAAGGTGATCCGGCGACGAGACAGGGAAATTCCTTCGGGGTCCATGGCGATCTTCATCGCGTCGCGGACATTTTCGAAATTGTAGAGCGGTTCACCCATGCCCATCAGAACGATGTTCGACAGCAGGCGTGTTTCATCCTTGGGCGCGCCGGGGGTGGGCCATTCGTCCAGATCGTCGCGCGCCATCATCACCTGACCGACGATTTCCGCCGCTGTCAGGTTGCGCACCAGCTTTTGCGTCCCAGTGTGGCAGAAAGAACAGGTCAGCGTGCACCCTACCTGCGAGGAAATACACAGCGTGCCGCGATCGTCCTCGGGGATATAAACCACCTCGACCTCATGCCCACCGGCGATGCGGCACAGGTACTTGCGGGTGCCGTCTTCGGACACCTGACGGGTCACGACCTCGGGGATTTCGATGACGAAATGCTCGGCCAGTTGGGCGCGATACGCTTTGGCAAGGTTCGTCATCTCGGCAAAGTCGCGCTTGCCCCACTGGTAAATCCACTGCCAGATTTGTCCGGTGCGCATCTTGGCCTGCTTTTCCGGTGTGCCATGGTCGATCAGCGCCGCGCGCAACTGGTCACGGGTCAGACCGACAAGGTTCACTTTCCCCTCGGGCAATTTGCGGGGGATCGTCATGACGTCTTGAGTGATCGGCGCTTTGGGCGACATGGGCTATCTCGGTAGATTCTGGCTTGGGATGCGCCTCTATATAGGACCCAGCGCAAAGATCAAAAGGAATCGTACAGATCAATTTGCAAGACGCAGCAGTTCGTCCACGCGCGCGCGGCCAAGCTCAACTCGGCAAGAGGTGATGCCGATGCCTGTCCCCGACCCGCCCCCATACGATGCACCCACAGCTTCGCACTGTGCGTCCCTGTACCTTATCCACGCATCTTGCGACGCTTCCAAGGCAGGCTGGACGACAACGCGTTGCGTCACGTCGTCCAGTTCTTTCGCGGACTGCATCGCAATCGCATAACTTGTCTCCAGTGCCAGTTCGACGCGCTGTTCCATGTCGCCGACACATGTTCCGATTTCGACCTGGGAACTTGCGTCGCCACACTCCAAAGCAGGATCCGCCGCTGCGGAGGACGAAAGCAACAAGACGAAAATAGCAAAACGCATGACCAAGCCCCTGAAATTGCTGATACGGCAATTGCTACAATAGCACGCGATCGGCAACGACCCCAAACGCGTGTTGGCCGCATCAGCAGGGCTTATGCGGCCAATGCCCTAAGGTTTGTTCGGACTGGTTTGTGCCGCCAAAAGACGCTCAGACCCCGGCAGGCAAGATATCACAGTCCGAGGCATCCAATGTTTGCACCGGATCATCCGGGCCGCATTGGTCCCCGGTTACCGGGTAGGTACTTGCTTCTTTTTCACACGCGCCAAGAAACACGGTGGCTGCCATCAACAACGCAGAAAGGGATTTGTTCAGCATCTGCAGATTCCTTCATTATTACTGAACCGATGAGTTCAGAAAATGAGGTCCCTCGCATTGATACGGATCAAATAGACGGTCAACGCCCGACAAAAGAGAACCCAGCTAAATGACGGGGCGATCTGGCGAACAAACTTATTGGTTGGTGCAGCGCTTTTCAGCGTCTTCGATCGCAGCCGTGAACCCTAGCAACGAGAACGTGTCTTTGGTCTGCGTGCCACGCTCGGACCGGGCCGTCAGGACAGCTTCGGTACCGCGCTTCATGGCTGCAACCACTTTGAGGTCTTCGCCCTCGGTCGCGGGCCATGCCCATTCGCCTTCGGTGATCAGCTCGAACTTGGTGCCGTCAACGTCCAGGTTAACAGTTGAACCGGCTGCAAAGGGATAGCCGCCGGTGAACGTGACTTGACCCTTCACTTCGGCGTTGGGGCGGTAAAAGACGAACAACAGGATGTCGCTGCGGCGGACCGACACAACGCGCCCACCTCGTGTGTTTACCGTTTCTTTCGGGGCGGATACGCTCCAGCATTCCGTGGGATCATCCTCGACGAACACGCTCCAGTCCGTTTTGGCTGCAACGCGATTTGTGCTGGTCGCCTGCTGAGCGGTTGCTGTTGTAGCCATCCCTGCCACGCAAAGACCCGCGATCACGCGGACAAGCTTTGATCCCATTGTCCAGCCTCCTAGCTCGACCTAATACCTCATACCCACCGAACATGCCTGCGAACCCTGCCTGGTTCGTCTGTGAGTTGCGTAATCCGGTGATTGCCGACATACACACACTAACGCAGGTTTCGCCACAGGCGAAAGGGCGATTGGCAGAATTTTGCGCATGTTACGGAGGGTTCAGATGACACAGCCAGTACCAATGACAGAACTGTGGCGCGGCCCCTTGCTGGAAAGCCTGCATCTGGGTCACGCGGTGATCTGCGATGACAGCGGCCAGATCGTGCAAAGCTGGGGCGATCCCGACGCGGTGATCTATCCGAGATCCTCGGCCAAGATGATCCAGGGGCTGCCGCTGATTACATCCGGGGCGGCGGCGAAATACGGGCTGAATTCGGAACATCTGGCACTGGCCTGCGCGTCCCACAGCGGCGCGCACATCCACACGGATCGGGTTTCGGCTTGGCTGGATCATCTGGGCCTGACCGAACACGATCTGCGCTGTGGCCCGCAGGAACCGCAAGACATGGCGGCGCGCGACGGTTTGATACTGGCGGATGACACACCCTGCCAGATTCACAACAACTGCTCTGGCAAGCATTCCGGGTTCCTGACCGTGGCTCAGCATATGGGGGCCGGGCCAGAATACCTTGAGATCGACCACCCCGTGCAACAAGCGTGCCTGTCAGCCATCGAAGAAACAACTGGCGAGACCAGCCCGGCCTATGGGATCGACGGTTGCTCGGCCCCCAACTTTGCAACCTCGCTGGCTGGGTTGGCGCGATCGATGGCATGGTTTGCCAGCGCCGCGGACCGGTCCGATCGCGCCAGCGATGCGGCGGCGCAACTGACGGCTGCGATGATCAAACATCCTGAACTGGTTGCCGGGGAAAGCCGCGCCTGCACCGAGTTAATGCGCGCCATGGGTGGCCGTGCAGCTATCAAAACCGGGGCTGAGGCCGTTTTTGTCGCCATCGTCCCCGAAAAACGCATGGGAGTCGCGCTGAAGATCACCGACGGCACCACGCGGGCAAGCGAATGCGCCATTGCCGCCATTCTGGTCAGCCTTGGGGTGCTGGAGGCCGATCACCCGGCCACCCGCAAGTTTATGAACGCCATACAATACAGCCGTCGTGGTCTGGAATGCGGGCTAATACGCCCAGCGCCGGGTTTCCCCGGCTAGGCGTTACATCTCGATCTCGTGTACCTCGGCCACCTCGACCGAGCCTGAACCGTTCACCACCATCGGGCAGCCCTTGGCCATCTCGGTTGCGGCATCCATGCTATCGGCCTTAACGACAGTAAAGCCCGAGGCCGGGTTTGCGCCGCCATTGTCGACTACACCACCGGAACTGACCGTATAGGACTGACCAACCGGGTTTCCGGGGATTTCAAGCGCTTCGCCCATGTTCTGGAACCAAGCGCCCCAAGCGGCCATGGTCGCTTCGATCTCGGCCGGGTCGGTCGGGGTATGACCACCATGATAAACAAAAAGAAATTGCGGCATTCTTTCCTCCCTACTGAAATCTAATTCAACTGCGCAGCAAGCTTGTTGAGCGTCGAGGTCCAGCCTTTTTCGTGGTTGGCTGCGATATCGTCATCACCCAGATCACGGTGATCAATGATCAGCCGTGCGCCTTGGCCAGCGGCTTCAACGAATAGCGTCACGTGACTTTCTACGCCGCGCCGATCCTGATCGTCATGCCAGCCAAATGTGAACCCAACAGATTTAGGCGGATCAACGTGTGTGACCTGCCCCGATACCTTGAAACGCTGTCCTTCCGCGTTCTGCATCACCGAATACCACGGGCCAAGGCGTGAAAAATCCAGATTGTGTTCGGGTATATGCACACCTTCCGGCCCCCACCACTGCAACAGCTTTTCTGCATTGCTGATCCAGGCAAACAGGTCTTTGGGGTCAATCGGGAACTCTCGTTCCAGTTTCAGGTCGGCCATGACTGCTCCTTTTCGATAGCGTCGCCCAGACGATCAAGGCTGCTTTCCCAGAATTGCCGTTTCGAGATGGTCCATTCAGCGACAGCCCGCAGACCTTCGGCGCGGATCGAATACATACGCTGAGTGCCGTGCACGCGTTGCTGCACCAGACCCGCCTCGCGCAGCACCTTCAAATGCCGCGAGATCGCAGCACCGGACATGCCGCGCCCTTCGATCAGGTCACCGGCAGGCAGTTCTCCGTCTTGCATTAACTGTTCGACGATCGAAAACCGGGTGACATCGGACAAGGCGGAAAAAGCGGTCAGAAGTGTGTTCATGACCTCTTATTAACATTTTTGTTAAATTTAGAAAAGCCCCGATATCACGCGCAGGCGAACTCGGACCGGGCGTATCCCTGCACGTATAGCAGAGCGGTCAGATCCCCGTGGTTGACCCGAACATCGCATTTCTCGGCGACTGAGGGCTTGGCATGCAGCGCGACACCCGTTCCGGCGCGGCCCAGCATCCCAAGATCATTTGCACCGTCGCCCACGGCAATCACGTCCGCATCGGACAACCCCAATCGCGCCGTGATCTGCTCCAGGGCATCCACCTTAGCCTGTCGTCCCAGAATTGGGTGCTGAACGTCGCCCGTCAGTTTGCCGTTCTCGGCCAGCAGGGTGTTGGCCCGGTTTTCATCGAAACCCAAAGCCTCTCCGACCTTTGCTGTGAAGGCCGTGAACCCGCCTGAAACAAGCGCAGCGTATCCGCCGGTTGCCCGCATGGTCGCAACCAGTTCCTGACCACCGGGCATCAGGGTAATGCGTTCGGCCAGCACTTTGGCAATCACGGCCTCGTCCAGCCCCTTCAAAAGACCGACGCGTTCGGTCAGCGCGCCCTCGAAATCCAGCTCTCCGTTCATCGCGCGGGCGGTGATGTCCTTGACGCGGTCGCCTACGCCCGCTTCGTCCGCCAGCTCGTCGATACATTCTTGCTGGATCATGGTGCTGTCCATATCGGCCAGCAGCATCTTTTTTCGCCGTCCTTCGGTGGGCTGCAGGACGAGATCAACACCCATCTTCTGAAGTTCCGCCCAAACATCCCATTGATTGTCGGGGACTTGAGATACCGAAAACTCGGCCGCCTCGTCCGGGCTGAGCCAAACGATGTCGCCCCCGCCCCACGCATTGCGCAACGAGTCCACCAGTGTCTGGTTCAGCGTCGGCGCGTCGGGGTTGGTGATCAGTGTGGCAACGTACATCTTCGGTCTCCTGCAATCTGCCCTGCGCATATCGCAGGTGCAGCATTTTCACCAGAGACAGATTGATGCGGCCTAGCCCAGAATTCCCGGCAACCGCAAACCATGGTCACGCGCGCAATCCTTTGCGATGTCATAGCCCGCATCCGCATGTCGCCACACACCCGAGGCCGGGTCGTTCCACAAAACGCGCTCCAACCGCCGTGCTGCATCCTCGGTACCGTCGGCGCAGATCACTACTCCGGCGTGCTGACTGAATCCCATGCCTACACCGCCCCCATGGTGCAGAGACACCCATGTCGCGCCGCTGGCCGTGTTGATCAACGCATTCAGCAAGGGCCAGTCACTTACCGCGTCGGACCCATCCAGCATCGCTTCGGTTTCGCGGTTGGGACTGGCGACCGAGCCGCTGTCCAGATGGTCGCGTCCGATCACGACCGGGGCTTTCAACTCACCACTCGCCACCATTTCGTTGAAGGCCAACCCAGCGCGGTGCCGATCGCCCAGCCCGATCCAGCAGATACGGGCAGGCAGGCCCTGAAATGCGATCCGGTTCCGCGCCATGTCCAGCCAACGATGGAGGTGCTCATTCTCGGGGAACAGTTCCTTCATCTTGGCGTCGGTCTTGTAGATATCCTCGGGGTCGCCGGACAGCGCGCACCAGCGGAACGGACCGATCCCTTTGCAGAACAGCGGTCGGATATAGGCAGGAACGAAACCGGGAAAGGCAAAGGCATTCTCCAGCCCTTCATCCTGCGCGACCTGTCGGATGTTGTTTCCATAATCCAGCGTCGGCACGCCTGCGTTCCAGAAGTCTACCATCGCTGCAACGTGCTGCTTCATTGATGCGCACGCGGCCTTTTCAACCGATTTAGGGTCTGTTTCACGCTTATCGCGCCATTCGGCCATCGACCATCCCAAGGGCAGATAGCCGTTGATCGGGTCATGTGCACTGGTCTGGTCAGTAACGATGTCTGGGCGCATTCCACCGTCGGCCATACGGCGGTAAATCTCGGGGAACACCTCGGCTGCATTGCCCAGCAGGCCAACCGATTTCGCCTCACCCGCTTTGGTCCAATGGTCGATCATCGCCAACGCCTCTTCCAGAGTGTCGGCCTTTTCGTCCAGATATTTTGTCCGCAGGCGGAAATCGATGCTGTCGGGATTGCACTCGACCGCCAGACAACAGGCCCCGGCGAAAACTGCCGCCAGAGGTTGCGCACCGCCCATGCCGCCCAGACCTCCGGTCAAAATCCACCGGCCCGTCAGGTCGCCGCCATAGTGCTGGCGCCCAGCCTCGGCAAAAGTCTCATAGGTGCCCTGAACGATGCCCTGCGTGCCAATATAGATCCACGACCCCGCCGTCATCTGGCCGTACATCATCAAGCCTTTCTTATCGAGCTCGTTGAAATGGTCCCATGTCGCCCAATGCGGCACGATGTTGGAATTGGCGATCAAGACGCGCGGCGCATCCTTGTGCGTGCGGATAATGGCCACTGGCTTGCCGGACTGGACGATCAGGGTCTCGTCCTCCTCCAGATCCTTTAGACCAGCCACGATCCTGTCGAAATCCTTCCACGTACGCGCCGCGCGTCCGATACCGCCATAAACCACCAGCTCATGCGGGTTTTCGGCCACGACCGGGTGCAGGTTGTTCATCAACATCCGCAGCGGAGCCTCGGTCACCCAACTTTTGGCATTCAACTCGGGGCCGGTCGGCGGATAGACATCGCGGGTGTTTTTACGCGGATCGCTCATGTTTGGGTTCCTGTGTTGATGAGTTCGCCTGAAAGCGCCAGTTCGTTTAAACGAGACAGCATTTTGCGCAGATGAGGTCGCAGGGCTGCGGCGCGGTCATCCCGCCACGTCCACGGGGGTGTTTCGTCCATATAGGCCCGCTGTGCGATTTCCATCTGGATCGCGTGGATACCCTCGGACGGGCGACCGTAATGGCGCGTCGTCCATCCCCCCCGGAAGCGACCGTTCAGAACGGATGAAAACCCGTCCGCCTCAATCGCGACGTGATGCACAGCCTGCTCAACAGCGGGATGACAACTCTGGCCGACATTTGTGCCTGTATTGAACACCGGCAATTCGCCTTCAAACAGATAGGAGATCACCGACCGGATCGAGTGGCAATCGAACAGGATTGCAACACCGTGGCGATCGCGGACCCGTTCCAACTCTTGCCGCAAAGCATCGTGATAGGGTGCATGAAACGCCCGCCGCCGGCTTTCCGTTTCGTCCGCCGAAGGAGTCTGACCCTCGGCCCAGATCGGGTGCCCGTCAAAATCTGTCAACGGGACAAGCGTCGTCGTGTTTTGCCCGGGATACAGCGACGCCCCATCCGGTGCGCGATTGGCATCAATGACGTAGCGATGGATGTTGGATTGAACAACGGAAACGCCGTCAAAAAGCCCTTCATAGAGCCTGTTTATGTGCCAGTCAGTATCGCTAAGCCCACGGCCGGTATCATTCAGGCGCGCCGCGATATCGGCGGGTACAAATGTCCCGCCATGAGGTTGCCCCAGCACGATCGGCCCGTCACCCTTTAGGACGTTGACCACTTGCATCAGTTCAGCCCCGGCATTGGGGTGCCTACCGCGCGCAGGATATCCCCACCTGCAACCAGCTTTTTCGCAGCCTCAAGGTCCGGGGCAAGATAGCGATCATCCTTTAGCGGATCGATGTCCGCGCGCAGACGCTTGATGACCTGTTGCAACGGCACGCTGGTCCCCAGCGGAGCGCGAAATTCCACACCCTGAGCAGCGCACAGCGATTCAACCCCCAGAATATAGCTTAGGTTGTCCACCATCCGCATCAGGCGCCGCGCCCCGTGTGCTGCCATCGAGACGTGGTCTTCTTGGTTGGCAGATGTTGGCGTGCTGTCTGTCACGCAAGGGTTTGCCAGATGCTTGTTTTCGCTCATCAACGCGGCTGTGGTGACTTCGGCGATCATCAGGCCCGAGTTCAATCCCGGCTCGGGCGTCAGGAAGGGCGGCAGGTCAAAGCTGAGCGCAGGGTCAACCATCAAAGCAATACGGCGCTGGGCAATCGCGCCGATTTCTGACAGGGCCAGTGCGATCATATCCGCCGCAAATCCCACGGGTTCGGCATGAAAGTTCCCGCCTGACAGGATTGCGTCCTCAAGCACCAACGGATTGTCCGTGGCGGCGTTGGCCTCAATCCCCAGCGTGGTCGCCGCCTGACGCATGACATCCATCGCCGCGCCCGTGACCTGTGGCTGGCACCGGATGCAATACGGGTCCTGCACGCGGGTGTCCCCGTCACGATGGCTCTCACGGATTTCGGACCCGGCAAGAATGGATCGCATGGCACCTGCGGCTTCGGTTTGCCCACGATGACCGCGCAGGGCGTGAATCTCGGGCCGCAGAGGGGCGGTAGATCCCATAATCGCGTCCGTCGAAAGCGCTGAAATGGTCAGAGCGTTCTGGGCTGCGCGCCAGGCTTCGAACAATCCGGACAGCGCGTATGCGGTTGAGAATTGGGTGCCATTAATAAAGGCCAGCCCTTCTTTCGGTCCAAGCGCAACAGGCTCTAACCCGACCGAATTCAGCGCTTCGCGCCCGGGTAATAGGCTGCCGTCTACGTCGGCCTCACCCTCTCCGATCAAAACGGCTGTCATATGCGCCAGAGGTGCAAGATCGCCAGAAGCACCTACAGACCCCTGCGCAGGCACAACCGGAGTAACCCCGCGCTCAAGCATATTTTGCAACAGCTCGATCAGGTCCCAACGCACACCCGACGCTCCGCGCCCAAAAGAAATCAGCTTGAGCGTCATCATCAGCCGGGTAATGCGGCGGGGCACAGCAGATCCGACGCCACAGCAATGGCTGAGGATCAGGTTATGCTGCAGCTTGGCGGTGTCATCCGCCTTGATCTTATGGCTGGCCAGCTTGCCAAAGCCGGTATTGACGCCATAAACGGCGGCTTCTCCTGCGGCGGCCTCACGAACACGTGCCGCTGCCGCATCAACTGCTGGCCTGCACCCGTCGTCCAGAAAAGCCGAAGCCTGCGTCCAATAGATCTCCGCAAGATCAGACAGCGAAACCTGTCCTGGCACCAAAGCGTAACGCGTCATGCCTGACCTCCGAATAAGCGCGTATGCAAGGGGTTGAAACCGATCCGGTACGGCAACTCTGCCGGATGCTGAACATCCCACACTGCCAGATCAGCGCGCTGACCAACAGCGATCGTGCCGGTATCCCGAAGCCCAAGCGCGCGGGCCGCATTCCGGGTGACCCCGGCCCATGCGTCTTCGGGGGTCAGGCGGAACAGTGTGCAGGCCATGTTCATCGTCAGCAAAATGGAGGCCAACGGGGACGACCCCGGATTGCAATCCGTCGCCAGCGCGATAGGCACATGCCTGTCCCTTAGCATCTGCACCGGAGGAACCTGCGTTTCGCGCAAAGTGTAGAACGCCCCCGGCAAAAGCACTGCTACGGTGCCTGCTTTCGCCATCTCGGATACGCCATCTCCGTCCAGGTACTCGATATGATCAGCGGACAAAGCCCCGTATCTGGCCGCCAGTTTTGCGCCACCAAGGTTTGAAAGCTGTTCGGCATGCAGTTTAACGGGCAGCCCAAGGTGCTTGGCTTCGTCAAAAACAACGGCAATCTGGTCGGGTGAGAAAGCTATTCCCTCACAAAAGCCGTCCACCGCATCCACCAGACCCTCGGCCTGAGCCGCGCGCAGGGTTGGAAGGCAGACCTCGTTCAGATAGTCGTCTGGCCGGCCCGCAAAGTCAGGTGGCACAGCATGCGCGCCCAAAAAGCTTGTTCTGACCCGAACCCGGCGAGCCTGCCCGATCAGTCGCGCCACGCGCAGCATTTTCAGTTCGGTTTCAGTATCCAACCCATAACCGGATTTGATTTCGATGCAGGCGACACCTTCGGCCATCAATGCATCCACGCGTGTCAGGGCATCGGCCAAAAGCTCTGCTTCGCTGGCCTGTCGTGTTGCCGTAACGGTGGACAGGATTCCGCCCCCCGCGCGGGCAATCTGTTCATAAGAGGCACCGTTCAGCCGCATTTCGAACTCAGCGGCCCGGTTGCCCCCGAATACAATATGTGTGTGAGCGTCAATCAGGGCCGGTGTCATCAGCCTTTCCCCGAAATCCGTGCTTTGCCACCCCGAATATTGCTGGGGCAAAGCGGACTTGGAGCCGACCCAAGCAATTCTCTCACCTTCGACCGCAACCGCCATGTCCTGGCCCAAACCGTATGGCTCTGACCCCGGCATCATCGAGGCCACCTGCGAACAGAAAAGGACCGATTGTGCCGCCATGACGATTCCTTGGAGTTCCCGTTGCAATTTGCTATTTCGTATATGTATAAATATTTAAAGTCTACACAAATTGGAATACCTATGTCGATCCATGCCAAAACCGCCTTGTTAGGTTCTGATTGGGTCCACGACCTTTTGGTCAAGGTGGAAAAAGGCCGGATTGCGCAGCTACAAACCGGGGTCGCTGCCAAACCGGATGACGTGCGCGTGGATGTTCTGTTGCCAGCTTTGGCCAACCTGCACAGCCACGCCTTCCAAAGGGCCATAGCAGGCATGACCGAAGTGCGCGCAGCCGGTCGCGAAAGCTTTTGGACATGGCGGACCCTGATGTACCGCTTTCTGGACAGGCTGACCCCAGAACAGGTTCAAGCCATTGCAGCATTGGTCTACATGGAGATGCAGGAGGCTGGATACGCATCGGTGGGTGAGTTTCACTATGTCCACAACCAACCCGGCGGGCAGCCTTACGACACGCCTTCCGAACTCAGTCAGCGCATCTTTGCCGCCGCAAGTCAGACCGGCATCGGATTGACGCATTTGCCGGTGCTCTACACCTATGGCGGCGTGCGGCAGGAGCCTTTGACCGGCGGGCAATTGCGATTTGGCAACTCGACCAATCAGTTTCTGAAGCTGGTCGAAGACTGCCAAAAAGCCCTGCCCCATGCGGATTCCGCAATTGGGATCGCGCCCCACTCACTGCGTGCAACCACAGCGCAGGACATTCGGGCCGTACTCGACGCGCGACCAACCGGCCCTGTTCACATGCACATCGCCGAGCAGGTGCAGGAAGTCTCCGACGTCGAAGCCGCCCTTGGCGATCGTCCAGTAAGCTGGCTGCTCAGCAACTTTGACGTGGATAGCCGCTGGTGCCTGATCCATGCCACGCATATGACCAACGCGGAAACGCAGCGGCTGGCACGATCCGAGGCCGTGGCAGGGCTGTGCCCGATCACCGAGGCCAACCTTGGGGACGGTATCTTCAACGGCGCAGAGTACATCAACAATGGCGGGCGGTTCGGGATCGGATCAGACTCGAATATCCGGATATCACTGCCCGAAGAGCTTCGGATGCTGGAATATTCACAACGCCTCCGCGACCGGGTGCGCACCATTATGGTGTCGCCAGAAGGATCGGTTGGCCACGCCCTTTACACAGGTGCGGCCTGCGGTGGCGCTCAGGCGCTGGGGCGTAACGGCGGGGAAATTGCCGTAGGCAAGTTAGCAGACCTTGTCGCCATCGACCAATCGCACTCGACGCTGTGTGCCTTGCGCGAGGATCAAGTGCTGGACGGTCTGTGTTTTGCAGCCCCCGATGGGCTGGTGACAGACCTGTGGTCGGCAGGGCGCCATATGGTGCGGCTGGGGCGGCACATTCATCGTGAACAGATCATCCCTTCTTATCGGGCAGCGATTGCCGAACTGCTGAGTGAACTCTAAGACAAGGTACCAATCCCGAGGCCACATGACCCAATCCACCGAGAACACCAGCTACAAAGACATCAAGAAAACCGTTCTGGCACGTATTCGGTCCGGTGAGTGGCAGCCGGACTCCTTGCTGCCGAATGAGTCGGAACTTGCCACCGAGTTTTCGTGCACCCGCACCACCGTCAACCGGGCGCTGAGGGAACTGGCCGAGGAAGGATATCTGGAACGCCGCCGCAAGGCCGGAACGCGGGTCCTGAGCGCACCGCAACGTCAGGCGCGTTTCACCATCCCCATGGTCCGGGATGAGGTTGAGGCGTTAGGCGGAACCTATCGCTATGCGCTTGTATCCTGCGATCAGAAAACAGCCCCCGACTGGTTGACCGCGCGGCTTGCCCTATCGCCGGGTCAGGACGTCGTGCATGTGCGCTGCATGCACTATTCGGGCAACACCCCATTTCAGTACGAGGACCGCTGGATCGTTACCGACAGCGTACCGCAAGTGAAGCAGGCGAATTTTTCGGAGATTGGCCCGAATGAATGGCTGATCCAGACCGTGCCCTTCACCAATGTGGAACTGACCTTTCTGGCCAGCCGTGCCGATGCAGCACTGGCCGATTTTCTGGATGTCGCAGAAGGTGAGCCGGTTTTCACTGGTGAGCGCATCACGTGGCTTGAGGGGCGGCCGGTTACCTTCGCCAAGATGTATTTTGCAGCCGGGTACCGCATGACCACTCAGTTCTGAGAGGATCAGGGTTTTCGCAATTTTGACTTTACCGCCCCCGCATTCCAAGCCAGATTCAGAACCGGATATTCCGGCATAAGGGACTGATGGCATGGGCAACCCGCTCTATGATCGCTTGTTTGGCATTCACGCGGGCAAAGACACCCCGTTCCTGCAATTGCCGGATGGCCAGACGCTGACCCATGCCGCGTTTCTGGACATGGCTGCGCGGATCGCAAACGCACTGACCGGATATGGCCTTGAACCCGGAGACCGGGTTGCCGTTCAGGTGGAAAAGTCGCCCGAAGCCTTGGCCGTCTATGCGGCCTGTGCGCAAACCGGGTTAGTCTTTCTGCCGCTCAACACGGGGTACACGGTTGGCGAGCTGACCTATTTTATCGAAAACAGCGGCGCGTCGCTGGTCCTGTGCGACCCCCGGATCGAGGCAGACCTTGCGCCAATCGCCCAAGCACAAAATGCGCGGCTTGAAACTCTGAGTTCTGACGGCACTGGCAGCCTTATGCGGCGTGCGCTTGGCATGTTGCCCGCCTTTGAACCGGTTCGGCGGACCGAGGATGACTTGGCGGCTTTCCTTTATACTTCGGGCACGACAGGACGGTCCAAGGGGGCGATGCTGTCACAGGCCAACCTGCTGTCCAATGCAGACACTTTGGTGCAGGAATGGCGGTTCACCCGTGCCGATGTGCTTTTGCACGCGCTGCCGATCTTTCACACACATGGGCTGTTTGTGGCGACGAACGTGGCGCTGGCATCGGGTGGGTCGATGATATTTCTGCCGAAATTCGATCTGGACGACGTGCTGCGCCTGATGCCCCAGGCCACCTCCATGATGGGTGTCCCGACCTTTTACACGCGCCTGCTGGCCGATGACCGTTTTACCGGCGATTTAGCACAGCACATGCGGCTGTTCAT
Organism: Ruegeria sp. THAF57; assembly: GCF_903914075.1. Lineage (GTDB taxonomy): Bacteria > Pseudomonadota > Alphaproteobacteria > Rhodobacterales > Rhodobacteraceae > Ruegeria. The sequence continues at coordinate 178,788 of NZ_CAIWNQ010000006.1, forward strand.
ATCAGGTTCGGCACCCCTGCTTGCAGAAACGCATGAAAGGTTCGAGGCGCGCACCGGTCATCGCATCCTTGAGCGCTATGGCATGACCGAAACCAACATGAACACGTCCAACCCCTATGACGGGGAACGCCGTGCCGGAACAGTTGGCTTTCCCTTGCCGGATGTCGAGCTTAAGGTCACCGATCCGGACACCGGCGACGCGCTGCCTCAGGGTGAAATCGGAATGATCGAGGTGCGCGGCCCAAATGTTTTTCAGGGCTATTGGGACATGCCGGAAAAGACAGCCGCCGAATTGCGCGAGGATGGGTTCTTTATCACAGGTGATCTCGGGCACGTGGACGCAGATGGGTACGTTCATATCGTCGGGCGCGGCAAAGACCTGATCATATCGGGCGGATACAACATTTACCCAAAAGAGGTAGAGCTGGTGCTGGATGATCAACCCGGCGTGCTGGAAAGCGCCGTGATCGGCGTGCCGCACCCGGATTTTGGTGAAACCGTTCTGGGTATTCTGGTGGCGGAACCGGGCCAAACACCGGATATCGCGTTGATTCAGGCAAATGTGCAAAAAGAACTGGCCCGCTTCAAACACCCGCGCAAGCTTATCGTGCTGGACGAACTGCCGCGCAATACGATGGGCAAAGTGCAGAAGAACATCCTGCGGGACAGGTATCAGGACCTGTTCACACAGGCATAAGCGGCATCCGCCCGCAATCCGTCAAAAGCCAGCACTGCCGCCCTTGGAACACGGCTGACGACAGTGGACGACCGTAGCCAGCGCCTGTATCCAGATTGACCCGATTGCCGCAATGTTCAGCCTGATCCACCGGCGTATGCCCATGCACGATCAGCCATGGATGCGTATTCGTGTCCCTAAGGAATTCGTGCCGAATCCAAACCAGATCATTCTCCGACTGCTGATCCAAGGGCACCCCGGGGCGAATACCGGCATGCACAAACAACAGGTCATCTTCCGTGTGGTAAGTCGGCAAGGCATTGATGAAATCAAGATGCGCTTGCGGCACTGCTTCACGCGCGCGTTCATGAGCCTGATAGATACGATCTGTATCGTCGATCATAACCCCGTAAGAGGCCAGAGTCTCGCGCCCACCCAGACGCGGGTGCAACCAGTTGAGCGTGATCGGAAGATGCGTGTCGGCGATCTCGGCATCTTGGACGAACCCCGCCATCATCCTGTCGTGGTTTCCTTTGACCATCACCCAGTTCCGCCCTGCGCGCTGACCTTCGATCAAAAGGTCAAGCACGCCGCGACTGTTCGGCCCCCGGTCCACGTAATCCCCAAGAAAGACGACACGCGCATCGGGACCGCCATCTTTCTCGATCCGCGACAGCGCATCCTGCAACATATCAAGCTGCCCATGGATATCCCCGACGGCGTAGACAGGTGTCGTCACTGCAATGCCCTTTCTTAGCGCGCCGCGTGTGCGGCCTGTGATGGTCAGCGAAAAAAGACAATGCCCGCACTAACTGAGCGCGGGCATTGAATTTGTTGTCCGTTTAAAGATGCTTATGCAACATCGAATTTCAGCGGCTTGATCTGTGTGAAAAGACCGGTTTCAGCCAACTGCGCTCGCGCCTCGGCCGGAACAGGCTCATCCACGTACAGCAAGGCGATGGCCTCGCCCCCGGCCTCGGACCGGCCCAGAGTAAAGTTCGCGATGTTGACGTCGTGGTCGCCCATGGTCCGACCCAGTGCACCGATGATGCCGGGCACGTCCTCGTTGGTGGTGTAGAGCATGTGCGAACCCACCTCGGCGTCGATATTGATGCCTTTGATCTGGATAAAACGCGGTTTGCCGTCGCTGAAGACAGTACCACCGATGGACCGCTCGCGCTTTTCTGTCACGACGGTCACTTTGATGTACCCTTCGAACGCGCCCGATTTGTCCTGATTGGTGGTCGAGATCTTGATCCCCCGCTCCTTGGCCACAACCGGGGCTGAAACCATGTTCACCTCGGGATTGAATTTCTTCATGATCCCGGCCACGACCGAACAGTTCAGCGCCGCCAGGTTCATCTCAGCCGCGACCCCGTCATACAGGATGTTGATCGCCTTGATCGGCTCATCCGTCATCTGGCCGATGAAGCTGCCCAGATGCCCGGCCAGTTTGATCCACGGCCCCATGATCTTGGCTTCTTCAGCCGTCACGCTGGGCATGTTCAATGCGTTTTCAACCGCCCCGGTCAGCAGATAGTTCGAAATCTGCTCGGCAACCTGCAGCGCGACGTTCTCCTGCGCCTCGGTCGTGGCTGCGCCCAGATGCGGTGTACAGACAACGTTGGGCAGGTTGAACAGCGCGTTTTCCTTGGCTGGTTCTTCGCTGAACACATCAAAAGCCGCGCCCGCAACGTGGCCCGATTGCAGCAGTTCAGCCAGCGCGTCCTCGTCGACCAGACCTCCACGCGCACAGTTCACGATGCGCACGCCCTTCTTGGTCTTGGCTAGATTTTCACGGCTGAGGATGTTGCGGGTCTGATCTGTCAAAGGCACGTGCAGGGTGATGAAATCGGCCCGCGCCAACAACTCATCCAGTTCGACCTTTTCGACACCCATCTTTGCGGCTTGCTCTTCGCCCAGATAAGGGTCATAGGCGACGACTTTCATCTTGAGGCCCAGCGCGCGTTCACAGACGATCCCGCCAATGTTGCCTGCCCCGATGACGCCAAGCGTCTTGTTGGTCAACTCGATCCCCATGAATTTCGACTTTTCCCACTTGCCCGCATGGGTCGAAGTGCTGGCCTCGGGGATTTGCCGCGCCACGGCGAACATCATCGCAATTGCGTGTTCGGCGGTGGTGATCATGTTACCAAAGGGCGTGTTCATCACGATCACGCCTTTTTTGCTGGCCGCTTCCTTGTCGACATTGTCGGTGCCGATCCCGGCACGACCGATGACTTTCAGATTGTCGGCTTTCTCCAGCAGGGTGGGCGTGACCTTGGTGGCTGAACGGATCGCAAGGCCGTCATACTGGCCGATCAGTTCGGCCAACTTGTCCTTGTCTTTGCCCAGGTCGGGCATGAAATCCACGTCGATGCCGCGATCGCGGAAAATCTGCACGGCGGTTTCGCTGAGCTTGTCAGATACGAGTACTTTGGGGGCCATATGCTCTGGTCCTTTAAAGAGTTTTGCGGGTGGCGGGCTGAAGCCCGCCTTACGTTGAGAGGGTGTGTAGGCCGGGCTTCAGCCCGGCACTTGCGGTTCAGGCAGCCTCAGACTGCGCCGCGATCTCGGCTTCAAAGGCCCAAGCGAGCCAAGGCAGCATCGCCTCGATATCCGAGGTTTCGACCGTGCCACCGCACCAGATGCGCAGGCCCGCAGGGGCGTCGCGATAGGCACCGATGTCCAGCGCGATACTCTCGGCCTCCAACCGCTTAGCCACGGCCTTGGCGAATGCCGCCCCATCCTGAATGCGCGGATCGGTGAATTTCAGACACACGGACGTGTTCGACTGCGTCGCCGCATCCTCGGCCAGATTGGCGATCCAGTCATTCTGATCGCAGAACGCATGCACCGCGCCCGCATTGGCATCCGCGCGGGCGATCAACCCTTGCAGGCCGCCAACCGAGCGCGCCCAGTCCAGAGCGAACAGATAATCCTCGACCGCCAGCATGGACGGCGTGTTGATCGTGGCCCCTGTAAAGATACCGTCGATCAGCTTGCCACCTTTGGTCAGGCGGAAAATCTTCGGCAGAGGCCATGCGGGGGTGTAGCTTTCCAGCCGCTCAACCGCGCGTGGGCTGAGGATCAGCATCCCGTGCGCAGCCTCGCCACCCAGCACCTTTTGCCAGCTAAAGGTTGTCACATCCAGCTTGTCCCACGGCAGGTCCATCGCAAAGGCAGCCGAGGTCGCATCACAGATCGTCAGACCCTGGCGATCATCCGCGATCCAGTCTCCATTGGGCACCCGCACGCCCGAGGTCGTGCCATTCCACGTAAACACCACATCGTTGACGAAATCGACCGAAGCCAGATCGACAACCTGTCCATAGTCGGCGGTTTTCACCTCGGCGTCGATCTTCAGTTGCTTAACCACGTCGGTAACCCAACCGGCGCCAAAGCTTTCCCACGCCAGCATTTCGACCTTGCGTTCGCCCAAAAGCGACCACAGCGCCATCTCGACCGCGCCTGTGTCGGATGCGGGTACGATGCCGATCTTGTAATCCGCCGGAATGCCCAGCACCTCGCGCGTGCCTTCGATGGCCGCCTTCAGCTTATCCTTGCCAACTACAGCACGGTGCGACCGGCCCAGCGCGGCATCGGCCAGTTTAGTCAGATCAAATGTCGGGGGTTTGGCGCAGGGGCCCGAAGAAAAACGCGGATTCGCCGGCCGCGTGACCGGTTGTTCAATGCTCATGTGTATTACCCTTCCAGATACACGCCCCTCGTTGGGGAGGGGTGTCCCGCCGCCACACCTAGAAAGCCCGCCGCGCTGCAGCAAGCGGAAAAGACTCTTCAAAGTCGGAAAACGACATTCAATTTGGCCCAATCCGCAGTCATGAGTTTCCGATAGGCGAAAGATTTGCAGTCCGTTAACGCGACTCGGTGAGCTTTTGACTATTTTTTAGGCAGCTCCCCTTGGGCCGCAACGGAAAGGGCTCGGAACACTTGTGATCATTCTGAAGCACAGTGAAAAGGTCCCATGCCCGATACCCTGACCATTGTCGTTGTAGAAGAAGACCGCGAGCGAGCGATTGCCATCGTCGACGCGCTCAAGGTGTCCGGGGCCTATGATGTGCATGTGATCGGCAACGTCTCGAGCCTTGCGCGCAAAATCGCCGCGCTGGTGCCCGATGTGGTGCTAATCGACATCGACAACCCGACCCGTGACATGCTTGAGGAGCTGACGCTGGCATCCGGCCCGCTGGAACGGCCCGTGGCCATGTTCGTGTCGGGCGCAGCCGGTGATCTGGCCTCGACCGCCATCGAGGCTGGGTTGTCAGCCTATGTGGTCGACGGGATGCAGCCGGATCGCTTGAAACCTGTGCTGGACGCCGCCATCGCCCGGTTCCAAATTGTGCGCCAGATGCGCCGTGAACTGGCCGAGACCAAACGTGCGCTGGAAGAACGCAAAGTAATCGACCGCGCCAAGGGCCTGCTGATGAAGGCGCGCGGGGTTGAAGAAGAAGAGGCTTATGCCCTGCTGCGCAAGGCCGCGATGGATCAGGGTCGCCGCGTCGCCGATGTGGCCGAGGCGCTGGTCACGGCCTCGGGGTTGCTGTCATGAATGCCGTGACCCTGCCCGTTGCTTATGTTCCGCTGGTGGATGCCGCCCCCCTGATCGTGGCGCATGAAATGGGCCTAGCCCGCGCCGAAGGGGTCGAGCTGGAGCTGATCGCAGCGCCTTCTTGGTCGTCAGTGCGCGATATGCTGGCCTTTGGGCGGGTGGATGCGGCGCACCTGCTGTCGCCGGTTCCCGTTGCGATGGCATTGGGGCTAGGCGGGGTTACACAACCCTTGTCCGCCGTCTCGGTCCTGTCTGTGAATGGAGATGTCATCGGCGTCAGCCGCACATTGGAAACCCGCCTGCGCGACGCAGGCTATGGGTTCGACTTCCGCGATCCTTTCAAGGCCGCCGCCGCGCTGGCCTCGGTCGCGGATGGGCCATTGGTCTTTGGTGTGCCCTTCCCGTTTTCGTTGCATGTGGAACTGCTGCATTGCTGGCTTGAGGCCACCGAACTGTCCAAAATCGGGGTCGAAGTGCGCACCATCCCGCCGCCGCTGATGGCGCAGGCCTTAGCCGAGGGCGATGTGGACGCGTTCTGCGTGGGTGAACCCTGGGGCTCGGTCGCTGTGGAATCGCAGGCTGGTGCATTGTTGCTGCCCGGTCAGGCGATCTGGGCCTTTGCGCCGGAAAAGGTGCTGGCCGTGCGCACCGACTGGGCAGATACCGAACCGCATCTGCTGGGCAAGCTGATGCGGGCCGTCTGGCGCGCCGGGCGTTGGTTGGATCAGCCAGGCAGTCACACCGCCGCCGCCGAAATCCTTGCACGCGACACCTATCTGAACCTGCCCTCGGAACTGATCGACCGGGCGCTGTCGGGTCGGTTCACGATCACCGGCCATGCCGAGCAGCGCGAAGTACCGGGGTTTGTCGAGTTCCACGACGGGGCCGCGAATTTCCCGTGGCGCAGTCAGGCCAAGTGGATCGCGCATCGTCTGGCCCAGAGATACGGTCTGGACCCCCATCTGGCGCTGGCGCAGGCAGGCAGCGTGTTCCGCAGCGATATCTACCGCGATCAGATGGCCGGGCTGGGGGCCGATCTGCCCGGTGCGTCGGAAAAGCTAGAAGGCGCGATTCGCGACACCACACCCGTTGCATCCCATAACGGACAGCTATCGCTGAAACGGGATGCGTTTCTGGATGGGCGCATTTTTGACCCTCAGGATATCTGACGCCCAAGAATTAGGCAGACCCGCGCCCGGCAATGCGCAATCGCAGCATTTAACGCTGCGTCGCAGCAAAATCGCTTGAACGGCTTCGACGCATTTACCACTGTGAACCCATCGGTACGCAAAGGCGTGTACCGCAAGAATTCCTCCCAAAGTTTGGGAACGACTGAGCAAAGCCGCTCACACTCTGGCCACTCCTCCCGGTCAGAGCGTGCAGCGGCTTTTTGTTTTTCACCCCTCCCGGATGGCCGGGACCAAGAAAGGGACAGACCCACATGAAGAAATTGCTTGCAGGCCTTGTCGCCACCACCGCCCTGCTCAGCCCCGCGCTGGCCGAAACGCTGGAGTTGGAAAAGGACGAACTGACCTTTGGCTTTATCAAACTGACGGACATGGCCCCGCTGGCTGTGGCTTATGAGAACGGGTATTTTCTGGATGAGGGCCTGTTCGTCACGCTGGAAGCACAGGCCAACTGGAAAGTGCTGTTGGACGGCGTGATCGACGGGCAGTTGGACGGCGCGCATATGCTGGCCGGTCAGCCGCTGGCCGCCACCATCGGTTACGGCACCGAGGCGCATATCATCACCCCCTTCTCGATGGACCTGAACGGCAACGGCATCACCGTGTCGAACGAGGTCTGGGAAGAGATGAAGCCCAACATCCCGAAAATGGATGACGGCCGCCCGCAGCACCCGATTTCGGCCGAGGCTCTGGCCCCGGTGGTCGAGAAATACAAATCCGAAGGCAAGCCCTTTAACATGGGCATGGTCTTCCCGGTTTCGACGCACAACTATGAACTGCGCTACTGGCTGGCCGCTGGCGGCCTGCATCCGGGTTACTACAGCCCTGAAAACGTGACCGGCCAGATTGGCGCGGATGTGTTCCTGTCGGTGACGCCTCCGCCGCAGATGCCGGCCACGTTGGAAGCAGGCACCATCTATGGCTATTGCGTGGGTGAGCCGTGGAACCAGCAGGCCGTGTTCAAGGGCATCGGCGTGCCGGTCATCACCGATTACGAGCTGTGGAAGAACAACCCCGAAAAGGTCTTTGGCATCAACGCCGAGTTCGCCGAGCAGTACCCGAACACCACCCGCGCCGTCACCAAAGCTCTGATCCGCGCCGCGATGTGGCTGGATGAAAACGACAACGCCAACCGCCCCGCTGCGGTCGAGATGCTGAGCCAGCCGGAATATGTGGGTGCTGATTACGACGTGATCGCGAACTCGATGACTGGCACGTTCGAGTATGAAAAAGGCGACAAGCGCGACGTGCCCGATTTCAACGTGTTCTTCCGCTATAACGCGACCTACCCGTTCTATTCGGACGCCATCTGGTATCTGACCCAGATGCGCCGCTGGGGCCAGATCGCCGAGCCGCAGACCGATGCGTGGTATGATGAGGTCGCCAAATCCGTCTATCGCCCCGACATCTATCTGGACGCTGCGAAAATGCTGGTCGACGAAGGCTTGGCGAACAAGGCCGATTTCCCCTGGGACAGCGACGGCTACAAAGCCCCCACGCCCGCCGAGGATATCATCGACGGCATTCCCTATGACGCCCGCCAGCCCAACGCTTATCTGCAAAGCCTGCCGATCGGTCTGAAGGGCGAGCAGGTCGTCGTCGGCACCGAAGTACAGGGTTAACGCCCCTGCCTCCCGGCCCTTGGCGGCTGGGGGGCTTCCCCATTCAAACAGAATTCCACCCCCGCCCGGCGCTGAACGACCGGGCCAGGAGACCGCAAGATGACAGCCATCGACCACGATACGCTATCCGCTGATGCCGAACGCGAGGCCCGTCGCGCCCGCCTGTTCACCCGGATCAACGCCGCAGACAAATGGTTTCAGGTTCTGGGCCTGGCCTGGATCACCCCCATCCTGAAGGCCAGCGCAGGCGACAACCCGCGCGCCCAGATGGGCGAGATTTGGCGCCTGCTGGTCGTGCCGCTGCTGGCCATCTTCGCCTTCCTGCTGATGTGGGGCACGCTGGCCCCCAAGGTACAAACCTCGCTGGGGGCCGTCCCCGGACCGGCGCAGGTCTGGTCCGAGGCCGTCAGCCTGCATCAGGACGCGCAGGCCAAGGCCGCCAAAAAGGCCAAGTTCGAGGCGATGGTCGAAAAGCGCAACCAGAAGTTCATCGACGCAGGCCAGCCCGAAAAAGTCAAAGAGGTCGCCTATACCGGCGCGCCCAGCTATTACACCCAGATCTGGACCTCGATCAAAACCGTGTTCTTCGGCTTTCTGATCGCCACCATCGTCGCCGTTCCGCTGGGTATCGCTGCGGGCCTGTCGCCCACCGCAAATGCGGCGCTGAACCCGCTGATCCAAATCTTCAAACCGGTCTCGCCGCTGGCATGGCTGCCGATTGTGACCATGATCGTCTCGGCCGTTTACGTCACCAATGACGGCTGGTTCGCAAAATCCTTCCTGATCTCGGCCATCACCGTGACGCTGTGTTCGTTGTGGCCGACGCTGATCAACACCTCGCTGGGTGTTGCCTCCATCGACAAGGATCTGGTGAACGTGTCCAAAGTTCTGAAAATGAACACCTATACCAAGATCACCAAGCTGGTGCTGCCCTCGGCCCTGCCGCTGATCTTCACCGGCCTGCGCCTGAGCTTGGGTGTCGGCTGGATGGTCCTGATCGCGGCCGAGATGCTGGCGCAGAACCCCGGCTTGGGCAAATTCGTCTGGGATGAGTTCCAGAACGGCTCGTCCAGCTCGCTCGCCAAGATCATGGTGGCTGTGTTCACCATCGGCATCATCGGCTTCCTGCTGGATCGCGTAATGTATGCGTTGCAGTCGCTGTTTACCTTCTCGAACAACCGGTGACCGACATGGCTGTGATCGACTTCAAGAATGTCAGCAAATCCTTCGGCACCGGCACCGCTGCGACGGATGTGCTGAAAGACATCAACCTCTCGGTTCAGGAAGGTGAGTTTGTGGTGCTGCTGGGCTTTTCCGGCACCGGCAAGACCACGCTGATCAACCTGATGGCGGGGATCGAATTCCCCACCAAGGGCAGCGTCACCTTCCGCGACAAACCCATCACCGGCCCCGCGCCCGAACGGGGGGTGATCTTTCAGAACTACTCGCTGATGCCGTGGCTGACGGTGACGGGCAATGTGCGGCTGGCCGTGGACGCGGTTTTCCCCAAAATGCCCAAGGCCGAGAAAGAGAAAAAGGTAGCCCATTACATCCGCATGGTCGGCCTCAGCCACGCTGCTGGTCGTCGTCCGGCGGAATTGTCGGGCGGGATGCGGCAGCGGGTGAACGTGGCCCGCGCGCTGGCAATGGACCCCGAGGTTCTGCTGCTGGACGAGCCGCTGTCGGCGCTGGACGCGCTGACCCGTGGCAATCTGGCGGAAGAAATCGAAAAGATCTGGGAGGCCGACCGCAAGACCTGTGTCCTGATCACCAATGACGTGGACGAGGCGATCCTGCTGGCCGACCGCATCATCCCGCTGAACCCCGATGGCACGCTGGGGACCGAATTTAAGGTCTCGATCCCCCGCCCGCGCGACCGGTCCGCCATGAACCATGACGAGACGTTCAAGGCGCTGCGCGGCGAGGTCACGAAATACCTGATGGATGTGGGGATCGAGGCCAAGGTCGAAGGCACCAAAACCCTGCCCGACGTGACCCCGATCCATGGTGTTCCGGCGGCGGTGAAAGAGGCGCAGTCGGGTCTGATCGAAGATCGCTATCTGGATTTCAGCCAGTTGCACAAGGTCTACCCCACGCCCAAAGGCCCGCTGACCGTGGTCGAGGATTTCAACCTGAAACTCAACCGCGGCAAGTTCATCTCGCTGATCGGCCACTCGGGCTGTGGCAAGTCCACGGTGCTGACCATGGCCGCTGGTCTGAACGAAATCTCGAAAGGTGCGATCAAGCTGGATGGCCGCCATGTCGAAGGGGCCGACCCGGAACGCGCCGTGGTGTTCCAGTCACCTTCGCTGTTCCCGTGGCTGACCGCCAAGGAAAACGTCTCGGTCGGAGTGGACCGCGTGTATCCGCGCGCCAGTCAGGCCGAGCGGCAGGATGTGGTGGAATACTATCTGGAACGGGTCGGTCTGGCTGACGCGATGGACAAATCCGCGGCCGATATGTCGAACGGGATGCGCCAGCGTGTGGGCATCGCCCGCGCCTTTGCCCTGTCTCCGAAACTGCTGCTGCTGGATGAGCCCTTCGGGATGCTCGACAGCCTCACCCGGTGGGAATTGCAAGAGGTTCTGATGGAGGTCTGGTCGCGTACCAAGGTCACCACCATCTGCGTCACCCATGATGTGGATGAGGCGATCCTGTTGGCTGACCGCGTGGTGATGATGACCAACGGCCCGCAGGCCACCATCGGCAAGATCACCAATGTCGACCTGCCGCGCCCGCGCACCCGCAAGGCGCTGTTGGCCCATCCTGATTACTATGAATACCGGCAAGAGGTGTTGGATTTCCTTGAGGAATACGAACACGGGGCCAAACCTAAGCCCAAATCCCCTGCCCCCAAAGCCATCGCTGCGGAGTGAATGAGATGAAACAAAAACTGGTTGTCATCGGAGCCGGCATGGCCTCGGGCAGGGTGCTGGAACACCTGACCGACGCTGCCCCCGATGCGTTCGACATCACCCTTTTCAACGCCGAGCCGCGCGGAAACTACAACCGCATCATGCTGAGCCCGGTTCTGGCAGGTGATCAGACCTATGAAGAGATCGTCACACATGACGACGCCTGGTATGCCGAGCGCGGGATCACCTGCCGGTTTGGCGAGAAAGTGGTCAAAATCGACCGTGATCTGAAGGTGGTCGAAGGCGAGAACGGTCATGTGCCGTACGATAAGCTAATCTTTGGCACCGGATCGAACCCTTTCATGATCCCGATGCCGGGGCATGATCTGGACGGTGTGATCGCCTATCGCGATCTGGAAGACACCGAACAGATGATGGGCATGGGCGCGGGCAACAAAGTGGTCGTGATCGGCGGCGGCTTGCTGGGGCTTGAGGCTGCCGCAGGCATGGCCGCGCGCGGCGCTGACGTAACCGTGGTGCATATCATGGGCCACCTAATGGAGCGTCAGCTGGACCCCGCCGCAGGCTACCTGCTGAAGAAATCACTGGAAGAAAAAGGCATCACCGTTCTGCTGAATGCCAAATCAACCGAGATCGCGGGCAAGGATGGCAAGGCCCGCGCGCTGCTGTTGGAGGACGGCACCGAGCTGCCCTGTGACCTGCTGGTGATGGCCGTGGGCATCCGCCCCAACACCGCTCTGGCGCAGGAAACGGGCCTTGCCGTGGGTCGGGGCATCCATGTGGACGATCAGATGATCACCTCGGACGCCGATATCTATGCCGTTGGCGAATGCGTCGAACATCAGGGCGAGGTCTTTGGCCTTGTCGCACCGCTCTACGACCAAGCCAAAGTGCTGGCGCAGACCCTGCTGGGCGAGGATGCAGCGTTCAAACAACGTTCGCTCTCGACCAAGCTGAAGGTTACCGGCTGCGACCTGTTCAGCGCTGGCGACTTTGCCGAGGGCGAGACCCGCGAGGACATCGTTTTCCGCGATCCAGCGCGCGGCGTTTACAAACGGCTGGTGCTGGAAGGCGACAAGCTGGTTGGCGCGGTGATGTATGGCGACACCGCCGACAGCAACTGGTTCTTCGGTCTGATCCGCGACGCTGAGGACGTGTCCGAGATGCGCGAGACGCTGATCTTTGGCCCGGCCTATCAGGGAGGTGCCACTGCGGACCCTCTCTCAGCCGTTGCAGCATTGCCGCCTGAGGCGGAAATCTGCGGCTGCAACGGCGTTTGCAAATCCGAAATCACCGCAGCCATTGCAGATGGCGCAACCGATCTGGGCGCAATCCGCGCGACCACCAAGGCCAGCGCGTCCTGCGGGACATGCACCGGGCTGGTCGAACAGTTGCTACAGGTCACGCTGGGCGATGACTTCCAAATGCCCACGGCACAACCCATCTGCGGTTGCTGCGACCTGACCCACGAAGACGTCCGCCGTCTGATCAAATCGCAAGAGTTGAAAAGTCAGGAGGCCGTCTGGCAGGAGCTGGGCTGGAAAACGCTCAACGGTTGCCATGTCTGCCGCCCGGCGGTGAACTACTACCTGCTGGCCGACTGGCCGGTGGAATATCAGGACGACCCGCAAAGCCGTTTCGTCAACGAACGCAAACACGCCAACATCCAGAAGGATGGTACATTCAGCGTGGTGCCCCGCATGTGGGGTGGCATCACCAACCCGGCAGAACTGCGCGCCATCGCCGACGCGGCCGAGAAATACGACGTGCCCACGGTCAAAGTCACCGGCGGTCAGCGCATCGACCTGCTGGGCGTGAAAGGCGCGGACCTGCCCTATATCTGGTCCGATCTGAACAAGGCCGGGCTGGTTTCAGGCCATGCCTATTCCAAGGGTCTGCGCACGGTGAAAACCTGTGTCGGCACCGATCACTGCCGGTTCGGCACGCAGGACAGCACGGGCCTTGGCATCAAGCTCGAGAAACTCCTGTGGGGCTCGTGGACACCGCACAAGCTGAAGCTGGCGGTCTCGGGCTGCCCGCGCAACTGCGCCGAGGCGACGTGCAAGGATATCGGACTGGTCTGCGTCGACTCGGGCTTCCAGATCAGCATCGGTGGCGCGGCTGGCATGGACGTCAAGGAAACCGAACTGCTGGTGCAAGTCCCCACCGAGGAAGAGGCAATCGAGGTCGTGATGGCCGTCACCCAGGCCTACCGCGAGGGCGGCAAGTATCTGGACCGTCTGTATAAATGGATGGCGAAGGTCGGCCTCGACTGGATCAGGGAAACCGTGGTGGACGATCTGGACAACCGCCGCGCTTTGGCGGAGCGGTTCGAACTCAGCCAATCCATCTACCGCAAAGACCCATGGGCCGAGCAGGCCAAAGAGGCCCCGCGCTTTGCGCCCATGGCCGATCTGACATTGGAGGCCGCAGAATGAGCTGGATCGACATCGGACATATCGACGATATCCCCCTGCGCGGCGCACGCGTGGTGAAAACGCCCGTGGGCTGCGTCGCCCTGTTCCGCACAGCCAAGGATGAGGTCTTTGCCGCCTCGGACACCTGCCCCCACAAGGGCGGGCCGCTGTCCGAGGGCATCGTGCATGGCCAGTCCGTGACCTGCCCGCTGCACAATTGGGTGTTTGACCTGAATTCGGGTCAGGCGCAGGGCGCGGATGAGGGGCAAATCGCCACCTATTCGGTGCAGTTGGACGGAGATCGCATCCTGCTGGACAGCACCTCATTGGGGCAAAGGAGCGCCGCGTGAAAGACCTGAGTGCCTGCGCCGCGCGCTCGACCTGTCCCTATTGCGGGGTGGGTTGCGGTGTTCTGCTGCAACCGGATGGCGTGGGGGGCCTGACCGTCACCGGCGACCCGGATCACCCGGCCAATCAGGGGCGGCTGTGTTCCAAGGGCTCGGCTTTGGCCGAAACGGTGGGCCTGTCGCAACGGCTGCTGTCGCCCGTGGTCGCAGGCGAGCAGACCGGCTGGGACGATGCCCTGCAACTGGTTGCCGACCGGTTCCGCGACATGATCGCCGAACACGGGCCGGATTCGGTGGCTTTCTACGTCTCGGGGCAGTTGCTGACCGAGGATTACTATGTCGCCAACAAGCTGATGAAAGGCTTCATCGGCTCGGCCAATATCGACACGAATTCGCGGCTGTGCATGGCCTCGACCGTTGCAGGCCACAAACGCGCCTTTGGCACCGACACCGTACCCGGCACCTATGAGGATCTGGACAAAGCCGATCTGGTCGTGCTGGTCGGGTCCAATCTGGCGTGGTGCCACCCGGTTCTGTATCAGCGCCTGATGGCGGCGCGGCAAGCGCACGGGACCAAGATCGTCGTGATCGACCCGCGCCGCACGGCGTCCTGTGACAGCGCCGACCTGCACCTGCCCTTGGCGGTGGGCAGCGATGTGGCGCTGTTCAATCACCTGCTGACGAAGATCGACGCCGCAGGGCTGGTGGATACCGATTTCCTGACTCACACCACCGGCATTCATGAGGCACTGGACAGTGCGCTGGCCGATGACGTCTCAGTCACAGAATTGAACCCCGACGACATCGCTCAGTTCTGTCAGATGTGGATGGGCACCGAAAAGGTCGTGACGATCTTCAGTCAGGGCGTGAACCAATCCAGCGCGGGCAGCGACAAGGTCAACGCGATCCTGAACTGCCATCTGGCCACGGGGCGCATCGGCAAGCCCGGGTGCGGCCCGCTGTCAGTCACCGGTCAACCCAACGCCATGGGCGGGCGCGAGGTCGGCGGGCTGGCCAATATGCTCGCCTGTCATCTGGATATCGAAAACGCCGATCACCGCGCCGCCGTGCGTGATTTTTGGTCCGCACCGACCATGCCCGAGGTCCCCGGCCTGAAAGCCGTGGACCTGTTCCGCGCCGTGGGCGACGGGCGCATCAAGGCGCTGTGGGTGATCCATACCAACCCCGTGGTTTCGATGCCCGAAGCCGACGCAGTGCGCGATGCAATCTCCGCCTGCCCGTTCACCGTGGTCTCGGACATCACCGCGCGCACCGATACAGCGCGGCTGGCGGATGTGCTGCTGCCCGCGGCTGCATGGGCCGAGAAAGGCGGTACCGTCACCAATTCCGACCGCACAATCAGCCGACAACGCGCGGTCTTGCCTGTACCCGGACAGGCCCGCGCGGATTGGGACATATTGGCCGAGGTCGGGCGGCGGATGGGTTGGCCCTCGGCCTTCGACTATCAAACGCCCGGAGAGATTTTCCGCGAATACGCCACACTGTCTGGCGTGGCCGCAAAGTTTGGACGCGATTTCGATATCTCGGGCCTGAGCGATCTGGACGCGGCGGGGTATGACGCTCTGAAGCCGACGCGCTGGCCCGTCTCGGCTACACGGCAGGGCGGGCGGTTCTTTGCGGATGGGCAGTTCTATCATCCTGACGGCAAGGCCCGGCTGCTGCCGGTCACATGGCGCGCGCCTGCGGCCAAAACCGAACCGCGCTATCCGTTCTGGCTGAACACCGGGCGGCTGCGCGATCAATGGCACACGATGACCCGCACTGGCCTGTCCGCGCGCCTGTCCGCGCACCTGCCCGAACCGTTTCTGGACATCCACCCCGACGATGCGCGCGACAAGGGAATAGACCCCGCCGATTTGGTGCAGGTTTCCAGCCCGCATGGTACATCCATCCTGCGGGCGCGGATCTCTCGTGATGTCACCAAAGGGCAGGTGTTTGCGCCCATCCACTGGACCGGGGAAACCGCCCCTTCGGCCCGGATCGACACTGTGGTTGCGGCGGCGACGGACCCAGTATCGGGGCAACCCGAAAGCAAAGCGTCCGTGGTGAACATCACCCGGTTCAACGCCAAATGGTATGGGTTTGCGGTGTCGGATCGTGAAATGACGCCTGCGTGCGAATATTGGGCACAAACACCCACCAAATCCGGCTACCGTGCGGAACTGGCCGGATCAGAGGATATCGGCGACTGGCAAATCGCCGCGCGCAGTCTGTTTGGACTGCCTGACGCCGACGTCACAGCGCTTGAAGACCCCGCGCGCAGAGTAGCGCGGCTCGCGTTTCACGAGAACGGACGTCTGGTGGCTGCCTTGTTCGTCGCGCCTGAACCGGTGGCCGTGATGCGCGACTATCTGGCAACGCTGCCGCAGGTTCCCGACCTGTTGTCCGGTCGTGCGCCTGCGGACCGGCCCGACCCCGGCCCGGTTCTGTGTTCCTGTTTCGACGTGGGCGTGAACACCATCCTCACCGCCGTCGAAACCAAAGGTCTGATGACCGTCGAAGCCATTGGCGACGCGCTGCAGGCCGGAACCAATTGCGGATCATGCCGCCCGGAACTGGCAAGCCTGCTGGCGTCAGCGCACCAGAAAGAGGCCGCCCAGTAACCCTAGAACCGCACAGACTCGCCAGTCTCCAACGCCTGCTGCGCGGCCAGGCCCATACGCACAGCCCACATCCCGTCCTGCAAGGTTACCTCGGGGGCGGGCTTTTCACCGCGCAAGACAGCCAGAAAGCCTTGATGCTGGTAAAAGGTGGATCCGTTATGATCACCGGCCGCCAGTAGGCGCGGATCGACGGGGATGTCCTTGGCGACCGGCCCCTTGGGTGCACGAGGGCTGACAATCAGTTGCGGCACCGGCGCATCGCCCAGATGCTCGGGCCAGAAACGGCCCGGGCCGGGCACCAACGCCTCGATCTTAGCATCCGGACCAACCGCTGAGATTTCTTCCTGATACCGCGCGCCTTCAGCGAACATACACAGTTCCAACATCGCCCGCGCGCCCGAGGCGAAGTCGACCATGACGTAGCCGTGGTCTAGAATGTCAGGCTTTTCGCCGTCGTAAGCCTCGTCCAGATGATTAACGGCTTGCCCACCGCTGGCCGTTACACGCACCGGGTCCGATTGCAGGATCAGACGCATAAGGTCGAAGAAGTGGCAGCATTTCTCGACAAAAGTTCCGCCAGTATTGCGGTTGAAGCGGTTCCAATTGCCAACCTTTTCCAGAAAGGGAAAGCGGTGTTCCCTGATGGTCAGCATTTTGACCCCGCCGGTCACCTGCGCCTCGTCAATCAGGGCAGCGATGGGCGGCATATAGCGATACTCCATCGCCACCCAGATCGGATGGGGGTAATCGCGCTGGATGGCCTCTAATCGCGCCTTATCCGACGGGTCCGTGAACAGGGGTTTTTCCACCAGCAAGGGCAAAGGCCGCGCCCGCGCAATCTGTTCGATTTGATCCACGTGCAGGTGATTTGGGCTGGCGATCACAATGCAATCCAGATCCTCCACGGCAAGCAGGTCTTCGACCGACGCCACCATCTGCGCGCTGGGTGCAATCGCTTGTGCCGCTTTGGCCATTTCGGCGTCTGGTTCGAAAATCGCCGACACCTGCGTGCCCTCGAGCAACGCGATATTATGCAGGTGCTCCTGCCCCATCATGCCGCATCCGATCAGCCCGTAATGGATGGTCCGGGTCATGCGCGTTTCCTTCTACTTCAGACGTTGGACATAGGTGGCCCGATCCGGGTCGAACCACGTTTTTGAAAACTCGACCGGCTCCGGCCCCTCGGACCAGCTGAACCGCTCAATATAACCCGCCGTTTCGCCAGCGGGTTTGGTAAAGGTCTCAGGCGTCCACTTGGGCAGCGCTTGTACCGAAACGCGATCCTCGGCCCGCGTGATCCAGAAACCAAGCTGCTGCTGATAATAACGATAGAGCGAATCCGACAGCAGCGCCTGATCGACTTTTCCGGCGGAATCATCCAGCCAGATTTCCTCGACCGCGATGATTGTGTCATTCAAATAGCGCATTCGGCGCACCCGCGAGCCTTTGGCCGAGATGCCGAATTCCGGCAGATCGGCGGGCTTTTCAAGATGATCCACCGACAGGATATCGGCGCGCGGCAGGCCACCGCCTTGGGGCAGTTCCAGCCGGAACATCGCATAAACACTGTTCTGCGTCCCAGTCTCGCGGATGTAATTGCCCGAGCCTTGGATACGCTCCAACATCCCTTTTTTCTCAAGCTCAGCCAGCGATTTTCGCAGCGTCCCGACCGAGACATTCAGGTTCGCCGCCATCTCGCGCTCGGGCGGCAAACGCTCACCATCAATCAAGCGACCCGCAGCGATATCGCGGATCAAAAGCTCGGCGATCTGAACATAGATCGGCAGCGCATTGGGGTTGCGGCTGTTGGCAGTCATTTCGGGGTGCTTCACCGAGTCGCGGAAAAAATTGATACACTATTGATCTACATCAATGTGATTGCTACGCAAGAGGAAAGTCAAAAGATGCACGGAGAACGAATCAAATGACCATCGTCCCCATCACATCCCCCGATCTGGATGCGGCCGAAGTTTCTTGGTTCGCGGCGCTGTGTTCGGATGACTATCAATTCTTGGGTGTGCCGGATGGCGATCTGCGGTCGAGTTGGGAGCATTGTTCCGGCATCGTGCGCGAGGCCGAGGCGCAGGGGTTCCGCAATATCCTGTGCCCATCTTCCTATCAGGTCGGTCAGGACACGCTGAGTTTCGTGGCGGGTTGCGCGCCGATCACCGAAAAGATCAACCTGCTGGCCGCCGTGCGCTGTGGCGAGATGCAGCCCATCATGCTGGCCCGCACCATTGCGACGCTGGATCACATGCTGCAGGGGCGGCTGACGGTGAACATCATCTCATCCGATTTCCCTGGCGAAAAAGCCGACAGCGCGTTCCGCTATCAACGCTCGCGCGAGGTAGTCGAGATTCTCAAGCAAGCGTGGACACAGGATGAAATCAACAACGCGGGCGAGGTCTATAACTTCTCGGGCCTGACCACTGATCCAGCCAAACCCTATCAGACCGGCGGTCCGCTTCTGTACTTCGGCGGGTATTCTCCGTCGGCGCTGGACCTGTGTGGCGAACATTGCGACGTCTACCTGATGTGGCCCGAAACCAAAGATCAACTGGCCGAGCGGATGAAGGCTGTCCACGCGGTTGCAGAAAACTATGACCGCACACTGGATTACGGCCTGCGCGTGCACATGATCGTCCGCGATACTGAGGCCGAAGCGCAGGAATATGCGGATTACATCGTCTCGAAACTGGACGACGAATATGGTCGTGCGATCCGGGAACGGGCGCTGGACGCGACGTCTTTGGGCGTCGCGCATCAGGCTAAGAACCGCGATCTGGCGGATGAATATGGCTATGTCGAACCCGGTCTTTGGACAGGCGTCGGCCGCGCGCGATCCGGCTGCGGTGCAGCGCTTGTCGGGTCAACCGATCAGGTCATGACCAAGATCGAGGAATATCAGAAGATGGGCATCCGCGCTTTCATCTTCTCGGGCTACCCGCACATGGATGAGGCAAAGCACTTTGGTGCCCGTGTCATGCCCAACCTGAAAACCTGTTCGCTGCCCGAAGCCTATGGGCGCGTACCTGCAACCACCCCGGCCACTCCGCTGGGCAACGGAGTTCGTCGCTAATGCAACGTGTAAAACTATCCAACACGCTGGAAATGAGCCGCCTAGTCTATGGCATGTGGCGGCTGGGCGATGACAGCGATACCTCGGCTTCTCATGTCGAGGCCAAGATTCAAGCCTGCCTGGATCAGGGCATTACCAGTTTCGATCAGGCGGATATCTATGGCGATTACGGGGCCGAGGCGGTACTGGGTAACGCCCTGCGCGCCAATCCCGCGCTGCGCGCGAAGATGGAGATCGTCACCAAGTGCGATATCGTGGCACCGATCGGGCGATACTCGGACGCGAAGGTCAAATACTATGACACCTCGCGCGCCCATATTCTGAAATCGGTCGAGACTTCTCTGACCGAGATGGCGATCGACCATATCGACCTGCTGCTGATCCACCGACCCGATCCGTTCATGGACCATCACGAAACCGGTGCCGCGCTGGACGAAGTGGTTGCCAGTGGCAAGGTCCGCGCGGTTGGTGTGTCGAATTTCCGACCTTGGGACTGGACCCTACTACAATCGGCGATGAATACACCGCTGGTCACCAATCAGATCGAAATTTCTCTGGGCGAGATCAGCCCATTTACCAATGGCGATCTGGCCTTTCACCAGCAGCATGGTCAGCCCGTGATGGCGTGGTCGCCGCTGGGAGGCGGGATGTTGATGGCCGGAAACCCACCTGTTGGGATAGTCGCGGATGAGATCGCTGCTGAATTCGGCGTGGACCGCGCGGCGGTGGCTGTTGCGTTCCTGTTGGCGCACCCCGCAGGCATCCTTCCGGTGATGGGCACCAACAATCTGACGCGGGTTAAGACCATCTCGGACGCATTGAAAGTCAATCTGGATCGCGAAAGCTGGTTCCGCCTGTACGAGGCGGCGCTGGGGCATGAGGTACCATGATGAATGCAATCTCAAAGGACATGACCCACACATTCGTCCCGCACAAGGACGACACCCGCACGTTGCGGGACGCCTTTGGACGGTTCGCCACTGGCGTCACGATCGTCACCTGCAACAGCGATGACGGCCCGGTCTGCATCACGGCGAACAGCTTTTCATCCCTGTCGCTGGACCCGCCGCTGATCATGTGGGCCGGTGACCGCAACTCGCGCCGGTTCCCCTATTTCCACAAGGCACGCCATTTCAGTGTGCACGTGCTATCGTCGGAACAGGCCGAGCTATGTTTTGGATGCTCGAAAGACGCGTTTGCGCTGCGGGATATTGACCACGACTGGTGCGGGAACGGAACACCACTGCTGCCGGATTGTCTGGCGCGGTTCGAATGCGAACAGCATGCCTATCACGACGCAGGCGACCATGTGATCGTCGTGGGCAAAGTTCTCAAGGTCAGCATGGCGGATGGAGACGCGCTGACCTTCTATGCCGGGAAACTCGGCCAATTCGCGCAGCACTAAGCGCGATCTGACGACCGCGGGGCAAATCTGCGGCTGAACAAGGGAGGATCCGCATGGGCGGACTGGCAACGGCGCTTGCGCCGATTGCATTCGTGAACGAAACCGTGCTGCGTTTTGGCCGCGCGGTTGGCATTGTTGCGATTGCATTAATGGTGATCGCAATTCTGATTCAGGTATTCTTCCGATACGTTCTGGGCAACGCCCTGCCCTGGCCGGATGAAGCCGCGCGGTTCTGTATGTTATGGATGACCGGGTTGATGGCCCCCACTGCGTTCCGGCGTGGCGGGTTCGTTGCAATCGACATGGTGCCCATGATGCTGCCGCGTGTGCTGGGGCAGTTGCTGACCTTGTTTTTGCTGATCGTCTCGCTGGCCGTTTTGTTGGTGGCGGTAAATATCGGCTGGTCCGAAGTGACCGGCTTTGGCGGCAAGTTCGCGACGGCCGCGCTGTATATCCCCACCTCCTTCGGGTTCGATGAATGGTACCGCGTCCCGCGTAGCTGGATGATGGCCTCGCTGCTGGTTGGGGTGATCTTGTTGATCGCAGTGAATATCGAGCTGATCCTGCGGGCCATCGTGACTCTGATGGGGGGCGGAGACCTGTTGCCCGAAATTGCAGATGCACCTGTGGGGGCTGAATAGATGCTGATCTGGTTCCTCCCCACCTTCCTGATTTTTCTGATGATCGGCCTGCCGGTCTTTTTCGCCCTTCTGGCCGCGCCCGGTATTCTGTTGTGGCTGAACGGCCAGACCAATGACATCACGTTGCTGTATCGCAATGTCTACAACGGCATGGACAGCTTCCCGCTGATGGCGATCCCCTTTTTTATGCTGGCCGGAGAGTTGATGAACCGCGGCGGCATCACCATCCGTCTGGTCGAGTTCTCTCAGGCATTGATGGGTCACTTCCGGGGTGGTCTGGCCCATGTGAATGTTCTGAGTTCGATCCTGTTCGCTGGCCTCTCGGGGTCGGCGGTGGCCGATACCTCGGCACTGGGGTCGATGCTGATTCCGGCGATGGAGAAACAGGGTTATACCCGCCGCTTCGCTGCCGCTATCACAGCGGCCAGTTCGGTGATCGGGCCAATCATTCCACCCTCGGGCATCATGATCATCTACGCTTATGTCATGGGCGAAAGCGTGGCAGCCCTGTTTCTTGCAGGCATCGTGCCCGGCGTGATGGTCGGCGTCGGTCTGATGCTGATGATCAAGGTGATGGCCGACAAATACGACTTCCCTGTCGCCAGCCGCAAATACACGTGGCCCGAGCGTCGTCAGGCCAGCCTCAAGGCGTTCTTTCCGCTGCTGACACCCGTTATCATTCTGGGCGGCATCCTCGGCGGCATCTTCACCCCGACCGAGGCCGCTGCGGTCGCTGTAGGCTATGCATTCATCATCGGGTTCTTTGTCCTGCGCACGCTCACCCTGAAAGAAGTGCCCGAGATCCTCAGCAATGCGGGCCTGACCTCGGCGGTCGTCTTGCTGCTGGTCGGTGCCGCGATGGCGTTCAAGACGGTTGTCAGCCTCAGCCATGCGCCGGAACAACTGGCAGCGCTGATCCTTGGCCTGTCGGAAAACCCGCTGATCCTGCTGTTCCTGATCAACTTGCTGCTGTTTGTCGTCGGCATGTTTCTGGACGCAGGCCCGGCGATCATCATCCTTGGCCCCATCCTTGCGCCCATCTTTACCAGCCTTGGTGTGGACCCAATCCACTTTGCCATTATCATGAGCGTCAACCTGACCGTCGGTCTGGCCACGCCACCCATGGGGCTGGTGCTGTTCGTGGCCGCTGCCGTGTCGCGCGAAAAGGTCGAAACCATCGCCAAGGCGATCCTGCCGTTTCTGGCTGTCGAAATCATAGTGATCTTCCTGATCACCTATGTCCCCGCACTATCCATGACGATCCCGAGGATAACGGGATTTGCAAACTGAACTGAGTATCACAGGGAGGAAACGAATGCTCAGAAGATTTATCAGAACCGCCGCGGTGGCCACCTCGGTGTTGGCCGCATCCGCACTTGCCGCCACAGCCGCAGACTACACCCTGCGCGCCACCGCGAACTCGAATGAAAATGACGAAGACTATGACGGTCTGATCGTCTTCAAAAACTATGTCGAAGCCGCATCGAACGGCGCGATTGAAGTCGAGTTGTTCATTGGTACTCAGCTGTGCTCGAACGGGGCTGAATGTCTGCAGGGCGTGGCAGATGGCACCATCGACATCTACATCTCAACCTCAGGCGGCGCGTCGGGCATCTTCCCCTATGTTCAGGTACTGGACCTGCCTTACCTGATGGCGGATGACCGCGTGGCCGAACACGTGCTGTCCGGCGATTTCACACGCAAAATGCGCGAAATGGCCCTTGAGGATTCCGGTGGCGCGATCCGCCTGATGACCATCGGCAACACCGGAGGCTGGCGCAACTTTGCCAACACGCAGCGTAGGATTGCTGAACCAGCCGATATGGAAGGTCTGAAAATCCGCACGGTGGTCGCGGACCTGCCGCAGGAACTGGTTAAGGCGTTGGGTGCGTCGCCCACACCGATCCCGTGGCCAGAATTGTTCACCAGCTTCCAGACCGGCGTGGTTGAAGGGTCGAAAAACGGCATCACTGACATCATGGGGATGAAATTCCCCGATGCAGGTCTGCAATACGTCACTCTGGACGGCCACGCCTATATGGGCGCGCTGTGGTGGATGAACAACGCCAAGTTCCAAGAGATGCCCGAGGACCTGCGCCGCGTCGTGGTCGATGGGTTCTATGCGCTGCAACAGGCGACCTTTGCCTCGCCCAAGCGTAAGTCGATCCAGGCCTATGAGGATTTCGTCGCCGGTGGCGGTGACCTCTATGTCCCGACGCCCGAACAGAAGGCCGCCTTCAAAGAGGCCGCAACCCCTGTCTATGAGTGGTTCCAGACCAATGTGGGCCGTGGGGATGAGGTGTTCAACGCGCTGACCGAGGCAGTCGCCGAGGCAGAGGCCGACATCAACGCCTCACGCGATGCGGACCTGAACTAAGCGAAATGGGCCGGGCGTTGGCGTCCGGCCCCTACCGAAACGGGTACATCCACCCTTTGTAGTCATTTACCAAAACATGCGCCCTTTCGATCTGCTCCGGCGACATTTTCTTGACCACTTCCTCAAGGCTGATCGCCGCGTCGGGATCGCCGCCAATGGCGCTGAGCGTGTACCACATATAGGCCCTAACCAGATCGGGCGCGGGCATTCCCAGACCCAGTTCGTAATACCAGCCGATACCCGATTGGGCCCCCGGATGCCCCTTCATCGAGGCGCGCAGATACCATTCAAACGCGCGTTCGTAATCCTGTTCGACCCCCAGCCCAAGGCCGTACATGACGCCGATCAACTCCTCGGCCTCGGCATTACCGGACCGGGCCGCTGGCAGCAGTTCTTCGCGCGCGGCTTCAAATTCACCGGCTTCCATCATGTCACGAGCCTGTTCCAACTCGGCCAACGCCGGGGATGCAAAAAGACAAAGGGCAAATACAAGCTGGCGCATGGGGTTTTCTTCCTTTTCGTCAATGCAGCGACAGCGCAGGACTTGCCGCGCCCGCTGACCGATGATGACTTTATCCTCTTTGATAGGGAACAGGCTGCAATCGGTCATCAACTGTTTTACGACCCCATCTTGTCAGGCAACCAGAACATATCCTGCGCCCATTGCCACCACCCGGATTTCGGTACATCCGATGGGTTGTCTTTGGGCATAGGCGAAGGCGGGCAAGGGTTGGGACCGGATCGCACGCCCGGCACCGGGACGGACAAAATCCGCAAACGTATCCCGCGTAATTCACCGGGTCTTTGGAACCTTGGAGCGAAAGAAATTCACACGGTCTTCCACGATGGCCGCCTGAGTGTCTCGGATGTCTACGGCAACGGCTTCAACTCACCCGCGCAGGAATGGATGCCTGAAGGGTTGAACTCATTACTGGCCGCGCAAGCGCTATTTCCGCTGACCTCGCAATTCGAAATGGCCGGAAATGTCGGCGAGAATCAGGTGACCGGGGCGGTTGCTGACCGGATTGATCTGGGCTGGCCGATCCTTGCCAAACGCGTGCGCACCGATCCGCGCTACGGCCCTGCGATGGTCGCCGCCTTTGATGAGGTCAACACGACCGAGGACATCACAATAACCCAGATCGCCAACGCGCTGGCCGCGTTCATGGCCGTTGAGTGGCGCAGCACGGACAGCCCGTTCGATCACTATCTTGCGGGCGACGCCAACGCCCTGACACATGCCCAAAAGGACGGGATGGGCTTGTTCTATGGCAAGGCCCAATGTTCCACCTGCCACTCCGGTCCGTTGATGTCAGATCAGAAGTTCCACGCGCTGGCCTTGCCGCCCTTTGGTCCGGGACGCACCCGGCAATGGGACCCCTATGTGCGCGACGTCGGGCGCATGGGTGAAAGCGACCGGCTGGAGGACGCCTACCGCTTTCGCACACCGATGCTGCGCAACGTGGCTCTGACCGCGCCTTATGGACATAACGGGGCCTTTCCCGATCTCGAAAGCATGATCCGCCATCACCTGAACCCGAAACGCAGCCTGTCACAATGGAGCCGTGACATGGCTGCATTGCCCGAGGTTCCGTGGTTGCACAAAGCCGATTTCGTTGTCTGGGACGACCGGTTCGAGATGGAACGTCAGCGCCGCAAGATCGACATCACACCGCTTACACTGACGGACGCGGACATCCAAAACCTTGTGGCGTTTCTGAACGCGCTGACCGGGTCGAGCGTGGACACGCCACCATTCGGCGTGCCCGACAATTTCCAACCCTAAGAAAAACCCCGCACGTGGCGGGGTTCTTGTTACTCTGCGGCTTCCTCATATTCTGACATGGGCGGGCATGTGCAGACGAGGTTCCGATCCCCATACGCATTATCGACGCGGTTGACCGGCGACCAATACTTGTCAACACCCATGGAACCCGGAGGGAAACACGCCTGTTCACGGGTATAGGGGCGATCCCAGTCGCCGACCAGATCGCGCACCGTGTGGGGGGCGTTTTTCAGCGGGTTGTTTTCCGCGTCGATCTTGCCGTCGATGATGTCCTGCGCCTCGGCCCGGATCGACAGCATCGCGTCGCAGAAGCGGTCCAACTCAGCCATCGGTTCAGATTCGGTGGGTTCGACCATAAGGGTTCCAGCCACCGGCCAGCTCATCGTAGGCGCGTGGAAGCCTGAATCGACCAGACGTTTGGCAATGTCATCCACGCTGACATTGGCTGCCTCGTCCAAGGGCCGGGTGTCGAGGATACACTCATGCGCCACACGACCCGACTCGGACGTGTAGAGGATCGGATAGGCCTCCTGAAGACGCGCCGCGATGTAGTTGGCGTTCAGGATCGCCACTTTGGTCGCCTGCGTCAGACCCGCGCCGCCCATCAGCAGCACATAGGCCCATGAAACCGGCAGAATCGAAGGCGAGCCAAAGGGCGCGGCCGAGACCGGACCGACGGCAGTGCCGTATTCCGGGTGACCAGGCAGATGTTCCTCCAGATGCGCCTTGACGCCGATCGGACCCATGCCGGGGCCGCCGCCGCCATGGGGGATGCAGAAGGTCTTGTGAAGGTTCAGGTGACTGACGTCGCCGCCGATGTCCCCGGGGCGCGACAGGCCGACCATCGCGTTCATGTTGGCGCCGTCGATATAGACCTGACCGCCGTGATCATGGGTGATCTGGCAGACCTCCTGCACGGTGGTCTCGAACACGCCGTGGGTCGAGGGGTAGGTGATCATGCACCCGGCCAGATGATCGGAATGCTTCTCGGCCTTGGTGCGGAAGTCGTTCAGATCAATATTGCCATTCTCATCCGATTGCACCGGCACCACCTGCCAGCCCACCATCTGCGCCGAGGCCGGGTTGGTGCCATGGGCCGAGGTCGGGATCAGGCAGACATTGCGGTGCCCTTCGCCGCGGGCGAAGTGATAGTTGCGGATGGTCAGCAGGCCTGCATATTCGCCCTGCGCGCCCGAGTTGGGCTGTTGGCTGATCGCGTCATAGCCGGTGATCTGGCACAGTTTGTCGTTCAGATCGGCAATCATCTCATGATAGCCCTGCGCCTGATCTTCAGGGCAGAACGGGTGCAGATTGCCGAACTCGGGCCATGTGACCGGGATCATCTCGATCGTGGCGTTCAGCTTCATGGTGCACGAGCCCAGCGGGATCATCGCCCGGTCCAGCGCCAGATCGCGGTCGGCCAGACGGCGCATATAGCGGGTCATTTCGGCCTCGGCCCGGTTCTTGTGGAAGATCGGGTGGGTCAGATAAGGCGTCTCGCGCAGGGCGTAATCCGGCAGGCGATAGGCAACGTTGGAACTGTCGTCTTGACGGTCGATGCCGAAGGCACCCCAGACGGCCTCGATGGTTTCGGCGCGGGTCTGTTCGTCCAAGCTGATGCCCACTTTCGTCTCGCCGACCTTGCGCAGGTTGACACCACGGGCCACGGCGGCCTCCATGACGGTCTTTTGCAGATGGCCAACCTCGACCGTGATCGTGTCAAAGAACACTTCCGGTTCGACGGCAAAGCCCGCCTCCTCTAGCCCGACGGCCAGACGCGAGGTCTTGCGGTGTACCGATTGTGCAATCGCCTTGATGCCATCTGGGCCATGATAGACCGCATACATCGAGGCAATCACCGCCAGCAGCGCCTGCGCAGTACAGACGTTCGAGTTCGCTTTCTCGCGCCGGATATGCTGTTCGCGGGTTTGCAGCGCGAGGCGATACGCTTTGTTGCCGCGGCTGTCGATGCTGACACCGATGATCCGGCCCGGCATCGCGCGCTTCAGCTTGTCGGTGGTCGCCATGTAAGCGGCGTGCGGACCGCCATAGCCCATTGGAACGCCAAAGCGCTGGGTCGAGCCGATGGCGATATCCGCGCCCATCTCACCCGGTGACTTAAGCAGAGCCAGCGACAGGATGTCGGCGGCAACGATGGCGATGGCTTTGTGTTCATGCAGGGCCGCGATTTCCGATGTGAAGTCGCGCACATGGCCGTGGGTGCCGGGATACTGGAAGATCGCGCCAAAGACGGCACCTGCATCCAGCGTGTCCGGATCGGCGACTTGCACGTCGATACCCAGAGGCTCGGCGCGGGTTTTAATGACTGCGATGGTCTGCGGGTGGCAGTTCTTGTCCACGAAGAAGGCCGCGTTGTTGGCCTTCGAACGTCCGCCGCGCTTGGCCATCGCCATGGCCTCAGCCGCCGCTGTAGCTTCGTCCAGCAAGGACGCGTTCGCCACGTCCAGGCCGGTCAGGTCGCTGACCATGGTCTGGAAGTTCAACAGCGCCTCAAGCCGACCCTGGCTGATCTCGGGTTGATAGGGCGTGTAGGCAGTGTACCAGGCCGGGTTTTCCAGGATGTTGCGCAGGATCGGCGCGGGCGTGGTGGTGCCGTAATACCCTTGGCCGATCAGCGAGGTCAGAACCTTGTTCTTGCTCGCCACCTCTTTCATGTGAAAGAGCGCGTCGCGTTCCGTCATTGCCGGACCCCAATCCAGCGGTTCCTCCTGCCGGATCGCCGGCGGGACAGTGGCGTCGATCAGCTGGTCCAGCGTCTTGAAGCCGATCACCTTGAGCATATCGCGCATCTCGGTCGGGCTGGGCCCGATATGGCGGCGATTGGCAAAGTCATAGGCTTCGTAGTCGGTCAGTTTGAAAGCCATGTGGTGCGCTCCTGTCGGGTAGGTCAGGCCCGACGGAGACTGCAGGAGCCTCCGGCGGGGATATTTTTAGCCAGATGAAGGGCGGATCCGTGCAAAGATCCGCCGAGAGTTTAGCCGATGAAGTCCTTGTAACCGGCCTCGTCCATCAGATCTTCGAGCTGCGACGCGTCGGTGATCTTGATCTTGTAGATCCATGCCTCACCTTCGGGGTCTTCGTTCAGCGCGCCGGGATTGTCGGCAAGCGTTTCGTTGACCTCGACGATCTCACCATCCACCGGAGCGTAGAGTTCCGAGGCCGCCTTGACGGATTCGATTACGCCGATCTCGCCGTCTTTTGCGAATTCGTCCCCAACTTCCTGCTGTTCTACAAAGACCACATCGCCCAATTGTTCGGCCGCGTGTTTGGTGATGCCCAGCGTGGCCGTGTCGCCGTTCACGTCGATCCATTCGTGCTCTTCGGAATAATAGGTTGCCATGCTTCTCTCTCCTGACTTCAACGCTTGTAATTCTGGGTGACGAAGGGCAACGCCACGATCAGTGCGGGTTGCGGTTTGCCCCGGATGATCAGATTGACCATCCCGCCGGGTGCGGCATGGCCCGCGGACACATAGCCCATCGCGACCGGGCCACCCACGGTGGGTCCAAACCCGCCGGATGTGATCTGACCGATTGTGTTGCCTTCGGCACTTTGGATTTCAACGCCCTGACGGGCAGGCGCGCGGCCCTCGGGCTTGATGCCCACCAGCTTGCGTGCGGGGCCATCGGCCAATTCCCTTTGGATGCGGTCAGCGCCGGGAAAGCCGCCCTCTTCCTTGCGGCGCTTCTGGATGGCCCAGCCAAGGCTTGCCTCGATGGGTGAGGTGCTCTGGTCGATGTCATTGCCATAAAGGCACAGCCCTGCCTCCAGCCGCAAGCTGTCGCGCGCGCCCAAGCCGGCGGCTTCGCAATCGTCATGGGCAAGAAAGGCACGGGTGATCTCGATGGCCTTGTCCTCGGGGATCGAGATTTCATACCCGTCCTCGCCAGTGTAGCCCAGCCGCGAAATACGACACTCGGTGCCCAGGATATCCGCCACGGTGGTTTCCATGAACTTCAGATCGCGGGCAGCGGGGCAGAGGTCACCCACCACATCCTCGGCCTTGGGGCCTTGAACGGCCACCAGCGCGCGGTCGAAGATCTCAGTCACTTCGACGCCATCCAGATTTGCCTGCATATGCGGAATGTCCTGATGACGCAGCGCGGCGTTCACGACGACAAAATAGTGATCGCCCGCATTCGAAACGATCAGGTCATCCATGATCCCGCCTTCGGCATTCGTGAAAAACCCATAACGCGCCTTGCCCTCTTTCAAGGTCGCATAGGCTTGGGGGCACAGCGATTCCAGTTTCTCGCCCACACCCTCGCCACGCAGGATCACCTGACCCATGTGGCTGACATCAAACACAGCCGCCTTTTCCCGGCATTGCTTATGTTCGCCCATAATCCCCAGCGGGTATTGAACCGGCATCTCCCAACCGGCGAAATCGACCATCTTACCGCCAAGCTCGACGTGAAGATCATATAGCGGAGTACGCTTCGGTGCGTCAGTCATATCCGTGACCTTTCCAATCCCGTTGTCAGTCAATGCTGTGCAAAAAGCAATGGTCACCCGGCCATTCGGCATACAGGGGCATACAGCAGATTTGTAGCGTATAGGAAACTTTTTTCCGTTACGCAACACCCGCCATGTACGAAAAGTATCACGACCGGTTCAGCATTGGGCAAGGCATTCTGACAAATAGAATTATTTTCAAACACTGGCCCAACGGCTCTGGCCCCGACCGGTAACCTGCCCTAAGACTCCGCCCAAGAGGGACGGCCATGTCACATATAACACTGGTGCGTCACGGCCAGGCGAATACCGAAGCACGTGACGAGGCAAACTACGACAAACTCAGCGATCTGGGTCATCAGCAGGCACGCTGGCTGGGTGCTCATTTACAAAGTACACGCGCACATCATCCGCGGGTATTTTGTGGAACGCTCACGCGGCACGTGGAAACCGCCGCCAGCATGGGCTTGCCGGAACCAACACGGGACGCCCGGTTGAATGAGTTGGAGTATTTCACCATTGCCAAACTGTTCGAGGAACAGCACGGCATTGCAGTTCCGACCGACCGCGAAGAGTTTGTCGAGCATCTGCCGCGCACGTTTGACGCATGGGCCAAGGGGCAAATCACAGGTGCGCCAGAAACCTTCGAGGACTTTGAAGACCGTGTATCTGGTGCGCTGCGTGATATCGGCACGGAAGGCGGGCCTGCGATTGTGGTGACCTCAGGGGGGTTGATCTCGATGGTGGTGCGGCAAGCAATGGGGCTGGATATACCTTCCATGGCGCGCGTGGCTCTTGCCATCATGAACACGTCGATGCATCGTCTGCACCCGATCGGTGCACAGCTTGCCCCGGTGCTGTTCAACGCAGTTCCACACCTGGAAGCCCCAGACCGGCAATACGCCCAGACCCACCTGTAACCGGAGGCTCAGATGCAGCTTTACTTCGCCCCCCGCACGATCTCGGTCGCTGTTGCCATAGCTCTGGAAGAGGCCGGGTTAGAGTATGAGGCGATCAAGTTGGATTTCCCAAACGGCGAGCAGACCAAACCCGCCTATAAACAGATCAATCCCAAGGGTCGCGTGCCTGCGCTGGTGGTTGACGGGGGCATCCTGACCGAAACTGGTGCGCTGTTGGATTACATCGCCACTGTGGCACCGCAGGCCGGGTTGGTGCCGTCTGACCCGATTATGGCCGCGCGAATGCGCGAGGTGATGTATTACCTTGCTTCGACCATGCATGTGAACCACGCCCACAAAGTACGAGGTGAACGGTGGGCCGACAAGGAATCCAGTTGGCAGGATATGCAGGGCAAGGTCACGCAAACTATGACGGCCTCTTGCGAATACATCTGCTCGAACGGGCTGCGTGGGCCATTTGTACTGGGGGATGAGGTCTCGCTTGCGGATATCTACCTTTACGTGGTGTGTAGTTGGTTGGAGGGCGACGGTGTCGATGTGTCGGCCTTCCCCAAGATAATCGCATTTCGCAAGGCGATGGAGGCACGGCCTTCCGTGCAGGAAGTACGCGCTGCCGGAATGCTATGACTAAAGGAACTGACATGACACATCTCTGGGTCCGGGCGGAACAGCGCCCGAACGAGGAACGGGTCGGGCTGACCCCCGAAGGTGCCGCCGCCCTGATCGCCGCAGGTGTCCGCGTGACAGTCGAGGAAAGCCATGTCCGTGCCATCCCGTTGCAAGGCTACAAGGATGCAGGCTGCGAGATCGCGGCTGAGAATTCATGGCCCGACGCCCCGCTGGATGCGATCATCTTCGGCCTAAAGGAACTGCCCGAAGACGGCACGCCCCTGCCCCACCGCCACATCATGTTCGGCCATGCCTATAAGGGGCAACATTCTGGCCGCGCTTTGTTGGAACGCTTCAAGGCCGGGGGCGGTACGCTTTATGATCTGGAATATCTGGTCGACGAAGACAGCCGCCGGGTTGCTGCCTTTGGCTATTGGGCGGGCTATGCAGGCGCGGCAGTCACACTGAAAACATGGGCCGCGCAGCAACGGGGGCAGGAATGCCCTCCAGTCGGGGTGTATCCGAACAAGGACGCTCTGAACGCCGAGCTGCTGGCCGAATTGGACGCCACCGGCACCCGCCCCCGTGCCATCGTCATAGGCGCGTTGGGCCGCGTCGGTACGGGTGCTGCGGATATGTGCGAGGCGATGGGCGTTTCCGTCACCAAATGGGACATGGCCGAGACCGCAAGCGGTGGGCCGTTCCCGGAAATCCTTGACCATGACCTGTTCCTGAACTGCATCTTTGCGCGCCCGGGCACACCGGTCTTTGTCCCGCATGACGCGCTGACCGCGCCGCGCAATCTGACCGCAATCGGCGACGTGGCCTGCGACCCCGACAGCGACTACAACCCGGTCCCAGTCTATGACCGCGCCACCACATGGGAGGCCCCCGCCCTGCGCGTGGCAACTGATCCGGTGATGGACGTTATGGCCATCGACAACCTACCGTCGATGCTGCCCGTCGAAAGCTCGGAAGACTACGCCGCGCAACTGTTGCCCTCGTTGCTGACACTGACCGATCTGGACAAAGGCGTTTGGGGCCGGGCCGAAACAACTTTCAAAACCCATATGAAAGGGATCTGAGCGATGACGATTCACTGGTGTGGCACCGGCCTGTCGGCCATCCCCGGCCTGCGCCGCCTGATCGAGGGCGGCCACAAAGTCACCGTCTGGAACCGGACCATCGACAAGGCCAAGGCCGAGGTCGGAGACCTGACCGACGACATCCGCGCCTTTGACATCGACGCGCTTGGCGCAGTGCTGGAAAAAGGCGACGTAATCGTATCCATGCTGCCGGGCGACTGGCACGTTCCTCTTGCCGAGTTGGCGATTGCGAAGAGCGCGAACTTTGTCTCGTCTTCTTACATCGCACCCGAAATGCGCGCGTTGGACGACAAGGCGCGCGAGGCCGGTGCGACCCTGGTCAACGAGGTTGGTCTGGACCCCGGCATTGATCACCTGATGGCGCACGCGCTGGTCGCCGATTACCGCAACTCGGACGCGTTTGATCCGCAAAACCACCTGAGTTTCATATCCTATTGCGGCGGCGTCCCGAAGAACCCCAATCCGTTCCGCTACAAGTTTAGCTGGTCGCCTTTGGGGGTGTTAAAAGCCCTACGGTCGCCGTCAAAATCAATCCGTGACTACGCACCACTGGACGTCGCCCGCCCGTGGGACGCGATCACCAGCTACATCGCGCCTCTGCCAACCCCAGAAAGCTTCGAGGTCTACCCCAACCGCGACTCGCTGCCCTTCAAGGCCGAATACCAGTTCGAGGATCACTGGCCGATCAAGGAATTCGTCCGCGGCACCCTGCGCCTGAACGGATGGGCCGATGCCTGGTCGGACGTGTTCACCGAAATCGAAACCCTGTCCGGCCCGGAAGGCGACGCGCGCCTGAAAGAAATGTCGGATCAGTTCTGGGACGAAAACGCCTATGACGAAGGCGAGCCTGACCGCGTGGTTCTGTGCGTGGGCCTGAAGGCCGAAAAAGACGGCTCCGAGGTCTGGCACAAGACCTATGTTATGGATGCCTGGGGTGACGAACGCGGAACCGCAATGGCGCGACTGGTATCCATCCCTGTGTCTCTGGCTGTTGAGTCTGTGTTGAATCGCGAGATACCAGCCGGGGTACATGCCGCACCCAGCGACCCTAAGCTTGTGCAAGGCTGGATGTCTGAAATCGACAAGCTGGCTCAGCACTTGCAAGTGGTGACACACTCGACAGAGGCCGTGTCCTGAGCGCGCGTGTGCGGGCAAGTCGCACTTCAGGGAATTTTCACGCTTTTAGCCTCTTCCTCCTATTCCCGAGGGGGAACCATCACATAGTAATAGCTGCAGATTTGGCTATTACTTTGCTAAATTGGCAGAATTTGACGTTTAGAATTGGAGGCCACTTGGAAGTGATTAAGTTCGTTGCGTGAGACGAAACACAAGCGGTTTCAACCTCTTAAGCCTATTGCCGCCCTCCCTGACGAAGCAACTATTCGGCACTCAGATCGGGTCGCACCAATTTAGTATTCGACGCCCCATTAGTCCCACCTAACGACGCGGTTTGATCGTTAGTCGATTGATCGAGTGGATCGATTTTAGTGATGCGGGCTGTTTTGGGTTTTTCTGACGCTGGTTGCGGGAGCAGGATTTGAACCTACGACCTTGAGGTTAAGAGGCTGACGCGGTTTGATCGTTAGGCGATTGATCGAGTGGATCAATTTTAGTGATGCGGGCTGCTTTGAAGGTTTCCGACCTGGTTGCGGGAGTAGGATTTGAACCTACGACCTTCAGGTTATGAGCCTGACGAGCTACCGGGCTGCTCCATCCC
>NZ_CAIWNQ010000007.1 GCF_903914075.1 Ruegeria sp. THAF57
GGGATGGAGCAGCCCGGTAGCTCGTCAGGCTCATAACCTGAAGGTCGTAGGTTCAAATCCTACTCCCGCAACCAGCGATATTTGCGAAACCGCCTCAGCCATGTCGGCTTGGGCGGTTTTTGCTTTTTCGTCAATTGCTAAGGCCAAGATACCGGCAAGATCTCCATGCAGATCCATGTCATATCCGTCTTCAGTAGGTGTCAGCACCACCTTGTCGATTAGAGCGCGTAGCGCCTCACCAGCTTCGCTGCGCACATCGGCTTCATTGAGAGCGTTGGCAAGATCGCGGACTTTGGAGTGGTAGACGTCTGACATGTTGGGATGCAGCGTCGGTTGGGGCGCTGGCACCGCGTTCAAGTCATTTTCCAATTGGGTTTTCCTCGCTTCCAACTCAGCCATTTTGTCTTTGACGGTCGACGCCGGCGCTCCGTCGATCAGTGCTTGAACCAGACGAGCCAGAGCGTGATTGGTCTTTGCGAGTTCGGCTTCTTTGGATGCGCGAGACGATTGGGACCTGGTTCTCAACCGGTTGGTCTCTGCGACAAACTCCTCGCAAAAAGCATTGAACAGTTCCGGGTTCATCAATTGGTGAGAAAGCGCAGAGAGAACCCTGTCTTCAACCTTGGTTCGTGCAATGGACTTGCGATTATCGCACGTACCTTTGCTGCGCGCGCTAGAGCAGCCGATGTGGGTTTGTGAAATCACAGACATGCCGCCACCACAGACACCGCAAGTAAGAAGACCTGATAGTAGGTATTTTGCCCGTCGGGCGCGGCCCAGTGCGTGTCCCCGGTTGGTCCGCTTAGGGAGAGCTGTTCGTTTTTGGCGTGACTTTGCAGCGTCTCAAAGTTCCTGTGGAATGATGCGCAATTCCGGTGTCAGCACTGAAATCCAGTCTTCAGGCGGGTTGAGTCGTGAAACCCGGAGCCCGGTTTTAGGATCCTTAAGGTACCGAAGCCTGTACCAAACCAGGCGGCCAACATAGAGCTCATTATTTAAGATGCCGGTCCCGCGGCTTATGTTGCCGTGAATGGTGGAAGCGCCCCACGCCTTTCCTCTTGGACCAGGAACACCGTCTTCATTGAGAGCCTGGGCAATTTTGCGTGGTGAAATGCCCGCCACATAGTCTTCAAAGATGCGGATGATTATGATTGCTTGGTCTGGATTGATTTTGCGTTCACCGGTTGCTTGTGACCCGTCGGCCTCCAGGCGTCGCACGACATCATACCCGTAGCTGTTCCCGCCTCCTGATCGCCCAGCTTCAACGCGACCACGCAGACCGCGACGTGTTTTGTCTGCGAGATCCTTTAAGAACAGAGCGCTCATCGTGCCCTTCAGCCCGATGTGCAACTCAGATATCGATCCTTCAGAAAGGGTGACAATCCGAACTCCTGCGAATGCCAGGCGCTTGTAAACGCCTGCGATGTCTTCCTGGTCCCGGGAAATGCGGTCTAGGGATTCCGCTAGTACAACTTCGAACTTGCCAGCTGACGCGTCTTGAAGAAGGGATTGAATGCCTGGGCGGATCAGGCTTGCGCCTGAAATCGATCGGTCACTGTAGCTATCCACAATGGTCCAACCTTCGCTCCCCGCGCGTTCGTGGCAAAGGCGGAGTTGATCTTCGATCGATGCGTCGCGCTGATTGTCGGAGCTGTAGCGGGCGTAGAGAGCAACGTGTGGTGTTTGTTCAATCATCTGCGACTCCGTCGTTTGTAGGCATTGGCGTTGGCAACACCGAACCCCATAGCGTCAAAATATTTTTTTGCAGCATCGTTCTGACGTGCCTGATTGTAGTGCCTCTCAGAGCTTCGAAGAGTGCTATGGCCCAAAATTGATTTTGTGACACCAACGTCCTCACCGCTGTGGGTTGCCACATAAGTCGCCGCGCAGTCACGAAAAAAATGCGGTCCAATGCGAACCGCAAATTTCTCTCTTGTGCGTTTGGCGATGACTTCGCCAAGTTCCTTGTAAGGCATCACCTGAACGCTGCGACCCACCCAAAGCTCTGAACACGCCGTTTTTCGCTCTTGTGCCGTTGTTTTTTGGCTCTGATAGGTCAGCAAAATGGAGCGTCCGACGTTCAAGTAGAATTCGAGGTCAGCCCGCAGGATTTCGGGGAACGGGCCTTCCCAGTGCTGCTTGGTTTTAGAAAGCTCCGGCGGGATGTGAATGCGCCATGCGTCCCCGACTTGTTTGATGTGCTGACCGATTTGAAGTGAGCCAAATGCTCGGATGCGAAGCGGGCGAAGAGCAAGGAAGCTGATCGCAAAACCATCTCGGACCAAGAGTGCACCGTGAATGGGACGAGTCTCAATCAGCGCGAGTCCCTCATTTTGTAGGTCACGCCCCAAGTTCAAAAGGTCGCAAACGGCAACAATCTTCGAGCTTTTGTTTCGAGAAGGCACAGCCTTCCAGCGCAAATTGCGCTCCATAGTGCACAGAACGGACCTGTCTACATTCGGCCAGGCAACCCGGCAGTAGCTGAGCAGGTCTTTAAAATACGTATGTACCGATACCGGACTGACTCGCACCCTTAGAAAATCCAAATAGGCAAGTAGGGTTGCTTCGCCAATGTTTGAAGGCACAACTGGCACATTTACATGCCTTTCAACAAGAAGCCATTTAAGGAACCTGCCTACAGTCAATTCTACCTTCTCCTGGGTAAAAGCACTCCAGGAAGCAGCCGGGCCACTTCCATCAAGTACGTTGCCTGGTGTCTTGGCGGCCACCCAGGCCTGCTTATCCTCGGGTGACCATTCGCAAAAGGGTAGGGTACTGTAGCTGATCTTGAGGGGCGCTATCATGATCTGCGCCTCCCATCACGTGATCCCGAGGCACCACCAAAAACGATCTCATCGTACAGGCTTACGGCTGCCTCAGTCTCCATACCCGCATAGAACTGGATGGTAGTTTGAATCCACTTATGCCCAAGAAGAACTCGCACCGTCTCGTAATCGCCAGGTCTCTTCTGCAGGTACAAAAAACCGCAAATGTGGCGAAACTGATGGGCAGTAAGCCTGATGCCCAGCTCACGCTCGCATGTCACGGAAATCATCTCTCCGAGGCCTTGCTTGGCTCTTGGTCCACCCTGCTTGCCAGGGAACAATACGTCGCACCCAGGGGCTGCAATCTGACGCCAAATCCGATCCAAGTAGCGATCGATCATTGACGCCACGCGGTCAGGTAACGGGTAGTCCAGTATCTTATGGTTTTTGACACGCAGGTTTTGGTTAAAAACCTTCTTTGGAAGGTTCTTAAAGCGCTGGATCAACTCAGGGTATTTGAGTTGGGCCAAGGTCTCGCGATTACGCGATGTCATCTCAGTTTGCTCGTAATGCACACGACGGCATAGTTCGCTAAAGGCTTTCATTGCAGTCTCATCGAGCTTGACCCAATGGCGTGCCCCGCTGCGCAAGTCGGTCGCGTAGATTTGGGTTTGCCGGTTTGGCTTGCCCTCTGTCCTCTCCAGATACCAGCCCAGAACAGTTTTGGCGTTGTCGTACTCCACAAGCACCGCCAAAGAGACGACCCGCTCAATTGGCAAGCCCTTGAGGACGAGAATCGATGCCGCACGCTTGAGGTTCTCAACCCGCTTCTGGGCTGACACTAAGCGTTGGGGCGGAAGGGTGCGAATTTGCAAGACATCGTCCGCGATTAGGAATTTATAGAAGTCCTGGAGGTCCTTCCGAAAGCTCTCGGGAAAGTCTTCGTGCGGGATTTGAAACCCTCTCGCCCGGTTCAGACCGGACAATTGCACCTTTGGCCAAGCCGGGACCTTGGTCGCGTACTCGTTCCATCTTTTTATTAGCATCTGAAACTTCGCGTCCGCCTTCGAGAGAAGACTGTGGTTGGCCACGCGATGATAGTATTGGTCTATGGTTTCCTGAGTCACCAATGAAGGTGGCACCCCGGTCTTGCTGCACCACCTCATGAAGCGGATTAGAACGCGACGATCGGGTTGTCTCAAGATCATTTCGTTTAAGATTGCCCATTCCGCGGTCAGAGGCGCCTTTAGGCGCAAAGGTTCGAGTTCGACACCGCTCACAATGAGCGCGAGACCAAACGCCGAACGGATGTTGCTAAACCGCTTTGGGCTCATACCAAACCGTCCGGGCTGGCCCTGTTCCAACGCAATTCGAAACGCTGCGATATTGATAGAGACCCCGCTTGGCGGCATGGCGAGCATCTTCGAGACCGCTTTGACAGCTGAGTCCATCGCGGACCTCTGACTTTTGGTCAGATGGTCATTGTTTTTAAGTTGCTTGAGCACACATTCTAGTGTGACTGGCTCGAACAGTTCATGTCTCATGTTGTCTCCTGAAGACAGATGTTGAAAATTGGGAAAACACTCGCTGAAGAAAATGACGTATTCTTACTGGAGGGTTTCCACGCGCAGAGATTGACCCACTGAAAACAAACAAGAAATCGGCGCTGCCGGTATGGTGGCGTGCGACGATCGGTTTTGTGCGTGCGCACAAAACTATCGAGGTCGTAGGGCGTAACCCTTACGACGCGTCCAACCTTCACCGAGCTTAGTTTGCCGAGCTCGATCCAACGAAAAACGGTGCGATGAGCTACACCAAAGTAGTTAGCAACGTCAGCAACACTGAGCATGCCTGCCAGGCCCTCTGGGTTCGGGTTATTGGTCACCGGCTTCATCCTCCAATTTGCCTTTTGACGGGTCAGAGAGACTTTCTTGCTCGTGATCGAGCCATTGCCTGGCCGCAGAACGAGCAATGACGCGCACGACATCGTGGAGTCGATGAACGAACTCCAGATCTTCTGACGATGTCTTATGCTGTGTTTTGTCTCTCATAGTCCGGTGTCTACGAGAGGGTCGTGCGGAGGGCAGGGGCAGAACGCAGGAAAAATATTTGGTCTGTTTTGCCCCTAGTCGGAACTTTGTCTTCGTTGTTTTACGTATCTCTTGATGGCGCTTTCCTTTAACTCGGAAAACTCGGAGGTCGCTTTTGATGACCCAAGTTTTGCAAATTGCGAAAACGTTTCCGTACAAAGGTCCACAAATGGACCGTCCTCACGAATGGGTGGAGGTTTGTCAAAAACTTCCTCGTAAAGATCAAAGAGCTTTCTCAATAGGTGATTTCGGGCCTTGTCGGCACCTCGACCCTTGGGCCTATGAGTATCTTCCAAATCTCTGCTCAATGTGGAAGCAACAACCTTGAGAATCTCAGACAAGGAGTGGATTGGCGATTTTACGTAGCGCAAGTGTTGTGGATCCAGGTTGCTGGCAACATCACGGTATTCCAATAACTCGCGCTCAATGTTTGGGAATTCACCTGAACGCTCGTCAGTGCTGCTTAGCGCGACTTCTGAAAAAATTTGTTTGCTTGCTTCTGAGGTCGTCAACGCTCCAAGCAGGAAGCTTGTATCCGAAGAGATGAACAGTTCATCTACAATCCAATCACAATCCTTTGCATGTTCTGCAGCGACGTTCAGAGCCTTCGATAACTCCTCCAGGTTTTTACGAGACTCATGTCGAACACTGCGATCCCGACTGTTGAAAGACCCTTGACAGCCAGCCTCTTTAAGCTCCTTCTTGAGCTCATACAGAACTTCCGCTTCCTCGAAGATGTTTTTTAAGCCCGTCTTGAAGAAGTATGCTTTTTCGTCATCAAGCCCCAGACGAACACAAAGACATTCGATATTTAGTTCTGAAATCGCGCTTTGAACAAAGTCACTAGAATGACAACCCTTTGAAGTTTCTGACGGCATCTCAGTTCCCTTTATCGGCTACTATAGCATCAGCACAGACTGTGCCGAACTAAGAAACGAGGCGCTTATTTTGAGCCATCAATATTCACTGCGGGACCTTTACCCAAAATCTCGAAAGGTCGGATTATTCTCTCAACGACCGCGAGATACATAGCGAGTGGGGTATCAACAAACTCGGAAAGACAAAGCCGGATCTAAATTGACACCCAAAGGCTCACACTGGACACCTCCAGTTACAGAGAGGTTAATGCCGGCGAGAGTCCATTTATTTACGTTGAGCTTCAAATTGCGAATTGCCGCTTCATGGCACAAATCAGACATCTTACAAAAACACTCAGATGACCGCACCGAGCCCAAAGCGGACCAAGTGCAGCGACAAAGCACTGGACGCGAGGGTTACATGACCACGTTGTCTTACGCCATAGACTTAATCGCACAAGTCTGAAGCTTCTATTGAATTCTGGGCCTTCGTGTAAACTGGCACTGCGTGGAAGAGAAATCAGGTAATTCGGTTTGCTTCAGTACAGGAAGGCTTCGATACGTTTTGAACCAAAAACTCAGCCCTACTATTTTCTTGCTTCGCCATGGTGAAACCGAATGGAATTTTCAAAAACGACGTCAAGGTCGGCAGAATTCGCCCTTGACCAAGCGAGGGGTCGCTCAGGCAGTGGCGAGTGCAAAAAGACTAAAGCACCGCCTATCCAGCCGTCACCCACTGAAGGTAATTTCAAGCCCACTTGGTCGAGCGGCACAGACGGCTTCCATAGTCGTCGAGGAACTTGGCCTACCCCCGGAAACCATCGAGTATGAATCCAGTTTGATGGAATGCAGTTTCGGTCAATGGGAGGGTTTGGCGGAAAACGAGATCAAAAGACGATTTCCCCAGGAATGGGAGGCGCGTTGCGCTGACCGCTGGAACTGTCCCGCACCGGGCGGAGAGTCTTATGTTGACGTACATAGCCGGGTTTCTGCGTGGTATTCCGGCAAGTCTTTTGAGGGGGCTGTCATAGTTGTTGGCCACGGCTTAACCCTGCGCGTCTTTCGAGGGATCTACTTAACCTTGTCCTCAGAAGAAGTTTTTGACATGAACGAACCTCAAGATGGTTTCATCGAGTTGCGATGCGGACATTCAACCTTCGTTGAGCACTGAGGTGTCGAAGTTCGTCACTTAATCCCATAATATCGGATTTCCGCTGGCTTCAAGCCTAGAAAAAAATTTCTGAATGAAAGGGTTAAGTCGATTTTTTTCAGCGCAAAGTGGCTATCGACCTAAGTCTGGCGTAACTGCGACGCATCGGTTCAAGGTAGCAACTCGCGAATTGATTTGTTCTTTCTAGGGTCGTTTTTTAGGTCTAAGAGCAAGTCTTCCAGCTCTGGCTGTTTGAGTGCTTTCGCAGCCCCTTTCGGCGAGAACCAATGCCTTTTTCTTTGGTGCCTTTCCTTCCACCGGCGCTTCACCTTATCGACGTAGAGAGGGTAGACCGTGGCTTTCACTTGGACACTGGTACCGTCGTTAAAAACCTTGGCGTACTCAAACTCACCGATCGGCTTGCGGGAAATTGTACCTTCTACACCAGCCTCCTCCAACGCTTCAATTTCCGCGGCGCGCCAGTCTTGCTCGCCGTCCATCGGCCAGCCCTTGGGCATGATCCAGCGCCCTGTGTCACGCGACGTGATAAGGAGCACCTTGAGGCGGCCGCCGAACAATTGCAGAGGCAGTGCTGCAACTTGTTCAGTACGCTGATCCACTATGGTTCTCGCCCTTCACAGCAGGTTAAAGTGATGATTTGACCGATCCTTTCCGATTGTGACTGGCAGAAACACAAAAAACGTCACGAATTAGCGACGAAGAATTCACTGGTTGCCGACATGCCATCCCATGCCTAAATCCGACAGATGCCTTTGAACCCGGCCGGGGTAGTCAGATACGATTGCATCCACGCGCAGATCGATCATCCTGTCTATTTCTTCGTTCTCATTGACCGTCCAAACGGCAACGCATAGGCCCAGATCTTTTGCGCGCGCCACATTTTCAGCCGTTACATCCGCGTAGTACGGGCACCAAAGCGAGCCGCCAGCTTGCTTGACCAAATTTGGAATTTCATCACGACGACCACGAAAGTCAGGGCAAACCGCTTTCGAGGAATCCTCCCCAACATCATCCGCGTTATTTGGAAGCTGTGTAAGGTAAGAAGACGGCATATCAGGAGCTTGTCTCTGACATTCCTCCAGAAGGTTCCAGTCAAAACTGTGCAGCACCGCGCGCGACGAAAGACCTTTGGCGCGAACTTCCTGTAGAACTCGCCCGACAAAGTTCTCCCTATGAAGCGGATCATGGGCCAAGTCAGGATCCGACTTCAGTTCGAGCATCAGATAGGCATCGCCATATTTTGGTTCACTTACCAAATCTAGCAAGTCCATCAGCCTTGGGACACGGACGCCATCCAATTGGGCCTGGTCTGGAAAGCGTTGGCCATAGGCAGAAAGCCCGTCTAACCGTCCAATATCGAATTGCTGTAACTGTTCGAAAGTCAGTGACGAAACCTTCGGTTCCTCCCCGGTCAGAAACAGGCCATCTGCGCCGCGAAAGCTGGGGGCGTGCAGACGATGATTATGGGTTATGACCGGCACGTCATCCGCCGTAAGGACAACATCAAACTCAAGAAGCGGGACACCGATAGACAGCGAGAAATCAAAACCAATCATGCTGTTTTCCGGCAAAACGCCTCTTGCCCCTCGATGGCCCACGACCCGGATCAGGTTTCCTCCACCACGGAAGGCTTCGACTTGAGGAAACGCCATTAGCCGTCCAGCCTTTCGCCGGTTGATTGGTCAAATAGATGCATGTGCTCTGGGACGACCGAGAACCGCATGTTCGGGTGCCGGCCTTCGATCGGGTGGACGCCCGGTAGGCTTATCGTGATCGCTCCGCCGCCTATCGCGAGTTGACCATGCAACAGAGTGTTGGCCCCTAACGGTTCCGCCATTTGAATCGTCGCTTCTAGCGGACCACTATCGTCCAACAACAGGTGCTCTGGGCGGATCCCCAACTTCAACGCGCTATCGGGACCCGCAGATGGGCCAACTTCTATTTCACTGATCTTGACTGTCCCGTTTTCACGCCGCGCATCAAATACATTCATCGCGGGGCTCCCAATGAACTGTGCCGCAAACAGTGTTCTCGGTGTTTCGTACACCTCTAGTGGAGTTCCAATCTGTTCGGCGATACCGCCGTTCATGACGATCATCCGGTCTGCCATCGTCATCGCTTCGACCTGATCGTGGGTTACGTAAAGCGAGGTGATGCCCAGCTTCTCTTGAAGCTCACGAATTTCCAGACGCATCTGTACACGCAGTTTAGCGTCTAGGTTCGACAGCGGTTCATCAAACAAGAATACTGCTGGTTCGCGGACAATAGCCCGACCCATCGCCACCCTCTGACGCTGGCCGCCGGAAAGTTGTCTTGGTTTGCGATCCAGTAAGGGTTCCAGTTGCAACAGCTTGGCAGCCTCGGTCACCTTCTCGTCGATCTTGCTCTTGGGTAGACCGGCGATCTTAAGGCCGTACCCCATATTCTGGCGCACAGACATATGTGGATAGAGTGCATAGTTCTGAAACACCATCGCGATGTCGCGATCCATCGGCTCTTTGTCGTTGGCTCGTTCCTCTCCAATTCGGATTTCGCCATCGGTCACGGTTTCGAGACCCGCAACCATCCGCAACAGAGTAGACTTGCCGCAGCCCGAAGGTCCGACGATCACGATGAACTCACCATCAGCAATATCGATGTCGATGCCGTGGATGACGTCCGTTGGGCCAAAGCTCTTTTTGACGTTCTCTAGGGTTACTGTTGCCATTTCTTACTTCTCGCTATCGACAAGGCCACGGACAAAGAGCTTTTGCATCGAGACCACCACTATGACCGGTGGGATCATTGCCAGAATTGATGTGGCCATGATGACTGGCCATTCGGCCACATCATCGCCGGACGGGAACATCTGTTTGATGCCCATCACAATGGTGTTCATTTCAGGATCGGTGGTGATGAGCAGCGGCCAAAGGTATTGGTTCCAGCCATAGATGAACAGGATCACAAACAGCGCCGCGATATTGGTCCTGCTCATTGGTACAACGATATCAATGAAGAACCGCATCGGGCGGGCGCCATCGACTCGAGCTGCTTCGGCTAGCTCATCTGGGATTGTAAGAAAGAACTGCCGGAACAAGAACGTCGCCGTAGCCGAAGCGATAAGTGGGAAGATCAACCCATAGTAGCTGTTAAGCATGCCGAACCCGGCGACAACTTCAAAAGTTGGAACAATGCGAACTTCGACCGGGAGCATAAGGGTCAGGAAGATCAGCCAAAAGAACGTCGTCCGCCCGGGAAACCGGAAATAGACAA
Source organism: Ruegeria sp. THAF57 (assembly GCF_903914075.1). Classification (GTDB taxonomy): domain Bacteria; phylum Pseudomonadota; class Alphaproteobacteria; order Rhodobacterales; family Rhodobacteraceae; genus Ruegeria. The sequence goes on from NZ_CAIWNQ010000007.1 coordinate 10,136, forward strand.
TCGCAAAGGCTGACAATAGTGAGATCACGATCTTGCCCACCGCAATACCAATGGCCATCACGAGGCTGTTGAACAACATTGTAGCGACCGGGACATTAACACCAGAAAACAGCGCGGCCTTGTAGTTTTCCCAGAACTGGTCACCCGGCACCAACGGCATAGGCGGTGACACGATTTCCGGCTGGGTAACGGTGGAGGCAACAAATGCCAGCCAGATCGGGAAAAAGATGATCAGCACTCCAAGGATCATCAATGCGTGGGTCAGCCAGATCCCCATCCCGCGTTTTTCGACCATTCCGTGTTGTTGGGCTGCCATCAGTAGTGCACCCTCTTTTCAACGTATTTGAACTGGATGACTGTCAGCAGGCCGACGACGATCAGCAGGATGACCGATTGCGCCGAAGACGAACCCAGATCCTGTCCCACGAACCCATCCGAGAAGACCTTGTAGACCAGAATGGTCGTTGCCTGTTGTGGTCCACCGCCGGTAATCGTGTGGATCACGCCGAAGGTTTCAAAGAAGGCGTAGACAACATTGACCACCAGCAGGAAGAACGCGGTTGGTGACAAGAGCGGCAGCACTATGGTGAAGAACCGCCGCCAGAAACGCGCGCCGTCGATCGCGGCGGCTTCAATCACAGACCTTGGAACTGACTGCAATGCCGCGAAGAAAAACAGGAAGTTATAGCTGATGCGCCCCCATGCCGAGGCGACAACAACCAGCCCCATGGCCTCGGTTCCGTTCAGGACGTGGTTCCAGTCATAGCCGAGTTGGCCGAGGTACCACGAGACGACGCCGACGCGTGTGTTGAACATGAACAGCCACAGCACGCCTGCAACAGCGGGGGCAACGGCGTAGGGCCAGATCAGCAGCGTCCGGTAAACGCCCGATCCCTTGACTAGACGATCAGCAATGACCGCCAGAAACAAGGCGGGGATCATTGAGCAAAGCGTTACGAGCGTTGAAAACACCGCCGTAGTCACAAAAGAGGCGCGGTAGAATTTATCACTCAGCAGGAACTCAAAATTGCCGAGCCCGACGAATTGGGACGACAACCCAAAGGGATCAGGTATGAACAGAGACTGCCAAACGGCCTGGCCTGCGGGATAAAAGAAGAATACGGCGGAAATGATGACCTGAGGAGCGATCAGCGCCAATGGCAACAGCCAGCCGCGAAAGGTGACGCGTTTTTCCATCCCGATAAACCACCGATTAAAGAAAATGCGGGCCTGAAACAGGCCCGCATCGAGTTAGGACTTATTGATTGGCGGATTCGAACCGGCGCAGCAGCGCGTCACCGCGCTCTTTCGCGCTATCCATCGCTTCCTGAGCGGTTTTTTCGCCGGACCAAACGGCCTCGAGCTCTTCGTCGATGATGCCGCGAATCTGATCAAACGACCCCAAACGCAGACCTTTCGAATTTGCAGTAGGCTCTTTCGCCGTCATTTGAATCACAGCGATATCAGTACCGGGGTTTTGCTCATAGAAACCGGCAGCTCGCGTAACATCGCCTGCGTCCGCCGTGATCGGCAGATATCCAGTATTCTGGTGCCACGAAGCCTGTACGCCCGACGAGGATAGGAAGCTGAGGAATTCACCCACGCCCTTGTATGCTTCAGGATCGTGGCCTTCCATCACCCAAAGCGAAGCGCCACCGATAATGGTGTTCTGCGGCTCGCTCACCAAGGCTTCCCAATAGGGCAGCGGACGCACATCGAATTCGAACTCGGCTTCGGAGCTGATGCCAGCGTAACCCGCCGAACTTTCGGTAAACAATGCGCATTCGCCAGCCCGGAAGTTTGCACCACCTTCATTTCTGCGCCCGGTATAGATGAACTTGCCATCCTTGGCCCAGTCACCCATTGCTGTCAGGTGTGCGACCTGCGCCGGACCGTTCAGCATCAGTTCAGTGTTCAGACCGGCAAATCCGTTGTCCTGCGATGCGAACGGAACGTCGTGATAGGCCGACAGGTTCTCGAGGTGGATCCAGCTTTGCCATGCTGTCACCAGCGGGCAGTCCTCGCCGCCAGCCTTAAGCTGCTCAAGTACGTCGCCGACCTTTTCCCAGGTCGATAGGTCTGTGTCCGGATCAACACCCGCCGCTTCGAAGGCATCGCGATTCACCCACAGAACCGGTGTGGACGAGTTGAAAGGCAGTGAGAGCATTTCTCCGTCCGTTGTAGTATAGTAACCTTTGACAGCGCCAATGTACGCGTCAGGATCGAACGATGCACCGCTTTCAGCCATCACTTCATAGACGGGTTTGATTGCACCTTCGGCCGACATCATCGTTGCAGTGCCCACTTCGAAAACCATTAGAATGTGGGGCTGCTCACCGGCGCGGAAAGCCGCAATTCCTGCGTTCAGAGTTTCTGAGTAATTGCCTTTGTGGCTTTCGACCACGACGAACTCATCCTGGCTGGCGTTGAACTCTTCGACCTGCGCTTTAACAAGCTCACCCAGTCGGCCGGTGAAGGCGTGCCAGAACTGAACTTCAGTTTGGGCCATCGCCGCCACGGGGGACAACGCAGTAGTTACGGCGAGAGCGCCGAGAAATTGCTTATTCATGTTTCCTCCCATGCATCAGTGTTGATGCTTCGTTGAATACCGACCGCAACGCGTAATCAGCACACATGACGATTTCCCGACGTTAACGTCACAATTTTATAATTCAAGCATTTAATTTTTGAGAAAAAAATAACATTACATTATAAACCTGCAAAGCAAACAACGAACCAGGTTCAAAACATGAGTCAAACTTTGAGGATCCGCCAATTGGAAGCGCTCATGGCAGTTTCTACAAATGGGTCGGTCACTGCTGCAGCTACGGATCTGGGGATAAGCCAGCCTGCGGTCAGCCGATTGCTTTCTGATCTGGAAAAATCGCTTGGCTTTCAACTTTTTGATCGCCGTGAAGGTCGCTTAGTGCCTTCGCAGGAGGTGCGTTATCTGCAACCCAGCGTAGAGCGTGTTTTGGAGTTGATGAAGCAGATCTCGGACGTTAGCCAAGACATAACCCAACGCAAGGCGGGACACATCCGCATCGCATGTTTGCCCGGGTTCGCCACCAGTCACCTTCCCAACGTCATAGCCAAGTTTTTAGAACATCGGCCAGGTGTAACAATGACGATCGAACCAGACAGACCGGAACGCATTCTGGAGTGGATGATCGGTGAGCAATATGATTTCGGAATCACAGATAGTTTTAACGGGCATCCGGCCGTCGAAAGCAGAGACATCGATGTCCGCACAGTTTGCGTGTTTCCTACCGGACATGAATTGGAAGAACTCTGCGAGGTGTCACCTACGGATCTTGCGAATGCCAAAATTATTCACACAAGGCGCGACAGCGACTTTTTTGGGAAACTTTCGAAAGCGTTTCAAAGCGCCAACGTCAAACTCAATTCCCACATCGAAGTCAGGCAGTTCACGGCGGCTTGTGAATTAGCTGTAAAGGGTGTTGGGATTTCCGTGGTCAGCGAGTTGGACGCCGTCCAATACGCAGACAACGGATTGAGCTACCGACCGTTCAAACCGCTCTTGTCACATACGCTTTCCCTTGTGCGTCCAATTTTGAAGCAACCGTCATTGGTGACGCTAGAGTTCATCGAGCAGTTCCAAGAGAGCTTAGCCCCGTTCAAGGTAGGCAAACTCCATCACTGACTGTAGGGCGGCAAACGCCGATGTTCGCTACCAGTAAGCCGTACATTTTCGATCTTCATAGCTTGAAACCAATACTTGAGCATTTGGAATAGCCTCCGAGATCGATCTCGGATTAACAGTCAAAAACGGCGAAAAGCCGAGTGGTTCTTCAATTGAGCATGGATGATTTAGTTCCTAATCCTAAGGCACTTTAGCGCCCGTTTTGTCCGCATTGCAGTCATTGAAAGGAATTGAGCGAGTGGCTGCTCCGAGCCCAAAGCGGACGTTTTCGGCATGCTTTCCTTGCTAAGGCTTATGGCAGTCAAAGAAGGGTTGGCGCGGTTCCAAAAGAGACTTCAGCACACCATATTTGCCAATCCAGTCACGGGCTCATTATTTGGCCAGAAGGGCAAGTTAGAACCCGATTTGGAGAAAAAGAACTTCGAGGAATTCATTAATAAACATTTATATTTAGGTGGAATTTGAGATCAAATTGACGCAAGGTAAGCCTTTGTAATGCATCAACAAATCAAACTCTTTTTGATCGCAAAAACAACCACTTCAGAAATGTGCGGCAAAGTCCTAAGCCATCTAGAGACGTTTAATTTTAAGCCGAGGCCTCCAAATAGCCATCAGCCTTTGAACTTCAACCGTGCCTGCGCGGGCGTGAGCTTCGTCCGTATGGCCCCTACTCAAACAGGATGGTCCCAATGAACTTTATTCTGCGTGGTAGCCTGGTTACCCAAATCACCATCGGCCTAGTTGCGGGTGTTCTGCTTTCCACTGTTTGACCCTCAGCCGGGTCAGCCGTCGGCTTGCTTGGCGATTTCTTCGTCGACGCATTAAAAGCCGTTGCTCCCGTTCTGGTGCTGATCCTGGTTTGCGCTGCGATTACCAACCACAAAAAAGGCAGCGACGCCCGTATGGGCCCCGTGGTGCTCTTGTACCTAATCGGAACCTTCGCAGCTGCTCTGGTTGCGGTTGCAGCGAGCTACATGTTTCCGGTTACTTTGCATCTGACCGGCACGCCCGAGCTTTTGGACGCGCCGGGCGGTCTTGCCGAGGTAGTTAAGAATATCTTGCTTAAAATCGTGGACAATCCAGTAAATGCTCTGGCAACCGCAAACTACATCGGCATTCTAGCTTGGGCCGTTGGTCTCGGACTTGTTTTCCGTCACGCCAGTGACACAACCAAGAACCTGATGTCGGATCTGGACGGCGCGATTACCAAGATCGTCGCAGCAATTATCCGGCTGGCTCCAATCGGTATATTCGGCATCGTGGCTTCGACGATTGCTGAGACCGGCTTTGACACACTTGTCAGCTACGGCCAACTTCTGGCGTTGTTGCTTGGCTGCATGGTTTTCATGGCGCTGGTTGTTAACCCGCTGATCGTGTTCCTGCGCATCCGCAAAAACCCATATCCGCTGGTATTCACATGCCTGAAAGAGTCAGGTGTTACCGCATTCTTCATGCGCAGCTCGGCCGCCAATATTCCTGTGAACATGGATCTTTGCCGCAGAATGGATTTGGATGAAGAAACTTACTCGGTCACGATTCCAATCGGTGCTACAATCAACATGGCTGGCGCTGCGATCACCATCACTGTGATGACGCTGGCCACCGTTCATACAATGGGTATTCAGGTTGATTTCATCTCGGCCGTGTTCCTGAGCATCATTGCCTCAATTGCTGCCACCGGGGCATCGGGCGTAGCAGGAGGATCACTGTTGCTGATCCCAATGGCGGCCAGCTTGTTCGGCATCGACAACGCAACGGCCATGCAAGTGGTGAGCATCGGCTTCATTATCGGCGTGTTGCAAGACTCTGCGGAGACCGGTCTGAACTCATCGACCGACGTTCTGTTCACCGCGGCGGGATCGTACAAACAAGGAGATCCTTACCCACGAAAGCTGGCCGAGGCACAGCTACCCGCTTAGGCACTGCGCGAAAGACTTCAACCGCTGGCACTGGTCGGCGGTTGAAGAACGGTTCGGTACGCAAGTCAAGCATCGGGTGCAAGTCACTGAACGATCGTATCGAGCCCAAACCTCAGTTTCGGCATACTTTAGAATTTTTGCTCAATTGTCGGTTTAGACGCACGCTTACTTTGGTCGGGGAGTTACGCTTGATGATCAGAGACGCTAAGGTTGCAGTCAAGTAAACAGGCAGGTAAACGATATGCGCAGTGCTATCTTCCCACATTTATTTACATTTTTCCTAGGCGCTATGGTCGTTGCTCAATCCGCAACGGCAGCTTCTCTCGGACAATACGAGGTTTTTGGCGTTGAAGACGGAGACATGCTGAAATTGCGTGCAGGACCGGGAATCGGGTTCAACGTGATAGCGGGCCATCCAAATGGAACCGTTTTGCGAGTTCACAGTTGCGAGCAGACCGGCGGCACCCGTTGGTGCCGGGTCTCCTTGAAACGTGCGCGTGGTTTAAAGGGATTTGTATCTTGGGCATATTTGCGAAAACTATGATTTTAGCTTTGCAGGGTGCCACCTTAGGTATCCAGGTCTTGTCAAAAGAACCTGAATTGAGGCGGTTAGGACGTTTCCCTAACTTCGGCAAACTTTGCACGACAGGTAGCGATTGAACTGGATTGCAGAGACTGTCTTCTATTGGGGCAGTTTCGTTCCCGAGACCCAGAACTCGTTCCGCCTCGATTGGACACTCGCAGCCAAGAAATCCACGAAAAGTCTGACCCGGGCCGTGTTCTTCAAGTCGCGATGTAGCAGTAACCAGATGCTTCTGTAGGGCATGGGTTTCTGAAACGGCGCTCTGATCAGGTTAGGGTGCCGATCTCCCAGATTGCACGCAAGGTAAGCCATGCCAAGCCCGGATGCGGCCAGCGTGATCAATGGGACAAGTTCAGATACTCGATGTTTAAGCGCGGCTTTTGGGTAGTAGCTGTTCTTAACCCAGTTCGCCGTGGTCGCCTCTTCTGGTTCGTGCCAGCCAATTAGGTAGAGCCCCTCACCACCGTTATCGGTGATCCGCTCAGCATATTCTCGTGTGCAATAGGCAGCCTGCGACATTTGCACGAGCTTTCGGCCCACGACATCATCCGTCACCTCACTTGCAACTCGGAGCGATACGTCCGCTTCCCGTCGCGTCAAATCACGAACGTCATTTGTGAAGTTCATGTTCAGGGTGATGTTTGGGTAGAGATCGGCGAAAGCAGCGAAATCGTCCATCAGAGATGTCATTGCCAGACCATGGGGCAATGTGATGTAGACCGTGCCAGCAGGTTGAGCATCGCGGCCGACAATCATTCGAGACGCCGCTGTCATTTCCGCCTCAACGCGTTCGGCGTGAGGCATAAGGTCTTCCCCAAGCTGGGTCAGCGCCAAGCCTTGCTTTGAGCGATCAAAGAGGCGGCTTCCGACACGTTCCTCCATAACCGATAGCCTCCGGGTCAGGGTCGTATGGTTGACCTGAATGCTATCGGCGGCGCCCCGCAATGTCCCAGTTCTTGCAACAGCAAGAAAATACTTCAGATCATCCCAGTTGAGAGAATGGCTTTCCTTGATCGACATGAATCTTGTGTTTCATTTTTGAAGCAGCATGTCCAGAAACACCTATCTACAGATCAATTTTCGGGCGGAATACCTTGGGCTAATCAAACGCAAACTCAAGGACTATGACCGATGAACCATATACAATCTGTGTTGATCACTGGCGCAAATGCCGGATTGGGTCGCGAGGCAGCCCGGCAGCTTGCGCTTCAGAAAGGTATATCCAAAGTCTATCTGGCTTGTCGTAACCCAATCAAAGCGGAAGCCGCAAAATCAGCGCTGGAACGTGAGACCGGGCGCAAGATCTTTGAAGTTGTCCTGATGGACGTGACCAGCCCGGCTTCGGTTCGCGCCGCAGTTGCCGCACTTTCCACCCCAATCGACGCGGTAATCCTGAATGCAGGAGGCACGGGCGGGCGGAACCCAAACAGCCTAACCAGCGATGGCGTGACAAATATCTTCGCAACAAATGTTCTGGGCCATGTGGTGTTGGTGGACACATTGTTGGAGCGCCAGTTATTGACGTCTACAATTCTATATGCCGGGTCCGAGGCTGCTCGTGGTATTCCCAAAATGGGTATGCACCGCCCAAGCCTGTCCGATGGGACGGTGGACGAGTTCAAGTCAATCGCCGATGGTACCAAATTCGGCCCCGACGGTGATCCGATGCAGACCTACGGCTATGCCAAGCTCACCGCAACCCTATGGATGGGAGCGATGGCGCGTCAAAACCCTCATATTCGCTTTGTAACCATGAGCCCGGGCGGCACGGCCGGAACGGCTGGCTTTGATGACCTGCCACTTATGAAACGCATTGTCTTCAAACACGTGGGCGGTGTGCTGATGCATCTGTTCGGCATGATGCACAGCGTTGAAGCCGGAGCAAAACGATATCTGGACGGGTTGCTGAACCTGGATTTCGAGACCGGCCACTTCTACGCCAGTAGAGCTGGTTATCCCACCGGTCCGGTTGTGGATCAGGCCAGCATTGACGCATCTCTTTCAGACATCACCAATCAGGACAACGCGAACAAGGCATTGCGCCAATTCGCCTAGAACGAAGGAGTAATGAAATGGAAACCACACTGAACATCCTCGTGATCCTCACAATCCTCATGCTGTCCGGTCTCGGCATCATGTCGATGTTTGCCCCCAGGCGCATGGTTGCTAGCTTTGCCATCAAGCCGGTTGGCACTGCCGGGCTCAGCACAATCCGTTCGGTGATCGGCGGGCTGTTTTTGGCCTCAGTGACTTTATTGGTGATCGGTCTGACCACCGGGCAGACGCTGGGCTATGCGGCTGTCGCGGTCCTGATGGCGGTTGTAGCTGCCGGGCGTATTGTCGGAATTTTAGCGGACGGGTTTGACAAAGCAGTTGTGCCACCCTTGGTCGCTGAACTGATGATCATCGGAGTTTTGGTCACCGCGAATTACCAGCTTTCCGCGTAGCCGGGTTTGCTTAAATCGGACGGCGGCGAAGTTGGAATAGCCGCCTTCCGATCAGCCAAGCACCAACTCTATGAGTTAACACTCTCGCAATATCCGCTTTGTAGGCACAGCGGACATTCATTCAAGTTGCAACGAAGGTCCGCTTCGAGCCCAAAGCGGACGGAGTTGTATTGCGTTTCCGTCCATGCGAGAGAGTGACTTAGCGATTTTGCGTGAATAGGTTAGACTGTCTGGCGCATGTCAGAAACCGTTCAAGAAAGAGTACGATCACGCGGCGGCGCGGCTTTCGCCGAAGAAGAGCGCCAAGGCATGATGCTCGCCGCAAAGGTCCGCACTATTGCTCTTGCACTTGTTCTACTGTGGCAAGCCATTGATAGCCCGGAAACTGGGCCATCATATTATTTTGCTCTTCTTGAAATCTTCGCTTTTGTTTTGCTTGGTGGTTTGCAGTACATCGCAGCATACTCGCGTCTTGGCGGACGCAGCATTCCGTACGTGTTCGTTACGTTAGACTGCCTGTTACTGGCGGTAGTTTTCAGTCTCGGTTCGCCGTTTTCCGACATTTCGTGGCCGCCAGCCATTTCGATGAACTCCGCGCGTTTCTTATACTTTTTGATGTTTCTGATGCAGGCATCCTTCAGCTTTCGACCTTTCTTGGTTGTCTGGTGCGGTATCAGCATAGCGACTGCTCGTATCGGCATGTGGGTATGGTTTTTGAGCCTACCAGGTTCGTACAGTAATTTGGACTTGCCGGAACAAACAGTTGAAGCCTGGCTTGCCGGAGGCACTGACCTCAATTTTCTGTTTCTGGGATATGCGGCTACAGAATTGCTGGTTGTTGTAATATTGTCTGCGGGGTTTGCTATCGTTGTTGCGCGATCCCGGCGGCTCGTTAGCAATCTCCTTTCGACTGAGAGGAAGCGGGCCAGTCTGGCAAGATACTTTTCTCCAAATGTAGTCGACCAACTTAGCAGTTCAGGTGTTGGTCTTTCGGCCGGTAAACACCAAAAAGTTGCCGTACTTTTTGCGGACATCATCGGGTTCACAAAACTTTGCGAAAAAGCGACTGCCGATGAGGTGATTGAGCTTCTTAGAGGCTATCATGACCGTTTGGGTAAAGCGGTATTTAGAAACTCGGGCACCTTGGACAAGTACATTGGCGACGGGCTGATGGCGACCTTTGGAACTCCCAACCCGAACCCTCACGACCCTGAAAACGCACTAAAAAGCGCTTATGAAATGCTCAAAGCATTGGACGAGTGGAACACTGAAAGAGCGTTGTCCGGCGACGATCCGATCCGTGTTGGGATCGGACTGCACTGGGGCGCCGTGGTCGCCGGAGACATAGGGAATGAACGGCGCTTGGAATACAGCGTGATTGGCGACACTGTGAACATCGCAAGCAGGATCGAGCACTTAACCAGACAACTGAACACTCGGTTGGTTGTGAGCGACGATTTGGTTTGTGCAATCAAACAGCATAACCCAAACGCCAATCTTGATCCGTTGATTGATGCAGGTCTTCAGAAAATCCGCGGCAGAACGTCTAAAGTGAAAGTCTGGAAATACACCAAGTAGCGACAGCGATCTCGATTGACTGTTTCGTCCGCAGAGCGGTCATCTAACGCAAATAATCCAAAGTCTAGTATCCGAAGGAGCGGCCGTTCGCGCCTAAACCTTCGGAACCCGTTTTGAGATGACGGACGGCTGCTGCCGTCCGTCAAACCGTCAGATGTCGATCTTCTCCGCGATGCTCAACGCGTCGTCGAGTTCGACCCCAAGGTACCTGACCGTGCTGTCAACCTTGGTGTGTCCAAGCAGGAGTTGGACGGCCCGAAGGATGCCAGTCTTCCGATAGATCAGCGCAGCTTTTTCCGCCGAAGAGAATGCGTTCCGTACCCACAAGGATCCAGTCCGATGACCGACACCCAGCTGCGCACGAGACGTGCGTATTGCCGAGTCGAAATGTGCGATGAACTGTGGAACCTGCTTGGAAAGAGAAACTCGCGACCAAGCATGGCGGGCGACCTGACCCACTTAAAAATCGATCTTCGCGTGTTCTCGGACACTTCGAACTGAACTGGCCTGCCTGTCTTGCTCTGGACGATCGATACGCGGTCTCGAACTGCTCCGGCAACGACCAGATCCGCCACTTTCAGGCGAACAAGATCACAACCGCGAAGTTTGCTGTCGATAGCAAGATTGAACAGCACAAGGTTGCGCGGGTTCCCGGCGAGTTCGAGCCGCGCACGAATTGCCCAAACCTGTCTTGGCAGGAGTGGACGTTTCTGACCAATTAGTCGGTTCTTGTTCCACGGCGGCTGAGACGGTCTGATTATTGGAAGGTGAATACTGGACATGGTGAAGCCTCCATCCAGCCCTCCCGCACCAGGCATCGGCACCCTGCCAACCAGCGCACTTTACTGTCCTTGCCATCATAGAAACCGATCGCGCGCATCTCAAACTGCAGATTAAAACACTCAATGGCCGCTTCTGATAAAGTCGGACGTCCGATGAAAACGAGCCTATGACCGCAATGCGGACAAAGCTGCCTTATGCTCATCGCTTTCTGATGACTGGTCTCACACCGAAGCTGAGCTTCATTACGAGCTTTACATCCTCCGAGATGCGAACGAAGCGGGCACTGCTCAAGGCGACTAACGCACGGTATCTGCCATGCGTCGCTTGCGACCACTAAGCTGTCCTACCAGAGCCTAGTTCGCGGTCGCCTGACAGCCTCTGGCACAAACACAAGGGGCTAGACACCAGAGCTGAAGCGTGGCTGGATTGCTTAGAGATTGTCTAGTCGGACGGAGATCCCCAAAATTGAAAAGAAATGCAAACAAGCTGTTAGTGACTTCCGCTATTGCTATCGCTCTTTTGGCCTCCGGTGCGGTATTTTCTGCTTCTACACAACGAGCAAGCGCAGAGGCTGGTTATTTCTGGGATGAAACCGTTGAGTCTGTAGATAGAAGCCCTTGGATATTTGAAGGCACAAGTGTTTTTGGCGAATTAGCACGAGTTCCACCGTCAGATTGGGTACGTACTTTGGAAGAAGCGGCATACCCAACTGAGCTTGAGACTTTTGTTTTCACAGCTAGCAATAATGTAGAACAGAATATCAACGATTGGTTGCATCAAACGCATACCGATAGCTTTTTGATTTATCACGATGGCAAATTGGTCGCTGAAAAGTACTTCAATGGCATGAGAGCTGATACGCCTCACCGCATTCACTCGATCACCAAGACAGTGTTGGGTATGGCAGCAGGGCTGGCGGTTGAGGCGGGAGATTTAGATCCTAAAAAGCTGATCACCGAATACCTGCCAGAGTTGGAAGGCCCAGCATTCAAAAATACAACGGTTAGACACCTACTTGATATGACCGCTGCTGTTGATTGGAAAGATGCTTCTAGCGGCTACTTAGACGATGCCGGTGATCTGTTCTGTGCGTTTGGTCAGGACCTCTCAGAAAAAGTAGAAGTTTGTGATACAGAGTCTGGCGTTAAGGAGTACATGATTTCTCTGAGTGATCGCGAGTCCTTGGTAGAAGACGGTGAAGTTTATAGTTACCGTTCAGTGCTATCTGCGCTGCTGGGTATGGTTATCGAGTCGGCGACTGGAGAAAGCTATCTGGATGTACTGGCCGAGTTGTGGCAGGACATCGGTGCTCAGGACCCTGCATATAGCGAACTAGGGCCCAAAAGGATTGTGCAAACGAGTGGCGGGTTATTTACCAGCTCTCGTGACCTTTTGCGATTTGGCATAATGATGCTGGACAACGGTAAGGTTAACGACACTCAAGTTATTCCTCCAGATTGGATAGCTGACACGATTCAAGCAAATGATGACGTTATCGCAGCCTATGAAAAAAGCGCATATGCAGAGGTGTTTGAAGGCTTCCACTACCGTAATCAAGTTTGGGTGAAAGACAGAGAAAAAGGTGCGTTTTACGGCATTGGTGTCTATGGACAGCTTTTGTATGTGAACCAAAAAGCCAAAGTGGTTATGGTGAAGCTATCAAGCCAACCAGAAGTTCAAAACACACCTATGTACCTGGACTCTATGGTTGCGATGAAAGGAATTGCAGAGACTTTGAGCAAGTGAATTTCAAAGCCCTTATTCCAACATTTCTTCAGTGTTTTCTTCACCCTGTGCAACACCCTGAGCCTTCTGTCGCAGGGTGTTCGGCAATTGGTTCAGGTATTTCTACTTCTGAGCTCATCGAATGCCCATGAACAACAGCGGGATCACATATGGCAAATCTTTTCTCTCACGTGTCCGTTTTTTTGGTTGTGTCAAATCTTGCGGTCTTCGCAATTTCTCCGGACGCGCACGCTGCCGAGATCAGCATCGCCAGCAGTCAAATCGAAAGAAACCCAGAGCCCGGGGTTCCTTTCACCCAATGCAACATGCGTTTGGACGGTCCTATCGAAGCAGGTGATGCGGACAGGTTTCGATCCTTACTTGCCGATATTGATCGACACACGGAAGAGCAATGGCCCATCGTAACGTTGTGCCTTAACAGTCCGGGCGGGTCCATGACCGAGGGCCTCGCCATTGCAGAAGAAATTCGCCGCGATCGGCCCCGGACTGAAAGCAGCATCTCTCCTCTTGTCGTGACGCGCCTCGAAGCGGGCGCCCATTGTGCATCGGCATGCGCGTTGATCTTCATGTCCGGAACCCGCGAGTTTTCGGAAACAGATCCAATTCCGGCGCGTTCGATGCACCCCACAGCCCGGCTCGGCTTCCACGCTCCAGCGCTGGTGGTTAAAGATGGGGACTACAACAAGGCCCAGGTGAACCACGCCTTCACTATATCAGTTAACGTGATCGCGGATCTCCTGCGAATTCTGAATGTCGGTGAAAACGAAGAGGGTGAGGCTTACTCAGGAAGAGAGACCTGGATGGATGCCACATTGATTGAAACGATGCTCAACACACCGGCTTCGGAGATGCGCTACATCGAAACCGTTGACGATGCTGGCCGCTGGGGTATCGATGTCTATCCGCTAGCTCGACCAGAAATTAACTACAAGACCGCCTATCAAGGATGCGTAAATCATTGGTATTGGACAGAGGCCCGTTCCGCACGTAATCCATATGAACTTCATTTCGGCGATGATCACAACTACCCCATTGGCGAAGCGTTTTTCGAAGAGCATAGGATACGTTTAGTTTTCGAAATGGATCCTCACACCGGCGAGAGTTGCGAGGCCTCACTTGATACGGAAGGCTATGTCAGTTTCGGTATCTTTCATCCAGATTATTCGGGCGAACCGGGCTTATCCATTGCCTATAACGAAGAGGGCGAGTCTTTTGCGACGGATGCCGGAGCACACGCCCTTGCGCTGTATTCAGCAGGAACCAGGCTGGCGACCCTTTCGGACCCGACTCCCGAGAAGCGGGCTGTTGAAAAGCAACAGGTCGCGTGGGCGCCTCGCTTTGGTGGAAACAAAGTTTCGCTTTGGGAATACGACGGATCATTGATGGCCTGGGAAAGTCAGGGCAACAACCGCTGGATCTGGTACTTTGCCCCTGGAGATCCCCTTGCTGATAGCGTGGTTCAGTCGGGCGATCTCTTGTTCGAAGGAAAATTGAAAAACGGCGTGCTGAACGGTACAGTACATCATCCTACAAAAAGCTGCGGCGACCTTAGCTACGCGATCTCGGGAGAAGCCAAAGGAACCAAGGTTACGCTTGAAGGCGGCGGCCAACCCAAAATCTCCCGATGCTTGGTTCTTGATGGTCGGGATGAAACCTTTGAATTTAGCTTCATCGCTGCAGCCCCGGGCTAACCAATGGCTGTTTCGCGTTGAGCTTACGATAACCGTCTCTCCACCTTAAGAACTGGCAGAAGCACAGACCATTGCAAGTGGCATTTTTGTGCGACGCGTTTTCTTCTTGGGAAGCGTCGCAACGGGAAAGACTGTTGAGCGAGCGCCGTCCGCTTTGAGCTCGGTGCAGTCACTCGCTTTACTCAGTGTGAACGACTGCTCTGCGGACTTTGCAGCCATCCGCATTTTCACGCCAAAGGACCGCAGTCAGCCCAAACCGGACCTTCATCGTCGGCCTTTGCAAACTCCGATATGCGGACAAAGCAGTCATCTAAAACTTGGGGCTGGATTTCCTCTTGGTGCCGAGGTTTAGTTTTATTGAATTGCCATTTCGGATTTCGGTCGACTTAACAATCAAAAGCACGGAACGGTTCTGTCTGGACCGTTTTTCGACGAGGAGACAGAACACAATGAAAAGACTTCTTATCTCAAATACCCTCGCTGCCTCTCTCATTTGCAGCTCGGCTGTGGCTGTTACGCCAACGACGTCGGATTTTAATGACACAGGTGACATCTTGGAGCGTTCCAAGAAATATACCGACATCGAGTATGACATTATGGTGCAACGGGCGGCACAGGCCGCGATTTACTACATGCCGGCCGTGGCTCAAGTAGACTTCATTAAGGCGACCGTTCGCGCCGGAGGAAACTACGATACCGTCAACTATGTGACCGAACCGTTCGGCTCGGACAAAGGGTTCCTGACCGCCAACGACACCACAGCTTATGCTTGGGGTTCAATTTCACTCAAAGATGGTCCAATGATCGTCGAGGTGCCGCCGATGACCGACAGGGTGGACTACTTCGGATCGTTCATTTCGGCGTGGCACGTTCCGGTTATCGACGTAGGCTCAAAAGGCGCTGACGAAGGCAAAGGTGGCAAATACCTTTTTCTACCTACTGAGTATCAGGACATGTTTGGCACAGCAGCAGAACTTGAAGCTCAGGGCTATATCATCGTTCCCAAAATCGACACACATGACTTCTCTTTCTCTTTCCGCCCGACGCTTCTGAACGGAGCTACGCACGCTGAAGCCGGTGAGCACGCGAAAGGCATCAAAATATACTCGCTCGCTGAAGACGTGGGCGGAGATATTGCGCCCACTGAATATATCGACATGACGGAAATTCCATACGATTGTTTACCTTACTACAACATGACGTTCATCGAAGACATCAATGACGTGGTGCAGAACAATCCGATCCGCGAGAAAGACCGCGCGATATACTCGATGCTGCAAAGCATCGGCATTGAAAAGGGCGAAGCATTTGACCCTACGCCAGTCCAAAGGAAAGCCGCGCTGGAAGGCTTGGAAATCGCTTATGCGCACATGCAGAACAAGTTCATCACCGAGGGTGAGACTGTTGCACCGCTTTGGGTGAACAATGGCGAGAAAATGTCTGAATGGTCCTTTTGGAACTTCGGACCACAAGCTCAAATGGGCTTCCCGTTCGAGGACGGCGACGAGATACTCATCGACAAACGCGCAGCAACATACTTCTACGTCACGTTTCTACCCAGCCAACTAGGCGGAGCGACCTTTTACCTGACGGGCCTACGAGATTCAGATGGGAACTTGTTGAATGGGACGGACACCTACAAACTCAACGTGCCCGCCGATGTTCCCGCCAAGGACTTTTGGTCCGCTATCGTCTACAACATGGAAACCAAGAACTTTAGCCGCGGAGTCGAACGGGTCGGCGCTTCCACCAAAGACTTGGACGATATGGTCAAAAATGAGGACGGCTCGGTTGATGTTTACTACGCGCCCACCCTCGACGAGGTGCCGGAAGGTTACGAAGCAAATTGGGTCACAACACAGAGTGCCACAAATGCAAATGATTGGTTCTTCCTGTTCCGGCTTTACCGCCCGGAGGCCCCGGATTGGTTTGAGAATTGGATGCTAAGCGATGTTGTAAACATCTCTAAACCGTAACAATCTGGGTGGTGCGAACACTTGATCGAAAAGCGGTTCTGGGCCCGGTGTTGCCATTCGCCTAGATCTCAGCGGATCTCCACTTTAGGGACCATGCAAATTGGTTATACAATGACGTGATTTGTGCTGTACTAAGTTCGAACACCAACAATGATAGGCAATTGCTGAATACGTTTTATTCAACGTGATGAGCAAGTCTGCCGTCCCATTCTTCTGTTGAAACCTTGGGTTCCGGCGGGTCCGCAATGTAAGACGGTGTCATTATCTGTGTTCCGTTTTCATTAAACACATCGACAATATTTTCGCGCAAATCGGACAAAATCTTGGGCAAGCTCGATCCGCGCGAAGTATAGGCGTTAATCTCATAATTGATTGCGTAATCAGCTAGCTGCGTCCAAAGGACAAAAGGTTCGGGGCTCTTTCTTAACCCTTGGGTTCGCTGAGCAGCTTCTATCAACATCGCCTTGATCTTCTTTGGTGGCTCTTCGTATCCGATCCCTACTGTCGTGTGGACCAACAGCCCTCGGCCATCCACTTTGCGCGAATAGTTTACGACCTCGGAATTGAGTAGCTGTGCATTTGGAATGCTTATCATCTCGTTCTTTATCGATTTAATCAGTGTTTCCATTAACTTGATCTCTGTTACGTCTCCGATCTTGTCGCCAACCTGAATGCGGTCACCGACGTTGGTACTGCGTCTGTAGATGACAAACAGGCCGGCCATCATGTTTGAAACAACGGTGTTCGAACCGAGCGAAACCATAATACCCGCCAAAATCGTCAAGCCCTGAAAAGCCCGGGAATCGGAACCAGGGATATAGGGGTACGCAAACACCAGCGCGATGACGATCACCAACGCTCGGAACAACATGTTAGTGGGGGCGATCCAATGATCCTCAAAGTCTTTCAGTTCGAACGCCCCGTTCTCAAGGTTCTCAAAGAACAGGTCGAGACCGCGAATTGCCAACCTTGTCACAGCAGCAATGATTGCGAGCATGATCAAGTTGGGGACGTAGCCAACAATTGCCAAAACGACAGTTACGAGTGGCTCGCTTACGTACTTCAAGAGGATCTGGGCTATTCCCTGCGTTTCGGCAAAGGAGAGTAGCACCAATGAAAGGTAGTAGTAGAAAAAGAATAGAAAGAAGACCCACATCAATATGTGGATTGAATAGACAATAATCGACGCGATTGCCCTGCTTCTCAAGATCGATTTTGTGGCTTCCTCAACGCCTTCCGCTCTCTTCTCCAAGTTGTTTCTGATGTAGTCCAATAGCTTTCGCCGCTTCGCAAAAAACGCATACGATGCGAGGGCAAAGACTGCCGTCCAAGCAAATGCAGCCATCGCACTATCTACTCTGCCCTCATTGGACCGAGCATCTCGGTATTGAAGGATTGCTGTCTCAATCGCTTCAGCCTGAAGCCCAGCCAAGACTTCCATAGCCATTTGTTCGTGCTCGGCGTCAGCTTGGGTGGTTATCGTAACCATCTGCCCGTCGACGCGTATCATTTTCCCAAATTCAGCGTCCGAAACCTGAACCTGAACCGAAGTCCTCGTCGAAGCATCGGCGACCTGAGCAATCCGCTCCTCGATCTTTCTCGCTCGTTCGGTAGCGGGCAAAGCACTTGAGCCGCGAACCAAGAATAGCTCTTCGCCATCCAAAATCACCGGCGCTATGAATTCGGGATCTTCTCTCTCTTCGACAGGTGCGAGAATTTCGTCAGACTGAGCAAGCGCAAAAGTGCCGGCAAATAGAAGCGGCAGGAACCATAACGTAAGAGCCCTCATGATTTTGCTCCTTCTACGGGAATTATGTGCACATCGCGTTGCGGGAACGGTATGGATATACCTTCCGTGTCAAACCGCTCTTTTGCTTGACCAGTAAGGTCCCAATAGACAGTCCAATAGTCATCGGACTTGGACCATGGACGGCAGAAGATGTTGACGGAGTTGTCTCCCAACTCACCCACGAAGATTTCAGGTTCCGGTGTTTTCAGACAAAGCTGGTGACATGCGACCAAGTCCTTGAGGACTTCAATTGCTTGGGCAGCGTTGTCCGAATAAGCGATGCCAAAGACCAGATCGACCCTACGTTCTTCGGATGCGCTCACATTAGTTATTACGTCCCCCCAAATCTTGCTGTTGGGGACTATGATAATCTGGTTATCGAATGTTCTGATCTTGGTTGAAACCACCGACATCTCATCAACAAACCCAGATGAACCACCTACTTGGATATAGTCACCAGTATCGAACGGTTTGAGAACCATGATCATCAGACCGCTTGCGAGGTTGCCTAACGTTTCCTGCAAAGCAAAACCTAGGATGAACGACAAACCCCCAAGCACCGCAAACAGCGGTGTAACGTTAACTCCGAACAAAGCTAATACGACGAGAATGCCAAGGACGAAAACGGCCCAGTACACGGTGGTGGCGATGAAGCGTTTCAGCATTCTGGAAATAGTTGGAATTTTGTTCAGACCCCGTTCAGTGACCCGGCGCACCATACGCGCAACGAACATCATGGCCCAAACTGCCAGCAAAACGCCCATGCCAGCTATCAACAGGCCGACGCCCCCGTCCCACGAGAACAACCAAGACCACGCGTTCTGAAAAAGCGTTTGAAGGTCGGTTGTCTTTAAGGCTCCCGTTTTCAATGCAAGAATGTAATCAGTGTGCGGTTCTAGATCTTCCGCCTTCGCGCCTTTGAGGGCCCATGCTTCGAGCACTAAACGATAGTTGTTGAGAACGTCTGATCCAGAGTTGTTCAAGGAGGCCAACTGAGACCGCAAGGTGTCTTCCCGAGCTCCGCTCGCCGACCGAAGTTGCAAGTTTAATTGCGCGACTTCTTCGAGCCGAGAGCGCACGTAACTCTGCCAATTTCCGGCGACCTCAGAAAGTTCTTCGGACGTTAAGGGAACAAGCAGGATCTCGAGGTCATCGGCCGCAATCATCTCATCTACGACTGAATTGATAAGATCGTCGTTCTCGACTTCAACAGCCTCTTGGCCCGCCTCAGTTTCTTGCGCGCCGGCAGGGAAAGCGCCCAATAACGCTGTGAACCAAAGGAATGACCAAATCGTCAACGTTCTCAGTGCTTGTCTCATCAATCTGCCCCCTACTTCCTTAACGGTTGAAGAGAGCACACACATACGCAACAAATCCATAGTTATGTTTATGTTTGAATATTTGCCTGTGACTAATACCCCGGTCTTCGGATCGCTTTCGACAGAGGAACTCTTTCAAATTGGTGGAGTCACGGTTTTACGAACGAAACAAAATTTGCGTGGACGGATCATAGACTTGCTGTGCACGCCTAATTCCAAGCTTTTTCGATAAGGCTCACAAAACCAAATAGAATTGCCTCCTGGAGACGCCACTCACTTACCTCTCCAGGAGGCTAGCCAGACAGGTCTGGCAAACGCGCGAGCAAAGCAAACAATACATACCTGTCACGCAGCCAGATACTTGACTCCAAAATGCAACAATTCAACGATTTTTACGCGCGGCAAGTTAGATTTTTTCGCGTGTGATATAACTGTTTACTTATTAGATCTCGCAGCCCCGCCTCTGAAAGTGGCGTCGCATTGTGCGAGTAGTTGGCCACTCATTGGGGCAAAAATGAAGTTAACAAGTAGCCATACCAATCTGGTGAGCTGCGCATGCCCCCACTCGCATTCCAGATAGTCTGGGCAGTCCCATACCCAGACTATGGCCCGCGCTGTCTGTCATCCCAGATCATGACGGCGCGGGCATTTGGATCGACATTGGGTGCTGCTCTGCCTTTAGTGAGCGAATACTTTGGGCTCTAGGCGGCCGCGAAAAAGTATTCAGCGAGTGTCTTCTACCTTGCGGACAAACCATTCCTTTTTCCTACCAGGCAATTCTTAGTGGCCACGTTTTCACTTTCGAAATAGTGAATGCGTTGCGCAACACCATAGAAGTTTGATCCATTGGCGGTCTTAACTAACGAATTCAAATGCTGTTGTATCTGTATACGTTAGTTCACCGAGAGGATAATATTGGCACTTAGCGCTGGTGATATCGCATTTGTGGGTTGGGATTCCGACAACGAAAATGTCGCTTTTCTGACGACAGCGACAATTTCTGCCGGCGAAGTAATTTATTTTACTGACACAGAATGGAACGGGACTGAGTTTGCTCCTGGCGAACAGGTTATTGAATGGACTGTAACAGAGGACATTCCGGCCGGTCAGGTTTTCACCATTGATATGACACCTTTCAATCAAGGTGGACCGGATGCGGAGATAGTAGAGGGTTCGTCACCCTCGGGAGACCCGGTCGGATCAGTTGACTATCTTCGCGGTGGAGGTCTGCTCGCGCAAAACAATGAACAACTCTGGGCTGTACAAGGTACGTATGACGGCACAAAAGTTGTTCCTAATCCTGACGGGTTCATTTCAGTAATTTCGAATGAGGACGTAGGTGTAAATGGAGGCCCAATCTTAGATGGAACAGGTCTAAATTCTACAAATGGAGCAGTAACGATTGCAGGGGATGAAGACTTTATGGTCTTCGACCCAACTACCGCTCTGAATGGCAACACCTATACCGAACCTCCAGAAGTTCTCAGAGAAAATTTGCTTTCACTTATTGGAGATCCTGATAACTGGATCACTGACGACGGTGGGGGGGACCAGAACCCGGGAGGTGGTTTCACATTTGATACTGGCGGCTCTGGCGCGCTTCCCACGCCACTGGCCGACGACCAAGTTACAACGTTGTACTTTACTGGTTCGCAAGTGGCATTTGTCGACGCAATTGACGACGTGGGATTTGGCTCAAGTCAACTGTCGACCTCCTTTACATTTGAAGCCACCGACCTGATCGAAATCGATATTGTTAGCGGCGACATACAGGGCCCTCCTTTGGAAGGCGAATTCGATTACAGCCAAATCATTTTTACTCGCGTGTCCGTAATTCGAGACGGTATTCAATACGACCTCGATGTGAATGACGGATCAAAGATCAAGGAAACCGGGGGCGCTGATAGCGGCACCAAGGAGCAAGGTGACTCGTTTTTCACAACCAATGACGATGTTACACTGGACGACCCTGAATTTGGTTCGAGCATAAGCGGTACTTTGGCTTTCTCAATTGACGAGACCTTCATTGACACCGATGGCAATTCAGTTGACCCGATAATTCCAAGATCTCGTCCGGATCTGGATACAAATGGTGATGGGGATCCTGATGGCGGAACGGTCTTTAACAACGAAAACTTCAATATTGGAACCGTTCTATCTCCTCCGCCCATACCTTGTTTCGTGAGAGGCTCATTGATTGAGACGCGTGAAGGATTACGACCGGTTGAGGACTTGAAAGTTGGTGACTACGTTCTCACGCATGACAACGGTTTGCGGCAGATCCGTTGGATCGGCAAAGTCACAGTTCACGCAATTGGAAAACTGGCCCCTATAGTTATTGCTAAAGGGGCTCTAGGAAATTCTCGGGAGCTGCGAGTTTCACCAGAACATAGAGTGCTGTTATCTGGTTGGAAAGCCGAGCTATTGTTCGGGTTGGATGAAGCCCTTGTTGCTGCAAAACACCTTTGCAACGGGGACACGATCTATAGAAACCGAAGCGCCGAGCCGGTTGAGTATTTTCACCTGATGTTTGACCAGCATGAACTATTGCTTTCTTCAGGTGTTTGGTCGGAAAGCTACTATTTCGATCCTCATCGCACCGAGTTTTTTTCTTCGCCAATGGACGCGGAATTAAGCCGCCTCTTTTCTGAACAGAATCATTTTGTGCAGCGAATAAAAGTCGTTCGTCCAACGTTAAAAGGTTTCGAAGCAAAGGCTCTATTTTAGTTTTATTACTGAACATAAGACAATTGACTGCTTTGGGCTCGAAACAGCTATTCGCTACAGCTTGCATGAATGTCCGCTATGCGGACAAAGCCGCCAATCGTGCTCCTGCAATTGTTGCTGACGCACCATTTGCTCGCAGATACGGCACCATTCACGATGCAGTGCAACTGATGTCTCAAGATCGGACGTTTGTTGGTTGAGATTTGACAAAAACCGAAACCGAACATTCGCCGCAGCCATAGGCTAGAGTTTAGACAGTTGATCTCACCGTTTACTAGCTGCAGCACTTTCTGGCGTACTATCTCGCCCTAACGAAAAAGAGCCTGCATTCGCCAATTTCTCAACGTCAAGACTGCCACCCAGCCTGCTTAAGCTGAGTCATCAGGTTCTCAGCGTCCTCCGGATTGCGAAAGAGTTTGTACATGAACTCTTCGATCCGGCTGTCTGGCCATGCTTCTTCATATTCTATCATGTGTTTGCGGGCTTCGTCGGTGCGACCTGCGGCTTGCAAGGAGGCAATGAGGTGAGCCGTATTGATCTCGCTCACTGGCTCGCCAGAAGCCGCCGCCTCCAATAGATGGTCTATGGAATCCTGGTAGTCACCCAAATAGAAAAACGTATTTCCAAGCACATTACGCCACGGAAAGCGAGATCCAGCACGACCTGAATGGATTGCAGGATCAGCACTTACTTTGGCCCTTTCAAAATCTCCTGAGAAAAAGGCGACGATGGCATCAAACTCGCGAACAATGAGGTCATTAGGGTCAAGCTCGACGGCCCTCGTAGAATACCGGTTGGCTTCGTCAAATCTCCTCTCGAACATCAAGAGAAGCCCCATAGCCGATTGGCTCCAGGCCTCCGATGGGGCGAGGCGCAAAGCTTCTTCTGCATAGTAGCGGGCTTTTGCCAGAACCTCTTCTCGTTGAGGCCCTTCTGGTGCGAGCCCGCCGAACATTGCTGCGGCTTGAGCCGCACCGGCGTAGCCTCCGTGGTAGTCAGGACTAAGTTCTATTGCTTTTTCGAACAAAGTGAGCCCGGCCTTTAGCCTTGTCGGTTGGGTAGCCGGAAAAAGCAACGTTTGCGCTTCTTCTGCCAGGTTCTTAGCCTGCAAAGCAGTTGGCGACATCTCGAACAATACTGCGCGTTCAGCCTTTTGGCGTTGAACTTCATCGGCCCGATTCAGTGGGGGAGAATCAGTGTTCCGCGTTCCGAGGAAAACAGCTGCTGGAACAAGAAGCGCAACAACAACTACCCCAGAAAACAACGCGACGCGGCGTTTTGGAGGCGCCGCGTTTGGCCGCTTGGCTGTCCGCGACACTCTTTCGAACTGAGGAGAATACCCGCCTTTAGCAATCTCAATGCGCAGTGGGTCTGCTGCACCCTCTTCTGAATAGTATGCGCTTAACCTACGTCTCAGGCGGCCTGCATCGACGCGAACAACATTGGCTGTGGCGATGTCTTCCTGCGATCGTCGGTCATAAACATCCTGGGCAATCCGCTTGCCAAGGATCTTATCGCCGCGCCCTTCAACGCTTTCTGTCACCACATAGCTCAGGAATTCGCGCAGGCGGTCAGCGCCAGAAAACTCCTTGCTGGACAACACGCTCTCGAGCGCATCCAAAACTTCTTGCTTTGCTGGAAGATTCGGAGAGTTTTCTTCCATCACAAGCCTCCCCTCAATCGGCGCGTTTCAACGTGTTTTCTGTCGGTTACCTCACATTTGTAACCGTTACATGCTGTGAAATCCTATATCTAATTGCCGTTCAGCGTTAGTCAAAACCCGAGCGGAAATAGGGGAGGACCGCATTGGATATTGAGGCGCTTTGGGAAGCAGGTCTATCCGAGTGTTTCGCGGGTGAATTCGATCGGGTGCGCACACTGTTTACCCGTGATGAAAGCTTCGCGGAAATGTGCCGCGACTTTGTAGAGATCAACGCGCTGGCGGTTTCAGCGCGCTCGACGGATCAGCACGTACACGACTGTCTTAACGGCCTCAAAGACGAGATTCTAACGCATTTTGTGAATTCGAGGCCCTGAAGCGGCCTGAACCACTTGAAGGCAAAAACAACGGAGTGAAAATGAAACTGACCAAACTCGCGATCGCGCCTTTAGTGCTTGCTGCTCAGCCATTGCTGGCACAAGAAGCGCCGATTAATCATGACGCTGAATACTATATCCTGCAATCGCAGCGCAGCGCGCAGTGGGCTGAGGATGATGCTGCCGTTGATGATGCGCTGGCAGGTTTTCGCGAAGCGAACGGCGGCAAGGCGCCAAACATCATCAGTGTTCTGATTGATGATTTGGGCTTCGGCGACATGGGCATCCCGGAACTGAATGCGCTGCGCGGATATGAAACGCCAAACATAAACGATTTCTCGGATGAAGCGATGCGTCTGGTGCGCATGTACACCGAGCCGTCCTGCACCCCAACCCGTGTTGCACAGATGACTGGTCGCCTGCCAGTCCGTATGGGAATGGGCGACACTGCGGTTGATATCGCGGGCTTTGGCCTGCCGGGTGATGAAGTCATCCTGCCGGAAGTTCTGAAGCAGGCCGGTTATGCAACCAGTCACGTAGGCAAGTGGCACATGGGTGACATTGCCGAGAGCTGGGCCATGAACCAGGGCTTTGATTATGCCCAAATGGCAGTGCACCAGCAGGGCCAGCTCACAATCTTCAACGACGACGCCATCAAAGAGGGCGTGTCTGTCGCGAACAATGACTACCTTCCAACCTATACATTGGACGCATTCTTTCGTCCCGACGCATCGCACATGATGACCGTCATCGAAGGCGAAGCCGGAGGCCCGATCCGCGAGATTCGGATGGAAGAAGGGGAGCGATGGAACGCCGCCAAATATGGTGAAATGAACCAGGCATTCCAGGACAAAATGATGGAAGAGCTATCCCGCCTTGCAGGCGGGGAAGAGCCGTTCTTCCTACAATACTGGCCGATGCTGCCGCTGGACAACACACGAACCGGCCGCGAGGGGCCGCAGTCGCCGAATGGGGGTCTTTATGCGGACAAGATGCAGCTCGTCGACCGTTGGCTGGGCGATATGTTTGATGAAATGGAGACGCTGGGCATTGCTGAAAACACCATCGTTGTGGTGATGGGCGACAACGGCCATTTCACCAAGTATTCTCCGCAATCCGGCTATACCCCTATGATTTTCCGTGGCGGTAAAGCCGATACGACCGAAGGGGGTGTACGTACAGACGCCTTTATCCGCTGGCCCGGGATGATCGAGGCGGACAGCATGCTGAATAGCATCATCCATGTTTCTGATATCTATACAACGCTGGCACGCTTCGCCGGGGCTGACGAGTATATCCCACGTGACCGGCTTGTAGATGGTGTGGACCAAACAGCGTCAATCTTGTTCGACGACGAGCAAAAGGGACGCCGTGACCATGTCATCATCTATTCCGACGATAAGCCAAAGGCCATTGTCAAGGATCAACTGAAGCTGAAGCTGCCGCCTCCAGGTGAGAACCCGATCGTAGCGAAGTTCTACAATCTCTACCATGATACACGCGAGGAATACTCAGTTTCGACAGAAGTCGGCGCATGGGGTGGCCAAGAGTTCGTGCGCATACTAGCTCGGCATAAAGCGCGTAAGGAAAACTTCCCGGACGCACCCCCCGCTTTTGGGATGCCGTACGAAGGGGTTGAGAACATTCGGCCCGAAACGCAAGAAGCCGTGGATGCCTTCATCATTCGCAAGGAATCTCCCAATCAATAACAGATTTCCGGTGGCCCTGATCCTGGGCTGCCGGACATTTATTTGCCACACAAAGATGGAGAAGTTGTTTGAAACAGCTCTTTAGCACTACCGCGTTGACGGCGGTCATGGCTTGTGTCGCAGGGCCGTCCCTTGCTGATCAAAACAGTTGGGATTTCCGCGCGTTTATCTATCTCTGGGCGCCTGAATTGGGTGGTACCACGGTCACCGGTGAAAGCATGACCGTGAGTTTCTCAGACTTACTTGATAACCTTGATTTCGGTCTGATGGGTGCTCTTGAAGCGAATAATGGGCCGATCTCAATATTGGGGGATTTTCAGTACCTGGATGTAAGCGCAGATCAAGACAGCGCTGTAGGACCCGGCATCCCTGCTAGTGCAGATGCCGAAGTTACTGGTTTCGTGTTCACTGGCTCCGTAGGGTATGACTTCAGGCATACACAGGATGGTCAGTTGGTCGGTTTTGGTGGCTTCCGTTACCTCGACATGGACACAACTGCGAACCTGGCCGTTGGCAATGGTTCACAGCGCGTTTCCGGGTCAATCTCCAACACAGATGCCATCGTAGGCGTGCGAGGCGTCTTCCCCATAGCAGATCGTTGGGCTTTTTCATTCATAACCGACGTCGGCGGGGGTGATAGCGATCTAACTTGGCAAGCAGGCGTTACGTTCGACTATCAGATCAACAATTGGAATCTGAGTTTCGGATATCGCCATCTCGACTGGAATATCGGGAATTCAGATGTTGTGAGTGATCTATCTTTCTCTGGGCCCATAGTTGGCGCGAAGCTCTCGTTCTGATGACGTAGAAGAAACAAGAACAATCGTCTCCCAAATATTGGAACCCGCCTGAATGGCCTTCCTATTGCCGACAGAGTTGATTGGATGATGAATACCTGATGAGGCACAATAAATGCTGATTGTCTTGGCACTGTATTTCGGGCTCGCCTGGCTCGTCTTCTCAAAGCTCCGCCTGTTACCTTGGAACGCTGTCTCCAAGACAGTCATCTATGGTGGCAGCATTCTCATCGCGTTGGTTGTCATCGGAGCATTGAACCATACGACACCGACCGGAACGGCATCAGTCCAAGGCGCGGTGATCAATATTGCGCCCAACGTCTCGGGTCCGGTGACAGAAGTGGCTGTGAAGCCCAATCAACCGGTGACCAAGGGCGATGTCCTCTTTCAGATAGACAATACCGAATACTCCGCAGAGGTGGCACGGCTTGAAGCGGCTCTTTCTTCTGCGCAGGCTGAAGCGGACCAGCTGGGCCATGACCTAACCGCAGCCGAGGCGGATATCGCATCACTCGAAGCCCAACTAACCTTCGGCGTAGCGCGTCGCGACGATATCATCCGCCTCGCAGATCGCGGTGCATCGTCGGAGTTCCAGCTGCAGGAGGCCGTTTCCACGATTGAGCAACTTGAGGCGAACCTGCGCGCGGCGGAAGCACGAAAAGCGGGCCTTGAGAGGCGTATCGCAGCGCAGGTGGACGGCGTTGATGTTGGTGTAGTTGAAGCGGAAAACATGCTGGCTCAGGCACAGTGGGCGCTTGAACAGACAGTCGTTCGCGCACCCGCCAATGGTTTGGTGACCGGGCTGTCACTACGGCCCGGCAACAGGGTTACGACATTGCAGGGCGCGATTAATTTCGTCGTTCCGGATGATCGCGTCCTGATTGCGACCTTGCCGCTGAGCAGCCTTGGGAATGTCTCCGCAGGTGACAAGATCCGGATCGCGATGCGCAGTGCTCCGGGCCAGGAGTTTGAAACAACCATCCGCGACATTCCCCCCGCAACAAGTGAAGGAGCGCTTGATACGAGGAGTGGCCTCCCCTCTCTCCGTGAGCTGGCCGGGTCATCTGAATACATCGTGATCGCAGACATTCCGGGCGACCTGAGTGACAAGACGACAACGCTTGGGGCGTCAGGCACGGCCCTTGTGATCACCGAAGGGGCCGGAGCGATTTCCGCGCTGGCAGAAATCCTGTTCTGGATCACAAAGAAGCTGAACTACCTATGATCAAAGCGATGCAACAAAGGTATGTCTATGTCGGTAACGAGTAGGTCTTGCTGTGCCCCGAGTCCTCAAAAAAGTGCGAACGCAGGAATATTCGCGCTGAGAGCCAGTGCCGCAGCGCCGATGCTGGATGGGACAGTAGAGATCCTGGGCGGTAGTCCGATTGTCGGCACCTCACACCCATAGATACCTGACGATGGAGAAGAGACGCGTCGCTCCAAGCCTCTCAAGCCGTTTCGCATTGGTGGGGGGGCGCGATGGCATCGTCAGCAAGCCACGCTGCCTCGTCTAGAACGTCAGTGTCGGCAGTGAAGCCACGGGCCTGATCGGTTGCAGGTATCGAGACAACGCGCCCGCCACTGGCAGACTCCATTTTGCTCATGGTGGAACGGTCTATCTTTGGGTGAGCTGGGTAAAGGATGCATGTTTCCGACAACCGTTACCTTCACTTTAGATCAAAGAGACCTGCGACATATTCTGGACAAAATAAACCGAGCAATTCCTACAGGCCCCAGTTTCTTTAAGAGTCGCCGCTTAATTGCCCTGCGTGATTTACGCCGTGTTAAGAATAAGGCTTTGGTATATTCGGAGTAATCTCCAGCATGAATTGAGAGAAAAAGATATAATCTATTTACGTTATTGTTTCTAAACGCCTCGAGAGAGATGTATCTAAAGTTTGCGCGTTCACAAATCTCATGGAAGGCTGAAAATATTTCCCTTTTTTCTTTCTCGGATAGTTGAGCCTCAATAATTCGCGAGTGTCGAACCAGCCAAGATTGAAAATAGCTAATCGCCTTTTTGTCATTTTTCTTTTTCAATTCCTCAAGTATGCCAAGCGAGTGCGGAAGGAAAGAAGTGTATCTATTTCCTGATTCTACCGTCGTCTGCCCATCTCGATTAACACGGTGGAAGTACCCGGTTTGTGGCACCAAAACGGCTGACTTTGCATGGGTGCACACACTCCAATGGAAGGGATAGTCCTCATTGAAATGATCTGCCTCGGGAAATTTTAAGCCTTCCTTCCTCAGAAATTCTGACTTGTAGACTTTCCGCCATGGTTCAGGAGACAGAGCTAGCGCTTTTCTCGGGTCAATTGATTGTTCACGCCCCTTGTCCGCAGGCCAAACATCGAAATCGTACGCAGGAATCTTCTCATGCGTTTGCGCGTCGATACTCACATATGAAGAAATTGAAAAATCGGCGTCCAATTGCTTCAGAACAGACATCTGTTTTGAAAAATAACCTCGTTGAACCCAATCGTCGCTGTCCAGAAAGGCCACAAAATCTTTCGTAGTTTTTTGCAAGCCAATATTCGAAGGAATTCCAGCGCCACCAGGAGTATTAACCGGAAGTTTTATCAGAATTATTTTATTGTTTTGCTTCGATAAGTCTTCTACCACCGCTGCGGTGCTGTCAGTAGAAGCATCGTCCACCACAATGATCTCGTAGTCTTCGACACCTTCGTTGACGACACTACGGATCGCGAGCTCGATCCATTTTTCAGTATTAAATGACGGAATAATAACGGATAGAGACATCTTATCGAACCAAAATCTCTTCTGCGAGCAACGCGCTTGTCATTGCATTTCCATGAGAAAGGCCCAAGCTATCTACAAATGTCTTTTCGAGTTCGCGCGTTTGAGACAGTTTCAAAATATTGAACTTTGATTTGTAGAATGACAGACAGGATCTGAAACGGCTCCTGAGATACGCTGTCTCAAAAAACGCCCCGCCCCTATCGTTTTGAACGATAACTTGCACTGCAAAAACCAGGAAATTCAAGATATCATTGTAGCGAACATCTTCCTGGCGAAAGGCAACATCGTGGAATGAGGACACGATGTCAGAGTCCACATCCAATCCCAGGATTTTTGAAATGTTTAGTTTAATTTTCTTATCCACTTTTATCTGACCTGCTCGCTTATCGTTGTGACTGACACCGGCTTCATTGTAGTTATAAGTAAGCAGGTCCTGATCTACTCCAATAGCTGGTCTATTGCTTTCAATTACGAGTTTTGAAAAAAAATCATAGTCTGCACACGGCACCATATTAGGTGCAAATTCAATTTTCGTCTGAGCAAGGCAGCTTGTTCTGACTACAGCTGTAGGGGTCGGAATCGGGTTGTGGAACAAACAATCAACTTTTACTTTGCTCGGCTCCTCTGACACCCGCCAACGCCCTCCCGTTAACGCAACTCTGCAAGACGCACCGCATATGTCCAGAGACGGATCTCTGTCTAGGATTTCAATCTGGGTGCTAAGCCTGTCTTTGCGACAAACGTCATCAGCGTCCATAAAGGCGATGTAGTCATACCCTTGCTGGATTGCATTCCGGTTCATCCGGTTTCTGGTTTCAGCAGGCCCCTTGTTTCTATCGTTTTTGAGGGGGCGAACTCTTGGGTCCTCAAATGAAGAAGCAATCTCGAAACTTCCGTCTGTAGATCCGTCGTCACAAAGGAATAGATCAAAGTCCTCGTAAGTTTGCCCGAGAATGGATTGGACACTGTTTTTGAGCCACGGCTCGGCATTAAAGACAGGCATGCACACGGCCACCCGGCGTTTCCGCTCATTTGCCATATCGTCAGTTCCCACCACTCCTAGAAGGCCTTATTTTCCCAACACAAATGATCAGGATTGCAGTCAATCAACGATCAAACAACTTCGCTGATATTCTGCATTCGACCCTTCCTCAATATTGCTTAACTGGTTGGTGCGCAATGGCTTGTCAGCCTATTCGAAGCTGCAAAAACGAGAAGGCTAAAATTGTTAGAAACAGGTGCCGTTAGTTTTGAACAGGACAACCAGAGTTATATCCGATTGAATTGCAGTGCATGTGTAGTCGTGCGAGCACTTACACTCATCATAATACACCTTGTGTTCAACTTGCGAAGGGCAAAATTGCCACGCTGCGCGGGGCGCCGCTGACAAACGAAGTAAGATCTATTACCGCTCAGTCGCGTCAAGAGCCTTCCCTAAAACCGGGAGTTCCCTCTATCAGTGATACCCTAAGCTTGCCCGGCTTTTCAAACATTGACAATGTGTCACGAGCGTTGGATTAAAAGTATGTGCTAACGGACGTTGAGAAGAAACATACACACTGAGCATCAGGGCATCCAAGTACGCGCTTCAACAGGCAAGCTAAACCGAATAATTCAGCCACAGATATAAAAGAGCAGAGAAACAAATATGGATATTGCCGAATACTTCCGAGGGAAGCGCATTGTCATTACAGGAGGCGTTGGGTCCGTAGGCCGAGAAATTTTTGCTTGCCTAATTGAACTTGAACCAGAGCTGATCCGTGTAATCGACAACAACGAAAGTGCGTTGTTTGAAATGGAAATCGAATACCGGGGCAATAAGGGTGTCGAGTTCTACCATTGCGACATCACCGACGAACGAGAAATGAGTCGCACATTCTCTGACATGGACTTGTGTTTCCATTGCGCCGCTCTCAAGCATGTGCCGTCCTGCGAACGAAGCCCGTTCTCGGCGATCAACGTGAATATCCAGGGTTCCGAAGTTGTGGGTCGGGTTGCCATTGCCCAAGGCTTGGAGAAAGTTATTTTCACGTCCTCGGACAAAGCCGTAAATCCGACCAATGTGATGGGCACCTCCAAGCTGATGGGAGAGCGCTTGTTCACTGCCATGAACTTCCTTCGTTCAAAAAAGACGAAAACGGTCTTTGCCTGCACAAGGTTTGGCAATGTTCTGGGTTCACGTGGTTCGGTTGTCCCGCTGTTTGCTCAACAAATTGAATCTGGTGGTCCTGTTACAATCACTGATGAGCGAATGACTCGTTTCGTGATGACAATGAAAGAAGCCGCAGATCTGGTCATCGAAAGCATGATGCTGGCACGAGGCGGAGAGATCTTTATTACGAAAATGCCCGTGTTGAAGATTGTTGATCTGGCGCGGGTTATGATCGCTCGGCTCGCCCCAATCGCCAACGTGTCGCCATCTAGTGTGGAAACTAAAGTAACAGGGTCGCGACCTGGAGAGAAACTTTGGGAGGAACTTTCTACCGACGAGGAAAGCAACCGACTCCTTGAGAGTGAGAAGTTTCTTATCGTGCTTCCATCCGGACATACTTCTGAGCAGCGCCAAGAGTACAAGTATGATTGGATCACAACACAGCCAAGTACAATCATCTATCACTCGGATCGATCTGAGCTAATGTCGGATTCTGAAATTGATGACATGTTGCTGCGCGAAGGTGTTCTTCCGAACAGGTTGAGAAACCGAGCGCTCGAAAACCTCTAACACATTTCAACTCAACTATTTCGGGAGGATCCTTCCATGCGTGTTCTTGTTCTTGGCGGTGACGGCTACATTGGTTGGCCAACCGCAATGAAGCTTTCGGCGGCAGGTCACGAGGTGATGGCCGTAGACAATTATCTGCGTCGTCGCCTCATGATGGAAATCAACACTCCGGCCTTGTTTGATGTGCCAAATCTGCAAGAGCGGGCAAGGCTGTGGAACGAGAAATCTGGCAAGGACGTTTCAGTCCGCATCGGCGACCTGGACAACTGGGATTTTATCTCATCAGTTTTCGAAGAGTTTCGCCCGGATTCTATTATCCATTATGCAGAACAGCCTTCTGCTCCGTACTCGATGCTGGATCGCGCTGCGGCGCGCCTGACGCTTGATAATAATCTTGGCGCGACCTTCAACGTTATTCACGCAATGAACGAGTACACTCCTAATGCACACCTGGTAAAGCTGGGGACCATGGGCGAATACGGTACGCCGAACATAGACATCGAGGAAGGGTGGATCGAAATCGAGCATAAAGGGCGCAAGGGGACCTTCCTGTTCCCGCGCGCTGCTGGTTCTTTCTACCACACGACTAAGGTGCTCGACACCGACATGCTATGGTTCTACGTGCGGGTGTGGGACCTAAGGGTAACTGACCTCATGCAAGGTCCTGTCTACGGTGTTGCTACCGAAGAAAATGATAATGATGATGCTCTGTATTCCTTCCTAAACTATGACGAGGTTTTTGGCACTGTTTTGAACCGCTTCATGGTTCAAGCAGTGGCTGGGTATCCTTTGACGGTCTATGGTGCCGGAGGTCAAACGCGCGGCTATTTGCACCTCAAAGACGCACTTCAATGTGTACAGCTGGCCGTTGAAAACCCGGCTGATAAAGGCGAGTTGCGGGTATTTAATCAGTTCGTAGAAACTTTTTCGGTTAACGATCTTGCATCACGTGTACAGGCGTCTGGGAAACGCTTGGGGCTGGATGTGGAAATTCGCAACCTGGAAAACCCTCGCAAGGAAATGGAGGATCACTATTATAATCCTGCGCATACAGGTCTGCTTGATCTGGGCCTCAAGCCCAACATCCTGACAGACGACGTCATGGACGAGATGATGCAACTTACTACGCGTTACAAAGATCGGATTGTAGAGGAGCAAATCTTCCGGGGCGTCAAATGGAAGAAGTAGATTGGCTGGATGGCGAACGTATAAAGCTGATCAGCTTTGTTGGAGCCAAGTAGCAAAATCCGCACCGCGTGATTGCGAATTATCTGACCACAATAATAGAATTGGATAGCGACGAAGGTTGGGAGTGCCGCGCTCCCAAACCCGCTAAGTCACGTCGATGACGGACGCTACTTGGAAGTTTTGGCTAAGTGACATTCTTAGAATTGTTACGTCGCGCTTCTCTTTTTAAAGCAAAGAAAACTATTAACGGAATGCTTATCGGCGCTGTCAGAATAACGTAGGGAATTGCAAGAATGACGGAAACTTTCTTATACTTTGAGATCTTTCTCAGTTTTTGATCGTTCTGCTGGCGAAGGACTTTAATGTCTTCTTTAAGTTTGTTTTGACCTTTTTCTTTCCTCAAACGAAGCTTAGCTTCACGGTCTTCCAAGTCTTGTATCTTGATATAAAAGCGTCGTTCTATTTTTTCCTCAAGCAAATCCCGTTCCAGGGTAAGTTTGTCTATTACCTTTGCAAGTGAATCTCGTTCCAAAGTAAGCTTGTCAAATGCTTCTTGGTTTGCAAGTTGCTGCGTGCTTACTTCTCGAACACGGTGTTCAAGAATTTCTAGGTTTGCATTCATTTCCGGTGCTTCCTTTTCAGAAGTGTCTGCCAGGCAAGTAAGCAAGGCCAAACGCATTTCCTGTTCAACATCTAGAGAATTCGTGGGAACGTCAGGGTTCAGTCGGGAAATCTCGTCTGCCAAACAAGTCATCAGTCTGAAAAACTCTGGCGAGTTCCGATCCACAAGGTCAGCCAATCGGCATCTTTTCTTAAGGGTAAGTGCATCCACCACCTCTTCCACTTCTGACAACGCGGTCAAGTCAGCAGATCGGCTGTGGTCTAGGGTAGGGGTGAAGGCGTCCTCGGCTTCGCTTCGGCAAGAAGTTTTGTTCTGACCAATTAGATCCGCGAGAAATTCAATCTGCCCTTTAGAGTCAACTGCCCACCTCTCGTACGGGATGAGAATAGTGTCGTCTGGAGCATCACGTAGAATATAGTAGAGACGTTGGAGATAGCTTTTCCGGGCCTGATTCTTTGAGAAATTGTAGCTTCGCATGAGTGAGTTCAGCGTTTCGGCCGCACCTCTGGTCGCCCACACATAGTGTGACCTGACCCGTGCTTCGGATGCCGCCAGATCACACATTGGTAGATACTCCGACATAACTGGAATTTTGGCTATGAACCCCATGCGCCCGGAAGTCGCAGACCGCTGCAATAGATAGTCACTGAGTTCACATCGAGCGTGCTGCGTAGCGGGGTGCTGTTCCCAATTTTTTGGGCGAAAACCTTTCTTGTGACCAAGAGCAGTCTTTAAGTCATTCATTTGATCGCGCAACTGCATTGATTCACCAGTCCCGCGCAAGTTATTCGCGCTAGCTGGTACTGGATCATCGGGCATTTTTGCCCCCAGCTCCGAGAGGGCTTGGGTTGTCAGAGAAGTACCGCTCCGACCGGTGCCAATAACAAAAACCACTTGTGATGACATACTCGCCTCCCAGGGGCGTTAGAATACTAAAACGCGCCACCGCAAATGGCCCACCAATCTAGCATCATATTCTGTGAACGTAACCGTTTGTAAGACCGAACAGGGGTTAGAAGCCATTTTTACAGGTCTTTTCTTCAAGTCGACCGAATAAGTTGCCGCCGCAAAGAACTTCAGCGCGCAGGTCTTTCGCCATCCACGTGTGGTTTTTCACGTCGGCGTCTCGATAGACTACCATCGAGGTAGAATCTCCAGAAAACACCCGAACGCCACTTCTAATCAACCCTCCGATCCATTCTGAGTCGTTGGAGTTGCGGTATTTCATAGAGAAACGGGAAGAGACCCGTGCCTTGTCTGCTGAAAGCGTCGCTCCCGACACGTGTCCGCGCATCGACTGCAAGCGAAAGCAGCGATCAAAAACGATACTACGGGCAAACGTTTGACCTTCTCCGTCGAAGTAGAAATATGCCGATTGTCGTCCAACGACTTCGGACTGAGTTGAGCGAAAATATGCTATTGTCTCTTCAATGTAGGTTGCGCTGTAGAAATCGTCATCGTCCATTTTTGCCCAATAGCGACCGGAAGAAATTTCTATTCCCCGGTTGAGGCACTCACCGATATTTGCAGCTTCGGGCATGGCAAAGAAATGCTCATTTTCATTCATCTGGGGCAAGTCTTCTGGGATATTTTTTGAGTTAAAAATCAGAATAAGCTCTTTGTTCCGCCAAGTTTGTTTCCGAAATGTTTCCAAACACTGTTTTAGAAGATGTGGGCGTTTGGTCACCAAAATAGAACTAACGCGCGGAGTGTCGAAACCTATCGGGAACGGATCCTGGCCGAGCACCGCCGCGCGTTCTTCACTGTTCCAAACGTGATTTCGTACTATGTCCCGCATTAACCCGCGCCAACGCCGCTCGCGTTCCCATTCGCAACCGTAACGCCCCAGCAGTTCCATGAAATCGATCGGTCCAAAGATCTTGTCGAGGCTGGTCAGAAGCGCAGAGTCAGACCTCGGTTCGCCGAACAGAACTGGAATCGCACCAGATGCGATCGCGTCGATGGCAAGAGATTCAAGCATCGAGTCTGCCCGTACACTTTCGGCTGGTAGGAGTACGACACCGGACGCTTGGAGCATCTGGCGCTGCATTGCCCGGTTGTGCTCCCCAACAACCTTTAGGTAGCGCCCCCCAAGTCGCGTGTCCAGCGCGCCGCGGGTAAAGCCATAGTGGAACTCCGAGAGAGCTGTCTCGCCAGGTAGGGGTGCTGCGATCAGGTCGGCGAAGTCCGATTTTTGAAATACATCCGAAG
The DNA here is from genome assembly GCF_903914075.1 of Ruegeria sp. THAF57. Lineage (GTDB taxonomy): Bacteria > Pseudomonadota > Alphaproteobacteria > Rhodobacterales > Rhodobacteraceae > Ruegeria. Next base: position 46,404 of record NZ_CAIWNQ010000007.1, read on the forward strand.
CAGCCGGGCAGAGAATACGTCCGGGATCACGCCGGTACAAACTCGCTAATGAGCACGCGGCTAATTCGGTGGCACGGCGAACCTTAACAAATGGCGCGCCCAGAGCACCCCAGTCTTCATTTGATCCAGATTCCACTACAACTTTGTCGACGGCACATGCACATTCGGTCCAAACGCCCGCCGCTTCAGGATAGGTTGTAACCCAAAGGTGTACAGGAACATCAGCTGCTTTTGCCGCCGCCAGAAACGCCGCGCCTCGTTCAGGCAAAGCGCCGTCCAAACTTGAAAACGCTAAGGTCCAATCAGTTTCATCCGTGCCCGGCTCGCTACTGGAAGAGGTTTCCACAACAATTAAATCAAGGTTAAGGTACGTCAGTTGTTCGACGTGGCTTGTTTCTCGGAGCCAGAAGACCTTCGACATTCCAAAAAGACGCTCATAGCCTCTTCCTGATCCAATGAACCCAATTCTATGAAGTTTCGTCACCTCACTGCGAAGTTGTTTCATGCGGAGTTCAAAATCACTCTGTTCGCTGGCCTCAGTAAATCGAAGGAAAAAATCATTCCAAGCTTCATTGGGTGAATATTTTGACTTTAGGGCACTGATCTGGGTCTGGGGTGAATTTGCGATCAGGGCAGCCGTATCTCTTTCCAAGAGTAAACTAGTCTTCAATTGCCTTAGCTTCTCTGGGATTCTCTCTTGTGCAAATTCGAGCGCGCGGTCGGCATCATTTGATGACCAAAGCACTCCTGAGGCGGATAAATGGGTTCGCTTCAGTGCGATCTCTTTAGTTAGCGGATGTAATTCCATACGCACGGCGTCAGAGGGTGCCACAATGAAACGTGTCGCAAGTGCGGCGGTGTAGACATCGTCCCTAAAGTCGCCTGCGGGAAGCGTTTCAATTTGGAGTGGATCACCACCCAACTGGCCAGATTGTGCGCAAGTTGCGTCGTGACCAACTCGGCAACTAGAGCGATCAAAAAACCTTAGTTCGATAAACGATGTAGTAAGCTTGCCTTCGTTTTCGCCATCCGTTCTTTGCACTGCTAGTTTGATTTCGTAAATTTGCCCCGGAACGACATCAAAAACAGAAACGTTTTCGAGCGGTGCGTGGTCTATGTTCATCGGATTTCTTTCGTTAATTTCGGCGAGGGTCGCGGCAAGGCCCCACTACGTTGGTACATCCTATTTGTTTTGCCCTGGAGATTAAAGCAAACTGTCTTTGCTCTCAGTGGTTTGTCGGAGTTACTCTTCACGTGCTAGTAAGTTCAGCTGCTCTTGCGTAAATCAAGAGCTTAGAGGTATCTAGCCACACAGATAATTCTCGCCGACAATTCCCTGCAGGCACTACGTGGGGCTGCCTTGTTTGGTGCCGTGACCTTCAGGGTCGAGCGATCCAGATCGATCCCTTGCCGGGCATAAATCTGGGCCTGGCGATATAGTGGCGTGTGATCCGCGTATTTCGAGACGATCACATGGGCGATGGGCGCCTCGCTCGGAAGCGCGCCGGGGATCAGATGCGCCGGAGTCGGAGCCTGAACGATGCCCTCTTTGCAGGAGCGGCAGGCATACTTCGGGCGGAGGGAAACAATGACCCGGAACTGAGCCGGAATAATATCGAGCCGCTAGCTGACATCCCCGCCAATGACGTGCCGTTCAGAGCCACAATCGCAGACCGTGCTTTCCGGCTCGATCGCCTCTTCGATGCGCTGCAGATGTTTCGGCAACGCCCCTCGGTTGCCCCGGCGCAGTCGAGACTTTCGTCCGAAAAGCCGGTCATCAGTAAGCTTTGTCCCAACCCCACCTTCCTGAAGTCTGCCTGATCTGCGATTCCGGTGCGGAGTGTAGATTTTGGTTGGAGGTATTTATGGGAGTCCATCGGGAGCTACGATTGGAGTCCGTTGCGGAAACTCTGGTTCCTGGGGTGACTGTGAACGAGGTCGCCCGCCGTAGCCGGGATGCGGCCGAACCATTTGTTTGAATGGCGTCGTCTGGCGCGGGAAGGTAAATTGGTGGTGCCGAATTTGGCCGGTGCGGATCGTGGTGGCGACGAGGCCTGTGGATTTCCGTAAGGGTCATGACGGGCTGGCGGCATTGGTGCAGAATGAGCTGCGTAAGGAGCCTTTCACCGGGGCTGTTTTTGTGTTCCGCTCGAAGCGCGCCGACCGGTTGAAGCTTCTGTATTGGGATGGCACCGGGTTGGTGATGACCTACAAGCGGCTTGAGGAAACGACCTTCACCTGGCCCGCGATCCGGGATGGTCTGATGTCACTGAACCACGCCCAGTTCGAGGCGTTGTTTGCCGGGCTGGACTGGCGGAAAGTGAAGGCGCTGTCGGCGCGTCCGCCGGCTGCGGCGGAGTGACTCGTGTCCTCGTTTGGGCGGGTCCCCGAACCGACCTTCCGTATTGAAACGTCGCCCAACAACGAAACGTGGGGCTGGAAACAGGAAGGGGACGCCGGGTCGCCTGAACGGTGGGCGGAACTGGCACTGGTCCGCGCCTACATGATCGAACGCGGTCTGACGGACGCGCTGCACGACGCAACCAGGTATCTGCGTCTGCCTTGGGGCCACAACTCAAAGCCCAAATACAAGGACAGCAAGAACCGCGCGCCTGCGGTGGGCTTCACGGACTGGCATCCTGACAGGGCAGTCAGTTTGGACGAGATCGGACGCGTTCTGATCGGCGGGGCCGACTGGCGGCAAGCCGAGGTGCCTCTGGCCGCGCAGACGTCCAAGGATTTGGCTGCTCTTGGTGTCGGCGCGCGTCCGCGTGACGCGTCTATGGACGACGCCATTGTGCGCATGGCTGAAATCGTGGGGCTTGAGCCGCGCGAACGCACGAGGGGCGTGATTGACGCCATGTGCCCGAACTGGCAGGCGCACGGCGACCGGGCAGAAACCGGGTTTAGTTTCATCGGCTCCGATGGGGCGTGTTTCTGTAACCATGCGTCCTGCGACAACATGCGGACACCTGATTTTCTGGCGATGGTGCGGACGCAGTACGAGGACCACGTATCGGCGCTGATCGCCTCCGGTAAGAACGACGAGAACCTTTCGCCGTCGGCGTCTGGGTTTGAGGCGGGCGTGGGCTTTAAGACCGACGACGAGACAGCCCGGCGGGTTGTCCAAGCCGAGGCCGAGGCAATGGCGTCCCGCAATCAGCGCCGTCGTGAGCAAGCCGCCGAGGACCACGAAGACGGTCTTATGCGTCTGGCGTCGAGGTTCATCTGGGTGAAAGGTGCGGAAGCGTTCTTTGACAAAGAGGAACGCGCCTTTTACAGCCCTACGGGTATTGCCCGGCACGAAGCCGTCACAGAAATCATCCCAGCGGGATCGACGGGGAAGAAAGCCGCTGCGAATGTGCTCGCAAACCGCAACGACCGCACGGTTGCGGTTGGCCTCGCGTATGTGCCGGGCGCATTGGAAACGTTGGTCGAGGTGGAAACCGAGAACGGTATTGCCGCGCCCCACGTTAACACGTGGGTGCCGTCACGCTACGGAGCGGTTCAAGGCGCCCCAGATTTGTGGCTGCGGGCAGTTGAGCACGTGCTGCACGACGGCGTGTATCGCGAGTGGTTCTTGAACTGGCTGGCATGGATCGTCCAAAACCCTGCCGGGCGGACGCCGATTATCCCGCTCCTGATTTCGGGCCAAGGGGTCGGAAAAGATACATTGCTACGCCCCATCCAGCAACTCCTGGGGACGCACAATTGCACGAGCGTCACGACGGGACAGATCACCGGGGCATTTACCGAATTCCTGCGCAAGCGCCTCCTGATCTTGCAGGAGGCGAAGTTTGATGCCGGGGGCGCAGCCTACAATCGCGTGAAAGACTGGACCGGCAACGCAACCGGGTGGGTAGAGGTCAACGAGAAGTATCGGCGCCCCTACCGCCTCCGCTTCACCGGTGTGTTTATCGCCCTCTCCAACGACGAAGGGGCGGTCAAGGGCATTGACCACGACGACCGGCGCTTCGCACCCTTCATTTCTGACGCTGGCCGGTTGGACGCGGTGTTCTCGCCGGCGGATCACGCGGCCTTGGACAGCGCGGATGAAATCGGGCGTGTCCGACAGTTTCTCGAAGGCCGCAGCTTGTCCGGGTTCAACCCGCATACAGCACCGAACGACGCGTCGGGGTCGAAATCCCGGATCATCGCCGCTGGTATGCCTGCCGCCGCGCGTGCTGCCTATGAACTTGTCATGAACGGACCTTTCGCGGAGCGCGAAATCATCGCTTTTGATGAGGTTATGTCAGCTATGCAGGGGGTTGCTTCGCGCGCTGCGGCGAACTCCGCGACCTGGGGCAACGTCCAAGCGGGCCTCGCAGCGGCAGGTTGCCTGCGTATCCGTCCGCGAGGAGCAGACCAAGTGAAGATCAGCGGGCGCAACGTCCGGCTATGGACCGGTCCCAAGGCATCGGCTTGGTTGACCGATGTGCAGGCACACGGGACGGCTGCGCCCAAGAAATTTGCAGACGCGTATCAGGCCGATTTTGATAAGGCCCTCAGGGCACTGACAGCGGCGCTGCCGGGCGGCGCATAGTGAGCCGTTTTACCTACAAAAATCAGTCTCGATTTTTTCGGTTAAGCCTCGGAAAATCGAGACTTTTGCCAAAACCTTCCCGGGCGCACGCTCACGGGTGCCGACCGCAGGGGCTGACCCACTCAGCCTGTGCAGCTATTGGATTGCTTGCAACGGCAAAGCACGCTTCGACGCGGCAGTGAAGCAAATGGGTGTCGTAGATACCTGATAGCCCCTACGCCGTTCAGCGGCGCTCACAGCGCCGCTGACACCTTATTACGTCCGCACACCAGCAACCAATGCCAGCCAGCGTTTGCACGCCTCTGCGTCCGCCGGGCGGGTTAGATAATCCCGCAGGGTCCGTAGCACTGCCAGTTGTCTCGCTTCGCCTTCCGTCGCGGCCATGATCGGTTCCAGAACGGCCGCATTCTCACGATACACCCGCGACAGATCCGCGAACTCATCCTCACCGGCAGGCTGCATCCGTGGGCGTCCGGGGCGTCCGTAGCCTTTCCCGCGTTGGACTTTGGGTGCTTTTGGCCGGTCCGGCAACACGCGCCGCGACGCACCCGCCTCCTGCCCGGCGCCGACCGCCCACGTCCGAGGCGCAACGTCGGGTTTTGAGGCACGTCCGCTAACATCTGTCGGACGCGGTCCCGCGTCTGCGACTCGCCGGGACAAGTCCTGCGTCAACGCTTTATGCCAAGCCGCCCCGTTTTGCCGGTCGATTTGCATTCGCCGGTAGCGCCAGCGCAGCCAATCGGCCACGGCAGGAGGCAGCGTGTCCACGTCCACTGCGCCAAGCGCGTCGCGAAATGCGCTTTCATGCATGCCCAAGTCAATCGTGCTGCCTGGCAACCACGGGTTTTTCTTCCATTGATCCCCTAGCCGGTTAGCGGCACGACGGGCTTCGGCACGGTTCCATTCCTCGGCGGACACACTGCCCGCTTCAAATCGGCGTTTCTGACGCTCTCGATAGGCACGCGCAGCGTGAGGTCCGCAATGGCTAAGGCACCGGCCTTGCTTGCTTTCCTTGACCGGGGGATTTGGGCAGGCCTCACCTGCTCTGAGGCGCGCGCCACAAGTCAAAACGTTTGGTCCACCCAAGCGGTAGCAGGCGCCCCTTTCGTGGAACAGGTTCTCGTGTTCTGGCGACGTGAAGTTCATTGATTTTGGCGATTGGTGCTTTGGCGCTCATGGGATGTGTTATGTAGTAACATAAATGACCCTATGACGCTACAAAACTCATATTAATTAGCGGTGCAGTTGATCTAAACGAACTCGTGAAGATTGAGGACACATCTGTGTCCGTTTTGTTCCGACAGCCGTCATTTACACCGTGTGCGGCGAATGACTGCTTCGAGCCCAGTGCGGTCTTTCGGTATTGAACAGGACGCCCGCTTACTGAAGTGACCTTATCTGAGCCTCGTTTCAACAATTCCCATTCCATGGGTAAGCAATGCCGCCGGCCACAAATCCTAGCCGCTCAAACGTGGCATATTTCGCTCCTAAGTTTGGTTTGGGCAATTGCCTTGAAAAACTTTTCTGCGAAAAAACACTGTAGATTGAACCGGGAAATTGGGAGACACGTATCGCTATCCGGGCGTTACCCGTCAGTCATCGAAGCGGAATTAGTTTCGTTTTGACGCAGTTTACCCAATCTCGGTTACGCACTTGGCCCGAAGATAGACCAGCCTGTGGCACGAACTGGTGGACCTGAGATCTATGCAGGCGAGGATATGGCTAGCGCGCATCGACACATGAAGATCAGCGGAGACGAGTTTGTCGCAGTATTGGACGACGCCGTGAACACACTAGAGGCAAACGACGTTGGTCAAGGGGAGCAAGAGGAGGTCTTGTGGGCAAGTCATTGGGATTTGAGTATTGCGTGAACGGAGTGCGCACAGAAAAGTGAAAATACGGTCATTGGATTATTTTTGTGTGGAGCAAGTATCGCCCGGGTCTTGTTGAACGTCCACTGATGGTACCAAATGACAGGAGGTTGAGAGAATTTTCTTGGTCTCATTCTTACTGTCGTACTGCGTACGATCGCAGAGGGAAAAAGAGGTGTGTTATATGGCAAAACTATCTGCAGGAACCTTCTTCCTTGCTGTGGCAGTTTCAGCCACTAACGGTGCGGCAGCCACAGCGGTGGAGTGTAGCAACGCCGGAGGGTTAACTGAAATGATAAATGGAGAAGTGGTATGTTCTTTTCCTAGCAAAACTTGCCCAAGTGAATGGAAAACATATCAGTCGCTCAGAAAATGGCGCCCCAAAACTTGTGGAGGCACGCAATGCACGGGCAAAGATGAATGCACAACGAAGCAGGGTTGGTCAACAAGTCCACCAATGTGTGTCTATGAGAGCGGTAGAAATTCTGAAGGCGATTGCACCAAGAGAAACAAATGCGAGGCGGATCGAGTTGTTCGGGTAGCCTGCACCAAATGAGTTTGAGGTGTTACTCCAGCCACCGGTGGCTGTTTCCTATGAACTGACGCCGTTGGGCCGCAGCTTACTCGAGATTCTAAAACCGCTCGTATTCTGGTCGCATGAACAGATGGACGAAGTCAGACAGTTTCGCATGCAGTTCGACCGCGAACAGGCAAGTTAACTTCAAAGCGGACCTAATACTGACAACCTCGGACGGCAGCTTTGTCCGCATAGCAGTCTTTCACGCCGAGTGCAGCGAATGTCTACTTCGAGCCCGAAGCGGCCATTGCTGAGCCTCAGGCCAACGTCCGCTTGTCGGCAGAGGCAGAAGCCATTGCATAAGCTCTGCCTCGACTGATCACCTGCTGAATATCTTCGTCATGACATCCATCGATACCTTCACTGCCTTGGGTTTGTATTAGATGTCCACATGAGAGATTTCATCACACTCCCGTGCCTCAAGCTCATTCGTTAGCTTTTCGACACACTGAGCTGAGTAGTGCGCTGTGGAGGCAATTGTGAAGTAGAAACGCTGATGTGAAGGCCCGCAAAGGCGCGTAGCCGCCAGGGTGTCAAGGCCAGCATTGTAAGCACAGTGCCATCCCGCGGATACATCAACCTGTGCTGCTTTGTTGGTGCTACTTCTGCATGAACCGTTGCCAGAGGCATTCCCGCCCTGAACAATGCCGAATTGTGAAACAAACATCGAAGTTTGGGAACCCGATTACCTCGACCCGCAGGGCGCTTCAAAATTTAGTGGTTTAGTCAAGCGCCCTAAGGCGTTTGAGAAGCGAAGAGGTGTCCCAGCGACCGCCCCCAAGTTTTTGGACATCCTTGTAGAATTGATCAACCAGCGCGGTCACAGGCAGACTTGCGCCGGTTTCGTTGGCTGTATCAAGACAAATACCCAAATCCTTGCGCATCCAGTCGACCGCAAATCCGTAGTCGAAATGGTCTTCAAGCATGGTTTCGTGTCTATTGTCCATCTGCCAACTACCAGCGGCGCCCTGGCTGATAACTTCCACAACGCAACGCCCCTCAAGGCCCGCTTTCTCGGCGAAGTGCAGTGCTTCGCTCAATCCCTGAACCAATCCTGCGATCGCGATTTGGTTGCTCATTTTTGTTAACTGCCCGGCGCCGCTCTCTCCGATACGCCGGCAGATTTTCGAATATACTTGCATGATAGGTTCGGCGGCGTCGTATACGGGCTGATCGCCTCCGCACATAATCGAAAGTACGCCGTTTTCTGCCCCTGCCTGACCGCCGGAGATTGGCGCATCTAAAAAGCCCAGGCTTTGTTCTTTCGCGGCAGTGTAAAGTTCGCGCGTAACCTTGGCAGAGACAGTCGTGTGGTCAACAAGTATCGCGCTCTGCGACATGCCATTGAATGCGCCTTCTGACCCAATGCAAACGTTTCGGAGGTCATCGTCATTCCCGACGCAAGTCATGACGAACTCTGCACCTTCGGCGGCTTCACGGGGTGTCGCGCGCGCAGAGCCACCATGTTCCGCCACCCACGCATCGGCTTTGGCGGTCGTTCGATTGTAAACCGTAACGTCGTGCCCCGCGGCCTTCAGGTGACCGGCCATCGGATAACCCATTACGCCTAATCCGAGGAAAGCTAGTTTTGCCATTGAAGTGTCCTATTCTACAAAAGGTCTTGGGGTGTTTTGCCAGCGAAGAACGCATCTAAGTTGTCCAGCGCGCGAAAACCCATGGCGTCACGGGTTTTCCTCGTCGCGCTTCCAATATGCGGTAACATGAAGATGTTCTCGTAAGCGGCGAACTTTGGGTTACCACCCGGTTCTGTCTTAAAACAATCAAGGCCTGCCGCAGACAGCTTTCCGGTTTCGATCGCGTCCAACAGCGCGTCTTCGTCAACAAGGGCGCCGCGGGCCGAATTTACGAGTATTGCTCCGTCCGGCAGTTCGGCCAAACGTTTGGCGTTCATCAGGTCAAGAGTTTCCGGGGTAGCAGGGCAATGAAGTGACAGGAAATCGGCGACTGGAAGCAGAGTTTCGATGTTTTCATGGTAAATTGCTCCGTTTTCCTGATCGGACGACAGGCGGGTACGGTTGAAATAATGGATTTCCATATCAAACCCACGGGCTTTTTCTGCGAATGCCCGACCCACGCGCCCCATCCCGATGATGCCGAGGCGCGCACCTGTGACTTGCTTGCCAACCATGAAAGATGGGCTCCAACTGTCCCAGGTGCCCGACCGCATCAGGCGATCGCCTCGAACCGCGTGTCGTGCCGCTCCGAGCATGAGCAGCATGGCCAATTCTGCCGTTGCATCAGAAAGGACATCGGGTGTGTTTGTCACCGCAATTCCTTTTGCCGCCAAGGCCGGAAGATCGCAGTGATCAACGCCCACGGAATGGTTTGCAACAATCTTCAAGCGCGGGTCTAGCTGCGACACGACTTCGCTTGAGAAATGCTCCGAATGGCAGGGCATCATTGCGTCGACTTTCGCACTCATGGCTATGATTTCTTCCGCAGTGCCGGGTGTGTCGGCCTCGTTGAGGATTACGTCATAGTCCCGGCGCGCGCGATCGACGGTTGCGTCGGACAGCCGGCGTGGAAGCCAAAGGACTGGTTTATCGCTCATTGGATCAGTCCTTTTTGATTGCGTCTTCCCATAAGTTGTAAAGCGCTAATGCTATGACAAAGACTGCGATGCACAAGAACGGCAGACCACCCCAAAACCCGGCAAATCCTGTCGAGATACTGTGCGCGAGACCAAGAACGAAAACCATCATCAGGCCGGTGCCTACTATGCCCATGAAAATGTTTGTCAGACGTGACATACGTTTTACTCTCCCTTTTGTTCCTGAGCTCGTAAGCTGCGTTGAACCCAGGATGCCGTGCGTAAAAGCCGGCCATCCTCTTCGATAGCCCCAATAAGCTGAACGCCGATGGGCAGGTCGTTCTGCCCGACCAGCAAAGGCAGCGAGAGGCATGGCAAACCCGCAAGTGTCCAGGTCAGACAAAAAACGGAATCGCCGGTGTGCCCCACAGTCAGTGGAACAGCTTCTCCTGTTGCTGCCGGGGCCAAGATTGCATCGAATTCGTTGAAATACTCTGCAAAAAAGCCTTGAGCAGATGCCATGACGGACAAGGCATCTTCGTATTGGGCCTCGCTGATATTTGCACCGCGGTTTATTGCGGAGTGCATCTCGGCGCTGATTTCCGACCAATGGGCATCTGAAACTTCCATCATATTCTGTCGAATTTCGTAGTCATAGATCGTTTTGTGTACGTTGATGAGATCAGCCAGTTGAGGGGATACCGAAAAGCGCTCGACCCGGCCGCCTAGGCTGTCAATCACTGCATTCAGACCATCAAGGGCATCTGCATCGAGGCGGTCGTTGAACGGAAAATCCAGCCAGGCGATGTTCGGCTCGACCGGAACGTCCGCCTTAGCGCCGGTCAACATTTCCGCGCGTGGCCGAGCAAAGCTGGCAGGATCGCTTTGGTCATATCCGGCCACCACATCTGCCAGCAAAGCGACATCCTCAAGCGAGTTGGCAAACCCCCCAACGTGATCCAAAGAAACCGACGTCCTGAAAACCCCGCTGCGCGAGATCATTCCACGGGTCGGCTTGAAGCCAAAAACGCCGCAGAACGAGGCCGGACGGATGACCGACCCGCCGGTCTGTGTCCCGATAGCCAAAGGTACGTGTCTGGCTGCTACGGCTGCGGCCGATCCGCTTGAAGACCCCCCAGGTGTTCTATTCTGGTCGAAGGGGTTGGTGGTGTCGGTCGGGTGCATAAAGGCAAACTCGGTTGTCTTTGTCTTGCCCATGATGACAGCGCCAGATTCTCGAAGTAGTTCAACTAGCCTTGCATCTGTTTCAGGTTGTCGGCCCTCAAAGATCGGTGTCCCCCGCTGGGTGGGCATATCTTTTGTGTCGACAATGTCCTTCAGCGCTACGGGCACACCATGCAGCGGACCAGTTGCCCGGCCTGCCTTTCTGATGCGATCCAACTCGCGGGCCTGATCCAGCGCTAAGCCTGCGTCAAGGTAAGCCCACGCGCGCAAAACACTGTCGGTTTCCTCGATACGCTTCAGGCAGTCTTCAACTAGTGCTTCGGAAGAAAAACGTCCCTCCCGAATGCCCTCGGCGGATTGGACCGCCGAGAACAATGACAGATCATGCTTGGTCATGGCACCCAAACCCCAAATAGGTAGTCAGGCAACCAAAGCGCGATGCCCGGGAACTGGTACATGAGCACCATGCAAAGGATCACGATGGCCAGATAGGGCATCAAACCTTTGAAGATCTCCATCAGTTGGATCTGGTTCTTGAGAACCCCTTTTAGGTAGTACGCTGACATGGCCATCGGCGGCGTCAGAAACGAGGTCTGCAAGTTGAGAGCAACCAGCATCGCGAAGAAATACGGGTTGACCCCAAAGGTCTCCAGCATAGGCAGAAAGATCGGCACGAAGATGATGAGGATCTCGGACCATTCAAGCGGCCAGCCAAGCAGGAAGATGATCAACTGAGCTAGTACCAAGAACTGCCAAGGTTGCAGATTCATGCCAACGACCCAATGCTCGATAACGTCATGTCCACCGAGATACGAAAAGATCGACGCAAAGGTCCATGAACCCACGAACAACCAGCACACCATTGCGGTGGCCTTGGCAGTTAGGAAAACGCTTTGTTTAACCTTGTCCCATGTGAGCGACCTGTAAAGCATCGCTAGCACCAGTCCGCCCAATGCGCCCATTGCAGCTGCTTCAGCCGGGGTCGCCAAGCCTCCTAGAATTGAGCCAAGTACCAGCATGATCAAAACGGTTAAAGGTACAAATGATACCAACAGGTCCATATAGATCTGGCGTTTTGGAGGAATGTCGTCCTCTTGCGGCTTCGGTGCCAGCGATGGATTCAACCAAACGCGTACCATCACGTAGACGATGTACAAACCCGCCAGCAGCAATCCCGGAAAAACCGCCGCAGCATACAAACGCAATGGCGAAAGCTCAGCAATTGCGGCATAGACGATCAACATAATCGAAGGCGGGATCAGAATGCCCAAAGTACCGCCCGCGCAGATAACGCCAGAAGCGAAGCTACGTTGATACCCTGCATTTGCCATCGCTGGATAGGCCAGCAGGCCCATCAGGGTAACAACCGCGCCAACAATCCCGGACGCCGTTGAGAATACAGCACAGGTCAGAAGTGCGGCGATTGCCAGTGACCCGGGTAGGTTTCGGGCAGCCATATACAGTGAGAAGAACAGACGATCGACGATGTTCGCTCGCTCAACCACGTAACCCATAAATAAGAATAATGGGATTGCAACAAGCGTGTCGTTCTCCATCACCGAGTAGGTGTTTTGGTTGAGAAGATAGAAGATGTTGTTGTTGAAAATATCCGCGATGCTCTCTGGCGCGGACTGGTAATAGGCGTAGTACCCAAATCCAACACCCATAGCGAGCAGTGTGAATGCGATTGGAAAGCCCAGCAGCACCAAAACAATGAAGAGGCTGAGCATCAAGATGGCGACCTGAGGATCAGTCATCGTTGCGGCCTCCTTCTTCGGTGCCCGTAGTCCGAATTTTGTCGATAGTCTCTTCCATCAACATGTCCTCGGTCTCGCGCACGTCATCTAGCCGCTCAAGCCAGACACCATTTCGCATTGCCAGCCAGCATCGCGCCATTTCCGCAAGTCCTTGCAACATCAACAAGAAACCAGCAACTGGGATCAGAGTTTTGAAGAAGTAGATTTGGATTCGGGCGGGGCTGTTCCAGCTGACCTCTTCATAGCGCCAACTGTCTTTCGCTATCTCCCATCCGTACCAAAACAACGCGAACATGCCGGGGAAGAAGAAGAGGATGTAAAGAACGAAATCGACACGGGCCTGCCAGCGGACAGAGAACAATCGATACAGAACGTCGCCCCTGACATGAGCATCTTGAGCCAATGCATATGCCCCGGCCATTAGGAACAAAGCGCCGTACATTTGGACCATCATATCGAACGCCCAGACGGTTGGCTTGTTAAGCACATAACGGACGAACACTTCGTAGGACACGGAAAGTGTCAATATTAGGATGCACCATCCGAAGGCTTTGCCGACCCATTGGCTTAGCCCTTCGATGGCGTGGATTGTCTTGATCAAGGTCAGTTCCTCGCCTGTTCTGCCCGGAGTTTAGGAAGCCGCACAGCTGCGCGGCTTCCAATCTTCAGAGATCGTCAGACCTCAACCGAAATAGTGCTTGTAAGCCAGTTTGTAGTCCGGCTGGTTCAAGTTGAGGTAGTTCATCACTGTTTTTGCGTAGGCCTTCTGGCTATCGACAACTTTGGCAAAGAATGGATCTTCATTTGAGATCCGATCGACCACAACGTCCCAAGCCTCCAGTTGCGCCTGCATCACACTGTCGGGCGTGCGATACACGTTCACTCCTTGCTCTTCGGCCAGCGTTACCAAGTCATCTGCGTAACGCTTTGTGTTGTTCCAATAGAAGTTGGAGTTTTCGGCCTCTGAAGCATACTTAAGGATTGCTTGAAGCTCGGGCGCCAGAGCGTTGAACTTGTCTTTGTTGAAGGTAACTTCGAAGAACTCCTGACTTTGGTGGAAGGATGCCAGGTGATAATGCTTCGACACGTCCTGCATGCCAAAGTCGCGGTCGGATGTCGGGTTGTTGAACTCGGCCGCGTCGATAAGGCCAGATTTCATTGCGGGCTGGATTTCGCCGCCAGGAAGCTGCACTACCGACATACCCATCTCAAGCAAAACATCCGCCGCAAGTCCAACGGTACGATACTTCAAGCCGTTCATTTGATCAGAGCTTGTGATCTCTTCTTTGAACCAGCCCAACGGTTGTGCCGGCATTGGCGAGTTAAAGAAGGACACGACGTTCAATCCGAGGATTCCCATCAACTCGTCGAACAGTTCCTGCCCGCCGCCGTAGTTTACCCAACCCAGGACTTCTTGGCTTGACCATCCAAAGCACGGACCAGTCCCAAACAGCGACGCTGTCTTGGATTTAGAGTACCAGTAAGCCGGTACATAGTGCGCTGCATCCAGTACGCCGCGATGGACCGCGTCCTGCATTTGACTAGTTTTCACGACCGAGTTCACAGGCAGTAGCTCAATCGTCAGCTTGCCGCCGGACATTTCGTTGACGCGATTTACGTAAGACTGTGCATTTTCAAGAAAGATGCCGCCGCCCCAGGCAGCTTGCATCTTGAGGTTTGTTCCTTCCTGCGCATGGACCGCCGGGGCCGCGAGCGCACCAGCGCCCACAACAGCAGAGCCACGCAGAAAATTTCTGCGGTTCAAAGATTTTGTCATGTTTCCTCCCTTGACTGCGCCATCTCCGTTTTCTGCTTCGGTGCTGGCGCCAATCCGCTGTTAAGCGAATGAGGACAACGATAAATCAGATTCCAAAATTTTCAAAATATTTTGGAATAACCTTCTTTTTTCAGTTTAAACTGCTATTAAACTACTGAAATAAATTGATTAATATTTTTCATTTTTTTACTGTTACTGCCGAGCTAGAATCTTAAGCTAAGAAACAGCGCATTGGTTTCACTGATTATGAACGAACATAAAACTGCCAATCGTCGAGGACGTCCGCGACTGAAGTCGAATGAAGAGAACATCGGCGCACCACCTGTTGGGGCACTTGATCGCGGTATTCGTGTCTTGATCTACATAGCCGACACACGCTCTACTACGCTTGCTGAGATTTCAAAGGTTACACAGATACCGCCTGCAACGGCACACAGGCTTCTGACAACACTTCAGCAGCGTGGCATGGTTACTCATGATGTTGAGCAAGGCAAATGGCGTATAGGCCCGCAAGCTTATCGCATTGGCAGCACCTTTGAAGAAGGGTCAAACTTGCTGGAAGTTGCACCGCCAGTTATGAGGGTGCTGTCAGAAGAAACTGGAGAGACTGCAAATCTAGCAATCGAGGAAGGTGGGCAATTGCTCTACCTTACCCAAGTCGAATCCGACAATCCGATAAGGGCCTCTTTCAAGAACGGGACAGCGGCTTTTTTTCACACATCCGGTGTGGGTAAAGCCATCATGGCCTTTATGGACAAGGATGAGTTAGAGAGTATTTTGACGCCGCTAACACTGGTAAGTCAGACACCAAATTCAATTACTGACATAAAGGAGTTACAGGAAGAGCTCCGTAAATCCAGGCATCGGGGCTGGACGTTGGACGACGAAGAACGTTTCCCAGGCATGCGTTGTATTGCAGCACCTGTATTCGACTCTTTGGGAAAGGTTGTGGCTGGCGTTTCGATCTCGGGACCAATTACAAGATTTCCAGACAGTAAGCTCGAAACTCTGGCGGCATCGGTCGTCAAGGCAGCGACAGATATCTCAGAAAGACTGCAAAGCTAGTCTTTGGGAGATTAACTTCCCGCTAATGAGCATCCCTTTTTTAGGTGTCTGCATTGAGCCCATTTTGTCCGATGCCGCGCGGCGCATGAATTTCCGGTACTGGGCATTTAATCGATGGTTAGGCGACAAGGCCCAGCTCTTTGTCGGTGGCTGTCGCTGCATACTTTTCCCTTGGGGGCATGGGTCTCGATTGCCAAAGCGGTTCGAAGGTGAAACTTGAAACGCTGCGACCGTCAGGTAGGGCGCCGTTTCCGGCCCCGAGCGCGTAGTCGTAGTAGAGTTTGACGATCTCTTCTTCAGTCACCTGCGATGTTTCTGGATGCGCCATGCATGCATCACGCCACACTCGTACCCGGTCATAGTCTTTGCCAACGGGTAATTTGAACCCTTCGTAGTAGTCAAGGAACCAAAACCGCTTGAACATCGGGGTAAAAACTGCCTCTGCCAAACCGAAGTCCTCGAACAGGAATGGGCCAGTCGGATTATGATGACGTAGGAAATCATCAAGGTCTCGATAGAGCGCGAGGAGTTTATTCAAATGCTCATCTCGGCGCGCCTGATCCTGATTCATGACAAAGAGATAGCCCGCCATTGTGAAGGGTCCTTCGCGGGCGATCAGCATCGACTCAATGGCATGTTCGGCAGGATCACTGCGGCGTAATGGTGCCCCCGGCAGAGCCTCGTCAAGATAGCGCAGGATCACGAGGCTTTCTTTCAATATACGACCGTCGCTGGTTTCCAGCACCGGCAAGGCTGTCGTCCCCCGGGTCTTGGCCAGCAATTCCGGATCGCGTGGCTTGGTGATGTCTACGACACGAAATTCTACGGCATCCGGCAGTCCCCGCAAAGCCAGTAGGATTTCCAGTCGCTGCGAGAAGGGACAGACGGGGATATGATAGACGATGTGTTTCTTAGTCATGTGTTCAATCCAACGGCGGGCCGGTGAAGGCCATGTTGTGCCGCTTGGCGCTCTCCTCAATGGCGGGCATGTCCTCTGGGATACGGCACTGACCGGCTGCCATGTCGAAAAAGAAACCTTCGAATCCGCCGGGCGTCAGGATCACGAGATGGCGGCAAGGTTCGTCGTCTGTCACCTTGAAGGTATGTTCCTTGCCACGTGGGATGAATACGCTTTCGCCGACCCCTGCGGAAAACTCCTCGCCTTCCAACCAGAACCTGCATGTGCCGGTGACGATTACGAAGGTTTCGTCTTCGTTTTGATGCACGTGGCGTGGAGGGCCGCTACCAGCAGGAGACCAGCTGTCCACAATAGACATAGTGCCACCCGTCTGTTCTGAGGCGAGGATGGTTTTGTATTTTACGCCGAGCCATTCGATGGCTCCGTCGATTTGGGCCAGGTCCTTCATCGTTTCTCTCCATTAGCATTGGATTGAAACGAAAGCGCTTCCGTTGACAGAAGCCTATCCGAAGGCCAACCTATCAGGCAAACCGCAATATCTAATAAAGGATATCGGCCAAGTGAATTTCGCTACACTGGACCTCAACCTTTTGCGCGTGTTGGACGCCCTCTTTAGCGAAGGCTCAACTGTGAAGGCGGCCGACAGGCTAGCGATGTCGCAATCCGCAGTTTCGGGTGCATTGTCGCGTCTTCGTCATGCTTTGGACGACCCCCTTTTTGTCCGGCAGGGAAACCGTTTGGTTGCTACCGATTATGCATCCAATATTGAATCCGGTTTGCGGGAAGAACTCGAACGTCTTGAGGCTTTGCTAGCTCCGCCAGCTACCTTTGATCCGCGAACCGCTGAAGGCACTTTCCGGATCGCTGCCAGCGATTTCTTCGCGGAACTCCTGATGCCACCTTTGGGTGATCGCCTGCAAAAGTCAGCGCCCAATCTACGAGCGCAGCTGGTTGATCTGGTTCCGAATGACTATGTGGCCAGTCTAGAACGACGTAACGCTGACATTGCGCTGATCCCAGATTTGCTCCTGCCGGACTGGGTCAATCGGGAGCCACTCTTCCATTCGCCGTTCCACGTGATAGCTCGCAAGGGAAATCCAAAGCTTGAGGGGCTTCAGGAAGAAACGCAGATGCACATGGATACGTTCTGCGCACTCCACCACGTCTTGTTTTCCCCAGAAGGGAACCTGGCTGCGATGGGTGATGCTGCCCTTAATCGCGTCGGAAAAGAGCGACAGGTTGCTATGACAGTACCGGTCTTTAGTGGCGTTTGCCGTGCGGTGAGCGAAAGCGACCTCATCGCGCTTGTACCCGCTCAGCTTGCAAGGAAATTGGCCAAGACATTCGAACTGAACGTGTTCGAACCACCGATGCATATTGAACCAGCGTTGATCATCGGCATCTGGCACAAGCGTTCTGACAACGCCCCGATGGCGGCTTGGATGCGTAGCCAAGTCTTTGAATTAATGAAGGGTCTGGAGTTTGACAGTTAGTTAAACTTTTCCACGTAGAACCCGTCGGATAAATACAAGTTGATGTTTGAAAGACTAAATCGGATTACACGAAACAGCCAATGCAGACATTCGCTCAGCCGCAACGAACGACAGCTTTGTCCGCAGAGCGGTCATTAAATCGGAACGCAGCGAACGGCTGCTCTGAGCCCAATGCGGACGTTCAAATGCAGCAAAAACCAGTTACTGTTGAGCGCAAAACATTGAATGTGACTTCAACTGGAAACACAAATAACGCCATATTGTTAAGATCATCACGTTATCCAGTTAGCCTGAAAATTAGACGCTCCTTCCAAAGGCAGTTTTTAACCAAGCCTGAATGACTTGAAAAATCTGATCTATGCGTAAAACTTAAAGAATGAGTGAGTATTTTGACGAAATGTTCAATGGCGATGGATCACTCAGAGGTCCATACGAAGAGATCGGCCGCTGGTTCAACGCGGAAGACGTATCACGACTGAGGGCGAAACAGCGCGAAGCCGAAAAAGTTTTTAGGCTGACGGGCATCACTTTTAACGTTTATGGCAAAGCCGAGGCCGAAGAACGTCTGATACCTTTTGATATCGTGCCACGAGTTATTTCAGCGCGGGAATGGCAGCGGTTGGAACGCGGTATCGAACAGCGGGTGCGGGCAATCAACGCATTTCTACATGACATTTACCACCGTCAGGAAATTGTCCGGGCCGGGCGTGTACCTGCTGAAATGATTGCCGGAAACGAGGCCTTCCTGCCGCAGATGCTTGGGGTCTCACCACCCGGTCAGGTCTATACGCACATTGTCGGCGTCGATCTGGTGCGAACCGGCCCAGACGAGTTTTTCGTCCTGGAAGACAATGCTCGTACGCCATCCGGGGTCAGCTATATGCTGGAGAACCGGGAGACGATGCTAAAGATGTTCCCCGAGCTTTTTAGCGCGACAAATGTTCGGAATGTTTCCGACTACCCCCGCAATCTGAGGCGGTCTCTTGCGGCCTGTGCGCCAGCTTGCGCAGACGGAGAACCCACTGTCGCGGTGTTAACCCCCGGCATCTATAACTCAGCCTACTATGAACATGCGTTTCTTGCTGATCAAATGGCCGTGGAATTGGTCGAAGGCCACGACCTTCGCGTTGTCGACGGGCGCGTCTGCATGCGCACCACCAGAGGCTATAAACCCATCGACGTGCTTTATCGCAGGGTTGATGACGACTTCTTGGATCCATTGAATTTCAACCCTGACAGTGCATTGGGTGTGCCAGGCATTCTGGACGTTTATCGCGCAGGCGGCGTCACGATCGCGAACGCACCCGGAACGGGTATTGCCGATGACAAGGCGATCTATTCCTACATGCCCGAGATCGTCGAATTTTACACGGGCGAAAAGCCTCTGCTTCAAAATTGTCCAACCTGGCGATGCAGCGACCCTGTCTCGCTGTCTTACGTCATGGACAACCTGTCCGAGCTTGTTGTGAAAGAAGTGCATGGGTCTGGCGGTTACGGTATGTTGATTGGCCCGACCGCCAGCAAAAAAGAGATTTCTGCTTTCCGGGACAAGCTCAAAGCGCGGCCAGCGAACTATATCGCTCAGCCGACACTGTCTCTTTCAACGGTTCCAATCTTCGCACGTTCAGGGCTGGCCCCCAGACATGTCGACCTTCGGCCGTTTGTTTTGGTGTCTCCTGACGGGATCAAAATCACACCCGGTGGATTGACCCGCGTAGCGCTGAAAAAAGGCTCGCTGGTCGTAAACTCGAGCCAGGGCGGCGGGACCAAAGACACCTGGGTTCTGGAGGACTGACCATGCTGGGAAAAACTGCTGGCGGGTTGTTCTGGATGTCCCGATACCTGGAGCGCGCGGAAAACACGGCCAGGCTGCTGGAGTCAGGTCAAAGGATGGCGTTGACCCGGACTAAGAACTCCGCCGAGGAATGGGGGTCAGTTCTGAAAACGGCCGGAGTTCTGGATGGATACCACGCCAAGTACGATGATATTACCAAGGACAACGCTGTTGATTGGGTGCTGCGGGACGCGGACAATCCATCCTCGATCAAGTCGGTTATCAAGCAGGCACGAGACAACGCGCGCCTTGTTCGGACAGCACTGACCCACGATGTGTGGAGTGCTGTAAACGCGACTTGGATGCAGATTGACGAGGTCATGAAGCGCCGCGTGAATGAGCGGGATTTGCCTGCGACGCTGGAACTCATTCGTCAACAGGCGGCTCTGGTGCGCGGTGCCACCTTGGGGACGATGCTGCGCAATGACATTTTCGACTTCACCCGCATTGGCACTTTTGTCGAGAGGGCAGACAATACCGGGCGCATTCTGGACGTGAAATACTATGTTCTTCTGCCCACAGCCTTCTCGGTTGGCTCGTCACTGGACAACATCCAATGGGAAAGCATCTTGCGTTCCGTCGGCGCTGGTGGAGGGTATCGAATGACCCATGGTGAGAAAACCCGGCCGTCTGACATTGCGCAGTTTCTGATCTTGGATCAGCGGATGCCTCGCAGCCTTCACTTTTGCTGCAGAAAGATTCAGGAGAACCTGTCATACCTGAAGAAAGACTACGGCTTTGCCGGGCCTTCGGGCGAGGCGTCTAATGCTCTCTACGAAAAATACCTGGATCAGAAGATCTCAGATATCTTCGAAATCGGACTTCACGAATACATTCAGGACTTTCTAGCCGACCTCGGCAACTTAAGCCGTCAGATCGAGATTGATTACCGGTTCTACGAGTAGACAATGAAACTGCACATTCGACACGAGACACGATACGATTTCGACGCACCAGTTCCCTTCGGGTTGCAACAGCTCAGGAAGACACCAAAGTCCTTTCGCAATCAAAGCATCGAAAGTTGGAACACAGAAATCACCGGCGGGCGAAAAGAACTGACGTTTGAAGACTACCACCGTAACACCGTGGAATTGATCAGTTTCGACGCAGACACCCAAAGTATTTCGTTGATCTCTGAAGGCGTTGTTGAGGTGGAAGACATCCACGGCGTCTTGGGGCGTCACGAAGGGTCGACACCCTTGTGGCTGTTCAATAGGGGTACCCCGCAGACAACGCCGGGGAAAGGGGTTGCTGAACTGATAGGCGCGTTACCCAAAGGCGAGCCGCTGGAACAGATGCATGCCCTGTCCGAAAACATTCGAACTCAGGTCGCGTATGAAATTGGAAGTTCGCAACCGAGCTGGAGCGCAGAAGATGCCCTCAAAGCTGGGCGTGGCGTGTGTCAGGACCACACTCATATCTTCATTACATGCGCGCGACAGATCGGAGTGCCAGCACGCTATGTATCGGGTTACTTGATGATGAGCGAAACGGAACTGCAGGACGCGACCCATGCCTGGGCCGAAGTGCATTTGGACGGGCTTGGCTGGGTCGGGTTTGACGTTTCAAACGGGATCTCGCCTGACGATCGATACGTCCGCGTTGCAACCGGGCTGGACTATGCCCAAGCCGCACCGGTAATAGGGAATAGAATTGGGACAGCGGGCGAGCAATTGACAGTGCAGTTGCAGGTCGCACAGCAGTAACGGAGAAATTGATGACCTATGCTGTGGGCATGCGGCTGAATCGCGGGCTGGTGTTCATGTCCGATACGCGCACGAATGCAGGCGTGGACAATGTTTCGACCTTCAACAAGATGTTCAATTGGACGGTAGAAGGGGACCGTTCGATCACAATCCTAACGGCTGGAAACCTTGCGACTACTCAGGCCACAATAAGCCTTTTGGAAGAACGAACAAAAGCGCCGGCAGATCGTTCACCATCGATTTTAGAGGCACCGACAATGTTTCAAGTTGCGCAACTGGTCGCGGCTACTCTGAACGACGTCATCGAGGAGCATGCCCGGTCCGGTCAGCAAGCTGACAGCGCTTTTCACGCGACGCTCATTGTTGGAGGCCAGATCAACGGCGGCCCGTCTCGCCTGTTTTTGATCTACCCTGAAGGCAATTTCATCGAGGCCGGCGACGACACCCCGTTCTTTCAGATCGGTGAAACAAAATATGGCCGTCCTATTCTGGTGCGAGCCTACGATCCGGAAATGAGTTTTCCAGAAACCGTGAAACTCTTGCTTGTCAGTTTTGACTCCACGATTAAGGCCAATCTGTCTGTCGGTGCTCCGCTCGACCTGCTTCTCTACGATGAAGACAGCCTTGACGGCGGTACGCGGTCAAGATTCGAGTCCGACGACCAGTACTTTCGCATTGTTTCCGACGGATGGGGAGATGCGTTGAAGTCGGCCTTGGCCAAACTTCCAGAATACAAATCGGGGCGAAAGTCAAACGATTGAGCGTCCGCATTTTCCGCATAGCAGTCATACAAGCCGAGTGCAGCGAATACCTGCTTTGAGCCCATGGCAGACATTGTTCAATGTGTTCGACAACCTCACGTTTTACGAAAGTGACAAGTCACCGCGTTAGTACTAAGTTGAGACATAAATATTCAAATGTTTAACTGCCCAGTTTCTCAGCTTCACCCAGCGCGAGTTTCATATGTCCAAGTTCAAATTTCCTACCGCCTTTACCATTCTGTTCATACTGATTGCCGTCGTGGCCGCCCTTACATGGGTTATTCCGGCCGGTGAGTACGACCGTCAGATGAACGAAGCTCTGGGCAGCGAAGCGCCTGTCCCGGGCACCTACCACGAAGTCGAGCCGAACCCCCAAGGACTTACGGCAGTTATCCTTGCCCCGATTGCAGGTATGTACGATCCCGGTCTTCTGGGAAGTTCATCCAGCGCGGCGATTGATGTCGCTTTGTTTGTTTTAGTCATCGGCGGTTTCCTGATGGTTGTCACCAAGACAGGAGCTATCGACGCCGGCATCGGTTGGTTGCTGCACAGGTTGGCCGGGCGGGAAATCCTGATGATCCCAATCCTGATGGTCGCCTTTGCCTTTGGCGGGACAAGCTATGGCATGGCGGAAGAATCCCTGGCGTTCTACGCTCTGATTATTCCGGTCTTTATTCGGGCAGGGTACGACTCCTTGACCGGGGTCGCGGTGATCATGCTTGGCGCAGGCATTGGGACCCTGGGCTCAACCTTCAACGCATTTGCAACAGTTGTTGCCTCGCAAGGTGCGGGTATTCCGTTCACGAACGGGATCGTTCTTAGGTTCATTATCCTTATTCTTTGTCTTGCTGCAGGCATCGCATTCGTCATGCGATACGCATCACGCGTGAAAGCCGACCCGTCATTGTCCGTGGTGGCCGATCAGGTCGAGGAAAACCGGGCGCATTTCCTAAAGGGTTTGGAAGGCAATGATACGTTCCCCGAGATGACCAAGACGCGTTCGATCATTCTGGTTCTTTTCGGGATTACCTTCGCCATTATGATCTATGGTGTTGTCGCGCTGGGGTGGTGGATGGCGGAAATGTCCGGTCTCTTCCTGGTGATGTCCATCATCGTTTGGTGGGTCGGGAAAACGGATGAAGGGTCTAGAATGGACGAAGGGACTTTTGTGGAAACCTTCGTCGACGGAGCGCGCGATTTGCTGGGCGTTGCCCTGATCATTGGCGTCGCGCGCGGCGTGGTCGTGATTATGGACGCGGGCAAAATCACCGACACAATCCTCGCCGGAGCCGAGGGGTTTGTCTCGGGGCTGAGCGAGTTCGCCTTTATCAACGCGATGTTTGGCATTCAGATCTTGATGTCATTCCTGGTGCCGTCCTCGTCTGGGCTGGCCACGCTTTCGATGCCGATCATGGCGCCACTGGCAGACTTTGCAGGCGTCGGTCGTGACCTTGTGGTTACTGCGTACCAGTCAGCAAACGGATGGGTGAACCTGTTCAACCCGACATTTGCCGTCGTCATGGGTGGGCTAGCCATTGGCCGTGTCTCCTATGACCGGTGGCTACGTTTTGTTTTCCCGCTGCTCGTAATTCTGGCCGTGATCATCTGCGCCGCACTTACCGTTGGGGCCATAACTGATCCGGGGATCGACGGGCCCACAACCGAGACTTCAGACACAACATCGAACTGAGCCGTCGCAATGACCGATCGCTCCGCTCCAGAGACGACTTCGACATCGGGTGCGCTAGGGCTGACGGCCTGTATCGCTTTGGTTGTCGGAAACATGATCGGGTCGGGAGTGTTCCTTCTACCAGCGTCACTTGCACCGTACGGGCCAATCGCAATTGGTGGGTGGATTCTGACTTCGGCAGGGGCGCTTGTTCTCGCGATCATTTTCGGAAGGCTGTCTCGCGTCGTTTCGAAACCCGGTGGCCCCTATGCCTATTCGCAAGAAGCATTCGGAGACTTTGCAGGCTTCATAATTGCCTGGGGGTACTGGATCGCACTTTGGACTGGGAACGCAGCTGTTGCTGTCGCGTTGGTGGGATATCTGGGATTCCTGTTCCCGATTATCATCGAAGTGCCAATGTACGGCCTATCGACCGCGTTGGTTGCAATCTGGACGCTCACCTTGGTTAACATCCGAGGGGTCGAAGGGGCTGGTTTGGTTCAGATCGTGACCACCGTGCTCAAGCTCGCTCCGCTGATATTGATTGGCATATTGGGTATCTTCTGGATCAACACTGAGAACTATGTTCCGGTCAATCAAAGCGGCACCACGGCGTTTACGGCGATTTCCGCCGCGGCTGCTCTGACGCTTTGGGCTTACTTGGGCCTTGAATCTGCAACAGTTCCCTCTGGCGATGTTATCGAGCCGGAAAAGACCATTCCACGCGCCACCGTGATCGGCGTGATTATCGCGGCAAGCGTCTATATCTCGGTAACCGCCGTTTCGATGGGCGTCATTCCTGCCGAGTTGCTCGCTGTTTCCGCCGCACCTCTGGCAGCCGTCGGTGAAGTGATGTTTGGTCCCGTTGGTGGTGTCCTTGTTGCAGTGGGTGCGGTGATTTCGACCTTTGGCACTTTGAACGGCTTTACACTGCTCAGTGGCCAGGTCCCTTACGGTGCTGCCTTGGATCGCGTCTTCCCTGCAGCCTTGGGCCAAAAATCCAAATTTGGAACGCCAGCCAATGCGTTAATCCTGTCAAATGCGCTGGCTTCGGTTCTGATCATCATGAACTATGCGCAAGGGCTGGTCGCCGCATTCAACTTTGTCATTCTGCTCGCCGTTGTCGCCAGCCTGTTGCCTTATGCCATCTGCTCTGTGGCGGAGATTATGATCCGGCTGAAAGGAGGGCAGGTCCTGCACGGCCCGGAATTGGCCAAGGTCGTCGTGCTGGGCGCACTTGGGTTCATTTATTCGGTCTGGGCCTTCATCGGCTCAGGCGCTGAAACCGTTTTGGTTGGCTCGGTCCTGTTGCTTATGGGCGTGCCAATCCATGTCTGGGTCCGCTGGAGTCAGGCCAATGATATTGAAGACATTCAGAAAACAGATAGTTCGAAAGGAGAGTTGCAATGAAGCTCGGTGTTCATTCCGAGATCGGAAAGCTCAACAAGGTGATCGTCTCGCGCCCTTCACTGGCGCATGATCGTCTGACACCACGAAACTGCGAAGAGCTTTTGTTCGATGACGTGATCTGGGTCGAGCAGGCCCGCAAGGACCACGCAGAATTCTGTTCCCTGATGCGGGAACGCGGGGTCGAGGTCTACGATATTCAGGATCTGCTCGCCCAAGCTATCGCAGAAGACCCCGCAGCGCGCGCCTTCCTGCTGGACCGTCTGATCACGCCCAACATGGTCGGCCTGGGCTTTTCCGTAGAAATGCGTGCC
Organism: Ruegeria sp. THAF57; assembly: GCF_903914075.1. GTDB lineage: Bacteria > Pseudomonadota > Alphaproteobacteria > Rhodobacterales > Rhodobacteraceae > Ruegeria. Next base: position 71,833 of record NZ_CAIWNQ010000007.1, read on the forward strand.
TGGTTGGACGAGATGGATGCCAAGCTGCTTGCTCGCCATATGCTTGGCGGCATCATCTTTGCAGACCTGCCCAAGGGTATGATCGACGAACAGTTCGGTGATCTGGTTTCTCTGGGCGACTTCATCCTTCCCGCCATCCCCAACGCGCAGTTCCAGCGCGACCCCTCTTGCTGGATTTTCGATGGCGTGACGACGAACCCGATGTTCTGGCCTGCTCGTAAGCCAGAAACCCTGATTATGCGTACGGTGTATCGCCACCATAAGATGTTCAAGGACGCCGAGTTCGAGTTCTGGTGGGGCGATAGCGACGACGATTTCGGCCTCGCTTCGGTTGAGGGTGGCGACGTTCAACCGGTGGGCAACGGCACTGTCTTCATAGGTATGGGCGAGCGCACAACCCGGCAGGCCGTCGCTCAGGTTGCGGAAGCGCTGTTCACGAAGGGCGGCGCCGAACGTGTCGTCGCCTGTGCCATGCCAAAAAGCCGTGCGGCCATGCATCTGGATACCGTCTTCACTTGCCTTGACCATGACAAAGTTACTGCATTCTCGGAAGTTGCGGACCAGATCACCTGCATCTCGATCCGTCCGGGTGACCGTGGAGATTTGGATATCCACGTTGAAAAAGGGCACCTGTTCGACGTCTACAAAGAGGCCCTTGGGCTGAACTCGCTGGAAGTCATCTCGACCGGTGGAAACGAATTCCAGGCCGAGCGCGAACAATGGGATGACGGGAATAACGTCGTCGCCCTCTCGCCCGGCGTGGTCGTCGGCTATGCGCGCAACACGTTTACGAACGGCAAGATGCGCGCAGCTGGTGTCGATGTGATCGAAATCTCAGGCCAGGAACTTGGTCGTGGCCGCGGCGGTGGCCACTGCATGACCTGCCCGATCGACCGCGACCCCGCCTATTGAATTTACCAAGGGCGCGCGCCCTTGCGCCCACTGATTTTTTGTTAGGGAGAGACAAAATGGCATTCAATCTAAAAGGCCGTAGCTATCTGAAAATTGCCGATTTCAGCCAGCGTGAAATGCTGTACCTGCTGGATCTGGCCCGTGACCTGAAACGCGCGAAATATGCCCGCGCCGAACAGCCCTCGCTGACCGGCAAGAACATTTGCCTGATCTTCGAGAAAACGTCGACCCGTACCCGCTGTGCATTTGAAGTGGCCGCCTACGATCAGGGTGCAAACATCACCTATCTCGATCCGTCGGGATCGCAGATCGGGCACAAAGAGTCGATGAAGGACACTGCCCGCGTTTTGGGCCGCATGTTCGACGGGATCGAATTCCGCGGTGCGGGTCAGGACATGGTTGAGACGCTGTCTGAATATGCCGGTGTTCCGGTCTATAACGGCCTGACGGATGACTGGCATCCGACCCAGATGCTTGCCGATATGCAGACCATGATCGAGCACGCCGACAAACCCCGCAAGGACATTGTTTATGCATACTCGGGCGATTGTCGGTCGAACATGGGCAACTCGCTGCTGATGTTGGGCGCGATCATGGGCTGCGACGTGCGGATGATTTCGCCGAAAGAAACCCAGCCCCATGACGATGTGCGCGAATTGGCGATAGAGCGGGCTGAAAAGACCGGCGCACGTGTGACCATCACGGACGATACCTCGGCCGTAGAGGGCGCGGATTTCATTCATACCGATGTCTGGGTGTCGATGGGTGAGCCTAAAGAAGTCTGGGCTGAGCGGATCAAGCTGCTGAGCCCTTATCAGGTCAACATGGATCTGATGAAGAAAACCGGCAATCCAGCCGTCAAGTTCATGCACTGCCTGCCCGCCTTCCACAATCTGGAGACCAAGGTCGGTCAGGACATTCACGAACAGTTTGGCATCACCGAGATGGAAGTCACCGAGGAGGTTTTCGAAAGTGATATGAATATCGCGTTCGAGCAAGCCGAAAACCGGATGCACACGATCAAAGCGATCCTCGTCGCGACATTGGGAGCCTGATCCATGGGACGCGTTGTTGTAGCACTTGGCGGCAACGCGCTTCTCAAACGGGGGGAGGCGATGACGGCGGACAATCAGCGCAAGAACGCAAAGATTGCCGCCGAAGCCCTCGCCCCGCTCTGCGAAGCGCACGAAACCGTCATCACTCATGGCAATGGTCCGCAGGTCGGGATGCTGGCCCTGCAAGAGATCATGTATACGGATGTCGAGGAATACCCGCTGGACGTGCTGGTGGGCGAGACGATGGGGATGATTGGCTACATGATCGAGCAGGAGCTTGGGAACATCCTGCCTTTTGAGCATCACATCGCCACCCTCTTGACCATGATCGAGGTCGATCCGAGCGACCCGGCCTTTGACAATCCGACCAAGTTCATCGGGCAGGTTTATTCCGAAGCGGACGCCAAGAAAGAGGCGGCTGACAAGGGCTGGACGGTGAAACCGGATGGCGAGTACTGGCGGCGCGTGGTGCCCTCGCCCCGCCCGAAACGTATCTTTCAGGTCGAACCGATCCGTTGGATCCTGGATAAGGGCGCGACCGTGATCGCTGCTGGCGGAGGCGGCATCCCGACGATGTACCAGGCAGGCGCAGAACGGAAACTGGTCGGGGTCGAAGCCGTCATCGACAAGGATTTCGCCTCGTGCCTACTGGCGCAGAACCTTGGCGCAGATTTCTTTGTCATCGCTACAGATGCAGAAGCCGTGTTCCTGAACTGGGGAACGCCTGACCAAAAAGGTATTCGGTCGATCACTCCCGACGCGTTGGATGAGTACGACTTCCCCGCTGGATCAATGGGTCCCAAGGTGCAGTCCGCACAAGACTTTGTGCGATCCTCGGGCGGTCGGGCCGTTATTTGCGCGCTTGCTGACGTTCCTGCAGCCGTTCGCGGTGAAAAAGGTACGAAGGTATCGCTAGAGGCGGGGGAAACACAGTTTCACTAGGCCCGAAGAATAGGCTTTGTTGATTGTAATGCCTTCTATGGGACACCGGGGTCGACACTGCGCGCCGCGCGTCACTAGATAGTGCGTATGGGTTATCAGGCCATAAAATTTAACTTCCTCTGACATCCTTGTGGGCGGAATGCTGGCCAGGCACAATGCAGACCCTCTGCCAAGAAGTTGACAACGAATGGATGCTTCAGGATGTCCATTCTAGCACCTTCAGTGCCGTTCTAAGCAAAGGTAGCGTCAGAGCCATTTCAGTCCGAACATTTCCTTCAGCGCAGACAACAGAAGCGTGGGCAGTGCGGCGATGAAGAACACTCCGAGCAAATGCGACAGAGGCAGGGAAACTGTTCCAAGCACGAAATGTCCAGCGCCGGTGTAAATGGCGAGAAGAGACAGCAATATGGAAATGCTCACCGCTCCAAGCAAGGTGCGGTTGCCGAGCGGTGACTTGCGGTAGAGCGTGGAGGTCGTTCGGGCGTCGAAAATATGCCAGATCTGGGCAAAGATCAGTGTCATGAACGCTGCTGTCTGGGCGTGTTCCAAGGAGGCGCCTCGTTCGAGAAACTCCTGGAAGACATAAAAGGTCAGCAGGCCGAGCAGCGTTCCCCGGATCAGGATCCGCTCCTTCATTCCGCCGCCGAACAGATTATCGTCGCGCGGGCGCGGTGGGCGCTGCATCAGGTCGGGTTCCGCTTTCTCGAAGCCGAGTGTCAGAGCCGGTAGCCCATCCGATACAAGATTCACCCAGAGGATCATCAGCGGTGTGATCGGCAGGAGCGGGTCTGCTCCCATCAGTAGGAAGGCGAACAGGATCGTTGAGACCTCGGCCACGTTGGCGGTGAGCGCCTGCCGAATGAATTTCAACAGATTGTCGAAGATGCGCCGGCCTTCGCGGACTGCCGTCACGATGGTGGAGAAATTGTCATCGAGCAGCACGAGGGCAGCGCTGTCCTTGGCGACCTGCGTGCCGGTGATGCCCATGGCGACACCAATATCCGCCGCTCGCAGAGCGGGCGCGTCGTTGACGCCATCCCCGGTCATTGCCGCCACCTCGCCATTCTCCTGCATGGCATTGACGATGCGCAGCTTGTGCTCCGGGGTCACCCGGGCAAAGACGGCCGCGTGCTGCACCATCTCTTTCAAATCCTGATCGCTCATCTGGTCGAGCTCGACCCCGGTATGAACCGTCTGCGCGTCGCTGGTGCGAATGCCGATCTGTTCCGCAATCGCTTGGGCGGTCACGGCGTGGTCGCCGGTGATCATCACCGTTCGGATGCCGGCCCCGGTTGCCTCCGAAACGGCGATGGGTACTTCGCTGCGCGGCGGGTCCATGATGCCGTGAATGCCAAGCAGTACGATCCGCTGCTCGGGATCGGCATGGTCCAGATCCTCTTCTGCCACCTCCCGATAAGCCACGGCGAGGGTCCGGAGCGCCTTCTCGCCGAAACTGTCGATCACCGCCTCGATCTCTTCCCGCAAAGCCGGGGAGATCTCAAGCGTTTCCCCGGCCATGCGGACATGGCTCGCCCTTGACAGGATCACATCAGGCGCCCCCTTGGCGCCGAGTACAGTGCGCCCATCCGGCAATCGAGCGAAGACAGACATCATCTTGCGCGTTGAATCGAAGGGGAATTGCTGAAGCGCCTCGACCCGCGCTTCTGTCAATTTCTCGCGGGAAATCCCGACCTTGGCCGCGGCCACGACCAGAGCGCCCTCAGTCGGGTTGCCCTGGATCGCCGGGCGCCCGTCAGCCTCGACCATACGCGCATCGTTGCAATAGGCGGAGACGGCCAGCATCTGCCGAAGATCCGTTTCGGCCTCGATCTCGGCCACGCTGCCGTCTTCGGAACGGAACTCGCCATGCGGATCGAACCCCTCGCCGGTCACTTCCCAGTCCTTGCCACCGGCCCAGCATTGCATCACCTGCATTTGGTTCTGCGTGAGCGTGCCGGTCTTGTCTGAACAGATCACCGAGGTCGCGCCGAGCGTTTCTACAGAGGAAAGCCGTCGCGCCAAGGCGTTGCTGGCAACCATGTTTTGTGATCCCAGCGTCAGAACGATGGTGACTACTGTCGGCAGGCCCTCCGGGATCGCCGCGACCGACAGCGAGATTGCCGTGTTCAGCATCTCAGCCGCATCCATTCCATTGACCACGCCAATGCCGATCACGATGGCGACCACGATCAGGGCCGCCATGATCAGCACCTTGGAAAGGCCCTCGATCTTGAGTTGCAGCGGGGTCTTTGGCTCTTTCGCAGAGGACATGAGGGCAGCGATGTGACCGACCTCGGTCTCCATTCCGGTGCCCACGACAATGCCTTCACCAGCGCCGCCAGTGACCTGCGTGCTCATGAAGCCCATATTCAGACGATCGGCCAAAACGACGTCTTCGTCCTCGATCGGATCGGCATGTTTGTCGACCGGTTCGGATTCTCCCGTCAACGCGGCCTCGTCGACCTGCATCCGGCTGGCGGTGACAAAGCGAAGGTCGGCGGCCAGAATGTCACCGGCTTTTACTCGCAGAATATCGCCCGGCACGAGATCCGCCGCCGGTACCTCGACGATCTCGCCGCCGCGGCGCACGAAGGCCTGCGGTGCAGACATCTCCCGCAGGGCTGCCAAGGACTGCTCGGCCTTATATTCCTGCCAGAAGGAGATGAAGGCGTTAAAGACGGCGATCGCGAATATCGCAATCGCATCAACCCAATGCCCCGTATAGGCCGAGACAAGAGCACCTGCTATCAGGATGATCAGCAGCGGGCTTGCGAATTGCCGCAGGAGCATCTTCCATGGCGGAACTGTTGCAGTCTCTTCCAAGCGGTTTGGACCGTGTGTTGAAAGCCGCTTGGCCACCTCGTCCGGATTCAATCCCGTCTCAGGGTTCACGCCGAGGTTTTCGGCGACCGCTCTGCCGTCCAACACCCAAGGTGCGTTCGCGTTTCCAAGAACCGATGGGGTTGTCTGTGCGAAACCTGACATTCTCAACTCCGAATGAGCAATTGCGTGAACGGATTAGTCTTGGGGTGCCAGTGCCCATTCTCAGCCAATGAGCCAACCTGCGCAGTTCATTGACGGTTCTCCAATTTGTGATGCGCACGCCTTTATCCAGATACCAGCAGCGACGGAGCTTTGTCATCTGCAAAATCGAGAAGGGTCAGAAAAGCAGATGTCCGCCATTGAATGGAATACGCCCAGCCTAGAGAGACCGCGGTTAGCCGACATTTAGGCTCTTCCTGTCAAGGGCAGCAATGTCCGCATACCAGTCGTTCGCTGAATTTTGCTGAGTGTCCGCACCGAGCCCGAAGCGGAAGAAAAAGCGAGTTTCCTGTTTCATTGAGCAACGGTTCATTCGCGTCATCGCCAAAAAGGAAAAGGGCCATGCTTAAAAAAATCCGACAAACAGAGGCCCATTAAAGATCGTTACAAGTCCTTTAAGGGCAAAAAAGACGGCCCCAGAAATCATTCCTGGCTTTATCTTCAAAGGACAAGTGTCTTACTTCGCTGAGCTCAAGGAGCCTATCCCCAGTATCTGACACATGTCCGAAAAGCGTAAGCTCCACTTCTACGCCATCTTCGATGTATACAAAATGCTGCGTTGGCCCGAACACCTGAACAGGGTCAGAGTGGATAAATACAATCTCTCCTGACATGGCTATCAAGACATTCTCGATATAGAAGTCGGCCTCGGGCGCAATATCCAGAATTTCTCCATTCTCTCTGTGACCATCCCACTGGACCTCACAGAGCACAGTTTCAGCGTCAATCCTTAGAACATGAGGCTCTCGGTCTCGAATGAATGGCTCTGGAGGCCAAGCCCCCTCAGCTTGGACAGAAGCGCCAAATGAACAGACAACGGCGCACAGCTTCATAGTGTTTTTCATCTTTTTCCTCAGCAGTGTTCAAAGAAGCCCATGATGCACTCTTTGGCCATTTTCTCGGCTTCTATGACCTCTTCATGTGAAAGGGCGGATACCATCTGATGGCTAAGTCTCTCTCTCTCCGGTTCGTTCTCGCCAAACCGAAGAGAGATGATCATCCACATCAAACCTTTCTGAATGTCCCTCTCAACCCCCTTCCTGTTGGCATGCATCAAGCTGAGAAGCGCCTGAGAATTCGTATCCCCTTTTCGTGCTCCAAGAGAGAGCCACGTATGCGCCAATGCATCATTTTGCTCCATGAGGCTTGTTCCTTTGTAGGCACTAGATCCGAGGTGATAAATTGATGGGATAAAGCCAGAATTCGCAGACTCTTCAAACCAGTAAAGGGCTTGGTCAATATCTGAACCAGTGCTGCCAGGCTCCCAAGACTCTTCAAACCAGAAGCGGTCCTCGTCACTTTCTGAACCAGTCGCGTCATCTCCCCGGCTTTCAAGAAAAACAGCATAAGTAAACTGTGCCGGAGCGAAGCCTTCTATCGCCATGCCCTTAAGCACTAGCATTGGCACATCACCACCTACTTCGTTGTTATGCATGTCCACAGCGTTGCGATATGCGACTTCGTTCTCCGCTGCTTCACGGATCATATCTGCAATCTCATCTCTCACGTATGGCAGGCCTGTCAGTCCTAAGACCTCAGGATTCACGTTACCATTAGCGAAATCGAGTACAGAATATCCGAATTTATCCTTATTGAGCACACTGGCCTGTTTCTCAAGAAACATAGCGACGACTTCCTCCAATGGACCACCAGTTCGACCCATGTGCCAATGCAACGGAGTTTGTCCGTATTTCTTGTCACGGGCATGTACGTCGCCGCCTGCGAATAAGAGTGAGGATGTGAAGTAGATTGCATCCTCATCGTCCGGATCCAGCGCCCCCCAGATCAGTGGCACTCTTCCGTCTTCCATAAACCCGTTGGCATGCTCACCGTCAGCAACAAGAGGAATAACATCGAACCCGGATTCGAGACTGAACATAAAGTCTCGGGAGCAGAGTCTGTTGCACTCGGGTGTTTGTGCATGCGCAATACCGGCAAGCATAACAAGGATAGAGGAAAGGATCGTTCTTCGCATTCTTGGGCCTATTGAAAGCTAATCTGAGTTGCGATCATCTTTAGTGACCATAACAACTCACCCAACAACAAATTCTATTTCTTGAGTGTGATTGCTCTTAAAGTTATTGAAAAGACACACTTGTTCCTGTCTTTTGCTCCGTGCCGGCTCGCCGAATAAGTTTCTCCTGCTATTCACGAGCACGGTTGGCGGGCGAAGTTTCAAGGCCGCAAAAGCAATACACCGTGCTGGTGAAAATGCTGGTATTTTGCGAGACTTCAATGTCGCACCGCTTGTGCCTCAATAACATGAAGGAAGGAAGTTCCGATCGTCCTTGATCGATTGAAAGCGTTCCTGGCAAAGCCACGGAAGTCTGATGCCAAAGAACCGTTGTCGTTGAACGTTATTCTGACAGAAACACACGGAAGACTTTTGGAACTGTCGTTCGCTGAAAGTTCACCCGAGCGGCAGAACGAAGTCGCTTTCTTGCTTGAATTTATGCTCAGCGAGTTGAGTCTGACGCGCGCAGAAGCCTTTATCGAACCAAAGAACTTGGCCCATGAATTTATATCAGCGATGATCGACAAACGCGAAGACGATGCGGCTAATCTTGAATATGCAATTCTTAACTTGGTACGCGGTGCTGGTCGCAGTGAGGAACAAGTATCGAGGGTCATGATGTTCATGGTTGCTCCAAACAGAGTTAACGATCTCAGCTGGTCACCTGTCGGATAAACATCCACCTTCTGAATTTTGATTATTACTTTTGCCTGCAATGCGCAGAAGATCAGAAACCTCATCAGTCTTCATTTCGACTTTGCTAGTGTTGCCAGGCTAAACGCCAAAGGCAGCCCAGAGGCGTTCAATGTGCGACCTCGGGAATTGCGCAGTTCGCCTATCGCTGCCCGAGATACTCGGGATGGGATCACGATCAACGCTGTTTGCCCCGGCCTGATGGACACGGCAGCTTCGCGCCCGTGGTTTGAAGATATCTCGGGTGCCCTGTCCCCACAGGATGCAGCCATACCTATCGTCGATCTCTTGCTCGCGCCGTCATACAGCAGTTCGCCGAACGGTCAGCTGGTGCAGTTTGGTAAAGCGCTTCCCTGGCCTTAGATAGCTTAGCGGACATTGGTGCAGGCGCCGCGAATTCACCCTTTGTCCTGCACAGCGGTCATTGATGCACTGCGCAGCGAACGTCTGCTTTGAGCCCCAACTGGACCTTGCTTCTTGGCGCAGCATCCTCCTCAATGGGCGGAAAGCGGCCATTCGCTGCGGCTGCAAAGCTGACACTCTTGAAACTACGCGGAAGCCTTTTAGTTCGCGTGCGTCCTACCCTAATCGATGTAGTAAAAGTGCCTTGATGAGTTGCAGAAAACGTCGGTGTGGTTCTCCCTCGGGATAAGGAGTTGATATCGATGAGCAAGCTCTTCGTAAGTAGACGAAAGGCTATCAACCGGAAAATTTGATCCGAACATGCAACGATCTGCGCCGAATTTTGACAAGCAGGTCGAAACGATGTGGGAGACGCTTTCTGCGCTCCAGTTGTGGTCAAACATCCCGAGGCCAGAAAGCTTACAATAGACCTGTGGCAGGTTCGACAGTGCCGTCAGCGCGTCCGCCCATTTCTGTATCCCCGTTGCGGACCGGTCATGGGGCGAGCCAGCATGGCAGAGCGCGATCTGCGTATCCGGGGCCTTCGCAAGCACACTTGCGGTTTGTTTCATCAGCTCGGGCAACAGTTGAAGATCAAAGGACAAACCGCGCTCGCCCAGTTGCCTCAGGCCAGACAGGAACCTTGGGTCCTGAAGCAGCGCATTCGTGCCCGTTTTTGCATCTTCTCCCGGGGCGCGGCCAATGATTTGACGCACGCCGCGCACAGACGGCAACGTTTGGAGGCGGTCAAGCTGTTCGCTCAAATCACCAGCAGTCAGGTCGCAGAAAGCAATCTGAACCAACGGCCAATCCGGGGACTGATCGGCCACTGACTGCACCCATTGCGCCTCGGCCCAAGGATCGGCTGCGCCGACCTGAACGTGAACCGATGCGGTGAAGCCTTGAGCCTGGGCATCTGCGCGAAACTCCGGCAACAGATAGTCCCGTTGAATCGAGGCTGGGTCGCCGAAAAAGCGGACGGCACCTTTTTCCATGAGCCAGGGATAGGTTACGGCCGTAAGGTCCCACAGATGGTGGTGCGCATCTATTCTCATGGTGTTTCGATTCCTGTGGTGCGGCCCAGAATGTCTACCCCTTGCCCTTTCCAGAAATGCAGCAAGTCGATGAAAATCCAATTCTCGGCCAGCTTGTCGCCTGCGCGGCGATAGATATCAATCACCCTGAACTCACCGGGTTTTCTGGTGGCTGGCATCCCCATAAACCCACCCGAAGGAATTGCAGTGAAATTGGGCCAACCAAAAAAGCCGCCATAGTGCCCCTCGGCCAAACGGCAGATATGGCTGGTTTTTGTCCGGTCTGTGAAAGTGGCCCGGAAGGGGCCCGAATGTTGCCTTGCGTATCGGTCGATTGAGTAGGTCGCGCCAATCCCCTCTGGGCCCCACCAGATCATGTCATCATGCCAGGCTCGGGCCAGTTCATCCTCAATAGATAACCCGCTGTCCCATTGGCCGAGATCCGATATCATTGCGTTGATGACTGCTAAGGTCTTTTCGCCCTCGTCGACAGGTTGTTTGTTCCATAGCAGACCGTCATGGGTCATTGGTCCGGGCTGAACCAGATGCGCCGCCGTTTGTGGTGGAAAGGGGTTCTGTCCGGCCTGAACCATCAGATGCGGTATATCAAAATACATTGCCGTTTCGACAATCCTGTCACCGACAATTTTGTAAAATGCGCAATAGCGCAGGAAAGCCAACTTGCCAGTGGGGCGGATGCCCAGCCACGGCTGGTCGAACAACCCCATCAGATGCCCCATGGATACAACCCAGACATCCGCATCGTCCCGCAGCGAGTTTTGCCCTGCAAATAGGATATCTATGCGGTTTTGCAGCCGTGTCAGGCTGCTTTTCAACGGTAGCCAGAAATACCGGGCAACTTGGTTGGCACCGATGATCTGGTTGAAGGGATGAAAGCCGCGCCACAGCAAATCAGGGGCGCAGAATTCGCTCAGGACATTTGAGGTTTCTTCCTGTGTCGCGGTTTCCAGCGCGTTGTGAAATGCAGAGACAAGGCTTTTTTCTGTCTGAAAGGTCACGGTATTTACCATTGCGATCAAGTTTTACGGTTGGTTTACAGCCGTTGTGAGTCGGGTGTTCCGCGCATTCTTGCATACGTATGCAAAAATGTCTTGCCAGAATTGATAAGTGCATATTACAGTTTTGCAAACGTATGCAAAACGAATCCTTGCAGGGGGCATCATGGCGGAAATTCAATTGCGCAACATCGGCAAGCGCTGGGGCTCGTTCGTTGGGGTTCATAATTTCGACCTGACAATTGCGGATCGTGAGTTTCTGGTTCTGCTGGGGCCGTCGGGCTGTGGCAAAACCACGACGATGAGGATGATTGCCGGGCTTGAAGACGTGACCGAGGGTGAAATTCTGGTTGATGGCAGAGTCGTCAACGATCTTGAGCCCAAGGATCGGGACGTGGCGATGGTGTTCCAAAGCTACGCTCTGTATCCGAACATGAACGTCTATGAAAACATCCGCTTTCCTCTGAAAGTGCGCGGGATTGATCCCTCGACCCATGACGAAAAAGTTCGCCAGGCCAGCGCGATGGTGGAATTGGATGACTTCCTGCATCGCAAACCTGCCGAACTGTCTGGTGGACAGCGTCAGCGCGTGGCGTTGGCCCGCGCCATCGTGCGCGAGCCGAACGTGTTCCTGATGGATGAACCGCTGTCCAATCTGGACGCCAAGCTGCGGGTGTCGACGCGGGCGCAGATCAAGAACCTCAGCCATGAACTGGCGGTGACGACGATCTATGTGACCCACGACCAGATCGAGGCGATGACGCTGGCTGACCGCGTTGTCGTCATGAAACAGGGCGTAGTTCAGCAGGTCGGCAGCCCGACCGAGATTTACGACCGGCCTGCCAATACATTTGTCGCCAGCTTTATCGGCTCGCCTGCGATGAACCTCATGGACGGAGAGGTGTCGGGCGGTGTGTTCCGCGCCGAGAACGTCCAGATTCCGGTCGATGCCCCCGATGGCCCCCTGACCTTGGGTTTCCGGGCCGAAGACGCGGGCCTTGCCGAAGGACAGGGCGAAATTACGGCTCCGATCTACACGCTCGAACTGCTGGGTGACGCGACCATGATCTCGGTCCGCGTCGGTGGTGCGCTGGTGTCCGTGAAAGCCGACAAAGCATTCCGCGCCGAGATCGGCGAAAGCGTCTCGTTCTCGGTGCCGAAAGACATCTGTCACCTCTTTGAAGCTGAAAGCGGTGCGCGGATCGGGGCATAGCCCCACAACAGCCCAACCGGGCACACAACCGGTCCGGACGTCGACGACGGACCGATCCTGACAGGGAGAAACGCATGAAACTCAAAACAATCCTCTTGGCCGGTGCCATGTCCTTTGCCGCCGCAGGCGCGTGGTCGGACTGTGCCTTTGAAAACGATGTCCCGCTAAAGTCGCTCTCGGCCGGGTTTGAAGCCTGGAAAGCCGTGACCGACGCGATGGCCGAGTGCGGCAATTTCAGCGCCTCGCTCGATCAGGAATTCCGCGAAAAACAGCCCGAAGCGTTTGCGGCTGATCCCGCGCTCTACCAGATTGGCGGCGTCTCGAACGCCACGCTGGTGCCGCTGCTGAACGCGGGCACTATCCGGCCGCTGGATGATCTGGTTGAGAAATACGGACAGGACCTTCTGCCGAACCAGTTGATCAAGGTGGACGGCAAAACCATGGCGATTGCTATGATGGTGAACGCGCAGCACCTGATGTATCGCGACGACGTTCTGGCCGAGCTGGGCATCGAAGAACCCAAGACCTATGCCGACGTTCTGGCCGCAGCCGCCAAGATCAAGGAAGCGGGCGCCATGGACTATCCGATTGGCGGTACGTTCAAGACCGGTTGGAATCTGGGTCAGGAATTCGTCAACATGTACCTTGGCGAAGGCGGCCAGTTCTTTGGCGACGGCAACATGCCCGCGATCAACAACGAACAGGGCGTAGCCGCGCTTGAGACGATGAAGGCCATGACCGAGTTCATGGACCCGGAATATCTGGTGTCGGACTCGACCTATGTTCAGCAGCAGTTCCAGCAAGGCAAGATTGCGATGGCGAACCTTTGGGCCAGCCGCGCGGCTGCCATGAACGACGAAGCCGAAAGCCAGGTGGTTGGTAAGGTTACGATGGCCGCAGCCCCGATGGGATCGGCTGTTCCTGCGACCACGATTTGGTGGGACGGTATCGTGCTGGCCTCGAACATGAGCGATGAAGAGGCCGACGCCGCCTTCCGTGTCGCACTGGAAGGTATGGATGGTGACATGGTCAGCGCCAACAACGACACGGCGGTCTGGCTCAGCACTGCGTATACCCCGGGCGATCTGGCCGCCGGTGCCGCGGCCTCGGCCGAAGGTGGCGCCAAAGCCTATCCTGCGTCCGGTCCGATGGGCATCATGCACACCTCTCTGGGCAATGGTCTGGCGGACTATCTGACCGGTGCCAAGGATGCGCAAACCACACTGGCCGACATTGAGGCGGATTACATCACCGCTGCGAAAGAGGCTGGTCTGATCAGCAACTGATCCTCTCTGGGGAGGGCCCTGCGCCCTCCCGCTTTTTCCACCCGAGAACCATGAGAAAGGCAGAGCCATGAATTTCCGGACATTTGCCGCCTTTGTCGGCCCCTCTGTCTTTATGATGCTTCTCTTTATCGCGTTCCCGCTGGTCAGCGTGTTCAAGCAGAGCTTTTACGTCACCCAGCCGATCTATGAGACGGTTGAGAAGGAAACCTGCACGCCGGGCTTTCTCACGCAGACCTGCGTGACCGAGCTGGTGTCGCAGCCGAAACTGGATGAACACGGCGAGATTATCACCCAGACCCAGTATGTCGGATTGCAAAGCTACCGTAACGTGCTAGAGCCCGAGCGAGCTTGGCGCGCGATCAGCGACGGGAATTGGCAGGTTCTATCCACGATCAACTTCTGGAAAGCGCTGCGCTTCACGCTGACCTTCACGCTGATCACGCTGCCTTTGGTGGTCGGATGCGGTCTGGGTATCGCGGTTTTGATCAACAATGCGGCCCGGTCGATACGAGGCCCCGTGATCTTTATCTCGCTGCTGCCCTTCATCATCACACCTGTGATCGGCGTCTTGTCGATCAACTGGCTGTTTCGCGGCGACGGGATCATGACAGCGTTGATCGAATGGTGGTTGAACCGCGACATCGCGTTGTTTGCCCAGGCGTGGACGATCGAAATCCTGATGATGCTTTACCGCGTCTGGCACGTCGCGCCGTTTGCCGCCATCGTCTTCTATGCGGGTCTTCAGACCGTCAATCAGGACAGTCTGGAAAGCGCCGTCATCGACGGGGCAACGCGCTGGCAGCGGATGAAGTACATCGTGATCCCGCATCTGATGCCGCTGATCATCTTCGTGTCGATGATCCACCTGATGGACAGCTACCGGGTGTTTGAAGAGATCGTCGGCTTCTCGAGCCAAGGCTACGTCATCTCGCTGCAATGGCTGACCTTCGATTATCTAACGCCGGATCAGGCGGGTAACCGGTCGATCAGTCGGGCCTCGGCCAACTCGATGTTGACCATGATCGGTGTTGTCATCCTGCTTATCCTGCCGCTGCGCCGTACATGGCGCGATCACAAAGGAGGCCACTGATATGTCCTCACGCGCGCTTCGCCAGCCTTTCAGCCTGCGGCTGACCTCGAACATCTTTCTGGCGCTTTGGTGCCTGATTGCGGCCTTCCCGATCTTCTGGATCGTGGTGATGAGCTTCAAGTCACCCGTCGATGCCTTTGACAGCAACGCGCTGAACGTGATTTTTGGCCCCGCGACCTTGGGCGTCGGAAAGGGATTGTCCCTGCTGGATATCATTCTGGGTATCGCGATGATCTGGGGAACGATCACTCTGGCAACCAAAAAGCTGCCGTCGATGATCAAATCCTACACCAAGCCCAGGCAGGAGTGGTTTGGCTGGCTGATCGGCGTGCTGGCTTTGCTGGTTGGCTTCCTATTGGTGTTTTTTGTTGTACTTCCCGCCATTCTGAATGTGCTGAATCCAGTATTCGGTCCTTTGGGGCGGGACGTGCTGGGCCTGACCACCGAACATTACAAAACGGTCTGGATTGACCGGGGGTTCTCGAACAACTTCAAGAATTCTCTGATCGTTACGACCGGGGTGGTTACCGTGTCCCTGACCGTCGGAACGCTGGCCGGGTACGGTCTGGCACGGTCCGGGTCCACGCTGGCATTCTGGATTCTGATTGTGGCTTTGGTGTTCCGCGCACTGCCGCATTCGGTTCTGGTTGCGGGCTACCTGCCAGTTTTCATCAATTCGGCCGAATGGCTCAGCCCCATTCTGGGGGAAAACGCGCCGACCCTGTATGGCAAACCCTTCGCGGTCATCGCGGTTCTGGTTGCGATCAACCAACCCTTTACAATCTGGATGCTGCGGTCCTTCTTCCAGAATATCCCTGCCGAACTGGACGAGGCCGCCCGCGTCGATGGGTGCAGCCATTTTCAGGCGTTCCGCCGTGTGATCATGCCGGTGATGTGGCCGGGGGTCATCACAACCGGACTGTTCAGTTTCCTTCTGGCCTATAACGACTTTCTCGTCACCGCGCTGCTGCTGGATGCACAAAACCAGACGATGGTTCCCGCTATCGTCGGCATGTTCAACCGTGAGACCACGACCACCGATCAGGTTGTCGCCGTGGCCGCCGCCGTGTCGATCACCGCGCCGCTGATCTTCCTTGTCCTGATCTTCCAGCGTCAGATCGTCAGCGGTCTGACAGCAGGGGCGGTGAAAGGCTGATGAGCAACCACGCCCGCCATAACGCCATGTCGCGCCACCCGGCGCTGAACAGGATGCCCAGAGATTTTCTGAGTGTCGGGGGTCACGCCCCCAACACCACTCTCTGGCAACCTGAAAGGATATGGAAATGAAAGGTTCGCGCCCCGAACAAGCGGTTTTGACCCGTGACACTGACCTGAGCAAAACAGACGACACGCGGCGGGTTATCGAAACCATGGTGGATGGTCTGAATGACCATCGCATTGACGAC
Source organism: Ruegeria sp. THAF57 (assembly GCF_903914075.1). Taxonomy (GTDB): domain Bacteria; phylum Pseudomonadota; class Alphaproteobacteria; order Rhodobacterales; family Rhodobacteraceae; genus Ruegeria. Next base: position 87,938 of record NZ_CAIWNQ010000007.1, read on the forward strand.
ATTGGCGAGTTTTTCGCGCAGGGCTTTCGCTGGATGGGCAATCAGGGCTGCGGCACGAAGACCGGCCTGCAGGAATTCCAGAACAACTGGCAGCGCCCGTTTCAGGCGGCGTTTTCCGACAAGGTCTGCATTGATGAGGCCCGCCTTTACATGGGGGAATGGGCTGCCGCCTTCGGCCGTCAGGAAGCAACCCATTCCGGCGAGTTTCTGGGCATCGCCGCGACAGGAAAGCGGGTCGAGATCCGGTACATGGATTTCTGGAAAGTCTTCGACGGCAAGATTGTCGACAACTGGGTGAACGTGGATTTTGCCCATGTCGCAGCCCAACTGGGCGTTGACCTGTTCAACGGTCAGGGCTGGGAAGCATTTGACCGAGGGGAAAAACTTCCACCTCGGCCCGAAAACTGAGGATTGAAAAATGGCAATCGAGTATCTCAAACGCGGTAAATCTGACGCTGACCGGGCCGAAGATGACGCCAAAACCCGTGCCGTGGTCGAAGCGACGCTGAAAGACATTGAAACCCGCGGCGATGTCGCCGTGCGCGAGCTGAGCGAGAAATTCGACAATTATTCACCGGCCTCGTTCCGGCTGTCGCAGGACCAAATCGAAGACCTGATCAGCCAGCTTTCCGACCGTGAGCTGGCGGATATCAAGTTCGCCCAAGAGCAAGTGCGTAACTTTGCGCAGGCGCAACGGGATTCGATGCTGGATATCGAGGTCGAAACCCTGCCGGGCGTTATACTGGGCCACAAGAATATCCCTGTGCAGTCCGTTGGTTGTTACGTTCCCGGCGGTAAGTTCCCGATGGTGGCTTCGGCGCATATGTCGGTGGCGACGGCGTCCGTTGCGGGGGTTCCACGCATTATCGCCTGCACGCCTCCGTTTCAGGGCAAGCCAAACCCTGCGGTCATCGCGGCCATGCATCTGGGCGGAGCACACGAAATCTATGTCATGGGCGGCATTCAGGCCATTGGCGCAATGGCGCTTGGCACTCAGACAATCAACCCCGTTCATATGCTGGTCGGCCCCGGCAACGCCTTTGTCGCCGAAGCCAAACGCCAGTTGTTTGGCCGTGTCGGCATCGACCTGTTCGCAGGCCCGACCGAAACCATGGTGATTGCAGATGAAACCGCGGCCGATGCGGAACTGTGCGCGACCGACCTGCTGGGTCAGGCTGAACATGGATATAACAGCCCCTGCGTGCTTTTGACCAACTCGCGCAAACTGGCCGAGGAGACTTTGGCCGAAGTTGATCGGCTGCTGGACATTCTGCCGACGGCGGACACCGCCAAAGTGTCGTGGGCGGAATATGGCGAGGTCATCGTTTGCGAAACCTATGACGAGATGCTGAAGGTGGCCGACGACATTGCCTCGGAACATGTGCAGGTGATGACGGATCGTGACGATTGGTTCCTTGAGAACATGACCTGCTACGGGGCGCTGTTCCTTGGGGCTCGCACCAATGTGTCGAACGGGGACAAGGTGATTGGGACGAACCACACCTTGCCCACAAAAAAAGCAGGGCGATACACGGGCGGTCTTTGGGTCGGCAAATACCTGAAAACGCACTCGTACCAGAAGGTTCTGACCGACGAAGCGGCAACTCTGATCGGTGAATATGGCTCGCGCCTGTGCATGCTGGAAGGGTTTGTGGGGCACGCGGAACAATGCAACGTGCGCGTTCGCCGGTATGGGGGCATCAACGTGCCATACGGAAAGGCCGCGCCGTATAGGGATGCGGCGGAATGAGTGACCAGCACAGTCTGCACAAAGACCTGATCGCCCCGCTGAGGGCAGCGATGTACGACTTTTCCGAAGCCGGGGTGCGTCGCGTCCTGGCTGATCTTTGTGCGCCCGATGCCTTGTTCCGCCTGTGTCATCCGTTCGGAGACATGACCGGCAGCGAAACCTACTACGATGGCGTTTACAAGGGCTTGCTGACGGCGTGGCCCGATCTGGAACGGCGCGACTATATCGTCATGGCCGGACCGGATGAGTTTGGCGCTGATTGGGTCGGTTGCGGCGGGTACTACACCGGCACCTTCACCGGACCATGGCTGGATATCCCGCCAACAGGTCATCAGGTCACGATGCGGTTCCACGAATTCTATCGGTTCGTGGACGGTAAAGTGGTCGAGATGCAGGCGCTTTGGGACATCCCCGAGGTGATGATGCAGGCAAATGCGTGGCCCATGGCCCCCAGCCTTGGCCGCGAATGGCACGTGCCCGGTCCTGCGACCCAAGATGGGTTCGTGCCCGGCCCCTATGATGCGGCCAAGGGCAAGGAAACCTGTCAGCACATCATCGACATGCTGGAATACCTCAAGAAACACCCATCAGAGGGCGGTCCCGAAGTGATGGAGATGGAGCGGTTCTGGCATCCCCGCATGAACTGGTACGGCCCGTCCGGGATCGGCACAGGGCGGGGTATTTCCGGGTTCCGCAACTGGCATCAGATCCCCTTCCTGAATGGCATGCCAGATCGCGGGCAATATGTGGATGACATCACCTATCACTTCTTCGGAGATGGAGAGTATGCGGCCGTCACTGGTTGGCCCAACATGATCCAGACTGTGACCCATGACGGCTGGATGGGCATTGCGCCTTCAGGCAAAAAGATCACCATGCGCAGCCTCGATTTCTGGCGTCTCGAAGACGGCAAAATTCGCGAAAACTGGGTGCTGGTCGATCTTCTGGATGCTTTTCGGCAGCTTGGCGTTGACGTCTTTGCCCGTCTGCGGGAATTCAATAAGGCCCGCAATCTGGGCCGTATCGAAATACCTGACGGAATGAGCCAATGACAGACCTGCCCCGAACGCCATCCTTTTCCCTGAACGGCAAAACCGCCCTGGTGACCGGAGCGTCATCGGGCATCGGGCAGGGATGTGCCGTTGCTCTGGCCGAGGCCGGGGCACATGTGGTGTGTGCGGCGCGCGGGGCAGATCGGTTGCAAGACACGGTGGCCGCGTTGCAATCGAACAGCTGGTCCGCAGAAGCATTGGTCGTGGATCAAACGGATCTGGAGGCGCTGAAAACCCTGTTTGCGTCCCGTGTGTTTGACGTCGTCGTCAATTCCGCGGGATTGGCGCGGCACAGCCGGGCGACCGAGACAACGCCCGAGGATTTCGACGCGGTCGCAAATCTGAACCTGCGATCCGCGTATTTCCTGTCGGCCTATGCAGGCAAGGCTTTGATCAACGCGGGCAAACGCGGCTCGATCGTCCATATCTCAAGCCAGATGGGTCATGTCGGCGGGATTGACCGGGCGGTCTATTGCGCGACCAAGCACGGGCTGGAGGGTATGGTTAAGTCGATGGCCATCGAATGGGGCAAACAGGGCGTACGGATCAACACCGTGTGCCCGACCTTCATCCGCACGCCGCTGACGCAATCAACCTTCGACAATCCCGAACGCGCCGCGTGGATCATGGACATGATCAAGCTGGACCGCGTGGGCGAGGTCGAGGACATCATGGGTGCCGTGCGCTACTTGGCGTCGGACGCGTCGGCGCTTGTGACCGGCACCTCCATGTTGATTGACGGCGGGTGGACGGCAGACTGATGGCTGAGAAAATTACATCCCTTCAGGTCGCGCAGCGCGCAGGCGTCAGCCAGTCCGCCGTCAGCCGCGTCTTCACGCCCGGAGCATCCGTCAGCAAGAAGACCGAGGAAAAAGTGCGCAAAGCCGCTGAGGAGTTGGGATATCGCCCAAACGTGCTGGCCCGCGCCATGGTCTCTGGCAAAAGCCGCATCATCGGTTTGGTGGTCGGTTATCTGGACAACTACTTTTATCCCGAAGCGTTGGCGAAACTGTCGAACGGTTTGCAGGAGCATGGCTATCACGTTCTGATATTCATGGCCTCTCGGTCGGCTGGCAACATAGACGACGTGATGGAGGAGATTCTGGATTATCAGGTCGACGGCGTCGTTCTGGCCTCGGTCCCGATGTCTTCCGATATCGCGACGCGGTGCCAGCAGGCAGGTGTCCCGGTTGTCCTGTTCAACCGTAGTCAGGATATCGAGGGGATCACTACCGTCACGTCGGATAACTACGCAGGCGGCCGAAAGGTGGCCGAGTTCCTTCTGGCGGGTGGGCACGAACGGATCGGCTATATCTCGGGGTGGCAGGGCGCCTCGACTCAGCGTGACCGCGAGGCGGGTTTTCGGGCGGTGTTGTCCGAAGCGGGTCGATCCGTGTTTGCGGTGCAGGACGGGATGTTTCACACCGAAAACGCCCAAGCCGCTGCGCGTCAGATGTTTGATGTAGACCCCGACGAACGCCCCGACGCGGTATTTGTGGCCAACGACCACATGGCATTGGCCGTGATGGACGTAATCCGGTTTGAACTGGGGTTGAGCATCCCCGAAGATGTCTCGGTCGTTGGTTATGACGACGTTCCTCCGGCTGGATGGCCAGCGTATAACCTGACAACGATCCGACAACGGGCCAATCTGATGGTCGCGGAAACCGTCGCGGCCCTGCTGGACCACATTCAAAATCCCGATGCAGCCGAGCCACGCAAGGTCGCGATTGACGGCCCGCTGGTCGTGCGAACCTCGGCGCGGCTGCCGCGGGGCTGGACTCCACAAAGGACAGAAACATGAAGGGCTTTGATCCGAAATTCCGGGATTTCCCGGACTATATCGTCGGTATCACCAAGGAAATCTGGGAAGATCGCGGTATCGCGACCTTGCACGACTACTACGGTGAGGACATCGTGGTCCGGTCGCCCGGTTCCGTCGTTTTGGGGAACCAGAACGTGATCGGCGCGACCATGGCGACCTTGGCAGAGTTCCCGGATCGCCAGCTTCTGGGCGAGGACGTGATCTGGTCCGGCACCCCGGAACAAGGCATGCTCAGCTCTCATCGCATTCTGTCCACGGCCACACATTTGAGCGAAGGCGTCTATGGCAAGCCCAAGGGAAGCAGGCTGCAATACCGGATCCTCGCGGATTGTCATGCGAAAGATAACAAGATCGATGACGAATGGCTGATCCGGGATCAGGGGGCGATCGTCCGTCAGTTGGGCTGGGATCCCAAGGGCTATGCGGCCGATCTGATCGCGCGGGAAAGCGGCCCTGAAAAATGCGTCCGGCCCCTGACCCCATCCAACGATGTCGAAGGTCCCTATAAGGGAAAGGGAAACGACAACGCGTGGGGCCAGCGCCATGCCGATCTGCTGACCCGGATGATGAACGCGGATATGGGCGCGGTCGAGCGTGACTATGACAGGGCCGTGCAATCCGAATACCCAGGTGGTGTGACAGGGCATGGGTGGGATCCGGTTGACCGGTTCTGGATGTCATTGCGTGCCGCGATGCCCAACGCCACGTTCACCATCCATCACCAGATCGGGCGCGACGATCCCAACATGCCGCCGCGCTCGGCCCTGCGGTGGAGCCTGCACGGAACCCATGACGGTTGGGGCACATTTGGCGCGCCGACAGGGGCCGAGCTTTATGTTCTTGGCATCAGCCATGTCGAGTGGGGAGAGCTGATTGGCGGCGACATCAGGGTTCGGCGCGAGTGGACCCTGTTCGATGAAACCGCTGTTTGGAAACAGGTGCTGCTGGCCACAGGGGACGTGTAATGCCGCAAAGCCTTGCCTTGCTCGACACCAGCGAAGGAACCCGGCGACTGCATTGTCACTGGGCGTCTTTGCGGGCAAGGCGGCTGAACAATCGTCCTCCGGGCGCAATGGGTTCGATCGACCTGCCGCACTGCTATTCGTTTCGGAGACTATCATGAGCACAATACAACACCGCATCGTTCGCTATGGCGAACTTCGGCCCTGCAAAACCGCCTTTATCGACGCCCACACACCGGGATCGGACCAAAAGGAAAACTTCACGATCATCGGCGGCGGGGTGTCCGAGTCGCCTGATCAGCACGTCCACATCACCGATAAGATCGGGTTCAACATTGGCGCGGCGGGACAGCCGCCCAAGTGCCGCAACTCGCTGCACAGCCATACAACTGCCGAGGTGTTCTTTGTTGCCAAGGGCTGTTGGCGCTTTTTCTGGGGTCGCTATGGGACAGCGGGCGAGTTCATCGCCGAAGAGGGTGATATCTTCAACATTCCCACGGGTATCTTCCGTGGTTTTGAAAATGTCGGCCAGGACTACGGCATGATCATGTCGATCCTTGGCGGGGATGATGCAGGCGGCGGGGTGACATGGGCTCCGCAGGTGATCGAGGACGCGCAGGCGCATGGGCTGATGCTGGGTGACAACGGGGTTCTTTATGACTCCAAGAAAGGGCAGGAACTGCCTCACAACGTGCATCCTATGCCGGTGCTGACCGACGAACAGTTGAAAGACTACCCTGAGGTTCCGGTCGAAGATGTGGTTGGCAAATACGTTGCTCGTTACTGGGACCTGATGGCGCTGTCAGCCAATAAACCGGCCCAAGTGATCGGTGAAAACGGTCTGATTAAGGATAAGCCCGGGTTCGAGGTCGACTTCCTTGGGCGTGGATCTAGTGTGACCGATCCGGTTGTCGCTGAGAAACCGGTTGTTCTGATGCCCGCAAGCGGACACTGGCGGGTTTCGGTCGAGGGGTTTGAAACCACAATATCAAATGGGGATACTGCCTTGGTTCTGCCGGGGGAACGCTATAGCGTTGAACCGTCGATGACCGGGCAGGCGGGTCTGTACCGGATCAAGGCGACTGACGACCCGGCAGGAGCAACCTGGACTGGATGATCGCGGATCCCGAAGATACCCACGCCGTCTACGAGCGTCAGGCCAAGGCTTATGACGATCAACGGTCGCGTGAGCGCTGGCCAAATGCTGATTGGCGCCAGGCGGACGGGCGTACTTTTGAGTTGGATCAACTTTTCGATGGGATCATTGCCTGGAACAATTTCTCCCACCTGACAGCAGACCAACAAAAAGAAGGTATCGCCCGCATGGCGCGCCATGGTGGAATGTTGTTGCAGACCGTTGGCCCCAAAGCGGGGGTAGAGCACGGCACGGTTGGAACAGAAAGCGTTTATCACGCCTCGTTGTCTCTGACCGGCTATCCCGTGTGCCTTGATAAAGTGGTCTGCGTATGACTGGGCTCCTTGCAAAGAAAAAGGAAACCGAAAGCCACAGCGTGCTGATGGCGCGAAAGAATTAGGAGGGCTCAATGTCGGTCCAGACTACTCATGTCGGGTCTTTGCCGCGTTCGCAGGACGTGGTGGATTTCATCTTTGCCAGGGAACGGGGCGAACCCTATGACGTAGCCGCGTTTGATGCCTGCATGTCCGACGCCGTAACTGAAACGGTGAGCAAGCAAGTTGAAGCCGGGGTGGACATTGTTAGTGACGGCGAGACCTCAAAGATTTCATACGCGACTTACGTAAAGGACCGTTATACAGGCTTTTCCGGTGACAGCCCGCGTAACGCCCCCGCCGACCTGAAAATGTTCCCCGGCTTCCTGCAACGGTTGGCTGATGACGGTGGCACACCACAATACGCGCGCCCCATGTGTACCGGAGAGGTGCGCTCGAAGGGGCAGGGCGAACTGGAAAAAGATATAGCCAATCTCAAGGCCGCGATGACGCAGCATGGGGTGAAGCGCGGGTTTATGAACGCTGCGTCGCCGGGCGTGATCTCGCTTTTCTTGCAGAACGATTTCTATTCGACGCGAGAGGCCTATCTGGCCGCCCTGGCCGATGCGATGAAAGAGGAATACGAAACTATCGTTGCTGCCGGTTTGGACTTGCAACTGGATTGCCCCGATCTGGCCCTGTCTCGCCATATGCTGTTCACTGATTTGTCTGATGAGGAGTTTGTCAGGATCGCCAACATGCATGTTGAGGCCCTGAACCATGCGCTGCAGAACGTGCCGCAGGATCGCGTCCGGGTGCATATCTGCTGGGGTAACTACGAGGGTCCGCATTGCTGTGATATTGCGATGGACAAGGTTTTCAGCACACTGATGGCCACCAAGTCGCGTTATGTCCTGTTCGAAACGTCCAACCCGCGCCACGCGCATGAATGGACCGTATTCCGCGACCGTAAAGCCGAAATCCCCGGTGACAAGGTTTTGGTGCCGGGCGTGGTCGATACCACCACCAATTTTGTCGAACATCCAGAGCTTGTCGCCCAACGGATCGCCCGATTCACCAGCATCGTCGGTACGGATCGTGTGATCGCAGGCAGCGATTGCGGCTTTGGTACTTTCGCCGGGTTCGGCGCGGTGGACCCGCAGATTGCCTACGCCAAGCTCATCGCACTGTCCGACGGCGCAAAGCTGACCAGTGCATGACGCCGCTTATCTTCTTACCGGGCATGATGTGCGATGCCCGCCTCTTCGGTCCTCAGATCCAGGCTTTGTCGGGCAGGGTGCCCGTGATGACCTTCCCATTGAGCCAGCACGACGATGTAGAGGCGATGGCGGCCGATACCCTGAATCATGCGCCACCAAACTTCGCCCTCGCTGGCCTGTCCATGGGCGGTATCGTGGCGATGGAGGTGGTGCGTCAAGCACAAGACCGGGTCACGCAATTGGCTCTGCTCGACACCAACCCGCTGGCCGAAAAGCCCGAGGTCAAAGCCCGCCGCGCGCCGCAGATGGCGGCTGTAAGTGAGGGTCGACTATGGGATGTGATGCGGGATGAGATGAAGCCCAACTACCTTGCTGACGGTCCCCGGCAAGGGGCTATTCTTGACCTGTGCATGGCAATGGCAACCGATCTGGGCCCGGATGTGTTTCTGCGCCAGTCGCAAGCGCTGATGGGCCGTCCAGACCAATGCGCGACCCTTTCATCCTACGCGGGCAAAACACTGGTCCTATGCGGGCGTGACGACGGACTTTGCCCGGTTGAACGTCACCAGATGATGCATGACCTACTGCCGCAAAGCACGTTGGAGATCGTCGACGGGGCAGGTCACTTGCCCACACTGGAAAAACCCAAGGAAACCACAGCGGCCTTGATCCGCTGGCTGGAGGACACATGACACCATCCCTATTGTCTCTGCTTCGCAAGGTCGACACGCCCACCGTCTGCAACGCCATTGAGGTGGCGCAGGGCAAACGCGGGTTTGACCGGTTCACGCGTGGCACCATGCTCAGTTCGGCACCGAACGAACCGGCAATCGTCGGCTATGCGCGCACCGCTAAAATTGCAGCGGTCCATCCGCCGACCGAGCCGCAGGAGGTCATCAAATGCCGACGCATGGCCTATTATAAATATATGGCCGAAGGCCCAAACCCATCAGTCGCGGTGATTGAGGACGTGGATTACCCGGACTGCATCGGAGCTTATTGGGGTGAGGTCAACACTACGGTTCACAAAGGCTTTGGCATGTCTGGCGTGGTGACCAATGGTGTCATGCGCGACCTCGGAGACCTGCCCGAAGGTTTCCCAGTTGTCGCCGGTTCGATCGGGCCGAGCCATGGTTTCGTCCATGTCCGCGAGATCGACACGCAGGTCTCGGTATTCGGTCTGACGGTCAATTCGGGAGAACTGATGCACGCCGACCGACACGGTGCTCTGGTGGTTCCCGAGGATGTCGTCGATCAATTGGAAGCCGCAATCCAAAAGCTATTGACAACAGAGCACATTATCCTCGACGCGGCGAGCCAGCCGGGATTTGATTTTGAAGTATTCGAAACCGCTTGGTCAGCCTTCGAGAAAGCGAGGGTATGAATTTAGGTCACTTCGTCTTTGCGTCAGCAATGGTTTGCCAAAAGTGAGCCTAAGTGAGGGTTAGTACTGAGGCTATCAAAAACCACTTTAGAATTAGAGCATGCCGCGCTGCGGCAAAAGCTGAAACCCGAAGGTCGGCTTTGGGCCGTTTTCATACATCCCAACAAGCTGACTTATCGGCAGCTTTGTCCGCATAGCGGTCGTTCGGTTGCGCTGCCTTGATTGTCCGCTTTTGGAGTTTTGAAGGCCGATCTGGAAACACACATAGTACAATGAGGAGGGCCTGAAGACTTCTCCAAAGGCGTCTGAAGGAATTTCCATACTTTGAGAGCCAAAGTGGGCTAGCCGCAAAAGAGAACGGATCGCACGTGCCGAGTGGTCAGGTATCGGCAAGTATCAAATCGCTCGCCTTTTCACCGATCATGATCGCAGGCGCATTGGTGTTTCCGCTGACGATTTCGGGCATGATCGAGCAATCAGCGACCCGCAGGTTTTCTATTCCGTTGACCTTCAAATGGGGGTCTACAACCGCATCGCCCGACGCGCCCATCGCGCAGGTGCCTGTCGGGTGGTAGATCGAAACAGAATTCGACCGTGCCCAGTCCAGTGTGCCTTCGTAATCATTGCAGGATAGCTGAGCGTCAGGCCGGAACTCTTCCGAGATTTTTGACGCCAACGGGTTATGCCGTGCGATCTTTCGGGCGATGTTCACTCCGTCTACGATCGTCCGGCAGTCGGTTTCCGTTGACAGGTAATTCGGAACGATTTTGACATATTCAGAAGGATCAGGCCCATTCAAGAGCAGCTCGCCTCGGCTTTCAGGGCGCAGTTGGCAAACCGACATGGTAAAAGCAGAGAAAGGGTGCACGCCTTCGCCAGGGCTGTCCGCAGACCACGGCTGGACGTGAAACTGGATATCGGGCGTATGCACTTCGGGGCGCGTTTTCAGAAACCCGGTGGCAAGGCTAGCAGCCATGGTCATGGGCCCAGCGCGAAACAAGGCATATTTTAGCGCAATGCGGGCCTGATTGAGCAGGCTGCGCACTTCGTCGTTCAGCGTGGGTTCGTTGCATTTGAATACAAGGCGCGCCTGCAGGTGATCCTGCAACCCTTTGCCAACGCGAGGTAAGGCGTGTATCGGCTCAATCCCATTGTCTTTCAGGTGATCGGGATTACCGATGCCCGATAGCATCAATATCTGTGGCGAGTTGATTGCCCCTCCAGACAGTATGATTTCCCGGCGCACCTTAAGAGTCCGTGTCTCGCCAGAGCGGTCGCGATATTCCAGCTTGGTGGCCTTCTTTCCGTCGAGTACTACTCGCGAAACCAGAGCGTGGGTGATGATGTTCAGATTGCCTCGGTCGCGGATCGGTTTGAGATAGGCCACTGCAGCGCTGCACCGGCGCCCGTTGCGCGTCGTCAGCTGAAAATATCCGACGCCTTCCTGTTCCGCACCGTTGTAGTCCGGGTTGAACGGATAGCCCGCGGACTGCGCGGCGGCGACCCAGGCGTCACAGATCGGACGTTGTATACGCATATTCGACACTGAAAGCGGGCCGCCTGTGCCATGAAAGGCATCCTCACCGCGTTCTTGATTTTCGCTGCGCTTGAAGAGGGGCAGCACGTCTTCCCATCCCCAGCCTACATTGCCCATCTGACGCCAGCGGTCGTAGTCTTCTTTTTGTCCGCGCACGTAAAGAAGACCATTTAGCGAGGACGAACCACCCAAAACCTTTCCGCGCGGCCAGTCAATAGAACGACCGTTTAGCCCTGGGTCGGGCTCGGTGCGGTAACACCAGTCGACCGATGGGTTGTGCATGGTTTTGAAATACCCAACGGGGATGTGAATCCATGGATTCGTATCTGGCCCACCCGCTTCAAGCAGGGCGACTTTAATGTTTGGATCGGCGCTCAGACGGTTGGCAATGACACAGCCAGAAGACCCCGCCCCTACAACCGCATAGTCCACCTCCATGACCGTCTCCTCCCAAAGTCGTTAAAAAACTCTATGCAAATTGCCAGAACTATACTAGCCTTTTTTGATACAAAACGTCTCAATAATTGCGATACGGGAGGATAGCAATGGAGATCGGACGGAAACTGAGTGGCATTTCAAGGCGGGATTTCTTCCGTGTGGCAGGTCGCTATGGCATGAGCTCGACTCTGCTGGCAGCTGGTGGGTTCGGCGGCGCGATGAGCCTCGCCAATTTGGCGCAAGCCGCTGAATCAAATTATGAAAAGCGGTTCTCAAAAGAACCCAAACACACGCTGAAATTCGGTGCGGCCGGTTTCAATACCCGCAACCTGCTGATCGAACGGGCAGGGGCCATTGAGTTCGCCCGCGACCTGGAAGAACGCACAGACGGTGAGATTCGCATCGAATTTATTGGCGACAATCAGATCTGCGGTCAGCTTAGCTGTGTTGAGAAGACTCAGCAGGGAATTGTGGATATCTACGCCGCCTCAACCCAGAACTCCGCGGGCGGTGCACCGTATCTTAACGTGCTGGACTATGCCTATATGTTCCCAAGCCGCGCGGCGCAGTATCATTTCTTCTACAGCCCCGAAAGCCAGCGCATCCTGCGTGACCCATTGGAAAAACGGCATGGCCTGAAGTTCCTGTTCACCCACTGTGAACTGCGCGGCCTACAGATGGGTTCGACTTTTGCGGACAAGCCTACTGTGACAAAACTGGAGGAACTGTTCGGCACCAAGAACCGGGTCACCGGCACACAACTTGGCCGGATCGCGATGCAGTTGCTTAACCTCAACCCGGTGCCGGTGGCGTGGGAAGAAACGTTGGACGCGCTGAAGACCGGTTTGATCGACGGGGCCGAAACATGGGCGTCTGCTGTTGCCTATGCCAACATGGCCCCTGTTGTTTCGCAATCGGTGAACCTTAAGTTCTTCTGCGGTACCGAACATACTTCGATGTCAGCGAAAGTTTTCGACAGCCTGAGCGGAGAGCTTCAGGATGCCGTCATGGAATCCTCGTACTTCACACAAGCGCTGATTCAGGGTGCGAACGAGGCTGCACTGCTGAACACCGTGGGGTTCTCGGACCCGCAACTGCCTAACACGATCTTTGCAGAGAACGGCGTTCGTGCGGCCTTCCTGCCGGACGATCAGATCAAACTGGCCGAAGAGATGTGTGCCCCGAACTACAATCCCGAACCGTGGGCGCAATGGCGTGAGCGTCTGAACAACTGGGCGGGCGGCATCGATACCTATCAGGAAATCTACGATATCGCGCGCGAGATTCCGGCAGACATGCTGCCCGAAAATGTCGAGCCCCGTCGTTGGTGGATGGGCACTGCCTGATTAAGCTGAACGAACTGGCCCCAAGCGGGCCAGTTCCAAAAAATACCCACTGGGAGGACGGGGTTCATGTCGTTGTGGGCAGATATCGGCGCGATTTTTAGCGCTTTACTCAGCCGGGATTCATTCGAGATTCAATCTGCGTTGCGCTCGGACGCGGCCTGGGTGATGGGCACGGTGGTAGCGGCTCTTGGCGGATTGCTGATCATGATGATTTACCGAAAAGTGCCATTTATCGAACACCACCTTGAGCGCTCGGTCATGGTGTATTCGTATCTGGCGATCGCGCTGATTATCTTCTGGGGAGTCATAGATCGGTTCGTGTTCAATGATCAGGAACCATGGTCTACCACCATCCCCCCCCTGTTATTTATGGTAATGGCGTGGTTTGGCGCGTCTTACAACGTGCGCCTGCGCACTCATCTCAGTTTTTCCGAGTTCCGCACAGCAATGCCGCGTGGCGCTCAGTTGGCGTGCCTGATCTTGGACGCGGTGTTATGGTTCATCTTTGCTGTCATCGTGATCGTGACCACGACACGACTGGTGGCGTTATCCGCATCGAATTTCCAGATTGTTCTGGGCACAGACAACATTATGCAATGGTGGTTCCTGCTGGCTGCCCCCCTATCGTTTTTCTTGATGGTTGGGCGGGTATTTCAGAACTTGGCCGATGATTTCCGAAACTGGAAAACAGGCAAGCCTTTGTTGCAACAGGCAGTGATAGGTTCAGACTGATGGCAGACGGAACCTGGGTAACTCTGATCTCGGTGGGGGTCACATTTCTGTTCATGCTTGGTGTGCCTGTTTTGCTGGTCATCAGCTACTGGGTGATTGGCTGTTCCTTTGTCCTCGGCCTTACGCTGGACAATATGGGTGCCGAGCTGTTGAACGTCTTCAATAAGGGTTTCGCCCTGCTGGCGATGCCACTTTTCATTCTGACTGGCGACCTAATCAACAAGTCCGGTATCGCCCGCAGGTTAAGTGACTTTGCTTACGCCTGTCTGGGTTGGATACGCGGCGGGCTTGCGATGGCATCATTGGGGGCCTGCGGATTGTTCGCGGCGATTTCGGGATCGAACTCGGCCACGACGGCGACGATCGGGTCAATGCTGCACCCTGAGATGGTCAAGGGCGGATATGACGAAAGGTTCAGTGCGGCAACTGCGGCAGCAGGGGGTACGGTTGGGATCATCATCCCACCTTCGATTATTTTCATCGTTTATGGTTTCCTGATGAACCTGCCGATTTCCGAACTGTTCGTAGCAGGCATTCTGCCCGGTGCGCTGATGGTAATGGGCATGCAACTCGCCTGTTGGATCATCTGCCGCATGAATGGATGGGGCTACCTGATCCCTCTGCAACTGAACCGTATTCTGAAAACTGCCTTTGGCGCATGGCTCGGGTTCTTTGCCATTGGGCTGGTTCTTTGGGGTATATACACGGGTAAATTCTCGCCGACCGAAGCGGCAGGAGTTACCGTGGGATTCTGCGTGATCGCTGGGCTGGTCAGCTATCCGATCAACCGCATCATGGGCGCACGCAACAACATTCCGCCCACCGAAAAGACATATGCCGAGATGTTTGTGGTAGAGGGTTTTACCATTCCAGAAATCCCATCGATCGTGATCCGTTCGGCACAGATCACCGGTATCCTTGCGCCGCTGATCGCGGTGTCGGTCGTGATGCAGCAAATCCTGTCTTTGCTTGGTGCGCAGCAGACTATTGGCGATTTCGTCACGTCGATGGGCGGGTATCATGCGGTGCTGTTCACCTCGATGGTGATCGTATTCTTTTCCGGCATGGTTTTGGAGAGTCTCCCGGTAACGATTATTCTCGCTCCCATTCTGGCCCCTATCGCAGCATCGGTAGGAGTTGATCCGATCCATTTCTCGGTGATTTTTCTTGTGGGGGCGTCCATCGGATTCATCACTCCGCCCTATGGGCTGAACTTGTACGTGGCTTCAGGTGTAACAGGTGTTCCGTATTTCCGGTTGTTACGCTACACGGTGCCGTATCTGGTTGCCTTGCTATCAGTTTGGATACTTGTTTCGTTGGTGCCCGATCTGGCCTTGATCCTGCTGCCCAACAACTAGAAGGTAGCGGGATGGCGAATTTAGATGTACCAGACAAAGATTCTCAGATACCGACGAACCTGCGCCTGTTGCTGATCCTGGAAGAAGTCGCTCGTCGCGGA
Organism: Ruegeria sp. THAF57; assembly: GCF_903914075.1. Lineage (GTDB taxonomy): Bacteria > Pseudomonadota > Alphaproteobacteria > Rhodobacterales > Rhodobacteraceae > Ruegeria. Next base: position 103,092 of record NZ_CAIWNQ010000007.1, read on the forward strand.
GTTGCTGTTAGACCCTCGGATCTGATTGAAACGCTGGGTCTGGCAAAACCTACGATTCATCGCTTATTGCAAACTGCTGAGACCGAAGGTTTCCTTCAGCGTGATCTGGATGGGCGGTCTTTCGGACCGGGCCCCCGCCTGCGTCAGCTTTCGGTGAATACAGTGTCGTCCGAACATTTGCGTACTGCGCGACTTAGGATTTTGCGCAGCGTGGCAGATGAAATCGGTGAAACATGCAATCTGGCAATCCCCGACCGCGAAGGGATGATCTATCTTGACCGGGTCGAGACAAAGTGGCCTTTGCGCATTCAGTTGCCGGTCGGGACGCAAGTGCCGTTTCACTGCACAGCTAGCGGCAAGATGTACTTGTCGACGCTTAGGCAACAAGTTCTGGACGGTTATCTGGCCGCTGGAAGGCTGGACGCCCAGACGCAGCATACACTGACCGAACCTAAGGCATTGCGGGCCGAAATGAACCGGATTTCTGTCAGCGGTTATTCGACTGATGACGAAGAATTCATGTCCGGCATGACCGCTGTGGCCGTTCCAATTCAGGACGAGACGGGCAGGTTGGTCGCCACTTTGTCGGTTCATGCCCCAACGCAAAGGCATAAACTGCAAGGGTTGCTCGAATTCCTTCCTCTCCTGAATGGAGGAGCCGAAAAGTTGTCGAAGCTTCTATATTCTTGATTGGCTCTTTGCTGAGCCGTAGCAAAGTGTTCTGCCTGCACCGGCATTGTTCGCGATCCTGTCGATATTTCGGATCTCAAAACTTTCATCAGCTTACGCTGGCATAAGGAAAGTCGGTTATAGGAAGTTATGTCGTTGCCGAGATTCCCAAAAATCCAGTCGGGTTTCTTTGTCAGGTTTTCCGTAGGCGTCGGCAGGAATTTCCAAATATTGAGTTCTGACCTAACTTAGATCCCGCTATCCCGTAAGCGGACATTGATGGACACCGCGGCGAACGACTGCCTTGAGCCCAAACTCTCAAATGCTGCGCTACGGACCAATGTCTGTTTCCCGGTATGAGGTAGGCAGAGGCCTTTTTGTGGCCTCTGTCTCGTTGGTTCACTTGTTGAAGAACTCGGCGGCGGCGTCGGTCGACGCTTTCACGGCATCTGGCTTGTAGTAGAAGTCCACGTGGCCGAATTCGTCGAACGCCAGTTCCTCATGCTCGTTCGTCAGCTTTTCGATAAACTGGGTGGAGCAAGGCGCAGTGAATGCCGTGCTGGAGTAGATCGTCAGCGTAGGCTGCGTGATCTTGTCAGCATAGGCTTCACCAAGTGAGAACAGGGACTGCATGCTCTGATCGGCAATATGCATGTTTGAGAAGTTCGGAACTGCTTCTGGCCCCTTGGCCCCTGTGCGACCGTAGTAGTCATAGCTGGCCTCAGCCATCGACGGGAACGGAGCGGCTGCGACAAAATCTTCGCGGGAAATTTCGTCATCCAGGCCGAAAGTGTCAACGTAGACCGGCTCGCCGGTCTCATACATCTTCTGCATCGCCGCATTGGACGCTGCGATCATCTGGTGCGCCATGTTGGGATCGGCCCACTGGAACCCATCTGCGGCCATCATTCCAGAGACCAGAGCGATTTTCTTGATGCGGTGGTCGGTTACGGCGGCGGAGGCGATGATCGAGCCGCCCTGGCACACGCCCAGGCCGTGGATTTCTTCCACGAATGGAAGGGTGCCGAGGTATGACACAGCGTCCCAAGTGTTCTCGATCAGTCGGAACATATAGCGCGATTTCATGTGCTCTCCTGGCAGCGCGGGGCTGTCGCCCATGCCCAGATAGTCAAAGCCCAGATAGATGAAGCCGCGAGCGGCCATTTCCGGGCCGTAGGTCGCGGGGATCTGATCTTTCACCTGCGGGAAGGGGCTAGCGCCGACGATGGCTTTGTATTTCTTCGACGCGTCAAATCCTTCGGGAAGGTAGAGGTCGCCTGCCAAATCCACACCAAAGGACTTGAAGGTCACTTGGTTTTTGCCAGCGCTAAGGGTTTGGGTTGTCATGGTCTTGGTCCTTTCGGGTTGGAAGACGCTTGGCCTTGCAAAAGTAAATTGTGAAGTTTACTTATGGGGTGGTAAGGTGTTTGTAAACACAACTTTTTACTTATTGAGGTGGAACCTGTGAAACGTACTGAAAAGAAACGGAAAGATATCATCGACGCAGCCATCGATGAGTTCCGTGAGCAAGGGTTCCTGGGGGCAAAGACCACCTCAATCGCGAAAAAAGCGAACGTATCGAGTCGCACGCTTTACAATCACTTCGAAAGCAAGGAGGCGCTGTTCGACGCGATCTCAGAGATCATGTTGGAACAGAGCCGCAGCATGCAGCCGGTATCCTATGATCCGGATCGCGACTTCGCCGAGCAACTGAAGGATGCTCTTTGGTACTACGTCGGAGTGATCACGGAAGAAACAGCCATCGGATTAAATCGCATGGTCCTGTCAGAGCTGATCCGTGACCTTGATCGGTCCCGGCGGTTCTTCACTCAGACCGAAACCCACGATTATCCGATGACGCGGTTGATTAGTGAGGCTATGGACGCTGGCGTTATACGAGAAGCTGATCCTGCCTTCGCAACGAACCAGCTTTTGGGGCTCGTCAAAAACTTCTTCTTCTGGCCGGAGTTCTTTCTTGGCGAGAACCCGACACCAAAAGACGTCCTGGACGATTGCGTCGCTATGTTTTTGGCGCACTACAAAGCGGACGTTTGATTGGACATCACCAATTGCGGCTTCGTCCGCAGAGCAGACGTTCAAGCAAGTTGCAGCGAATGACCGCTCAGACTTCCAAAGCGGTCGTTCGCGCTTGGTGCAACAAATGACCAAAAGGCTTATGTACTCTCGGCGAAACGCACTAGTAGCTGCACGGATGGCCTTGTCTCATCTGACATAGCAGTCAAAAAGCCCGGACATTCCGCGCTTGCTATGTGTGGCCTATAAACAAAATCGCGCGGCGTCCGGGTGAGGCCGGGGGGGGGAGGGGTGCGACAATCCGACTCAATGAAGGGCGCAGGGGAGTCCGAAAATAAGGGAGGGGTATCGACGAACTTTCGGGGGTAGTTCGGGTGCAGGAGAAAATGCTTCCAGATTTATCCAGCAAAATCAATGGATTTTGGTGGAGCCTAGGGGAGTCGAACCCCTGACCTCTTGCATGCCATGCAAGCGCTCTCCCAACTGAGCTAAGGCCCCAAAAAGGTACTGCCGAAGCAGTGGACGGACGTTTATGAGACAGTGGCGGTTAGCGCAAGTCCAAAAACAGGCTGAGTGGTTAAAAACTTTTAGCCCGCCGTCCGGGACGGTTCGAGGCGGCGCAGGGCCGCCTCTGACCGGTATTAGTTTTCGTCCTCGGACGACATGTCGGTGATGTCGTCCAGCGACACGTTATCATTGTTGTCGTCATCGTCGTCCAGCAGATCGTCGTCCAGTTCAACGTCGACGTTGTCGTCATCATCCAAAACAATATCTTCATCCGACGCGTTCTCACGCGCTTTGGCCGATGCTGCGTCTTCCGCATCCGCGGCGATCATCCGGCTTTTGCCGGTTTCAAGCTCCACGATCTCGCCGGTATAGGGGCTAACGATCGGGTCCTTGTTCAGGTCATAAAACCGCTTACCGGTTGTCGGGCAAACGCGCTTTACACCCCATTCTTCCTTGGGCATGTCAATTCCCCTTGATATCAGGTGAGTCGTATCAACGATTCAGGTCACGTGCCACATGCGGCGGGTACTGTCAAAGCCTTTGAGCAGGAGAAACAGGCATATGGGAGATCACGCACTGCCCGGGACACCTCCGGTGCCGCTGACATTGCGCAAGTCAGCACGGGCGCGACGGATCAGCCTGCGAATTTCCCAATTGGATGGACGCGTTACACTGACTTACCCGCAAGGCGTGCCAGAGGCCGAGGCGCTGAACTTTGCACGTATGAAAGAAGACTGGATCCGGCAACATCTTGAGGACAGACCGGAGCTGTCGGTTGTCCAGTTTGGTCAAAGCATCCCGGTCGAGGGCGTCGCACGGCGAATCGTTCCCGCCAGCGGACGTCGTGTGCAGTTGGGCACTGATGAAATCGCAGTCCCAAAGGGCGCCGAGGCGCGGCGCTTGGTCAGGTTTCTCAAGGAATTGGCGCGGGACCGTCTTACCGGGGCGTGCGATGACTATGCGGCCATGTTGGGACGTCCTTATTCCAGCCTGACGATCCGGGATACGCGGTCTCGCTGGGGGTCGTGCAGTTCGGCTGGTGGTTTGATGTTTTCTTGGCGGTTGATATTGGCCCCGTCCGACATCTTGCATTACGTGGCGGCGCATGAGGTTGCGCATTTGGCGGAAATGAACCACTCACCCGCGTTTTGGGCGCAGGTCGAACGTATTTTCGGGGACTACAAAGACCAAAGGCGATGGCTGCGCGACAACGGGGCGCAGCTTCATCAGTATAGATTCGATACTGCCATGAGTTGACCGCAGGTCAGTTTGTGATCACATGGGGGCATGTTAAGCGCTCGTCCTTCAGAAACCCAAACTGCAACACATGACCGGGTTTACCGTGCCCTGCGCGCCCGTATCATGCACGGTGAGATTTCGCCGGGTCAGGCCCTGACTTTGCGCGGGATCGGCAAAGAGTTTGGCGTTTCGATGACCCCGGCGCGCGAAGCGGTGCGGCGTCTGGCAGCGGAAGGCGCGCTGTTTCTGTCGTCATCCGGCCGCGTCTCGACGCCCGAGTTGACGAATGACCGGATCGAAGAACTGGCAGCCCTGCGTGCCTTGCTTGAGGTGGAGCTGGCAAGCCGCGCTTTGCCTCGGGCGCACATGGCTTTGATCGACCGGCTGCAAAGCATTAATATGAACGTGGCTGAAATGGTCACCAAACGCGACGCCGTCGGCTATATTCGGACCAATCTTGAGTTTCACCGGACCCTATACCTGAGGGCGCAGGCGCCCGCGATGCTGGCCATAGCCGAAACCGTTTGGCTGCAATTGGGACCGACAATGCGCGCTTTGTATGGCCGTCTGCGCCGGACCGAGCCACCGCATTACCACAAGTTGATCATTGCGGCACTCAAGGCTGGGGATGAACCCGGTTTGCGCCTCGCGGTGCGTTCGGATGTCACGCAGGGCCTGAGGATGCTGGTCAGCTAGGCGACTTGTCGCCGAGCGCCCGGCGCCTGCTCTGACCTGGTTCGTCGTTCTGGTTTAGGGCGCGGCTCTGTTGTACTCTGGACCAAATCACAACAAGAGCAGATTTCAGCCATGATCAATCGTCGAGTATTTTCTGTCGGCCTCGGGTCCACCCTTTTGACTGCATGCTCCGCAGGGACTCAGTCCACCGCACCTGCATCGCGAATGCGTGCCGTTCCGAACTCGGGCTGGGATGCCTGGGTGACCGGTTTCAAAGGTCGCGCGGCCTCGCAGGGCATTTCGCAATCCACAATCAATCGAGCCTTTCAGGGGGCGGGGTATTTGCCTGACGTGATCGAACGCGATCGCAATCAGGTTGAGTTCAAGCGCTCGCTCGAAGACTATCTGGCAATCGCCGCCTCGGATGAGCGGATTGAGACGGGTCAGCAGATGATGGTCCGCCACGCCGGGACGTTGTCCAAGATTGAGGCGCAATACGGTGTCGACAAAGAGGTTATCGTTGCGGTCTGGGGGCTTGAAAGCCGCTATGGTGCCCGCCGTGGTGACGTGCCCGTGATCTCGGCGACCTCGACACTGGCTTATGACGGGCGGCGGGGTGCATTCTTTGAAAAGCAATTGATCGCGGCCCTGCAGATCATTCAGGAGGGCGACACGACGCCCGACAAGATGACTGGAAGCTGGGCAGGCGCAATGGGTCACACCCAGTTCATTCCAACCTCGTACCTTGCTTATGCGGTGGATTTCACCGGCGATGGACGGCGTGATATCTGGTCTGATGACCCAACGGATTCACTTGCCTCTACTGCGGCATATCTGGCCCGCGCGGGTTGGGTGCGCGGGCAGCCTTGGGGTGGTGAGGTTGGAACAGTCTCGGGCACGCCGGTCGCGGTTCTGCAGCCGCAAAAGCCGGGACCGCGTATTGCTGTTTTCCGAAATTTTCAGGTGATCAAGCGGTACAACAATTCGGACAGCTATGCGATTGGCGTCGGGCACTTGTCCGACCGGATCGCGGGCGGTGCGCCGTTCCAGGCATCATTCGGGCCGGATGCCACTGGTTTGACGCTGGAGGATCGCAAGGAATTGCAACGCCGACTGACTGCCGCCGGGTATGATACGCAGGGCGCAGACGGTGTGATTGGGAACAACACGAAATCCGCCATCAGCGCCTATCAGGGCGCCAAAGGCCTGCCAGTGACGGGCGAGCCCTCGGTGGCGCTGTTGCGGCAGTTGGGGGGCTAGGCGCGTTACGCGGCCAGCCCTTTTGATCCGATATCGAGGAATTTTTGACGGCGGTCGCGGATCAGCGCGGCCGCGTCTTTGCCGTCCAACTCGTTCAGCATTGCGGCAATCGCTGCGCGAACCGAGTCAACCGCAGCCGCCCGATCACGATGAGCGCCACCTTTGGGTTCGGTAATGATGCGGTCGCAGACGCCCAGTTTGTAAAGGTCTTGCGCGGTCAGACGAAGGGCTTCTGCCGCTTCGCGCATCTTTTCCGAATCTTTCCACAAAATCGACGCACAGCCTTCGGGCGAGATGACCGAGTACACAGAATGCTCCAGCATCGCCACGCGGTTTGCCGTAGCAAATGCCACCGCCCCGCCCGAGCCGCCTTCGCCTATGATGACCGAAACCAAAGGTACGCCGATTTTCAGGCACATCTCGGTTGAGCGGGCGATCGCTTCTGACTGGCCGCGCTCTTCCGCGCCTTTGCCGGGGTAGGCCCCAGCCGTGTCGATTAGGGTGATGACCGGCAGCCCAAACCGCCCTGCCATTTCCATCAGCCGGACGGCTTTACGGTATCCTTCGGGCCGGGCCATGCCGAAATTCCGCTCGATCCGCGACTTGGTGTCCGAGCCTTTTTCGTGCCCGATCACCATGACGGGCTGGTCGTCGAAACGCGCTAGACCACCGATCACGGCCAGATCATCAGCAAAGTTTCTGTCCCCGGCCAGCGGAGTGAATTCGGTGAACAGTTCCTTGACGTAGTCCTGACAATGTGGCCGTTCAGGGTGCCGTGCAACCTGACATTTGCGCCACGGGGTCAGATCCGCGTAAAGCTCGTCCAGCAGCTTGGCGGCCTTGGCGTCCAGTGCAGCGGCTTCTTCGGCCACGTCCATCTCTTCGTTGGCGCGGGCCAGCGCGCGTAATTCCTCGGCCTTGCCTTCAATCTCGGCCAGGGGTTTTTCGAAATCCAGATACTGGGTCATGACGCCTCTCAACGCGGAATTTCCCTGCTATATGACCTGACGTCGCGCCGGATGCAACTCGGGCAATGCGATCGGCCTTTGTTGCCGCCAGATTTCTTCACCAAGAAGCTGGTTACGTCGGCCATAGAACAGGGTACAGCGAGGCCACCAGCAATATCGCCATGGTCCAGTTGAACACCGACAACCGTTTCGGGTTAGTCAACACGCGCGCCATCTGCTGCCCCAGAACCGTCCACGTACTGACCGAGGGCAGGTTCACCGCGCCAAAGACCAACGCAACGACAACGATGGCGTTCAGAGTTTGCTCGGGCGTGTAGGCGGTTGTGGCGGTCAGGGCCATGACCCATGCCTTGGGGTTGACCCATTGAAAAGCTGCGGCCTGTAGAAAGGTCATCGGCGTGCCCGAGGTCTCCCCCGCCTTGGCTTGCGCTGCATGCGCGATTTTCCAGGCAAGAAACAGCAGATAAAGCACCGAGGCGGTTTTCAGGATCGTATAGCTGATTGGAAATCGGTCAAAGACCTGCACCAAACCAGCCCCGACCAGCAGAACCATCACCGTAAAGCCCAATCCGATCCCCAACATGTGCGGGACCGTCCGGCGAAAGCCGAAATTCGCGCCGGACGCCATCAGCATCAGGTTGTTTGGTCCGGGCGTGATAGACGAAACAAAGGCAAACGTGACCAGGGCCAGAAGAATCTCATATGTCATGAAGGGGATAATTACTGCGCATAGGGCAAATGAAATTGCGTTTTTGTGCGTTATTGTCATAGTTTTGCAATCAATGGCCAAGATAGATCAAATAAATCAGCAAATATTGCACGAGCTTTCGCGTGATGGACGGATCAGCAATCTGGATCTGGCCGAACGTGTCGGGCTTTCCCCGTCTGCCTGCCTGCGCCGCGTGCAAGAGCTGGAGCGTTCAGGGGTGATCGCCGGATATCGTGCGGTGCTGAATCCGGCGGCGGTTGGAGTGGGGTTCGTGGCGTATATCGGCGTGGGGCTGGGTGAACATACCAAAGCCGCGCAAGAAGGGTTCGAGCGTGCCCTTCAGCGTGCCCCCGAAGTGGTTGAGTGTCACAACATCACCGGCACCATAGAATACCTGCTGCGCGTCGAATGCGCGGACCTTCCGGCATATAAGACCTTTCACACTGATGTGCTGGGAACACTGCCCCATGTCACGTCGATTACGTCTTATGTCGTCATGGATTCGCCCAAAGATATGCGTGCTTAGCCTTGCGATTGTGATGTTTAACCGTCTTGCGGGGTTAATTTTCACGCCCTAGTGTCAGTTAATGACCTAATTTGACGGGGAACATACCCCGCGGGATGACTCTCAGGGAGGAGAAAATGAAACTCTTCAGAACAGGGGCGCTTGTCGCAGTATTCGCGATGATTGCCGGCGCGGCCATGACAGCGCCGCTCAAGCTGCAACCTGCCAGCCCCCAGCCCAGCCCAAAAGCGGGGCTTGACGTAAAATACGCATGGGAGGGTAATCCTCCGCGCAAGATCCAAAACCTGTCCAAGGTTGATTTTCTGCTGAAAAAGGCCAAGCCGGGGCAGCCGCTGCGCGGGTTGGACTATCGCGATACGTCAGAAGGCGACCCGGTGCTGACGTTCAACGAAGCCTTCAATGTCGCGGCAGAGATCACCGGTTACATCAAGTTCAACGCGCCCGGCGTCTACGAACTGGAGACCTGGTCTAATGACGGGATCGACGCTTGGGTCGGCGGGCAGCAGATCGGCTATTTCAACGGTCGGCAGGGCTGCGACGCAAACCAGCGGACCGAGGTCGAAGTCCCGCAGGCGGGATGGTACCCTCTGAAGATCAAGTATTTTCAGAAATACGGAACGTCTTGCCTGATGATGAAATGGGGCAAGAAGGGTGAACGATTTACCTGGACGCCCAATGACGTCTTTGGCCGTTAATAAAAAGGCGCCCTTTGGGGCGCCTTTTCAGTTTTAACCGTTTGCGGCGATCAATTCGGCCTGTGCCACGATGACCTCGGCCTGTTTGATCGACGCGATGTCCACCAAACGTCCCTTGTAAACCGTTGCGCCTTCGCCGTTGGCCTTTGCCTGCTCCATCGCGGCAAGGATTTCGCGGGCCTCGGACACGGCCTCGTCCGACGGGGTGAAGACCTGATTGGCGAGCGCGATCTGCTTGGGATGGATCGCCCATTTGCCGACCATGCCCAAAGTGGCCGAGCGTTTGGCCTGCGCGATATACCCTTCGTCATCTGAGAAGTCGCCGAACGGGCCATCCACGGGCAACACGCCATGGGTGCGGCAGGCCGCGACAATGGCGGCCTGTGCCCAGTGCCACGGATCGGACCAGTGCTTTTCGCCCTCGCGCAGCATGTAATAGTTTTCCTGCGTGCCACCGATGCCGGTGGTCTGCATCCCCATCGACGCGGCAAAGTCCGCAGCACCAAGGCTCATGGCTTGCATGCGAGGCGAGGAGGCCGCGATTTCTTCGACATGGGCGATGCCAGCGGCGGATTCGATGATGACCTCAAAGCTGACGGGCTTGGTGCGGCCCTTGGCGCGCTCGATTGCTGTGACCAGCGCGTCTACGGCGTAGACATCTGCTGCGCACCCGACTTTGGGGATCATGATCTGATCCAGACGATCGCCTGCCTGTTCCAGCAGGTCGACGACGTCACGGTACCAGTAAGGTGTGTCCAGCCCGTTGATGCGGACGGACATATACTTGCCGCCCCAGTCGATGGTGTTCAGCGCTTCGATTACATTTGCGCGGGCTGCATCCTTGTCAGAAGGTGCGACCGAGTCCTCAAGGTCCAGATTAATCACATCGGCTGCAGACGCGGCCATTTTCGGGAACAGTTTGGTGTTTGATCCCGGCCCGAACAATTGGCAGCGGTTGGGGCGCGCGGGGGCGGTGGGTTGGATGCGAAAGCTCATCTGGACCTCGTGCGAGAAAGGAAATTGCGATTTTCTTGCCTCCTGAGGTATTAAATTGCGCGATGCTGTGCAAGCGCCTTTGTGCAGATGCGGCAATGCAATCGCAGCATTCACCGTAATACGCTGCGTCGCTGGAGGTTAAAGTTTAATCGCTTTGAAAACTTGGGATGATTTTGCGCGTTTGGTGAATACTACGCAAGATTATCCCCTTGGACCCTGCGTCCTTGCAGGAAAACGCGAAACACTCGTTCGGGCGGTTTAATAATCTGCGCCGGAATCAAAGGAGTGCACCGCAATGATCGAGACACCGTATCTGTTGTTTTTGGGCGATGCGCCCGACCAGTTGGCGGCAAAGGTTGCCATCGGAATCCGCGACTGGCGACCAGACAACGCCGTGGGTCAATACCGCATGGACGGCTGTAAGGCCGATCTTGGCATGACGGATATGACGCTTGCCGAAGCCAAGGCCGCCGGGGCAAAGACGTTGGTGATCGGCGTTGCCAATCGCGGCGGTGTGATCAGCGCAGCTTGGAAAAAGGTGCTGATCGAAGCGCTGGAGATGGGCTATGATCTGGCGTCCGGCCTGCACAACCTGCTGCGTGATGAGGGTGATCTGGTCGCTGCTGCTCAGACTCATGGTTGCACGTTGCATGATGTGCGGGTGCCGACCGTTGGGTATCCGATTGCAAATGGTCGCAAACGCACAGGCAAGCGCTGTCTGGCCGTGGGCACCGATTGTTCCGCGGGCAAGATGTATACCGCCATGTCGATGGACGCCGAGATGCGCAAGCGGGGGATGAAGTCTACCTTCCGAGCCACGGGGCAGACGGGCATTCTGATCACCGGGCAGGGCGTTCCACTGGATGCGGTCGTGGCCGATTTCATGGCGGGTGCGGTTGAATACCTAACGCCCGAGAATGACGCAGATCACTGGGATCACATCGAAGGGCAGGGTTCGCTTTATCATGTATCTTATTCCGGCGTGACCATGGCGCTGATCCATGGCGGCCAGCCGGATGCGCTGATCCTGTGCCACGAACCCACCCGGACCCATATGCGCGGCCTGCCGGAGTATTCTCTGCCAACGCTGCAAGAACTGCGCGACGCCGCCCTTCCGATGGCTCGGATCGCGAACCCGGCCTGTCAGGTTGTCGGTGTGTCGATCAACACGCAGAACCTGAGCGAAAAGGACGCTTTGGCCTATATCGCCGAGGTTGAGGCCGAGATGGGTCTGCCCGCCACTGATCCCTATCGGTTCGGTGCGGGTAAACTGGTGGATGCGCTGGCCGCGCTGTGATCTAAGCGCTGGGCCGGTGGCGTTTGTTGCCGGCCTTTTCGACACTAAACTGAAAGGGTAGGCGCGTGCAGATAGAAGTCTCTCGTGATGTGTTTCGGCTGGCGCAGGTGTTCACCATTTCGCGCGGGTCGCGGACCGAGGCAAAAGTTCTGACGGTCCGGTTGTCGGATGGCGTGCATCAGGGCTGGGGCGAATGTGTTCCTTACGCGCGTTATGACGAAACGCTGGAGTCCGTCGAGGCCGAGATCGCGGGTCTGCCAGCCGAATTTACACGCCAGTCGCTGATGGACCTGTTGCCCGCCGGGGCTGCACGAAATGCGGTGGACTGCGCTCTGTGGGATCTGGAGTGCAAACGCGCAGGGAGGCGTGCCTGGGACCTTGCTGGTCTGCCGGTTCCGGGGCCAGAGATAACCGCCTATACTCTTTCGCTGGACACGCCCGAGGCGATGCAGGCGCAGGCGGCGCAAAACGCGCATCGCCCATTGCTGAAGATCAAGCTGGGCACGCCGGACGACATGCCCCGGCTGGAGGCTGTTCGCGCAGGCGCGCCCGACGCGCAGATCATTGTCGACGCGAATGAGGGCTGGTCTGCTGCCGTTTATGCCGATCTGGCCCCGCATCTGGTGCGTCTGGGTGTTGCGCTGGTCGAGCAGCCCCTGCCCGCAGGTGAAGATGACGCGTTGATCGGGATAGAGCGCCCGGTGCCCGTCTGTGCTGACGAATCCTGTCATGACCGCGCCAGCCTTCCGGCGCTGAAAGGTAAATACGACGTGGTCAACATCAAGCTCGACAAAACCGGCGGCCTGACCGAGGCGTTGGAACTGCGCAAGCAGTCGCTGGCCGAGGGGTATCAAGTGATGGTCGGCTGCATGGTCGGCAGCTCGCTTGCGATGGCCCCTGCGACCTTGTTGGCGCAGGGTGCGATGGTAACGGACCTTGACGGCCCGCTTCTTCTGGCCGAAGACCGCACCAACCCGCTGATTTTTGATGACGCCGGAGTGCATCCGCCTTCAAGCGCGCTCTGGGGCTGAGGAGAACACCATGACCCGCACCGTTTACGTGAACGGAGAATACCTGCCCGAGACCGAGGCCAAGGTCTCGATCTTTGACCGTGGATTCCTGATGGCTGACGCCGTCTATGAGGTGACCAGTGTGCTGGACGGCAAGCTGATCGACTTTGAGGGTCACGCGGTGCGCCTGAAACGCTCGCTGGACGAATTGCAGATGGCCGAGCCGTGCGACAAAGATGAATTGCTGGAAATTCACCGCAAGTTGGTCGAACTGAACGGGATCGTCGAGGGCCTGATCTATTTGCAGGTCACACGCGGCAGCGATGGCGACCGGGATTTTGTGTTCCCTGCCGCAGACACCAAACCAACGCTGGTTCTGTTCACCCAGAACAAGCCAGGTCTGGCTGACAGTCCGGCGGCGCAGAAGGGGGTCAAGATCATCTCGATCGACGATATCCGCTGGGGCCGTCGCGACATCAAGACAACACAGCTGCTTTATCCGTCCTTGGGCAAGATGATGGCCAAGGCCGCCGGGTGCGACGATGCGTGGATGGTCGAAGATGGGTATGTCACCGAAGGCACCAGCAACAATGCTTACTTCGTGAAAAACGGTAAGATCGTCACCCGCCCACTGTCCAACGACATCCTGCACGGCATCACCCGCAAGGCCGTGCTGCGCATGGCGGCTGAGGCGCAGATGGAGGTCGAGGAACGTCTGTTCACCATCGACGAGGCGAAAGAGGCGGATGAGGCCTTTACCACTTCGGCCAGTGCTTTCGTGATGCCAGTGGTTGAGATCGACGGGGTTGCACTGGGCAACGGAACACCCGGCCCGATCGCCAAGCGCCTGCGCGAAATCTATTTGGACGAAAGCCGGAAAGCGGCAATCTGACTAAAATGGCCCGCTGGAATGGCGGGCCTTTTAGCTATATGACCTCAGCCTTTCTTGCCGACGTTTTCCTCAAACGAGACCTCGAAGGCAGCCTGTTTTTCGGGGCTGGCTTCGGTCTGATAATTGGCTTTCCATTCATCCATGGTCATGCCGTAGAAAATCTGGCGGGCCTCGTCCTTGCCCATCTCGATGCCTTTTTCATTGGCGGCTTCTTGATACCAGCGCGACAGGCAGTTGCGGCAGAACCCGGCCAGATTCATCATGTCGATGTTCTGAACATCGGTGCGGTCTTCCATCAGGTGTTTTTGCAAGCGGCGGAACGCGGCGGCCTGAAGTTCGATTTCGGTTTGCTTGTCCATGGTCTGGCTCCGGGTAAACACTATCGTTGTCTCTGACCTAGCGGTCCGGTGGTGATGTTTCAACAAACAGGACGTCACGCCAGCTTCAACGCAAGCCAAGGGACGATGCAGAAAATCAATGTCAGAATCTTGTAGTTGGCGAGATACCTGAAATAGGCCCGTTTCACGTCCGGGCGTTCCATCTGGAACATCCTGCCGTGGATACCGGCAATCCAGTCCTGCAAAAGCAGGACCATTGCTGTGGTAAACAGCAATACCGCGATGTTGAGTACGGCCATCCAACCAAAGACGGAGGTGAGGAATTCCTGAGTCACAGTCGCCCCCTTTCCCTCGAAATATATGTGTTGGCGGCGAACCTCACAATGTCGTGCGCTTAAAGGTCGCTGTCGTCCAGAGCGTCCTTCAGGACGACTGCCAACCGTTCAGCCCATGCGCGCTGTCCTGCATGATCGGCGATCAGGTCGTTGCGTAGCTCGATCAACGCATTGGGGCGGCCAAATCCCGTGCAGTGCTTGTCGATCGCGTCACCGGGCAGCACTCCGGTATAGGGTTCGTTGATGCCAACGCACAGATCGTCCTCGGACTGCAGTCGGTTGATCAGCGGGCGCGCAAAACGTTCGTCCGGGGTGTGCAGAACACCCACGTGCCAAGGGCGCGGATCACGGCCGCGAAGCTGCCGGGTGAAAGAATGCATCGACACAATCACCGCGTGGGGCAGGGCGGCCAATTCAGCCAGCGCATTGTGATACGGGCGATAGCACATGTTCAAGCGGCGTTCGCGCTCGGCGTTGTCGGCGTGGCGGTTGCCTGGAATGATCGAGCCGTCATAGAGCTTCATCAGCAAGGTCGGGTCATCCTCACCCCGGTTGGGGTCGATCACAAGGCGAGAGAAATTCGCGGCAATGACGGGTGCGTTCAGGATCTCGCCCAGATGCTTGGACACCTCATAGGCGCCAACGTCATAGGCGATGTGACGTTCCATATCCTCGCGCGGCAGGCCGAGATCGCCGCCGTTGATATCGGGCGGAACGGTGTTTGTTGCGTGGTCGCATGTAATCAGCCAGCGCGACGGGCGATCAGCGCCGTGGATAAAAAACGGAGAATACGTCATAAGCCTGTCATCTAGTTTGTCGCAGGTGTAGGGCAGTTGCTTTGAAAAGGGAATTGCGCAATAAGCAGCCTGCGGCAATGTTTGCGATAACATTGCCGCGAAGCCAAAAGACGACGTGAGGAGAGCAAGACCAATGCGACGCCTGAGAAGTGTAAAGATCGTGGCGACGCTGGGACCGGCGTCCAACGATTATGATACCATTCGTGCCCTGCACGAGGCGGGGGCAGATGTATTCCGCCTGAACATGAGCCATGGCAGTCATGATGAAATTCGCGAACGTCACCAGATCATTCGGCAGGTAGAGAAGGATCTGGACAGTCCGATTGCGATCCTTGCGGACCTTCAGGGCCCGAAACTGCGCGTGGGTGTCTTTGCCAACGATGCAGAAGAACTGGTTGAGGGTGCAGTCTTCCGGCTGGACCTTGATCCCAAGCCCGGGGATGTCAGCCGCGTTTGTTTGCCACACCCCGAGATTTTTGCCGCGCTGGAGCCAGGCGCGCGTCTTTTGGTGAATGATGGCAAGATCCGTCTGGTCGTGCAGGATTGTGGGCAGGACTTCGCCAACTGTTCTGTCGAAGTGGGCGGGACGATTTCAAATCGTAAGGGTGTGAACGTACCCGACGTCGTGCTGCCGCTTGCAGCACTGTCGGCGAAGGACCGTGACGATCTGGAATTTGTCTGCCAACTGGGTGTCGACTGGCTGGCGCTGAGCTTTGTGCAGCGCGCGAAGGACGTGTTTGAGGCTCGCGCATTGGCTGATGGTCGCGCGTCTATCTTGTCCAAGATCGAAAAACCGGCAGCGGTTGAAGCATTTGACGATATCCTTGATGCGTCTGACGGTATCATGGTCGCGCGGGGTGATCTGGGCGTCGAGCTGCCGGTGTCAGCCGTGCCGCCGATCCAAAAACGTCTGGTTCGGAAATGCCGTGGTGCGGCCAAGCCGGTAATTGTGGCGACGCAAATGCTGGAGAGCATGATCGAAAGCCCAATGCCAACGCGCGCCGAGGTGTCGGACGTGGCCACCGCAATTTACGAGGGCACCGACGCTATCATGCTCAGCGCTGAATCCGCTGCGGGCTCTTACCCGATTGAGGCGGTTCAGACGATGAATAAAGTCGCCATCGAGGTTGAGGCAGACCCAACTTATTCTCAGATCATCGCGTCTTCACGCTCGGCCAAGGGCACGTCTGTGGCCGACGGCATTGTTGCCGCCGCGCGAGAGATCGCGGAAAAAACTGAAATCAAGGCGATCTGCTGCTTTACACAAAGTGGAACGACCGCCTTGCTGACCGCGCGCGAGCGTCCGGCCGTTCCGATCCTTGCGTTGACTCCGGCCACGGGTACGGCCCGCCGCCTGTGCCTGACCTGGGGGTGTCATTGCGTGATGACGCCCGAGCTTGAGCGGTTCAAGGGCGCCGTGGTGAATGCAGCTCGAGCCGCCCGTTCCGGGGGGTTTGCAGCCGAAGCGGACCAGATCGTTGTCACGGCGGGTGTGCCCTTCAACGTGCCGGGTACGACCAACATCTTGCGTATCGCGCCCTGCGACGAGCGGTTGATTTACAACACTGATCCGGGTTGAACCAAGCGGGAGCGATCCCCAGTCAATGCCTGTAGCCTAAAAAATGGGCAAAAAAAGTATATATAAAGCAACAGTATATCTAAATGGAGGGTGAGTCTTTCAGTTTCCCCTCTATTTTTTGGTGTTTTTCTTGGATACTGATCCGCAAGGGCGGTCTACTCAGTAAGTTCCAGGTTCCGGCTGCCCGGCCGGGGGCACGGGCCCCGGTATAATCAACAAAATCGGAGGAACGTCATGACAACCAAAATTGTCATTGGACTGGACGGGACAGAAACCGGAGAGCGTGCGATCGCTTTTGCCAAGGATTTGGCTGAACGGATCGGAACGTGTGAGTTGCTGGTGGTTTACGTTATCGAATGGTCCCCTTTCACTTTCCAAACACCTGAAGAAAACGCGTTGCGGCACAAGCGGCGCGAAGAAGAGGTCGACTTGGCGACGACGCGGATCGTAAGCCCGGCCGTGGATGCGCTGACCGCTGCCGGATTTACGGCGCATGGCATCGTGCGTCACGGCGATGTGGCAGAAACGCTGAATGCAATCACAGTTGAAAATGGCGGGACGCAGATCATCGTTGGCCGCGCGTCGGCCGATGGGTTCAAGAAACGGCTGTTTGGCAGTTCAACGCAGAATCTAGTGATGCATGCCGATGTTCCGGTCACTGTAGTGAATTGAGGGGGTGACGATTATGAACATGTTGAAACACTTGGGTCTGGCCATAGCTGCCATGTTCCTTGCAAGCCCCGCGCTGGCGCAAGATGCACCGGGGCTGGACGAAAAAATCAATCAGGCTTTCGCCGATTTCACCGGGCCGTTTGTCAGCTTTATCTTCGCGCCCTTCCCGGGCACGGGATTCCCTTGGATCGTGGGATGGCTGGTCGTCGCGGCAACAGTCTTCACGCTGTATTTTGCCTTTGTTCAGCTTCGGTTCTTTGGTCATTCAATCAGCCTGGTCAAAGGCGACTATTCCGACCCTAACGACGCGGGTGAAGTCAGCCACTTTCAGGCGCTGGCGACGGCTCTGTCCGGGACGGTTGGTCTTGGTAACATCGCTGGTGTGGCGGTGGCTGTCGGGATCGGCGGGCCGGGTGCCACATTCTGGATGATCGTTGCGGGCCTTTTGGGTATGGCGTCGAAATTCACCGAATGTACGCTGGGCGTCAAATACCGCAATGAATACGAGGACGGCACGGTTTCCGGTGGTCCGATGTATTACATGTCCAAGGGCTTTGCCGAACTGGGTCTGCCCGGTGGTAAAATCCTTGCGGTTCTGTTCTCGATCTTCTGTATCCTTGGTGCGCTGGGCGGTGGCAACATGTTCCAGGCCAATCAGGCGCATCAGCAGATCGCGGGCATCGTCGGCGACTATCCGGGGTGGATCACAGGTCTGGTCTTTGCGGGTATCGTGTTTGCCGTGATCGTCGGTGGCTTGAAATCCATCGCGCGTGTGACTGAGAAGGTCGTACCGTTCATGGGCGTCATGTATGTATTGGCCGCGCTGGTCATCATCATCATGCACGCAGATCAGATCGGATGGGCCTTTGGTCAAATCTTCGCGGGTGCCTTTACAGGTCTTGGCGTTGCTGGCGGTATGGTCGGCGCGCTGATCCAGGGCTTCCGTCGTGCGGCGTTCTCGAACGAAGCGGGCGTTGGTTCTGCGGCGATTGCGCACTCGGCGGTGCGGACGAAAGAGCCGATCACCGAGGGCTTTGTGTCCCTGCTGGAGCCGTTCATCGACACCGTTGTGATCTGTACGATGACCGCGCTGGTGATCATCATCACCCAGCAGCTGATCATTGATCCGGCAACCGGCAACTACATGCTGAACGAAGCGGGCAACGCCATTGCGACGGTCGATGGAAACTCGGGCGTCAGCCTGACCTCGGCAGCCTTTGCCAGCGCCTTTGGATGGTTCCCCTATGTGTTGGCCATCGCGGTGGTTCTGTTTGCCTTCTCGACCATGATCAGTTGGTCCTACTATGGCCTCAAGGCCTGGACCTACCTGTTTGGCGAAGGTCACACCAAAGAGCTGATCTTCAAGATCATCTTCTGCGTTTTCGTGGTGATCGGTGCGGCGGCCAACCTTGGCCCGGTCATCGACTTCTCGGATGCGGCGATCTTTGCGATGGCGGTTGTGAACGTCTTTGCGCTCTACTTCCTGATGAAAGTGGTGCGCGAGGAACTGGCCAGCTACGCGGCCCGGTTGAAGAGCGGCGAAATCCGCAAATTCGGCCATTAAGTCTTTCTACCGGGGCGGCGCGTGTCGCCCCGGTACCTGACCGCCCTGCGAAAAGCGCAGATTCTGGTCAAAACCCCCTTGCCAGTATGATCGAACTTGCGTAAACGGCGCTTCTGATCGCGTGACCGGCCGGATGGCATGCCGAGTCGCGTTTTGTACCGAACCCGAAAAAGGAGACGGAAATGCCTAAGATGAAGACCAAGTCGAGCGCCAAGAAGCGCTTTAAGGTGACTGCGACCGGTAAGGTCCTTGCTGGCCAGGCCGGCAAACGGCACGGCATGATCAAGCGGACCAAAAAGTTCATCCGCGACGCCCGTGGCAACACCACCCTGTCCGCCCCCGACGCCAAGATCGTCAAGGGCTACATGCCCTACGACCGCTAAGAGGAGATTAAGAGATGTCCCGCGTTAAAGGTGGAACCGTAACTCACGCCCGTCACAAGAAGGTCATCAAGGCCGCCAAAGGTTACTATGGCCGCCGCAAGAGCACCTTCAAGGTTGCCCGCCAGGCCGTCGACAAGGCCAACCAGTATGCAACCCGCGACCGCAAGAACCGCAAGCGCAACTTCCGCGCGCTGTGGATCCAGCGTATCAACGCTGCTGTCCGTTCGCATGACGAGGCTCTGACATATTCCCGCTTCATCAACGGCCTGAACCTGGCCGGTATCGAAGTGGACCGCAAAGTTCTGGCTGATCTGGCCGTGCACGAACCGGAAGCGTTCGGCGCGATCGTCGCCAAAGCTCAGGCTGCCCTGGCTGCCTGATCCTCTGAAAAGAGACAGTGAAAGAAAGGCCGTCCTGTTTGGGGCGGCTTTTTTGTTGGTGGAGTGATCGTCCTCGTTTCTTCCTTAAACATGCTTCAAGTCTAGTTTCAGTTTTGATAAGCGGAAACCATGAAAAGTATCGAATTGATATATGGAGTTGAGCAGATCAACCTTGAGAAGCTTAGTTCTTCCATCCAAAACGAATATTGGGGGGAGACGTTGACGAAAGACCAAGTTCTCGCATCTTTTCAGCATTCATCTTGCGTCTCTGCCTTTCTTGGGGGTGATCAAATAGGCTTTGCTCGGGCAGTGTCTGACCGCGTGACCTGTTCACATATTAAGGATTTTCTAGTCTTTGCGGAACATCGCGGAAGGGGTGTAGGAAGATTGCTATTGCATGGTTTGCTGGACCACCCCGAACTAAAGGCCGTCAAAAGCTGGTATCTGGGGACAAAAGATGCACACGACTTTTATAGACCGTTTGGTTTCAAAGACTCTCCGGACGGAATAAATATGTTCTTGCATCGTAATTGACTGCCGTCACCTTGGGCTGTGGGTTGGGCAGTTTATTTCGTTTCATCCTTCTTCACCAACTGAGCCGCAAACGACACTCCGGTTCCCGGACCGGCATAGGTCACCATGATCACGTCATCCAGATAGACTCCGTTGAATATCCCCGAAGAAACGTCATCGCCGGAAATCCCCGCCTCGGCCAGAACAAAGCGGGTGGGATCGTCGAGCGCAAAGGTGCCCATCGCCTCTTCAACGATCCAGTCTTTGTCTCCGATCCGTCGCCAGCGATTGGTGGCGGTGATCAGGTTGCCGTCCAGCTTGGTGATCTCCAACTCCATCTCGGTCTTCAACAGGCCCTTGGCATGGTTCGGGTTCGATTTGGCAAACCCCACCAGATAGGTGCCGTGCCATGTGCCGACAATCTGCGGAAAGCCGCTGCCTTGTTCTGCAAAAGCGGGTGCGGTGAAAGCAAGAATGAGTACGGCAAAAAAGGCGCGGAACATCGGAGTATCTCCTGTCTAGAATAAAGGCAGGCTATCCGAGTTGCGTGTTTTGGCAAGATTTTGTTCGGGCACAAAAAAACCGGCGCGAAAGTACGCCGGTTTTCATTTTTCGAAGACTTAGCCGAACACACGCCCCAGCGCACCGTCGACGGCATCGGTGATTTGGTCGATATCGTCCGCTGTCGCGATCAGCGCGGGCGAGAAGCACAGCGTGTTGTTCTTGCCCGGCACCGAGCGGTTGGTCACGCCGATGATCACGCCCTGCGCCATACAGTCGGCCACAACAGCCTGTGCCAGTTTCTCATTCACAGGCTCACGGGTGGACCGGTCCGAGACCAGCTCGGCCCCAAGGAACAGCCCCTTGCCGCGCACGTCGCCGATGACCTTGTGCTTCTCCATCAGCTCCTGAAGGTTGCCCATCATGCGCGCGCCCATGTCGGTGCAGTTTTGCAGCAGGTTCTCATCCTCGATGATCCGCATGTTCTCGATCGCCGCAGCCGGACCTGCAGTGCAGCCGCCGAAGGTTGAGATATCGCGGAAATAGTTCATCGGGTCGTCCGCATTGTCCTTGAACATGTCAAAGATTTCCTCGGTCGTGACCATGCATGCAATCGCCGCATAGCCCGAGGCGACGCCCTTGGCCATGGTCACGAAATCAGGCTTCACCCCGTATTGCTGATAGCCGAACCAAGTGCCGGTGCGGCCGACACCACAGACGACCTCATCAATATGCAGAAGGATGTCGTATTTGTCGCAAATCTCCTGCACGCGCTGCCAATAGCCCTCGGGGGCCTCAATCACGCCGCCACCCGCGGTCACAGGCTCAAGGCACAGGGCGCCCACGGTGTCGGGGCCTTCACGCAGGATGACTTCTTCGATTTGATCAGCCGCCCATTCGCCGAAATTCTCTTCGGGGGCTCCGTCCAGCTCATGCTTGCGATATTCCATGCAATGCGGGACGCGCACGAAATCGGGTGCGAATGGGCCGTATTGCGCGTTGCGCTCGTCCTGACCGCCCGCCGACATCGCCGCCAGAGTTGATCCGTGATAATCGCGGTCGCGATACAGGATCTTGGTCTTCTTGCCGCCGTATTTCTTGTGGGCGATCTGGCGAACCATTTTAAAGGCTTTCTCATTCGCCTCTGAGCCCGAGTTCATATAGTAGACACGGCTCATCCCCGGCATTTTGCTGATAAGCTTTTCCGCAAAGATCGAGCCCGGAATGGACCCGGCCGAGTTTGCGAAATAGCACAGCTTCATCAACTGGTCATAGACAGCCTTGCAGATCGATTCGCGGCCATAGCCCACGTTCACAGTCCAGACCCCGCCCGAGACAGCATCCAGATGTTCCTTGCCGTTTTGATCCCAGACGCGCATGCCTTTGCCTTCGACGATGATGCGCGGGTCGTTGGTTTCAAAGGGTTTATGCTGGATCAGGTGATGCCAGATATGGGCGCGGTCTGCCTCGACCACGCGGGAAAGATCGTTTTCGTTGAACGTGCCGTCCATGACATGTCCTTTCAGAATTTCTTGGGTGCGCAGGATGCCGGAGCTTAATCCCGGCCCGTGTGTTTTAGATGGCTCAGATCACCGCGAAAGACCATCGGTAGATAGGGCCAGATTGCATCATCGCATATTGCCAGTCCAGACCTGCGCCGTATTTCTACGGGTTTGTCAGCCGGGCAACTTTGTGATCAAGTCGCGCGATCAGACAAAGGGAGGGGAAACCGATGACTGACGCCAACATTTATGAACGTCATCTGGATCAATGCCGCGCGAACCATACGCCGCTGTCACCGCTCAGTTTCCTTGAGCGGACGGCGCAGGTTTATCCCGATTACCCGTCCGTCGTGTACGGCGAACGCAGATATACCTGGGCCGATACATATATCCGGTGTCGGCGTCTGGCGGGGGCACTTGCTGCGCGTGGTATTGGAAAAGGCGACACGGTCTCGATCATCGCCGCCAATATCCCCGAGATGTACGAGGCGCATTTTGGTGTCCCGATGACCGGCGCGGTGTTGAACGCGATCAACACACGGCTGGATGCGCCGATCATTGCCTTCATCCTCAACCACGCTGAATCCAAGATATTGCTTGTCGACCCAGAGTTTTCGAGCGCGGTGAAAGAGGCATTGCAGCAGGTCGATCACGATCTGCTAGTCATCGATATTGAAGATGCCAGTTTTGATGGCGGAGAAAAGCTAGGGTCCCTGACCTACGAAGCGCTTCTGTCCGAGGGCGAACCAGACCATTCTTGGTCTTTGCCGGATGACGAGTGGGATGCGATTACTTTGAACTATACCTCGGGCACGACAGGCAATCCCAAGGGCGTTGTGTATCATCACCGAGGTGCCGCGCTGAATGCGCAGTCGGACCTGTTGGACTGGGACATGCCCAAACACTCGGTCTATCTATGGACCTTGCCGATGTTCCACTGCAATGGCTGGTGTTTTCCATGGGCGATGGCGGCGAATGCCGGGGTGTCGGTCTGTCTGCGCGCCGTGCGGGATGAGCCTATCTATGCGGCCTTCCGGGATGAGAAGGTCACGCATTTCTGTGGCGCGCCGATTGTTCTGAACATGCTGGCCAATGCGCCAGATCACCTCAAGGATTTCGATCACCAGATCAAGGTGATGACCGCAGGTGCCCCGCCGCCCGCCGCCGTGATCGCCAATATGGAGGGGATGGGTATCGAGGTCACCCATGTATACGGCCTGACCGAAACCTACGGCCCATCGGTTGTCTGCGCATGGAAGGACGAATGGAATGACAAACCCGCCGATGAGCGCGCCGCGCTGAAGGTCCGGCAGGGCGTGCGCTATACAGCTTTGTCCGGTCTGATGGTTGCCGATCCCGAAACGCTGGAACCTGTGCTTGCCGATGGCGAAACGATGGGTGAGATCTTCATGCAGGGCAATGTGGTGATGAAAGGGTATCTCAAAAACCCGGATGCCACGGACAAGGCGTTCAAAGGCGGGTGGTTTGCCTCGGGCGATCTTGGGGTCATGCACCCGGACGGCTATGTCGCGCTGAAGGATCGGTCCAAAGACATCATCATTTCGGGCGGCGAGAATATCTCATCCGTCGAGGTCGAGGACATTCTTTACAAACACCCCGCCGTGATGGAGGCCGCAGTCGTTGCCCGCCCGGACGAGAAATGGGGCGAAACGCCCTGCGCCTTTGTCGAGCTGAAGCCGGATGCGCAGGCAACAGACGCCGAGATCATCGCCTTCTGCCGGGATAATATGGCGCATTTCAAAGCGCCCAAGACGGTGGTGTTTGGTCCATTGCCCAAGACATCAACCGGAAAGATTCAGAAATTCAAACTGCGGGATCAAGCACGGGAACTGGGCTAGCGCCCCATCCTGTCAAAGATTGACAGGTCCAGCGCAAGCATCTCGCCCATCCAGATTGCACGGTCTCGATGATCCTCAAGATGCTGGCCGGTTTCGGGGTGGGTGAAGATGGTCAGCCCCTGCCGGTTCAGCATCAGCCAAGGGATGACCTGATCAAAGGCGTCTGCGGCGAAGGCCAACTGGCAACTCCAACACGGATGGGGTCCGACGTTCTTTGTGTGCATCCGACCCATCTCAACCGGGAACAGGCGCGCGGCGTCTTCACAGAGCTGCTGGGCGGTCTCTTGCGTATTGGCGTCGAAATAGACATGGGCGTGATAGCCGGTGATCTCGGGCATCTGGGCCTCCATCATTAGGTGTGATGAACGTAGGCCTGCGCCGCCCGGATGCCTATGGCCATGTGCACACAGACCCTGTGCAGCAGGTCAGGCGGGTACATGCCGGTCGGGGTGGGCATCTGCAAAGGCGGGGTGTACCGCGCAGACGGCCTCGACGCTCAGAATGTGGGGCAGGTCGGTCAGATCAACGCCCCAGCGACGCGCGTTATACATCTGCGGCATCAGGCATAGATCGGCCAGACCTGGTTGCGGCCCGGTGCAATAAGGGACCTGTTCGAATCCGCCCAAAAGCGCCTCGAACGCCAACAGGCCGGGGCGGATGAAGTGGCGCATCCAATCGTCCGGCATCCCTTCGGCATTTCCGCTCAGTTCTGTTGCATGGCGCGCGACCGAAAGGTTGCAGACCGGGTGCAAGTCGATGGCGATGGAATGCGCCAGCGCAAGTGCCCGAGCGCGCGCGGCGGGTTCCGCCGGCAGCAGGCCCATGCCGCGCGTCTGATCCAGATAGTCAATTATTGCCAGTGATTGTGTTAGCCGTTGGCCGTCAATCTCGAGGACCGGCACCAGACCCTGTGGATTGCGCGCCAGATGATCGCCGGATTTGTGATCGCCTGCGACCAGATCAATGGAAACCGGCTGATAGGCGATCCCGGCCAGATTTAACGCGATCCGCACGCGGTAGCTGGCTGAAGACCGCCAGTAATCATACAAAACCGCGTTCATTCGGACCTCCTGCCCAGTGTCAGTTGTCTTGGAGTCTGGCCGCTTTCAAAGCTTGGGACAACACTTCGGCATCTCCAATGTGATTGGCCAGAACCAAAACCAGCCGCGCATTCAGGGCGTCACTTTCGGCCCTGTCCAAGCCTTCGTGGGCGGTCAACAGTCCTGCATAGAAATCGTCGGCGCTGTCCAGATTGGGGGTGAGGATCAAATCGGTCATTTCGCTTACTCCTTACCGGTTGCTCGGCGGATTGCCTGGCGGAAAGCGTTTTCTTCGAAGTTGTCGCGCCGGGCCGCGACATGCTGGTCCGGACGGATCAAGTAGACGGCGCTGGTTGCGTCACCCAGATATCGCCGTTTCAAGTCCAGCGTCGGATCATCCTTTACCGACAACGCAAGCCGCTTGGCCACGACGCCGTCTTCTTCCAGGCTGTCCGGTGCGTCGGCATCAATCGTCAGCAGGGTGAACTTGCCCGCAAGCTTCGGCAACAGGAACGCATCGCCCAGCGGTGCATCCGGACAGGCCGAGCCGGGCCGTGTGATGTCAGGCCCGTTCAGGGCATCGGCCGAGTTCAGGGAGGACCCCGTATAGGTGCATGGGGCGCTCAGACGTCCGGAGTTTACCAGCGGACGGGCAAAGTCATAGTGTTCGCTGAGGTCCAGAACCGCATCTCGCAACAGGCGCGACATCTCGGACTTGGGCGTGATGAAATCGGTTGAGCGCGTGGACATGCTGATATTCTCATCCGCCGCCTGCACGCGTTCGCGGCTGTAGCTGTCCAGCAGCAATTCAGGTGCCTGCCCGTCGATCACCAGCTTCAGTTTCCAGCACAGGTTGTCCGTGTCCTGAATGCCGGAATTTGCACCACGCGCACCAAACGGACTGACCTGATGGGCGCTGTCCCCGGCAAAGAGGACACGACCATAGCGGAAACGCTCCATCCGGCGGCATTGGAAGGTATAGATAGACACCCATTCCAGATCGAACTCAACATCTTCACCCAGCATTTGTTTGAGGCGCGGGATTACGTTTTCGGGCCGTTTCTCACGCTCTTTGTCGATGTCCCATCCCAATTGCAGGTCGATACGCCAAACATTGTCGGGCTGTTTGTGCAGCAATGCAGACTGGCCGCGATTGAAGGGCGGGTCGAACCAGAACCAGCGTTCGGTCGGAAAATCGGCCTCCATCACCACATCGGCGATCAGGAAGTTGTCCTCGAACACACGCCCGTCAAAGTCCAGCCCCAGCATCCGGCGGGTCGGAGAATGCGCGCCGTCACAGGCGACCAGCCAGTCGGCTTCGACATTGTACGGACCTTCCGGCGTTTCAACCTCAAGCTTGACGTGATCGTCATGCGTGCCGATGGCCTCGACCTTGTTGCGGCCACGTATTTCCACGGGCGCGCCCTCAGCCTGAAGCGCACGGATGCGATCGACCAATATGCGCTCCAGATGATATTGCTGAAGGTTGATGAAGGCAGGGTTGCCATAGCCTTTTTCGGGCTGAAGGTTGAATTCGTAGACCTTGCGGTTATCAAAGAACACTTTACCTGCGTCCCACTGGACGCCGGTATCAACCATGGGTTTTCCGCCGCCCAAGCGATCGGCAATGTCCAGCGTGCGCTGCGAGAAACAGATGGCCCGGCTGCCAAAACTAACCTTGTCGTTTTCGTCCAGCACCACGACCTCAACCCCTCGTTGCGCAAGGTCGATTGCCGCGGTAAGCCCGATGGGTCCGGCCCCGATGACGATTACCTTGTGGCGCACCGGGGTAGACGCATCCTGATCGGGGCTGCGGTCATAGGCGTAAAGCGGCGTTTCGAAAATCTTGTTCATGGGTTCTCCCCCGATGCTTTAGCGCGATTGGCGCAAAACTCTAGGCCCCTGGGCATAGCCATGCCGGAGGTCATACACGATGATTTCACCGATTTTTCCGGTGCAAAACGATCTGGATCAAATGCGACGGTATGTCCCTAGCCCTGCAATGCCTCCCACATTTCAAGATCGCGCTGCGCGGTCCAGATGCGTGGGGTATCGATGCCGCGTGCCTCGTCATAGGCGCGGGCGACGTTGAATGGCAGGCAATGCTCATAGATCGCATAGTCCGAGAATTTGGGATCGCATTCGGCGCGAACGGCATCCCACGCTTCTTTCAAGGAACCGCCACGCGCGGCAACCCGGGCCGCCGGACGATAGGTGCTTTCCACAAAGTCGCGTGTGTTTTCGATGGCAGCGTTCACCATGCTTTTGCCCACCAGCGCGTCCCCGCGACCCGGCGCGATTGCGTCGACATCGAACCACTTGATTTCGTCCAGCGTGTCGCCCCAATCGCTGAAATGACCATCGCCGCAGTAGCAGGCCGAGTGATATTCGACGATGTCACCGGTGAACATAACATTCTGATCGGGCACGTGGATCACGATATCGCCTGCCGTGTGCGCGCGGCCCAGATGCATCAGATCAACCCGGCGGTCGCCCAGATAGACAGTCATCGTGTCGCTGAAGGTGGAGGTGGGCCATGTCAGGCCGGGGATGCTTTCGTGTCCTTCGAACAGGCGGGGGAAGCGTTGGAATTCGCTGTCCCAGTCTTCCTGCCCGCGTTCCACGACCATGGCGCGAGCCATGTCGGACATAATGATCTGTTGTGCACCAAAGGCGCTGGCACCCAGCACCCTGACAGCGTGATAGTGGGTCAGCGCGACATGGGTAATGGGTTTGTCCGTAACCGAACGCACGCATTCGATGACCTTGTTTGCCAGACGCGGCGTTGCCTGTGCCTCGACAATCATCACGCTGTCGTCGCCGATGATGACACCAGAATTCGGATCCCCTTCGGCGGTGAAGGCGTATAGGCCTTCGCCTACCTCAGTAAACGAGATGTTCTTTTCAGACATGTCCCCTTGGGACGCGAAAGCTTTTGCCATCGTTCAACCTTTTATTTCGTAGTCGATTTGCAGTATGCCGCCCGGCTGTTTCGTAACGTCCAGCAGCGTCAGATCGTGCTGTTTTCCGGGGGCAAAACAGGGCAGTCCCTGACCAAGCAGGGTTGGCATGACAAAAACACGAAGCGTGTCGAACATTCCGGCGTCAATCGCTGCGCGCTGTGTTTTGCCACCGCCAAGAATCCAGACCTTCTTATGCCCGGCTTCCAAAATGGCAGTTTTCAGGGACTCTATGCTGCCCGCAGCGGCGATATGCGCGCCTTTGATCTTGGTCTGCCGGGTCATCACATAGGCGGGCCGTTCGCCATATGGCCAGCCCCATCCAAGAACCTGATCATAAGTCGCGCGACCGATGATCAGCGCGTCGATGGACGATATGAATTCTCCGTAGCCCCCGTCGCCCCCGTCCGAGGCCAGGGCTTCGTTGAACGGGTTCAGCCAATCAACACTGCCGTCGGGATCAGCGATGAATCCGTCCAGGCTCATCGCGATGTATCCGACATACGAGGGGTTCGCCGTCATGGGTTAGCGCCCGTAAGGGTCTTGCAGGGCAGGCAGGACCGTGCCCACGCAGTCACCAAACCCGATTGTGTAGCCTTCGCCCTTCGCCTCACCGGTCAGGGTCAGTGTATCGCCGTCTTCGATGAAAGTGCGGGATTCGCCCGTGTCCAGAGTAAGCGGTTCTTTCCCGCCCCAGCTCAGTTCCAGAAGCGAGCCGCGCTCGGGCTTTGTTGGCCCCGAAATTGTGCCGGATCCTAGCAGATCGCCGGTGTTCATTGGGCAGCCCGAGGTCGAGTGATGGGCCAGTTGCTGCGCCGAGGAATAGTACATCTCTTTGTAATTCGTTCTGGCGATTGTTGTGGCGGGCTTCCCGTCGGGCGCCATCGTTACCGACAGATCAATGTCATACAGCATCGGACCGCAGTCTTTCAGGTGATCCAGCAACTCGAATTCGCGCGCAGGCGTATCGCACCGGAACGGGTCCAGCGCCGCCTTGGTGACAATCCAGGGGCTGATGGATGTGGCTGTGGCCTTGGCTTGAAAGGGACCAAGCGGCTGATATTCCCACGCCTGAATGTCGCGCGCGGACCAGTCGTTCAGCAGGACATAGCCAAAGATATTATTGTCAGCTTCCTGCACCGTGATCGGCCCGTCAGACGGCGTGCCCACGAGCGCGCCCATTTCCAGTTCGATGTCGAAACGACGGCTGGGCAAAAAGGCCGGGCGGTCGTGTTCGGGCGATTTCAACTGACCCCAGGGGCGGCGGATATCGGTGCCGGACACCACCACTGAAGACGCGCGACCGTTATAGCCAATAGGAATGTGCAGCCAGTTCGGCGGCAGGGCGTTATCGGGGCCACGGAACATGGTGCCGACATTCTGCGCGTGATGCCGCCCGGCGTAGAAATCGGTGTATTCGCTGACAGCGACAGGCATGTGCATCTCAGCGTCGCTTTGGGCGATCAGCAGGTGTTCGATGTCGGATCGTGCCTCGCTGCCTTCGGCCAGAAGATCTGTCAGCCGGTCCCGCAGCGCGGCCCAGACCGCTGGGCCTTGTTCCATCAGCGGGTTCCAGAAGGGCAGGTCGAACAGCGGCTCGTCCGCCAATTGGATCAAACCTTCGGCTTCGGCGGCGGTGACATCAAAGATCATGTCGCCGATCGCCACGCCACAGCGCGGTTCATCGCCTTCGACCGAGAATACGCCATAAGGCAGGTTGTTCAGCGGAAACGGGTGGTGGGCGTCATTGGCCGAGGCCACCCAGGATGTCTTTAAAGGCATCTGTGATCCTTGTTTTCTGATTTTTAAACGTCCCGCAGGGATTTCAGGCCCAGCAGAAGGGCCGCCAATATCATGAAGCTGCCACCGGCCCGATCCAACCACAGCCGGGCGGACCCTTTCAGGCGCGTGGCCAGCCAACTGGCGCTTCCGCCATAGGCAGTCAGGAATAGTCCATCGAGGGTCAGATACGTGGCCGAGAGGATTGCGAATTGTGGCCAGAACGGAAGCGCCCCGTCGATGAACAGGGGAAACAGCGCAGCGAAAAAAACCACGGCCTTGGGGTTCGCGGCCGAGGTGATAAAACCCTGTGTCCAGAGCGCTTTGCGACTGGCAGGTCGCGCCGTTTGGGTCTGCTTTCCTCCGGCTTTCGCAATCATGCGAAGTCCAAGATAAACCAGATAAGCCACGCCCAGCCATTTGATCACCGTCAGCGCTGTGCCCGACGCTGCGATGATTACGGCAAGGCCCAACCCGGCCGCCAGCATCTGCAACAGGTTCGCCGTCAGATCACCTGCCGCTGTGAATAGGCCGCGCTTCAACCCATTTGCCGCCGAATTCGACAGCATCAGCAACTGGCTGGGGCCCGGTGTGCTCATCAAAAGCAGCACTGTTGCGACATAGGTGATCCAGATATCGAAGCTCATCACTTTTTCCCCGGTGTCCCGTCGAACTTTTTCTCAAGAGAGGTCCAGCAGTCAATGTAGTCATCCTGCAACGGGGCTTCACTTGCAGCAAATGGGGTCAGATGTTGAGGGAACCGGGTTTCGAACATGAACGACATGGTGTTGTCCAGTTTGTCCGGGCCAAGGTTCGCGTTGGACGCTTTTTCGAATGCCTCGCGGTCGGGGCCGTGGGGCAGCATCATGTTGTGCAGGCTCATGCCGCCGGGAACAAAGCCCTGCGGTTTGGCGTCGTACTGACCGTAGATATTACCCATCAGCTCGGACATGATGTTCTTATGATACCACGGCGGGCGGAATGTGTCCTCGGCCACCATCCAGCGTTCGCGGAACAGGACAAAGTCGATATTGGCCGTGCCCGGCTGCCCCGAGGGCGCGGTCAGCACGGTAAAGATCGACGGGTCAGGATGGTCGAACAGGATCGCGCCGACCGGGCAATAGGTACGCAGATCGTATTTGTAAGGGGCATAATTGCCGTGCCACGCCACCACGTCCAACGGGCTTTGACCGATCTTCGTCGTATGGAACTGCCCGCACCATTTGACGGTGACAGTCGATGGAACCTCACGGTCCTCAAACGCCGCGACAGGGGCCTTGAAGTCGCGCGGATTGGCCATGCAGTTGGCTCCGATCGGACCTCGGCCGGGCAATTCGAACTTTTGCCCGTAGTTTTCGCAGACGAACCCGCGCGCGGGACCTTCCAGTACCTCAACCCGGTACACCAGACCGCGCGGGATGATGGCGATCTCTTTCGGCTCCAGGTCGATGATCCCCAATTCGGTCGCAAAGCGCAGGCGGCCTTCCTGCGGCACCACCAGCAATTCGGAATCGGCCGAGAAGAAGTAGTCGTCCACCATGGACTCGGTGACCAGATAGATATGGCTGGCCATGCCCACCTGCGTGTTCACATCGCCAGCCGTGGTCATGGTGCGCATCCCGGTCAACCAATTCAGCCCTTCGTCCGAATGGGTAACCGCGTCCCAGCGGTACTGGCCCAGACTGATCACATCAGGATCAACATAAGGTGCGGATTTCCAATAGGGCAGGTCGATCTTTTCGTAGCGATGCGAATGTTTCACCGAAGGGCGAATGCGATAGCACCACGTCCGTTCAGGCGGGTTGGCTGTAAAGGCGGTGCCGCTGAGTTGCTCGCCATACAGTCCGTAGTTGCAGCGCTGCGGGCTGTTCATTCCTTGGGGCAAAGCGCCGGGCAGGGCTTCGGTTTCGAAGTCGTTGCCAAAGCCGGGCATATAGCCTTCGTGCGTCCCCACCGGGCTGCTGGCTTGTGTCAGGCTGTGCGGATCAGTCGGACGATTCATCCCGTGTTCCTCCATTTGCTGCTTGTCGGATAATAGTTGATTTTGTAACTAACAAGCATGACAAACATGGTTTCCGACAAAAAAGATGAATTTGATCTGCGGGTTTTCCTGCCCTATCTGCTGAACCGGGCGGCCGAGGAAAGTTCGTTAGAGTTTCAGCGCGCCTATAAGGACAGGTATGGGATGTTGCGCACCGAGTGGCGCGTATTGTTCCATCTGGGCAACTACGGCGAGATGACCGCGAAAGAGATTTGTGAGCGCGCGCGGATCCACAAGACTAAGATCAGTCGTGCGGTCAGCAAGCTTGAACAGCGCAGATATCTGTTACGCAAACGAAGCTACACAGATCGCCGGGTTGAGATGCTTACACTGACGGCCGCCGGGCAAACGGTTTATCGCGAATTATGCGATATTGCCCAGCGATACGACGAAAAGCTGGCGGGGATGTTCAGTGCGGACGAAGTTGCCCTTTTGCGCCAAATGCTGCGGCGACTGGCGGATATGGTGTAAGGACTGGTAATCTGTTCGTGATGACCCCAGATGAAACCCTGAGTGGACGCAGGATTTAGACATGACAGCCCCGGACCCCAACGCGGCGAAAACGAACGATCTTATCAATTGGCTGGTATCGCGCGGCCTAGCTGGTGCTGAAAAGGAAGAACTTCTGGACGGGTATTGTACGCGGCTTGTCGATATGGGCGTGCCGCTGATGCGGTTTCACGCGGCGCAATCCGCGTTGCACCCGGTTTATGGCGGTACAGGTTATAGCTGGTATCAGGGGCGCGGCGGGGATTATCAAAAGTTCGAGTACTCGGAAGATGTCAGCGAGGATTGGCAGCAAAGCCCGCTTTTTGCCATTCTCAACGAAGATGTCGAGGTTGTGCATGAACGTATGGTGGATCAGAACGAACCCAGCCGGTTTCCCCTGATCAATGATCTCAGAGAGAGTGGGGCGACCGAATATTACGCGCGTGGGGTGACGTTTGATGTCCCAACCCACAACGCGCCGCGGGACGCCAAGAAGCCCGTGGATGGGGTGTTGCTGTCCTGGACGTCCAACGCACCAGAAGGATTCCGTGACGGCGATCTGGAGTTGATAAATACCGCGTTGCCCCATTTGGGGTTGGCCTTGAAATCGGCGTCGAATGCGCGGGTATCAAAGGACCTAATGCGTGTCTATCTGGGGCGCGAAGCCGGTCGTCGAGTTCTTTCGGGTGAAATACGGCGCGGCTCCTTGCAGCAGATTGATGCCGTGATCTGGAACTTTGATTTAGAGGGGTTCACCAGCCTATCCGAAGAATTGCCGGGCAGCGAAATCATCGACATGCTGAATGACTACCTGGCTGTGGCCGTCGGAGTGGTGCATGACAATGACGGAAACATCCTGAAGTTTATGGGCGACGGGCTGATGGCCATGTTCGACGTGGGCGAAATTGACGAAGACGCCCGTGCGGCCTTGAAGGCTGTGCCTATGCTGCAGGACCGTATCGGGACGCTGAACGAAGAGCGCAGCGCCGCTGGCCTTCCGGTTGCCAATTTCACGCTAGCCCTTCACGCGGGTGAAATTTTGTACGGCAACATAGGGTCGGAAAGCCGCCTTGATTTCACTGTTATCGGACCTGCGGTAAATCAGACAGCAAGGATCGCAGGTATGCACCGGTCGCTGGGTCAGCGCATTCTGATTTCAGACGATGTGGCGCAAGCGGCCATGCCATGCAGTCAGGATTTGATCTCGGTCGGGCGTTACATGCTGCGCGGTGTGGCGGAACCGAAAGAGCTGTTTACCGTGTATAACGGTTAAAAATCTATCTCGACGCCCGGCAGGTTCAGCTCTTTCATCATGTCGCGCAATTCCTGACGCGCGGCGATGTTCGAGATGTTGAGCTGCTTGACCCCGATATCCTTGAGGTCCAGCAAGGTCAGGCCACGTGGGAACAACTCGCGGAAGATCACGCGTTCGGAAAAGCCCGAGGCGACGCGGAACCCGATGCGTTGCGACAGCATCTCGATCGCGCGCTGCATCTTTTCCTTGTTAACCATGCGCTGCGTGCCCACACGGTTGCGTACAACAACCCAGTCGATCGGTTTCAGACCAGCTTGCGCGCGCAACTGTCGTGCGTTCCAGACCATCTCGGAATAGACCGACGGGCCGAGGATTTTCTCGCCCTTTGAATCAATCCGCGCCAGCAGGTCAAAGTCGATGAAGCTGTCGTTCAGCGGCGTGATCAGCGTATCGGCCAGTGAATGCGCCACCTGGCTGAGACGCGTATGCGAGCCGGGGCAGTCAATCAGGATGAAATCGCTGTCGCTTTCCAACTCGGCAACTGCGGCAGACAGGCGGTGGTCATAGATGTTCTCGCCCGGCTTCAATTTGGCGGCGTCGATCTCGGGCAGGTCGTGGTGACGCGGTGTCGGCAGGGTCAGGTCCGAGTTTTTCAGAAAATTAGAGCGATTTTCGAAATAACGCCCCAGGCTGCGCTGCCGAAGATCAAGGTCCAGCGTGCTGACCTTGTGGCCCAGCCGTGCCAGTGCTGTGGCGACGTGCATCGAAACGGTTGACTTACCTGCGCCGCCCTTTTCGTTCCCCACTACGATGATATGTGCCATGCCTGTATTCCCACATCCCGCCGTGTTTGACCACACGTTGTTGAAAACCACTATATGTTGTGGAAACGGGGAAGGGAAGAACCCGAAACACTGTCAGCGCGCAATAAAATTCGCTGTTGCTGAAATCTCAGGGTGGATTTGGTCGCGCGCTTGCCAAACATTGCCACCTGTTTCACTGTTGGAATTACGAATTTGGATCAGGGGCTTGCAGTGGACCATCTGTTTCTGAATGTTCTGAACGTGGTCCTGCCCGTGCTGATCTGCGCCGGGATCGGGTACAGTCTGGCGTTGTTCAAAGCCCCGTTCGACAACAAGGTCATCGGTGGAATTGTGTCTCGGGTCGGGTATCCGACGCTGATCATCTCGCACCTTTCGACGACAAAGATCGCGGTGGCCACGTTCTTGGACGTGATGGCTGCGGCGGCACTGGCGATTGCAGGCTTTGGCGCATTGGGGTTTGTGGCGCTCAGGGCCATGCGCCTGCCGGTTCGCGCGTTTCTCACGCCTTTGATGCACGGGAATGTCGGCAATATCGGCCTCCCGATTACGCTTTTGGCGCTGGGCGACGCTGGGATGGCCTATACGATGGGATTTGTGGTGGTCGTCCTAATCAGCATCTTCACCGTGGGCATGTGGATTCCGGCTGGAGAGTTTTCCCCCAAGAAACTGGCCACGTCCCCGATCATCTACGCAGTAATCGTTTCACTGGTGCTGATGGCGACGGGGTACAGCCTGCCGCAACCTGTGGCCAAGTCGTTTGATATTCTCGGCGGTCTTTCCATCCCGCTGATGCTTTTGACACTGGGTCACACGCTTGCAAGCCTTCAGGTGCACCGCCTTGGCCGCGCTGTGATCCTGACCGTGTTGCACCTGATTATGGCGATTGCAATTGCAACTGCTTTGGTCTGGGCGTTCGGCTTTTCCGGTGCAGAGCGCGGGGCGGTTATCCTTTGCTGCCTGATGCCGTCATCGGTGGCGACTTACCTTTTCATTGATCAGCACATGCCGGAATACGGTCCGGATGTGGCCGGATTTATTCTGGTATCCACACTGGCAACGATCGTCGTGTTGCCGATGGCCCTGTCCTATTGGATCTGAGGCTATGCGCTGGGCAAAAACCTGCTAAGGTGTTGATGTGGCGTCCCAAAGACGTCAGGTGGGTTTGAGGGCGGAGCGATGTCACAGGCGAATTCACATCCCAATGGCGCGCGGGTTGTTCTGGCTATGACCGCGATCTGCATGATGGTTGTTGGGTTCAACACCACCGCAGTCGCGACAATCCTGCCCAACCTCAAGGCCGAGTTCGATCTGACCCCGTCGGGCCTGCAGTGGGTTATGGCGACTTACACCGTCGCCAGCGCCACCTTGGTGACTATCGTCAGTCGGTTGGGGGATATCACGGGTAAGATGGGTGTGTTCTTCTTTGGCATGGTCGTCTTTGCGGTGGGGTCCTCTCTTGTTCTTTTCGCCCAAGATGGCACGATGCTTTTGCTCGGGCGCGGCGCACAAGGGGCGGGCGCTGCGGCGCTGTTTGGCACCTCACTGTCGCTGCTGACTGCGGCGACGCCCGAGGAACAACGCGCCAGCGTGACCGGAGCTTGGGGCGCCATCGTAGGGTTGGCAATTGGCGTTGGTCCAATTGTTGGTGGTGCCTTTGCCCATTACGTCAGTTGGCGCGCCGTGTTTGCAACCGACCTGATCCTTTTGGTGATTGCGTTTGCCATCGGCTTGAATGTCAGCAAACGAAAATACGTCCCGGATACGCGTCTGGCCGGGGCGCGGTTCGATTTTCTGGGGGCCATTGCAATCCTGCTGTTTCTGGGGCCGTTGTCGTTTGCGCTCAGCAACGGGGAAAGCAACGGTTGGGGCACGCCCATGACGCTGGTGCCGCTGGCCGTCGCAGCGCTGGCAACGGTTGGTATTGTTCTCGCAGCGCGCCGCAGTGATGATCCGCTGATCGAGCTGAGGTATTTTCACCATCCACGCTATTTCATGGCCGCAGCAGGGATGTTTTTCACCGGCTTCACGCTGTTTGGGTTCTTTGTCTATTTCAACACTTTCGTGCAGTCGCCGGACGCCTTTGGGTATTCCTCCGTAAGCGCGGGGCTGGCGATCATGCCGCTCAGCCTTAGCATGTTCGTGATTTCGGTCACGGCACCGCGGTTTCTGGCCCCCTACAGTTTCCGGTGGCCGGTTGTCATCGGGTTGGGGGCAATGGCGTGCGGGTTCCTGTTGCTGATGGCGACAACGAATACCACGCAGTATGGCGAAATCTGGTGGAAGTTGATGGTCGTTGGGATCGGGCTGGGCATCTGTTTCTCGCTTTTGCCGCGCCTCGGCCTGCGACTGCTGCCAGAAGAGCATGTGGGGCAAGGGTCGGGCGTGATAAACGCATGTCTCTATTTTGGGGCAACCCTGGGGGCGGTCGTGTGCGGACTAGCCGAAGCGATCACCACCCGTCGCGGCCTGTCTGAGGTGATTGACGCCTTGCCCGCAGGCTCGACCCAACGCGAAGATCTGGCCCATGCGTTGACGCACGGCACGCCCAGCCAGATTCAGCAGTTGATCGCTGGGATGGAGCCGCAAAGCGGAACGGCGTTGGCCAAAGCCTTGCGAGATTTGCAGGACAATGCTTTTGACAGCGCGATGATGATTACGGCCCTTGCTGCACTGATTGGAATGGTGCTGGCGTTGCTGCTGCTGCGTGGGCCGGTACCGCCATTGCACAGCGCGACCGAGTTAACGCGTAAGGCGCAGTAAGCAGGTTGTTGATGTGTCCCGGGATTTCCTCGCGGCCTGCGCTGACACTATGGTTCTTTGTGCAGATTGCAGCATCCAAAGCCCATTGCTGCGTCGGAAAAAGAAAAAGGCCGCCCGAAGGGACGGCCTTTTGCATTTGAACCGGGTCAGGCTTAGAAGCCCAGACCTTCGTATTTCTTCTTGAACTTCGACACGCGGCCGCCGGCGTCCATCAGGCGCGCGCCGCCACCGGTCCATGCGGGGTGCACGGAGGGGTCGATTTCCAGGGCCAACTGGTCGCCCTCGGCGCCCCAGGTGGATTTCATCTGAACCACGGTGCCATCGGTCAGTTTGACGTCGATGATGTGGTAGTCGGGATGGATGTCTTTTTTCATCTTTCCGCTCCTTACGCCTCGGCGCCAGCCTTGGGCTTGTAGTTGGTGACCTCTGCGATACGTGCGGATTTACCGCGACGGGTGCGCAGATAGTACAGTTTGGCGCGACGGACGCGGCCACGGCGGACAACGGTGATGCTGTCGATGTTGGTCGAATGCAGCGGGAACACACGCTCCACGCCTTCGCCGAACGAAATTTTGCGGACGGTGAACGAACCGGCGATGCCGCTGCCACCTTTGCGCGCGATGCAGACACCTTCGTAGTTCTGCACACGGGTACGCGACCCTTCGGTCACTTTAAAGCCGACACGGATGGTGTCACCGGCTTTGAAATCGGGGATGTCTTTCCCCAGGGCGGCAATCTGTTCCGCCTCAAGCTGTGCGATCAGGTCCATCGCATTCACTCCTATCTGCTCGTGGTTGGTCCACGAAGTTTGGGCACGGGCTGAGAGCTCTTGGTCTTCACCGGGTCCTGCGTACAGCCCGCCAGAGGTCAGATCGAATGTTCCTTGGTGCGGTTTGTTCCGCCGCGCCGGGGCCGAAGAAAGCCGGGCGTCACGACATGGACCAAACCAAAACACCGGAGTCGCGTAAATGCGGCACCGGATTGCGGTCGTTTAAGGGCTTTGAACGCAGGGATCAAGCCCAAATCGTCATATTTTACAGGGCCGGTTGGTGAGTTTTTGCCACCCAAAAAACAACACCGTTGCCTTACAGGATCGATCAGGCATTCTGGAAGGCAATTATACGAGCAGAAATTTATACAGGAACAGATCATGCGCACAGCTCTGATGCTGGCATTCATTGCCTTTGCGACCCTGTCCTGCGGTCGCAACAGCCCTCCACCCCAGCAGGTCGAGGCCAAAGCCTTTCTGGATACAACGTCGCCTTCGGTGGTCTTCCCATCCTTTGGCGATGCCGACCCCCACGACTGGGAAGGGCGGCATCCCGGCCAATACCCGGTGCACGGGCTGGATGTGTCGCGGTGGCAAGGGCCAATTGACTGGCGGCGTGCCAAGGCGTCGGGTGTCAGTTTCGTATTCATCAAGGCCACCGAGGGCGGAGACGTCGCAGACCCGATGTTTGAAGCGCATCGCGTCGGCGCGCGCGCGGCTGGGGTGCCATGGGGCGCGTATCACTATTACTATTTCTGCCGTCCCGCCCATGAGCAGGCGCGCTGGTTCATCCAGAACGTGCCCCGGGGATCAGACCTGCCGCATGTGCTGGACATGGAGTGGACGCCGCATTCCAAGACCTGCACTTTGCGCCCCGATGGCGCAACCGTTCGGGCCGAAGCACAGCGGTTCCTTGATATTTTGGAACGCCACTATGGGCGCCGTCCGATCGTCTATACGACCGTGGATTTCTATGGCGATACAGAAATCGGCCGCCTGCCCAAGACCGAATTCTGGCTGCGGTCTGTCGCGGGGCATCCGCGCACCGTTTATCCCAAAGCGGTCTGGCGGTTTTGGCAGTACACCGGAACCGGGCTGGTTCCCGGCGTAGATGGGCCGGTGGATATCAATACGTTCAATGGCCCGCCCGATATCTGGACGCGGTGGAAAGCAGGTTAGTCGCGCGACTTGCGATAGGCGTCCCACAGGTCGGGCCGGCGTTCGCGGGTGATCTGCTCGGACATGTCGTGTCGCCATTCAGCGATGCGACCGTGGTGACCGGACATCAGGATATCGGGGATCGGACGCCCCTTCCATTCGGCGGGGCGGGTATATTGAGGGTGTTCCAACAGCCCGGAAGAAAAGCTTTCCTCCTCGGCTGAGGCTTGGTTGCCCAAAACGCCCGGGATCAGACGCACTGTTGCGTCGATCAGCGCCTGAGCGGCGATTTCGCCGCCTGTCATGACAAAATCGCCCAACGAGACCTCTTGAACGCCGTAATGCTCAAGCACACGCTCGTCCACGCCCTCAAACCGACCGCAAAGCAGGGTCATGCCGTCACAACGCGCAAGGTTCTGCATCATGCGCTGGTCCATCCGGCGTCCGCGCGGGCTGAGATAGATCAACGGCCAATTCCCCCTCACCCCGGCCATCGTATGTTCAATCGCCTCGCCCAAGACATCAGCGCGCAGAACCATTCCTGCGCCGCCTCCGGCTGGGGTGTCGTCCACATTGCGGTGCTTGCCAACGCCGAACTGACGCAGGTCGATTGTCTCGAGCTGCCACAACCCTTCCTGCAACGCTTTGCCTGTCAGACTTTCGCCCAACACACCGGGAAAGGCTGACGGGAACAACGTGATGATCTTTGCCTTCCAAACGCCGTGCAGGTCCGGAGTTGGGGTCAGCAGTTCACGCGGTTTCAGGGTCGGTCGGATCGCCTTGCGACCGTGGGACTTTGAGGGTTTGTCAGTCATATCGTGCCAATCAGAGCCTTTTGCGCGCGTTCGACGATGGCCTTCTTTTGCGCGACCAGAGCGGCCTCGTCCAGACGTGAACGATTCAGGTCCAGCAATTCTGCCAGGATGTCCTCTGGCAGTCCGGGATTCGAATGTGCAGGCGGGGCCAGCAGGTTGGCTTTCTCTTGGTGCAGGTCCAGAAAATCAGCAAAAGGTGCTCCCGGGCCAAACCGCTGCTTTTGCAAATCTTCCAGCCACTCGGACAGAACCGTGACATTCGGAAGCGCTTCGCTAATCCGGTCCACTGTGGCTTGCAGCGGGGCGAGGGTTTCCATGCTTTCGCAATATGTTTCGAAGTCCTGCACTTGCCGCATGCGTTGCAGATCGTGCGCCCAAAGGCTGCGCAGCCAGTTTCCACGCTCCCGAAGGGACAGATAGATGGTAATCTCGACCTCTTGCCCAGCAAACCTATGCCGGACAGCGTTCACAAGGCTGGCTGCAAGCTCGGGTGTGGCGGCGTAACCTTGTTCCAGATTGCGGCTGGGACGGAGGCCCGCGAAATTCTCTTCGCTGACTATCAGCCCGCGCTTTTCGCCGAAATCGAGCGTATCCAGAAAGGCCGATATCTCGCGTTCGAACTCTGAAAGAGTTCCGGCCAGTCTATAGACAGAATGATTGGTGGCAGCCCGTGACAGCCCGGAATTGCGTGTGCGGTAAGGAAGCACCAGCGCAAAGTGGGGCCAGATCAATTCGCGGTTTTCGAAAAGAAAAGACTGTGCAGCCGTCGTGCCTGTTTTGTGTAAACCCAGATGCAGCAGGATTCGCCGCATCAGATCAACCCTTCGGGGGGATCGGCGACGATACGGCCTTTTTCAAGATCAACAGTCGGAACGGCCTCAAGCGTGAAGGGCAGCAAGACGGTGGATTTCAGCCCCGACCCGTGCAATTCCAACAAATCAGCGGCGCCGTGGTTTTGCACCGATTTTACTCGGCCCAGCAGGGTGCCGCCGGTGTCATAGACCTCAAGCCCGATCAGGTCAGTATGATAGAACTCATCATCCGGCAATGAAGGCAATTGATCACGGCGCGCAAACAGGCGCAGACCCTTCAGTGTATCCGCCTGCTCCTTTGTCTCGATGCCGCCCAGTCGCGCAGCGAAACCGTTCTTGATCGAACGGGTCAGGACCAGAGGGTACCGCTCGTCGCCCGCCTCGTTGGTCAGGGGCGAATAGGCTTCGATATCTTCGGGGATGGCGCAGTAGCTTTTCAGCCGCACCTCGCCGCGCACGCCGTACGACCCGGCAATACTGCCGACGCAGATCAGATCACTCATTTGTCCCATCCGTCACACATAGCCCGTCTTCCCATTGCCCGCGTGTTTCGCACACCTCGCGCTGGTTCGAGCGTTCGAAGAACACGCCGACAATAAAGGCGATCATCATCAGAATGGGAAGGCGTAACAATCCGAACATCTGCTTAGCGCACCTCGACAGGCAGGCTGTCGTTGCGGTTTTCCCATCCGACCTGCTCCAGTTCGGGCGTGTCCGAAACGTCTTTGGGATATCCAACGCAGAAATAACCGATCAGCCGCCAATCATCAGGCACATCCAGATCGCGTGCCATCTGGTCAGGGTCCAGAATTGACACCCAGCCCAATCCCAGCCCCTCAGCCCGCAAAGCCAGCCAGAACAGGGTTATGGCTGAAACTACAGAATAGCGCCGCATCTCGGGCATTGTGCCTGCGCCCAGGCCTTGCCCCTTGTCGGTGGCGTCGTCGCAGAACACGGCCAGTTGCACCGGGGCCTCTTGCATCCCCGACAGTTTCAGGCGGCTGTATAGCTGCGCCTTTTCGCCGGAATAGCCTTCCAACGCCTGCGCGTTGGCGGTTTGAAAGTTTTGCAGCGCCGCGTCGCGCGCGGGCTGACTTTCGACGCGGATCACGCGCCAGGGTTCGCTCAGCCCCACCGAAGGGGCCAACCGAAACGCGTCGAGGCAGCGCGTCAGCACTGCCTCGTCAATGGCGTCGGTGCGGAACCGGCGCACATCACGCCTGAGCCGCAGCAACAGGTCAAACTGCGTGCGAAAATCGTTGGTGAACGTCTGATCCCGCACGCGCCCGCCTGCTTATTCTTCTGCAGCCGCTTCTTCAGCCGGTGCAGCAGCAGCTTCTGCCGCTTCAGCAGCCTTGGCCGCTTTTTCTTCGGCGCGCTCTTGGGCTTTCTTGCCCGGGGTACCCTTGTTGGGGTTGTTGCGCTCGGCTTTGTCACGGGTGCCGGCAGCTTCCAGCATACGTGCGATCCGGTCGGTGGGCTGGGCGCCCTGATCCAGCCAGTACTGGATGCGCTCCATGTTCATTTTCACGCGCTCTTCGCTGTCTTTGGGCAGCAGCGGGTTGTAGGTGCCCAGTTTCTCGATGAAACGGCCGTCGCGGGGCATACGGCTGTCGGCCGCAACGATGCGGTAGAAAGGACGCTTTTTCGAGCCGCCGCGGGCGAGACGAATTTTCATTGCCATGGTGGTATCTCCTTTGAATGGCATCACGCCAGAGGCGTGTATTTTTTAAAGACCGGGGTCTTGTCCGGCTATTCTTGGTATTTGTGGAAACGGGTTATTCTTGGTGTTTCCGGTGGTGTCGGATGACTTCCTGAATGATGAAATTCAGAAAAGCCTTGGCGAAGTCAGGGTCCAGATCGGCCTCTTTCGCCAGGTCTTCTAACCGAGCGATCTGCGCGGCTTCGCGCGTGGGATCGGACGGGGGAAGGTCGTGCTCAGCCTTGAGCTTGCCAACGGCCTGCGTGTGCTTGAACCTCTCACCCAGCGTATAGACAAGAATCGCGTCCAGTCGGTCGATGCTTTCGCGATGCTCTTTCAACAGCGTGGCAGCCTGTGTCACGGGGTTGGTCATTGGGCGGTCCTCTCAGGCGTCAAAGCAGGGTCGGAAATATCGAGTTTCGGGTGCCGCCAAACCTGGCAGGGGGTGCCGACAACCTCGCCTTCGCGCTCGTATGTGGCACCAAGACGTTCCGCAAGCGCGCGCGAGCGGTCATTGTCATGGGCGATATACGAGATCGGGGCGTTCAAACCCTGATGGCGTGCGGCATAGGCGCGGGCAGCTTTTGCAGCTTCAAACGCGATGCCCTTGCCTTCGAATCCGTCCATGACGACCCAGCCCAGTTCGGGTTCGTCCCAGCCCGGCGCGTTGATCATTCCTGTCCAGCCCGCAAACGCGTTGCTGGCCTTCTCGACGATATGCCAGCCGCCATAACCCAGCACCGCCCAGTGCCCGAACCGCCCCATGAACGAACGCCATGTTTCCAGCGCCGTTTTGGGGCCGCCGACCATATGGCTGCGTTCGGATGCAAAGAATGCTGTCATCGCAGGCAAATCGTCTTGATGAGGGGCGCGCAGGATCAGTTTATCGGTCTCGATAGTGGGGATGGTGAAAGAGGTCATGCGTAAGCCTCCATCCCGCCTTGCAGTTCATCCGGGTGAGGATGGCGATACACAACATCCGCAGGGTCCGGGCGCGCCGAGGATTTGTCTTTGATCGCACCCAAACGTTTTGCCAAAGCAATCGAGCGCGCGTTGTCGTTGTCGATATAGCTGACCAACGTGCTAAGCGCTGTATTTTCAAAGGCCCAATCGCGTGCGGCGCAAGCCGCCTCAAACGCCAGTCCTTGACCCTCAAAGCCTGGGAAGATGCACCACCCCAATTCCACTTCGGGGAAACGCGGCGGTTTGTTGACGCCAACCTGCCCAATGAGTTCGCCGGTTTCAGTCAGATCCACGGCCCAACTGCCATAGCCCAGCCATTGCCAACTGGTGACTTCCGCACCCAGCCAACGCCACAATTCGTCATCTGAAATGGGCCCACCCATATACTTTGCCCACTCCGATGCGAACAGCGCAGCCATAGGCTTGAAATCCTCAAGCCGATGATGGCGCAGCGTCAGGCGCGCAGTGGTTATGGTGGGGGCGACGGTCACAGTTTACTTCTTCTTCCCAAAGCCACTGAGACCCGGAGGCAGCGCCATGCCGCCACCCATTCCGGGCATGCCGCCGGGCATCTTGCCCATCGCCTTGGCCGCTTGTTCCAGTGCCTTGGGGTCCATGCCCGCAGCCATTTCCTCGGGCGAGGGGCCGCCTTTACCGAACAAGCCCTTCATGGCCTGCTTCAGCATCTTGCCTTTGCCCATCTTGCCCATCTTTTTCATCATGTCCGACATCTGCCGGTGCATCTTGAGCAGCTTGTTGAGGTCGCTGACTTCCATCCCCGAACCCGCCGCGATCCGCTTTTTGCGGCTGGCCTGCAATAGCTGCGGATTGGCGCGTTCGCGTTTGGTCATTGACTGGATCATGGCGATCTGGCGCTTGAGCACCTTGTCGTCCATGCCTGCCTCTTCGACTTGTTTGGCCATCTTGCCCATGCCCGGCATCATGCCCATCATGCCCTGCATGCCGCCCATCTGAATCATTTGTTCAAGCTGCATTTTTAGGTCGTTCATGTTGAACTGACCCTTGACCATGCGCTTCATCATGCGCTCGGTCTGTTCCATCTCCATCGTTTCCTGGGCTTTTTCGACCAGGGCAACAATGTCGCCCATGCCCAGAATACGACCGGCGATCCGGTCCGGCTCGAAAGTTTCGAGCGCGTCCATCTTTTCGCCCAGACCGACAAAGCGAATGGGCTTGCCAGTGACCGCGCGCATCGACAGCGCCGCACCACCGCGCCCGTCGCCGTCCATCCGGGTCAGAACCACGCCCGAGATGCCGACCTTGGCGTCGAA
Source organism: Ruegeria sp. THAF57 (assembly GCF_903914075.1). GTDB lineage: Bacteria > Pseudomonadota > Alphaproteobacteria > Rhodobacterales > Rhodobacteraceae > Ruegeria. The sequence goes on from NZ_CAIWNQ010000007.1 coordinate 147,651, forward strand.
CTCTTCGGCGACCTCAACGGCGACCTGTCCGGTCAAACCGTCGACGACCAGCAAGGTTTCGCGTGGATCGACCGCGTTGCGGACCTGCTCGACCTCGTCCATCAGGACTTCGTCGATATGCAGTCGACCCGCGGTGTCCAGCATGTAGACGTCATAGCCGCCCAGCGTCGCCTGTTGCTTGGCGCGCTTGGCAATGTCGACGGGTTTCTGACCCGGCACGATCGGCAACGTATCGACTCCGACCTGCGTGCCCAGAACCGCCAGCTGATCCATCGCCGCCGGGCGATAGACGTCGAGCGAGGCCATGAGGACTTTCTTGCCCTCTTTCTCTTTCAGGCGTTTCGCCAGCTTACCGGTGGTGGTCGTCTTACCCGAGCCTTGCAGGCCGACCATCAGGATCGGCGCAGGTGGGTTGTCAATCTTCAGCTTGCCGGGGTCTTCCTCGCCGCGCAGGGTATCGACCAGCGCGTCGTGTACGATTTTGACGACCTGCTGACCGGGGGTGATCGACTTGGTCACCGCCTGACCGGTTGCCTGTTCCTGCACCTTCTTGACGAATTCACGTGCAACCGGCAGCGAGACATCGGCCTCAAGAAGCGCAACGCGAACTTCGCGCAGGGCGGTCTTGACGTCTTCTTCAGACAGCGCGCCCTGTTTCGTCAGCCGGTCAAAGACGCCAGAGAGGCGTTCGGATAGATTTTCAAACATGCCTTCGGCCTCCTTAGCCGGTTATCTGGTGGCGCTTCTCAGATAAGAAGCACGGGTTAAATGCACAATTGCCCCCTCCCACTGAATTAGACGTGGGGGTAATGCCAAATGGCATTGCCCCCACGGGCGAAACTCGCTGGTGGGGGGCGATCCCTGAACGACTCAAGGGACCGGAAGGTCAGACGCTTCCGGATGTTTGGATGGGGCTTTAGGCTGATTGATTGTCAGAGTCAACCGCGCGTGCCGGAAGCCAGTCATTGACGGCATCAACCAACCGATGAGACCCGTGCCCGCTGACATAGGCGCTGACGATGGGGTGGCGTCCCGCGCTCATCCCTTGTCCAAGGATCAAAACGGGCCGGTGCGTCGTGCTGGAGCCGTTGTTGCCGTTCGACGTGGTGGTCTCGACCTCGGCATGTGAAAGGTTGGACAAAACATGCCGGACCGTTTCATAGCCAAAGATGGATTGCCGACGGATCAGAATGCTGTCTGTGCTACGGTCCAGAATGACCTGTACGCGGCGAACAAATATGCAGAACGCACCAAATCCCATCCCGCCGCCAAACAGCGCAACGAGTATGCCGGACCAGTTACCTTCGCTGATCATAGTCAGGCCAGCCCCTACAAAACAAAGAATGAAGAAGACCAGCATGACGCCAATCAACCACGGCCTGTTGGACAGGATCAATTGGTTCGGAGTGTTGCGCGTCACTTTCATGGCTGAACGCTAACATTGAATTCCCACGCTGTCGTGGCTTGAAATTACCGCCACGTTACGCGATGAGCGCAGAAAATTCAGGAGAGTATCATGGACGCCTCATCCGCCTTTCAGGACACGTTGCCGCTCAGCTCTGACGCGCTGCTGGCCAAGCTGGATGATTGGGGGCTGGCTTATACGCTGCACACGCATGTCCCCTTGCGCACGGTGGAAGAGTCAAAGGCGGTTGAAGATCAGTTCATGGTTCCCGGTGAGAACGCGCTGCGCCTGAAAAACCTTTATCTGCGCGACAAGAAAAAGCGGAGCTATCTGGTGACGTTGGAACAAAGCCGAGACATTGACCTCAAGGCGCTGGGCGCGGAACTGGGTGTTGGGAACCTTTCGTTCGGTTCGGCGGATCGGTTGATGCAGAACCTTGGAATTCGGCCCGGTGCGGTCAGCCCGCTGGCGATGATAAACGGTGTGGAAAACAACGTCCGGTTCTTTATGGATGCAGCGGGCCAGCAGGCCGACGTGATCTATATGCACCCTCTCGTCAATGACCGCACCGTTGCAATTGCGCGCACGGACCTGATGGCGTTTTTCGACCGGATCGGCTGTGACGTGACTTGGCTGCCCTGATCAGGCTTCAAGCGCCTCTTTCAACGCCGCCGCGACATGAGCCGCCGAGGGATTGACGAAAAGATGTCCGTCCGCCTCAAACACCGGGTCGTCCAGATTGTCGGGGAAGGCGAGCGGCAGTTCGGTACAGGCCAGCAGGATCGCGGTTCCGGGCTCGGCGTGTTTGTTGCAATAGGCCACCAGCCGCGCACGTGCTGTTACAGATGCGCCGCCGTAGAAATCCGTGTCGATCATATTCTGCATCTTGGCAATCTCGGCGTCCGGCAGTGTTGCGTTGGCGTTAATCTGTGCGTCGGCCAGCCTATCGGCATAGTTCGATGCCTGCATCGTAACAGTTGTGCCCAAAACTAGGGCTTGCGTGGCTCCGGTCGCGGCGGTTGCTTCGGCTGAGGCGTCGAAGATACTGAGGATGGGCATGGAAACGCCTTGCCGGATTGCGTGCAGGCGCATGTGCGGCGTGTTGGAGGCGATGATGCCGAAATCGCAGCCCGCATGTTCCAGCGTCAGCAAGGCATCGCGAAAGACGGCGTCAAAGGCGGCCCAGCTTTCTTCATCTCCGGCGACGCCTCTCAGTGAACGGGTCTTGGCCTGTGTGACGGATTCGATTGTCATGGGCGGGATCGGCAGAGGGGATCCATGACCACGCTCTGCAAAATACTGCCCTGCGCCCTGCGCGATGGCCCTGTAATAATCAACGGTCGAGGCCCAGCCCACACCGCCCAAAATTCCGATTTTCTTCATAATAAACGCCCAGTCTGCACAATCCTGTTCAACTGCAGACTGGACGTTTGAAATTGCAAAGGCCAGAGGTCAATCAGGCGGCCAGTTCTGAAACTGCCTGACGCGCGTTGTCCAGCGTGGCTTCGGCGTCCAATGCCATCTGATCAGCGGCAATAACATCGACCGTGTGAATCCCGATAAAGCCCAGTACGTGTTTTGCATAGTCAGTGGCAAAGTCGATGTCTGATCCCACAGCCGTTCCGCCCGACGCGATGGCCAGTACTGCGCGTTTGCCTTCCAACAGGCCTTTGGGACCGTTCTCGGTATAGGAAAAGGTCAAGCCAACCCGGGCAACAAGGTCTATCCAAGCTTTGAAGGCCGCCGGGACTGAGAAGTTATAGATTGGTAGGCCGATGACGATTGTGTCCGCCTGCTGCAACTCTGCTACCAGATCGTCAGACAGGGAAAGTTGGTCACGCTGGACCTCGTCGCGTTGATCGGCTGGGGTAAAGTTCGCGGCAATCCAGTCCTCGGTCAAAAGCGGTAGCGGAGTCGCCAGATCCCGGCGAATGATACGTCCGGCGTTCAGGTGTTTCACGATCCGGTCGGACAGGTCACGGGTGGTAGATCCTTCTCGGCGGGCCGAGGCGTCTATGTGCAGGATGGTCTTGGTCATTGGGTTCAGTCCTGATTGAGTAAAGTTTTTCGCTCTGGTCCCAATATGATTGTTGCGCCTGTGAACAAAACTCTGATACTCCAACAATGAATGTTGAAATTTGCACAATGGAACCGATGCAATGGACAATTGGGACGAGGTGAGAACCGCCTATCAGGTCGCGCGCATGGGCACGGTCAGCGGCGCGGCCGAAATACTGGGGGTGCATCACGCCACGGTCATCCGGCATATCGATGCAATCGAGGCGCGGTTAGGCATCAAACTGTTCCAGCGTCATGCGCGCGGCTACACCCCCACCGAGGCCGGGGAAGACCTGCTGCGCGTCGCGCAGGCAACCGAAGATCAGTTCAACCAACTGGTCGGGCGCATGAAAGGACGCGGGGATGATGTGTCGGGCGAGTTGGTTGTAACGTCACTGTCCTCTTTGGCACCCCTTGTCGTTCCGGTCCTGAGCGAGTTTCAACGCGTGCACCCGGACCTGATCGTGCGTTACCTGACGGGCGACAGGTTGTTTCGATTGGAATATGGCGAGGCGCATGTGGCCATCCGTGCGGGCTCGGCCCCTGATCAGCCAGACAATGTTGTGCAACCTTTTATCACGCAGGAAGTCGGTCTCTATGCCAGTAGGGATTATATTGACCGGTACGGCAAGCCGTCGACCATCGAGGATTTTGCAAACCACTACTTCGTCAGCACGGATGATGAAAACAGCCGTGCTCCGTTTTCACGCTGGTTACGTCAGACAGTGCCGGTCGAACGGATCACGTTCCGCTGCACCAACAACTTTTGCATTCGCGAGGCAGTGCTTTCTGGCGCAGGTATCGGTTTCATGGCCCGGTGGGAGGCCGCCCGCGATCCGAGTCTGGTCGAGGTCATTGAGCCGATGCCGGAATGGTTCGGTAATTTGTGGCTGGTCACTCATGTTGATCTGCATCGCACGACCAAGGTGCAGGCGTTCCTGACTTTTTTGAAAGAACAATCCAAAAGTTGGTTGCCATGAGCCCGCAAGCCCGTGGCCATTTGGCCATGCTTGTTTTTTCAGCGTTGGTGGCGGGCAGTTTCTCATTGGGTTCCATGATCGCCAACCAAATTGCCCCCGAGGTCGTTACGGCGGCACGGTTCGCTATTGCTGCGGTAGTGATCGGGATAGCTGCGCTTTTGACAACCGGTCTGCCGCGCAGCGCAGCACGAGCGCCTTGGCGCTACCTGGTGCTGGGCGGGCTGTTTGCCACCTATTTCGTTCTTATGTTCCATGGCCTGAAAACAGCCCCACCTGTCAGCGCCGCAGCCGTCTTTACTCTGACGCCGGTTCTGTCGGCCGTGGCGGGCTGGGTTTTGCTTCGGCAAGTGACCACACCCCGAATGGCGTTGGCGCTTACCATCGGGGCAGTCGGCGCGCTGTGGGTTATTTTCAAGGCGGATTGGCAGGCATTTACGGCCTTCCAAATCGGGACCGGAGAAATCATCTATTTCTGGGGGTGTGTCGCGCATGCGATCTACACGCCGATGGTGCGCAAGCTCAACCGCGGCGAACCGGCGGTCGTGTTTGCATTTGGCACGATATTGGCAGGATGCCTGATGCTGACGCTGTATGGCTGGTCCGACATTCGTGCAACCGATTGGGCAAACCTGCCGATGATCGTTTGGGCCGGATTGCTGTACGTCTCGATCTTTGCCACCGCTGCCAGTTTTGTGCTGGTTCAGTTCTCGGCCCTGCGCCTGCCGTCCGCTAAAGTGATGGCCTATACGTATCTTGTGCCCAGTTGGGTGATCCTGTGGGAAATTGCGCTTGGAAATGGTGTCCCGGCTGCATTGATCCTGGTTGGGGTGGTTCTGACCTGTGCCGCATTGCTCATGCTGCTGCGTCCGGACGAGGCACCTGATGCAAAGCCCGCTCTTGAGACAGATCAAAGCTGATAAATGCGGGTTTTCCTATGCTCGGGCCAAGGAGGGTTGCACCATGTATAACCACATCATGTTTCCGGTTGACCTGCATTTGCCGCCCGAGGTTCGCAAAGCCGCACATGTCGCCGCCGAAATCGCCAAGTGGCAAGGCGCCAAGATCACAATTGTCAGCGTCACGGGAACCCAGCCCGGTGACCCCGTCCAAACAGACGCCACAATTGGCGATAATCTGCGGGAATTTGCGGATCATCTGGCCAAGAGCAGCGGCACAGAAGTCGCCTTTCAAAATATCCATTCCGTTGACGTCGCGGTCGAGGTGGACGCAGATCTGGCCAAGGCAGCGGAAGACATCGGAGCGGACCTGATCGTGGTCGGCACACATGCGCCCCGCATCATGGATTATATCTTTTCAAGCCACGCCGGGTATCTGGCCAAGCACGCCCACGTTTCCGTCTTTGTCGTGCGGTGATTGTGTTATTCTTCGGCCGTCGGTAGCTCAACTTCAAGGAACCGTTCGAACGCGTCCAAGTTTACCGGTTCAAACTGTCCAAACCCCTGCATCCAAACCGACGCCGCGCGCAGCGCGTCGGGCTCTAGCTTGCACCACTTTACCCGCCCGCGTTTTTCCTGACTGATCAACCCGGCCTTGGTCAGGATCACCAGATGTTTCGAGATCGCCGCCAGCGACATCTCGAACGGCTCTGCCACGTCGGTCACGGCCATGTCGTCCTCAAGCAACATCGCAAGGATGGTGCGGCGCGTGGGATCGGCGAGGGCAGCAAAAACGGTATCGAGATCGTTGGACATGGTTCCGCTGAACCACAGCGCCCGGGTTTGGTCAACCATTTGGTTGAATATGCGATTTCACCGGTTTTGAGCGCAAGCCCTTGGGTGCGGTTGACGTGCCGGGCTGATGGTTTGATGGAAAATGTATTTAAAACATTCACTTACATTGCGTGTATCCAAGCGTTCAATGCCGTTGACTCTGCGCCCCTTGCCCCTTAGCACCCTACCCAAGACTGTGCGAAGGAAACGCCCGTGACTGATGATGACCAAAAGCAGCGTATGGCGCAGCTTGAGGCCAAGATCGACGCGGCGAAAAAGGCCAAAGAGCCACCCAAGCGCGCAGACAGTGACATATCCGGGGGCGAGCTTGCCTGGAGGATGGTCATCGAAATGGTATCCGGTCTAGGGATCGGATTTGGCATCGGATACGGGCTGGACAGCCTGCTCGGGACGATCCCGATCTTTCTGGTGCTGTTCACATTGCTGGGCCTTGTCGCGGGCGTGAAGGTTATGCTCCGCAGCGCGAAAGAGGTTCAAGAGAAACAAGCGGCGGCGACGGCTGCCGAGAAGGACGAGAGGGACTGAACGTGGCAACCGAGACCACCGCAGCAGAAGGCAGCAGCCTGGTATTCCACCCAATGGATCAGTTCATCGTCAAACCGCTGTTTGGCGACGGCGCAGTTGGCATGTTCACCATCACCAACGTGACCCTGTGGCTGTTCTTTGCGATCGCCGCGGTTGTTCTGCTGCTGGTTCTGCCCACATCGAAGCGTGCGATCGTTCCGACACGTATGCAGTCGGTCGCAGAGCTGACCTACGGTTTCGTCTACAAGATGCTGGAAGACATCTGCGGCAAGGAAGGCGTTAAGTTCTTCCCCTATGTCATGACCCTGTTCATGTTCATTGTCTGCGCCAACTTCCTGGGCCTGATCCCGACCTCGTTCACCACAACCTCGCATTTCGCGGTCACTATCCCGCTGGCGCTGGCTGTGTTCCTGACTGTGACCGTTCTGGGCTTTGTCAAAAACGGTGCCGCGTTTCTGGGCCTGTTCTGGGTCTCCAGCGCGCCTCTGGCGCTGCGCCCGATTCTGGCGATCATCGAGCTGATCTCGTACTTCGTACGCCCGGTCAGCCACTCCATTCGTCTTGCCGGTAACGTCATGGCGGGCCACGCGGTGATCAAGGTGTTCGCAGGCTTCGCTGCGGTAGCCGTGATCTCGCCCGTGTCCGTTCTGGCGATCACCGCAATGTATGGCCTCGAGGTCCTGGTGGCCTTCATTCAGGCATACGTTTTCACCATTCTGACCTGTGTTTATCTGAAAGATGCGCTGCATCCGTCGCACTAAGGTCCGAACACCCAACATCGAAACTTCCAATTCGTAAGGAGATACATCATGGAAGGCGATCTCGCACACATCGGCGCAGGCCTGGCAGCAATCGGTTCCGGCGCAGCCGCAATCGGGGTGGGCAACGTAGCAGGCAACTTCCTGGCCGGCGCCCTGCGCAACCCTTCGGCGGCTGCTTCGCAGACCGCAACCCTCTTCATCGGTATCGCATTCGCAGAAGCTCTGGGGATCTTCGCATTCCTGGTCTCGCTGCTGCTGATGTTCGCCGTATAATCTGCGGAACCTGATCCTTACGCGCAGGTGGGCCCAAGCCATAGCGGCCCACCTGTTGTAAAGACAAGTTTCCGACGGAGGATATCATGGCGACTGAACCCCTTACAAAAGAGGTAGCTGGCTCGTGCGTCGACTCCTATGGCTCTGCCATCGGGATGCCGCAGCTCTGCTTCGATTGGTTCCCCAACCAGATTTTCTGGCTGGTCATTACGCTGGTCGTCATCTTTCTGGTCCTGTCTCGCGTGGCTCTGCCCCGCATCGCGGCAATCCTGGCTGAACGTCAGGGGACCATTACAAATGACCTGGCTGCGGCCGAAGATCTGAAGGCCAAGGCGGTCGAGGCCGAAGAGGCCTATAACAAGGCGCTGGCCGATGCCCGTTCTGAGGCACAGCGTATCGCAGCGGAAGCCCGTGCTGAAATTCAGTCCGGTCTGGATGACGCGATTGCCAAGGCGGACGCGGAAATCGCTGCAAAGGCGGCTGAATCGGAAAAGGCAATTGCCGAAATCCGTGCCGGTGCGCTGGAAAGCATTCAAGTGGTTGCCAAGGATACGGCGGCTGAACTGGTCACTGCACTGGGCGGAGAGGCGGATGCCAAAGCCATCGACAGTGCAATTGACGCGCAGACGAAAGGATAAGTGACATGCGGAATACTCTTGCCCTTATCCTGACCGTCGGTGCCGCTAGCCCCGCGCTGGCCGCAAGCGGCCCGTTCTTCTCGCTTGGCAACACCGACTTTGTGGTCCTGCTGGGCTTCATCGTCTTCATCGCGGTTCTGTTCTACTTCAAAGTACCCGGCATGATCGGCGGCGCTTTGGACAACCGGGCCGACGGCATCAAGTCCGAACTGGACGAAGCCCGCGCTCTGCATGAAGAAGCGCGCAGTTTGCTTGCCTCGTATGAGCGCAAGCAGCGTGAAGTGCAGACGCAGGCAGACGCCATCGTTGCGGCGGCCAAGGACGACGCGGCTCTGGCTGCTGAACAAGCCAAGGTCGATCTGGAAAAATCCATCGCACGCCGACTGGCGGCTGCGCAGGATCAGATTGCATCGGCTGAGGCGTCGGCTGTGAAAGAAGTCCGTGATCAGGCCATCACCGTTGCAGTTTCCGCAGCAAACGCGGTTCTGGCCAAACAGATGACTGCCACACAAGCCAACAAGCTTATCGACGCGGCAATCGCCGATGTAGGCGAAAAGCTGCACTAAGCTGTTGCGCAATCCGAACAAGAAACCCGGCCGTTGAGCCGGGTTTTTTGTTTGTCACAGTTCGGATGCGGTACTGCCACTCATTACCCCGGCAACTTGCTAAGGGCGCTTTCGTAATCCGGCGAGGCCACAAACAAATCCGGCAAATCCGCCAGAGCCCTGTCGATGGGGTCGTAAACCTGAGCAGCCTTCGCCAGAATTTCGTCAGGGATAGACTTGCGCGCCCGTTCAGCCCGCTCTGGCAGAGTGAACTTCAATCCCAGAAAATCTTCGACATCTTCTTGTCTGCGCCAAATCGCGTCGTAGTTGAGGCACAGAACAGGGACGTCCTGAAAAGTGCCCCACTGCCTCATCTGTTCGACCTGATTGAGAACGTCAAATTCGAACAGATCATCGAATGTCCCCTTGGCGTGAAGGTGTTCAAAGTGCTGGTCTACCCAATCACGCCCAAATCTCTCCAACGCGGAATAGACGGAAAGGGCAGAGTCTTTCGTGGGGCCAAAACAGAACAGAACCTTGACGTTTTCGCGGCCCTTCAGGCCAGCCGGAAAATCATGGGTCTTGATCAGAGATCCCGCAGGCAATTCAGCCGTTGCTAATTCCGGTTCAAACCCTGCCTTTGGTTTTCGGAACCAGCGGCGACGCTTGCAGGCCACCCAAAGTGCGTCAAACATCAGCGTGCTGCCCGATCTGCCATTGCTGGCCACAATTATGCAGGGGTCATCTTTGCTGTTCAGGCCGAAAGTAAGTTTGGACATTTTGATAACCAGGGTTCCCACACGGGTTCGGGATTTACCGGCACTAGATGTCTAACTTTCGGCAAAAGGTCCAGCGATTAGCCGACGTCTCGTGCAGGCTTATCAGTCCGCGTGTGACTTTATAGCTGTGCGGAAACGTACCAAAGCGCCCTTACGCCTGTCCGGTTTCGTGATCCAGCCTTTGCTGCGCGATCGCCTCGTTACGGAGGGCTTTTTGGTGGTCTTCCATACATTGCCGCACAAAGCTCAGGTGGCGATGTACTGCTTCTCTGGCACCGTCTGGGTCGCGGGCCTGAAGCGCGGCGTTGATGTCGCGGTGCTGGTCTAGAATAGCCTCGCGCGTGGTGCGCTGGTTGAACATCATTTGGCGATTGTAGAACACCCCTTGCCGCAGCAAGTCAAACATGGATCGCATCATGTGCAGCATCACGACGTTATGGCTGGCGTCGATGATGGCCATATGAAACTGGGCGTCCAGATGAGCTTCGTCTTCCGGGGCATTGCGCGTGTGGGCGGCTTCCATTTTGTCAAAGATCGTCTGAACGACCTTCAAATCGCTTTCCGACCCCAGTCGCGCCGCGCGCTCGGCTGCCAACCCCTCCATATCCCGGCGGAAAGACAGATAGTCCGAAACCGCCTCATCATGGCTGCTGAACAGTCGGATCAGGGCAGGGGAAAAGGCTGATCCCAAAACCTCGGCCACATAGATGCCAGATCCGGCTTTTGCAGTCAGCAGGCCTTGGTCCTGCAGTTCGGATATTGCTTCGCGCAGGGACGGGCGGGACACGCCCAGTCGTTCGGCCAGTTCACGCTCGGCCGGAAGGCGCTCGCCGGGGCGTAGGATGCCTCGCAGGATCAGCAATTCGATTTGCCGCACCACTGCTATTGAGAGCTTTTCGGTCTGAACTTTTTGAAAGGGCATGGGGATGTCGTTTTGAGAATTGGTCAAATCATATGACCACGGTTTGCGGGGCGGTTCAAGAAGAGCAGATCACAGGGTTCGAAACATTAGGTCAGTAATATTGACATTAATGTGCGAGTCACTAGTGTTCACCCATTCAAGAGCGGAGGAGGCTCATGACCAACCACGAGTTGTTTGCAACGCGGGCGTCGCGCATGAAGGCGTCGGAAATTCGCGAATTGCTGAAGCTGCTGGATCAGCCCGGAATCATTTCCTTTGCGGGCGGGATTCCAGACCCGGCCTTGTTTCCCGCAGACGCGTTCGCGCAGGCTTTTCAGGTTGCGCTTGGCCCCAAAAAGCAGGCGCAGGCCCTGCAATATTCGGTCAGCGAGGGCTATGCCCCGTTGCGCGAATGGCTTGTCGGCCACATGCGCGAGATCGGCGTTGTCTGCGACATCGACAATATTCTGATTACCTCTGGGTCACAGCAAGCGTTGGACTATTTGGGTAAGCTTTACCTGTCACCCGGCGACACGGCGCTTGTTGGTTGGCCGACATATCTGGGCGCGCTGGCCGCATTCAACGCTTATGAACCGCGGTTCGACCGGCTAAGCGTCAATGGCAACCGGGGTGCTGACGAATACGCAACCGCTGCCGCGGCGGGCAGGGTCAAGTTTGCCTACCTGTCTCCGGATTTTGCCAATCCAACGGGCGAGGCCGTGGATTTGCGGGGCCGCGAGGCTTTGCTGGATCTTGCTGATGACCTGAACTGCGCCGTGATCGAAGACGGGGCGTATCAGGCGTTGCGATATGAAGGGGAGACGATCCCTCCGGTTTTGGCATTGGAACTGGCGCGGAAGGGGTCGATCGAGGACTGTCGCACGATCTATTGCGGCAGCTTCTCCAAGACGCTGTCGCCGGGTCTTAGGGTCGGGTGGGTTGTTGCGGCCAAACCCGTGATCTCTCAACTGGTTCTGATGAAGCAGGCTGCTGATCTTCACTCGGCGACCATTAACCAGATGGCGATCGAAAAAGTGGCTCGGGCGTGTTTCGACACGCATATCCCAATGCTGCGGCAGACTTATGGCGCGCGCCGGGGAGCGATACTGGATGCGTTGGAAAAATACATGCCGAAAGGGGTGGAGTGGACGAAGCCTGAAGGGGGGATGTTTATCTGGCTAACGCTGCCTGTTGGCACCGATGGCGCCGCGTTGCTGTCTCGCGCTTTGGAAACGGTCAAAGTGGCCTTTGTTCCGGGTCAGGCATTTTTCCCCGATGGCTCGGGTGAAAACACGATCCGATTGAGCTTTTCAAATTCGGACGAGGCGACAATTCGCCAAGGTATACGCCGCTTGGGCGAGGTCTTGCAGACCTGAATGCGCAATAAGGGTCTGTTAACTAATTCCGGCCATTGACCGGGGTATGAAACGGTTTCTGACTTTGCTGCTGATGTCGGCCGCTTGTTCGGCTGGCACACCGCATTTCAACGATGTTCCGGCCACCCGTATTGCTGTCAACGGCAGCGTATTTGACGTGCGCGTAAGAGGAGAGTTGGCCGAGGCTGTGCGGATCAACACGCAATATGCCCCGCGCCTAGGCCCAATCCGCGAACGTGCAGCCCTTGCGATGGCACAGGTATCAGGCTGCCCTATTCTGGATGTTCTTGGCGATGCGGCTGTCACCGTCGGCGTTTTGGGGTGTGTTCGCCAGTCAGGTGAACGCTTGTTGCTGACCTCGATTTCCGTGCCAAACTACGAATGTATTGATTTTGGCACCTATGAAAGTTCAGGTGACGGCGGTTATCAGGTTTTTGAGTGCACGCCCTATTGATTCAGGCTGAGACCGGCGGAAATCAGCAAGATATTGTGGATAACTCGTGCCGATATCCCATATCCTGCGCAACCTCGTTGACTCAGCCCCAATCTGTTGCGCAGACTTCCAGATATAGGAATCATGGGACCCGTCGCCTTTGCGCTTTAGCAAACTCAAACTTACCGGCTTCAAAAGCTTTGTTGATCCGACCGACCTGATCATCGCGGACGGGTTGACCGGAGTTGTGGGCCCAAACGGCTGCGGCAAGTCCAATCTTCTGGAAGCGTTGCGTTGGGTGATGGGGGAAAACCGCCCCAAATCCATGCGCGGTGGTGCGATGGAGGACGTGATTTTTGCGGGGGCGGCCACACGTCCCGCCCGCAATTTTGCCGAAGTTGTTCTGACCATGGACAACTCGGAGCGGCTGGCCCCGTCAGGGTTCAACGAAACCGATCAGCTTGAGATCGTGCGCCGTATCACCCGTGATGTGGGCAGCGCCTATAAGACCAATGGCAAGGACGTACGGGCGCGTGATGTGCAGATGCTGTTCGCGGATGCCTCGACCGGCGCGCATTCGCCCGCGCTTGTGGGTCAGAACCGCATCGCCGAATTGATCAATGCCAAACCCCGCGCGCGTCGACGTATTCTGGAAGAGGCTGCGGGGATCTCCGGTCTGTACCAGCGTCGGCATGAGGCCGAGTTGAAGCTGAAAGGCACTGAATCCAACCTGACGCGCGTCGATGACGTTCTGGAGCAGCTTGGAACGCAGCTTGCACAGTTGGCCCGACAAGCACGTCAGGCCGCGCGCTATCGCGAGATTGGCGAGCAGTTGCGGCAGGCCGAGGGGATGCTGCTGTATCGTCGCTGGAAAGAGGCCGACATGGCCCGTCAACAGGCCGAAGAAAAGCTGCGCGAGCGCATTACCGAGGCGTCCCGCGCCGAGGCCGAAGCGCGTGAAGCGGCGGCCAAACGCGCCGAGATCGAGGAAACTCTGCCCCCTCTGCGTGAGGAAGAGGCCATAGCTGCCGCCGTGTTGCAGCGCCAGCAGGTGCAGCGCGATCAATTGGCCGATCAGGAAACACGCGCCCGCCAAACGATCGAAACCTTGACCAACCGCATTCAGCAGTTGGGCAACGATATTGAGCGCGAGGCTGGCCTGAACCGCGACGCAGGTCAGATGATCGAACGGTTGGAGTGGGAGGCGAGAGAGCTTGCCAAGGCCGCCGAAGGGCATGATGAGAAAGTCGCCGAAGCCGCCGAGATTGCGCGCGAGGCGGCGTCTGTCCTGCAGGACCGGGAGGATCACCTCTCGCAGGAAACTGAGGACATGGCGCGGCTTGTCGCCCGACACCAATCGGCGCAGCGTTTGGTTGAAGACAGCCGCAAGACGCTGGCCCGGTCTGAGGGCGAAGAAGAAAAAGCCCGTGTCGCGGTGGACGAAGCCCGTGACGCACTGAGCCGCGCAACCGACGCATTCGAGGCAGCCCAGGAGGGTGAGGAAGAAGCCCGCGAATCTGCTGAGGCCGCCGAAGAAGCACTGGCCGCTGCGGATGAGTTGCGCACCGAGACACAGGCCAGAGAGGCCGAGGCCCGTGCCCAACGGTCCGAAGCCGAAGGTGAGCTTGGCGCCATTCGCGCCGAAACCGCGGCCCTTGCGAAACTGGTCGAACGTGATACGGCCGAAGGCGGGCAGGTGCTTGACCTGCTGCGCGTGGCGCCGGGTTACGAAAAGGCGCTGGGTGCGGCGCTGGCCGATGACCTGCGCGCGCCTCTGGTCGAAGGTGATGGACCGTCCGGCTGGGTTCAGGTTGCCGGATACGATACTGATCAGCCCCTGCCAGACGGCGCTGAACCGCTAGCGTTGCATGTGTCAGGGCCGGATCGTCTGAGCCGCCGGATTGCTCAGATCGGGTTGGTCGACGCAGAACAAGGTGCGCGGCTGCAGGCCTCGCTGCAACCGGGGCAACGTCTGGTGTCGCGCTCGGGTGATCTGTGGCGCTGGGACGGGTTCCGGGCCTGGGCCGAGGACGCGCCAAGCGCAGCTGCCCTTCGGCTGGAGCAATTGAACAAGCTGGAAGCGCTGAAACAGGAACTGGCCCGGACTGAGGCGCAAGCTGATGGCGCGCGCGCCGCGCATGAGGCGCTGTCGCAGCAACTGGCCGATGTCACCGAAGCAGACCGCCGGGCGCGTGAAGCCCGCCGTGCTGCTGATCAGCGTATGGCGGAAACTGCGCGGCAACTCAGCCGGGCCGAGGCCGACCGCAATCTGGCACAGGGCAAGCTTGAGACCTTGACCCTTGCCGTCGACCGCCACAAGGAAGACGCCATGTCTGCCCGCGCCCAACTGCGCGAGGCCGAGGGCGCGCTGACCGGTTTGGGTGATCTGGACAGTGCCCGCGCGCAGGTTGAGGACATCAAACAGACGGTCGAGGCCGCGCGGATCACCATGCTGACCCACCGCTCGTCCCATGATGAACTGCGCCGCGAAGGTGAAGCCCGAACCCGGCGCACGCAAGAGGTGACGAAAGACCTGAGCGGTTGGCGTCATCGTCTGGACAGTGCCGAAAAGCGGATATCGGAACTGGCAGAGCGCAAGGAAAGCTCGGAAGACGAGCTGTCCGAAGCCACGGCCGCCCCCGGTGAAATTGCCGAGGCGCGCGAAGAACTTAACGAGTTGATCGAAACCGCCGAAGCGCGTCGGGCCGAGGCTGCGGATAAGCTGGCTCAGGCCGAAACCCAGCAGCGCGAAGTTGTCATGGCCGAGCGGGATGCAGAGCGCGTCGCTTCCGAGGCCCGCGAAACCCGAGCGGCTGCTGAGGCGCGGTGTGACGCCGCAAAAGAAGGGGTAACTGCAGCGGCTGAACGCATCGCCGAAGATCAACAATTAACCCCGAACCAGTTGCTGAACCAATTGGATGTGAACCCCGATCAGATGCCCGCCGCCGACGCGCTTGAGGCCGAGGTAAACCGCCACAAACGCCAGCGTGACGCGATGGGCGCGGTGAACTTGCGCGCCGAAGATGATGCGAAAGAGGTTCAGGAAGAATTCGACACGCTGAACGGGGAAAAGGCCGATTTGGAAGAGGCGATCAAGGCCCTGCGCAGCGGGATTGCCAGCCTCAACCGCGAAGGGCGCGAGCGCCTGCTGACAGCGTTTGAACAGGTGAATTCGAACTTCGCCATGCTGTTCAAGCACCTGTTCGGCGGGGGTGAGGCCAATCTGGTCATGGTCGAAAGCGACGATCCCCTGGATGCTGGGCTTGAGATTATGTGCCAGCCCCCGGGCAAGAAGCTCTCAACCCTAAGCCTTCTGTCGGGCGGCGAACAGACCCTGACCGCGACCGCGCTGATCTTTGGCGTGTTCCTGGCCAATCCCGCGCCGATCTGTGTGCTGGACGAGGTCGACGCGCCGCTGGACGACGCCAACGTGACGCGCTTCTGCGACTTGCTGGACGAGATGTGCCGCCAGACCGACACGCGGTTTCTGATCATCACCCACCACGCGGTGACGATGGCGCGGATGGATCGTCTGTTCGGCGTGACCATGCAGGAACAAGGCGTCAGCCAACTGGTTTCCGTCGATCTGAAGAAGGCCGAGCAGATGGTCGCCTGACCGCTCACTGTATCGTGACGCCTGTTGCGGGGCTTTCACGATAGGGTCGCGGTATGACCCGATACCTGATCCTTGCCTTGCTGGTTGCCAGCCCGGCCTTATCCGCCGATTGGCCGACCAAACCCGGAGACACCCCCCTGTCGCCTGAAGAGCTGGACGCGCTGGCGGGTCAAACGTTCACCTTCTACGATGATGGTCAGGCCGCATTCTCGGCTGGAGGTGCCTACTCCTATACCTACGCCAGCGGCGACGCGGCCTTTGGCACCTATTCCATCGCCGAAGATGGCAGCGTTTGCATCGCTTATCGCAACGGATTCAGCCGCTGTGATCTATACGTGCGCAGTGGAGAACGCTTGATCCTGATTGATGAGAAAGGCGATCGGTATCCGGTCAGGCCGGAGTGAAGGTGGAAGCGATCTCTCGAGCGCTTCTTTCCATGGATACTATGCGGAGAGAGGCAGGACTTTGTTCTTACGTGCCTAAACTCAAAACCGGAAACACATTCTTTGCCGGCTAAATCAATAGGCCGTGCTATTCTGGATTCGATTGCGAGACAATTTGTGAGGGTCCCATGCGCTTAGCCCCGATTGTAGCCTGCACAACTGCGTTGCTATGTTTGTTTGCCTTTGCCGCCCACTCTAATCCACTAAGTAGGTGGCAAATTTCGTGTGGCGTTGACGCTGGGTCGATTGCGAAAAAGGGCAAGACCTATACTTTTAAGACAAGCTCCAATCAATGTCCGGGCGACGGCCCTCAATGGAAGCAACGTGCTGAGATCTATTCAGATCGTGTCAAGCCAGACCACATGGGATCCTATTTGTTCTCAAGCACGATTTCCATGACGACAAACGCTCAGCAAAAGTGGGACATATTTCAAATTCATGACGGGCGAAGAAGTTGTGCCCCCCCGCTCAAAGTTTCTGTGCTTGGAAATGGCCATCTGGAACTTACTAGCGATGTAAATACCGGTGCCGGTGAAGAAAATTGCATACGAGGTAAGCTTTCCAAATCTCGCTCACCCCAAAAACAAAAACTCAACGGAACAACGCAAAAGCTGGATGTACTGATTGAATTCACGGGTGAGGCTGGATTTATTGCGACGGTTTGGCTGGACGATAAAGTTCAATTGCAGGGAACATATCAACCACCAAATACACCGGGCGCATTTCAGTCAAAGTTCTTTTACTTCAAGCACGGCGTTTATTCACCCGAGCGTTGGGACTATGTTTTGGTTTCGGAGGATTTGAGCGTTAAGAAAGTCAAAGTGAAATAGTAAATTAAGCACCGAAGATTAAAAGCTTACTATTACCTAACGAAAATGTTGGCATCAAACTTGCGCGGCCGCTCCGGGCGCGAACCATGGACCGCGTCACAACCGCCCCAGCAACTCCACCGTCGGCCACGCATCCGCGGGCAGGCCCAGTCGTTGCTGTTCGGCCTGAACAGCCGCCCGTGTTCCGGCCCCAAGAATGCCGTCGATCTTTCCTACATCATGGCCGCGCGCCTGCAGTTTGGTTTGTAGCTGCTTCATCTGCACGCCTGTCAAACCCTGCGCTGGATTGCCCGCGTCATAGATCTGCGCACCCTCCAGACGGGTGCCGAAATAGGCGGCTGTCAGGACATAGACAAAGCTCTGGTTCCACTCGAAATAGACGTCGAAATTGGGGTAAGCTAGAAACGCCGGCCCCTTATGTCCCTGTGGCAGGATCAGTGACGCCGGCAAGTTGGACAGTGAACCGCTGCGGGCCTGCACGCCCATCGCTTGCCAGTCAGACATGGGGCGAGGCTTGCCCGGGCCGGACAGGGACCAATCCATTTGGTCCGGAACCGTGACCTCCTGCAGCCACGGCTGGCCCGGTTGCCACCCAAGATGCGACAGCATCTTTGCGCCGGACATCAGCGCATCCGGGGCCGAGGTTTTCAGCGAAACCGTTCCGTCTCCGTCGCCGTCCACGCCATTGTCCAGAATATCCTGTGGCAGCATCTGGACCATGCCGATCTCACCCGCCCACGCACCGGTCGTTCGGGCGGGGTCGAAATTGCCCTGACTGTACAATTCCAGCGCCGCAAATATCTGAGGGCGGAACAGTTCGGGCCGGCGGCAATCATGGGCCAATGTCACCAGTGCGTTGCGGGTGTTGAAATCCCCCTGAACCGCGCCGTAGTCGGTTTCAAACGCCCAGAATGCCAGCAACACGCCGCGAGATACCCCATATTCCCGCTCAATCCGGTCAAAAACAGCGTCGTATTTGCGTGACATGGCCTGCCCGCGATCAATCCGGTTTTGCGAGATCAGGCGGCGAGAGAAATCAATGAATGGTTTCTGAAAGACGCCTTGCGCGCGGTCAGCTCTGAGAACGGCGCCATCCTGCTGAACACCTTGAAAGAAAGCGTCGATAGTAGAATTATCAAACCCTTTGCCGACCGCCTCGGTTTTTAGCCCATTCACAAAGGAATTGAACCCGCCGCCACATTGGGCAAAGGCGGGTGTGATGAATAGGGTGGCTGCAACAAGACCAAAAAGAAAACGCATGGGTGGCACCGTTAGAGAATAAAGTTAAGCCCAGCCCACACCGACACGAGGCCCAGCGCAAGCCCCCAAACGGTCCACAGCATGTTGCATGCGCGGAAAACCTCCGGTGCACCGATCTCACGCGGGGCGTCGCCGTTGACCCAAGCCAGATCCCGAAGCTTCCCGTCATAGCTGCGCGGCCCGGCAAGTGCTACGTTCAGGGCGCGGGCCATGGCGGCCTCGGGCCAGCCTGCGTTGGGTGAGATATGGCGGCGCGCGTCCGAGGTGATTGCTGGCCATTGCGCCCACTGACCCGATAGCGCGACGATCATGGCACTGGTCAGGCGGGCGGGGATCAGGTTCAGAACATCATCCAAACGGGCGGCGGCCCATCCAAACTCATGATATTTTTCTGAGCGGTAGCCGATCATGCTGTCGGCGGTGTTGACCGCCTTGTAGATCAGCAGACCCGGCAGTCCGGCAACCAAAAACCAGAAGGCGGGCGCAATGACACCGTCGCTCAGGTTTTCGGCGGCACTTTCGATCGCTGATCGGGCGACCTGTGCCTCGGTCATGTCGCGTGTGTCCCGTGAGACAATCATGGCTACTTTCGCGCGCCCTTGGTCAAGCGAGGCGCTCAGCCCCTCGGCCACATCTCGCACATGCGTCACAAGGGATTTCTGGGCCAGGAGAATGGCGCAGATCACAAGTTCAAACACAGGGCCAAGTTGGGCCAGCGCACCCCCGAGTATCATCGCGCCGATGACCAGCAGGGCGACAACGGCAACCCCTTTCAAGCGCCGGTGCCCACCATTGTTCAATCGTTTGTCCAGCAGGCCGATAAGGTTGCCGATCATCACCGCGGGGTGCCTTACCCGAGACCACAGCCAATCCGGCTCCCCCAGCGCAGCGTCTAGACACATGGCGCAGACCAACAGGAAAGGGGTGCTCACCACGCGGCCTCCAGCCGTGCCCAGCCATTTGCGTGCGGAAGCCCCAGCCGCAGGTAGGTTTGCGAATAGGGAAAGATGCGGCTCCAGATATGCGCACGGGCCAGACGGTCTTGCCAATCGGCGGCGTTGTCGACCTCATAAAGACGGAACAGCGTGGTTCCCCCCACTAGCCGCGCGCCCTTCCGCGTCAGAACGGTATCCAGCCCGGCTGTTTCCTCGGTCAGGCGTTGGCGTGTGGCGTCGGCCCAAGCGGTATCGCTCAGGGCTTGTTCTCCGATCCGTAGGGCGGGGCCGGAAACGGCCCAGGGTCCGGTCAGGTCGTTCAGGCGGGCAATCAGGTTCGGGTCGCCGATTGCGAAGCCAAGGCGTAATCCCGCCAACCCCCAGAACTTGCCAAAGCTTTTCAGTACGATCACACCCGGTTTTGTCGCCAAATGGATCAGGGACGCTTCGGGACAGACATCGCAAAAGCTTTCGTCAATCACGGTTAGTGGGGCATTTGCGTCGGCTTCGGTCCATATCCGCCCATCAGGGTTATTTGGGTGTACGATAACGCGGGCTTCGGTCGGCCCGTCGGACTGAACTGACCATCCATGCGCTAAAAAAGCGGCTGCGTGTTCGTTGTAGGTGGGCGGCGTGACGTGAACCCGCCCACGCGGTGCAAGATCGGGTATGCGCGCAATCAGGGCCGAAGCGCCTGGTGCGGGTAAAATATCAACCCCGTCGGGGACGGACCAAAACCGACGCGCAGCACTGGTCAGGCGTTCAAACGCGCCATGATCGGGAAGCGCGCTCCAATCCGAGGGCGTCAAACCCGTGACATCATAGGGATGCGGATTGATCCCGGTCGAAAGGTCCAGCCAATCGCCGCGTGCCCCACCATAGGATTCGATCGCCCCGTCTAGCCCGCCGCCATGATCGCGTTTGGATCGGGGGTTCAAGATATCGTTATGGGTTGTCATCGTGAAGCTCATTGGAATCCCAGATTTCTGTCCGTTTCAAGCGGATTTTCGCCGTCGGCACAAGCAAATCCACGAGATCCGGAAGCCCTGCAGATACCGTTAACAGTTTGTTAAGGAAATCGCGTGATCACAAACTGCAGGGGCCAGCACTGTTTGTTCTACCTTGCCCCGAGGTTGTTGCTGATGAATGTTTTGATTGTAGAGAGTAACCCCGATCTTGGTCGGGTCTGGAAAAGGCATATAGAGCGTCAGGGCGCTGAGGTCACGCTTGTGGCCGGGCAAGAGGCCGCGATCCTTGCGCTTTATGGCGCAGAGTTTGACATCATTGTGTTGGACCTTGTGTTGGAAACCGGCAGCGCGCTGGCTGTCGCCGATTTCGCCAGTTATCGCCGCCCCGAAGCGCGGGTGATTTTTGTCACCAACACCACGTTCTTCTCGGATGGGTCGATTTTTGCGCACAGCCCGAATGCGTGCGCTTATGTCCAAAGCGAAACGCCGCCAGAGGATCTGGCGGCGATGGTTGAACATTACGCGGCCGGTCGCTGACCGCGACCGTGCGGTTCCATGTAATCCAGCACGGGGTTCACCGGGATAATCCGATGCGGATTTATACTGTCGTGACTATAGTGGTAGTGCCGCACGATATGGTTCATGTTCACGGTCTGTGCGACACCGGGCCATTGATAAAGCTCGCGGGTATAGGCCCACAGGTTCGGGTAATCGACCAGACGGTTTCGGTTGCACTTGAAATGCAGGTGATAGACGGGATCGAACCTGATCAAGGTTGTGAATAGCCTCCAATCAGCTTCTGTAACGCGATCTCCCATAAGATAGCGATGGGAACTCAGGCGGTCTTCCAGCCAGTCCAGTGTTTCAAATAGCGGCCCAACAGCCGCGTCATACGCTTGCTGGCTGGTTGCGAACCCTGACTTATATACGCCGTTGTTGACGTCAGAATAGATACGTGCGTTGACCTCTTCGATATCGTCACGCATAGCCTCGGGCCAGTAATCGTCGGTGTTTCCCGTGATCCCGTCAAAGGCCGAGTTGAACATGCGGATGATCTCGGAACTTTCATTCGAAACAATGGTTTTCTGGGTTTTGTCCCATAGAATTGGCACCGTAACGCGGCCCGAATAGGCGGGATCGGCCTTGGTATAGACTTGATGGGCGAACTCCAACCCAAAGAGCCCGTCCCCTGTAGCGCCATGGTCGTCCGTTTCAAACGTCCAGCCTTTGTCCATCATGTCAGGATGTACCACTGAAACCGAGATAAGGTCAGTCAGCCCTTTCAATTCGCGAAAGATCAACGTGCGGTGTGCCCAGGGGCAGGCGAGGCTGACATAGAGGTGATAGCGATCCGTTGCGGCCTTGAAGCCCCCCTTGCCGGAAGGACCTGCGCTGCCGTCTGCCGTTATCCAATTGCGAAACTGCGCTGCACTTCGTTTGAACGCCCCGCCTGTGGACTTGGTGTCATACCATGTGTCGTGCCACTTGCCGTCTACCAACAGGCCCATGCTCTGATCCTCCGAATTGAGATGTCAAAGAACATAGGCGGTCGCCTTAAAGGTTCCTATGCGAGGCGACGCGCATATTGCCTGCGTCTGCGCACAAGTCCGGTTGGGATTTCCGTGCAACAGGTTGAAATCCAAACGCTCTTGGTGACCAACTTTACTGGATTTTTACATTCTGACCCTCAGAATAGGACTCTGCTGCGGGGGAAATTTGCAATGACGACCTATGTTTCAAAGGAAATGAGTGCCGAATTGGATGCGGCACGAATCGCGGGATTGAAAAAGACAAGCCGACTTCGTGTCGAATTTGGCGACAATACGTTCAAAATCCTACGATTGTGGAGGGATGGCTTTACCGTCGAAGCTGAAACGACACCTCAGCTTCGTGGTCTGGTCGATATCTATGATGGCGCAAATCACCTCTACCAGTGCCTGATCATCGCGGATCAGGACGAAGCCGGTGAAATGCGGTATGAATTCAAGCGCAGCACTGCTGCCTCGGATAAGGCCCCGCTGGATTTCTACCGCGATCCCGATGCCCCGATAGCTTTGTTGGGGCACAAGGATTGATCCATTGCCCAACGGATGACGCGTTGGGCTTGGATTTACTGCAAGTCAGAAAAAGCGTGTTTCAGCCTGTTGCATGCCTCTTCCACGCGGCTGCGTTGGGTTGCCAGGTTGAACCGCTCGAATGTCTCGCCACCCGGGCCAAATCCGGGGCCGGGCGAGGTTGCGATCTTGGCGTCCTCACGTAGACGACGGATAAATTCAGGGTGATCCATTCCGGTTCCTGAAAAATCGACCCAAGCCAGAAAAGTCGCCTGAAGTGGCATGGACCACAGGCCGGGGATATCTGCGATGGCTGCGTCAAAAAGCTTACGGTTGCCGTCAAGATGCGCAACCTGTTCGTCGACCCATGCTGCGCCCTCGGGCGAATAGGCCGCCATGATCATCGCCACGCCCAAAGCGCTGGGCGCATAGTCAAGGGTGCTGAGGCGATGAACCATCGCTGCGCGCAGTTTCGGGTCGGGAATGATCATGTTACCGGTGCGTTGACCCGCAATGTTGAACGTCTTGGAGGCCGCCGTCAGGGTCACCGTCCACGGCCGTGCATCGGGCGCGGCCACGTCCATCGGGACAAAGGTGCTGCCGGGATAGACCAGATCATGGTGAATCTCATCAGACACCAACACAAGGCCATTGCGTTCAGCAAAGGCTGCCACAGCGCGCAACTCATCCGCAGTCCAAACCCGGCCGGACGGGTTTTGCGGTGAACACCACAGAAGCATCTTTTCCGACCCGTCCAAGCGCGACTGCGCGTCGTCCAGATCAATCGTGTAACTGTCGCCCTGTCGTGCCAGCGGGCATTCCACCACGCGGCGGTCGGATTTGTTCACCTTGTGGGCGAACTCATGATAGACGGGCGTGAATATGACCACGCCGTCCCCCGGGTCGGTCCACACATCCAGACACAACGCGATCGCGTTGCCCAGCCCTTGCGAGGTCAGGACCCAATCTGTGTCAATTTCCCATCCATGACGGTTCTTCATCCACCACTGGACCGAGGTCAGATAGTCAGGGTGCGCCCACGAATACCCGAAAACACCGTGTTCCGCGGCCTTTCGAACGGCTTCGATAACGCAGGGTGCGCTGGGATAATCGGAATCTGCCGTCCACATCGCCAGCCCGTCCTGCGGTGAAATACCGTAGAGTTTCTCTAGCTTGTCCCATTTTGAACTATAAGTGCCCCGGCGGTCGATCAGGTCGTTAAACGTCATGTCTTCTCCATCTGTCCGCAGGAAAGCTAGCTACAATTTTGGCAGGTGCAAGGGGGGCGTTGCGGCGGGGCGTGTGATGGCCTAAATCAACCTCATGAAACGCTCAATTCTTATTCATCCCGACCCCCGACTGAAAAAGGTCTGTGCCCCGGTGAGTGATCTGTCGGACGAGCTGCGTCAACTGGCCGAT
Organism: Ruegeria sp. THAF57; assembly: GCF_903914075.1. Classification (GTDB taxonomy): domain Bacteria; phylum Pseudomonadota; class Alphaproteobacteria; order Rhodobacterales; family Rhodobacteraceae; genus Ruegeria. The sequence continues at coordinate 171,601 of NZ_CAIWNQ010000007.1, forward strand.
GACATGCTGGAAACCATGTATGACGCCCCCGGCATCGGGCTGGCCGCACCACAGATCGGTGTGCTGGATCGGCTGATCGTGATGGACTGCGTCAAGGAAGAGGGCGAGGAACCGCGCCCGCTGATCATGTTCAACCCCGAGATTATCGCATCGTCGGACGAAACCAACGTTTACGAGGAAGGTTGTCTGTCGATCCCCGAGCAATTTGCAGAAGTGACCCGACCCAAAGTCGTCGAGGTGGCGTGGATTGACCGCGATGGCAATGCGCAGCAGGAAACATTCGATGACCTTTGGGCGACCTGCGTGCAGCACGAGATTGACCATCTGAACGGCAAGCTGTTCATCGACTATCTCAAACCACTGAAACGCCAGATGATCACGCGCAAGATGCAAAAGCTGAAACGTGAAAAGGCGCGCGCATGACCGTTCGTACCTGTCTGCCATGGCCCGACAAGCGCCTGCGTACCAAGGCAGAGGTTGTGAGCGAAATCACCGACGATATCCGCGCGATCTGGGATGACATGGTCGACACGATGGAGGCGATGCCCGGCGTGGGCCTTGCTGCGCCTCAGATCGGTGTGATGCTGCAGTTGGCCGTCGTCGATGGTTCGACCGAGCGGGGCCGGGCCGTGCGACTGGCGAACCCCGAGATTCTGCACAGCTCAATCGAGATGCGTGAACATGATGAGGCCAGCCCGAATCTGCCCGGCGTGTCGGCCAAAGTGAAACGGCCTCGTGCGGTGACCGTCAAGTTTCTGAATGAACAAGGCATGATCGACCGCCGCGATTTTGTCGGGATCGAGGCGACAAGTGTGCAGCATCAGATCGACCATCTGAACGGGCGCATGTATTTCGACCGGCTCAGCAAGGTCAAACGCGACATGCTGCTGCGCAAAGCCAAGAAACTCGCGTAGGCCGGGCTTCAGCCCGGCACCGCCTAAGCCTCGGAGCCCTGTCATGCGCATCATCTTCATGGGAACGCCCGAATTCTCGGTACCGGTGCTGGATGCGCTGGTTGAGGAAGGGCATGAGATTGCCGCCGTGTATTGCCAGCCGCCGCGCCCGGCAGGGCGGGGTAAGAAAGACCGCCCGACCCCGGTGCACGCGCGGGCCGAGGCGTTAGGCCTGACCGTACGCCATCCGGTTTCTTTGAAATCCGAAGAAGAACAATCCGCTTTTGCCGCCTTACAAGCTGACGTTGCCGTCGTTGTGGCATATGGCTTGCTGTTGCCTCAGGCCATTCTGGATGCGCCGCGCTTTGGCTGCGTCAACATCCATGCAAGCCTTTTACCCCGCTGGCGAGGGGCCGCGCCGATTCACCGTGCAATCATGGCGGGTGATGAACAAACCGGTATCTGCATCATGCAGATGGAGGCGGGGCTGGACACCGGCCCTGTCCTGCTGCGGCAGGCCACCGATATCCGAGATCAGGAAACGACCGACCAACTGCATGACCGGCTTTCTGAGATGGGCGCGGGTCTGATCGTTCAGGCGCTGGCCACCTTGCCGGAGTTGACGCCGGTGAACCAGCCCGACGACGGCGTGACCTATGCCTCCAAGATCGACAAGTCCGAGGCGCGCATCGACTGGACCCGCCCGGCTGTTGAGGTCGATCGCCAGATACGCGGATTGTCACCCTTTCCCGGTGCATGGACTCTGGTTGAAGGCGAGCGGATCAAACTTCTGGCCTGCTGTCTGGCCGAGCGACAGGGCACCCCCGGTCAGGTTCTGGACGATGCGTTGTGTGTTGCTTGCGGAGAGGGGGCCGTGAAGCTCCTGCGCTTGCAAAGGGCGGGCAAAGGGGCGCAGGATACAGAAACGTTCCTGCGCGGTTGGCCAATCCCGGCCGGTACGCTGTTTCAATCGGAGTAACACCGCATGTTCATGATCCTGATGGGCACAGTCGTGATCGCCGGGATTGTTGGATACCTGTCCGAGAAGACCGGTTTCACGCGTAACGGATATGTGCCTTCGATCATCATATGCATTGGCGGGGCGTTTCTGTTTTATTTCATCCGTATCATGTTCGGCATCAGCTTTGGCGCGCCCGGTCTGAATGCCGTGATCTCATCCATTGGCGCGTTGATCATCGTGCCGACGCATTGGAGGAAGTGACATGCCCGTAATCGCTCTGATCGTGATCGGCGCGGCCGCAGGGTTTCTGGCCACACGCCTTATGCGGATTGAGGCTGACATTCCGACAACGATGCTCATTGGCATCGTCGGCGCGTTGGTCGGAGGGTTTCTGCTGCGCGCATTGATAACCGTTGCAGGGTGGCTGTCCGGTTTTGTCGGTGCTGTTCTGGGCGCATTACTGGTGATCTGGATCTGGCAAAAATATCTGCGCCGCTGATCTGCGTGTCCTCGGCCGAACCGATACAATCTAATTCTTGTAGTCTGGTTCTTATCGACGCGGTGGGCGGCTTTTGTAGACTGGCAATCGCCAGCCAAACAGCAGTGATCCAGCCCTGAGTGCCCAGCAGACAAGGGCACAGGCCGAAAGTGCGGCAAAGGTATCCAGCCCTAAACGGGTTGCGAATACGGCCGTCAGAGCACCGGCAAAGGCGCAAGACACATAAAGCTCGCCCTGTTTCAGAACCAGCGGGACCTCATTGCAAACCACGTCACGCATCAGCCCGCCGAGGCAACCTGTAATGATCCCCATCAGAACAACGATGACGCCGGAATGTCCCAGTGACAACGCAGCCGCTGTTCCTGCGGCAACGGCGATGGACAGGGCAAAACTGTCCAGCCAAACCAGCCAGTTATATCGGCTTTCCATCAGGTGCGCGGTGAAGAACACCAGCGCGGCGGCACCCGTTGCGATCAGGATGTAATTTGGCTGGCCAACCCAGAAAACCGGGTGCCGGTCCAGCAGCAGATCACGCACTGTTCCGCCGCCAACCGCGGTCAGGCAGGCAATGAACGCAAAGCCGACCAAATCCAACTGCGCCCGGCTTGCAACCAAGGCACCCGTCAACGCGAACACAAAGACCGAGGCATAGTCCAGCAGTGCCAGTCCGCTCACGCCTTTTCCTTTTTCGGCTTGAACGGAGCCATGCCTGCACGGGCCAGTTCGTCGGCCTTTTCATTCTCGGGGTGTCCGGCATGTCCTTTGACCCACTCCCACGTCACGTCGTGGCGGGTCTGCGCTTCGTCCAGTCGTTGCCACAGATCGACATTCTTGACGGGCTTTTTGTTCGAGGTCTTCCAGCCATTGCGTTTCCAGCCGAAAATCCAGCCGGTCACTCCGTTCTTTACATAGGCGCTGTCTGTAACGACCGTGATCTTCGAGGCCCGCTCCAGTGTTTCCAACGCGCTGATCGCGGCCAGCAATTCCATACGGTTGTTGGTTGTTTCAGCCTCTCCGCCGTTCAGCTCGCGTTCTTTCAGAACGGTGTCGCCATCCATCGCGCGCAGCAACACACCCCATCCGCCGGGGCCGGGATTGCCCGAGCAGGCCCCGTCTGTATAGGCGAACAGTTCAGGCATGGGCGAGCACCAGAATGAAGCCGTCGTATGACCCGGCCAACCCCGCACCGACGCCAGTGGTGATTTGGTCGATGCTAAATCCGGTAGTTGCAAGGGCCTCTTCGATCTCGGTCTGCGAGAAATAGGTATAGAACCGATCCAGATCGTCGCGATGTTCCCCCGTGCCGAGTTTCAGGCCAAGGAAGAAAACACCCTGAGGTTTCAAGGCCCGGCGGATCGCCGTCAAATGACGTGGGAAATCTTCGCGGGGGGCGTGCAAAAGAGAAAAGCTGGCATAGATGCCGTCATACTCAGCAACCTCGGTCACGTCATCGAACGTGCCGAGATGCGCATCTATGCCATTTTCCAAGGCGTGATCAACAAAGGCCTGTGTTGCGTCCAGCGCGCGAACCCGCAACCCTTCGCGCTGCAAGAACGCACTGTCTGAACCGGGGCCAGAACCGAGGTCCAGAATATAGCCGCCATCCACGACGGCTTCGGCAAAGGCCATGCGCGCTTCGATTTGTTCGGGGGGCAGGGGGACACTCAGGTATTCTGCAACGCGGGTTGTATAAGCGTCGATCGTTCTTTTATCGGTCACAAGTATACTCCGACGGCAAGGCAGGCCAAGACAACGGCCGTCAGCAACATGCGCAACCGCATCCACCAGACCGGGGTCAGTCGCCAGTATGAAAACATGGCGTCCAATAAAAGCAACCCGGCAAATCCGTACATCAGGTTTGTTCCGGCACTGACTGGGCCGCCGCCCGTCTTGAAGAACGCCCATAGCGCAGGCAGGACCGAGAGCGTGTAGCAGGTTGCTGCCTTGCTGCCCGACGTTTTGGTCGCGAAGCCCCACAAAACGCCTGACATGAAGCTCAGGATGACCGAACCGTAGAATAACTGGACATATGGCCCAACAAACCGAGGCCCCAGCGCCTGTTTCCCCCAGTCGTTCAGATCACCGTTCAGGTAGGTCAGAGCACCCCAGATGAACGGGATGAGACCGGCTAGTCCAAGAAGCAGGGGGGCTTTGGGTATTCCGTTCATGCGGGTTCCCGCAGCACGCGCGGGACTTTGAATTCAACGTTTTCAACGGCCGTTTCCACCATCTCGACCGTCACGTCATAGTGGTCGCGGAACGCATCTATCACCTCGTTCACCAACACTTCGGGGGCCGATGCACCTGCGGTGATTGCAATGCTTGAGATCCCTTCCAACGCGCGCCAGTCGATATCGGTCGCGCGCTGCACAAGCTGAGCATAGTCACACCCGGCGCGCGAGGCGACTTCGACCAGACGCCGTGAATTGGACGAATTGGGTGCGCCTACCACCAGCAGGGCGTCCGATTTGGGCGCAACGGCCTTGACCGCTTCTTGCCGGTTGGTCGTCGCATAGCAGATGTCTTCCTTATGCGGTCCGACAATGGCAGGGAACCGGGCTTGAAGGGCCGCGATAATGTCTTTTGTGTCGTCGACAGACAGGGTGGTCTGGGTCACAAAAGCCAGCTTTTCGGGGTTGCGAACCTGAACCGTAGCAACATCTTCGACCGTTTCGACCAACAGCACTTCGCCCGCCGGCAGTTGGCCCATGGTCCCAACCGTTTCCGGATGCCCCTTGTGGCCGATCATGATCATCTGCAGGCCCGCGTCCGAGTGGCGCTGGGCTTCGACATGGACCTTGGAGACCAAGGGACAGGTCGCGTCCACATAGATCATTTCGCGCCGTGCCGCCGTTTCCGGGACCGATTTCGGCACGCCATGGGCGGAAAAGATCACTGGCCGGTCATCAGGGCATTCGTCCAGTTCCTCGACAAACACCGCTCCTTTGTCGCGCAGCCCGTCGACGACAAATTTGTTATGCACGATCTCGTGGCGCACATAGACCGGTGCGCCCCATTTTTGCAGGGCCATTTCGACGATCTTGATGGCCCGATCGACACCGGCGCAGAACCCGCGCGGCGCGGCAAGGTACAAAGTCAGCGGGGGCTTGTTCATGTCACGGTCTCCTTAAGGCCACAGGTAAGTCTTTTCCCGGCCTTGGTCCAGACAGGACTGCGTCATTGATCTGACATGAATCAGTGCTAGCCAAGAGGTGTTTTAGCACCTGTCTTTAGTTAAAGAAGCGCGGTCAGGTGTTAAGCCTGACCGCGCCGTTTTCAACTCGGTTGTGAGTGATCGGGTGTTACTGCCCACCGGCCGCAACGCTGCGCGGTTCCATGGGCATCTCACGCGGAGGGCGGCCGATCACGTCGCGCAGGTCCTCCAACTCGATGAAGTTGTCCGCCTGGCGGCGCAGTTCGTCCGAGATCATCGGCGGCTGGCTGCGAATGGTCGAGACGACCGATACACGCACGCCCTGACGTTGCAGGCTGGCAATCAGCGGGCGGAAATCCCCGTCGCCCGAAAACAGCACGATATGATCCACGCGTGGTGCCAGTTCCATGGCATCCACGGTCAGTTCAATGTCCATGTTTCCTTTGACTTTCCGACGCCCCATGCTGTCGGTGTATTCCTTTGCCGGTTTTGTCACCATGGTGAAGCCGTTGTAATGCAGCCAGTCAACCAAAGGACGGATCGGCGAATACTCGTCGTTCTCCAAGAGCGCTGTGTAGTAGAAAGCTCTGAGCATTTTACCGCGACGCATGAATTCCTGACGCAGCAGCTTGTAGTCGATATCAAACCCAAGTGCTTTGGCGGCCGCATAAAGATTCGAGCCGTCGATGAACAGCGCTAGCCGTTCGTCTTTATAAAACATAAATAGTTCCTTCCGGTACAAACCAGAACGCCGGGTGTTACGTGAGTGAGTCTAGGAAATAGGCGGCGCGCTGATACGCCTATAATTAGGGCATTTAATGTGTATCGCAAGTATGCAATTCACCGAATATAGGGAGTAGAATGCGCAAATTTTCGTCAAAAGTGGTGATCGCACTAGGCGCAAATCTCAATTTGAGGGATCAGGGGCCCAAGGTGACACTGGAAAAGGCGCTTGACGCGATACCGCGTCAGGGGGTGGTGATTCGCGCGGTCAGCCGCTTTTTCGAGACGCCGTGTTTCCCTGCCGGAGCGGGGCCGGATTATGTCAACGCGGCCGCGCTGATCGAGGCAGACAAGACCCCGGCAGAACTTTTGCACTTGCTGCATGAGGTCGAGCATGACCACGGCCGCCAACGGGTTCAGCGCTGGGGGATGCGGACGCTGGATCTGGATCTGGTTTGCTATGACGATCAGGTGCTGCCCGATCGCGATGGGTATGAGCGGTGGAGAACCTTGTCTGCCGAAGACCAAAAACAACAGACGCCGGATCAGTTGATCCTGCCGCATCCCCGCCTTCAGGATCGGGCTTTCGTATTGGTACCCATGGCAGATATCGCCCCAGATTGGCGTCATCCGGTGCTGGGCCGAACCGTGTCGGAAATGCTGGCAGACCTTCCTGCAGACGATGTCGCGGCGGTCACCCCAATGTGAACGGTGCATTTGCAGCATTTCCTGCTTGTCAAGGCGGGGATTCGCGCTTAGATAAACCTCTTCCTGACATGGATTCAGTAACGGAGAGCGCCCTATGGCCCGCGTGACGGTTGAAGACTGCGTAGACAAAGTGCCAAACCGGTTCGAGCTTGTGATGCTTGCCGCCCATCGTGCGCGCGAGATTTCCGCTGGTGGCCCGATCACCGTGGACCGCGACAACGACAAAAACCCTGTCGTTTCGCTGCGCGAGATCGCGGACGAAACCCAAAGCGCGGATGAGCTGCGTGAGCGCCTGATCGAAGCCAACCAGACCCAGATCGAGGTTGACGAGCCGGAAGAAGACCAGATGGCTCTGCTGATGGGTGCGGAAACCGATAAGCCTGCGGACGACGATATGTCCGAAGAAAAGCTTCTGCGCGCTCTGATGGAGGCTCAAGGCCAGGGGTAATCCCCTCGAACGAAGGTGCGGACCGGATGATTTCTGCAGACGATCTGATTGCGCTGGTCCGCAACTACAACCCTAAGACAAATGCAGACCGCATCGCCCGGGCTTATGAGTTCGGAAAGCAGATGCACGAAGGCCAGTTCCGCCATTCGGGAGAGCCTTATTTTACCCACCCCGTTGCCGTTGCCGCCATCCTGACCGAACAGCGTCTGGATGATGCAACGATCATCACCGCCCTTTTGCATGACACGATCGAAGACACCAAGGCCAATTACGGCAAAGTGTCCGATTTGTTCGGGGATGAGGTCGCTAAGCTGGTCGATGGGGTCACCAAGCTGACGAACCTGCAGCTTTCCAGCCGTGAAACCAAGCAGGCCGAAAACTTCCGCAAACTGTTCATGGCCATGTCCAAGGACCTGCGGGTTATTCTGGTCAAGCTGGCTGACCGCCTGCACAACATGCGCACGATCAAGGCGATGCGCCCCGAAAAGCAGGTGCAAAAGGCGCGCGAGACGATGGATATCTACGCACCGCTTGCAGGGCGCATGGGGATGCAATGGATGCGCGAGGAGCTGGAAGACCTCGCCTTCCGCGTTCTGAACCCCGAAGGCCGCCAGTCGATCATTCGCCGCTTCATTACATTGCAGCGTGAAACCGGTGATGTGATTCATCGCATCACGGGCGATATGCGGCGCGAGTTGGAAAAGGCCGGGATCGAAGCCGAGGTGTTTGGCCGCGCCAAGAAACCTTATTCGATTTGGCGCAAGATGCAGGAAAAGGATCAGGGCTTTTCGCGCCTGTCTGATATCTATGGATTCCGCATCATCACTCAGACCGAAGAAGATTGTTACCGGACGCTGGGCGCAATCCACCAACGCTGGCGCGCGGTGCCGGGGCGGTTCAAGGACTACATCAGCCAGCCGAAATCGAACGGGTACCGCTCGATCCATACAACCGTGTCGGGGCGCGACGGTAAACGGGTCGAGGTGCAGATTCGTACCCGTCAGATGCATGATGTGGCCGAAACAGGTGTGGCCGCGCATTGGTCTTATCGCGATGGTGTCCGCTCGGAAAACCCGTTTGCGGTCGATCCGGCGAAATGGATCGCCAACCTGACCGAACAGTTTGACAGCGAAGAGGATCACGAAGATTTCCTCGAGGCGGTCAAGTTGGAGATGTATTCCGACCAGGTGTTCTGCTTTACGCCCAAGGGCGACGTGGTCAAGCTGCCGCGCGGGGCAACGCCGATTGACTTTGCCTATGCAATCCACACCCGGATCGGGTCCGCCTGTGTTGGCGCCAAGGTGGACGGCATCAGGGTTCCGTTGTGGACACGGATCAAGAATGGGCAATCGGTGGATATTATCACCGCCGACGGGCAAACCCCGCAGGTCACATGGCTTGAGATCGCGGTGACCGGGAAGGCGAAAACCGCCATTCGCCGTGCGCTGCGCGAAGTGGACCGTGAACGGTTCATCAAGCTCGGCAAAGAGTTGGCGCGGTCCGGCTTTGATCACGTTGGGCGCAAGGCGACCGACAAAGCCTTGGATACGGCTGCCAAGCATCTTCGTTTGAAAGACCGCCACGAATTGCTGGCGCGGCTTGGCAGCGCGGAACTGACCGCCCATGATGTGGTCAGCGCGGTCTATCCGGAACTGACACAGGATGACGGCGACGCAATCCCGCTGCGCCGTGCTGTGATCGGTCTGGAACCGGGGCAGAAATTCGACCGCGCGCCTTGCTGTCAGCCTCTGCCGGGTGAGCGGATCGTGGGCATTACCTATCGCGGGAAAGGCGTTGTGGTCCACGCCATTGATTGCGATCGTCTGACCGAGTTTGAGGGCGAGCCCGACCGTTGGGTCGATCTGCACTGGCATACCGGAACGCACCCGGCTGTATATGGTGCAACCCTGGATCTGACCATTGGCAATGACGCCGGGGTACTGGGGCGTATTTGCACATTGATCGGCGAGAAAAAGGCCAATATTTCAAACTTGGAATTTGTCGACCGCAAGCCGGATTTTTACCGCTTGTTGATCAATGTCGAACTGCGGGATCTGGAGCAATTGCATTCGCTGATGCTGATGCTTGAGGCCGAAAGCGACGTTGCCGCGGTCGAACGCTACCGGGACAGGACCAAAACCGCCGTGGCGGCTGGCTAGGAAGGGGTGATCAGGAGTGGTTTTCAAGCGCCGAGATCGACGCTCGCCTGTCCAGATCGCATCCGAATTCGTCTATCCCCGAGGCGGATGGACGCGCGCTTTTCACTACGTCAAACATCGGGTCCGCCGTCTGCCGGATTCGCCTGAACGTATTGCGCGAGGGATTGGGGCAGGGGTCTTTGCCGCGTTCACACCTTTTTATGGGCTGCACTTCGTCGTGGCCGCGGTGTGCGCGCGTCTGATCAACGGCAACATTCTGGCTGCGCTCAGCGGGACATTCTTTGGTAACCCTTTGACTTATGTACCTATCGGAGTGGTTTGCCTGCAGACGGGCCATTTCCTGCTCGGGACCGAGTTTCAGGAAGGCGACACGCAGGGACTGATGGGAAAATTCGCCAATGCCCTGCGCGATCTGAAAGACAACCTGATCGCTATGTTCACCGACCGGGTCGCGGATTGGCACGGGCTTGGCATCTTCTATCGTGAGGTGTTCTACCCCTATCTGATTGGCGGAATTCTTCCGGGTCTTTTGGCCGCTGCGATTTGTTATTACCTCAGCCTGCCTTTGATCCGCACTTATCAGCAGCGCCGCCGCGACAAGATCAAGGCAAAGTTTGATGAAATCAAACGGCTGGCCGAAACCAAGGCTGCCGTTCCAGTTTCAAACGCACTAGGCTCGGCCAAAAGTTCGGAAAGGGAATCAGGCGATGTCTGAAAATCATTTGCGTCTGGGCGTGAACATCGACCACGTGGCGACCATTAGAAATGCGCGGGGCGGGGCCTACCCCGATCCAATGCGCGCCGCAAAACTGGCAGAGGAGGCTGGCGCAGACGGCATTACTGCCCATCTGCGCGAGGATCGCCGCCACATTGTCGACGCCGATATTGAAGCGTTGATGGATGCGCTGACCGTTCCGCTGAATTTTGAAATGGCCGCCACGCCCGAGATGCAGAAGATTGCCCTGCGCCACAAACCGCACGCCGTCTGTATCGTCCCCGAAAAGCGCGAGGAACGCACCACTGAAGGCGGGCTTGAGGTCGCGCGCGAGGAAAACAAGCTGGCGCATTTCATCGCTCCGCTACGGGACGTCGGCTGCCGCGTGTCCATCTTTATCGCCGCCGACCAACGCCAGATCGAGGCGGCCCATCGCATCGGTGCCGAAGTGATCGAACTGCACACCGGTGCATATTGCGACGCCTTTGCCGAGGGTCACATGGACGAGGCCAACCGTGAACTGGAAAGCCTGCGCGAGATGTCGGCTTTCGCCCATTCGCTGGGCCTTGAGGTCCACGCAGGCCACGGCCTGACCTATGACACAGTTAAACCCATCGCCGCCTTCCCCGAGGTGCGCGAGCTGAATATCGGTCATTTCCTGATCGGCGAAGCCATCTTTCGCGGCCTCACCCCCGCCATTGCCGAGATGCGCAGGTTGATGGATGAGGCGCGGAGCACTAGCTGAAACGGTGTCTCTACCGAGTGGCGGGAAGTTCGATGAACCATTGCGCCACTTGGTCCGCCCAATCGGCCTGTCGACCATGGCCGTGTGGCCCTAACGCCAACGTGACCGATCCCGCTTTACATTTGGTCCATCTTTTTTCCCAAGTTGATGAATATGTATCCACCGCATTTGCCATTTGGCCGCATTCATTGGTGCGTGTCAGAAGTTCGACAGACTTGAAAACACTTCCTTGTTCAAATTCATAACCGCCGAAAACCACGAACCTGCCTTCCAGCGGAACGGTGCGATCTGCGAATCCATGTGAATGATGCATATGCACCGGGCCGCTGCACCGACGCCACATCGGTTCCCAAAACGCGCCGGATGCGGATGCGTAGGCAGATGCAAAGTCGTGCGAATAACAGGCCTTGTCCCAGACCATTGAACCGCCACGGGAATACCCGGCAAGTAAAATTCTTGCTCCGTCCAGGCCAAAACGACCAACGGCGTCCGCTTTTATGTCATCAAGTGCCTTCAAATCATCTCGGGGCCAGCGGTGGCCATCGTGAACGCCCCAGTCCAGCACTTTGGGGTTACCGACATCTGCCTGTCCATTTGGAACGATGACCGCAATTCCCCTTTCAATGAAGGCGGTTGTGAGGTTGGGTCGTTTGACAGCCGAGTCGGCGGTGGCGGCATATCCATGCAGGTAGATTACGCTGGGGGCATTTTGCGGTACCTCTGGCAAGACGACCCTATAGGTGAGCTGCCCAACCTGGCATGGATTGCCCTCTTCTCCGCAGTCCTGATCTTGCGCCGTGGCGATGCTGGCCAACGGTAATATGACCGCCACAATTCCCCAGAGTAGTCTGTTGAGCATCTCCAAAGCCCTCTGCTCGGACAATTTGGTCAATGCTTATCATAAAATAGCGTTGACCCACCATCTGCTTGCCAAGCCAGTCAAATTACCGTTGATTGTCGCCATTGAAAATTTGAGAAACCAATGATCCTCGGCATCGGCACAGACCTCGCGAATATCGAACGTATCCAAGGCACACTTGACCGGTTCGGCGACCGGTTCCGCAACCGCGTCTTTACTGAGATTGAACAGCGCAAAGCCGAAAACCGCGCTGATACTGCGGGAACCTACGCCAAACGCTGGGCTGCGAAAGAAGCGTGCTCCAAGGCGCTGGGCACCGGTCTGCGTATGGGGATCGCGTGGAAGGATATGTCAGTCACCAATCTGAAAACCGGTCAACCGGTCATGCATGTGACGGGTTGGGCGGCAGAACGGCTGCGCGAGATGACACCCGAGGGCCACGAGGCAATCGTTCACGTCACGCTGACCGATGATCACCCCTGGGCCCAGGCCTTCGTAGTGATCGAGGCGCGCCCGCTTCAATAACGCAGCGCTCAGCCTTGACTAACCTTGCCGCGCCACGCATGTAGCACCCCAACAAACCAAGGACCGGAGAGCAGTATGGCCGAGGACGTCAAAACCGGAAATCCCGTGTGGGAGACGATCAAAACCATCGTCTACGCGCTGTTGATCGCAGGTGTTTTCCGCACGCTGTTCTTTCAGCCCTTCTGGATTCCGTCCGGCTCGATGAAACAGACCCTGCTGATCGGGGACTTCCTGTTCGTTAACAAGATGGCCTATGGGTATTCTTATGCGTCCTGTCCCAGCCTGATCATTCCCAGCGTTGGTCTGAATATAGACGCCGAAGAAATCTGTGGATGGATGCAGGGCGAGGATAACACGCGTATCTGGGGCGCTGAGCCAGAACGTGGCGATGTGATCGTGTTCCGCCATCCGGTCAACGGGCGCGACTATATCAAGCGCCTGATCGGTTTGCCGGGAGATCGTATTCAGATCCGCGAAGGGCAGATCATTCTGAATGGCACCCCGGTCCCGCAGAAGCCCGACGGGGTATTCACCGAAATCTCTGAACCTCAGGGATCGCAGGGGCTGAGACCACGTTGCGAAAACGGTCCGGTTGGCTTTGGCGGTCTTTGCGAAAAGTCCCGTGTGATTGAGACATTGCCCAATGGCGTGTCTTACGATGTGCTAAATATCGGCAATCAGGGATCGGACAATACCGGCATCTATACCGTGCCCGAGGGTGAATATTTCTTTATGGGCGACAACCGTGACAACTCCAGCGACAGCCGCCTGCCGGTATCGGCCGGGGGAGTTGGGTATGTCCCCTATGAAGACCTGATCGGTCGCGCCGACCGTATCATGTTCTCGTCCGCTGGCCGGTCTATGCTGTTCTTCTGGACTTGGCGGGGCGACCGGTTCTTTAAGGCGGTCAATTGAAGCTATCGGCTGAAATAAAAGCTTTTCAAAAGCGGTTGGGGTATGAGTTCTCGAACCCCGAACTTCTGGTGCGCGCGCTGACCCATGGATCAGTCTCGTCGCCGACACGACCAGATAATCAGCGGTTGGAGTTTCTGGGCGACCGGGTTTTGGGTCTGGTGATGGCAACGGCGCTTCTGGAAAGCGACAAGAAAGCGTCCGAAGGGCAGCTTGCCCCACGGTTCAACGCCCTTGTCCGAAAAGAGGCCTGTGCGGACGTAGCGCGGCAGATTGATCTGGGCGCGGTTTTGAAACTGGGCCGGTCCGAGATGCTGTCGGGCGGTCGTCGCAAACAGGCCCTGCTGGGGGACGCGATGGAAGCGGTTATTGCCGCAGTCTACCGCGATGCCGGTTTTGAGACAGCGGCCGAGGTTATCCTCAGGCTGTGGGGTGACCGGGTTTACAATGTCGAAGAGGATGCGCGCGACGCAAAAACCTCTTTGCAGGAATGGGCGCAGGCGCGGGGGCAGAAACCCCCGTCCTATGTGGAAATCAAGCGCAGCGGCCCGGATCACGCGCCGGTTTTCACCATCGCCGCCCGTCTTCAGGACGGAACCGAGGCGCAGGCAACGGCAGGATCAAAGCGTCAGGCAGAGCAGGCAGCTGCAAAAGCGCTGTTGGGCAGGCTGACCTGATCGCTAAGGTGCGGGCGGCAGTTTTCCCTGCTCTTGCAGCACCTTCAATATGCTCAGGATTGTATCCGGGCTGACGTCGAAAGACCCATCCAGCGCAACGCCAATCCCCCCGTCCCCAATCTCCACCGTGCCTCCGGCATCATAGCGCGGGTCAATGGATGAAAGTTCTGGCGGCAGCGATGGACAGATTGGGTTACGCTTTAGCAGGGCGTCAGCGGCCTTTTCGATGATGCTGCGGGCATCGTTCAAAACCCCCTGCTTTGTGTCGGCTTCAAGGATCGGGGTTTCAAGGGTTAACTCCAAACCGGCTAAATCAAAATACACGCACTGGTTTTGCACCTGAACAGACGCAGTGGCGGTAAATGTGATCGTATTCGCCGCTATGCTGTCCTGCCGTTTGGGAGGCTGCCCGAGTTGATGATCGCACCGGAAGGCCTCCATCTTGACGCGGCCTTCCACATTCACATCGCGCCCGAGGGCGGTCAGATCAAGGCTGTCCAATGTGACGTCGGCATTACACAAGTCGGACAATTCAGTGTTTCTTAGGCCCTGTATCAACGCGGCTTGGAGATCCCGCAAGTCCAGAAGGGCATCCACCGAAATACGGGTTGGTGAAACCTCTTTTAGCGTCAGGTTCAACTGGTACGGAATTTCAGTGCCATCCGATCCCAGGGTCCGCTCAAACCCGAGCTGGACGTCACGGGCATCCGCTGGTTGAAAGGCCAGACAAAAACTAAGAGCAAGGGCAGAGAACCACTTCATTCCACCACCTCGAACCCTTGCTTTTCCTGTAGCGCCGCGATTAGGTCCAACAGTGTTCCGGCACTGGTATCGATCGATCCGCTAAGCGCGGCACCAACGCCGCCGCTGCCGATTTCCCTGATCCCGCCAGAGGTAAAGCGCGGCTCCAACCCTTTCAATTCACTTGGAAGCTCTGGGCAAATGGGGTTTTCCGCCAGTACTTCGGCGCCTTTTTCAAGGATCAAGAGGCGGGCTTTTTCCGTCAGCCCGATCATGTCAGAGACAGTTCCGACAAACCCCTGCAAGTCCAATTCCACATCTTCCAGACGTAAGTGAAGACAGTTCCTTTCAACTGCGGCAGAAGCCTTGATCATGACATCCACATTCTGCCCGAACAGCAACACACCTCGGTAGTGCGTTTTGGGATCATCGGTGTCGCAGGCATAGAATTTGGCCTGAACCTGTCCATCCGCCACCAAGGCATCCGCCTGGGCTGACACCTGTGAAACAGCCAAAGCAAATTTTTGCTGGCAGGTTTCCTTCAGAACGCTTGAAAATAGCCACGGCGCGAGGTCCTGGAGCGAACGAAGATCCAAAAACGCGTCCAAACCCAACCGGGTTTCGCCTGCGTCTTTAAGGGAAACGAATAGGGTATAAGGAAGGTCCTTGTCTTTGACCTGCACGGTTTCGGCAATGCGAAACTTCACGGTCTCGGCATATGCCGGTTTAATGGCCGTAGATACCGAGCAAACCAGAACAGTGATCATTCCGGCAAACATGCTGCCCGTCCAATGCCTGATGCCGACGAAAGCTGAAAACACGTAGTCCACCTGTAATATGCAACTTTAGGCTAGCAGAGAATTTTGCACGCCGCTGGCCTTTTTTCGGGGAATGTGGGTAGCAAGTGGTCGCGGGGCGGCTGCGCATGGCTGTCTTGCAACAAATGCCTCTGGTCCATCGACTCTTTCTGATATAGGGGTGCGCACTTGCAAACAGGATCGCAGCACACATGACCACACGCGCCGGATTTATCGCTCTGATCGGAGAGCCTAACGCAGGCAAATCCACCCTTCTGAACCGGATGGTCGGGGCCAAGGTTTCGATCGTGACGCATAAGGTTCAGACCACGCGCGCCCGTATTCGTGGCGTCGCGATGGAAGGGGATGCGCAGCTTGTGTTTGTGGACACACCCGGCCTGTTCAAACCACGTCGCCGACTGGATCGCGCGATGGTTGCCGCCGCGTGGGGCGGGGCGGCGGATGCCGATGTCGTTGTTCTGATGGTCGAGGCGCATCGCGGCATCACCGAAGGGGTCGAACGTATCCTGGAAGGGCTGGAAGAGATCGGACAGGGCCGTACCATCGCGTTGGCGATCAACAAGATCGACAAGGTGCCCAGTGAAAAGCTGCTGGCGCTGACCAGCGACCTGAACGCGCGCTATCCATTTGCTGATACCTTCATGATTTCGGCCGAGAAAGGCCACGGCGTCGATGACCTGCGCAAATGGTTGGCGGCCGAATTGCCCGAGGGTCCGTGGCTCTATCCCGAAGACCAGATTGCCGATCTGCCGCTGCGGATGATCGCAGCCGAAATGACGCGCGAGAAATTGACCCTGCGGCTGCATCAGGAATTGCCCTATCAGCTCACGGTCGAGACCGAGAACTGGGAAGAGCGCAAGGATGGCTCTGCCAAGATAGATCAGGTCATCTATGTCATGCGCGATGGCCACAAAGGGATCGTTTTGGGCAAACGCGGCGAAACAATCAAAGCCGTCAGCCAAGCGGCCCGCGCCGAACTGGAAGAGTTTCTGGACCGCAAAATCCACCTGTTCCTGCAGGTAAAGGTCCGACCTAACTGGCTGGAAGAGTCCGAGCGCTATTCGGAAATGGGGCTGGATTTCAAAGACGGAAACGCATGACCCGTCTGACCGCAGATTTCTGGGTTCACGCCTATATCGCGCGGTTGCGGCTTCAGGATATCCCTGCATTTGTCGTGGCGCATGGCGACGACACGGCCGGTGCCGTCTTGGTCAAGATGAACACGCTGGATGGCCAGGCGGTGGCATACCAACGCAGCTTTGACCTGATGAGCGGTGAGCGTAAATGGGTGGAACTGTCCAGTGGTGCGGAGGCAGACGTGGACCAAGCCATACAGCGCCAACGCAGTTTCGATCCCGATCTTTGGGTGATCGAGGTTGAAGACCGGCAAGGGCGGCATCTTTTGGGTGAGGACGGGCTGGAGTGATGGTCCGGCGCAGCACGAAACAACTTGAGCCCAAACCCTAGCGCAAAACGCCAAGCCTTCGTAGCGCTGCGCATCTGATACCCTTGCACACTGCGCCGGCTTGGGATTTGCTGCGCTCAGTACAATCTGTCACGGGATCAAAACTTGGACTGGCGCGATCATGGCATCCTTCTGACCTCCCGCAGACATGGTGAGACCTCGGCGATCATCGAGGTCTTTACCGAAGTTCACGGCCGTCACGCCGGGGTTGTTCGGGGTGGGGCCAGCCGCAAGATTTCTCCGATCCTGCAACCGGGGGCGCAGTTGGATGTGCTCTGGCGGGCCCGGCTGGAAGAGCATCTGGGCACGTTTCAGGTTGAACCGCTGCGGTCTCGCGCCGCGGCGGCGTTTTCCGGTCGGCTGGCGCTGTCCGGGCTGAACGCGGTCGTGGCGTTGTTGTCCTTCAGCCTGCCCGAGCGTGAACCGCATCCGGGGATCTATAAGCAAACCGAACAATTGATGGACCTGTTGGGCCAAGATGAGATTTGGCCATTGGCTTATCTGCGTTGGGAACTGGCGTTGCTTGAGGAATTGGGCTTTGGCCTCGACTTTTCAGCCTGTGCCGTGACCGGCGCGACCGAGGGGTTGATTTTTGTCTCGCCGAAAACCGGCCGTGCGGTCAGCAAGCAAGGCGCAGGGGAATGGGCGGACAGGCTGTTGCCTTTGCCCTCCTGCCTGAAGGGCGAAGGCACTGCCCCGGATACAGAGATCGCGCAGGGTCTGCGGACCACAGGCTATTTTCTGGAGCATCATCTGGCCCCGTCACTCGGTCACAACCCACTGCCCGAAGCCCGGGCCCGTTTCATTGATCAATTCACTCGGCGGCTTTGAACACCATCTCATGCCCGTCGTCATTGCGCAGGATCAGGACATCGCCGGAGACTTCGGACTGGGTCATGGCCAATAGCGCCGCAAAGTAGAAGCCTTCGGCCTCAAGCCCGGCACATGCCGCGCGTGTGGCCGTCAAGTCGGCAATTTCGAACCAAGGGTAGGGTGCGTTCAGCGTACCGCTGTAGCTGTTGCAGGGGGCATTGCCCGCGATCTTGCCTTCTTCGGGGAAACTCAGCAGCGCGCTTGCCGGAAAGCGTTCACCATCGATTTCCTGCAGCACCCAAGTCTGATCCGCCGCGCCATAGGCAGCAACCGTTTCGTCCTTGTCGCATTGCAATAGCGCCAGCAGGGGGAAAGCAAAGACGAGGCGTATCATGCCGGTATCCTTATCAATACGGTATTGCGCCGTTCAACAGTTCTTCGCGAACCTCGCTACGAGGCCGCCAGTTATACCGCGTGTCTTCGCGCACTGGGGCCCAGAAAAGCGCCCCACTGTTCCGCCAAGGGTCGAGAATGACACCATCATACATTGAGGCACCTTTGGCGCTGATCAAGGCCGAGTGGTGGATGATACGAAACGACGTTGGCGGTGACGTGGCCCAATGCACGTCCAGTGTCCGAAAATCTTCCTGTCGCAGGCGTGTGGACATGGCTTCGGCCCAGTCGTTGCACAACCCTCGTTCCCGAAACCCGTTGATGACCTTTGCATTGTGAATGATCGCCGGGTCGGTAACATTCCAGTCCCGCGCCAATTGTTGCGAATATGTGTATGAAATGCGGGCAGCCCTTTGTGCCTCGGCAGGGTCGACACGCGGGTCGAGGTCCGTGATAGCCGCAGCAAGCGCGTCAATGTCGACTTGACCGGCGCTTGGTTGCGTGGTCGTGCAGCCGCCAAGCGCAAGGGTCAGGACGGTCGCGCAAAGTACCAATAAAGATCGGATCATTCTGATTTTCGCATTTGGAACTGTTTGTATGTTTTGGCTGCTCTATCGTCGTTTCGAGTGAATTTATAGAACGAACTGAAAGATTGACCAAAGGCCGTTTATCCCTTTTGACAAAAAAGACCCGGCGCGAACGCCGGGTCAAGTTGGGGAAACGGGGTTGCCGTAATCAGGTTAGCCCAGCAGACGCCGAGCGATCACTTGTGCCTGAATTTCGGCAGCCCCCTCAAAAATGTTTAGAATGCGTGCGTCACACAGAACGCGGCTGATCTTGTATTCCAATGCAAAGCCGTTGCCGCCATGAATTTGCAGCCCGTTGTCAGCGGCGGCCCAAGCAACACGAGCCCCCAACAGTTTGGCCATGCCAGCCTCAAGGTCGCAGCGCTGACCGTGGTCTTTTTCCCATGCGCTGAAATAGGTCAACTGACGCGCGATCATGATTTCAACAGCCATCATCGCCAGCTTGCCCGAGACACGCGGGAAATTAACCAGCGATTTGCCGAATTGCTTGCGATCCTGCGCATATTGCATGGCAATATCCAGCGCGCTTTGCGCCACGCCAATGGCCCGTGCGGCGGTTTGGATGCGGGCGGATTCGAAAGTCTCCATCAGTTGTTTGAAGCCTTTGCCCTCTTCGCCGCCCAGCAGGTTTTCACCTTTGACTTTGAAGCCGTCAAAACCCAGCTCGTATTCTTTCATGCCGCGATAGCCCAGAACCTCGATCTCACCGCCGGTCATGCCTTCGGTGGGGAAGGGGTTCTCATCTGTGCCCGGCGTTTTTTCGGCCAGGAACATCGACAAGCCACGGTGGTCTGTGGTGTCAGGGTTGGTGCGGGCCAGCAGGGTCATCACGTGGGTTCGTGCGGCATGGGTGATCCATGTCTTGTTTCCGGTGACTTCGTAATTTCCATCCTCGGTCTTGGTCGCGCGCGTGCGCAGGCTACCAAGGTCGGACCCGGTGTTGGGTTCGGTGAAAACAGCCGTGGGCAGGATCTCGGCGCTGGCGATTTTGGGCAGCCATTGGGCCTTTTGTTCGTCTGTGCCGCCGGCGATGATCAACTCGGCGGCAATCTCTGACCGAGTGCCCAGTGAGCCCACGCCGATATAGCCGCGCGACAGTTCCTCGGACACAACGCACATCGAGGCTTTGGACAGGCCAAATCCGCCGAATTCTTCGGGGATGGTCAGGCCAAAGACACCCATCTCAGCCAGTTCTTCAATGATCTCAATCGGGATCAGTTCATCCTTGAGGTGCCAGTCGTGCGCGTTCGGTTCGACTTTTTCCTGTGCGTAACGGCGGAACTGGTCGCGGATCATTTCCAGTTCTTCTTCCAAACCCGAAGCGCCAAACATGGTCGCACCGGCCTGATCCTCCATCAGGGCCACCAGACGTGTGCGGGCGGCCTGAGAGTTCGCCTGCGCCATCAGCGTCTGCACTTCGGAGCTTTGGAAGCCCGACAGCGCGTCCCAGCCAAGGCCCATATCCTGCAGGCGCACGACCTCACCCTGGTTCATCGGAATGCCGCCGGCGACCTGATGCAGATATTCGCCAAAGGCGATCTGGTGCAGCAATTGTTCGATTTCGCCAAATTTGCCATCGGCGTCCAACGCCTCGGCCCAGCGTTGCATTTGTTGCAGGGATTGCTGGTACGTCGCAAGCCATGCCAGCCCATGTGCTGCGGTTTGGTTCGCTTCGATCAACGCACCAGATACACGACCGTCCTTGGTTACCATTGCCCGGATCGACTCGCGCGCGCGTTCGAATACTGCCTCGACAGCAGGCACCGCCACGCGGGTCAAAGTCAAAAGGTCGGGCAATATCGCGGATGTTGTCATCTGGGTCATATCCTGTCCGTCATGGGCCATGAATCACGTCCTTTTCTGGGTCGTATGGTCTTACCATGCTGCACGTGCAGCGCAACAAAAATACGAATTACGCTGCGAAAAAGTTCAAAAATTGCTTGAGCATTTTTGCAATGCAGAGAATTTCAGGGATGCTATCACAGTGCCATGACGTTGTTTTCCGCTTTCACTTCGCAAGAGTTGCTGCTCGCCTTCGGCGTCGCTTTCTTGGCCGGTTGGATCAAAGGTATGGTCGGGTTTGCGATGCCAATGGTGTTGGTATCCGGGCTAAGTATGATCCTGTCGCCTGATCTTGCCATTGCCGGTCTGATATTGCCGACAATTGTGACGAATGGCTTTCAGGCGTTTCGAGAAGGGGTGCCCGCAGCCATTGACGCCATCCGGCAGTTTCGGGTGTTTCTAAGTGTCGGATTGGTGTTCCTGCTTTTGGGCGCGCAACTGGTCAGTATTGTCCCGGAAAAGACGTTTGTGTTGATTATCGGCATTCCGGTGACGTTCTTCGCCTTGATTCAGATGTTGGGCTTGAAGCTGACGCTTGAAAAGTCCTCGGCCCGGATCGAGGCCAGCATCGGATCAATCGCAGGGTTTGTCGGCGGGTTGTCAGGGGTCTGGGGGCCGCCCACCGTTCTTTACCTGACTGCGCTGAACACGCCGAAGGCCGTACAGATGCGGGTGCAAGGCGTGATCTATAGTCTGGGTGCCGTGGCTTTGTTGGTGGCGCATCTGGGTTCGGGCATCTTCAATGCCCAGACTGCTCCGTTCTCGGCAGTTTTGATTTTGCCTGCGCTGATCGGCATGTGGGTAGGGCTGCAGTTACAATCACGTATTGATCAGGCGCGGTTCCGAAAGGTTACGTTGCTGGTCTTGCTGATTGCCGGACTGAACCTGCTGCGGCGCGGCATTCTGGGTTAGGTGCGGCTATCCGCAAAGCGGAACGCGAAATACAGTCCGAGCATCAGGAAGAACAGGCCCGAGATATCACCGATAAGGTAAGCGACGTATTCAACGCGCGCGCTGCCGAAGACCAGGTTGGTCAGCCCCGCGACAAGGAATGAGGTTATGACGCCGACCCCCATGATGCAGGACCAGCAGGGTTTGCGGTCGGTGCGCGGGAACAGGTCCCAGCCTACCCATTTCAAAAGGTAGAATACTGCCGGAACAGTGGTCACGGCAATTGCGATCGCCATGAGGCGGCTGGGCAGAAACACGTCAGAGCCACCAAGAAACGCGAACACAATAAAGACGCCCGGAAGTAAGGCGTAGATCGAACGCCAGCCAAGTAGCCACGCTGCCAGAACGCGCACACCGTGCGGCAGAAACAAAAGGCTGGCGCGGCTTGGGTATTCCGGAAAGAAAACATTCTGCAGCGGCATCAGAACCTCAAACGTGAGGAAGGATGCCACAACATAAGCCAGCGAAGCGTAGAAAGTGTCAGAGGCCCATTTGTGCACGGCGATCAACCACCATCGTGCAGGCAGAAGCCATCATCTGGGTGCATGAACGATATACCGACCCCGGTTCGCGCTGCCGCTTTGCGAAAGATAGCCTTTCTGCACAAGCGACTTCAGCGCGCGGAAAAATGTGGGGCGTGAAACACTTTGAACCAGTGTATGTTCGATCAGACCAAACGTGCGGACTTCCTGATCGGCCTTCGAAAGTTCTTCGGCAGCGTAATAGATATCGCGTTCCACCGGAGACAGTTGTTCAAGCCCCAGCGTGCGCTCCATGCTTTGCATAAGCTTACGTAGTTCGGTCAGTTTCGAGATTTCCGTCATGATCTTACCTGTTCTTTGCCTGTGTCATCCGCCGTCCAATTTCAGCGGGTGGAAACGTGCCGATTATTCAGCAAGTCTCGTATTGACACTCATCCCCTAATTTCTAGACTTACTTTCGATTGGGTTGCTCAGTTCGCGTGTTGTGAGTGCACGCTTGAGCGACCGCTAGGTTTTTTCACTTTCCGCCCGGTGCCAAGGCGCCGGGCTTTTTCGTCACAATGACACTTAGCGATACCGTAATCCGTGAATCCGGGCAATGAATTTGTATGCGCCATTGGCGTTATTCAACCCAGAAGAGATGACGATTTAGTGAGTCGCGCAAAGAGAAAAGGGGGCGAAAATCGCCCCCTGTCTGATTATCCGATTGCGACGGCTTTTATGTCCTCGTCGATGAACGGTAAGTACTGTTCAAAGTTCTCGGCGAACATTTGCACCAGCTTCTCGGCCTGTTTGTCAAAGGCGACCTGATCGTCCCAAGTGCGGCGCGGATCCAGCAGAACCTCGGCCACACCGGGAACGGAAACCGGCACATCAAAGCCGAAATTGGCGTCCTTACGGAACTCGGCATCGCGCAGCGACCCGTCCAGAGCAGCGGTTAGCAAGGCACGGGTGGCACGGATGGGCATCCGGCTGCCAACGCCATAGGCACCGCCGGTCCAGCCGGTGTTGACCAGCCAGCAGGTCGCGCCGTGCTGGGCGATCTTGTCCCGCAGCAAGTTGCCGTACTCTTCCGGGCGGCGCGGCATGAACGGTGCGCCGAAACAGGTCGAGAAGGTCGGCTGAGGCTCGGTGATGCCGCGCTCTGTTCCGGCAACCTTGGAAGTGAAGCCAGACAGGAAGTGATACATCGCCTGTGCTGGGGTTAGTCGCGCGATCGGGGGCAGCACGCCAAACGCATCACAGGTCAGCATGATGATGTTCTTGGGATGGCCACCCAATGCGCTGCTGGATGCGTTCGAGATGTACTCCAACGGATAGGCGCAGCGCATGTTTGCGGTCAGCGAGTCATCCTCGAAGTCCAGCTCCTTGGTTTCGGGGTCGAATACCATGTTCTCGATCACGGTACCGAACTTGCTGGTGGTCGCGTAGATTTCCGGTTCCGCCTCGGGGTTCAGGCTGATCGTCTTGGCATAGCAGCCGCCTTCGAAGTTGAAGGTGCCGCGATCGGACCAGCCATGTTCGTCATCGCCGATCAGGGTACGCGACGGGTCGGCGGACAGGGTGGTCTTGCCCGTGCCCGACAGGCCGAAGAATACGGCGGTGTCGACCGGGTTGCCGACGGCGTGGTTGGCCGAACAGTGCATCGGCATTACGCCTTTTTCGGGCAACATATAGTTCAGCAGGGTGAACACGGATTTCTTATTCTCGCCCGCGTATTCGGTGCCGCCGATCAGGATCATCTTGCGGTCGAAGTTCAGCGCGATCACCGTCTCGCTGCGGCACCCGTGTTTCTTGGGGTCGGCCAGGAAGCTGGGGCAGTTGATGATGGTGAAATCGGCTGTGAACTCGTCCAGATCCTCGCGATCCGGGCGGCGCAGCAGGTGACGGATGAACAGGTTGTGCCAGGCCAGTTCGGTGACCATGCGCACATTGATCGAATAGGCAGGGTCCGCCCCGCCAACGAGATCCTGCACGAAATAGTCGCGGCCCTTCATATGCGCCAGCATATCGTCATAGAGCGCGTCGAAGCCCTCGGGGCTCATCTCGGCGTTGTTTTCCCACCAGATCGTGTCGGCGACGCTGTCGGTTTTGACGACGTGCTTGTCCTTGGGCGAACGGCCGGTGAACTTGCCGGTCGTGACCAGAAACGCACCGCCATTGCCCAGTGTGCCTTCGCCGCGCTTCAGTGCCTCTTCGATCAGCGCCGGTTCCATGAAGTTGTAATAGACATTGCCCAGACCCTCGATGCCCTGATCTTCGAGGCGGAATTGCGGGTTAACCCGTCCAGATGTCATGTGTGTCTTCTCCTGTGGCGGCGCGAAGGCTTTGGGCCTGGTGCGCTCTTGGGGCAAATTGCCGGATCGTTCCGGCGGACAGGCGCGTCTTATCACGGTCATTTGGGGCATGAACAGGACGGTTTGGCGCAGTTAGCGCAACCAAGGTCAGGTTTAGCGCCATCACAAATTTCCTGTCGGAAATCATGGCGCTTTTCCGGCAACATTAACGGCTTTTTTGCCGCAACTGTGTGACAACAAACGCACGATTCGCAGATACGGATTGATTCGCGGCCTTAAAAACGCCAGAAATACCTTACTAATAACGATATAAAGCATGAGTGAGCAGGAATAGGGGCAAACCCGATGTCAAAGATTGCACTGGTGGACGACGACAGAAACATTCTGACGTCCGTGTCCATGACTCTTGAGGCCGAAGGCTTTGAAGTCGAAACGTACAACGACGGACAGGCTGCGTTGGACGCATTTAACAAGAAACTGCCGGATATGGCCGTTCTGGATATCAAGATGCCGCGCATGGATGGCATGGATTTGTTGCAGCGCCTGCGGCAGAAAACCCAGATGCCGGTGATCTTTCTGACCTCGAAGGATGACGAAATCGACGAAGTGCTCGGCTTGCGCATGGGGGCTGACGACTACGTCAAGAAACCCTTCTCACAGCGCCTGTTGGTCGAACGTATTCGCGCGCTGCTGCGGCGGCAGGAAGCGACTTCGGGTGATGTTGCAACGGCCAGCACGGGCGATGCCAAGGTCATGGAACGGGGTGAGCTGCGGATGGACCCGCTGCGTCACGCGGTCAGTTGGAAAGGTGCGGACGTATCCCTGACGGTGACTGAATTCTTGTTGTTGCAAGCCCTTGCGCAACGCCCCGGTTTTGTCAAAAGCCGTGATCAACTGATGGATGTCGCTTACGACGATCAGGTGTATGTAGACGACCGTACGATTGACAGCCACATCAAGCGTCTGCGCAAGAAAATGCGCGCCGCTGATTCAGAGTTTTCGGCCATCGAAACTCTGTACGGGATAGGCTACCGGTACAACGAAGAATAAGATTGACCGCTTAACAAAGGGTAGTTGGGCCTCGTGCGCGATACGGAACAAGCCAGCGAATTGCGGGACGGTGATGTGGTTCTGGGCGATGACTGGGTCATCCCCCAGGATCCTGACTCGGCCGAACTGGGGGCATCGCGCCGCAGTCGAAACCTGTTTTCGCTGCGCGGGTCGCCGCTGGCCCGAAAAATCATCACCTTTAACCTGATTGCTCTGGTTATTTTGGTCACCGGGCTGCTCTATCTGGATGACTCACGGGACGAACAGGTAAAGCAGACCGCGAGCAATCTGATGGGCGACGCCCAGTTGGTCAGCAACGTGTTCGAAGCGCAATTGCGCCAGAGTTCTGCCGCTCATTCGCTGAGCACGGCCGAGCTTGATGTTAAAGACACTCTTGCCGGGTTGAGCCTTCCAGAAGGCGGCGAAGTTTTTGTGTACGATGCGGCGGGAACTCTGATCGGTTGGACCCGTGGCGGTGCAACAAGCGCCCCAATGCCCAATCTTCTAAGGTCAGAAGCCGAAGTTCAGACCGGCAGCACCCTGATCAGCGATGCGCTGAACGCTGTCTGGAAAGGCCTGTCCAAGATTTTCACCAACGCCAACCCGGATGAGGCACCGACGCTTGCACAGCGCGTGCAGTCCCTGATCCCGACCGCGCTGCAAGGGCAGATGCAGGTGCAGGCCGTAAAAGATGCAGCAGGCGAAACGGTTATCGTTGCCGCTTCGCCCATTTCATTAGAGGGGTCGCCCGTCGGTGCTGTTGCGATGGCCGGACCTGCCGGTGAAATCGACGCTTTGGCCCGGCGCGAGCAAGAGCGCATTTTGCAGATGTTCGTGGTTGCGCTTTTGGTTTCCATCGGCCTGAGCCTTGTTCTGGCGTCGACAATTGCGAACCCGTTGGCAGACTTGGCCGCCGCCGCCGAGTCGGGCAAAGACCGCGGTGCGGGAGTAAACCCGGGACGAATTCGCATTCCCGACCTAAGTGCACGCCCCGATGAAATCGGTCGCCTCAGCCGGGCGCTGCGGGGCATGGTGAACGCGCTATACAACCGGATCGATTCGAACGAACAGTTCGCCGCCGATGTTTCGCATGAAATCAAGAACCCCTTGGCCAGCCTGCAATCCGCCGTCGGCACGCTTCGCATGGTCAAGCGGGAAGATCAGCGTGAAAAACTTTTAAGCGTGATCGAACATGACGTCCGTCGATTGGACCGCCTGGTCAGCGATATCTCGAACGCGTCACGCCTGGATGCGGAACTGGTCAAAGAAGAAGAACAACTCTTCGATCTGCTGAAACTGCTGGGCAATATCAGCCAGTACTTGGGGGAAGAGGCGCGGGGCAAAGGCGTGGATTACATCACCGATCTGCCGTCTCAGCCGATCGAAATAAACGGGCTTGAGGCGCGCCTGGCCCAGGTGTTTGTCAACCTGATCACAAATGCGATCTCCTTCTGCGAAAGCGGTGACGCCATTCGCGTCTGGGTGCGTCGCCGTGAAAACCGCGTTCTGATCGTCGTCGAAGACACAGGGCCGGGCATCCCGGAACAGGCACTGACCAAGGTTTTCAAACGCTTTTATTCGCAGCGCCCGGTGGAACATTTTGGCAATAACTCGGGCCTTGGGCTTGCGATCTCAAAACAGATCGTCGAGGCGCATGGCGGCGTGATCTGGGCCGAAAACATTCGTCCGACAGAGGCCGACGTTACATCCGATCCACTTGGTGCGCGCTTTGTCGTGGGTCTGCCCGTGTAGTCATGAGCGGTCGGGCCCTCGCAGACGT
Organism: Ruegeria sp. THAF57; assembly: GCF_903914075.1. Classification (GTDB taxonomy): domain Bacteria; phylum Pseudomonadota; class Alphaproteobacteria; order Rhodobacterales; family Rhodobacteraceae; genus Ruegeria. Next base: position 198,798 of record NZ_CAIWNQ010000007.1, read on the forward strand.
CGCGCATCAGAACACTGCCATTATACATGCCACATGTGTTGCCCTCGACGGGCGGGGTCTGTTGATCCTTGGTACCGCTGGGGCAGGAAAATCGGCCCTTGCGCTGCAGATGATGGCTTTGGGGGCAGGGTTGGTTGCAGATGACAGGGTTGTTTTAAGCATGGAAGCTGAAAAGGTCCTGATCGATGTTCCTCCAGAGATCCAAGGACTGATTGAGGCGCGCGGCGTCGGCTTGTTGCGTGCGCAATCGGTCGGGCAAGTAAATCTGAGCTATGTTGTTGATCTGGACCAGACAGAGACAGCCCGCTTGCCAGACGTAACGGAAATCCGTGCCCTGAGGCAAACTGTTCCCTTGCTACGCGGCGCGGGTGTCCCCAATTTGGCATCAGCTTTGATGCAATTACTCAAGATGGGGCGTGTAGACCCTGAATGGCCCAGCACATGACAACTCAGCGGCGCATCGTTCTGGTGACAGGACCTTCGGGCGCTGGCAGATCAACGGCGATCCGCGTTCTCGAAGACCTTGGCTTTGAGGCCATCGACAACCTTCCGATGGGGCTGTTGCTGCGCCTGCTTGAAGGACCCGCAACCGACCGTCCTATGGCGTTGGGAATAGACGTGCGGAACCGCGATTTCTCGACGATCGGGTTCATTGAACTGATCGCCAAAGTTCAACGCATGGACCATGTCGACATTTCAACCCTGTACCTCGACTGCGACGACGAAGTTTTGGTGCGCCGCTTTTCCGAAACCCGACGCCGCCACCCCGTCGCGTCAGATTCAAGCCCCGAAACCGGCATTCGGCAGGAAAAAGAACTACTCGCCCCGATCCGTGAAATTGCGGACACGTTGATCGACACCAGCCCGCTGAACGTTCACCAGTTGCGCGAAGAGGTCGAGCGCTGGTTCGCGCCGCAAGGTGGACGCCATCTGGCGGTATCTATCGAGTCCTTTTCGTATAAGCGCGGCTTGCCTCGTGGATTGGATATGGTTTTTGACTGCCGGTTTCTCGCCAATCCGTACTGGCGCCCGGAACTTCGTGCCGAAGATGGTCGAAACCCTGATGTGGCGCGCTATGTTCAGTCTGACGCGAACTATGCACCGTTTTTTGACCGTGTTGTCGATTTGCTTGAACTCCTGTTGCCTGCCTATCGCGCCGAAGGCAAAGCGCACCTTTCGGTGGCCTTTGGGTGCACCGGAGGACAACATAGATCCGTTGCTACCGCCGAGGCGGTCGCAAAGGCCCTTGCAGAGCAGGGGCAGCAAGTGGCAATTAGGCACCGCGAAATGGAACGTCGATCGTTGAATGTGAGGTCGGATTGATCGGGATCGTACTTGTTGCACATGGTGGGTTGGCTCAGGAGTACCTGGCCGCAATGCAGCATGTGGTCGGAAAACAGCCCGGCTTGGCCGCGATCTCGATCGAAGCGGATCATGATCGCGACGCCAAGCAGAACGAAATCTGTGTCGCCGCAGACAGTGTAGATGTGGGAGACGGTGTTGTTGTCGTAACCGATCTGTTTGGTGGCAGCCCATCGAACCTAAGCTTGCGCGCCTGCGCCCCGCAGGATCGGCGTATCCTTTACGGTGCAAATCTGCCTATGTTGATTAAACTGGCCAAATCCCGCCACTTGCCGATCGGCGATGCCGTCCGGCAGGCGATGGAGGCTGGACGCAAGTATATCAATGCGCAAAATGTGACGTTGGACGAAGACCGGATTGATTAAGAATGACGAACCGAAGCTTGAAAATAATCAATGAAAAGGGCTTGCACGCCCGTGCCTCGGCAAAGCTGGTCGAGGTGGTCGAAGGTTTCGACGCCCAGGCCGAAGTATCAAAAGACGGGCTTTCCGCCTCAGGTGACAGCATAATGGGTCTTTTGATGTTGGCAGCATCGCGCGGAACGACTATTGACGTCGAGACATCCGGACCGGATGCTGAGGCGTTGGCTGATGCGCTGGAAACCTTGGTGAACGACAAGTTCGGGGAAGGGTTCTGACGGCGCCTGCTGCGACATCAAGAACGGGAAGACCAGGATTTGGCGGAAACGACGCACGAGACCAAGACAGGCCCGGTTGTGGATGGGACCGAGGACCAGGGCGAAATCTACGATCGTAGAACCCTGACCTACGCAAACTCTTTCGACGATGCCTGGACTTCAACCGCTATCCGCGCCATCGAATGGTGTACGGGCAAACTGACCATTTTGCGTATGGTCAACAAATTCGAGAAGAAGAACGAATACTATCGCGGCCAACGGTTCTGGGGCGGCGCGCTTGAGGTTATGGGTATTAACCTGACTACACCTCAGGAACAGATTGCCCGCATCCCGAAAACCGGCCCGGTGGTCGTGGTTGCCAATCACCCCCACGGAATGGTCGACGGCATGATTCTGGCCGAACTGATCGGGCAGGTGCGCAGTGATTATCGTATCCTGACGCGCTCTGTTCTGACTGGTCTGGACGAGGCCGCGACGTCTTTCATGATCCCTGTCCCCTTTCCACATGATCCGGAAGCACAGGCCAAAATGCTTGAAATGCGCGGCAAGGCGATGGAGCACCTGAAAAATGGCGGAGTGGTCGCCTTGTTTCCGTCTGGTGTGGTGATGTCGTCTGATGACTGGTTCGGCCCCGCGATCGAGCGCGAGTGGAACGTGTTTACGGCCAAGATGATTCGCCGATCGGGCGCGCAAGTCGTTCCTATCTTCTTTCCCGGCAGAAACTCGCGGGCATACCAGATCGCCAACAAAATGTCCGCGATTCTGCGTCAAGGCCTGCTGCTGCACGAGATCGTTCGCTCCTGCAACAAACCGCAGTCACCGGTAATAGGTGATCCGATCTCAGAAGAAGACATGCAACTGCTCGAGCGCGACCCACGCGGCTTCATGGCTTGGCTGCGCAAGCACACATTGGGACTTGGTGAGTCGCTTAAACCCTGATCCGTCTCTTCATCTGGCCAAAAATATCCCGGGGGTGAGGCCGGATGAAATCCGGGCGAGGGGGCTGGCCCCCTTTACCGGGTCGGGACAGGCACTTCGCCTCGATAGTCATAAAAACCGCGCTGTGTCTTGCGCCCTAGCCACCCTGCCTCGACATATTTTGTCAACAAAGGGCACGGGCGGTATTTGGTGTCGGCCAATCCGTCATGCAGAACATTCATGATCGCCAAACACGTGTCCAAACCGATGAAATCCGCCAGCTCAAGCGGACCCATCGGATGGTTTGCGCCCAGTTTCATTGACTGGTCGATGGATTGAACATTCCCGACGCCCTCATACAGGGTATAAACAGCTTCGTTTATCATCGGCATCAGAATTCGGTTCACGATAAAGGCCGGGAAGTCCTCGGCGCTGGCTGCAGTTTTGCCAAGCCGGTCCACGACGGTTTTGCAGGCGCTGAATGTCTCTTCGTCGGTGGCAATGCCGCGAATCAACTCGACCAATTGCATGACGGGAACCGGGTTCATGAAGTGGAACCCCATAAAGCGCTCGGGCCGGTCTGTTCGACTTGCGAGCCGCGTAATGGAAATCGACGACGTGTTTGATGTCAGGATCGTATGTGGCTGCAAATGCGGCTGAAGATCTTCGAAGATCGCCTGTTTGATCGCCTCGCGCTCTGTGGCTGCCTCGATCACAAGGTCGGTCTGGCCCAGCTCGGGCAATTCAAGCGTGGTCTTGATGCGCTTCAGCGCGGCCTGCATTGCGTCGTCCGAGATTTTTCCACGCGATGCTTGTCGCGACATATTCCCTTCGATCGTTGTTATCGCGCTGTTAAGTGCGTCCTCGCTGACGTCAGTCAGCAAAACGTCGTAATCGGCCAGGGCAAGAACATGGGCAATGCCGTTCCCCATCTGACCTGCGCCAATCACTCCGACCGATTTTACATCCATATTCAGGTGCCTTTGTGCCACGGGTTATGGCGACAGTATCGGCAGTTTGGGGCAGGCGGCAAGAGGATCAAGCATCTGGATTTTGCTTCAAATGCGCACATTAGGTAATTCTCAAGATTTGCGGCTGCATGATGGCACCCGGGTGAAAAATGGGTGAGTGGTATGAGCTATCATCAAACAGGCTCGGGGGGACCCGAGGATGCCGTGTGCCAATATGATGGATCGCGGTTATGGTTTCGTGGGCCGCAGCGATCTTTGGATACGCCTTACATGGCATGTGTCGGCGGAACCGAAACCTTTGGGCGCTTTGTTGAACGCCCTTTTCCCTCGATTCTCGAGGGCAAACTGGACCGCAGGTGCCTGAACTTGGGCAGTCTTTTCTGTGGGGTGGACGCGCTGTTGCGGGATACTGGCCTGCGATCTTTGCTAAGTGGCGCAGAGATGTGTGTCCTGCAGGTCCCAGATATCCTGGGGCAATCAAATCGTTTTTATAGGGTGCATCCCCGGCGAAATGACCGGTTCCTTGCACCTACCGATGATTTGTGTTCGCTTTACCCCGAGATCGACTTCACGGACGTGCATTTCGTGCATCACCTTGTGTCTCTGTTGAAGGGATATCAGGACGCGCGGTTTGAGGCGGTTGCCGAAGACCTGCGTAAGAATTGGGTCAGGTTGCTGTGCGATCTGTTGAACTCTCTGAAGGCACCTGTGATCCTCTTGAATCTGGATGTCCGGCGGCAGTCCGACGACTGTGAATTTGGTACAGAAGCCCAAGTCCCTGTTTCAGCAGAAATGCTAGAGGCTGTCCGTCCCTATTGCATTGATGTTGTAGACCTGTCCGTTAACGTTTCTGGCCAGTCCGAGGATTTGGAAGACATGTTGTTTGGAACATTGCAGCAGCCGATGGCCGAGCACATGATCGGCCCCGCTGCACACAGGAAAATTGCCGAGGCCCTTTCGCGCCGTATTCGGGACTTACAATGAAAAAGGCCCGCCGTTTGGCGGGCCTTCTGTTTAAAGCGAAGCGTGGGTTTAGCCCAGTTTCTCAGTCAGTTCCGGTACCGCCTGGAACAGGTCGGCAACCAGACCAAAGTCAGCAACCTGGAAGATCGGCGCTTCTTCGTCCTTGTTGATCGCAACGATGACCTTGGAGTCTTTCATGCCCGCCAGGTGCTGAATCGCGCCCGAGATGCCGACAGCAACATACAGGTCCGGTGCAACAACCTTACCGGTCTGACCCACCTGCCAGTCGTTCGGCGCATAGCCCGAGTCGACCGCCGCACGCGACGCGCCAACAGCGGCGCCCAGCTTGTCGGCCAGGGTTTCGATCAGTTTGAAGTCCTCTTCCGAGCCGACACCACGGCCGCCAGAGACAACAACGCCAGCCGAGGTCAGCTCGGGACGGTCGCTCTCGGCAACCTTGTCTTCAACCCAGGAGGACAGACCAGCGTCAGCACCGACCGAGATGGTCTCAACTGCAGCCGAACCGCCTTCGCCTGCCGCATCAAAGGACGCGGTGCGGAAGGTGACGACTTTCTTGGCGTCGTTCGACTTGACGGTCTGGATCGCGTTGCCCGCATAGATCGGACGCTCGAAGGTCGCGCCGTCAACCACGCCAGACGCATCGGATATCACCATCACATCCAGCAGCGCAGCAACGCGCGGCATCACGTTCTTGGCGTCGGTGGTGGCAGGGGCAACGATGTGCTCATACCCGTCGGCCAGACCCACGATCAGTGCTGCGGTCGATTCCGCCAGGCGGTGGCCCAGCGACTCGTCTTCAGCGACCAGAACCTTGGAAACACCGTCGATCTTCGCAGCGGCCTCACCAGCAGCAGCGGCAGAGCCGCCTGCGGCCAGAACGGTCACGTCACCCAGAGCCTTTGCGGCGTTGACGGCTTTGGCGGTAGCGTCCAGCGCCAGTTCACCATTGTTAACTTCGGCGAGAAGAAGAACAGCCATTACACAGCCCCCGCTTCTTTGAGTTTCGCAACCAGCTCGTCAACCGAGCCTACGACGATACCAGCGGCACGCGCCGGCGGCTCTTCGGTTTTGACGATTTCCAGACGGGGCGAGACGTCGACGCCGTAATCGGCGGCAGTTTTCTCGTCCAGCGGCTTTTTCTTCGCCTTCATGATGTTGGGCAGCGACGCATAGCGCGGCTCGTTCAGGCGCAGGTCAACGGTTACGATGGTCGGCATCTTGACGCTGATGGTCTGCAGGCCGCCGTCAACCTCACGGGTGATCTTGGCGCTGTCGCCTTCAATGTCGACTTCGGACGCAAAGGTGCCTTGGCTCCAACCCAGCAGAGCCGACAGCATCTGACCGGTGGCGTTCATGTCGTTGTCGATCGACTGTTTGCCCGCCAGAACGAGGCCCGGCTGCTCTTCCTCGACCACTTTGGCCAGGATTTTTGCAACGGCCAGCGGCTCGATGTCCTGATGCACGTCATCGGCTGCAACAACCAGAATGGCGCGGTCAGCGCCCATGGCCAGAGCGGTGCGCAGCGTTTCCTGCGCCTGCTTGACGCCGATCGAAACGGCAACAACTTCGTCGGCCTTGCCCGCTTCTTTCAGGCGGATCGCCTCTTCCACGGCAATCTCGTCGAACGGGTTCATCGACATTTTGACATTGGCGAGATCGACACCGCTACCGTCCGCTTTCACGCGGACCTTCACATTATAGTCAATCACGCGTTTGACAGGCACGAGTACCTTCATTTTGCGCTTTCTCCTTACAAATCCGGTAAGCCGCGAAGCGACTCCACCAATGCTCTCGGGGGTCTGAATAGCGTTTCAATTCGAATGGCAACAGAGCAAAATCGTCACGTCATGGTCTTGGGACGTCGCGTTTCGTATTTTTTGACGCTACGGCGCGCAATATTATTGCTGAGTCATTAAGGGGTTCAGTGGCTGGGCTCTCTTTTTTGGCCCGGCCATTGCCACCAAGACGCTGTGCCGCATTCAGCGGTTCGCGCCCGGAACCCACAACACGTCCCGCGTGCCGTTTTCATTGGCGCAGCGGGCAGCAACGAAGAACCAGTCGCTTAGGCGGTTGAGGTATTTCACCGCGACCTCGTTGACGGGTTCCATATTCGTCAGCTCAACCGCCAGTCGTTCAGCCCTGCGGGAGACGGTACGACAGACATGCAGATGAGCCGCCAGGCGTGAGCCACCCGGCAGGATGAAACTGCGCAGCGGCTCAAGTGTTTCGTTCATCACGTCAATTTCAGCCTCGAGGCGGTCAATCTGTGCGGGTACGATTCGCAGGGGGGGATAATCCGCCTCGGCGTCTTTTTCCATGTCGGGGCGGCAGAAATCAGCCCCCAGATCGAACAGGTCGTTCTGGATTCGCGACAGCGCAGCTTCGACTTCGCCCTCGGCCTCGGTACGGGCGACGCCGACAAAGGAATTCAGCTCATCCACGGTGCCATAGGCTGCCACGCGGCCCGAATACTTTGCGACGCGTTCGCCATTACCCAACGCGGTTTTCCCGTCATCGCCGGTGCGCGTGTAGATTTTGTTGAGAACGACCATCTATTGAACCCCCTGCCCACGGAGCCAGACGTAGAGCACGATCAAAACCACGGCAATGAATTGAAACAGGATGCGAAGTCGCATCATTTTGTTGCTTTTCATCGCGGCTGCCTTGCCGCTTTTGCCGAAATTCGAGATGCCGATCGCCAGCACCACAACAACAGCAGCCATGGCCAACAATAGAACGACCATCAAAAGGTCCATGAGTACACCGTCCGCGTTACTTGTTTCGATGGGCTATCATCTAGCCTCAGACGTTCAAAAAGCGAACGGGTAATTTCGCCTCAGACGTCCGACAGGATGCGATCAATTGTGCGCGTGGGCAGGATCCGCCGCAGCCACCCGGCGATATAAGTCGGCATGGTGACATAGTAGCGGGCGCGCGGGCGTTTGGATTCCACCGCATGTGCCAGCTTGTCGGTCACCGCCGATGCCGGCAGTTCGAACCGATCGGGCCCTGAGGATTCGTACAGTCTTTTCAACAACGAGGCTTCGTATCGGTCGCGTAGGGCCGAGTCTTGCCAATTGATGAAACGCTCGAAAACCGGGATCGAGTTTTCGCGGATTTTGGAGGTGATGGGGCCGGGTTCGATCAGGATGACCTTTATGTCTGTGTCGGCCAGCTCCAACCGCAATGTATCGGTCAATCCTTCAACCGCATATTTGGTTGCCACGTAAGCGCCCCGCCAAGGATAGGCGACCAGACCGAGAACAGACGAATTTTGAACGATTCGCCCGTGCCCCTGCGCGCGCATGACGGGGATGACCTGCCGCGTGAGGTCGTGCCAGCCAAAGAAATTTGCCTCGAAGATCGCGCGCAGGCCATCTGTTGGCAGGTCTTCCACCGCACCGGGAAGACCATGCGCACCATTGTTGAACAATGCATCGAGCGTGCCGCCTGTCTTATCCAAAACATCCTGCAGGCCGGACGTGATGCTGTCACTGTCGGTATAGTCGATCCGGGGGCTTTCAAAACCCTGCGCTCTCAGGCGATCGCAGTCACGTTGCTGCCGACACGAGGCAAATACGCGCCAGCCGCGTGCCCGCATTCCATGCGCCGCGTCCAGCCCAATCCCCGAAGAGCAGCCGGTGATAAGAATTGTCTTCTGCATGGTCTTCCTGCCTCTTGCCTTGCACCAAAGCTATGGCGGGGCAGGGGGCAGGACAATGTCAGCGCCGCGTCAATCTGCGGTTTTTCTGACCAGAGATGCGGAAATCCATCCGACCTGTTGCTCGGGCAACACGCGCAACCTTAGCCAGCCGGTGCCTGAATCACTGAGGACTTCAACCTTTTGGCCGATGGATGCTTTGCCGATGACAGGATAGATCGTCCCCGGACCGTCGCGCATATTCACCCGCGTTCCCGAGATCTCGCGGATGTCCTTTTGTGGCTCTTCGTAAGCTGATGGTTCCACAACCTCTTCGGGCTGGGTTTCAGCGATCTGGCGCAACCCGGTTATGCCGTCTTCGAGGGACGCCAAGGTGATGTTGGCACTTTGATCGGCAAAAGCCGACAGGCCCGAGAATGTCTCGAGGCTGGAGGGTTCCGGCAGGATTTCCACGATCTCTTCTTTGGCCAAGATCGGTTTCACCCGCACGGTTGGCGTGCGCAGGGCGACATTGGTCACCAATTGCTCGGCGCGGGTGTGTTGCAATGGCACAGGTTCGGGCGCAACGGCCACGCGCTCGGGTTGGGCGGTGCGCAGTCCGCGCGGCTCAAAATCAGGGCCGCCGCTCATGACGTAAAAACACCATCCGAGCGCGGCAAAAGTAACAACAACAAGGCGCGACATGGCGCATCCCCCGGTAATCGAAAAAGGTAAAAAAGGCAGCAGTTCAATTGAAGAGAGCCTACCATAATTCACGATCGGAGTCGAAAGATTGGGGGAAATCCTAAGCTTGCCTCCCCCTGTTGCAAAAAGCGCCACTTGTCCCCAGCAAAATGCGCGCTGGTTGCTTTACCGCGGCGCGCTTGCGTCGTATCACATCATATATGAACGACACGATCGACGACCCCAACATGGAGGCCCCCGATGGCGGGGGCGAGGTGGCTGAACCGCTGCGCCGCGCGATTGGCGAACGCTATCTGACCTATGCTTTGTCGACCATCATGCACCGGGCCTTACCGGATGCGCGCGATGGTCTGAAGCCGGTTCACCGGCGAATCCTTTATGCCATGCGTGAGCTGCGACTCAGCGCGACGGGGGGATTCCGTAAGTCGGCCAAGATTTCCGGCGACGTGATGGGCAACTATCACCCGCATGGTGACGCCGCGATTTACGACGCGATGGCGCGCTTGGCGCAGGACTTTAACGTCCGCTATCCGCTGGTCGACGGGCAGGGGAATTTCGGCAATATCGACGGCGATAACCCGGCCGCCTCGCGGTACACCGAGGCGCGGATGACCATCGTGGCCGAGGCGCTGCTTGAGGGGCTGAACGAAGACGCTGTCGATTTCCGCGACAACTATGACGGTACGCTGACTGAACCTGTCGTGTTGCCGGCACAATTCCCGAACCTGCTGGCCAACGGGGCCAGCGGTATCGCGGTCGGCATGGCGACGAATATCCCGCCGCATAACATCTCGGAACTCTGTGATGCCTGCCTGCATCTGATCAAAACGCCGGATGCGCGCGACGACACATTGTTGAACTACGTGCCCGGTCCGGATTTCCCGACAGGTGGCGTGATCGTCGAGCCGCCCGAGAACATTGCGCAAGCCTATCGCACCGGACGCGGGTCGTTCCGCCTGCGCTGTAAGTTCGAGGTTGAAGATCTGGGCCGTGGTCAGTGGCAGATCATTGTCACCGAGATTCCCTATCAGGTTCAGAAATCCAAGCTGATCGAAAAGATCGCCGAACTGATCCAGACCAAGAAAATCCCGATCCTCGCCGATGTACGCGACGAATCTGCCGATGACATCCGCCTGATCCTTGAGCCGCGTTCCAAGAACGTGGACCCCGAGGTGTTGATGGGAATGCTTTATCGCAATTCGGACCTTGAGGTGCGGTTTAGCCTTAACATGAACGTGTTGATCGACGGCGTGACGCCCAAGGTCTGCTCGATGAAGGAAGTGCTGCGCGCCTTCCTCGATCACCGGCAAGAGGTCCTGCTGCGTCGTTCACGTCACCGTATGGCCAAGATCGACCACCGGTTGGAAGTGTTGGAGGGCTTTATCGTTGCCTTCCTGAACCTTGATCGTGTGATTGACATCATCCGCTACGACGACGACCCCAAAGCCGCGCTGATGCGCGAGGATTGGGGCATCGACCATGTCCGGGCAACTGATGAGTCCGATTATGTCTCGCCCAAACCGGGCGAGGGCGAGTTGTCCGAGGTTCAGGTTGACGCGATCCTCAACATGCGCCTGCGCAGTCTGCGCCGTCTGGAAGAGATGGAACTGGTGCGTGAACGCGATGAACTGATGCTGGAACGCGCCAACCTCGAAGACCTGCTGGCCGATCCCGCCCTGCAATGGGCCAAGATCGCCGAGCAGTTGAAAGAGACCAAGAAGACCTTCGGCAAAGACTACGAAGGTGGTGCGCGCCGCACCCAGTTTGCCGAAGCCGGGAACGTCGAAGAAGTGCCACTTGAGGCGATGATCGACAAGGAACCGATCACGGTCGTGTGCTCTCAGATGGGGTGGATTCGCGCCATGACGGGTCACATTGACCTGAAGCGTGAGCTCAAGTTCAAGGATGGCGACGGTCCGCGCTTTATCTTCCATGCGGAAACCACCGACCGTCTGCTGGTGTTTGCGTCGAACGGACGGTTCTACACGGTCAGTGCGGCCAACCTGCCCGGCGGGCGGGGTATGGGCGAGCCGCTGCGCCTGATGGTGGATCTGCCGAACGAGGCGCAGATTATCGACATCATGATCCATAAGCCGGGGCGCAAACTGCTGGTGGCCTCGGATGCTGGCAACGGTTTCATGGTGCCAGAGGATGACGTTCTGGCCCAGACCCGCAACGGCAAACAGGTGCTGAACGTCAAGGGAGACGAAACCGCTATGATCTGTAAGCCGGTCGAAGGCGACCATGTGGCCGTGGTATCCCAGAACGGTAAGTTCCTTGTGTTTCCCGTCGAAGAGCTTCCCGAAATGGGGCGTGGCAAAGGTGTTCGTTTGCAAAAGTACAATATGGCGCGCGGACGGCAGGGAACACTTGAGCTGGATGGAGGGCTGTCGGACCTCACGACCTTTGACTGGGCAGAGGGGCTCAAATGGTCCATGGGAGGGGATAAAACCCGGCATGAGGCCGATATGTCCCAGTGGCTTGCGAAACGCGCCAGCGTTGGGAAAAAGCCGCCATATGGCTTCCCGAGGGACTATAAATTCTCGTGATCGCGCCGCCGCGACAGTCAAATTCCGTCGATGCAGCTTGGCACAAGCCCGGTTGGTGCGCTAAGTCAAAGAAAAACAGGCCTATCGAGACGAGATCATGTTACGCATTCTAACCTTGATAACCGGATTGACCCTGCTTGGCGCATGCGCGCAAACGCAGCTATACGAAGAGCCCGAGTCGTTGGGGGAGTTCAAGCTGCGCGTGAACTATGCCTTTGCCGAAAAGGCTGTGCAGGGTCCCGTTTCCCGCGATGCCACGCCGGATGAGTGGACAGCAGCGATTCAGAACGCCGTGGATGTCCGCCTAGGCCGGTATGAGGGCGCGCAGGAATACGACATCGGCATCAGTCTCGAAGGATACATGCTGGCCCCGCCGGGTATTCCGGTCATCTACAACCCCAAAAGCACGGCGATTGTTTTGGTCAACGTCTACGACGTGAAGAACAAGGAATTCCTGGCCAAGGGAAAACAGTTTCAGGTTCTGGAAGATACGACCGGTGAAAGTGCCCTGACCGGGTCGGGAAATACCCGCACCAGAGAAGAACAAATGAGCGGTCTGGCCCTGAAGGTTGCGGACCGAGTCGAAGAGTGGTTGGCCGAAGAACATGAAGAGAATGGCTGGTTCCAACGCCGCCCTGACCTGATACAACCTCTCGAATCCGGCGAGCTCACGCAAAATCCGGCATCATGAACGGGTTTTAACGCAGGATGTGCTTGATTTTCCCCTGCGAACCAAATATCTCGCGCGCGCAGATGTAACCACGGGACCAAGGGTCCCCCAAATCGCAAAAGGGCGCCTGAGGAATGGCAAAGGAAAAGTTTGAGCGTACAAAACCGCACGTCAACATCGGCACGATTGGCCACGTTGACCATGGTAAA
>NZ_CAIWNQ010000008.1 GCF_903914075.1 Ruegeria sp. THAF57
TCTCAACTGTCTCTCCAGCCCGTCCGACCGTCTCTCCGATCCGTCAGCACAACCTCAGCTGCGCCGGTGAAGGGGGTTCTAAGGTTTACCCCACAAAGCCGCAAGTGGAAAATTCAGAAAAATTCGAAAAAACTCAGGATTTATAATTTATTGTTTAATTACAGATTATTGTACAAAACTCACCTGACAAAACGAACACCCCAGGCCACCGTTTTCATGTGCGACTCAGGTTTTGCACAAGCTTACCCACAGACTCAGTCAGCGATCAGGCGGAATCGACTTGTCGGAATCGGCTGAACGGGTTCGACAGGGGCAAACGCAGGGCCAGAAGGGCCAGAATCGCACTCAGGTAGATCAGCGGTTCGATCTGGAACCCTTTTGCCAGCATCACGTAATGCAACCCCCCCAAAATCGCAGCCGGATAGACCAGGCGCTGCAGGACGCGCCAACGTGAACCCAAACGGCGTACCGACAGATCGTTGGAAGACAGGGCCAAGGGCAACAGCAACAAGAACCCGGCCATGCCCACCGTAATATATGGACGTTTGAGGATGTCCGCCCAAATCTGACTCGGCAGCTGCACATCCAGAACAAGCCACACCAGCAGGTGCAGGCTGACATAGGTAAATGTCAGCACACCCAGTGCACGTCGAAACTTAAACAGATTGAGGCCTGCAAAGCGCCTTAGTGGAGAAACAGCAAGCACTGCGATCAAAAGCTGCAACGCCAACTCTCCGTACCGGTGCTCCAGCGCCTCGATTGGATCAATACCCAGCCCTCCGGTCAGACCCTGATAGAACAGCCACGGTGCCGGGATCAGGCCCAGCAGGTAGACGGCCCATACAGGCACCCGGCGGAGTATCTGGTTCACGGTCTGCATACGCTTAGTAGTATTCCGACAGATCCATGCCGTCGTAAAGACCTGCCACCTCGGCCTCATAGCCGTTGAACATCAGCGTCGGAATACGTTTTGAGAACAGCCCGCCGCCAATGGTGCGCTCTGACGCCTGAGACCAGCGCGGATGATCTACGTTCGGGTTCACATTGCTATAGAACCCGTATTCGCGCGGATTGGCCATGTTCCAACTGGTCGGCGGCTCAACATCCGAAAGAGTAATGCGCACGATCGACTTGATGGACTTGAACCCGTATTTCCACGGCACCACCAGACGCAAAGGAGCCCCGTTCTGGTTCGGGATTGGGCGATCATAAATACCGGTTGCCATGATCGTAAGCGGATGCATCGCCTCATCCAGCCGCAGCCCCTCACGATAGGGCCAGTCGAGAACCGGATATTGGACACCGGGCATTTCATCCGGACGGTATGCCGTCTCGAACGCCACGAATTTGGCACCCTCTTGCACACCGGCCATGTTCAACAAATCCGACAGTTCGAATCCATTCCATGGAATGACCATTGACCATGCCTCGACACAGCGAAACCGATAGATGCGTTCTTCCACGGTCATCTCGGACATTACATCCTTGAAGTCGTACTCACCCGGTCTGTCGACCAGACCGTCGATTTTGATGCTCCAGGGCTCCGTCACCAGGGAATGGGCATATTTGGCCGGATCATCCTTGCGCGTCCCGAACTCATAATAATTGTTGTACGAGGTGATTTCTTCCCAAGTGTTCGGCTCCAGCGCTTCCTGCGCGCTGGCTTTATGCGACATCCCGGCCAAACCAACTCCGGCCAGCCCCGCCATCACCTGGCGACGATTCAAGAAGGCCGCCCGCGGGGTGATATCTGCCCGCGTCAATGTGTTGGTCCAGCGATGCGCCATTTATGTCTCCGTCATTGGCCAGTGTTAAGGAACAGGTAGGTCGGTCTTATCACAGGACCAAGGCAACATGCGTCACGATTGGGAGAAGTGACTGTAACGAAAACGGCCGCCGACCGAGGGCTTGGCCATGATCCAATAGCGGATCACGCCCGACAACCTGCAAATTTCGGGTCTAGTGACGCATACAGGCCATTCCGCTTTGTTTTTTTCGCTTTGTTTACATAGGGGACCTAGCGTCATGCTTGATATTGACGCCATACAGCGCACAGTTCCTGCGCTTACGTTTTTCTAGGCGCGAAGGGACGGAGTTTACGACCAATGGACATCGGTCGCTGAGGTCGCGCTTTGAATGAAACGGCAAATTTGATCGGAAAGGACGAATTATGAAAACGAAACTGGTTGCGGGCCTGTCGCTGGTTCTGTTTATCGCTGCATGCGCAGAGAAAGAAACCTACCCCATCTCCGGGTGCGACTCGAATGAAACCTTCCCCGTGACCTGCGAGGAAATCGGAGAAGACACGAACCTGGATGAAAACAACGCACAGGACCTGAACGCATTGCCGACCGGCGCCTGACGGCACCTGATCCAAAACACGGGGCTGTACCAGCCCCAACCGGCCCTGGAAAAACCCGCCTTCTCTGGCGGGTTTTTTGTTGGGGCTGCGCATTCCGACAAGCAGATACATTGGGTCGCCGTGGGGACACGTTCACACCAAAAGGCTATGCAGGTTGATTTTCAAAGCGGCGGTTGCGTCTGGGGTGGCTGCAACAGCCGCCAGCGCGTCGACACCTATGACTATGGCCGCGGGTCATAGCAAGATCCAAGACATGACCCATACCATACGCCCCAACTTTCCCACCTAGTGGGCGAACCCGGCTACGCCCCAGAGCCGATGTTCAAGTTTTCTGAACACGGTTTCAACCTGCAACGCCTGTCGGTGAACGAACATACGGGTACTCATATTGATGCGCCGTTGCGTTTTTCGGCTGACGGGGCTTCCGTCGACGAAATTTCGTTATCGGATCTGATCGCACCACTGTGCGCCGAAACATAGAGGGGGGGGTGCGGGCCTGCGCGGATATTCGCGATGATCTGAAGAAGTCGGGATGGAACCAACCTATTCCTGCGTGTCCCACCCCATCTGAAAAGTGAACTTGTGCATTTTGATCCGGGCAACAAAAAAGACCCTCCGATCGGGAGGGTCTTTCTTGTTCTTTAGGTCAGTGAACCACGGCGTCATCTGGTCTGGGTCGTTCAGACGTTCCCAGCCGATCCCCAATGATCAGCCCATCCGATCCGGCGGTCACGGGGACAGTCTCACCATCCTTGATCTCTCCGGCTAACAAAGCCTCGGCCAGCGGGTTCTGCAGCGCTCGCTGAATCACGCGTTTCAACGGACGTGCGCCGAAAACCGGATCATAGCCTTCGTTCGCCAGCCATTCCTTGGCCCCGTCGTCCAGCGCCAGTTCGATCTTGCGGGCGGCCAGACGTTTTTGCAGACGTGCCATCTGGATATCAACGATGCCATCCATATCTGCCCGCTTGAGCCGGTCAAAGATGATGGTCTCGTCCAGACGATTCAGGAACTCGGGCCTGAAATGTGCCCGGACTGCATCCATCACATCGCGTCGTGCCTGCGCACTGTCGGCACCTTCCGGCAGTTGGCTGAGCGCCTGAGACCCGAGGTTCGACGTCAGAATGATCAGCGTCTGCTTGAAATCCACGGCACGGCCCTGACCATCGGTCAGAACACCATCGTCCAGAACCTGCAACAGCACGTTGAACACATCCGGGTGCGCCTTTTCGACCTCATCGAACAGCACGACCTGATAGGGCCTGCGCCGCACGGCCTCGGTCAGCACACCGCCTTCGTCATAGCCGACATAGCCCGGAGGGGCCCCGATCAGACGGGCGACCGCGTGTTTCTCCATGAACTCCGACATATCGATGCGCACCATCGCGTTGTCGTCGTCAAAGAGGAAGTTGGCCACAGCCTTGGTCAGCTCGGTCTTACCCACGCCGGTCGGCCCGAGGAACAGGAACGAGCCCAGCGGGCGGTTCTCATCGTTCAGGCCCGCGCGCGCACGGCGCACGGCGTTGGCAACGGCGGTCACGGCGGCATCCTGACCGATCACGCGAGAATGCAGATCGTCTTCCATCCGCAGCAGCTTCTCGCGCTCACCCTCCAGCATTTTCGAGGTCGGGATTCCGGTCCAGCGCTCGACAACACTGGCGATCTGTTCCGGACGCACGGTTTCCTCAGCCATCATGGCGTTGCTTTCGGCGTTTTCGGCCTCGGTCAGCGTTTTCTCAAGCTCGGGGATGACGCCGTAGGAGAGTTCCCCGGCCTTGGCCAGATTGCCTTCGCGCTTGGCGATCTCCAGATCGGCGCGTGCCTTGTCGAGTTGTTCTTTCAGATCACGCGCACCGGCCAGCTTGTCGCGTTCGGCTTGCCATTGCGCGGTCATCTCTGCGGATTTCTCCTGCAGATCGGCCAGGTCCTTTTGCAAGGTTTCCAGACGGTCTTTGGAGGCCGCGTCATCCTCAAGCTTCAACGCCTCTTCCTCGATCTGCATTTGCAGAATCTGACGGTCGAGTTGGTCCAGCTCCTCGGGTTTGGAGTCTACCTCCATCCGCAAACGCGACGCCGCCTCATCGACAAGGTCGATGGCTTTGTCGGGCAGGAAACGGTCGGTGATATAGCGATGCGACAGCGTCGCCGCCGACACCAACGCCGAGTCCGAGATGCGCACACCGTGGTGCAACTCGTACTTCTCCTTGATGCCGCGCAGGATGCTGATCGTGTCCTCGACCGTGGGCTCCTGCACCATGACGGGCTGGAACCGGCGTGCAAGGGCCGCGTCTTTTTCAACGTATTTGCGGTATTCATCCAGCGTGGTCGCGCCGATACAATGCAACTCACCCCGCGCCAAAGCGGGTTTGATCAGGTTGGCCGCATCCATCGCGCCGTCGGATTTCCCGGCGCCGACCAGCGTATGCATCTCGTCGATGAACAGGATGATCTCACCCGCGGCTTCGGTGACTTCGGTCAGAACGGCCTTGAGGCGTTCTTCGAACTCACCCCGGTATTTCGCACCAGCAATCAGCGCGCCCATATCCAGCGCCAGCAGCTTCTTGTCCTTCAGCGATTCCGGCACATCGCCGTTGACGATACGCAGGGCCATGCCCTCGGCAATCGCGGTTTTACCCACGCCGGGCTCACCGATCAGAACCGGGTTGTTCTTGGTCCGGCGCGACAGAACCTGCATCGAACGTCGGATTTCCTCATCCCGCCCGATGATCGGGTCGATCTTGCCCTCAGCCGCAGCCTCGGTCAGGTCGCGCGCGTACTTCTTCAATGCGTCATATCCGTCCTCGGCAGACGCAGTGTCGGCGGTACGGCCCTTACGGATGTCGTTGATCGCTTCGTTCAGTTTCTGCGCCGTCACAGCGCCATCTTCCAAGGCATCCTTGGCCTTGGATTTCACCATGCACAACGCCATTAGAATGCGTTCAACAGGAACAAAGCTGTCCCCTGCCTTGGTGGCAAGCTTTTCGGCCTCAGCCAGAACCTTGGCGGTCTGGCCATCCAGATAGACCTGCCCGGTATCGCCTTTGACCTTAGGAATGCGTGCCATAGATGCGTCCAGCGCGTTTACAACGCGGCTGGGCGCGCCCCCGGCGCGGGTGATCAGGTTGCTGGCCAGTCCCTGATCGTCATCCATTAATGCTTTCAGCAAATGTTCGGGCGTCAGGCGCTGATGCTCTTCCCGCATCGCAATGGTCTGCGCCGCTTGCACGAAACCCCGTGCCCGCTCGGTGAACTTGTTCAAGTCCATAATAATCTCCTTTTCCAAGCGCCCTGTTTTGATGCACCCGCTTGGCGGCATGCGTCGGTCAGAGCCTCACATTCAATCTGGGAAATATCTGCCCCCGTTCAAGAGGCTGAACACAGATTCAGCCCCTATCTGCGCGGTATAGTGTAAACCGTGTACCCTCCGGTCTGGGCCACTTTCCGCGCGTTGTACATTGCAACCAACGATTGGGCTGCGTCGCTACCCGTCGGGCAAGACACAAGATCAGCCGCATCATCCAGGAAGTCGATGGTAAAGGCCGTTTCCCCGGTCAACTGACAATCGTCGTCGGTCGAGCGATAGCCCCCAACCAAACGTAGGTTATCGTTGGTCGGGGTCTTGATCACCATGTCAGCCGCCTCCTCCTCCAGTGGCATGTCCTGACACGCTGCCAATGCCAGGGCTGAACCCAGCATGATTAGTCGTTGTATTTTTTGTTTCATTCTCAAATCCGCTCCTGCAATTCAGGGGCATGATATCACATTAAGCACTCTATGCCGTGATCTGAGTCACTCCTCTATCCTGCATGGACAGAAGCCACCAAACCCGGTAGGACGCCGACGTTTGCCAAAAAGGAGCGCCCCATGTCCGATGACCGCCTGATCGTTGCCCTCGATGTCCCGAATGCGCTGCAGGGTCTGGCCATGGCCGAACGCCTTGGTGACTCGGTATCTTTCTACAAAATCGGTCTGGGTATGCTAACCGGTGGCGGGCTGGCGCTGGCCAATGAGCTGAAGCAGGATCATGGCAAACGCATCTTTCTGGACATGAAACTGTTCGATATCGGCAATACCGTCGAAAATGCCGTTCGGGGTCTGGCGCAGTTCGATCTGGACTTTCTGACGGTGCATGGAGATCCCCATGTAGTGCGCGCCGCAAAAGAAGGCGCTGCGGGCAAGGACCTGAAGATCCTTGCTGTCACGATCCTTACTTCGCTGAACCGCGACGATCTGGATGCGAGCCTGCTGAAAGACGGCGACGTGCAGGACCTGGTGGTTGAACGTGCCGCGCGCGCGCTTGAGGCCGGGGCGGACGGCGTCATCGCAAGCCCGCAAGAGGCTGCTTTGATCCGCGCCCTGCCCGAATCCGAGGGACGGTTGATCGTAACACCCGGTGTCCGCCCCGCTGGGGCCGAGCTTGGCGACCAAAAGCGTGTGGCCACCCCCGCAAACGCCATCGCTGACGGGGCAGATCACGTCGTGGTTGGCCGCCCGATCTATCGCGCCGACGATCCTAAAACCGCCGTTGACGCGATTCTGAACGAGCTTTCATAGCCTCAGGAAGCCAAGTCCAACCGGGGCTGACTAAAAAATTGGCACGTTAATTTCTTTGGAGCCACGGCCACGGACCGCGTGAACCACCCGGAAAATCGCACAAAAACGGCTAACAACAACTTGACCTTACGTCACTTTTCCCGCGCTCCGCGCCAAATCGTCCCTGTGCCCCAAAACACACATGAAAAATACGAGAATTCGTTATGTGATCTAGGTTCTATCGAAACGCGGGTTTTTGCGCGATTCTAGACTTGTGATACTCCCCGCGGACCGTATCTTCCTGAGGTCCGTTACCTCCCCCCGCCCACTTGCGGGGGGTCTTCTTTCGAAAACAATTTTCACGATTTTCACCTGTCCGCGCTTTGCCCGACGAGACAGAGTGCTATAAGTGTCCCTCCGATTTGCACTGACGTTTAGGGGAAAGTGCCCGATGCCCGGCTTTTGCCGAGATTGCCTGTCCATATCCTCGGATGCTCACCGATGCGGTGCCTGTGGTAGCCCCCGGATCAAATCGCATCCAGAGCTGTTCGACCTGTCGATTGCGCATATGGATTGTGATGCTTTCTATGCCTCGGTCGAAAAACGGGACAACCCGGAACTTGCGGATAAGCCGGTGATCATCGGCGGGGGCAAACGCGGTGTTGTGTCAACCGCCTGCTATGTTGCCCGCATCCGTGGGGTGCGGTCTGCGATGCCGATGTTCAAGGCGCTGCAACTCTGCCCGGATGCCGTCGTGATAAAGCCCCGCATGTCAGTTTACGCCGAGGTTTCGCGCAAGATACGCGCCATGATGGATGAGCTCACCCCGGTGATCGAACCCTTGTCCTTGGACGAGGCGTTCATGGACCTGTCTGGCACGGAACGCCTGCACGGTGCGCCGCCTGCTGTAATGTTGGCAGGCCTCGTAAAGCGTATGAAGGATGAACTGGGCGTCACAGGTTCGATCGGGCTGTCGCATAACAAGTTCCTGGCAAAGGTTGCCTCGGATCTGGACAAACCACGCGGGTTCTCTGTGATCGGACAGGCGGAAACGGCGACCTTTCTGTACGACAAGCCCGTCCGCCTGATCTGGGGCATCGGCCCCGCCGCGCAAGAGTCGCTGGATCGCGCCGGTATCCGCGCATTCTCGGACTTGTTGCGCTGGGACCAAGAGGCGCTGACCGCGCGCTTTGGGTCAATGGGTTATCGGCTTTGGCACCTGGCGCGCGGGCAGGACAAACGCCGTGTTTCCGCGCATGAACCGATGAAGTCCATCAGCAACGAAACAACGTTTTTTGAAGATACGGCCAATTTGGACATTCTGGATGGCCACCTGTGGCGCATGGCGGAAAAGGTGGCTGACCGGGCCAAAGCCAAAGGGCTGGCGGGGCGCGTCGTGACCCTGAAGCTGAAAAAAGCCGACCACAAAGTACTAACCCGGCGCGTGTCGCTCCGGGACGCAACTCAGATCGCGGATCGTATTTACCGCACCGCGCGTGGGCTGTTCGATCAGGTGGGCGATCAAGGTCCGTATCGCTTGTTGGGATGTGGCATTTCCGATCTCTGCTCTGAAGATCAGGCTGATATCTCGGGCGACTTGTTGGATCCGGGCGCATCCCAGCGATCGCAGGCCGAACGCGCCACGGACGAAATCCGGCGTCGCTTCGGAACCGACGCCATCGTCAAGGGTCGCGCCTTGCGGTGACGCTATTCTGCGGCCAGTCGCACAGACTCGTCGCCGATCTGTGAGATTTCCATGATGACCTGCCGCAGAGTGTCCCGGAATGGGGCGAAATTGGCGTTTGGCGTAATCCGCGTTTCGTCCATATATAGCGACCGGTCGATCTCAATTTGAATTGCGTGCTGATTGCGTCCGGGCCGACCATACGTCTGCGTAACATAGGCCCCCGCGAACGGCGCATTCCGGGCGACCGTCAGCCCGGCTGAGACAAACGCCGCTTCGATCCGATCCACGATCTCGGGCGAGGCAGACGCCCCAAACCGATCCCCCAAAACAATCTGTGGTCGGCGGGTGCTGTTGGTCCCTGCCATTGCAACCGCCTCATGCGGCATTGAATGACAGTCGATCAAAATCGCCTGTCCAAAAGAATCCAGCGATTCCTTCAGCAAGGACTTCAGGCGCGCATGATATGGGCGCCAACAAGTGTCGATACGCAGGCGCGCTTCATCCATCGTCAACTTGCCACGATAAATCGCGCGCCCATTCGCAACGACGCGTGGAATCACACCCAACCCCGATGTAACCCGAGGATTGTGACCCTGACGGCGCGCGCCTTCGATCAAAGCCGGGTCCAGCTCTTCGGCACTGCGGTTGAGGTCCAGATAGGCGCGGGGCTTGGTCGCCGAGATCAGCGGTGCGCCGCATTCGGCTGCGGGCGAAAACAACTGATCCACAAAGGCATCTTCCGAGGATCGAATCACATCCCGGCTCAGAACCGTCCGCTGCAGCAACGATTGCGGGTAATTCCGACCGCTATGAGGAGAGGAAAACACAACACAAGACGTGCGCTTGGCGGGCAAATCCAATACATAGGCTGTGTTCTGCATAACGACTCCTTGTTCGCGCCCAACATAGACCGGAAAATAGTTCTTCCAAACCCCTTGAACCCCTTTGCGACTCCTTTTATAGACCCCGCTACCGGCGCGGGGTTCCGCGCCCCATTTCGTTATGGGGCAGGGCACGCAAAGGTAAGTGGGCGGTTAGCTCAGCGGTAGAGCACTTCGTTGACATCGAAGGGGTCACAAGTTCGATCCTTGTACCGCCCACCATGATTTCACTGTCCCGGTTTTCCGGGGCACCCGATTAACCCAGGCGCTGGCCACGTCTTTGATGAAGGCGCCGCAGATTGGAGACAGACCCATGAAGGTCAAGAACTCGCTCCGCTCGCTCAAGAACCGGCACCGTGATTGCCGGATTGTGCGTCGCAAAGGCCGCGTCTACGTGATCAACAAGACGCAGCGCAAGTTCAAAGCTCGCCAGGGCTAAGAACCGCTTAATTCGAATAGAGAAAACCGCGCCTCCGAGCGCGGTTTTTTTATTGGCAGGTCAGAAAGTGATCCCTGCATGGATCAAGATACCGATGACCATCAGAATGTTGAGTACCATCGAGATTCCGTTGCCCACATAGATCGGTAATTTTCCAACAACCAGACCGTAGAAAAACCACAGCATCGAAAGCACGGCGTAAAGAGACCATGACAACAGGGACTGACCGCTTGCATGCTGGGAATGCGTAAAATACAGCTTCATGAGTTGCGGCAGCGTTGCAAACGGACCGACGACGCCAATGAAAACCATGAATCCCTCGAACCGGGCCATCCAGTGGCCGAGGTTTGATTTCTCCAGTTTTTCAGCCAGCGTTTCCGTCATCAGATGTGTCCTTTCGCATGGCACTCAATACAAACAATCCGCAGTCATCGCCCGGAAGCTTCCCGGCAATTTAGCCGTTTCCGGGCCCGCCACCAAGAAAAACGAAGAACCCGGGCACGGTAAATTCCCGTATCAGCGATCATTTTCCCAAGTAAATTTGTCAGATTATCTTGCATCCCTCTGAGAATCGTTTAATTGACCAAATCAGTCGGGTTACAGCCCGGCACGAAATTTCACTGTTGGGACATATGATGCTGAAATCCTCTACATGCGTTGCCGCCGCTCTGACGGCCCTGATTTCAACCTCCGCCGTGGCCGAGGGGGAACTGAACCTTTATTCCTCGCGCCATTACGACACCGACGAGCGCCTCTATTCCGATTTCGAAGACGCCACCGGCATCACCATCAACCGTATCGAAGGCAAGGCCGATGAGCTGATCGCCCGTATGGAGGCCGAAGGCGCGAACTCACCCGCCGATATCCTGCTGACTGTGGATACCTCGCGCCTGGCCCGCGCCAAGAACGCCGGCATCCTGCAACCGATCGACAGCGCGGTTCTGGAAGAACGCATCCCGGCCAACCTCCAGGACGAAGACAACCAGTGGTACGGCTTCTCGCAGCGTGCGCGGATCATCTTCTATGACAAGGCCGATGTCGCAAACCCTCCTGCCAGCTATCTGGATCTGGCCAAGCCGGAATACAAAGGTCTGGTCTGCATCCGGTCGTCCAGCAACACCTACAACCAGACCCTGCTGGCGTCGATCATCACCAATCACGGTGCCGAGGCCGCAAAATCATGGGCCGAAGGCGTTGTCTCAAACATGGCACGCGAACCGCAGGGCGGTGATACCGACCAGCTACGCGGGATCGTCTCGGGTGAATGTGAGATCGCCGTTTCCAACTCGTACTACTTCGCCCGCGCGCTGCGTAAAGATGTGAAGGGCCTGAGCGCAGATATCGACATGATCGGCGTGCAGTTCCCCGCACAGGACGCCGAGGGCGCGCATATGAACCTGTCGGGCGCAGGCGTCGCGGCCCATGCGCCGAACAAAGAGAACGCGGTAAAGTTCCTGGAATATCTCGCCGGTGAGCAAGCGCAGGTTTATTTCTCGAACGGCAATGATGAATTCCCCGCCGTGGAAGGTGTGGCGCTGGCCGACAACGTCGCATCGCTGGGCGCGTTCAAGGCAGACAAGGTGAACCTGTCCGAAGTCGCCAAGAACATCCCCGAGGCGCAGAAAATCTTCAACGAAGTTGGTTGGAAGTAATCAACCCAACAAAGTCACGAACCTGGGCGCAGAGAATTCTGCGCCCTTTTTTGTTGATTTTAGATGTGTTTTTCGCATACTTCTCATATATGAAAATTTTTCTCACTTTTGACAATGATGCATGACATATCGCATCGCCTCGCCAACAGGCTGAATGAGCTGCGCCGCGCGCGGGGTTTATCGCTGGACCAATTGGCAGATCAAAGCGGGGTCAGCCGGGCAACGCTGTCCCGCATGGAAAAGGGTGATGTCAGCCCCTCTGCAGAAACGCTTGGCCGGATTTGCGCCGCCTACGGCTTGCCGATGTCGCGCCTGCTGATGATGGTCGAGGACAGTTTTGAACCTCGCGTGCCATTTGAAAGTCAACCGGAATGGCGTGATCCGGACACCGGGTTTACGCGCCGGTCTGTCTCGCCTCCGGCCGCTGGGCTAAGTGGCGAAGTGCTGGAGGGGCACCTACCACCCGACACCGAGATCACTTATGACACGCCGCCCAAACCCGGGCAGGAACATCACCTGATCCTTCTTGATGGTGCCCTGACCCTGAGCGTGGATGGCGTTGCACATACGCTCACCGGGGGGGACTGCCTGCGGTATCACCTGTCCGGCCCCACGCGATTTGAAACGCCTGCGACCCGAGGTGCGCGATATTTATTGGTGCTGATATGATTTCACGGCTTGTGGAAAGTGAGCTCGACTATGCGTTGGACGATTTGTCCGACATCCTACATACCTGCGTGCAGAATGGTGCCAGCGTTGGATTCGTCCTGCCCTTTTCACCGGATGAGGCACGCGAGTATTGGCGAACGCACGTGTGGCCCAGCGCGCAATCGGGTGCCTTGGACATGTTCGCCGCACGGGACGCGGGCCGGATTGTCGGGACCGTGCAACTGATACCCGCGACCATGCCAAACCAGCCACACAGGGCAGATGTGGCCAAGCTGTTGGTTCACCCTAAAGCCCAGCGCAAAGGGCTGGGTCGCGCATTGATGACCGCCCTTGAGGAACGGGCGCGACAACTGGGTCGAACGATGCTGGTTCTGGATACGCGCAGCACGGACCCGTCGCTTATCCTCTATCAATCCCTTGGCTTTCAGATCGCCGGGGAAATACCGAATTATTGCCGGAACCCGTTCGAAAACCGGTTAGAGCCGACAACCTATATGTTCAAGGACCTGTCCTAAACCTAGGCATTGCGCCTAGGCGACAACGGCACCAGAAACGCCGGGCAACAACCGGAACAGGCTTGCAACACCTCCGCTTCGCGGTGTCACTATCAACAGGATGGTTGGAGAAGCTGCATGAAGCCGCGATTGATTGGGGGTCTGTTTATGTGCGCCGTGGTTCTGGCCGCCTGTGCGCAGACGCAACGATCATATGAAAAGACCGTAACAACTTCGGTTTCGGCTCGCCCGAACAGCGGCTTGTCACAAACGGCGCAAAGACTGGGCGACCCAAGGGACGGCCGGTCCGGCGTCAAGCTCATCAGTGACGGAGAAGAGGCGCTTGTATCGCGCCTTTTGCTTGCCGCCGCAGCGGAACAGACGATCGACGCGCAGTATTACCTTCTGCACAACGACACGACGGGGCACCTGTTTGCCGCCAGCCTGCTGCAGGCCGCCGACCGAGGAGTTCGGGTCCGACTGCTGCTGGATGATATGGACACGTCCAGCTATGATGCGATGACAGCCGCGTTGGACAAGCACGAGAATATCGAGATCCGCCTTTTCAACCCATTCTGGCGCGATCAAAGCCTGCTGGTCGCCGGACTGACCGACTTCAAACGCATCAACCGCCGCATGCACAACAAGTCGATGACGGCCGACAATGTGTTTACCATCGTAGGTGGTCGCAATATCGGCTCCGAGTACTTTCTGGCCCGCAAAGAAATGAACTATGCAGACCTTGATGTGCTGGCGACAGGCCCTGTCGTGCGTCAGGTCTCGGACAGCTTTGATTCCTACTGGAACAGCGAGTTTGCCGTCCCAGCGAGCGTTGTCATCGAAGACCCCGAAACCATCTCGTTAAGCGACGCCCGTATCCGCCTGACCGAGCTTGTGGAGGAGGCAAAGCCGACGCCTTATGGATCAGCCTTGCGCAGATCAGCGAAAGAAAACTTTGCAGATGGGGCACTGAGGCTGGATTGGGTTCCCGCACAGCTTTACGCCGACCCGCCGTCCAAAGCGGCCGGTGCAGACAGCGCGGACCCCATTCTTGCCTCGCAACTGCTACCTTATTTTGAAGATGCTGAAAGGGAAGTGAACATCATCTCGGCCTATTTCGTGCCGCGCACCAATGGCGTCAGGTGGATGACCGAGATGGAAAACCGCGGCGTCGAGGTGAAGGTCGTGACCAATTCGCTGGCCTCCAACGATGTGGCCCCGGTCTATGCCCACTATGCCAAGAAACGCCGCGCCCTGTTGCGCGGCGGGGTCGAACTTTATGAGCTGCGCCCCGACGCCTATCAGGTTCAACGGCGGGGCATAAACTGGGCGCAATCGCGTTCGGGCCTGCATTCCAAAGCGTTTGCTGTTGATGACCGTTACCTATTCGTGGGGTCATTCAACTGGGATCCGCGATCGGTCAATATCAACACAGAAATGGGTATCTTGATCGACTCGCCTGCGCTGACCACGCAGACTATGGCCGCGCTTGATAATGCTTTGCCGGCTTATACCTACAGCGTCACACTCGAAAGGGCCGGTCAGTTGAAGTGGACCACCCAGAACGAGGACGGCACCATAGCGGAATATGATGCGGAACCAACCGGGTCCGTTTGGGATCATATTCTGGCCGGTTTCTTTGCGGTTCTGCCCATCGGATCACAGCTTTAGGGAAAGAACGACCCGGCACGCTAGCCCACTTCAGGAAGGAGCAAGGCCATGAAGTATTTCAAGCTGTATGCCGACGCCGACGGGGAAAGCCATTGGACCGACATCGACGTTCCGCTGCGTGAACGCAGCTTTGCCCCGCCCGCCAAAGCCATCGAAATATCTGACCCCGAGCCTGCCACTCAATTCATGTTTCTGCGGTTGCAATCCGGGTGGGACGAACCCGTTCACCCAACGCCTGTCGCGCAGAAACTTGTCTGCCTGTCCGGGTCTGTGCGGGTCACCGCAAGCGATGGCGACATGCGCGATGTGGGTCCGGGGGACGTTTGGCATATGGAAGATACCCACGGCAAAGGTCACCACACCGTTGTCACCAGCGCCGACGATTTTGAAGCCGTCATTATCCAGTACGGATAGCTCTCTACCTCAATCAAAACCCCGCGCGGGCAGATTTCGGGTATACTGGCCCCGATGAATTGCACCTTCTCGCGGGCGTTCTGGAGGAGACGGATATGGAACAGCGGCTTTCGGCCATCCTTGCCGCCGATATGGTGGGTTACTCGCGGCTAATGGAATTTGACGAACTGGGCGTTCTGACCCGTCAAAAAAAATATCGCCGGGAATTGATCGACCCCGAAATCGCACGCAGCCGTGGCAGTATCGTGAAAACCACAGGTGACGGTATGCTTGCCACATTCGAGTCTGTGCAAGACGCGGTCAAATGTGCCGTCAACATCCAGAAAGCTATGAACCAAAACGAAACCGAACTGGAGGACGATCAGAGAATTCGGTTTCGCGTCGGTATCAATCTGGGCGACGTCATTTTCGATGACGGTGATATATTCGGCGACGGGGTGAACGTGGCCGCGCGGCTGGAAGGTCTTGCGGAACCGGGCGGTGTCTGCGTTTCCGATATCGTGCATCAAGCCGTCCAAGACAGGGTCGATGCCCCGTTTCGCGACATGGGCGGCCAGCGCGTTAAGAATATCAGCCGTCCGATCCGTGTCTGGCACTGGTCGCCACAAGCACCCCGGCAACGAAAAGCGCCTGACATCTCGCTGCAGCAGCGCGTCAAGTTTTGCCGGTCACAGGACGGGGTCAACCTTGCATGGGCAAGCACCGGACAGGGAACGCCTGTACTGAAGGCTCCGAACTGGCTCAACCACATCGAATACGAATGGACCAGCCCGGTCTGGGGCGATTTCCTGTCCGAGATGTCGAAACTGTGCCAACTGGTTCGTTTCGACCAGCGAGGCAATGGCCTGTCCGATTGGGACGTTGACGACATATCCGAGGACCGGATGATTGATGACATGGTCGCCGTTGCCGACGCCGCCGGGCTGGAGCGTTTCGGGCTGTTGGGGATCAGTCAGGGATCGGCGTTTTCCGTCCGATTTGCCACAAAATACCCCGAGCGAGTCAAATTCCTTGTCCTCCTCGGAGGTTACGTCCGAGGGCGCATGTCGCGCGGTGACGCAGAGGCCGAGCAATTCTACGAAGCGTCACGCGCCATGGTATCGACCGGCTGGGGGTCACCCAATCCGGTTTACCGCCACTTCTTTACGTCATGCTATATGCCTGATGCCACGCCGGAAGAAGGGGCCAGCTTTGATGAAATGCAACGCATTTCCGCCAGCCCTGAAACGGCGCTTCGCATCATGGAAATGAACGCCCATGTAGATGCGCGCGCCGATGCGCAGGGCATTCGTGTCCCAACGCTGGTCCTGCACGCAAAGGGCGATTTGGCCGCCCCAATCAGCGAAGGCCGCGAAACTGCGCGTGAAATTCCCACAGCGGAGTTCGTCGAACTTCCCGGTTCGAACCATTGCATGATCCGGGGTCATGCGGGATTTAATGAGTTCTTTCAGGAAATCGGACCCTTTCTGAAAGAACACGGCAGCTAGGGCCCAATTCGAACGCGCCAAAGACTTAACCTGTTGTCAGGGTGCTGCGTTGGGCGCCCGATCAAACTGTGTTCCCGCGCCACGCCAAGAAATTGAGTCTGCTGAGTGATCAGTTTCATTTTGCCGGGAATCACTTTCGGGCATTATGATCCAAGAATGTTTAATGAGTTTTATGAGTTGATAGATGTACCCTTCGCATATTGGCGCGCATTGCAGCGCCACCACTGACGTTCAAAGAAACGAGTTCGCGCAGAAATACCCTTTGCTGGATGACGCATCGGTTCATGCGCAATGGAAGAACGGATCCTGGCAGATCACGAGGATCGGAGATATCTGGAAGAGAACGGGAAAAATAATGTCCGTACCTCATGACGGGACGGATGCTTTCCCCTCGTTTCAGTTCGCCGAGGACGGGACCCCATTGCCCCTGATGGAAAAAGTCCTCAAGGCGCTGCCCTGTGAAATGACGCCCTGGCAACGGGCTTATTGGATGACATCCCCCAGAAAGGAACTCGGGGGCCAATTCCCGGCACAATGCATAAGAGCGGGAGACGAACGCGTGATCGACGCCGCCGGACGCACCAAAGGCGTTCCGCGCGAGTAAGCTGTGGCCCACCTCTCAGAACGCAGCTTTTAGCCGTATATTCACGCTAAGCCGTCGTGCTTTGGCTGTTTCGATGCGCAACTCGCGGAATGACGGCTGCCAACGCGACCGTATATAAGCCCGCAAGCAGGTGAGCTTCGACCATACCCAAAAGCCTCCCGAACGAGGTTTAGATCGGAGCGAGGACCTGACCGTATTGGAGGATGACAGCTTCGAAGTCACGGGGCTGCAGGCCACAGCCGGCGGACAAGAGGATCTGGAATTCCATTGCTTAAAAATTTGTAGGGACGCTCATAACGATGCATTCCCAACATTGATTTCATTGAAGAAAATCTTGGAAGCTTGTCCATAACTCTGCGCGGTATTTGCGCATAACTTTGCACGATTTGCCCATAAGTTTGCGTGCCACAGAGAACCCATCGAACAAACCAGCTCCTATGGCTTATCTGCAATTCTCAAATGCAACTTATTCCCAATCGCCAGCAGACGAGCGCCACGTCTTAGCGTCCGCATCCCAAGCACTGGCGGTGACGCAAGGCGTCGGGTTTATTCCATCGCAATTGGATCCATGAATATCTGCCACAACAACGCGTTGACGCCCAAAATCAACGACCGTCCAGCCTTGGTTAAGCAAGGAGTGCACCTCTTCACTAATCCAAAAGTGCGACATGCATCCGCCAGTACCGCAATAAAGAGATGCGGCGCTTGAACACGCGAATCCAGACTCATTCAGAACCCAGTCGTGTTGAAGATCTCCGTCGAGATCGACCCTCTCAACCGCACCCCAGGCTATGTCAAACTGACCGTCGTTGAACTCCCCGCAGGCCTGTTCCGCCAGATCAACCTTTGCCCGCAAACCGGGCGGAAGTTGCGAAACATCAGCCGCAACAGCTGGTGAGGTCCAAACAAGGCCCGAAGCAAGCACAATCCCGGCGACCAAACATTTCATCTGACGCGCTATTTGGAAAGCTGGTAGGCAGGAGGTATCAATTGCACTGATCATACCTGTAGTCCCCATATTCCAGCCAGTTTTCCGAGCCGTCGCTAAAAATCAGAAACTCGGACCTGTCTTCCCCAAGCAGGGCGACGAAAAATCCGGTCGGCGGCTCAGAGTTTCCGAAGTAGCTGTAGGCGGTCATGGCTCTGATCGACTCGCCGTTGACCGTCACTCGCGCGTCCCACTCCCCCTCTGGATTGTCCAAAATTACGGGTTCGATCACGCGCTCTATCGCCCCGCCACCACAATAGACGATGCCTTCGGGTGCTTCGTAGGAGGCCCCCTGACCATCATCTGAATCGCACGCGGAACGAAGGGACCGAATTGCCGCGCCGGAACCTTTTAAGTCAAAGATTCCATAGCTGATATCTTGATCAACCATCGACAAGTTTACCGATGCATTGGCCGCAAGCTGGTCTAGTACAAAACCATAGTCCTGCTGACTGTTGAAGCTGACCTCGACCGGATAATTGTCGACGATTTGCACGGCAGCGTTTTCTGCGCCAACCTGAAATGCCCCAACTTCGGTGGTGCCGTTCTTCAAAAAACGAATGGAGAGCCCTTGCTTCTCCACAATGTCCCGGCTGTCCTCATATCCAGCCGGAGCAAAGCGGATACGGTTACACTGAAGCTCCAGGGTCATGTTTCCTGTCTGAATAAATGCATTGGGATTAGGCCCGGAGTTGAACGACCACTCCGCTGATGCTGTGGTCGCTCCTGCCATCAGTAGCATTCCAATGGAAATGGTTTTTAAGCTCATTTTTTCTCTCCATTGAGTTACGGTTCGCACTGTCATTCGGCAGAGATTCCGGCCAATTGCCCGGACAGCCAGGTCAGAAAACAGGTTCGCCGTATTCGTTTGCGCCTTCTTGAGAAGGTCGTGTCAGCCACCAGATCATCAGGACGGACAGAACCAATTGAAGAATTGAGACAACAACAATACCGGTCACGCCCAGGACTGCCGCTGGTCCTCGCAATGCATCGGGGTTTTCGGTCCCTTGCTCCAATACCGAAAAGAACGCTACCCCACCCAGCATAACAAAAAGCGTTGTAATGCTGAGCGCCATCGGCAGCAGCAAATACCAGCCAGGTCGTCCTGTATCATGCAGCCTTCGCCAACCGGCGGCCAGCATAGGTACGAGAACAGCCAGTTGGAAAACAGAGGACAGAACCCGAGATCCCTGCCCTGTTTCGGGGTTGGTCCCGAATATGATCGTATCCAGCACAGCTAAAGCAGCACTCATGAGAACCACAAACAAGAAGAACCACCAGTATTCTGAGCGTATGGCCCGACCGGAGAACTGGAAGTATTTCGAGAAACACGTCTTAACGGCTTCACCAAATCCCATCTTTCAATCCCTTAATTGTTTCTTTGCGGCCTCAAACGCTTCGCCGCTCAGGGGAACACACTCGCAGCTCCCACTTACTTTTTTGTTTGAACGCAGAGGCCTATCGTACGAGAGCGTAGAGAAATTTACGCGCGGAAAAAATATTGATTTATTAAAAATTAGATTCAAACATGCGAATTCGACATAAGCTTACGTTACCCCCGTTGTTGTCGTTGCTGCTCGCTGTGCCGGCCCTTCCAACTGCTGGAGTGAGTGCTGGCGGTCGGAAGGCACTTTACAATGATTGAGCGTTGGGAGGACGCGATGCTTAGACTTAGTGTACTCGGCCTCCCTCCAGAATTCGCTCGAGCTTATGCCAGTGTCGTCATTCAGCCTTCACACGTTGTCGGCGGTTTCGGTTGTCAAAGTAATATCGCTCCGCCCCCCGCGACAAGTTATTGGGAAGGGAAGTTACAGGGCCGAAGTATGTTTCATAGCCTGCTCTGACGCGAGAACTTCCAACAAGCCATCCAATTTCACTAATTTCAAGGGAACCAGAGGGAGAAGAAAATGTCTGACAAGATGGTGATGATTGCAGGCGCGACATGTTTCGCACTGCTTGCGGCCTGCGACGATACGAGTACATCAAGCGCGTCCGCCGAGCTCACGCCGGCTCAGCAGGCGTGTTTGCGAGATGTAGCCAGCGCGACGAACAACTCGCAAGTCGTAGTACTCTCATCCGCGTTTAGCGAGGCGGGAACACAAGTCACTGTCGGCGTTGGCGAGGATCGTGCTCCTTGGAATTGCATTGCTTACAGTGATGGCGCGACAGCTGGTATCGAGTTCCTGGGCGACGAAGGCGCATTGTAAGCAGTCTGATGCGTAGCCGATAACGGCTGCGCAGCACTGGCTTGATCTGCTGAGGCTCGACTTGGTTTGTAGAATAACCACCATCGTATTCGCGGTCCTGTACCTGTTGGCGTTGGTTGCGTTTTTGACGGGTACATTTGGCTGGTTTGGACAGGAACGAGACCCTTTGTCCGGAGTGTTCCTACTGCCGTTGGGACTACCTTGGATATTTGTTGCGGACTTAGTTTCGGAGTCCGCCAAGCCGTGGTTCGCGGCGATTGCACCGGCGCTCAACCTGTTAGCGCTGGTTTTGATTTCCAGATGGGCACGCAGATTGCGCCAGTAGTGGTGGCTGAACACTTTCTCACCAAAAGGGAGGAAAACATGGGAAAAATGATCTTGGGTATTGTGATCGGGCTCGTCCTCGGCGTGGTTGGGGCGATGACCTTGGGTGGCGGGGCCGCAGTGGGTGTCGGCGTTGCGACAGGCTTGTCCGCCGGTGTCTGCACCACATTGAAAGGAGCACAAGCTGAGAACCTTATCACCGCCGAGCAAGCGGATCAGATCCTCAACCGCGTAAACTCCGAAATGGCGTCACTGCAAGGAATTGAAACGACGGGCGAGATCGTCGGCAGCGCACAGGCGTGCGATGAATTTCTGTCAAAGTTACGAGAAGCGAAGTGAGGTTTCGCTTTGTAAGGAACAAATCTCTAAGGACAAGCCAACAGGGAACCATCTGATGAAACTCGTTTTATTCAAACTCCTCACGCCCATGTTCGCAATCGCGGGCGCAGCTGCCTTTGCAATGTCAGAAGCCGACGACGCGTGTATCGACCATTTGCGGCAGGTTGGTGGACCAGACGGTCAGTCCGGTACGATTGAAAGCTCAGAGTTCTCAGAAGCGGGCACGCTCGTCATGCTGCGAGATGCAGGTGGAACACTTTGGCGCTGCATCGCGTACAAGGATGGAAGCATCGGCGAGATGTCGGTTGTCGAAGCGATGGATGATGGCAGTGGAGCCATGGCAGGCGCCGCCGGGTCTACTGGTAGCCAACGTGTCAAATTTGATTCTGGTTCCACTGGCGCAGAACTTGTTGGTGAACTCGCGCCCGGAGCGTCGCATCAATACGTTCTGGGTGCCAAAAACGAACAGTTCCTCTGCGTTCGCGTTGCTCCGCGAAATGGCTCCTTGGACTACGTTATTCGCAACCCCGATGGTTCTGAACTGTTGGGATTGATGTCGGCGGACAAGGAGTATCGAGGACAGCTTTGGCAATCTGGTGATCATGTTGTGGAGGTCATCAATCGCAGCAACTCTTCCGTCGGCTACAACGTAATTTTCGGAATTGAATAGGTGATCAATCAGAAACCCTGGAACGCAAGTCCAAAAAGCGAAGGAAAAACAGATGAAACCCAAGGTCCTATTGGTGATCGGCACAGCGTGTATTACTGCGCTTGCAGCATGCGACGACAGTGGTGGATCAGTGGATGCGAGTGCACCAACTGTGGGCAGCTCTAGCGATCTTTCGTCATTTGAAGGGGCAAGAGCGGGCCAAGCTGAAATGGGCATCCAGAGTCTCGGATTTGAACTCGTCCGCAGCGAAGGGCTGACCTCGTACTGGTTTAACAAGGATACTGGTGCTTGTGCTCGGATCACGACGTCTGAGGGAAGGTACTCAGATGTAACTATGCTGCCATCAGGTGACTGCTGACACATTTTTCATCAATCAAATATCTGCAAAAGGGAGCTTTAGTTTGCATTTCGACTTGGCACATGCGGCGGTTACCATCGTCGCTCTAATTGTAACAAACCTGGCATTGAAATCGGCCGGCGTGATAAACGAAGAAAACAAACACCAATTGAACTGGAAAGTTTTTTTGGCCTACTTCGTGGTTGTCTTTATCATCAATCTGGTGTGGCCGATTTAAAGCTTCAGGTCGGAAAGTCTATCGCGCACTTGATACGGCTGCCGAGAATGAGCCGCTTCAATAGACTGCCAAGTGGGAAAAGTGTGAGCATAACAGGCTGAAAAATAGAAAGGAGCTGGCATGCGGTTTTTGATATCCCTCATATTCATTGGTGTTCTCGCAACCGCTGCGAGTTCTGACGTGACCAGTCGAAATGGCGGTCCAAGCAGCAGTCAAATGCTCTCAAAGGGTGGTGACGGTGGCGTCGATGGTGTCGCTTTCTTTCGCCCGGTCTTGAGCGGTGTCTTGTATCGATCCGGTTTCAAGGGCGGCGACAAGGAGCGAACGGGCCTGAGTGAAGGTCAACGCGAAACTCTGTGCGGTGAAGGGTTTTCAACCGGGTTTTATGCCGACTTTGGCAAAAACACTGAATACGGTCGCACCAGTTGTGGAAACGGATCCTTTGACTATCAAAGTGCCAGATCCTCCCGACCCGGTGCTGTCATGGCGTCCATACACGAGGTGATTGAAAACCCTGGAAAAGGCCCTGTTCTGGTGCACTGCATGTGGGGCGTTCATTCCTCCGGAGTTTTGTCGGCAATGGCGCTCGTTCAGTTTTGCGGTTGGACGGAAGAAAGGGCCAAGGATTATTGGAATGAGGCCCGAAACGGGGCCCCATGTTCAGGCGGGTGTGACCAGTGGATTGACTCAAAGTTCTCCAAATTCAGTGTCGACCCCAATTTGACGATCTCTACCGAACAACAGGCAGCGATTTGCCCCAAATGATATTGGGAGAACTATCCAAATGAAGTTCATTCTTCTGTGGTCACTTGCTTTCATTGCACCCACCGTCGTGTGGGCGAACGACGATGTTCTAGGTGAAGCCACGACATTTGATAGTCCCAACGGCGTTACGGAACGCTGCATTCGGATCGAAAAAGTTCCAACGGGCGCGTATCAAAAAAGCGATCTTGAGGAAGAGACAGCCTATTGCGAGATCGATTTCTATGCGTCCGAATTTGCCATTTGCCCAAAAACCTGGAGCACCAGCCCAGGAATGGCCGTCTACGATATTTCGGAAGGTCCCTACGTGGGGAAGCGCTCTGAGTTCGAGAGAAACGCTTGCAAAGAGGGGAAGGCGGCGAAAGATCTAGCCAAGGACAGGGTGGCCAAATTCAAATCCACCATGAACCAAAAGGGCACCAGTGGAACCTTTTCTACCTCGTCGCTGCTTTACTATCATTTCTCCAGATATTTCGACGCGACTGTAAAAGTTCCAGTCGCCGTTTGGCGAAGCATGGACGCCCAGACGCATTTTTCCGAGGTTGCAGAGCCTGGCCTTGCGATTTCTGGCGGCTCTCATGGCGGGCGCATGAACCACGAAGGCTGGCGGGTCTTCGCGGCTGCGGATGCCGACCCAAACTCATACCAACCAACCGATGATCTGTTCACCTCGGATCGAACGCAAATATACGGTGTACTGCTTGATAGTCCTGGGCATCGATACGGTTCGGAAATCAACGGCACCCGCAAGTCTGGATGGGGGAAGGGTCAGAACCGCGATTTTCAGGAAACCCCCGCTTTCCTAGCTTTGCGTTCTTCAAAACCCATGCCAGAGGCAATTGCAGAGGGTGTTAGTGAAGGCCGAAAAGACCGGATGATCAACAAGGATCTCGGCCCGGATGTCAGTGACCAACAGATGGCGTTTTGGATGCAAGAGCTTACCGAGATCGTGCTCCTCGACTTCATCTTTAGCCAGCAAGACCGCGTGGGAAACATAGACTTCACACCCTATTGGTATTGGGTCGAAGACGGAGAACTGAAGCATAAGAAAGCCAAGCACCATGAGCCAAACGATGGAGACATTCCCGCCGAGGCACGATTGATCCGTCGCAGCAATCTAAACGACAACGATGCTGGTGGGCGGGTAGCGTATGCCAACTTCGCGAAGTCCACTCAAATGCTGGAGAAAATGCGACACTTCTCTCCAAGTACGTATCGACGCTTGGTTTCTTTGAATAACGATCTTAAATCTCAAGGTCCCGTCTACGGCTGGCTGTCGCAGAGCCTTGGGTTGTCAGATAGGCAGATTGCACAAGTTGTAAAAAACACCCAGCTGGCAACGTCCATCCTCCAGGACAATTGTTCAAATGGCGATTTGATGTTCGACTTGGATCCTGTCGCATTCTTTTTGAGAAACGGCACCGAGGTAGAGGCTGTGGACTGTTATGAACCGTAGGTGGTCTGCTCTTATTGCGGTGTTCATTTGGACCGCTCTGCTAACCTGCAAAGCGGCGGCATTGGATGTCATCGTCATATCGGATCTGAACGGAAGCTATGGCTCGGTAAAATACGATGCGCGCGTCGACAAGGCGATTAAGCGGATAATCGAGATTAATCCCGATCTGGTGATTTCGACGGGCGATATGGTCGCGGGACAACGAATTCCCAATCTGTCAGACAAACAGGTCAGGGAGATGTGGAAGGCGTTTCACAAGGCCGTATCAGATCCTTTAGCGGCTGCCGGAATTCCATTTGCGGTCACGCCTGGAAACCATGATGCCTCCGCCTACCGAGGGTTCGAGCGTGAAAGAAAAATATACGCAGAGGAATGGGCACCAAGAAAGCCAGATGTCGATTTCCAGGTTTCGGATGACTACCCGTTCTTCTACGCGTTTGAGATGCAGGGCGTAACGTTTGCATCTTTGGATGCTACGACCTTAGGGCCGCTATCCGGTGATCAGCAGGACCGACTTGTGGAACTGGGTGCAAATGGAAATCCGGTTGTCACTTTCAGTCACCTCCCGCTTTGGCCCTTCGCGATCCAGCGCGAACGCGAAATTATCGGTGACCCAACACTTGAAAAAATCTATCTAGAAAGCGGTGTCGTTCTGCATCTGTCAGGCCACCATCATGCCTTCTACCCAGGCTGGAAAGACGGTGTGGCTTATGTTTCCCAAGCTTGTTTGGGAGGTGGCCCGCGACGGCTTATTGGTGACAATGTCAAATCACCTCACAGCTTCACTCATGTTACGTTCCAACCAAACGGAGAGTTTGGGATAGCAGTATATCGAGGGCCTGATTTCGAAAGGTCAGTAAACTTCAAATCGCTCCCGAAAGAGATCAGATCCCCGAATGCGGTGTTGAAACGCTTAGACCTTGTGAAATAATTAGAGGTTGAGTTTCAGCTCAACTTTTTCAG
Source organism: Ruegeria sp. THAF57 (assembly GCF_903914075.1). GTDB lineage: Bacteria > Pseudomonadota > Alphaproteobacteria > Rhodobacterales > Rhodobacteraceae > Ruegeria. The sequence continues at coordinate 25,178 of NZ_CAIWNQ010000008.1, forward strand.
GGACCAGATCGTTTATCATCTCTTCGATCCGGGCTTCTGAAAGTCCTCCCGAGGTGATGAAAAGCAATGAAACGCGAGATTTTCCAGGGACGTGGTGTTTTCTGACAAGCTTCCAGCCAGCGTCCGCGGCCATGGCTTCAATGTCTCCGCTGACTTTCAATGAGTGTTCTTCATCTGAAGCCTTGAGTGAAACTTCCACGCCCTTGTTTCGCCCTCCGAGCCAAATGAAGCACCAACACACAATCGCCACCAGTGTGGCCATCAGCGGTAAGCCCAGCCCTACCGCCAGCCCAAGCACGGTCACTATAATCATTTCGACTGTATCGACCGGATCATCCAGATTGGAGCGGAACCTGAGCAACGCACCGATGCCAAAAATAACGAAACCAATCATTGACCCGTGCTGGACTACCAGGAATCCCACAGCCATTCCAATTAGCGCGTAAAGGAAGAACAGTCTGGGCATAACCAGATCGTTGACACTTCGGCGTGATTTACGTCGTACGGGATGATAAACAATCAAAGCGGTCAAAATGATCGTTACAATGACGTCTAGAGTGAAGAAGTAGAGCTCCTGCTTGCCGCGGAACTGAGTCCAGCCTCGTTCAATCACTATCTCTGACTCGGATGTTCCCGCAAGCAAGGAAGCTGGATCGATCTGAGAATAGCTAACACTAGGTAAAAGCACCGCCAAAAGGACCGATGCAATCGAAAATAGCTTACTCAACAGACTTTCCCTCCCGCTGAAACGTCGAATAGTCGCTCTGTAGTGAGTAACTTGGCTCAATCCTCCACATCTCGCGATTAAGCCGAACTCCCATGGACCAATTCAACCTTATGAATTTAGTTCCGGTAAAGCCTTGTGGGGTCAAACATCATACTTCCGCCAAATACTGTGTTAGGTTGGACAACATCGATTTTTGATCGAATATGAACAAAGTCCACACGAGCGCAGATTTATCTCGAATGAACCAGCCAAATGATCGGCACAAACGAAGAGTAGCGAAGGTAATTTGCGCGAGCCTGACTCTGCTCGCCAACACTTTAGCGTCGACGAGCCATGTGAGAGCGCAGATTGATATGTTGGAACTTATTAAGTCTCACAAAGTGGCAGATAAATCTGAGGGCTTTTCTGAGCCATCTGGGTTATCGCTTTCCAGCGTTGATGGATTCTTATGGGCAGTAAGCGATGAAGCATCGAAGCTGCACCTTCTAGGAGTAGATGGAGAGCTAAAGAGTTCGTTCAGACTTCCAGAATATCTAGGCGCAGACTTGGAAGGTGTCGCGGGAAGAAAGGATGGGTCTGTATTGCTGTTACAAGAAACTGACCGATCAATCGTAACGGTCCAACCTACAGACCCAATTAAAATCAACTCTACTCCAATTTCTTCACTCAGGGGCTACGGCAAAGTTGCTGAAATGCTTGCTGAGAACCCTTTGAACAAGGGGCCGGAAGGGATCACTGTAGATCAAGACTCTGGGAAAATATTCTTGGTCATAGAGGGTCAACCAAGACTGCTGCTCATCATTTCGCCAGAGATTGATGAGATTATTGGAGTAGTTCCATTGACGGCTGAGGCTGGTTTCGTTTCATCTCGTGCCGACGATGACGAATTAGACATCAGCGGGATCGCCTGGTCCGGCAAGACCAAGTCTTTATGGGTACTCAGCGATGAAGGGCGCCGAATATTCGTTTTTGATCCTGAAGTTCTGACGGTCAAAACTATCGACTTAATTTACTCCAAAAAGGATGAAGTAAAGGAAGTGAAGAACCCTGAGGGGATAGCTTTGGATGAAAGTAGTGGCGTTCTATACATCTTGACCGATGATGGAAAAAAGTCACGCCTCTACGCATTTGTTTTACCGCAGGTTTGATTGCCGTAAGAAGCTTGCACTGGCTTGTCGCATTCAATTTTAGAAAAACGAGATGGCCACCTCTTCCCGCATCTCGGGAGTTGCGAATCCCAGTATCGAATTTCCTCTTTGTGCTGGAAGCGGCCATCAGAAAACCTTCCCCGGCAATACGGCGATGGCGCGAAATAAGCAAAGAATGAGACCCGAAGATATGGAGCCTCGAACTAAGAAAGTTGAAGGTTAATACGCCCAAGGTTTTGGGCCAAAAAATGCAATTCTTTGGGCGAAATGCAAAGCTATTGGCACACCTACACAAAAGATGTAGGTGCTCTCATAACTCTGCACGATTTGCCCAAAAGTCTGCGCACTCCCCTTTTCGGTGCTGGATTAAATCCTTCCGAAAGTCTCTTTGAGTTCTGTGACTTGAGCTACATCCAACATTCGGGTTGGCATACCTCGCAGTGCCAAGAGTAACTTGGCTGTTTCTTCTAACTCTTCTGCTGCACAGACCGCTGAGAAGAGATCCTTTCCCGATACGACGGGTCCGTGATTGGCCATTAGAACAGCACTATATTTCCCGCCCAATTCGCGGATCAAATCACCAATTTTCGGGTCACCCGGCTTGACGTATGGAACCAGTTTGACCGTGCCGACGCGCATGACCACGTATGGTGTAAGCGGCGGAATACAGTCATTGGGATCGGTGTCTTCCAAACACGACAGTGCGGTGGCCCAGGTCGAATGTAGATGAACCACTGCACCAGCTTGTGGCCTCGTCTCGTAGAAGGCTTGATGCAGAAAAACTTCCTTGGTCGGCTTGTCTCCTGAAACGTGGTTTCCATCCAAATCAATCTTGGCAATGCGCTCTGGGTCGATATCACCCAAGGTGGAATTGGTTGGCGTCATGAGGATTCCGTCATCAAGGCGCGCGGAGACATTGCCCGCTGTGCCGACGGAAAAGCCACGCGCAAACAGCGAAGCACACAGTTCCGACATCTGCTGCCGCAAAGCCGATTCATCCGAACTCATTTGCCTGCCTCCATCATTCTGAGCGCCTTCGCGAAAAAGTCCGGAGCGCCGAAGTTTCCAGACTTTAGTGCCAGCGCAACGGGTTCAGTTTTTCCAACGCTCAGGACTGGCACGCCCGGATCGATCTCTGGCCCAATTGACATGGCCGGTGATCCCAGTGCCTCAGAGACGGCTTTGGCAACAGCTCCCGACGTCTCTCCTCCGGCCACGACAAGGCGCTTGTACCCAGTTTTGGCAAGTGCTCGTGCTGTATCTGCAAAGAGATTGTCCAGCTTTTCCGCCACAGCTTCTTGACTGAATTGTTTTTGGATCGCGCGCACCTCTTCCGGGCTTCCTGAAGAATACGCGAGAGGGGCCTCACCTGAATGCTTTTCAAAGAAATCCAGAAGCGTTTGCGTGGTCACACCCCCCGACATGACACCCGGAACATCGATGGCGAACGTCGGATTGGACTTCGCGTGAACATCAATCTGCCCTCGGGTCGCTCCCGAGCAAGACCCAGCAAGGATGGCGGCGGGCCCTGCGATACCAGTGAACGCACTGCCACCTCTTTTGGAGGAAGCTTTTCTGACAAAGTTTCTGGGTAGACCCAATGCTATCCCCGAACCGCCAGTAACGAGCTTGGCATCCTTTAGAGCCTCACCCCAAGCCAGCAAATCCTCGTCCGAAATCGCATCACCGATCACAAAGCGCCCGTCTGCGTTCCGCAACGCATCAGAAATCGCCTCTGGTCCCTGCTTCACGGCGTCAATTGACACCGACCCAACAGCTTCTTGGGTCTGATGTTGCAACCAGCGCTTGATGTTGGCATCCGTCATCGGAGTAAGAGGGTGATTTTCCATCCCGGACTCGTTCAACAGCTTGCCGAGCACAAATAGATGGCCCTGATAAACCGTACGCCCCGTGGTGGGAAAGGCCGGACAGAAAACCACCTTTTGCGCACTTAGTTCATTGGCCAACGCTTCCGCGACGGGGCCGATGTTCCCTTCTTTTGTGGAATCGAATGTCGAGCAATATTTGAAGATGAACTGCTGGCATCCTTGATCCGCGAGCCACCGCAAAGCACTCAAACTGTCTGCAATGGCTTCCGCGACCGGAGCAGTGCGGCTTTTGAGCGAGATCACACCCGCCTCGATTTCTTCGTTGGCTGGGGTCGTGGGAATACCCGGAAACTGAGCCGTAAGTAATCCACCTTCCGGCTCAACGCCCTTGGCCAAGGTGTTCGCAATATCACTCGCACCAGTGAAGTCGTCTGCAATGACACCGATTTTCATAGAAAAATTTCCCTCGTCGGTCCTGGATCCAGCCTATGGATATGCGGTGCAGCACCTACGGGAAAAATCTCACGCACAAGTGGATCATGGCCGGGCACGATAAGTCGAGGATGCGAAGCCAACCTCTCCAGGGTCTTGAAACCATCCATCATGTCCTGCAAATCGACGACGATGGGAAAGGCTTTGCGCGCCATGAAATTCTCGTAGTAATGCGAGGCATCAGAGGCGAGCACCATCCACCCGGCTGCCGTTCTTACGCGAACACATTGCAACCCGCGCGAATGCCCACCGATGCAGTGTACCGTAACCCCATCTGCAATCTCGGCTTCTCCGTCGTAGAATATGACCTGGCCTGAATAGAGACGCTTTACGACCTCGCAGACATGGTCAGCCGTGAAAGGTGCACGCAGATGGTCATGGCACATGCAGGGACCTGTAGCGAAGGCCATTTCCGCCGATTGCATGTGCAACTTAGCATTCGGGAACATGTGCAGCCCCCCTGCATGGTCATAATGAAGGTGGGTCACGATGACCTCAGTCACCGCTTCCGGCGCGATGTCTAGAGGCCGCAAAGCTTCGCGAGGGTCCATCGCGATTGGGCGGCCACGAGCGGCGGCCTCATCGGAGTCGTAACCGGTATCGACCAGAATGACTTTGTTGCCGCGTTTGAGCACCCAAACGAAATAATCCATCGCATGAGGCGCGTCATGATTATCATCGATAATGAAACTATCAGCGCGCGTCCGGGCGTTGCGATCCGCGTATTTCACAGCGTGGATTTCCCAATCGTTCATCGAATAACCTCGGAATACTGGTGAACCACCTTGGTGGCGATCATATCAGCCACTGCCGTATCAAAGGACTGAAAGTGCGCGCTTTCTAGGTGGGCAGAGAACGCCATGCTGTCATCATAAACCTCATAGAGAAAAACTGTCTCGGGATCGTCGCCGAGGCAAACGTCAAACTGCTGGCATCCGGGTTCTCCACGCAAAGAAGTTGAAGCGTTTTCTACCATCAGCGGCAAGAAAGCGCTTCTCTTACCGGGTTTGAGAGTGAAAGTGACAGTGACTACAAACATCAGACAGAAAGTCCTTTCAGACGTGAGAAAGCGCGCTTTGCGACAGGCAGTTGGCTGAGGATCAGACCAATGTTGAGCACCAGCAGAATGGCCGCACCGGGTCGTGAAAAGAAGACCGAAAGATCCCCGTCCGACAAGAACAGCGACCGACGGAAGGTTTCGTCAAACAGGCTGCCCAGAATAACCCCGATCACCAGCGGCGCGATTGGGTACTTCATCAGGTTCATGAAATAGGCAACGGCACCGACGCCGAGCATCAGGTAGAGATCATTGATGCCCCCACCAACGCTGAAAGATCCAATTGTTGTCAGAACCATAACGACGGGCAAAAAGATGGTCTGCGGGATGGCAAGGATTTTGATAAATACCCGAGCGGTGAAAAGCCCCATCAGGAACATTGTCAGGGATGCTAGAACCAAGATCGCAACCACGCGCAGAATGATCTCGGGATCAATCGTCGGCCCCGGGATCACATTGTTAATCTTGAAAGCCCCCATCAAAGCGGCGGCTGGTGGTGAGCCAGGAATGCCCAACACCAAAAGTGGGATTAGCGCGCCGCCAATACAGGCGTTGTTTGCAGTCTCAGAGCACAGCAGACCTTCCAAGGAACCTTTTCCAAACTTGTTGCCCTCGGCAGATACAGTCTTACCGACACCGTAGCTGACCCAACCTGCGACATCTTCGCCAACTCCGGGAAGCGCTCCTACCCCAGTCCCAATCACTCCTGACCGGCCAATGGTGGGCAGGTAGCGCCGAATAGAGCGAAGGTTCGGAAGAATGCGGCCTTTCAGGGCCAGAACTTTCCCGGCCTCAACGTGCCTCAAACCGTCAATGATTTGGGGAATGGCAAAGGCCCCCATCAAAACTGGCACGACCTGAAACCCGCTCATCAGGTAAGACCAGCCGAAAGTATAGCGCGGCTCAGACAACAAAGGGTCGAGGCCCACCATGGACATCGCAAGCCCGATCAAACCGGCGATCCATCCCTTAATCACCAGGTCTTCGCTCATCAAAGTACCAGAAAGCAGAATGCCGAACAGGGCCAGCAATGCTTTCTCCGGGCTTGCGATGTTCTTTGAAACCAAAAGCAGCGCCCAGACAAAAATCAAAAGCGTGATGGTTCCGATAACTGTGCCAATGAAACTGGCCGTCGTGGTCAGCCCTAGTGCTTCGCCCCCTCGACCCGCTTTGGCCAGAGGGTAGCCATCCATGGCCGTCGCCGCGCTGGCTGCCGTGCCCGGAATGTTCAGCAAAATAGACGGGTAAGAGCCGCCGTAAATCGCGCCGACATAGGCCCCGAGCAATGCGATGAGCGAATAGTCGAGCGGGATTTTGTTGCCGAAGAAACCCGTCAGGATCGTCACGGCCAGGGTTGCCGTAAGGCCGGGCAATGCGCCGAACGTGATGCCCAGGAACACGGATGCAATCAAATACAGATAGGTCAGCGGGTCCACTGCCAGGCCCACGAATGCAGTCCCAAATCCAGCCAGTTGCGAGAGAATAAAGTCCATCCGGTCAGTCTTTCCATAGCGGACGAAGCGTCACGTAGTAGTGGTATTCGATTTGCTTGAAGATCAGCCCGCCGCGCGCGGGCACGTTCTGCCGGAAAACAAAGGCCATCGCACAAACAAGGATGAGCGGGGCAAGTATTGCCACCAATGGAACGAACCGCAAAACGCGTTCGGAAGCCGCTTTGGTCAACACCACTAGTGTTAACGCGACCCACAAGGCCAGTGTGAACCAATCATCACCGCGTGCATTCCAATCCGCCTGAGCAGGAAACGCGGCGAACGCAAACAAACCGGCGACGACAACTGCGACACAGGCCACCAAAGCACGTCGCGCATGACCTCCGTAGTAGCCGTAAGTCAAAGCTGTAATCAGCAACCCAGAACACAGAATGAAGTCCACTCTGGGGACCAGTCCGACGACATATGCAAGAAGCATCAGGCCGATTGTTGATGCTCGATAGGCTTCCGACTTATCCCATCCGATCCCCAAAGCACTGAGCGCGTTTTGGGCTCCACCTGAACGGATCGAAATAGCCAGCAAGACGAAGGACAAGCCAAGCAATCCACCGAAGATGGACAGCGGTACAATTGCAGCCGAGTTGTACCAATCAGATCCACTTACACCTGCGCGGTTTTCACCCCAAAGCGGGATGTCCGACGTCTTCCAAAGGAAAAAGGTGGAAATTGCTATCAGACCAATCGATGCCCAGAAATCGCGCGCCCGCATGATCAGTGTATCGTCAGATTCGTCCATTGCCTGCCTCTTGTCGGAAAGGGCGCGATCAGACGCGCCCTTTCAAAAGTGATCGGATTATGGCTTCTCGATGCCCAGCGACGCCGGATCGACGGTCGCTGCGCCCAGATCTTGCAAGGTATAGGCAAAGGTAGCTTCGAGGTTCGCAAACAGCTCTTGAGCTTCTTCGCCGTGTTGACCACCGACATCATAATTGTTTGCAGAAGCCCATTCAGCGACGGTGTCGGAGGCAATCGCTTGCTCGAAGGCATCACCAAGCGCGGCCTTTACGTCGTCCCCGGCTGAACTGTGAACTGCAAACCCGATGGCCTGCTTGAGCGGCAAATACTGATCGAGACCGTCATATATGCCAAAGGCAGAAGGAACTGTTGCCCCTGCAATCTGCGCATCTTCGGGCGTCAACATCGCAAGCGGTTTAAGTTGACCGCCTTCGATCAACGGGGCCTGTTCAGCTAGAGAAGTCACAACCAACGCAACTTCACCCGCAATCGCTGCTTCCTGCCCTGGCGCTGAGCCTTTGTATGGAACAAACTTGAACTCTGCACCGGACCCTTTTTCGATGGCCAGAAGGTTCAAGTGGTGGATCGAACCTGCGCCGGAAGCCGCCGCTGGAATAGTGCCGGGCGCAGCCTTTGCAGCGTCGACGAGTTCTTCCAGAGTATTGTAAGGGCTGTCTGCCGGGACCGAGATCAGATCAGGTGATCCGCCAACAATGAACGGATACCAAAAATCAAATTTCTTATCCCAACCACCTTGCACAGCAGCGGTGACGTTCGACTCTGACAGACCAACCAATGTATAACCATCGTCTGGTTGGTTCATGACATAGACCATCCCGTTGGAGCCCGCGACACCACCTGTTTGATTGATCACATTGATCGAGACGGGAAGGTGTTTTTCCATCTCGGCCATGATCATTCGGTTGATCGTGTCCGTCCCGCCACCGGCCCCCCAGACCACAGCTGTGGTGATATCACGATAGGGGTAATCCTGCGCTGCGGCAGTCCCTGCTATCCCGGTCGCCATCACGGCTGCGGCCGCCAACCGCCCTAGCTTTAGTTTCATCTCCAAGTCCTCCCAAAATGACTTCGCGTTTATTGTTGCATTTATTTGCGTATACATTAAAGAATGCATTGTCAACGGACTGTAGTGGAAGCTGCTATCGCGCTATGAATGCGAAACAGGAAGGAAGCGGGCCAAAATGAAAAAGACATACGATGTTGCAGTGTTCCACGGGGACGGGATCGGCCCGGAAATTATGGCCCCTACGCTTGAAATCCTGCGTGAGCTCTCACACAGCAATCCCTCCTACGAGTTGGTGTTTACAGACGCTCCGGCGGGCGCAGGCCACTACGCCAACACTGGAGAATCGTTTCCGGCTGAATCACTCGAAACTGCACGCAACGCTGACGCGATTCTGCTGTCTGCAATGGGCTTGCCGGATGTTCGATACCCTGACGGAACCGAGATTTCACCGCAGATTGATCTGCGAAAGCAACTGGGACTTTTCGCTGGTGTACGTCCAGTAAAGGTAAGCAGCGGACAAATGACCCCCTTGGCGCTGCCTCCCGGAAAAGAGATCGACTTTGTCTTGATACGCGAAAGCACAGAAGGACTGTTCTTCACTCAAGGCGCTGGAGAAGTTACCGAACACGAAGCACGTGAAACTCTGCTGATCACTCGTGAGGTGTCCGAAAAACTGTTCCGTTTCGCGTTTGAACTCGCCCAGAACCGCAAAAGAACCGGGCGCGGTCAGGGTCGAGTTACATGTGTCGACAAAGCCAATGTATTCCGCGCCTTTGCATTCTTCAGATCGATGTTTGATGCAGAAGCCGCCCACCATCCCGATTTGCAGGCAGACCATGCTTATGTTGATGCCACCGCACTGTGGATGGTCCAGAAGCCTTGGGAGTTTGATGTCTTGGTGACCGAGAACATGTTCGGAGACATCCTCTCCGACCTTGGTGCAGGTCTTATGGGTGGTCTTGGACTGGCTCCGTCAGCGGATATCGGGTTGAATCACGCTGTATTCCAACCCTGCCATGGTTCCGCTCCAGACATCGCAGGACAGGGTATTGCCAACCCCTTTGCGATGATCCTGTCCGCAGCAATGATGCTTGAATGGTTGGGTTTGACCCATGCTCACCCAGGCCTGTCCAACGACGGAGAACGATTGCGTGAAGCCGTGGAAAAGGTGACCGCGAACGGACAGAACCTGACGCGTGACCTAGGTGGCACCGCCGGAACGCAGGACGCAGCCTCATCGGTATTGGAAGCATTGCGGGCATGAATACTCAACAAGCCATCAGGGTCGCGTGTGTAGGTGCGGGATATTTCAGTAGGTTCCACTACGAAAGTTGGTCCCGAATGCCCGGAGCGGTTCCGATTGCATCCTGCAACCGTGATATCAACAAGGCGAAGGAAACAAGGCTGGCCGCTTACGATGATCTGTCAAAAATGCTGGAGGTGGAAAAACCAGATCTCGTGGACATCATCCTTCCACCGTTGGCGCAGGCCCACGCCATCCGAACGGCACTGCGCTCTGGCATCAAATGGCTGATCTGCCAGAAGCCTTTCTGCACGTCTTTGGATGAAGCAGAGAAGATCGTGTCCGAGGCTGAAGCGGTAGGCGCAACTATTGTCGTACACGAGAACTTTCGTTTCCAGCCTTGGTATCGTGCGATCAAGGTGGCGATGACCGAGGGTCGAATTGGAACACCTCTACAAGCGACTTTCCGGCTTCGGCCCGGCGACGGACAGGGACCACGCGCCTACCTTGACCGGCAGCCATACTTTCAGAACATGCCGCGTTTCCTCGTTCATGAAACAGCAGTTCACTGGGTAGACACATTCCGTTTTTTGTTCGATGCGCCCAGCGCAGTTTATGCGGACTTGCGCCAAGTTAACCCCGTTATCGCGGGGGAGGATGCAGGTTTCATCCTGTTTGACCACCCCAACGGTTTGAAAGCTCTGTTCGATGGCAACAGATGCCTTGACCACAGTGCGGAAAACTTGCGTCAGACCATGGGCGAAGCTCTCATAGAGGGAACGGAAGGATCACTGGTTCTTAACGGCGACGGTTCAGTTGACCTCCGCGCTTTTGGAAAACAGGAGCGACAGCAGATTTTACCTCCGAGCGATCATGATGGGTTTGGAGGAGACTGCGTACACGCCTTGCAAAGTCACGTCGTTTCAGGCCTTGTAAAGGGCACGCCGCTGGAAAACACGGCTCGCGACTATTTGGAAGTGATCCGAATCGAAGAGAGCATCTATCTCTCGGCTGCGGAGGGACGAAAGATCAACCTGGAGACGCCGTGAAGGGTCAAGACGCAAAAACTCTTTCCAATACGCAACGCGCTGTTAGGGATTTGCGACAGATGATCCTGTCCGGCGAACTTGCAGCCGGAACTGACCATCTGGAATCGGAACTCGCCGAGACCCTTGGCATGTCCCGCACCCCGATACGGGAAGCTGCGCTGATGCTGGAAAGTAAGGGCTTGCTTGAAATGCGGCCCCGAAAGGGCGTGCGAATACTGCCTGTTTCATCAGATGATATGCGTGAAATCTACGACATACTGACGGAACTCGAGAGCCTCGCAGCACAGCGCGCTGCCGAAGCGGGTTATTCAGAAGATGAACTGGCGGTCCTTGCTGGATCAATTGCAAAGATGGACCAAGCCATCGAGGCCGAAGACCTTGAAGCCTGGGCCGAGGCCGACGAGTTGTTTCATCAGGAGCTTGTTCGGTTGGGCGGCAACAAACGGGTCGAAGCGATTGTCGCCATGATGAGCGACCAGGTAAGTCGCGCGCGCACAACGACGTTGTTCATCAGGCCCCTGCCCATCAAGTCCAATGAAGATCACCGAGTGGTTTTCCAAGCGATTAGTGAAGGTCGACCGGATGTCGCCCGTGAACGCCATCGAGAACACAGGCTGCAAGCACAGGCTATGCTTTGCGGGATACTCGAAAAGCATCGCCTCAACAGTCTTTGATCTAATTGCCCATTTGATGCAGATTGCATCGACACTTTCAGTACAAGCCTTCGTGCCTGCGACGATGGCCCTTCAAAACCTCGCGTGCATCGCAATCCAGCCGTCGGCGCGTATAATGCGAATATGACAAGAGATATTGAATCTAACGCTCAGAAAATTGCTGATGCCCTGACCTCTGCCCAGCAGATACCTAAACTGTCTTCAGAGGCAGGACAGCTATCGCTGGATGACGCATATTCGATTGCTAGTCGTGTCCGCGAGATTCTGGGCAAAGAAAGAGTTGGCAGAAAAGTCGGCTTCACGAACCGCACGATTTGGCCTGTTTACGGTGTGGACCAACCCATTTGGGGAGAGGTTCACTCAGATGGACTGTTTTCGACTGATCAGCCGGTAAACTTGGCAAGGTACTCAGAACCGAGGATTGAACCAGAAATCGTACTAGGCCTTGGTTATGCGCCAACGGCTGAAATGAACAATGAACAGTTGGCAGGTTGCGTGGATTGGGTTGCCCCGGGATTTGAAATTGTTCAATCAATTTATCCCGACTGGAAATTCTCAGTCGAAGATTCAATCGCAGCACAAGGATTGCATGGCTGCCTTGTTCTTGGCGACAAAATCGCGGCGACGCATGATGTTTTGATCGGCTTGGCCGAAGTGCCACTAGCATTGTTCAAGGGCACCGAGGCTATCGAGTCCGGTAAGGGTGAAAACGCGCTTGGAGGCCCAATCGAAGTCCTGGCTCATCTTGTGTCTCTGCTCTCCGAAGCCGACCAGCTTCAGGGAGGCGAGCTGGTTACAACCGGTACTTTGACAGACGCATGGCCAGTGTCTCCGGGTGCAGAATGGTCAGCTGGTTTTGGTGGCGTGATGGACACCGAGCTATCGGTACGATTTACATGAGGCTTTGGTAGAGTGGTGACGCCGACTGCACCAAAGAAAAGTTGCTCTCAATAGCTGACCATGATGGTCTTCCACTGGTTTCGTCAATTCTGGGTTGCAAATTAAACGATGCTATCCAAATCAGATTACATGATGTTTCTTAGGCACCCTGCCTGGCTATGGATCAAGAAACACGCCAGGCATCTGTTGCCGCCGATTGACCCTTCATTGCAAGCGCGTTTTGACGAGGGGCACGCGTTTGAGCCTTATGCTGAAGAGCTATTTGGTGATCTCATTCACCTCGGTTTTTCAGATTTTTCAGAATACCAGACTCTGCCCGCGCGCACGTTAGAAACCTGGAGGGACGGTGCAGACGCCGTGGCGCAGGGACGCTATGAAGATGGAACTATAACTTGCATCTCCGACATCGTGAGCCGCGGTGGCGATGGGTACGTTCTGACAGAGATCAAGAGCGGGACATCTGCAAAGCCCGAACACACTTTTGATCTCGCATTCCAACGTGTCGTGCTTGAGGCAGCCGGGTTCCCCATTACGCGCTGCGAAGTGGCACATGTGAACCGTGACTACGTCAGAAACGGCGAAATCAATCCGCAAGAGCTTGTCAGCATCACTGACATCACGGATGCGGTGACTGAGCAGCTCGAAAAAACGCGCACGCGTATCGATCAGGCATTGAGCATCGTTGCCACTGGTACGATGCCTGACCCGTCCCCCGAACGCGCGCGCCTTAAATCCTACGGTGAATGGCTGGACATTCGCGAAAAACTCGACCCACCTCTCGCGCAGGACAGTATCCACCGCCTTCCGTTCATGAATGCGGAAAAAGCCTCGGAACTCATCGCAAATGGGATCACAAAGATAGACGAGATCAGCGATACATCTGTGGTGGGCAAGTCGACGCAACGCTACTTGAGAGCCACGGCGAATGGTGGGCGCACAATCGATCATCAGGACTTAAGCAGGTTTCTGAGCGAGATTGTGTATCCGGTTTATTACTTTGACTACGAGACGTCTCAGAGTTTGCTGCCACCCTGGGACGGAACGCGTCCCTATCAGCAAGTGGCTTTCCAGTATTCCTTGCATATTCAGCATGAGCCTGACGGAGAAATTGAGCACAGGGAGTATCTCCACCGAGACATCAGTAACCCAATGCCGGCCTTGCTGAAAAGGCTTCGTGAGGACATAGGAAACGTTGGCTCTGTAGTGGTTTGGTATGCTCCGTTCGAGAAATCGCGCAATACGGAAATGGCGGAAACTTATCCAGAGCATGCAGAGTTTCTGGAAGGCTTAAATGCACGCGTTGTAGATCTGATGAAGCCGTTTGCGGATGAAGTGATCAACGATCCCGCGTTCAAGGGAAGCGCCTCTATCAAGGCCGTTCTTCCAGCGTTTTTGCCAGAACTTTCATACGATGATCTGGACATCAAAGAGGGGGCGAGCGCGTCTCGCCTTTGGAAGGACGTAACACTGACCGAACCGGATGATCCAGCGCGCGAGAAGGTCTATTCTGATCTTGTGGCGTATTGCACGCGCGACACCTGGGCGATGGTCGCAATTCATCGGGAATTGCTGGCGATGTGAGGTGAGCCGCGAACCTCAAAACAACTGGCGGTGCTGCTCCCCTACCTATGCGGCGATGTTTACTGGCACTACAGTGTTCAAAATCGTTTACGAATTGTTTGGCTTTTCGGTCATTGCACTACTATCCGCTGCTTGCATCGCGCCCGCTTTAATCGGCGCAGTTCGAAGACAAAACCGCGTCTCGAAAGCGGACGTTCATCGCAATGCAGAAAACGGCTAGTTTGGGCTAAATATTGCCGCTCTCTGCGGTTTGCATGGTTGGGGGGTCGCAGCCCGAAGCGGACCTTCATTGCCAAGCTTTGTATACTCCGAGATGCGGGACAAATTTTGATTTCGCCGCGAATGCTCCAATGTCCGCAATATGAACCTGATGCAAGTGATGTCTACTGATCAACCGCACGCTCAAGAAGTGCGTCCAAAACTCTTTGATAGGCCGGTTGGACCCAATCCGAGTTCCAGAACCAGAGCCAAATGCCTCGGTCAACTTCGTGCTGAGTGACACGGGTTCCACCTTTGACAGGCTCAAGGAGCCACTGGTGATCGAAGGTCATGAAACCCGGTACGCCCCCGCTTTGGTGTAGCTGACGGTTGTCAGTCAGGGTTAGGATTTTGGCTTTCATGTCTACGACTGACCCGTCTGGGAATTGTACGGAATTCGTGACAGTGGCGCCTTCGCGATATTGCCCATCTACTGCGACAAAAACCGGGTTCCAGATGGGGTAACTTTCAGTGTCCATCAACACCGCCCAGACCGTCTCCGGCGGTGCGGGGATGATAGTTTCTACATGAAAGGTCTTCTTGGTGAACACGGCCGCCGCAGCCAGAAGGGCCACTAGCGACGGCAGCGTCCACTTTAGGACCGCCCAAGTCATCACAGATATTTGCCAAACCAGATTAGGATCTGGTCTGGGTTTTTTCCGATCCACTCATATGCTGCCATTCGGTTCTGGTTAGCGTTCTTCTTTTTGGGGATTTCGATCCAGGCCATTTCCTTTTCGACGTTCAACTTGTCGAAAAAGCTCTCTACGAACGCCTCATCCAAGTAGCCGTCATTGCGGTTCTGTATCACCAGCGTCGGCACCGAGATGTCTTTGGTATGCGGGAACCAGCTTGCTGCTTCGAGATCAAGCCCAGTTCTCTTTTGCATCACCTTGCGAACACTGCCCCTAACAAAGCTGGGCAGGCCCATAGCCTTGGCAAAGGTTGGATAATCCAGCGGCTGCTCTGACACCATGGCCTTGATTTGCGGATAAGTCCGCAAGCCGTTTTCCAGACCAAAGGCTTCCGTCGAAGCGCCTTGTCCCATGCAAATACTAAAAAGACCGATAGAGGCGTCCTTGTACTCCGGGTGTGTGGCTATGAAGTCCACCGCAGCCACCACGTCCTTTGCTTCATGTGTCCCCCACGTGATCCAGGGCGGGCTATTGGTGTCGCTCTCACCGTGGCCGCGAAAGTCATACATCAGCACTGTAAAACCTGCCTCATGCAGGTATTTC
This sequence comes from Ruegeria sp. THAF57, assembly GCF_903914075.1. Lineage (GTDB taxonomy): Bacteria > Pseudomonadota > Alphaproteobacteria > Rhodobacterales > Rhodobacteraceae > Ruegeria. The sequence goes on from NZ_CAIWNQ010000008.1 coordinate 40,647, forward strand.
GCTTGATTGAGGAAGTGAATGTCTTCGTCGTATCCTTTGAGCCATCCCTTGCCTTCGTTGGTGTATCCGGCGCGACAGCACATTGTGCCGAAGTGGCTTTGAATGATCACCTTGTCAGTGTCGCCGGGAATGAGCCAGCCGCGTAGGGTAATCCCGTCACTTGCTTTGAATTCCACGTCCTCGTAGGCCAGGCCGTAGTTGGACGGGCTGTCAAAGAGCGGGGCCTGGCCCGGTTTGAACAGCATGTTTGAAACCAAATTGCCGAACATCAAGTTTACTCCGGGATTGGGTCGTGGATCTTGTTTTCAAGGCTGATGAAGCGCGGAACCCCTTCGCGAGACGTGAGGCGGCAGATGCCATCCTTGAACTCATAGGTGTCGCGGTATTCGGCGACGCCGGTGACGCCGAAGTCGTGGGTCATGTCGGCGCCAATAGGGTGGATATAAAACTCCACATAGCTGGTGCCGGTGCCAGTGGTTTCCGAGGTTGGGTTCACACGATGGTTGGTGATCAGGTGCATGAACCGGAACTGATCGCGCCCCTGCTTATAACCAGCCATGATTTCTTTGGCGCCCGTGTGTGTTTCCATCTGCAACTCCATGTTGCTTACCTGCCAAGAACCATCTGAGGTGAAAAGATCGGCAAAGTTCAGGGCGGTGGTGTCGATATCCTCGTCAGGGTGATCCAGATACCAAGCGTAGTCGGCACCCAGTTGTTGGCAGGCGACGATCATCCCGGTGTTTTCGGCCAAGACCGGTGAGGCCAGCAAGGTTAGAATGGTGGGGAACAAGGGTTTCATTGTTTATCCTCACTTGTGCGCGTCAAACCAATCGATCATCTGTTGTGGATGGTCACTGAAGAATTGGTAGCCTTTGAACCGCCAAGGCGTGTCTTCGATGTAGTGGATTTTCTTGTCAGCGTTGGTCGCCAGCTCATACATCTGCTGCACGTCCTGCCAACGTGAGTTCATGTCATCGCGGACCTGCACGAAGAAAGTCGGCAGGGTAATGGCCTTGGCTTTTGGGATGATGTTGTGGTCGTCCACAGTGAGACCGGTGATTTCATTATAAATCGGCGCGAAGGTGGCAACGCCTTCTTCGGGATTGATGCCCATCTTTTCACACTGCCGTTCAATCGTGGTGCGACCCTTGAGCGGGGCGATGCAGATCATCGACTTTAGGCCCTCGAAGGCTTCAGGGCGTTTGTCCATGGCATTCAGGGTCGCGTTTGCGCCCATACACATGGTGTATAGGGAGATTTCAGTAATGTCTTTGCGGCCCCGGACATAGTCCAACGCGGCCAATACTTCTTGCCATTCATAGTACCCAACGCCGGAAATGCCTTCAGCGCTATCCCCGCTGCCACCATGGCCCCGAAGGTCGTAGGCCAGCACGCTATAGCCTGCGTCGACCAGCGCCTTGTAACGGGGCAGGAAATTCACTTCGAACCCTCCGGCAAATTCCAGACCATCGAGGTGTCCCGCGAACCCATACTTGTTGCCGGGCGAAAAATGGTTGCTGAGGATCACATGCCCGGTCGCACCCGGCATGAACCACGCAGACACTTCGACACCATCCTCGGTAACAAATGACACCTCTTCAAAGGCCATGTCATATTCGGCCGGTTTCCTGAGAATTGGCAGGCGGGGCGGCTTTGACAATCCGCTCGCAAGCACTTCGAGCATATTGTTCTGTTCAGGCGAGATCATTCTGTCCTCATCCGGTTGCGCTGACAGTTTTACGAGTTTATGAATTTCGTAAAGATGGTATTTAACGAAAAAACGAAAATCGTCAATATGGAAAACACTGTGAACGAGCAGAGATTCGCCCGTGCCGCGCTGGCCGTGTTCAAACGATTTGGCGCGCGGAAGGCCACGATGGAGGAAATCGCAGCGGAGGCAGGCGTTTCGAAGCCGACGCTCTACGCGACATTCCGCAACAAGGATGCGGCTCTGGCCGGGGCAATTCGCTTTTCACAGGGCGCGTTGCTGGGCAAGGTGCGTGAAGATTGGAAATCAACACCGGGGCTCGGCCCCAAACTGGACATCTTTTTCGAGAAACTTGTTATTAGTGGGTTTGACATGTTGCATAGCGCACCCGATGCAAGCGCATTTGAAAATGCTGTCGGCGATGCAAGCTCTGCCGCGATTATTGAGACGAGAGAGGCTGAAATCCTTGCCTTGGCGGAAGCCATGAAAGACAGCGCGGGTTTGGCAAGAAACGGGCTGAGTCCTGAGGCCTTTGCCCGTTTCACGGTAAATGCTGCAATGAACGAAAAGCGGCAGGCAACGCACCGGGAAGACCTAGTCGACTTTCTGGAAACTTTGAAGAAATGTGTTTTGACCGTCGCAGGTTAGACCGTTTCTGGAGGGCTGCACAGGCAAGGCGCGCGGCGTGAATGCCAGCGCGCAACATGCGTTCAGTCGTCGCACTTAAATGCCAGAAAGCTGACCTTCGGGCAGGTCGCAGTATTCGGTAGTAACGGCTCAACGCAGTTATCCGCTGCATTTCGCATGAACGACCGCTTCTGAGTAGTCTGAGTTGCGGGTATCAAAGACCAGTGTCGTAGCTGGTCAGACGAACGCTACTTGGCTTCACCAACGCCCCCATCGCCGCAAACTCCTCGGCCCAGTTTTGTGCTTGTGCGTTCAAAGCCTCCATGTCCGGGCGGTTTGTCCAATAGTTGACGCAAAGCCAGGCCCCGCCTTCGCCTTGCCCGACCGTTCGGTAGAGAAGCGTGTCGTTCTGGTTCATCTTTTGGGTGATCGCCTCGAAGAATGCGCGCACCTTCTCCGGGTCTGCACCGTCGGCCTGTTCGAATAATACGATCTCGACATGTTTGGGGACCCTTGGGTCATCTGCGCCAACTTTCTGAGTCATACCGCCCTCCAGCCGCTTGAGCGGCATTTGTAGGGTCGTCGGACGATCCTCAGGCGCCGCAAGAGGCCGACCATCAACTGGGCGCGCACCGAAATATAGGTGCCCAGCCGAAAAATGGAGCACTTCGTATTCTGTCGTTGGTGCGTTCGCGGCCACGCCCAAAACAGAGCAACCGCTTTCAAAGATGTCCTGCTCGACACCGACCACCCATTGCTCGGCGCCACATGCTCCCGGATCAGCGCTGTTTAGGAATCCGGCGAACCCCTCCATCTTGGGCGTGACGGTAAGGTAATCGTTCACGATCAGATCGACTTCTTTAGCCCCCGGCGCCACGTCCGAAGCCCCAACGACGTTCACGTCGCCGCCGAATTTAAGCTCCACGAGGGGCGCGGAACACGCCGGATCGGCAAATGTCGTGAAGTGAGCGTCAATGCGACCTGGAGCGAAGTTGATAGAACGCTTGAGATACCAAGAGGCAATCCCGTCCGGCCCGGCCTGTGGGCGTAGTTCACAGGCGATGCTCTCCCATGTGCCGTCCAGGTCGATTGATTGATCCTGCGCCGACGCGGGTGTCCCGAGCATACTGGCGACAAGCAGGCAAAGCGAAGAGCGTGGAATTTCCATGGTGATGTCCTGGTTTGTAAAATTGCACAAAATTTCAGAAATCCAGGTTTTCGACGCTCAACGCATTTTGTTGGATGAATTCGCGGCGCGGCTCGACCACGTCACCCATCAGCTTGGTGAACAGGTCATCGGCCTCGACCATGTCGTCCACGCGCACCTGAAGCAGCGTGCGGGCATCCGGGTCCAGCGTGGTCTCCCACAGCTGATCGGGGTTCATCTCGCCCAGTCCTTTGTAGCGTTGCAGGGACAGACCCTTTTCGCCCTCTTCCAGAATGGCGCGCAGCAGGTCCAGCGGGCCGTGGATGGCTTGCATCCGATCGCGGCGGACCAGAGTGGCCGGGGTGTTGTAAACATCTTGCAGGCTTTGGGTGAAACTACCCGTCTTACGCGCCTCGCCGGAACGCAGCATGGGGCCGTCCAGCGTGCGCACCTCTTCCACGCCGCGCAGGATGCGGGCCAGACGGATGCCATGATCCTGTGTAATCCGGCCTTGCCAACCGCGTTCGTATTCCAGCGCGATCAGGTCGAGGCGGGCGGCCACCTTGTCGGCCACGCCTTGCAGGTCGGCATCCACCGCACCCGGAACAAAGGCCCCGGCGACAGCAGCCTGTTCAAGAATGTGACGCGGGTAATGTGTCGGGAAGGCATCCAACACGCGTTTCAACTGGCGCGCTTCGTCGACGACGCGGGTCAGATCTTGGCCGACGATTTCCTCGCCCGAGCCCAGTTTCAGAACAGCACCCTCGACCCCCTGATTGATCAGATAGTCATCCAGCGCGGCTTGGTCCTTCAGGTAAACCTCTGATTTACCACGCGAAACTTTATAGAGCGGCGGTTGCGCGATATAGAGGTATCCGCCCTCGATCAGCTCCGGCATCTGCCGATAGAAGAAGGTCAGCAACAACGTCCGAATATGCGCGCCATCGACATCCGCATCGGTCATGATGACAATCTTGTGGTAGCGCAGCTTTTCGATGTTGAACTCGTCCCGGCCAATGCCGGTGCCCAGCGCCATCACGAGATTACCGATTTCCTGCGACGACAGCATCCGGTCAAACCGCGCCCGTTCCACGTTTAGAATCTTGCCGCGCAGTGGCAGGACGGCCTGAGTCAAACGGTCCCGACCGGTTTGGGCGGACCCACCGGCCGAGTCCCCCTCGACTAGGAAGACTTCGGTTTTGGACGGGTCTTTCTCGGAACAGTCTTTCAGCTTACCGGCCAGATAGTTAACGTCCATCGCCGTCTTGCGGCGGGTTAGTTCGCGTGCCTTGCGGGCGGCCTCACGGGCCAGAGCAGCCTCGATGATCTTGCCGACGATCCCTTTGGCCTCGTTCGGGTTTTCTTCGAACCACTCGGCCAGTTTTTCATTCATCAAGCCTTCGACCGCCGGGCGCACTTCGGAGCTGACCAGCTTGTCCTTGGTCTGGGAGGAGAATTTCGGATCGGGCACTTTGACCGACAGAACACAAGTCAAGCCTTCGCGCGCGTCATCACCGGTGAAGCTGACCTTTTCCTTCTTCGCGATCCCGCTGGACTGCGCATAGTTGTTGATCGTCCGGGTCAGAGCGCCCCGGAAACCGGCCACGTGCGTGCCACCATCCCGCTGTGGGATGTTGTTGGTGAAGGGCAGAACGGTCTCATGATAACTGTCATTCCACCACATCGCGATTTCGACCCCAATGTCGTCACGCTCGCCCTTGATATAGATCGGCTCGGGCATCGCGGGCGTCTTCGACCGGTCGAGGTATTTGACGAATTCCTTGACGCCACCCTCATAGAACAACTCGGTCTCAAGCCGTTCAGCGGGGCGTTCGTCGATCAGGATGATCCGCACACCCGAGTTCAGGAAAGCCAGCTCTCGCAGGCGCTTTTCCAGCGTTTCAAACGAGTATTCAAGGTTCGAGAACGTACTGGTCGAGGCCAAAAACCGCACCTCGGTTCCGGTGCGATCCCCACATTCGCCCACGACCTTCAGATGTTCCGCCGTTTCGCCACCTTCAAAGCGCGCCACGTGTTCCTTGCCGTTGCGCCAGATGCGCAGCTCCAGCCAATCGGACAACGCATTCACAACCGAGACACCCACACCGTGAAGGCCGCCTGACACCTTGTACGAGTTGCTGTCGAATTTACCACCCGCATGCAGTTGGGTCATGATGACTTCAGCGGCTGACACACCTTCTTCCGGGTGAATATCCACCGGAATCCCACGGCCGTTATCGCTGACCGAAACACTGGAATCGGCGTGGATTTTCACGGTCACATGGTCAGCGTGCCCGGCCAGCGCCTCATCAATTCCGTTGTCCACAACCTCGTACACCATGTGGTGCAGGCCCGACCCATCGTCAGTGTCACCGATATACATACCGGGACGTTTTCGAACAGCCTCTAAGCCTTTGAGAACCTTAATGGAATCAGCGCCATATTCCTGTGGTGCCTGTGCGTCTTCGGACATTCGGTTAGTACCTATATTATTTTGGTAACTTATACGTTTTCTGGTGGGGAATGTCACGCGATCCCACCAGATTTTGTGTCGGTCAGTGTCTTTTTCAGCAGATCACAGCCGATCTAGATCGGCCGCAATATCCGACGCCAATTCTATCGCATTCACATCGTCACGCTCGGCTGACAACCGCAACCCCAAAAGATCCGATTGATACCGTGCGGCCAACCGATCCGGGTCATGATGTGCGCCAATTTCTCCGGCCGCTTGCGCACGTCGGAAAAGGGTGGCGAAACACTCTTTCATCTCCTCCAGATGAGCGCCTGCCTTGTCCGCTAATCCATGCCCCTTGGCCTGCAGTTCAGCGAATGTCTTGGCCAGCATACAAGCACGCGCTGGCATTTCCTTGGCGCTTATCACGATCTGCGGCTGCGTTTTTAACGCCTGTAATGGCCCAACCTCGTCCGCCATGGCCGTCAATCGCGACACGCCATCCTGCGCGTACCGCTCCAACGCCAAAGCATAAAGCGCATCCTTGGATCCAAAGGCCGCATAGAAACTGCCAGGTTTCAGATTCAGTTCGCGCTCAAGATCCTTGAGCGACGTTCCAGCCCACCCCTGACGCCAAAAAATATCCCTGGCCTGCGCGATCAGCGCATCGCGGTCGTATGAAGGTTTGCGAGGCATCGGGTTCACCAATTCTTGAGCGTTTGCTCAAATATATACTTGAGTGATCACTCAATAAAGCCTAAATACGACTCACAGCGCCAGAAACAGGAGTTTTGACATGGCAAACTTCCCCTCTCATGACCTTGAAACCGCCCCTGAAGGGTCCAAACCGCTGCTGGAAAAGTCTCAGGCCGCGTTTGGCCGCCTGCCCGGCCTACATAAAGTGATGGCGGAAAGCCCGCAGCATCTGGAGGGCTATCAGGTTCTGCATCATTTGTTCCTGCAGACCGACTTTGACAATGACGAGAAGACTGTTGTCTGGCAGACAATCAACGTGGAAAACGAATGCCACTATTGTGTGCCTGCCCATACCGGCATCGCCAAGATGATGAAGGTCTCGGACGAAATCACCGAGGCCCTGCGCAACGAAACTCCGCTCCCGTCGGCCAAGCTTGAGGCCCTGCGGACCTTCACGTTGCAAATGATGGAAACCCGTGGCAACCCGTCCGATGCACAGCTTCAGGCGTTCTTTGACGCCGGGTATTCGCACCGCGCCGTTCTGGATGTGGTGCTGGGCCTGGCACAGAAAACCATGTCGAACTACGTCAACCACATGGCCCAAACACCCGTTGATGAGGTGATGCGCGGCTTCTTGTGGGAACGCAAAGTCGGCGAACCGGCCTAAGCCGTCACGACTGAGCCCTTATCGCTTTCGGTAACAACCAGCGTTTGGGCCCGGTCCCCCAACTCTGCAAACAGCTCAGGCCCGGTGCCTGTCATCCAGGCCTGAGCCCCCAGCGCGCAAATCTCATCATAAAGCGCAGCCCGCCGCCCGGCATCCAGATGTGCCGCAACCTCATCCAGCAATACGATCGGCGGCGCACCCACTGTCTCAGCCAGTGCACGTGCATTCGACAGGATCAACGACACCAACAGCGCCTTCTGCTCTCCGGTTGAACAATCCCTGGCGGGAACGCCCTTGGCTGCAAATACCCCATACACGTCAGAACGATGTGGCCCCACCAATGTCCGCCCTGCAGCCAAATCGCGGAACCGGCTTTCGGCCAGTGCCTCGCGCAGATCGTCTGCTGTTTCGGGCATCGCACCTTCGGTTTGCACCAGCTCCAGATCAGCCGATGGAAAGGCGGTTTCCGCCCTCTCCTGCGCCGCGCGCAAACAATCCAATGCCGCCAGCCGCGCTGCGTGGATACGATATCCGGTCTCGGCCATCTGTCCTTCCAGCGCGGCATACCAATGGGCATCGCGCACCTGCTCTTTCAGCAGGCGGTTCCGCTCGCGCATGGACTTCTCATAAGTCAGGGACGCCTCAGCGTGGGTCGGATCAAAACTCAAGGCTATGCGATCCAGAAACCGCCGCCGCCCTTCAGCCCCTTCGATCCATAACCGGTCCATTGATGGGATCAGCCAGACCACCCGCGCCAGCTTGCCCAGATCAATCTGACTGGCCGCCTTGCCATCAATCCGAACTTGCCGTGCCGCGCCACCCTCGGACCACGTCTCGATCTCATAGCTTTGCCCCTGCGCCTGCAACACACCAGACAGCTTCCAGCCCAGCGCCTCGGGCCGCCGCGTCATCTCAGCCGCACTCGCCCGCCGCATCCCACGTCCGGGCGAGAACAACGACACCGCCTCAAGAATGTTGGTCTTACCGGCCCCGTTTGGCCCATGCAGCGCAACCGGCCGCCCATCCAAAGCCAGCCGCGCCAGCTTATGCGACCGAAAATGCGAGACCGTCAGCTCGGTCAGGGCCAATCCCATGACCCCACCCTTCTTCTGTTCAAAAATACTTCCGCCGGAGGCATCGCGCGCCAGCGCGATCAGACGCGCATCGGCATGACGACGTAAACCGCGCTCTGATCATTGCCTTCGCGCATCAAGGTCGGATCACCGGCCGAGTTAAACAGGAACACCGCATTCTCGCGATCCACCTGAGAGGCAATCTCGAGCAGGTATTTCGCATTGAATCCAATCTCAAGCCGCTCGTCGCCATAAGCCACGGCCAGCTCTTCCTCGGCGGCACCGCTGTCAGGGGCATTGACCGACAGAACCAGCTTATCGGCATCCAACTGCAACTTCACCGCGCGCGAGCGCTCGGACGATACGGTCGCCACCCGATCCACGGCTTGCGCGAATTCGGCGGCATCCACTTCCAACTGGCGCGTGTTGCCCTGCGGAATCACACGAGTGTAGTCGGGGAAGGTGCCGTCGATCACTTTCGAAGTCAGCGTGATATCAGGCGTCGCAAAGCGCACCTTGGTTTCGCTGACCGAAACCGCGATATCCATCTCGTCATCGTCCAGCAGCTTGCGCAGCTCACCCACGGTCTTGCGCGGTACGATCACGCCCGGCATATCAGCCGCCCCATCAGGCAGATCCGCATCAATCCGCGCCAGACGGTGCCCGTCTGTGGCCACACAGCGCAGCACCTTACCGCCCTCGGATCCATCGGCCACATGCATATAAACGCCATTCAGGTAATAGCGTGTCTCTTCGGTCGAGATCGCAAATTTCGACTTGTCAAACAAACGCCGCAACAGCGCCGCTGAGGCGGTAAAGTTCGACTGATATTCCGAGGACGCCATCACCGGGAAATCCTCTTTCGGCAGGGTCGCCAGCGAAAAGTTCGACCGCCCCGCTTCAACCGTCAGACGACCTGCGGCACTGTCAGCGGTCAACGTCACCAAAGCCCCATCCGGCAGCTTCCGCACGATTTCATGCAAGGTCGTCGCCGCTACGGTGGTCGCACCGGCTTTTTCGACCTGTGCGGGCGCCTTATCAACCACTTCGATATCCAGATCGGTGGCTCGGAACAAGGCCACATCGCCTTCGGCTTCGATCAGCACGTTGGCAAGTATTGGAATGGTGTTGCGACGTTCCACAACGGATTGGGCCTGCGAGACGGCCTTAAGAAGGGTGCCGCGTTCGATGCTGATCTTCATACCCTCAATTCCTTTGACTTGCGTGCCGATTTGGGCGGGACTGGCACGTTAGCGGTTCCACCCTGAGGCACAAGGATTTTTTATGGATTTCTGAGTCGGATTGACCAAAGCGTCAAGAGGGGCGTGACCAAGCGGGCACAGTTCCCACCCAACCGTGGGTTAAAGCCCACAAGAAAGCGCCCCGGACCAAAGGACCGGGGCGCTTTCAAATGACTGAGGCTGGAAATCAGGCTTCCAGCGACCGGCGCAGCATCTCGACGTCTTCGGCGATCTGGCCGTCGGTCGTTTTCAGCTCTTCGATACGTTTGACGCCGTGCATGACCGTTGTGTGATCACGCCCGCCGAAACGGCGCCCGATCTCGGGCAGGGACCGGCTGGTGAGTTGCTTGCACAGATACATCGCCACCTGACGCGGACGCGCATAAGACCGCAGGCGCTTGGGGCCGATGATGTCGGACAGGCGGATGTTGTAGTATTCTGAAACCTTGCGCTGGATTTCCTCGACGGTGATCTTGCGCTCGGATGCGCGCAACACGTCGGCCAGACAATCCTGCGTCAGTTCCATATCAATCTCGCGCCCCACCAGCGACGCAAAGGCGAACAACCGCGTTAGCGCGCCTTCCAGCACACGAACATTGGTCGAGATGCGATGGGCCAGAAACTCCAGCACGCCGTCTGCGATTTTCAGATCGGGATAGGTGCTGCTGTACTGTTGCACCTTGTTCTGAAGAATACCCAGACGCAGTTCATAGTCAGTCGGGTGCAAATCCACGACCAGACCACATTGCAGGCGCGATTTTACACGGTCCTCCAGATCCTTGATCTCACCCGGTGCGCGGTCGGCCGAGATGATGATCTGTTTGTTCTGATCCACCAGCGCATTGAACGTGTGAAAGAACTCTTCCTGCGTAGAATCCTTGCCTGCGATGAATTGCACATCGTCTACCATCAGCACATCGACCGACCGGAATAGGTGTTTGAAATCCATCATGCGGCGTTCGCGCAGAGCCTGCACAAAGCGATACATGAACTGTTCCGCTGACAGGTAAAGCACGTTCAGGTCGGGCCGTTTGGTTTTCAGTTCCCATGCAATGGCGTGCATCAGGTGCGTTTTACCCAGGCCAACTCCACCGTACAGAACCAGCGGATTGAAAGTCACGGGGCCACCTTCGGACACGCGGCGCGCAGCGGCATGGGCCAATTCGTTGGGCTTACCAACCACAAAAGTGTCAAATGTGAAACGGGCATCCAGAGGCGCGGCCTGCAAGGATTCCAACGCATCATTTGCTACTTCGGTCAAATGGGGCACAGCGGCCTCTGGCCCGGGCGCTTGCACCGGCTCTGCCTCGACTGACGGGCGCGTCGGTGAATTTGCTGCGACCCGGAACGCAAGGCGTTGAACGGGCTCACCTGCCGTATTCAACTCATACAAGATGAGATCTGCAAAATTTTGGCTGACGTAATTGCCCATAAAATTCGTAGGCACCGAAAATACAGCTACCCCATCCTGAACCTCTTGGAACTCCAGAGGTTCGATCCAGGTGGTGTAGTTATTTTTTCCAATAGCCTTGAGCAGTTTATTACGCAGTAGTCCCCATTTTTCTTGTGTCATTAAGCGCCTCACGCATCCCATTCTTTATTGGCCTGTCGGCCTTATTTCTAAGTCCCGGTTGCCCGGTACGCGCACTCACACGCAAAAGGGTACCCATCCGCCAAACTGAAATAGCCTGACGCCTTGTTTTTGAATGTCGACACTACCTGGCACAAAGGCATTCCAAATAACGGAACCGCCCCGGAAACCGGGTTGCGTGTCGCAATCTTCTTTTTTTTAGACAGGGCTAGGAAGCCTGAATGCATCAGGTCCCAAAGCAGATCAGCAAACCAGCAGTCCCGGTTGCCAACATTCGTTCCCGATCGCCCTGATGCCCGTCAGTTTGATCCCTGGAACAGCCTGTCCCCCCAAGCGAGTGAATCGCTGAATCAGTGGTAACAAGATGGCGAGGTCCCCGGCAACGAAACTCTGATATTGACTCGCCTCTGAGCGCGAAAGAATCTCTTGGCTTGGTGAAGCGCGGTATTCTGGCAACAGCAAAAAGGGCGCCGCGATGCGCGACGCCCTTCAAAATAGTTCAGCCTTTCTTACGTGACCCCAGGTCAGAGAAAGACTCAGCCCAGCGCCTTCACGCGCGAGGACAGGCGCGACATTTTACGCGCTGCGGTGTTCTTGTGGAAAACGCCTTTGGTGACGCCGCGCATCAGCTCGGGCTGTGCCGCGCGCAGAGCGGCGGTTGCTGCGTCCTTGTCGCCGGATGCGATCGCTTCTTCGACCTTGCGCAGGTAGGTGCGGATGCGCGAACGACGTGCTTTGTTAATTGCGAAACGCTTCTCGTTCTGACGAGCGCGTTTTTTTGCCTGGGGCGAGTTAGCCATGTGTCTCTGACCTTTGTACGGTACGGTTCTATGAATTGCGCGCCACGGGTAATCCGCACCGGATCAGAAATCACGAGTGTGAGTCGGGCCAAAGCGGGCCGCACGCGCATGTATAGCGGCGCTTACTATCCAAGTTGGAAGGGTTTGCCAAGCAGATTCTTATTGCTGCAAGGCAGGTATGAAAAAGGCGGGCATGTACCCGCCTGACCCGATCTGAAAGGTCGCTTACTTGTCGCGGAACTGGGCCGCGCGCTTTTCAAGAAATGCAGCCATACCTTCTTTTTGATCTTCGCTTGCAAACATCGAATGGAACACCCGACGCTCAAACAGCATCCCTTCGCTCAGCGGCAGTTCATAGCTGCGATTCACAGCCTCTTTTGCTGCTATTGCGCTCAACTGGGATTTTTCAGCAATCTTTTGGGCTGCGGCCGTCGCCTCATCCAAAAGTTTCTTTGCAGGGACAACCCGACTGACCAAGCCCGCCCGTTCTGCTTCTTCGGCATCCATGAAGCGCCCGGTCAGGTTCATGTCCATTGATTTGGACTTGCCAACAAACCGGGTCAGGCGCTGCGTGCCACCCAGACCCGCAATAACTCCGAGATTGATTTCAGGCTGACCGAACTTGGCCGAATCTGCCGCGATTATGAAATCGCACATCATCGCCAGTTCGCATCCACCGCCCAGCGCGTAACCTGCAACTGCGGCAATGATTGGTTTGCGGATGGCCGTTATCCGGTCATTTACATCACCGAATAGGTTTTTGGTGTAGACATCGACAAAACCCATCTCGGACATCTCTTTGATGTCCGCGCCGGCGGCAAAAGCCTTTTCCGAGCCGGTGATGATGATGCAGCGCACTTTGTCGTTTTGATCCGCCTCTTCCAGTGCTGTGCACAATTCCTGCGTCAACTGCGAGTTCAGCGCATTCAGAGCATCTGGTCTATCAAGCTTGATAAGGGCGACGTGGTCTTCGATTTCGACGATGATCGTCTCAAAAGCCATGAGGTGTAAGCTTCCGGTTGTTCCGTTCAGTAACGATTCATTATCACGCGAAAACGTTGGATCAAGTTATCTTTGGCATTGCGCGCAATAGAAGGATGAGCGACCGGACTGGGTGATTCTTTTTATGGCAGCCCCACATCCTTCGGTGCGGCAGGGGTCACCCTCGCGGCCATAGACTTCAAAGCTGTGCTGAAAATATCCAAGTTCTCCATCGGCTTGGCGGAAATCACGCAGCGATGAACCACCCGCATCAATCGCCTCGAGAAGCACCTGACGAATGATGGGAACCATGGCACCGACACGCTGTGCAGAAATTTGACCAGCTTTTCGACGTGGCGACACTCTGGCGCGATAAAGCGCCTCGCAAACGTAGATATTTCCCAATCCGGCAACGATTCCCTGATCCAGCAGCGCGGATTTGACCGGAGTGTTCCGGCCTTTGAACGCGTCAATCAGGTGTTGCTCATGAAAGTCATTGCCCAAGGGTTCCGGCCCGAGAACCGACAGCAGCTTGTGTTCTTCAGCGGTGGCCGTGGGCAGCAAGTCCATCGCGCCGAATCTGCGCGGGTCATTGAAGGTGATCCGCGCGCCATTTTCCATGTGAAAGACGACGTGGTCGTGCTTTGCCGGCATCGGGTGATCATGCACGAACTGCCCCAGTGGATCGCCCGACACCGTCATCCGGCCGGACATGCCCAGATGAATCAGCAAGGTCTCACCGCTGCTGAGATCCGCCAGAATGTATTTCGAACGTCGTCGCAGCCGATCCACCCGCTGCCCGGTCAACCGTTCGGCCATCCGTTCGGGAAAAGGCCAACGCAGATCGGGGCGGTTCACATCGGCGCGTCCGATAACGACACCCTCCATCGCCGGGGTCAAACCGCGTTTTACTGTCTCGACCTCGGGCAATTCGGGCATTACTTGGCTCCTATTCCAAAGGGCCGCATTGTGCCCAATACCAATGGCCCTATAACAGAGGCGAAATTCGACAAACGGCAAGGCAAATGTCCGACACCAACGACAAGACCACACATTTCGGGTTCGAAACCGTGCGCGAGGCTGAAAAGGCCGGGCGCGTGCAGGGCGTGTTTAACTCGGTCGCCTCGAAATATGACGTGATGAACGATGTCATGTCGATGGGAATCCACCGGGTCTGGAAAGACGCGATGATGGATTGGCTGGCCCCGCGCCCCGGCCAACGCCTGCTGGATGTGGCGGGCGGCACGGGGGACATTTCCTTCCGCTTCCTCAAACGCGCGGGCCACGGCCACGCCACCGTGCTGGACCTGACCGAGCCGATGCTGGTCGAAGGCCGCCAGCGCGCCGAAGCCGATCAGATGTCGGACAGTCTGAACTGGGTGGTGGGCGACGCCATGTCCCTGCCGTTCGAGGACAACACGTTCGACGTCTACACGATCTCATTCGGCATCCGAAACGTCACCCGCCCGCAGGAGGCACTGAACGAGGCGTTCCGCGTGCTGAAACCCGGTGGCCGCCTAATGGTGCTGGAATTCAGCCAGTTGCCGAATGACGGGCTGCAAAAGCTCTATGACCTCTACAGCTTCAACGTGATCCCTCGCATGGGCAAACTGATCGCCAATGATTACGACAGCTATCAGTACCTGGTAGAATCCATCCGCAAGTTCCCCGATCAGGAAACGTTTCTGGGCATGGTCCGCGCCGCAGGGTTCGAGAACGCGAAATACCGCAACCTGAGCATGGGTATCGCCGCCTTGCATTCCGGTTGGAAGATCTGATGCGCGGCCCCCATAACATCATCCGCCTGATCCGCACAGGTGCCACGTTCGAACGCACCGGTGCGATGAATGTGGTGCTTGACGCATTCGAGGCTCCAAAAGCTCTGCGCGTTCTTGCGCACACTTTAGGCAAACCGTTCCAGTGGCTCGGGTATAAGGGCGATCCGTCGATGCCACCGGCCACCCGCGCGCTCACGGCGCTGGGTCCGGCATATATCAAATTTGGCCAGGTTCTCTCGACCCGCCCCGATGTCGTCGGCAACGAATTGGCCGAACAACTGCGCGTCCTCCAGGACAAACTGCCCCCCTTTCCCAAGGCCGAGGCCATGGCCGAAGTCGAAAAGGAATTGGGACAACCCGTTTCGAATATATTCGACGAATTCAGCGAACCCATTGCTGCCGCATCCATCGCCCAGGTTCACAAGGCAAAGCTGACCAGCACCGGCGAAGATGTCGCCGTCAAAGTCCTGCGCCCCGGGATCGAGCGCGCCTTCCGCAGGGACGTCGACGCCTTCTATTTCGCGGCACGCATCGTACAACTGTTTGCCCCAGGCGCGCGCCGCCTGCGACCCATGGAAGTGATCGAACATTTCGACGGCGTCGTGCGGGGTGAGCTTGATCTGCGTCTCGAAAGCGCCGCCGCCTCGGAATACGCCGCCAATACCAAGGACGATACCGGGTTTTGGCTGCCCCCTGTGGTCTGGTCCCTGTCCGCGCGTCGGGTCATGACCCTCAGTTGGGCCGACGGCATACCGCTAGGCGACAATGACGCGCTGGATGCGGCCAATCATAACCGCCGCGATCTTGGCGAGCGCGTATTGCGTCTGTTCCTGCTGCACGCTTTGCGCGACGGTTTTTTTCATGCCGATATGCATCAGGGCAACCTCAAGGTCGCCGCCAATGGTGATATCATTGCCTATGACTACGGGATCATGGGCCATATCGACGAATACACCCGCCGGGTCTATGCCGAGATCCTCTTTGGCTTCATCCGTCGCGACTATAAACGCGTGGCCGAGGTCCATTTCGAAGCGGGCTACGTTCCCGCCGACAGGGATGTCGACGAATTTGCCCGCGCCCTGCGCGCGGTCGGAGAACCCATCTTTGGAATGGACGCCACCCATATCTCAATGGGCCGCCTGCTGAATTACCTGTTCGAAGTCACCGAACGGTTCGGCATGGAAACCCGCACCGAATTGATCCTGTTGCAGCGCACAATGGTGGTGGTCGAAGGTGTCGCGCGCTCGCTTGACCCGCAAGTCAACATCTGGGAAGTCGCCCGCCCCGTGGTCGAGGACTACATCAAGCAATCCATCGGCCCGCGCGCGGCCCTGCGCGACTTCGGAAAAACGGCCATGGTTCTGGCCCGCTTTGGCCCTCGCCTGCCGGCTCTGGTGGAAAACGCACTGATCTCACAAACCCAGAAGGACGAACCGAGACCCCCCCGCTTCTGGTCAATGGCGCTTCCAGCGACCATCGGCGCAGCCGCGGGCGCGGTTCTCGTTCTGATCGTGAACGCGCTCAGCTAAAACCGATCGGCCCCTTCATCTGGCCCAAAATATCCTCGGGGGGAATCGCGCCCAAAGGTGCGATGGGGGGGCAGACAGCCCCCCGCCAACTTCTCAAATCAGAGCAGTTCAAAGGCAATGGCGATCCCCTGACCACCGCCGATGCACATCGTCACCAGACCTTTGGACCCACCGATCCGCTCCAGTTCATACAGTGTTTTCAGCGTGATGATTGCACCAGTCGCCCCGACAGGGTGACCCAATGCAATCGCGCCGCCGTTCGGGTTAACCTTGGCAGTATCCAGCCCCAGTTCGTTGTTGACGGCAATCGCCTGCGACGCAAAGGCTTCGTTGCTTTCGATCACGTCAAAATCCTCGACCGTCAAGCCAGTGCGCGCCAGCAGGTTCTGCACCGCAGGCACCGGACCGATGCCCATCACTTCGGGCCGCACACCCGCGTGGCCATAGCCCAGAATACGCGCTTTCGGCTTCAGACCGGCTTTCTCAGCCGCCTCCGCCGTCGCCAAAACCATCGCGGCTGCGCCGTCATTGATGCCCGAGGCATTGCCTGCCGTCACACGACCGTCCTTCTTGAACGCCGGACGCAACCCGGCCAGCGCCTCGATCGAGGTCGCCTTGGGGTGCTCATCAACCATGAAGTCCACCATGTCGCGCTTGACCTTGACCTGAACCGGCGTGATTTGGCTTTGGAAATATCCGGCCTCAATGGCCGCCGCAGCACGGGTTTGGCTGGTCAGTGCGAACGCATCCATCTGCTCGCGTGTCACCTGATGTTCGTCCGCCACGTTTTCGGCCGTCACACCCATGTGCCCAGTGCCAAACGGGCAGTTCAGCGCTCCCAGCATCATGTCCAACGATGTAACGTCGCCCATTTTCGCGCCCCAACGTGCCTGCGGCACGATGTACGGGCTGCGCGACATGCTCTCGGCGCCACCAGCGACTGCGAATTCGGCATCGCCCAACATCAGCGATTGCACCGCCGACACAATCGCCTGCGCACCCGAACCACACAGGCGGTTCACGTTCATCGCCGGAGTTTCGACCGGGATACCCGCCTGCTTCGCCGCCGCACGAGACAGATACATATCGCGCGGTTCGGTGTTTATCACATGGCCGAAAACCACGTTGCCGATCTGGCCACCCTCGACGCCCGACTTCTCCATCGCGGCTTCGGTCACTACAGTTGCCAGATCAATCGGCGCGGTCGAGGACAACGCTCCGCCGAACGTTCCAACAGCCGTACGGGCCCCATCCAGAATGACGATATCTTTCATGTGTCTTCTCCTCTTGGAATTGGCGCCACTATGCATCTGCAGCACAAAGCTGTCCCATAGGACGTACCGTCACAAGCAGAATTGACAAGCCATCCTGAAAAGCGCATCAGATTCCGCCATGACGGAAAAATCAGACGGTATCCTGACACGGCTGCCCACCCGCCTGAAAGAAGCGCGCCGCGCCAAGGGCCTGTCCCTCGAAGCGGTCGCCAACCTCAGCGGTGTGTCCCGGTCCATGGTCAGTCAGATCGAACGGGGCGAGAGCAGCCCAACAATATCGACCCTGTGGAATTTGACCCGGGCCCTTCAGGTAGATTTTGCAGGTTTATTGGAGGAATCTGACAGCGCCGATCAAATCGAAGTTCTGCGCAGCGCAGAGGTGCCCAGCATCGACAATATGGGCCAGAACTGCCGTATTCGCATCCTCTCGCCGCCCGAAGAAGCAGGCGGCCACGAGGTCTATGATATCTACTTTGAGCAAGATGGCGGGCTGACCAGCCAGCCCCACGCGCGGGGCGCGCGCGAGCAACTGACAGTGCTGGAAGGCGCGGTTCGCATCACATCCGGGTCCGCCACCCGCGATCTGAAACAGGGTGACACGGCACGATATGCCGCGGACGTTGCCCATTCGATCACCGCCGAAGGTACCGCCAGAGTTTTTCTTATCGTCAAAAACGCCTGAACTGGCAAAAATCCGCCTTCACGGAAATTTTTCCGTCATTATGTCGATCCCCTATTTGGGAATTTCATCCGCTATGTTAGATACGCGACTCAGAGCAAGGAGATCGCCATGGCTGATACGTTCCTGTCCCACGTCACGGACACCCTCGCGCAGATCGAAGCGGAAGGTCTGTATAAACGCGAGCGCATGATCACCTCACCTCAGGGCGGAGAAATCACGGTAGGTGGCAAGCAGGTCATCAACCTGTGCGCCAACAATTATCTGGGGCTGGCCGATCACCCGGCGTTGATCGACGCGGCCAAAGGCGCGATGGAGCCCAAAGGGTTCGGCATGGCCTCGGTCCGGTTTATCTGTGGCACGCAGGATATTCACCGCGAATTGGAGCAGAAGCTGGCACAGTTCCTGAACAAGGATGATGCGATCCTGTTTGCCGCTTGTTTCGACGCAAATGGCGGGTTGTTTGAACCCCTTCTGGGCCCCGATGACGCGATTATCTCGGACAGTCTGAACCATGCCTCAATCATCGACGGGGTGCGCCTGTGTAAGGCGAAACGCTATCGGTACATGAACAATGACATGAACGATCTTGAGGCCTGGCTGAAACAGGCGCGCGCGGATGGGGCGCGGCATATCATGATTGCCACGGACGGCGTGTTCTCGATGGATGGTTATCTGGCCAACCTTCCGAAGATCCGCGAACTAGCTGACAAGTACGACGCCATCGTCATGGTCGACGATTGCCACGCCACCGGCTTCATGGGACCGAACGGCGCGGGGACGCCGGATCATTTCGGTGTTGATGTGGACATCCTGACGGGAACCCTGGGCAAGGCACTTGGGGGGGCAATCGGCGGTTACATCGCTGGGCCGCAGCCAGTGATCGACCTGCTGCGGCAGCGGGCGCGGCCCTATCTGTTCTCGAACTCGCTGCCGCCATCCATTGTGGCCGCTGGGCTAGAGGCCATTCGCCTTGTCAACGACGGCGCAGACCTGCGCGCCCGGCTGTTCGAAAACGCAAACTACTGGCGGGCCGGTCTGGAAAAACTGGGATTTGACCTGCTGCCCGGTGAACACCCGATCATCCCGGTGATGCTGGGCGAAGCGACGCTGGCACAGGATATGGCCGCGCGACTATTTGATGAGGGCGTCTATGTCTCGGGCTTTTTCTTCCCGGTCGTCCCACGCGGACAGGCCCGGATCAGAACCCAGATGAACGCCGCTCTGACCCGTGACGAGTTGGACCGCGCGCTGGCCGCCTTTGGCAAGGTTGGCAGCGAACTGGGAGTGATCTGATGCACCCCAACACCATGAAAGCGCTTGAGAAATCCAAGCCTGAAGAAGGTCTTTGGATGGTGCAAGCCCCGGTCCCCGAGATCGGCCCGGACGAGGTTCTGATCCGCGTCAACAAGACGGGCATCTGCGGTACAGACATTCACATCTGGAACTGGGACGAATGGGCCGCAGCTACCGTTCCGGTACCCATGATCACTGGCCACGAATTCGCCGGCGAGATCGTCGAGATCGGGCGCAATGTGGCTGGGCTTGAGGTTGGCCAGCGTTGCTCGGGCGAGGGCCATCTGATCACCAATGACAGCCGTCAAAGCCGCGCCGGAAAGTTCCACCTAGACCCCGGCACGCGCGGTATCGGTGTGAATGAGCAGGGGGCCTTTGCGCAGTATCTTAAGCTGCCTGCCTTCAACGTGGTCCCTCTGCCTGACGACGTGCCAGACGAAATCGGTGCCATTCTTGACCCGCTGGGAAACGCTGTTCACACCGCGCTCAGTTTTGATTTGCTGGGCGAGGATGTTCTGATCACTGGCGCGGGGCCAATCGGTATCATGGCAGCCGCTGTCGCCCGCCATGCCGGTGCGCGACACGTAGTGATCACCGACATCAACCCCGACCGCCTGAAACTGGCCGAACATGTGGTGCCCACCGTGCGAACAGTCGATGTTTCCCGCGAGGACCTACAGGACGTCATTTCAGACCTTGGCATGACGCAGGGGTTTGATGTGGGGTTGGAAATGTCAGGCTCGCAAGCCGCGCTGGATCAGATGGTCGAGGCACTGGTGATGGGCGGCAAGATCGCACTGCTGGGGATACCGCCCGGCAAGTCGCCTGTGGACTGGTCACGCATCGTGTTCAAGGCCATCACCATCAAGGGTGTCTATGGCCGCGAGATGTTCGAGACATGGTACAAGATGATCGCCATGTTGCAGAACGGATTGGATGTCAGCCGGGTCATCACGCATCGGTTCAGGGTCGTCGACTTTGCCCAAGGGTTTGCCGCCATGAAATCCGGGCAATCCGGCAAGGTGGTGCTGGACTGGACCTGACGCTCTGGCACCGCACGAAATTTGACCCTAAACATAGGGCGAACCCGGCGGTTGGAGGAGCACATGAGCGACAATGACAGGTATCTGGAACGCGGGATCGAGGACTCTCTGGTCACCGATTTCGCGGACACCCACCGCAAGAGTTACGGGGATTTCCTGCAGCTCAAGACCCTGCTGAACCTGCAAAAGACCTTTCAGGACCCAGCCCAACCCGATGAGATGCTGTTCATCATCATCCATCAGGTCAGCGAGTTGTGGCTGAAATTGATGCATCACCAACTGGTCGAGGTGCGCCGGTTTCTGCAGCAGGACGAGTTTGGCCCCGCGATGAAGAACCTTGACCGGGTAAAAGCCATCCAGCGACAGTTTATCGCGTCGTGGGAAACACTTCTGACCATGACTCCTGCCGATTACATGACTTTCCGGCAGGCCTTGGGCAGCTCGTCCGGCTTCCAAAGCTATGGCTACCGCCAGATCGAGTTCATTCTGGGCAACAAGGACGCCGCGACCCTGAAGGTTCACGCGCATGATCCCGAAGTAATGGAAATGCTGTCCGCTGCCCTTACCAAACCTTCGCTATATGACGAAGTCCTCCACATGATGGCGCGGCAAGGGTTCGATGTGCCGGACGACTTGCTGAACCGCGACTATGCGCAGCCATACTCCGGTGACCCGCGCATCGTGAAGCTGTGGGTGCAAGTCTTCCGCGACACGAACACATATTGGGATCTCTATGCGCTGGCCGAAAAACTGATGGATGTGGAGTCCTTGTTTCAACGCTGGCGTTTTGACCATGTCACCGCGGTTGAGCGCGTGATAGGTAACCAACCCGGCACCGGTGGCTCCAGCGGTGTGTCCTTTCTGCGCAAGGCCTTGGAATTGCGGTTTTTCCATGATCTCTACGATGTACGTACCGAACTGATGTATGCCGAGCAGGAGTAAGTGATGCTGTACCGGGGTTTCACACAGGAAGAACTGGATCAGGAATATTCACCCCGTTCGATGATCGGCGGCGACCTGACACCTTATGTCGACAGTTGGGCTGCACTCAGCGCGCAGCATCGGGCGCATATGGAATGCCACGAGAACCTCGCTTACGGCGACAGCCCGTCGCAGGTTCTGGATTTCTTTCCAGCAAAAGGCACCGGCGCGCCGCTGCACGTGTTTATCCACGGCGGCTATTGGCAAGCGATCAGCCAGCGCGAATCCGCGATGATGGCCCCGGCCCTGATCGAGGCCGAACAGTCCTTTGCGACCTTGAACTATACGCTGGCCCCGAACGCGCGGATCGGCGACATGATCGAGGAATGCCGCACTGCGATACTCTGGCTGGCGGCGAACGCCCCCCGCTTGGGCTATGACCCTTCCCGCGTGACACTGTCCGGCCACAGCGCCGGGGCGCATCTGGCCAGCATGGTCATGGCAACGTCCGCCGACGCGCTGGCGCGCGCGGGACTGCGCGTGCGCGAGGTGATCCTGATCAGCGGGGTCTATGATCTGGAGCCGATCAGCCTGACACCGGTCAACGACCCGCTGCAACTAACCCCGGTCGAGGTCCACGACCTGTCGCCCATCCGGCGCCTTCCGGCCCCCGGCCCACGCTATCGCGTGACCGTAGGCGAGCGCGACACGCCCGAGTTCATCCGCCAAAGCCGACACTACGCGGAACTTTTGCGAAAGGCCGGGCATTCGGTGAGTTTTGACCTGCAAAATGGGGTGCATCATTTCGACATCGTCATGCATCCGGGGACGTTTTTGGCGGCGACAAAATAGCCAACGGCATTTTCTGCAACGCCAGGAACGTCTGGTTCGAGCCTAAAGCGGTCACGCAAAAGCGAAAATATAAACCCAAGTTACCATCGCTCACTGCGACCCGGTTTTATGTTAAGGTAAGCAGGCACCAAGTAGAGATTGTTAGTTCGGAGCGACAAAGATGGAACGCAAATTAGCGGCCATTCTAGCCACCGATATAGTTGGTTTCGCTGGGCTGGTTTCACGCGATGAAAGCGGGACAATAGGTAAGTTGGTTCGTCTGGAACGTGAAATCATCGGTATGCAAGTGGAAGCAAACCGAGGGCGAGTATTTAAGTCTACCGGAGATGGGTTTTTAGCTGAGTTCTCCAGTGTCTTTGAGGCGGTCAATTGTGCAATTAACATCCAAAGAGCCTGCGCGCGCGAAGCACACCAGTCGAACGGTGACGACCCTCTCGTCTTACGCGTCGGCGTTTCTCTCGGTGATGTCGTTGTACACGGCGAAGACATCCTAGGAGACGGTGTAAACACCGCCGCACGGCTGGAAGCAATTGCAGAACCGGGTGGAATTGCGATCTCAGCAGAGGTAATGGCGCAAATAGCTGGCAAGATAGATCTTCCGCTGGCGGATTGCGGTCACAAAAGACTCAAGAGCACTGATAGTCCAATACATGTTTACATGACCGTTTCAGAACCCGGAGAAGAAGGAGGTTTTCTGGATTTTGATGAAGATGAATTGGCCAAAACCTTAGTAACTGGTGGCTGCATCTGTGGGGCGGTCCGGTATGAAATAAACGCGCCCGCAATCAGCACAGGGTATTGCCATTGCAGTTGTTGTAGAAAATTTTCTGGGTCAGCTGTTAATGCATGGGCGGCCTTTCCCGCCTCTTCTGTTCGATTTCTCACCGAGGAACCTCGATACTTCGCAACTACGCCAATTGCGAATCGTGGCTTTTGTGCCAAATGCGGGGCGAGCTTGACTTACAAGCTCGTGAAGCCTCGAGAAACGGCCTATCTGGTCCTACATACTTCGAGCCTCGACCAACCAGAAAACTTTGCTCCGTCAGTACATTCCGGAATAGAAAGCAAAATGCCGTGGTTTGACATTTTGGATGATTTGCCTCGCACAAGGTCATCGGACTCCAGAGTTTTACAAGAAGCATGGTCAAGTGTCGGTCTACCAGACCCTGAAACTTGGGGACCTTTGGCTAAGCCGCCTGAGGTTTTTTAGTGACCGAGCGATTTCTGCTTTGTCCGCATAGCAGTCATTGAAACTTAACAAAGGCCAAAAAAAACGGCCCAATGGGACCGCTTTTTTTGATTTCTCTTATAGCACTAGGATCAATCCAGCGTCCGTGTGACCTCTTCGCGCTCGAAGATTTCGATCACGTCGCCTGCGCGGATATCGTCGTAGTTTTCGAACGCCATACCGCATTCCTGACCCGACTGAACCTCGGCCACTTCGTCCTTGAAACGCTTCAGCGTCTTCAGCGTGCCTTCGTGGATCACCACGTTGTCGCGCAGCAGGCGAACGCCTGCGGAACGGCGCGCCACGCCCTCGGTGACCAGACAGCCGGCAACCTTGCCAACGCCGGTGACCTTGAAGACTTCGCGGATTTCCGCGTAACCGATGAACTTTTCGCGGATCTCGGCGCTCAGCAGGCCGGATGCGGCGGCTTTCACGTCGTCGACGAGGTCATAGATCACCGAGTAATAGCGGATCTCGACACCCTTTTGGTTCGCGGTGTTCCGCGCCGATGCGTTGGCACGGACGTTGAACCCGAAGATCGGTGCGCCCGAGGCTTCGGCCAGACCGACATCCGTCTCGGTGATCGCACCCACGCCCGAGTGCAGAACGCGCACGCGCACTTCGTCGTTGCCGATCTTTTCCATCGCCTGAACGATGGCTTCGGCCGAACCTTGTACGTCCGCTTTCATCAGAATCGGCAGCTCGGTGACGTTTTCGTCTTCCTTGGCCTTCTGCATCAGCTGCTCAAGGGTGGTCGCGGCACCGGCGGCGGCGCGTTTGTCCTTGGCGGCTTGCTCACGGTACTCCGCGATCTCACGGGCCTGCGCTTCGGTCTCGGTCACGTTCAGAACGTCGCCAGCTTCGGGCGTGCCGTTCAGACCCAGAACCTCGACCGGCACCGACGGGCCAGCCTCTTTGACGCGGTCGCCCTTGTCGTTGATCAGCGCACGAACCTTACCGTATTGCTCACCCACAACGAAGATATCGCCCTGACGCAGCGTGCCGTTCTGAACCAGAACGGTGGCGACGGGGCCACGACCCACGTCCAACTGCGCCTCGATCACAGCGCCTTGGGCGGCGCGGTCGGGGTTGGCTTTCAGCTCAAGAATTTCGGCCTGCAGCGCGATGGCTTCCAGTAACTCGTCCAGACCCTGACCGGTGATGGCCGAGACTTCGACGTCCTGAACCTCACCCGACATTTTCTCGACGATCACTTCATGCTGAAGCAGATCAGTCCGCACCTTGTCCGGATTTGCATCCGGCTTGTCGACCTTGTTGATCGCCACGATCATCGGCACTCCGGCCGCTTTGGCGTGGTTGATCGCCTCAATCGTCTGCGGCATCACGGCGTCGTCAGCCGCAACCACCAGAACCACGATATCCGTGACCTGAGCCCCGCGCGACCGCATCGACGTAAACGCCGCGTGGCCCGGGGTATCCAGGAAGGTCAGCGTGGTGCCGCCATCGGTTTTCACCTGATAGGCGCCGATGTGTTGGGTGATGCCACCGGCCTCACCTGCCACAACGCGTGCATCACGGATCGCGTCCAACAGCGAGGTTTTACCGTGGTCAACGTGACCCATGATGGTGATGACCGGCGGACGCGGCTGCAGTTCGTCATCGCTGTCTTCGACCTCTTTGATGACGTCTTCAACATCCGAATCAGAGACACGGGTGACCTTGTGGCCAAATTCTTCGATGATCAGCTCGGCGGTATCGGCGTCGATGGTCTGGTTCTGCGTCACCATCATGCCCATCTGCATCAGCGATTTGACAACATCCGCCACACGCTCGGCCATACGGTTGGCCAGTTCCGAGACCATGATCGCCTCGGGCAACTGAACGTCGCGGATCACCTTTTCCCGCTCAACCGGTGCACCCATGGCTTTCTGACGCGCGCGCTCCTGCTTGCGCTTCATCGACGCCATCGAGCGTTGACGGTTGCCTTCGCCGCCGGTGGCCTGACCCAGTGTCAGCTTGCCCGAGCGGCGGTTGTCGTCACGGCCCTTGCCACGGCCACGTTGCTCGCGTTCGCGGTCTTGCTTGCGCGGAGCGGCAGCAGGCGCGGGCTTGCTGGCCGGGCTGCGCGCGGCTTTGGGTTCTTCGGGCGCGGGGGCAGCAGCAGCGCGCTTGGCGGCTTCTTCCGCCTCTTTACGCTTGCGCTCTTCTTCCTCGGCCTTAGCGCGGGCACGTTCTTCGGCCTCGCGCTGTTCGCGTTCCTTGGCTTCCTGTTCGGCACGGCGACGGGCGCGTTCTTCTTCACGCGCCTTTTCCTGCGCTTCGCGAGCGGCGGCTTCTTCAGCCTCACGCGCCTTGGCAGCTTGCAGCGCCTTCATCCGGCGTGCCATTTCCGCGTCGGAAATCCCGGCAGGACGGCGCGACGGATCACCCGAGGGCGTTGCACCGCCACCCGGCTTTCCGGCACCCGGCTTGGGGACCACCACGCGTTTGCGTTTGGTTTCCACCACGACATTCTTGGTGCGTCCGTGGCTGAAACTCTGTTTCACATTTCCGGGGCGTGCCCCGCCACGAAGACCCAATGTCTTTTTGCCGTCACTATCGCTCATAAAGCTTCTTACCCTTCCGAGCGGCCCTTGCCGCCGTCATCCGTTTCGCGCAAGCCACGCAGGCGCTGCGCTTCCTCTACAACACGTTTGGCGAGTCCGCCAGAGGCCAGCGCCGCATGAATCACGGTTTGGCGCCCAAATGCCGCCCCTAATTCATCCGCTGTCAGCCAACCGATGTATTTTCCGAAGTGCGGCGTGCTGAGTTTCGACTTGCCGCGCCCCGATCCATCAGAGGCCTGAATCAGTACCTGAGCCTCTTCCCGGTCCAGCCACGTCTTGACCTTTTCATATCCCGCGACTGCGTCGCCGGACTTACGCGCCAGGCTGATCAGTTCGATCACCCGCCGCGCGACTTGTTTTTCAACCTCGTCAGCCAGGTCCGTCTGCGCCGTTGCCTGCGCCTTGAACCCGCGCGAGAACAGCTTTTTGCCGACGGCCTTTTCCAGCGCGGCGCGATCCGCCGCTACATAGACCCCACGCCCCGGCAGTTTTGCCGCAACATCGGGAAAGACCTGACCATCCGGCCCCATCACAAAGCGGATCAACCCGTATTTTGGCTGAACCTCGCCCGTGGCGATGCACTTGCGCTCGGGGCCTTCCGACCGATCCTTATGGACGCCACCGCGACCCATTCACGCCACCCCGAGGCCCTGAGATCAGGCCTCGGCCTCCTCGTCAGCTTCGCCTTCGACCTCTTCTTCGGCCTGCTCCAGTTCAGCCGGATCGACCCAGCCCAGCATGATACGAGCAGTCATGACCAGATCCTGCGCTTCTTCCAGCGTAACGCCAAAAGGCTCAAGCACACCGTCATCCTTGATGCGCTCGCCGTCGACCGTGGTCCAGCCACCGGCCAGTTCCCAGTCGGCACAGGTGGCAAAGTCTTCCAACGTCTTCACGTCATCCTTGGCCAGCGCTTCTACCATCTGGGGTGTCAGGCCTTCGAATTCAATAAGGCTGTCCTCGGCGCCCAACGCACGGGCAGCATCCAACGCCGCCTTGGCCTGTGCTTCCAGGAATTCACGAGCCCGGGTTTGCAGTTCCTGCGCGGTGCCTTCGTCAACACCGTCGATGACCAGCAACTCGTCCAGCTCGACATAGGCAACTTCTTCAAGGTTGGTGAACCCTTCAGAGACCAGCAGCTGCGCGAAGAATTCGTCCAGATCCAGGCTGTCCATGAACAACTGGGTGCGGGCTTCGAATTCTTTCTGACGACGCGCCGATTCTTCGGCCTCGGTCATGATATCAATGTCCAGACCTGTCAGCTGGCTGGCCAGACGCACGTTCTGACCGCGACGGCCGATAGCCAGAGACAGCTGTTCCTCGGGCACAACCACTTCGATCTTGCCGGCTTCTTCGTCCAGAACCACCTTGGAAACCTCGGCGGGTTGCAGCGCGTTCACCAGGAAGGTCGGCTGATCTTCATTCCACGGGATGATGTCGATCTTTTCACCCTGCAGTTCGTTCACAACGGCCTGCACGCGGCTGCCGCGCATACCAACGCAGGCACCAACGGGGTCGATCGAACCGTCATACGAAATCACGGCAATCTTGGCGCGCGAACCAGGGTCGCGGGCCACAGCTTTGACTTCGATGATGCCGTCATAGATTTCCGGCACCTCCATCTTGAACAGCTCGGCCATGAATTCCGGCGCGGTGCGCGACAGGAAGATCTGGTGTCCACGCACTTCGCGGCGCACCTCTTTGATATAGGCGCGCACACGGTCATTCGGGCGATAGCTTTCGCGGCCAATTTTGTCATTGCGGCGCAGAACAGCCTCGGCCCCGCCCAGATCGACGATCACATTGCCGAATTCCTCGCGCTTGACCGCACCGTTGATGATGGTGCCTGCACGATCCTTGAATTCTTCGTACTGACGGTCACGCTCGGCTTCGCGGACCTTCTGCAGAATCACCTGCTTGGCTGACTGAGCCGCAATACGGCCCATTTCAACCGGCGGGACTTCTTCGACGAAGACGTCACCGACCTCAGGGTTTTCCATGTATTGCTTGGCTTGCTCGACAGTGAACTCGGCCTGATAGTTTTCCAGCTCTTCATCCTCGACCACGGTGCGGACGCGGGTAAAGGTCGCCTTGCCGGTCTTGCGGTCGATCGACACGCGGATGTCCATCTCAGCGCCGTAGCGGCTCTTGGCGGCACGGGCGAGCGATTCTTCCATCGCCTCGACAACCAGACCGGGGTCGATCATCTTTTCGCGGGCCACGGCCTCGGCGGTCTGCAACAGCTCCAGCTGGTTGGCTGAGGTGATTGCCATCAGTTCGTCTCCTCTTCGGACCCTTCGGTCTCAATCTCGTCGAAAGCGTTTTCATTCAGGGCACCGGCGTCTTTGCGCTGGCGCAGCATTTCTTTGATCAGGTCATCGGTCAGGACCAGCTTGGCGTCGCTCAGCCAGTCAAATTGCAGACCAATGGTGATTGTCTCGGACCCTTCGGGGATATTGATCAACACTTCATCCCCTTCGATCCCGGCCAATTCGCCCTTAAACCGGCGGCGGCCGTCGATCAGTTCGGCGGTCTCGATCTTGGCCTCATACCCTTCGAAAGTCTCAAAATCCTTCAGACGGGTCAGAGGGCGGTCGATGCCGGGGCTGGACACCTCAAGCGTATAAGCGTCCAAAATCGGGTCCTCGACATCCAGCGTGGCGCTGACCGCGTTGGAAATCTCGGCGCAATCGTCCACTTCGATGCCGCCATCGGGCTTGTCAGCCATGATCTGCAGCGTAGTCAACTTACCGCTCATCAGACGAATACGCACAAGTTCATACCCCAGATCCTCGATCACGGGGGTGATGATCTCGGCCAGTCGCCGGTCGATGGCTGCTTTGGCTATCAGGTCGTTTGTCATTCGGGTCTCTACCCTTCAATCGGGCACAAAAAAACGGGCGCGCGGCCCGTCGTATTTTCCGGTGGAGCTTTGAACCAGAAGTCCAACGCGCCGCTGTTGGGACTGCATATACGCAGGGTTTCCCGAGTCTGCAACCCCCGGCGGGAATTAAGCCAGCCACCACCGCTCGGCGATGCGGCCATCGTCCAGCGCACGCGCCTGTCCGACCTGACCCGGCATTCCAACCCGAGCGGCCACTGCCAGCGCCATATCCGTCTCGCTTGGGAAAAAGCGCAAACCGCGTTGACCCCTTAAATCGTCCTGCGCGGGCAGAGCAGCGACGTCCACATAGCCATCCCGCAAAGCCTCAGCCCGGACACGCGCATCAGGGATCACGATAACCTCCAGCGCTTCGACCCAGCCAGCCTGACCGCTTTTGTAGTGACCCGCGACTTTGCGCCCCAAGAAATGCCGTCCGTCTTCGGCGCGCTCAACCCGGTAACATCCGGTGCCGTTGGCCGCGTGCAACGGCGTTACATCCTGCCCATTGCGCGTAATGACAAATCGACTGTCGGCCAGCAGAAACGGCAGGCCCGGATTGGCTTCCGCCAGCTCCAACCGCAGGGATATCGGCGAGGTGGCCTCAACACGCCCGACCTGTTCCAGAACGGCTAGAACGTCGGTTACGTCCAACGGGGCCTCATCATGGAACAGAACACCAGGGCGTAGATCGAAACGCCAAACCCGCGCATTCGCATCGGTTTGCCAGCCTGTCGCCAATTCTGCGCGCAACGTGCCATCCGGCGCGATCTCGGTCAGCGTGTCGAACACAGCGCCACGCGCCAACTGTTCAAGGCTTTCGTCCCGAGGCACGGCCAAGCGCAGCGTTCCGCCGGATTTGGGCGTGTTGGCCAATGACGCGCCGGTTGCTGCCAGCAGAGCCGCGGCAGCACCCGAAGCAAACAAGGCACGACGGTCCATGCGGGTCATGCGATGCCCTCCGCCACACGGTCCATAATACGCACCAACTCGGCGCTGATGCCAGGCTCGGACAGGGCATGGCCTGCCTGTCGCACCATCTTAAGCTCGGCATTGGGCCAGCGCTCGGCCAAAGACCATGCGGCCTGTGGCGGGCAGATCATGTCATACCGCCCCTGAACGATATGGCCGGGGATATGGGCGATCCGGTCCATCTGATCCAGAATCTGCCCGTCTTTTTCAAGAAAGGCACTGTGCGTGAAATAGTGATTCTCAAGCCGTGCAAAGGCGCGCGCGTATTCGCCGGGGCTTTCACCTGTCGACCCGTGCGAATGGATCGAGGCCAGCGCGTTCTCCCACGCCGACCACGCCCGCGCATACAGGATTTCCGTTGCCCGATCGCCCGAGAACAGGCGTTTGTGATACGCCCCAATCGTGTCCGACAACTCATCCTCGGTCAGCAGAGCAGTGAATTTCGCCCATTGCTCGGGCCAGAACTTGCCCGCTCCGCCACCATAGAACCAGTCCAGCTCGGCCTGCGTTGCCAGAAACACACCGCGCAGCACCAGCCGGTTGACCCGGTCAGGATGCGCCTGCGCATAAACCAGCGCCAGCGTAGCGCCCCAGCTGCCGCCAAACACCGTCCAGTCGTCGATATCCAGCAGCGTCCGCAGGCGTTCGATATCCTCCACCAAATCCCAAGTGGTATTATCCGCTACCGAGGCATGAGGCCGCGACCGACCGCACCCGCGCTGATCAAACAGAATCACCCGAAACACACGCGGATCGAAATAGCGCCGCATCGCCGGGCTGCACCCTCCGCCCGGGCCGCCATGCAGAACCACAACTGGCAAACCATCGGGATTACCGCATTGTTCCATATAAATACGGTGCCCATTGCCGACATCGACCATCCGCTGATCGAACGGGTCGATCGGCGGGTACAGATATTGAACTGCGCGCTTTTGGTCCGGGTACTTATCCATTAGGGCCCTATATAGTCTTTAAACGTAAAAGAGCACACGGAGACAGGAATGCAAGCGCATCCGAACACGGTGGACCCGTCCGAGATCGCAAAATTCGAGGCGATGGCGGCTGAATGGTGGGATCCCCATGGGAAATTCAAACCGCTGCACATGCTGAATCCGTGCCGTCTGGATTATATCACACAACAGATTGCGGGTGAATTTGACCGTGACCTGACGACCGCAAAACCGTTCGAGGGGCTGCGCCTGCTGGATATCGGCTGCGGCGGCGGGCTGTTAAGCGAGCCGATGGCACGTTTGGGCGCGACGGTCGTGGGTGCAGATGCTGCCGAGGGTAACCTGCCCGTCGCCCGTATCCATGCCGAGCAATCGGGACTTGAGATCGACTATCGCCACACAACGGCTGAGGATATGGCCGCTGCTGGCGAACAATTTGACGTGGTGCTGAACATGGAAGTGGTCGAGCACGTGGCCGATCCGTTGGGGTTCCTGACCGCTTCGCAACAGTTGCTGAAACCCGGCGGCTTGCTGATCTGCTCAACCATCAACCGCAACCCGAAGTCCTATGCGATGGCCATTTTCGGGGCCGAGGTCGTCATGCGCTGGCTACCGCGCGGCACGCATGAATGGAACAAGTTCATTACCCCCAACGAACTGTTCGACCAGCTGCGCCAAGCCGGTTTGGACCCAGTGGACCGAAAGGGATTCGTGTTCAACCCGATCCTGTGGAGTTGGTCGATCTCGGACCGGGATTTGAGCGTGAATTATGTGACGGCGAGCGTGAAGGCGGAGTAGGATGGGTTTTTAACCCATCACTATACCATCTCAAATCGAAAGCCCCATCACATCGACCACGCCCCACGCCATGCACTCAGATGGATCGGAATCGTCATGTTCACAAAACTCGATGCTCTCAAATTGAACGGGTTCAAGGTCAGGCAATTCTACTTCAAATTCAGCCTCCCCTAACGGGTCTATCCAAATTGAAGTTTCGGCGGAATG
Organism: Ruegeria sp. THAF57; assembly: GCF_903914075.1. Taxonomy (GTDB): domain Bacteria; phylum Pseudomonadota; class Alphaproteobacteria; order Rhodobacterales; family Rhodobacteraceae; genus Ruegeria. Next base: position 72,605 of record NZ_CAIWNQ010000008.1, read on the forward strand.
CTCTTTCTCCACGCCCTCGCCATCAAAAAGTACTAACGGAAATCTGAACCCAAGTCGTAACGTGATCAGGCGTTTTGTTCTCTAGCACACCGCCCCAAGCGACCGTTCCTTTTCTTATGTTCGGCCCAGCCAGCCCTGTCGCATATTCACCCCGAAAAAGGCGCTTCTGAAATGCACTGACACAAGTTGCTTTGACAGCCTCCGAGGAAAGCAGTTCGCTTTCCGAATAGGACATACATGTCTCAACTCCCTTCAAGCTACCCTGGTTTGTAGCCTCGTTTATCGCTCGTTGCACAGGCTCAAAGCCGAAAACCAATGCTGCAACGGCGCAACTTAGAGCGACTATTATGAAGTTTTTCACTTGCTCTCTTTCTATTTGCCTTCAATGAAATTGCTGAACAACAGACAAGCAGTTTAGCTACTCAAATCTGAAGTTTCTGCCCCTACTCCCCCTCCAACTGCAACCGCAAATCCCTCAACACGGGCAGCGTGCTGCGGACGCGTTCCAGCCCCAACTCTCCGACCACACGGTTAATCAACGGAGCAATCGAGGAAATCGCCTGATCCCGCGCGCGGCGGCCGGCGGGGCTGATGGCGACCATCTTGCGACGGGCGTCGTCCCAATCGGGGCGGATGTGGATGTATCCGGCCCATTCCAGCTTGGCCAAGGTGTTGGTCATCGCCCCGCGCGTCACGTGGAAAGTGCTGGCCAGTTGTGCGGGCGTGCGTTCATCCCCTACGAAAACCAGATGATTCAGCACCGAGAAATGTGAGATTTCCATGCCCTTGGGCAGCACCCGGCTCAGCCGGTTGCGCAATAGCTGGTCGGCGGTCAGGATCTCGCTGAACAGCGTGACCGCAAGGGCATTGGTGTCGTCCGTCATTGGGTCCGGCTCTGGGTCAGGGGCCGTCAAAAGCCCGCAGGTGCGTCAATGAAGGCACGCGGCGGCGCGCCTCTGACACAGAACTATCATCCAAATCAAAAATGTGAATGCCCGGATCGGTACCTGCGTCGATGATGACCTCTCCCCAAGGGGCCACGACCATGCTGTGACCGTAGGTATAGCGCGTTCTGCCACGGGTTTTGGGATGTTCTCCGGTTTGGGCCGGCGCCAGCACCCAAGAACCGTTTTCAATCGCCCGGGCACGCAACAACGATTCCCAATGTGCAGCCCCCGTAACTGGGGAAAATGCCGCAGGAACAGTCAAGATGTGCGCACCAGCCTGAGCCAGCGCCGCATAGAGGTGGGGAAAGCGGATATCGTAGCAAACGGTCAGGCCAACTTTGCCGAAGTCTGTCTCGGCAATCACGGCCCGGTCGCCGGGGCGGTAGTTTCGGGATTCCCGAAAAGTCTCGGTCTCTGTGACCTGCACGTCAAACATGTGGATCTTGTCATACCGCGCAACGATCTGCCCCTGCGGGTCGATCATGATGGAACGGTTGGCAAAACGCCCGTCCGCGTCATGAGTTTTGACCGCCAGCGAGCCGATCAACAGCCATACGCCCAGCGCCTGCGCGTGATCGCGCAGCCCGGCCAGCGTCAGGTCATCCTCTTCGTGCTGCAATACTTCGCGCTGCCGCGTTGTCGAGGTCGAGACGCAGTTCGTCACCTCGGGGGTGAGGATGAACTGCGCGCCCTGTCCGGCCGCCTCGGTCATCAGGGCGCGCACCATCTTCAGATTCTCGGACGGATCATCCGACGAGGTGACCTGCAGCAGCGCAGTCAGCATCACGCGGCCAGAAGCCGGTCCAGCTTGCCCTGACGCTCCAGCTCATATAGATCGTCGCAGCCGCCCACGTGCTGCGTGCCGATGAAAACCTGTGGCACGGTGCGTTTACCACCAGCGCGCTTGATCATCTCGGGCTTGCGTTTGGGGTGTATCAAAACATCGACTTCCTTGAACTCAACGCCCTTCTGTTTCAGCAGTCGTTTGGCCGCGTGGCAAAAGCCGCATAGCGGAGAGGTATAGATTTCAACAGGTTTCATAATCCGTCCCTTGGGGTTTCACGTAATCTTCGACGAATTAGGCATCCTTGGCAACGCGCGCTAGGGTCAACACGAAAATATGATTTGCGCCAGATGCAAGGCAGACACTTGCACAGGCGGACAGTGTCGCGCCGGACGTCATCACGTCGTCGACCAGCAAAACATCCCGCCCCTGCATCCTGTGCCGCCGCTTGGGATGTGCAACAATCACATCTTCCAATGTCCGCGCGCGTTCCGCCGCAGTTTTCCCATCCAAAATCGGGGTTCGTACGGGCCGAACCAAAAGGTCGGGACACACCTGCAATCCGGTTTCCCGCCCCACGTGGTGCGCCAACAAAGCGGATTGGTTGTACCGTCGTTTCAACAATCTGGTCCAATGCAGCGGCACCGGAGCGACCAGCATGTTGTCACGAAACAAGTCACGCCCTGACTGCACCATCCATCGCGCCGCCGGGCGCGCCAGTTCCGGTCGGTCACCATGTTTCAGCGCCAATATCAGCGCCCGCGCCCTGCCCTTGTATAAAAGAGCGGAACGCCCATCCCGCCACGGCCGGGGAACTTTCATGCAGTCATCGCATTCAATCCGATACCCGTCCGGATCACCGGGCAAGGGGACGCCGCAGCTTTCGCAGACAATGCTCCCGATAAATGGCGTGTCGCTCCAGCAGGGTCCGCACAGGGCAAAGTCAGATTCTGTCAGCGCCCCGCACCCCAGACATCGCGGCGGATAGATCAACTGGACGGCGGTTTGAATCCGCGGCCAGATGCGATAATTGCGCCTTATGAAGCTGCCTGACTCCAATGCACCCTCTTTGTTTGACCGCTTTGCCCTGACAAAGCATCGCGCCCGCGCGCAAGACGACGCATTGTTTTTGCACCGCGCCGCGATTGACGAGGTGCAGGATCGACTCTCCATGGTTAATAAAAGCTTTACCGCCCCGGCGATCGTGACGCCCTTTGCGCATATTTGGCAGGGTGTGTTACCCAAAGCGCATATTGTTGCCGATGCAGACGTTCTGCGGCTGACGCCCGGTGCGCACGATCTGGTGGTACACGCAATGGCGTTGCACTGGGCCAACGATCCGGTTGGGCAACTGATTCAATGCCATCGCGCGCTTAAACCCGACGGGCTGTTGCTGGTTGCGTGCCTAGGTGGGGAAACCTTGAACGAGTTGCGCACAGCCCTGGGGCAGGCCGAGATCGAGGTCACCGGCGGCCTCAGCCCGCGCATAGCCCCGATGGGTGAGTTGCGCGATCTGGGCGGATTGCTGCAACGGGCGGGTTTCGCTCTGCCTGTCGCCGATACCGCTCGCCTAACTGCGGAGTACCGCGACATAGTCCACCTGATGCACGATCTGCGCGCGATGGGCGAGACCAACAGCCTTTCCGAGAGGTTAAAGCACCCCACCCGCAGGCAGGTCTTTGGACGGGCGCAAGACATCTATGCCGAAAACTTCGCAACCCCGCAGGGTCGTCTGGTGACAACTTTCGAATTGATCTGCTTGACCGGCTGGTCGCCCGATGAAAGCCAGCAAAAACCCCTGCGCCCCGGATCGGCACAAGCGCGCCTTGCCGACGCGCTGGGAACAAAAGAAGGCAAACTGTCCGATTGACGGCGGACCAATTCCGTTTATCTCAGCCCGGAACACGACGATTTCAGGAAGCATCCCATGTTTGACGCCACCCGCCCCGCTCATGCCCCCAACGACCACCCCAAGGTCAAAATGGGCAGCGTCGGTATTCTTTTGGCCAATCTGGGCACTCCGGATGACTACAGCTATTGGCCGATGCGCCGCTATTTGAACGAGTTCCTGTCGGATCAGCGCGTCATCGACTATCCCAAATGGAAATGGCAGCCGATCCTGCAAGGCATCATCCTGACCAAACGGCCATTTAGCTCGGGTGAGGCATACAAGTCGATCTGGAACCACGACAAAGGCGAAAGCCCGCTGATGACGATCACCAAGGATCAGACGGCCAAGCTGCGCGAGGCGATGCAGGCACGTTATGGCGATCAGGTGATGGTCGACTTCTGTATGCGCTACGGCAACCCTTCGACCAAGTCCAAGGTGCACGAGATGGTGGCGGCAGGTTGTGACCGCATCCTGTTCTTTCCGCTCTATCCGCAATACGCAGGCGCGACGACCGCGACGGCAAACGATCAGTTCTTTCGCGCGCTGATGGAAGAAGCGTGGCAGCCTGCGTCACGCACGGTTCCCGCTTATTTCGACGAACCCGCTTATATCGACGCATTGGCCGGTTCAGTCCAGAACGCCTATGCCGCAATGGAAACCAAACCAGACATTCTGGTCTGTTCCTACCACGGGATGCCGGAACGCTATTTGCAGCAGGGCGATCCGTATCACTGCCAATGCGCGAAAACGACCCGGCTATTGAAAGAGCGACTGGGATGGCAGGATGACCAGCTTGTCTCGACATTCCAATCCAGGTTCGGGCCGGAAGAATGGCTGAAACCCTATACAGTCGATCATGTTGCTGAGTTGGCGCGGCAGGGCAAGAAGAATATTGCCGTCATCGCTCCGGCGTTTTCCGCCGATTGCATCGAAACGCTGGAAGAGATCAACGAAGAGATCAAAGAAAGCTTTGAAGAGGCCGGCGGCGAGACCTTTACCTATATTCCCTGCCTGAACGATGACGATTCGCACATCACTGCGCTTGGCAAAGTGATCCAGGACAATCTAAAAGGCTGGCTGGACTAATTCGCCCCGGCTATTGGGCACAAAAAAAGGCGGTGGAAAGCTCCACCGCCTTTTCCTTGTATTGCGCTCGTCGAATTAGCTTGCTGCAACAGCTGCGGCAACCACAACCAGCAGGACCAGCGGCAGGATGATGCCCTGCGACGAACCCTGAGTTTCTTCGACAACAACAGGTGCTTCAACAACCGGCTCTTCCAGGTTGCCAGCATAAGCGGTCGATGCAGCAGCGGTCAGTGCAGCGGCGAGAACGAGTTTCTTCATATTAACCTCCAGAATACGCACGGTTTCATATATTGAAACCGCACACCCAAGACTTACCTCGTGTTTTTTTCTAATCAGCTATCCGACTGGAATGCAAATGGAACTTGCGCCAAAAGCGGGTTCGTGCGCGGAAATGTCGTCAAATAAGCAACACTTGCGTACCTACGTTCGCCATTGAAAACAACTCGGCAATATCCTCGTTAAACAGACCGATGCATCCGTTGGATGATCTACGCCCGATTTTACGTGTGTCATGTGTGCCGTGAATCCGATAGTACTTCCAGCTTAGATACAAAGCGTGCGTTCCCAACGGGTTATCCGGCCCCGGAGGGATATAGTCCGGCCATTCCGGGTTTCTTTTCTTCATGGATGGCGTTGGCGACCAGCTTGGTCCTTCGACCTTGCGTATGACACTTGTGCGGCCACGGCGCGTTAATTCCTCGGTCAGTGGCACTGAAGACGGATAGAGTTTGTAGACCGATTGATCGTCTGACCAATAATGCAGCGCGCGCGATACCGTATCGACCAGAATGGCCCCGTTCCGCGTGTTCGAGAAATAAGGCTGCCAATCCAGCGCACGGAAGCCCGAAACGTTTCTACGGACCTGCGGTTCAGGTTCCGGCGCAGGGCGAAGCGGATCGCCGGGTATGTACTGCGCGATCGCGGGCGAGGCCAAAACAGCCGAAGCGCCGGTTAAAAATCCGCGGCGGGTCGTCGAGGGAATGAGCTTCTTGACCATATCAGGCGGTCCTTTGCTAAACCAAAGTTGAAAATCTAACGCATTTTATTGCCAGAATACCTCATTCGCAAATCAAACCGGCAGAATCACGCGAGAATCGGCTTCTGCAGGTTTGCCCAAGTCAGTCGGGCGCGCTATGCCGTAAGGCATCACAATCATCAGGTCGGCCATGACGCGTATTATTTCATTACTTTTCGTTTGCTTCGTTGCGCTGGCAGCGTGCACCCCCAGCAGCACCCCAACCTATGGGTCGGATGGTCGCCCGCTGCCGACGGTATACAAGATTCGCGGCAACCCGGAAAAGTTGCAGTTCCGGATGCTTGATTCGGTGAACGCGCTGCGTCAGGCGTCGGGGCTGCAATCTGTGCAGTTGAACTCGCAGCTTAACGCGGCTGCGGCGACTCATTCCAAGGACATGGCGCGCCAGAACCGGCCATGGCACTTCGGATCAGACGGTTCATCGCCAATCGACCGTGCCGCACGCGTGGGGTATTTCGGTACTTTCCTGGGTGAAGCGATCTCGGAGACCTACGAGACCGAGACCGAGACGCTGGCCGCGTGGATGCAGGAGCCTGGCCCGCGGTCCGTGATCATGGACCCGAAAGCCACACAGATGGGTTTTGCCTGGCATCAGGAAAATGGTGGCAAAATCTGGTGGACACTTGAAATGGGAACCGGCGGCTAAGACGCCAATCCATCCAAAAAAAGAAAGCCCCCGAAAATCGGGGGCTTTTTTTATTTCTTGTCAGAGACTTACGCCGCCTGCATCGACTGCGCCTCGGTCAAGATCGCATAAAGCTTGACTGGATCGGGATTGGCCCGAAGCTTGGCGCAAACCGTAGTGTCACGCAGCGTTCTGGACACAAGCGCAAGAGCCTTCAGGTGATCGACACCAGCCTCTTCCGGCGCAAAAAGTGCGAAGGCGATATCGACGGGCTGCCGGTCGACCGAGCCAAAATCAATCGGCTTTTCCAGCATGACAAACGCCCCGGACACCGCTTCGACTTCGTTCAGACGAGCATGCGGCAACGCCACGCCATGCCCCACGCCGGTCGGCCCAAGGCTTTCACGTTCCAGCAAACTGTCCACAACAGTTTGCGCTTCAAGTCCCAGAATCCCGGCCGCAATATCGCCGATTTCCTGAAACAACCGCTTCTTACTGGAAGCGGCGGACAAAACACGTACTGCTTCGGGCTTTAGTATGCTCGAAAGCTCCATGATCACGCTCCACGGCAATGCCCCCACCTTTGGCAGGGGCTAGCCTTGCTATTCTTGCCTGTTACGGATCGATCCAGCCGATATTCCCGTCATCCCGACGGTACACGACGTTCAATCCGTCCTTGTTTTCATTCCGGAACACCAGCACCGGGGCACCAGCCAGTTCCATCTGCATTACGGCTTCACCAACACTCAGCGATGGGATCTTGGTCTCCATCTCAGCCACGATCATCGGCTGCAGAGATTCGGGTTCGTCAGCCGACTCCGATTCGTCAGAGGCGAGGATATAAGAGGATGCTCCAAAGAGTTCAACCGGCTCGGCCCGATCCTTGTGGTGGTCCTTCAGACGGCGCTTGTAACGGCGCAATTGTGTTTCCATCTTGTCGCAGCAAGCCTCAAAAGCTGCGTAGATTTCAGTTGCGTGGGCTTTGGCCTGAGCCGTCAGGCCGGTGGAAAGATGCACGGTAGTTTCGCACACATATTCATGCGCAGAACGGGAAAAGACGACATTGGCATCGGTCGGACGCTGGGCATATTTACCCACCACCTCGCCAAGTTCGGTCTGCACATGGGTCTGAAGTGCTTCACCGATGTCGATCTGTTTTCCGCTAATTTGGTAACGCATGTGATCTCCTTCACAATTCACACCCATTCTGACGCCGCAAATCGCGACGCGCTTGTTGATTATCGGGTGGGGGGTATCGACAATTTCCGCAGTAACCGAACCGCGCACCCTTCGGGGAAGGGGCATCGTGATCCAGAATTGAACCGTAGAAATGCCATACCCCAATTGAGGCAAGAGACGGCGGAAGAGTCAATCAAAACAGGTGTGTATATACGCGATTTCCGCCATGCAGTCGGCACAGACCTGCACAAACCTATGAAATTCGGAAGTTTTCGCCCAAATAGACGCGGCGCACGTTTTCATTTTCGACCACCTCGTCCGGCGTGCCGGACATAAGGACTTGACCGTCATGCAGAATATAGGCGCGATCCACGATCTCGAGGGTTTCGCGGACATTGTGGTCGGTTATCAAGACGCCGATTCCACGTTTCTTCAGATCGGCGACCAGATGGCGGATATCCCCCACACTGATCGGATCCACGCCGGCAAATGGTTCATCCAGCAGAAGATATTTGGGGTCTGCTGCAAGGCAGCGCGCGATTTCGACGCGACGACGCTCACCACCTGACAGGGCCAGCGCGGGCGCGCGGCGCAGATGTTCGATCGAGAAATCCGACAGCAGCTCTTCCAGCCGTTCCTTGCGGCGATGCGCGTGACTGACAGTGATATCCAGCACCGAAGCGATGTTGTCCTCAACACTCATCCCGCGGAAAATCGACATTTCCTGCGGCAGATAGCCGATACCAAGACGCGCGCGACGGTACATCGGCAAAGTCGTGACCACCTGCCCGTCAATCGTGACGGTTCCCGCTTCGGGGAACACCAACCCGGCCACAGAATAGAATGTCGTCGTCTTGCCCGATCCGTTCGGCCCCAAAAGAGCCACCACTTCGGACCGGTCCAACGTCATGGAAACGTCCCGGATCACCGTTTTCTTGCGATAAGACTTGCGCAGTTTTTCAATTCTGAGGCCCGAGTTGCCCTCGGCAACAGTCAGGCTCGGCCCGGCCATCAATTGGCCCCCTGCTGCAGTATGGTTTTGACGTTGCCCGTCATCGTCGCTGTACCGGTCGTAAGGTTCGCGTTCATCTGGTCGCCACTGATCGTACTTAGCCCCTGCGTCAGCAGAACATTGCCCTTCATGACGATCACGCCCGAGTCGATGGTGTATTCCGCCCAGTCCCCTTCCGCAGCGTCCGGCGGGCTGACCAAAACGACATCCTCGGTCGCCTCCATGCGCTCAATCGCGGACCGGTCTTCGTTGTAGATGACCAGAACACGTTCGGCCGTCAGGCGCATTTCGCCCTGGATTACGATCACATTGCCCTGAAACTCGGCCGATCCGTTTTCCTGATTCACGTTGAGCGTTTCTGACGTCACCTCAACCGGTAGGCTGGGGTCTGCCTTGACGGCCCCGAACGCGACCTGTGTCTCTTGCGCAGTCGCTGAAACAGCACCGGCTACAAGGGCACAACACGCAATGGCTAAACGAAAATCGAACACAGGTTATCTTTCTGCTTTTTCCGGCTCATACACCAACTTGACGCCATCTGTAAAAATAATATGGACCGGCCCGTCCTTTTTTTCAGTCCCAAATGTCATCCGGCCCGCGGAAAAGTTGCCAATTATGCCCGTTCCGTCGACCTGACCCGGTGTATCACCACGGATTTCGTCCAACGCGGTATTCAAAAGGTCCGTCGTGACCTTGATACCGTCTGTTGTAATTATGACCACATCGCCAACAAAGGTCGCCGTATTCTTGTCCGGGCGGATCATCCCGGAATTTGAGTCCAGCGTGATCACGCCACCATCCGAAAGACCAAGCCGACCCTTGAAATCAGACGCTGTCGGAACCGAATTTTTGGTCCCCTGCGTCGCCTTTGTCGCTTCGATTTGCACCTCTTCGCCCTTGCGGGTGGTGCCGCGATAATTCGGCAGGGTCACGACCTGATCTGCCAGCCGTTCCTCGATATCTCTTTGCGTAAAGGGCACGGTTACGTTGGTTTCGATACTGCGAGACAAAAGGAAAACGGTGGACAGCAGCACAATGGCCGCCAGTGGCAGCAACACCTTGAGGAATTGCACCATGCGCGAATGACTGTCCACAGATCCGCCCTCTTATCCCAGCCCGACGCGCAGACAGTCGTGAATGTGCAGCAGCCCCTCGGCCGAGCCGTCGGAGTGAGGCGAAACCACGAATAAAGAAGTGATCTTGTGGTCATTCATGATCGCAACAGCTTCTTCCGCCAGTGCATCGGGACTGATCGTGGTCGGGCTTTCCGTCATGACTTCGGCGGTTGTCTTGTCCAGAAGTCCGTCCATGTGACGCCTCAGGTCGCCATCCGTGATGATACCGGTCAGCTGACCTTGCGCATCTGTAACGCCGGCAACGCCGAACCCTTTCTGGCTGATCACGATTAACGCCTCGCTCATCGCGGTGTCCGCCGCCACCAGAGGCAGCGCGTCGCCTGTGTGCATCAAATCGCGCACAGAAGACAACTGCGCGCCCAATTTGCCGCCGGGATGAAACGCGCGGAAATCCTCGGGTTTGAAATCGCGATGCTTCATCAGCGCAATCGCCAGCGCATCACCCATCGCCAACGTCAGCGTGGTCGAGATCGAAGGCACCATGCCGAATCCACAGGCCTCGCCCATCGACGGGATCAACAGGTGCACATCCGCCTGTGTCATCAAGGTGCTTTCGGGTTTGCTGGACAGACCGATCAGCGGGATACCAAAACGGCGTGTAAAGGCCAGCAGGTTCGCAAGTTCAGGCGCTTCACCCGAGTTCGAGATGGCCAGAACCACGTCGCCTTTGGACACCATGCCCAGATCGCCATGGCTGGCCTCGGCGGGGTGCACGAAATAGGCGGGCGTGCCGGTGCTGGCCAGCGTTGCCGCGATCTTGTGGCCAATATGACCCGATTTGCCGATGCCGCTGATGATAATTCGGCCCTTGGCCTGCAATATCATTTGCACGGCTTCGGCAAATTGTTCGTCCAGGCCTTCGGCCAGAACATCCAGCGCGCGGGCTTCGTCAGTGACGACTTGCCGCGCGGTTTTCAGGAAAGCTTCGGTATCGGTCATGAGTGCGCAAATATATCCGTTTCGGGCCAACCGGCGAGGTCGAGTTTCGCACGCATCGGCAGGAAGTCAAAACAGGCCTGGGCCATCTCGGTCCGGCCTTCGCGGGCCAAACGCCCGTCCAGCGCCTCGCGTAGGCGGTGCAGGTACAACACATCCGAGGCCGCATACTCCAACTGCGCCTCGGTCAGGTTTTCCGCGCCCCAGTCACTCATCTGTTGTTGTTTCGAGATATCAACACCGATGAGTTCCTGACACAGGTTCTTCAGCCCGTGGCGGTCAGTATAGGTCCGCACCAAACGGCTGGCGATCTTGGTGCAATAGACCGGCGCGGCCAGCGCACCAAAGGTATGAAACAGCGCGGCAATGTCAAAGCGGCCAAAGTGGAACAGTTTCAGCACGTCGGGGTTTTCCAGCATGGCGCACAGGTTTGGCGCTGCGGTCTGGCCTTTTTCAACCTGTACAATATGGCTGTCACCATCCCCCCCGGACATCTGGATCACACACAGACGGTCACGATGCGGGTTCAATCCCATGGTTTCACAGTCAATGGCCACAACAGGGCCCAGATCCAACCCGTCTGGCAGGTCGTTTTTATAAAGATGGTTTGCCACGGGGGTCTTCCTTTGTGCCTTATCGCCCCCGAGATAGGAGGTTTGGCCCGTAAACTCAACGCCATCCATGGAATGCGACCAATATGCGCATGTTTCTTGCCCCTTGCGTGTTTGACTGGAAAATGGCGTTCTTTACCGGGCATCATCACCGTCAGAGCAATTGGGCGCAAAAGAAAGGCATTGCAGATGCTCAGCATCCTGCGAAACCGGGTTTACCGCCATTTACTGGCCGCGCAGATCGTGGCGCTGACCGGAACCGGATTGGCAACCGTTGCTTTGGGTCTTTTGGCGTTTGAGCTTGCCGGTGAGGCCGCCGGTTTGGTGCTTGGCACGGCCCTGACCATCAAAATGGTCGCTTATGTGGTGGTTGCGCCGATTGCCGCCGCTTTCGCCGAAAAGCTGGACCGGCGGCGGATGCTGGTCGCCTTGGACGTGGTTCGCGCTGCCGTTGCGATGTGCCTGCCCTTCGTAACGGAAATCTGGCAGGTCTATTTGCTGATCTTTGTCCTTCAATCTGCCTCTGCTGGGTTCACACCGACCTTTCAAGCGACGATTCCGGACGTTCTTACAGATGAGCAAGACTATACCAAAGCTCTGTCGCTTTCGCGTTTGGCTTACGATCTTGAAAGCGTGGTCAGCCCGATGCTGGCCGCGCTATTGCTGACAATCGTAAGTTTCGACAGTCTGTTTTGGGGAACGGGTCTTGGGTTTGTCGCGTCGGCCCTTCTGGTAACTTCGGTTGTCCTGCCCTCGCCCAAACCGACAAAACCCCGCGGGGTGTATGACCGCACGACGCGCGGCATCCGTTTATTTCTGGAGACACCCCGCCTGCGCGGGTTACTGGCACTGAGCTGGGCCGCTGCATCGCTAAGCGCGATGGTTATCGTGAACACGGTCGTGATCGTCCGGGCCAATTTGGGTTTATCGGAAAGCGCCGTAGCCATTGCACTTGCCGGATTCGGGGGCGGTTCGATGCTGGCCGCATTTGTCCTGCCTGCGCTGCTGACCAGGTTCCGGGATCGCAGGGTCATGCTGACGGGAGCAATCTTTGGCACCTTTTCCATGGCGATGGGGGCAGCGTTGTCCATTGGGGGCCAAATCACGCTGCCGACGCTGATCCTGACCTGGGTATGCGTCGGGTTCGGATATTCGGCGACCCTTACGCCATCCGGCCGGTTGTTGACACGGTCTGCCCCGCCCGAGGACCGCCCGGCCGTATTTGCCGCGCAGTTCACCCTATCCCATGCCTGCTGGTTGGTGCTTTATCCGCTGGCGGGCTGGCTGATGACGGTCAAAGGCATAACTCATGCCTTGGGCTGGATGGCGTTCGCTGCGATTTTGGGACTGGCACTGGCGGTTCTGTTATGGCCCACCGAGGGCAGGAAAGCCGTTTCCAAAGAACACCTTCACAAGCCTTGAGCAACAGCGCAACTCTGCACTACACCTTTGAACCATGGATCAACTTGACCGCCGCATCATCGCCGCCCTTCAACACAACGCTCGCGATTCAACCACTCGGATCGCAGCGAAGCTTGGCGTGGCACGAACCACGGTGCATGAACGCATCAATCGCATGGAAGAACGCGGCGTGATCGCCGGGTATTCCGTGGTGCTGAATACCCCCGAAGATGCCCCACGCGTTCAGGTTGTTGTTTTGCTTGAAGTGCAGCAGAAAGAAACCACGCGCATTATCAAGCGGCTGGAAGCCTACCCCGAAGTCAAACTGTGCCTGTCAATCAATGGCGAGTTCGACCTGCTGCTGTCGGCCGAGGCCCCCCGGATCGAGGATCTGGATATTCTGGTCGATGACCTCGCCAAGATCCCGGGCGTCCTTCGAACCAATACCAGCGTTGTATTCGGGCGCAGGATCGACCGAATCTGAACAGCCGATAACTGTCTGTAAACCCTCGCACAGCTAGCTTGGCCCGGACTGATCAGAATCCCGGACCGGCAGAATGCCCAATCGAACGATCCTTGGACTGGCTTTTGCGTTGTGCGTTGCGCAAGCGGCGATCGCTGTAGCTTCCCCCCAAACGGCAGCGCTCTGTGATCGCGCGGCGCGGCGCGCTGCGCTGTCACACGATGTCCCGATTGACGTCATGCGCGCCATAACTCGGGTCGAAACCGGACGCACACTGGACAGCCAAATCGCCCCGTGGCCGTGGACCATCAATGTCGAAGGGCGGGGTTTCTGGTTCAATTCCGAGGTTGAGGCGAAGTCTTACATTTTCAACATCTTCAAAGCAGGCAAACGCAGCTTTGATATCGGATGCTTCCAAATCAACTATCGCTGGCACGGCAAGGCGTTCCGATCCATTGACGCCATGTTCGATCCCCGGGAAAGCGCCGACTACGCCGCCCGCTTCCTCAAGGACTTATACGCTGAACTCGGATCCTGGACCGCCGCAGCCGGGGCGTATCATTCTCGCACACCTGATCTGGCCGCGGCCTATTCCGGTCGGTTCAGGAAAATGCGCGCCGAACTGAAACACGACCCGGAAACCGTTCTGGCAGCAAACGATCCTCTCTTGGGGGCTGCGGCACCGCTGATCCCGATGCCTGTTGGCAACCCCGCACCAAACACGCTTGGGTCTTTAGTTCCCACAAACGGCGCTCCAGCCGCTTTTATCTCGTTCAACTAGGAGCGCACCGTGCCTAGAATTGACGTCCGCTCCCTGTTTTCCCCGACCGTATTGCTGGCGCTTGCTTTAATGGCAGTCATCGTGATGATGATCCTGCCGATGCCCGCATGGGTGCTGGATGTGGGGTTGGCGACGTCCTTTGCGCTTGCCATCCTGATCTTTACCCTGACGCTGTTTATCGAGCGGCCCCTGGATTTCTCATCTTTTCCGACAATCCTGCTGGCCTCGTTGATGTTGCGATTGTCGTTGAATGTGTCCTCGACCAAGCTGATCATCGGTCAGGGGCACACTGGATCAAATGCCGCCGGGGACGTGATTGAAGGGTTCGCCAGTTTCGTCATGGGCGGCAGCATCTTTCTGGGACTGGTGGTTTTTGGCGTTCTGCTGATCGTGAATTTCATGGTGATCACCAAAGGCGCGGCATGAATGGCCGAAGTCGGCGCCCGGTTTGCTCTGGATGGTATGCCCGGAAAACAACTGGCTATCGACAGCGACATGTCCGCAGGGGCGATTGACCACAATCAAGCCAAGGAACGGCGCGAGCGTGAACAGCAGGAAACGACGTTTTTTGGCTCGCTCGATGGGGCATCGAAATTCGTCAAGGGCGATGCGATAGCCGGTCTGTTGATCACCCTGCTGAACCTTGTGATGGGTCTGATCATGGGGGTGATCGTGCATGGGATGCCGATTTCCTCGGCGTTTGAAACCTATGCCATCCTGACCGTGGGCGATGGGTTGGTCTCGCAAATCCCGGCAGTCATCATCTCCATCGCTTCGGCCCTGTTGCTGGCGCGCGGCGGCACGCAAGGGGCGACGGACAACGCGATCTTCTCGCAACTGGGCAAGCACCCGGCAGCGTTGGCGACGGTGGCGATGCTAATGGTGCTGTTCGCGCTGGTGCCAGGCCTGCCATTCCTGCCCTTTATCCTGGGGGCCTGCGTGCTGGGCTATGCGGCTTATGCGGTGTTTCGCAAGCAACAGGCAGACGAGGCTACGGCGCACGCGCCCGAATCCTCGGATGAAACGCCTGTTTCCCAAGCCATAGGCGACATTCTGGATCTTGACGATGTGCATTTGGAATTCTCACCGGACCTTGTCAGCATGGTTCTGAATCCCGGCACCGGGCTGGACGCGCGGATTGCCAATATGCGGGCCTATGTGGCCTCGACCTTTGGTCTGATCCTGCCCGATATACGCCTGACCGACCGCGCCGATCTGCCCATGGGCACGTATGTCGTCAAGGTCCACGGCGTCGAACAGGCGCGCGGCGAGTTGAACCCCGATCTGGTTTTGGCACTGGTGCAGGACGACCGCGATATGCTGCCCGAAGGCACCGACGTGACCGAGCCTGTCTATGGCGCCCCCGCCCGTTGGATTCTGCCCAAAGATCAAGAGGCCGCGGCCATGAGCGGGGCCACCATCGTATCCCCACCCGAGATTTTGGCCACCCATTTGCTTGAGATCATCAAACAGAACTTCTCGCGCCTGTTGACGCTGAAATCGCTGCGACGACTGCTGTCCGAGATGGCGCGCCTCAGCGATCCGGTCAGGGCCGAGGCCAACCGCAAACTGCTGGATGAACTGATCCCCGACAAGGTGCCGATCGACACGTTGCACGCGGTGCTGCGGTTGTTGCTGGATGAGCGTGTCTCGATCCGCAACATGGCGCTGATCCTGGAAAGCGTGGCCGAAGCCCGCCTGTCTACCACCCAGCCAGAAGGTATTTGCGAGTTGGTCCGGCAACGGCTGGGCTTTCAACTCGTGGCCGAAATGAAACGCGAAGATGGCTCGATCCCTCTGATCCAGCTTGCCCCAGAGTGGGAGGATACGTTCTCGAGCTACCAGATCGACACGCCGAATGCGGGGCTGGATGTGGCGCTGCCGCCAAACCTGTTCAACAAGCTGGCCGATGGGGTGGTCGACACGGTTTCGCAATCCGCCGATCACGGGCTTTTCCCTGCAGTCGTGACCTCGACCAGACGGCGGCGGCTGCTGCGCACGATCATGCATGCGCGCGGTGTTTCCAACCCCGTTCTGTCCTTCGAGGAGATCGGTCTTGAAGCGCGCCCTGCGCTGGTTGGCACGGTGCCCGCGTGATTACGCTGCCGCCCGAACTGCTGCCGCAACTGGGCGACGGCCTGTGGCACCTGTTTGCTGTGTTCCTGCGTGTGTCCGCCATGGTCTCGCTGCTGCCTGCCTTTGGCGAACGCAGCATACCAACCCGCGTCAAACTGGGAATCTCGGTGGCCTTTACCCTGATCATCACACCTGCAGCGCCAGCCCATTTTAACCAGCCGGACCTGTTCCTGGCGGTGCGCTTCATCCTGACCGAAATCTTGATCGGCGTTGTCTTGGGACTAAGCCTGCGCCTGTTTGTTCTGGCTCTGCAAACGGCCGGGTCGATCGCTGCGCAAGCGACGTCCCTGTCCCAGATTTTAGGAGGGGCGGCAGCGGACCCGGTCCCGGCAATAGGTTATCTGCTGACGCTTGCGGGGTTGGCTCTGGCCGTGATCCTTGGATTGCATGTCCGTGTCGCTCAGTTTCTGATTCACAGTTACGCTTTGTTTCCGATGGGCACGGCCCCATTGCCACAGGACCTGTCCTATTGGGGGGTGCAGCAAATCACGCGCAGCTTTGGCATGGCGTTTGCCCTGGCCATGCCATTCGTGATCGCCTCATTGATCTATAATCTCGCTCTGGGCGTCATCAATCGGGCAATGCCGCAGTTAATGGTGGCCTTTGTTGGTGCACCGGCCATCACTTTCGCGGGTCTGTTCCTTCTGTTCGCGGGCACACCGTTGATCCTGTCGGTCTGGTCCGGCGCCCTGTTCGCCTCCATGCAAAACCCGCTTGTAGGCCTGCCATGAGCGACGCAGAAGACGTCAGCGACAAGTCCTTCGAGCCGACACCGCAAAAGCTGCAAAAAGCGCGCGACAAGGGTGAGGTTGCAAAGTCCAACGACCTGTCAGCCGTAGCGGCTTATGCCGGGTTTCTCATTGCATTGTTTGCAGCCGGTCAGTTTGGCTTGCAACACTTGGGCAGCCTGTTTGTCGTTCTGATCGACCAAGCCGACACACTGGCACCTTTGATAACCGAAGGCCCGGCGGCCAGTTCGGTGGGTGGGTTGCTGAAGACCGCTTTATTGTCGGTTTCGATCTTATTCGTGCTACCCGCCGCAGCCGTGTTGCTGAGTCTGATTACCCAGCGCGCGTTGATTTTTTCGCCCAGCAAACTCAAACCAAAACTTTCGCGTGTCTCTCTGATCTCGAACGCCAAGAACAAGTTTGGGCGTGGTGGCCTGTTCGAATTTTCCAAAAGCTTTGTGAAACTGATGATCTACGGCATCTGTCTGACCCTATTTTTGCGCGCGAACCTCAGCGAAATCCTGTCAACCAGCGCAGCGCCTGCGCGGTCTTCGACCATGCTCATGATGAACCTATTGTTTTGGTTTCTGTTCATCGTCATCGCTGTGGCTCTGGCGATCGGTGTCTTGGATTACCTATGGCAATACGCAGAGCACATGCGCAAGAACCGCATGTCCCGCAAAGAGATTCAGGACGAAAACAAGGATGCCGAGGGTGATCCGCACATGAAACAACAGCGCCGTCGACGCGCCCAGGACATCGCTACGAACCAGATGATGGCCGAGGTTCCAAAGGCAGATGTCGTGATCGTCAATCCAACCCATTTTGCGGTCGCTCTGAAATGGTCTCGCACCCCGGGAGCTGCGCCGGTCTGTGTGGCAAAGGGCGTTGACGCGGTCGCGGCTGCGATCCGGTCTGCGGCCGGTGAGGCGGGTGTTCCGATTCACTCGGACCCGCCAACTGCCCGCGCAATACATGCCACGGTTGAAATCGGACAGGAAATTTCAGAAGACCACTACCGCCCCGTGGCCGCCGCCATCCGGTTCGCCGAGAATATGAGACAACGTGCTAAGGGGCGAATTTGATGAAACGCAACGATTTGTCGGGTCTGATTCAAATCACCGAGGCCGTGTTCCAGAGGGAATATCAGACGCTGCGCCCGGTCCTTGATGCGGAAGCGCGTGTTCAAAAACAATTGGCGCGGTTGGATGATCAGGTACAACAAACCCGAAAGACTGCAACCCGCTCCGACGGGTATCAGGCTACAGGGGCCGATGTCGTATGGAATAGCTGGGAAGCCACCACGCGCCGTGACCTGAATATCGAGCTTGCACGGATCAGATCCCAAAAGCTGTCAGCGATGGAGGCGCTTCGCGAGGCGTTTGGGCGCAAACGCGCTATCGCTGATTTATCAGACAGCTTGGCCTTGGAACGTCGACGTTCGGCTTTCAAAGAACAAACCTGAAGATCAAAGTTTGGTTCAGGCCCGACCTGTTCCCTCAGGTATCCTGACGGTTAACGCTTGTGATCAGAATATCCGACACGTCAGGCCCCATTTCCCTGCGCGCCGCGTCCAACAGCGCCTCACGCAGAACACTCAGGTTGTCAGATCTGGTAAAGTTACCATCAAACCCGCCGGTATTTGCATGATCAAAAAGGACCTGCAGAAACCTGTCTCTCAGCTTGGGTTCAATGGCGTAGAAGCCGTCGCTTTGGCCCGAGGTAGCCTCCAGGCTCAGCGACATCGTGACCATCGCGGCAATCCGATCAGCATCGACCACGGGGATGACAAACTGCTTCGACAGTTTCAAGTATTCAAGATCGCCTGGCTGATCCTTCTTGCCCGTCTTCTTTTGAGGCTTTGCATCTTTCGATTTTGCAAGCGTAGACTTGGCTTCGGAAGCGGGTTCTTTATCATCCGGCGCCATCTCTTCGGGATCAGCTTTGGGTGCAAGGGCAATTGCCGCCCCAACTCCGGCACCCAGTCCGGCCAGCAAAAAAACGACAGGGATCAGCTTGTTCAGCACGATGAAACCTCAAAACGGTAAAAGTGTATCCAGGACCTGCTGCCCATAGCGGGACTGCTGCACATCCGTGATCTGGCCACGCCCTCCGTAGGACACGCGGGCCGAAGCGATTTTGTCATAGGTGATCTCATTCTGACGCGAGATGTCCTGAGGGCGCACATAACCCGCGACCAGAAGCTCTCTCAGTTCAAAATTCACCCGCAATTCCTGCGACCCCGAGATGGACAAAACCCCGTTCGGCAATACATCCACAACGGTGGCAGCAACGCGCAGCGTCAACTTTTCCTTTCGCTTGACCGATCCCTTGCCCTTACTGACCGAGGCCGAGTCAATCGACACTGCTTCGTCCAGCGAAGCACCGTCCGGCAAATGTTCCGAAGCCCGCTGCGGCAGGCCAAACAGGCCGGGCACTTCAAGTCTTTCGGACCCGCTGCGTGATCGGTTTGTATCGTTGGAAATCTCTGCTTTTTCGTCCAGTTCGATGACAACTGTCAGAATGTCGCCCTTCTTGATTGCGCGCTGATCCCCCAAAAGCGATTGCTGCCCTCCGCTCCACAGCGAAGACTGGTCGACCGCGCGTTGGGGTTGCGTATGCAGCGGCAAACCCGGCCACAGCATGGCCACATGTTCAGGTGAATCTTCGTTCGGCGTAAAGCTGGGTGGTTTGCCCAGGTGATCCACACGACCGCACGCAGACAAGGCAAAAATACCCAGCAGGAAACACTTTGAAAGTTGCGTCATCATTTAACCTCGATTTGCCCGTCGGCCCGAATAAGCCCTGATACGGTGGTGCGCGAAGACAAGTTCATCACCCGGATACGCTCCCCAACCGCACCACGGCCCAAAGCCCGACCTTCGGCCGTGATTGAAAGAGGGCGGCGATCGAATACCAGCACCACCAGATCGTTGCGATTCACAAGCGCAGGTGGCCCAAAGTCGCCCTTGCGAATGGGCCGCCCGGGATAAAGGGCGACGCGTGCTTCTTGCCCGACCAGCCCCTCTTTGCTTACGACTGCTCCGTCTACGTCCTGTGCCTTGAGCTCCAGGTCGCTGGCCGCGATGATTTCCTTGGCCCGAATTGTGCGTGTTGCCACCACGATGTCCGCCAGAATTGGCGTTGGAAGCAGAAGTAAGAGGATCATTAGCCGCATTACCGCACCTGCGTAGTTGCGCCCATCATCTGATCGACGGCGGAAATAACCTTGGCGTTCATCTCATACCCGCGCTGCGCCTCGATCAGTTCGGTCACTTCACGCACCGCATCGACCGAGCTGTCCTCAAGATAGCCCTGCCGCAGCGTGCCCAGCCCGTCCTCACCCGGCGCGCCGACGACCGGAGCGCCCGAAGCTTCGGTCTCTTTGAACAGGTTGCTGCCGATCGATTCCAATCCTTTGGCGTTCGAAAAGCTGGCCAGCGTGAATTCGCCAAGCAACTGACCTTCTGGCGCATCGTCGAAATAGGCGTACACTTCGCCCGATGCGTTGATCGAAATGGAACGGGCATCGTCGGGAATGGTAATCTCAGGGGCCACCGCGAACCCATCCGACGTGACGATCAAACCCTCGGCCGACCTTTTGAGACTGCCGTCGCGGGTAAAGGCGGATTGGCCGTTGGGCAGCGTCACCTCAAGATAGCCGCGCCCTTCGATCGCCACATCCAGATCGCTTCCGGTGGCCGACAGCGCACCTTGCGCCAGTTGCACCGTTACTGCGGCAGGGCGCACCCCAAGCCCAAGCTGAATGCCCGTCGGCAGCACCGTGCCGTCATTCGCATTTACCGACCCGGCCCGGGCCATCTGTTGATAGTGCAGATCCGCAAACTCGGCCCGCCGCGCATTGTAGCCGGTGGTGTTCATATTCGCGAGGTTGTTCGAGATCGTCTCAACCCGCATTTGCTGCGCGGTCATACCGGTCGCCGCGATTTTCAAAGCCCGCATATCAAATCCTCCTTTTGGGTCAGCGCATCAACGCCTTGAGCGCGCCCCGCACCCGTTCGTCTTCGGTTTCAAGAAAGCTTTGGCCCAGTTCATAGGCGCGCTGGATTTCGACCAGCCGTGAGACCTGCTCGATCGCGTTTACATTCGATCCTTCGAGGAAACGATGCACAATCACCGGGTTTTCCACTGGGATGACCTCACCCTCGGCCCGGAACTGAGTGCTGCCTTCGCGAGTCAGCGCTTTGGCGTCTTCGACCCGGTAAACGCCAAGCTGCCCCAGCAACTGACCATCCACGCTGAGCGTTCCATCACTGCCCACATCAATCGAGGTCGCATCGGGCGGAATGAAAACCGGTGCGCCGTTGCTGTCCAATACGCGGTAGCCATCCATCGTGACCAGATCGCCATCCGCATTGGGGGAAAACGCCCCCGCCCGCGTCAGACGATTGCCGTTAGGGGTCTCGACCATGAAGAATCCATCGCCTTCGATGGCGAAATCGAAATCCCCTCCGGTCTCAGTCAAAACCCCTTGTTGCAGGGACGTATTGCGCACTTCGGCCCGTGCCATCGACAGCGAGGGATTGCCGGGCATGTCGCGCACGAACTCGGAAAACACCAAGCCCTGTGCGCGATATCCGGTGGTGTTGGCACTGGCGATATTGTTCGCCACCAGCCGCATTTCATTCATCAGCCCCGACTGGCGGGACAAGGTGGTATAGGCGGTATCCATCAGCGACCTCCGGCGATCAGCGGGACAAGGGTTGTGGTGAAGAACGTCACCAGCGTCTGGGTCATGAAGCCCATGGAAATCCAGAACACGATGACGATGGCGATCAGCTTGGGCACGAAGGTCAGCGTCATTTCCTGCACCGAGGTCAGCGCCTGGAACAGGCCCACAATCAGGCCCGAAACCAGCGCCACCGCCAGGATCGGGACCGAGGTGATCACCGCGACCCACAGCGCCTGACGCACGATGTCATAGAACAGACCTTCGCTCAGCATCTCGTCAGACCGGCATTCGCAGGATTTCCTGATAGGCTTCGACCACCTTGTTGCGCACCACCACGGCGGTCTCGACCGCCAGTTCGGTCTGCGCCAGCGCCTGCACCAGCGCATGCGGGTCGGCCTGACCGGTCATGGCGGTCTGCGAAATAGCCTCGGACTGTTTCAGCGTCGCGGCAAAATCCTGAAACGTGCTGCGCAATCCCTGCGCCATTCCGGCGTGATCGGGATCAGCCTGCGTTGCGGGGCGTGCGCCGGCATAATTCTGGGCGGCATTGAGGGCTCGGATATCCATTCTGGTGTCCTTTATTTTCTGAGGAGTTCCATCAGGCTCGACGACATCTGACGTGTCTGGTCGAACATCTTGAGATTGGCTTCGTAACTGCGCTGTGCCTCGCGGGCGTCGGCGATCTCGATCATCAGGTCGACATTCGAGCCACGATAATGACCGGTCTCATCCGCCATCGGATGACCGGGATCATAGACGCGCGACGCGTCGCGGCGGTCTAGCTTGACCCGCCCGGTCTGAACCACTTCGCGCCCGTCTTTCTGAGCGGTTTCAAACGGCACAGTCTTGCGGCGATAGCCCGGCGTATCGGCGTTCGAGATATTCTCGGACACGTGCCGCAGACGCGCCGATTGCGCGCGCAGGGCACTGGTCGAGGCAGCAAGGGAATGGGAAAAATCGCTCATCTCACTGCCTCCTTATGACCGGCCAAGGCTGGTGCGCAGGATGTTCATCGAGGATTTGTAGATGGTCAGCGCGCGGTCATGCTGGCGCTTGACCTCGACCGCCTTGAACATCTCTTCCTCGACAGAAACACCGTTGCCATTTGGATCACCCGAGGGCGCGACGTCATATTCAGCCCAGGGCTGTGACGCGTTGTTTCCGTTCAGATGCCCAGCGCGCGTGACAGTCATCGCCCCCACGCGCCCGGTCATTTCAAATGTTTTTTGAAAGGCCTCAAGGTCGCGGGGCTGGTAGCCCGGCGTATCCGCATTGGCCATGTTGCGCGCAATCACAGCCTGCCGTTGCCCGGCATGGGTTGCCATTGCGTGCGCTGTCTTAAAGACGTTCAGGTCATAGAACATCGGGGCTTCTCCCTCGATCAATTTCAATCAAGGCTTAACCCCGATTCCTTTAGAAACCGTTTTCAGAAACCCGTTGGAGAACCCACGATGTCTGATCTCGACCCGATGCTTCTGAAATGCGAATTCGACCGTCTTTCCGCCGTACGCCATATGGGGTGCGTGTCCAGCGTGGCGCGTGGAGTCGTTGAAATTCAAGGGCTTGAGGGGCCGGCGCGGATCGGAGATCACCTGACCTTGCGGCGGCGCAGAGGCCCTGATCTGGCCGGAGAGGTGCTGCATGTCGAATCGGATCTGATTCATATGATGCCCGCAACCGCGCCCGATGGTGTTTGTCTGGGCGACCGGGTGATTCTAGATCAAACCCCGGCCTTTGCGCCTGCGATGCATTGGTTGGGGCGGGTGGTCGATCCGTTCGGTAATCCGCTGGACGGCAAGCCTCTGCTTCCCGGCACGCAGGAGCGCGACATCATGCAGGCACCGCCTCCCGCCGTCACCCGCAAACCGCTGGGCGCGCGGATGGAGACCGGATTGGCCATGCTAAACACAATGTTGCCGGTGGTTCAGGGGCAGCGCGTGGGGCTGTTCGCGGGATCGGGTGTCGGCAAATCGACGCTGCTGGCCACGCTGGCCAAGTCGATGCAGGCGGATGCGGTGGTGGTTGCGCTGGTTGGTGAGCGTGGGCGCGAAGTGAATGAATTCGTCGAACACGCGCTTGGGGCCGCGGGGATGAAGCGGTCGGTTGTGGTGGCCGCAACCTCGGATCAGTCGGCCTTGGCGCGCCGGCGCTGTGCCTGGTCGGCGATGGCGGTGGCCGAATGTCTACGCGAACAGGGGCTGAACGTGTTGTTCCTGGCCGATTCGGTCACTCGATTTGCTGAGGCCCACCGCGAAATCGCCGTTGCCATGGGCGAATCCCCGTCGCTGCGCGGTTTTCCTCCGTCGGTCACGCCGCTGATCGCCGGTCTGTGCGAACGGGCCGGACCGGGGACAGCGGATCAAGGCGATATCACCGCCGTGTTCAGCGTTCTGGTGGCCGGATCTGACATGGACGAGCCCGTGGCCGACATCCTGCGCGGCGTGCTGGACGGCCACATTGTTCTGAGCCGCGACATTGCCGAGCGCGGGCGATTCCCGGCCATCGACCTCAGCCGCTCGGTCTCGCGCAGCCTGCCCGGTGCCGCGACCCAAGATGAAAACCGCATGATCGCGGAGGCCCGCAAGCTGGTCGGCAGCTATGAGCAATCCGAGGTGATGATCAAGGCGGGGCTGTATTCCGAGGGCGCGGACCCGCTGCTGGATCGGGCCGTGCGCGTGCATGAGGAATTGGATGCCTTCTTTGCCAAACCCGAACCGGATGGAATCAAGAACAGCTTCAACCATTTGCAACTGATCCTGCAACGGGCCGGGTCCACGCTGACGCGGCAATGAAATCTGAACAGTTTTAAGTGTTAAGCCCACCTTAAGACCTGCCCGGCTACCCCTGTAATCGGGTGATAAAAAAAGGTGATGGAGATGGGTGCGCAATCCAATGCGGCGCCAATCATCATCAAGAAGAAACGTGTGTCAGGTGGCGATGGCCACCACGGCGGCGCGTGGAAAGTCGCATATGCCGACTTTGTCACGGCCATGATGGCGTTCTTCATGTTGATGTGGCTGCTGAATGCAACGACGGAAAAACAACGCAAAGGGCTGGCAGATTACTTTTCGCCGACCGTTCCCGTGAACCCCGTGTCAGGCGGAGGCGACGGCGCGTTTGGCGGCAACAACATGTTCTCGGAAAAGACGATGGTCATGGACGGGTCTGGAGCCAGCAACCGTAGCCCAACCGTCGCGCGACAGGCACGCGGTTCAATTGGGGTGGACGCGGAGGGCGGCAGGGAAGCAGCCGAGGAGTTCTCGACCCTTGAGGATCACCTATTGGGGCGCACAGGCGAAAGCATGGTGTCCCTGAAAGCCCTACAGCACATCGTGACGCGCGTCACCGACGAAGGGTTGGTGGTCGAGCTTTTCGATACCGAAGACCAGCGGTTGTTCGAGCCGGGCACCGATACCCCGACGGCCATAATGCGGGCACTTATGTTGCAGGTGGCGCGATCCTCGGATCTGGTCACAAACGCCATTGCGGTCGAAGGGCATGTCAGGGCGTGGCCGATCGTTTTGGCGCATAACCCGGTTTGGGACGTGTCCACGGCCCGCGCGCAAACGGTGCGCAGAATGTTGCAGAGCAAGGGCGTTTCAGCGACTCGGTTGGACCGCGTCACCGGGCATGCCGACCGGGAACTGGTTCACAAAAACCCAATGACCGCCCGCAACAACCGCATAGAGATCATCTTTCTCCGAACCCCATAAAGCAAAAGGATAGGACGCATTTTACCTGTTAGCGCGTTGTTAAGGCATGGCGCGTTAGCTGTTGCATGAACGATTGACGCAACAGAAGGGCGTGCCAATGACCATTTCCTCATCGCTGAACGCTGGTGTGGCCGCATTGAAGGCGAACGCCAACCGGCTTGCGACCATATCCGACAACATCGCGAATTCGTCGACCTTCGGATACAAGCGGGTTGAAACCGATTTTCACTCGATGGTCACGTCAGGTCAGGGCGGAAGCTACTCGGCAGGTGGCGTGCGGACGACAAGCCAGCGTCTGATCGACCAGCGCGGCTCGCTGGTCACAACCAATAATTCGACCGACCTAGCCGTGCGCGGACGCGGTATGTTGCCCGTGCGACCAAGCTCGCAGATCGCGGGGGGATCAAACGAGATGCTTCTGACGACCACGGGGTCGTTTCGCACGAATGACGAAGGATATCTGGTAACCGAGTCCGGTCTTGTCTTGTTGGGGTGGCGCGCTGCAGCGAATGGCACGATCCCGGCCGTGCCGCGCGACACGCCTGCCGCGCTTGAGCCAATCCAGCTCAGCGTGAATCAGTTGTCTGGCGCTCCGACCACTCAGATGAACCTCCGCATGAACCTGCCCGCAACGGCAACGGATGCCGGCGCGCCCGGAGACACTCAGCCGCTTTCGGTCGAGTATTTCAACAATCTCGGCAAATCAGAAAGCGTTGATATCGAACTGGTGCCAGCCGTTCCAGCAGTCGGGTCCAGCAATGAGTGGATGATGATCCTGCGCGACTCGGCGTCGGGGGGCGCTGTGATCGGCGAATACACTCTGACCTTTACGGATAACCGAACCGCAGGTGGAACGCTGGCAAGCGTTGCCGCCGTATCTGGTGGCGCCTATGACCCGGCGACCGGTAGTTTGGTCGTGAACGTGGCTGGCGGCCCTATGGAAATCAACATCGGCCAGATCGGCGATGCAGACGGGATCACCCAGCTTTCCGATACGTTTGCGCCGGTATCCATCACCCGTGACGGGTCTGCGGTCGGCACGATGACGAGTGTTCAGGTTGATGAGAATGGCTATGTCTACGCCTTTTACGACACCGGGGTCAGCCGCCGCATGTTCCAAATCCCGCTGGCGGATGTCCCAAATCCAAATGGCCTGACTGCTCTGGACAGCCAGACATACGCGCCATCACGTGAAAGCGGAACATTCTTTCTGTGGAACGCAGGCGAAGGCCCGACCGGTGATCTTGTGTCTTTTGCGCGCGAAGAATCGACAACAGATGTAGCGACCGAGCTGACATCAATGATCCAGACACAGCGAGCCTATTCGTCCAGCGCAAAGGTGATCCAGACCGTCGATGAGATGCTGCAGGAAACCACCAACATCAAACGCTGATTTGGGCGTGAACATTTAGGAAGGACCTGAATCATGAACATGTCGACGGCCTTGAACAACGCCATCGGGGGGCTGACGGCTGCCAGCCGCGGTGCGTCTGTGGTGTCCGAGAACATCGCGAACGCACTGACCCCCGGATATGCCCGGCGGTCCCTTGAACTGGCGACCAACACGATCTCGGGTCACGGGGTGCGCTCGGTCGGGGTGGTTCGCCACCATGACCCTGTCCTTACAGCCAACCGTCGCACTGCGGACGCAGACCTGGCGCACCAGGCAAAGATTTCGGACTTTCATACCAGGCTGGAAAGTCTGGTCGGCGGTGCGGATGATCCAACCTCTCTTGCTGTCAGGCTGGCAGAGTTTGACAGCAGCCTGATCACAGCCGCCAGCTTGCCGGACTCTTCCGAACGGCTGGATCAGGTCGTGCGGACCGGGAATGATCTTGTGCATGGCCTCAACGCTGCGTCCGAGGGGTTGCGACAGTTGCGGTCAGACGCGGATCGCACAATCGGCAAAAACGTGGACACCCTGAATCAAACCCTTCAGGACATAGAAAAGCTAAACGCCAAGATACCTGCCGTGAAACACGCAGGCGCAGAGATCGGAGCGTTGCTGGATCAGCGCCAAGTCCTGATCGACCAGGTGAATACGCTTATCTCGGTCAATGTCGTTCCCCGAGCAAATGATCAGGTGTCGATTTACTCGCATGGCGGATTGATCCTGCTGGAGGGGACAGCGGCTGAGTTTTCATTTACGACCACCGGGGACACAAAACCTCATATGACAGCGGCGAATGGCTTGCTGTCTGGTCTGACTATGAATGGCAATCCGGTGCGAACGCTTGGCGACAGCGCGCAAATTCGTGGTGGTTCGTTGGCGGCGCAGTTTCACATCCGCGATGAACTGTCCGCTGAAGCGCAAACCAACCTCGACACGGTCGCACGCGATCTGATCGAACGGTTCGAGGTTCCCGGTCTGGACCCGACGGTAACGGCCACAGATCCCGGCCTGTTCACGGATGCCGGAAACCGCCTTGACCCTGCTGCCCCGGATGGTCTTGCCTCGCGCATCAGCTTGAACGCAATCGTTGGTCCGGACGCTGGCGGTCAAAGCTGGCGTTTGCGCACTGGTTTGGCGGCCGCAACCGCGGGCGATCCCGGAGATGCCACTCAACTGCGTGCTTTTGGTGCCACCCTCAACGAGGCGCGACCAATACCGGGTTCAATTTTCGGCAGCGGCGACATGCGCGCGGCCGACCTGACCGAAGCGCTTCTGTCCAAGTTTGGGGCCAAGGCGCATGCCGCCAGCCAACGTCTAGTTTTTGCAAATAGCAACCAGTTGGAAATGACCAGGATCGAAGCGGAACAGGGCGTGGACACCGATCAGGAATTGCAGCGCTTGATGCAGGTCGAACAAATCTACGCCGCGAACGCGCGGCTGATTTCGGTCGTGGATGAACTCATGGACACACTATTGAGGTTGTGATGATGAACTTGACGTCTATCGGTGATCATGCCCGGGGGCTGACACTCAAATCCCGCGCCACAGATATCAAAAGCCAGATCGAAACCCTGTCTTACGAAATGTCTACAGGCAAGGTTCAGGATGTGTCTGGGCGGCTCGACGGAGATTACTCGCACCTTCTGGATTTGGATCGCAACTTGGCAAGGCTGAATGCGTTTCGGGTCTCAACTGCCGAGGCTGTTCTATTCACGGACGCGATGCAACAAAGCCTGACAACCATTGATCAATCTGTGGGCGAAATCACGGGCGCGCTCTTGTCTTTTGGCACCTCCAATCAGGCCGTGACGCATGAAAACGCATCTGTTCAAGCCAAGAACGAGTTGGATACGGTCATTTCCGCGCTGAATACTCGGGCCGGTGGGCGCAGCCTGTTTTCCGGGACGGCGACTGACGTTTCTCCGCTGCTGTCAGCAGACGCACTTTTATCTGCGTTAAAGACGGAATTGACCGGGTTAGCGACAGTCACGGATATACGCCAAGCAGCCGAAGACTGGTTCAACGATGCCGCCGGGTTCGACGCGGTCATTTATCAGGGGTCCGCCAGCACGCTTGTCCCCATGCAAATTTCCGAGAATGAAAGCGTCACCATCCCTATCACCGCGATTGATCCAGCCATCAAGGCGGCCTTACGCGATATTGCTGTCGCGGCGGTTGTATCTGACAGCGCGCTGGCCCTGCCGCGAGCACAGCGCACGGCTTTGTTCACCCAGTTAGGCGTCGATCTGGCAAATACCCAGAACGACACGATTAACCTGCGCGCCCAGTTGGGTGCGGCGCAGGCGCGGGTTGAACAGGCGTCAACGCGCAACAGCGCAGCGCGTACCTCGTTGGAATACAGTCGCAATGAACTGATCGCAGCAGATCCATATCAGACCGCCGCGCAATTGCAGACTGTCCAGTTTCAATTGGAGAGCCTGTATTCTGTAACCGTTCGCAACGCGAACCTGTCGCTGGTGAATTTCCTGAGATGAAGACGCTTGTTTTTCTGTTGGTCCTTTTGCCCGGCATGTCGTTCGCGGGCGCGATCCGCCTCAAGGATTTGGTAGATTTCGATGGTGTACGTGGCAATGATCTGGTCGGGTACGGGCTGGTCGTGGGCCTGAATGGAACCGGGGACGGGCTCAGAAATTCCCCTTTCACCGAAGAGATTATGTCGAACATTCTTGAGCGCCTCGGCGTTAATGTCACGGGTGAGGATTTTCGCCCCAAGAACGTGGCGGCCGTTTTGGTGACTGCCAGCCTGCCCGCTTTTGCCCGGGTTGGCGGCCAGATCGACGTCACCGTTTCAGCAATTGGCGACTCCAAGAGTCTGTTGGGTGGGACGCTGATCATGACGCCTCTGAACGCCGCAGATGGTCAGATTTACGCCGTTGCCCAGGGGACGGTTCTGGCCGGGGGCGCTGTAGCCGAAGGCGAAGCCGCATCGGTAGTCCGGGGTGTTCCGACTTCGGGCGTGATACCATCAGGCGCGCGGGTCGAGCGGGAAATTGACTTTGAGCTTTCGTCCCTGACGCAGATGCGGCTGGCCCTACGGGAACCTGATTTTACGACGGCGGGACGGATCGAAACGGCAATAAACAGGGAATTCAACCGCCCCGTCGCCATCATGCGCGATTCCGGTACAGTCGAGTTGAACATCACTGCCACGCAGTCCGTTTCTACGGCACATGCTCTGGGTCGGATCGAGAACATCCTCGTGCAACCAGAGGCCAAGGCGCGGGTTGTGGTTGACCAACGTTCGGGAACGATTGTCATGGGACAAGAGGTAAGGATTTCCCGGGTCGCGGTCTCGCAAGGCAACCTGACCCTTACTGTAGAAGAGGCCCCGATCGCCGTTCAGCCCAACCCGTTCGCACGCGGCGAAACCGTGGTGGTCCCCCGGACCATCGCCGGCATCGAAGAAGACGAAGGCACCGGCCTGGCAGAGATACCCGAAGCCACAACCCTATCCGAGGTTGTGGCAGGGCTGAACGCACTTGGGGTGTCCCCGCGGGACATGATAGACATCTTGAAAACGATCAAGGCCACGGGTGCCCTGCATGCGGAATTCGTCGTCCGTTGAGTTTACCAGACACGGCCAGGGTCACCGCGTCCCAGCGACCCCTATTTCGATTTCCAAGTATCCAGCCATTTCCTGAAGCTGCTGCTCTTTTCTTCGATCGCGTCGCCAGCGGCATAAAACCCATCTTCCACATTCTCAAGCATCGGGTCGATACGGCGTTGCCGAAACCTGCGCCACCGCACCCAAATTGCCCAGAGTATCGAAAAGAATACTGTCAGGAAAATGATATTGAACCACGGGATCAACCGCACATCCGGACTGTCTACCGGGCGTACCGACACCACATTGGGAAAGATCGACATAAGCTGATTGCGCCAGCCATAGTGGCGCAACACCACCCATTGCGGATCTGCTGCCGTTGAAACCAGATTGGTCAACTCCGCCTGCAGGTTAGAGCTGTCGAGCTTAAAATATGGCGGCCATCCCCACCCTGTATCCTCGTTGCGGTAAACGCGCGGGGTTCCGTTGGGGCGGAACGTTTCAACGAACCGCACATCACGGTTGACAGTCTGCGCGCCTTCCTGACCAGTATCCTGCTGCGCCCAGAAAATCGAATTCTCGCCAAAATCGACCCGGCGCACCTCGGTCTTGACGACCCGGACAACGTCCTGTTGCGGCAAAGTATACTCCAGTACTGCCGCAACAGACCCCCAAAAGAGTATGATAAACGCCCATTTAACATAGACCATCTGTCCGGCCCTCACATGAAATTTGTAATATATAACAACAGGGCGATCGCCCCAAGCGGGACGACATAGACACCCAGTAGCAGTTTCTTGCGGAAAGACCTGTCATATTGCCTCATGCCTCGCTTCAAAAAGGCTTCACGATCACCGGTAATTCCCTTCTTTTCCCAATGCGCAATCAATTTGCCGCGTCGGACCCAGCGGGAATAAAGCGACAGAACAAAATAGATCACCGTCAGAATGATCAGCAAAGGGATCAGAAATCGCAGAGCGACGAACATTCAACCTCTTCCTACTGCGCCCCAGGGGCCAACGCGAGCGATGATATCATCGCTCACCCGGTCCTCGCCGCTCATATCCGGTTCGTGACCGAACAGAGCCGCGCGCGCACCGGCTTTGTCCACCTGATACTCGCGCGCGAGGAAGTCGGCAACAAAGGCTTTCTTGGTTTCGGGCCAGGTTTTGTAGGTGCTGTAGAACAGTTCCTTATGGCAGATGAACAACTGGCGCGGGTCCAGCGGGGCCAGTTCAGCCAGCAGCATGTTCACAAGATCGCGGTTGGGCGTATCCGAAGCGCGAAGCGTGTAGAAATAGGCCGGATGATCCGAGGTGATGCGCGGCCAGGGCCCGCCATCCGTCGCCCAGCGCAACAATTCAGCAAGGCCATGATACGCCTCAGGCAAGCGATCCGAGTGGTTGCGCGCCAGACGCCGCATATCGCCGCGGTCCAGCCCAGTCAGATCGACACCGGCATCTGCCGCCGCAGCGATCGTTAAGAAATCCATCTTCTGTTGCAAAATAGCGGCCGAGTTCAACCCACGAGCCTCGATGATCGTTTCGACCAACGCGTTGTTTTCCAGAAACTGCGCGATCCCGTTGCGTTGCGATTGATGCAGCAAATACTCCATCGGCAACCCATCCGGCCTGTCGCCCATATAAACCGTCGCCGGATGATCCACATCCGCAAACAGATACAGCCCGCCGAAATGTGCCGTCCAGAAATTGCGCTGATCAAAAGCCGTGTGGCGCAGGCGCACCGGGTTGCGGGTCACATCACCGGTGTCCCGTGCGGTTTCGATCATCTGTGCGATCAGGACATCGTCAAACCATGCGTCTTCCTCGGACTTGAAACGCTCGACCATACCGGCCAACTGTTCAGCCTTGCGCAGGGTGCCCCCGACCGTATCTGCCTCAACCTCGATCCTGCGCAGGCTCAGCAGATCAGCAGGCGTGGTGAGTTCAAAGACAGAGTTCACCAACTCTCCGGCCACGGCATCCGTGGCGGTCAGGGCAAAAAGCTGCGCCTCGTTCATCTCGATGAATTCACGCAGGATATCGCGCGAGGTCGAGAATTTGACGTTCAGCAAAGGAGCGCGTTTCTGTTCGGTTGTCAGCAGGATGAACTGCCGATTGACCCCGTTGGGGTTGAGGTAGAGCTCGTCCTCCAACTCAATCCCCACCTCCGGCGAATAGCCCGAGATATCGACATGAAAATCCGTCAGCGCCGTAGTCTTGCCCGCCAGATGCTGCAATGCGCGATTATACCGCTCGACCAGAGCCGGGCTAGAGATGTGGACGAGGTTGCCGAACATCAGGCCTTTTTCGATGAGGCGGATCATGAGATTTGCCTTTTCGATACCCACCGCCAAACAACAAGCAGAGATGTTAAGATTGCGCCCAACATGCACCCCAGCATTAAGAAGCTAAAGAAGACTTCGCGCGGTGAATCGGTAGCGCCACGCGTGCGAATGATATCGAAGTCCTCAGGCAGTTGCCCTTGCCAACCACAAATTGTGACTGTCATGAATACAGCCAAAAGGGCTGCAAATAAGGCTGCTGAGATGATCAATCTCAAGTTAATCACCTCGCCATTCTGTTAAGACGACCAACAACCACAACCGCCAACACCAACAGCGGCAATGCAAACGCCCGCGCGGTAATCTGCAGGTTGAACCCGATGTAAGACACCACGCTCCCTTCAAACAGGATCAGCGTTTCCTCCCACGTGGTGCTCTCGAACCCGCCGCCTGTGTTCACGCCGAACTGAGTCAGAAACAAAACCGCCACGGCACCCAGAAACCCGAAGACGCCCCAGCGCAAGGGCAGGATCAGGCCAAGAACAAGGGCCAGACCAGAGATTGCAAGCATTAAAGTCATGTCATTGCTTCCTTTTTCCGACGATGCGTTGTTGTATACGCACCTCCGGTCAAAATCATCGCGAGCACGAACCTGAACAACGCCCGAACAAGGAAATGTGAAGGCAGGTCAATCAACTGTTTCCACTCTCTTGAAGATGGGTGAAACCTGCCCATCATCCCTTCCCCTCCAGATAGCGTCGCTTGGCCTCTTCCATCCGGCCCATCTCACGCACCGCGTTCTCGATAGCGACCTCATCGCTCTTGTCGGCATAGCGGAACTCGCTGTCGGCGTAGCGGTTGATCTCTTGCATCACCATCTCAACCGTGATCGGCTGGCGCAGGTCTTCGATCATGGCCTTCTTGGTGTCGTAGTCGCGGAACAGGAACAGGTCGGGATTTTCCATCCACTCGTCGGGCAGTTCGAAATCCATCGCACGGACTTTGACCGCGTCGGTGATGTTCTTGATCGCGCGGCCGGTGAAACGCTCATCCGCCTGCTGAATCGCCTTGAGGTAGGTGCCCAGCTTGGCGATCGTGTCCATCTGGCCGATCTGACCCGAAACCCGATCATAGACCTGCAGAAGCGCATCCTCATGCGGGCGGGCGTGGCTTTCGAAACTGGCGGCGACGGCCTTTTTGATTTCCTGCGCAGCATAGGCGTCGTGCTCGCCCAGCGGGATGTCGTGATTACGGCCCATCAGCAGATGCAGGATGTCGATATAGTCCTCGCGCGTCTGCGGCCCATCCACCAGGAACCGCGCGCCTGCCCGCTGGCGCAGAGCGTCGTCCACATTCTCGGGGTAGTTCGAGAACATGCCAAAGGTGCAGTTGCCACGCACGACGGTGTTGGCGCCCGCAAAGCTCTCCATCAGCACAGCGGTGATTTCCAATTGGCCTGCGCTGGACTGCCGGTCGCCACGTTTACCCGCCAGTTGGTCAATATCGTCGATGGTGCCGAATCCAATGACCGAGGGGTCGACAATCGTGTTAATAAACGCCTTGGCGTTCTGGCCGGATTTACCCTGATAGCTGTCGATATTGTCGGTGCTCAGGTTCTGATAGCGGAACGGATAGCCCGCGTTCTGGCAATAGTCGTTGATCAGCCCGGCCATCATCTGAATAAGGGTGGTCTTGCCGGTGCCCGGTTTACCGTCGCCCATGAAGGTAAAGATGAACCCGCCAAGTTCCGCAAACGGGTTCAGGCGCCGGTCGAAATCATAGGCCATCAGCATCTTGGCCAGCTTCATGGCCTGATACTTGGCGATATGGTTGCCCACCACTTCGTTCGGCTTCTTGAACGACATGGTCAGCGTAGTGGATTTCGCCTTCGAGGCGGGTTCGAACCCCCGGATCGTCAGGTCGTCAGCCTCGATATGCCAGGCCGCGTTCTGGAACGGAGCCAGATGGCCAGCGGACCCTGCACGCAGGGCGACCTTGTCCATCAGCTGCTCGGCATAGGCGCTGATGGCGGCGATCAGATGCGCGTCGTCCGGGGCGTGTTTGGCAAAGGTTTGGTCCAACTCCCACAGCGCGCCGTGCAGGGCAAGTTGTCCGTTGTCGGTCAGAACTTCCTCGATTTCGCCGATATCGACACTGGTCTCGCCCAGATGCGAGGACATCAAATAGGCCAGCGCATTCCCGAAGGTATGCGATGTGATCAACGCTTCAGCCGTCAACAATTCGGAAAACTCGGTCTTGCGGGCAGCGGGCAGGTCGCCCGCCAAATTGGCCCGTTTCAGATCAGCCAACGGAGTCTGCTCGGCATAAGTCTCTGCCACGGCCAGAGCGATGGCGATGGCGCGCCGAATGGCCTGCTGCGTGGTGGCCTGAGGGGGCGAGACCAGCGTGTCGCCCTCGTCCGAGGCTTCGATCCGTTCAACCAGATGCACTCCGTCCGCGCGCGCGGTGCGCCGTGTCACCAGCCCCGGCGTGGTCGACCGGAAACGCCGCCCCGTCGACACGCCCGAGGACCGCTCGACCGCCATATCAACTGGTTTCGCAATCCGCGGCGCGTGTTCGAACCCGTTCAGCATGGCGGTCGCTGCGGGATAATGTTTGCGAATATCGTCTTCGCGCAATTCCATCTGATCTGACGTCAAACTCATCTTATTCCTCGCAATGCCGGGCTGAGGCCCGGCCAACTCAAACTCCGTCAGGCGGGCTTCGGCCCGCCACCCGCTTCAATACCTCAACACCTGCCCGCTCTTGCTGACGACAAACTTGCGCACATCGGCGAACCCCGGCGGGTTGCGCTCGGCCAGCACCTGAAACGGGCGCTGAGGCAGGATGATCGAGCGCTGCGTGCGCGTGGCCCCGGTCTCGGCCCCCTGCCCACCGAACGGGTCCAGCGCAAACACCTCACGCTCAACGGTCGAGAACCATCCGGTGCGCTCTTCGATTACGTCCTCGCTCTCCAGTTCCTCGGTGGTCCAGGCCAGCGCCCAGTCCTGACCCTCGGGCGCCTGCGCATCCTCAAGCACCTGCCGCAGGGGGCCGGATTGCTCGGTATAGGCCGAAGAATACATCGGCCCCACGTGGATGCGGCGCAGATGTTTGGGGTGCAGGTCGTCGAAATCCTGATCGAAGCCTTTGGCGATTGTCACCAATTTCAGGCCACCCAAGGACTGCGCCATCAGGTGCGCCTGTACCTCAGGCCAGCGGCGTTGGTCTTTTGGCAGGGCTGTCCGACCGCTGTCTTCCAACTGCATCAGGTAAATCACCGGCAGGTTGATCTGGCTGTCATAGACCGC
This sequence comes from Ruegeria sp. THAF57, assembly GCF_903914075.1. Taxonomy (GTDB): domain Bacteria; phylum Pseudomonadota; class Alphaproteobacteria; order Rhodobacterales; family Rhodobacteraceae; genus Ruegeria. The sequence goes on from NZ_CAIWNQ010000008.1 coordinate 108,316, forward strand.
CCAATGGAGCAGGAACTTGCGCCGCTCGCCCTCATTCCCGATCCAATGGCATTCGGGATCATTGCGCGCCCAGAACAGCTGACCTTTCAGCAATTCCTCATAATAGAGCCTTTGAGACAGCGCGAATTGCAGCTTGGTTGGGATTTCCCGGTCGCCAATAATCGTCCGCACCATGTCGGTTTTCAGATCGTCCTCGGAGGGCATATTCGCCAGATGCACCTGCGCCTGCTGCGCGTCATTGGCCATGGTCAGCAGCTCGGCCGCTACAGGAAACCCACTGTCGCGCTTGTCCATGGCGAGGCTGCCAAAGAACCGCCCCGTATCACGCCCGACCAGCAGGTATTTCATGGAAAGCGCGCGGAACGTGTAGAGCAACCCCGAGAGGTAGCGCGACACGATCCGCACCTCTTGTTTTGAGATCGCGCCCTCCGCCTCCATCGTCGCAGCCACGCGCAGGAGGTGGACGGTGATCACCTCAAATTTGCGAAAATAGCGGCGCGAGGCGAAGGTATCGGTCAGACCGACATGGTCCTGGGTGGGATTGCTAGACTCTATCATTATCTGTCTCGTGCGATAAGTGACCGCAACTCCGCCAACTCGTCATGTGGATCAATATTGGAGTAGAAGTCATACTCCAAATTGACACCAAGATCGGAAATCTGCCCCAAGAGCTTCGGGGGCAGCACAAAACCTGAACTCTGGACCGAGAAGGCTACACATACAACAGATTGAATGCAGTGTTTCGGTAGCTCCTGCAGGCGAACTAACACCGGCGTGACGGTCTCAATAACGGCTTCAATATGGGTCTCTAATGGTTCAGATTCAGGCAAACCGCTTTCAATTACCCATCTTGAACCACGTCGCGCAAACTCACGGTCGCCTCGGACAACTATTTCCCCGACATTCCAGTATCTGCTCGGTTCAAGCGGGATACTGCTGACGTGATCTGAAATCGGCTCATTGGACGTCACCGCAAAGTAGGCATATTGTCGGTCCTGCGTTGAACTCAAAGCAAAATCCTGACTCGTAAATTTCTGTTTTTGTCCGCTCATCCGTGGCGTCACCCACCATACAAATTCTTATCATGCTTCTCGACAATCGAGGCGAACCGACGGGCAAAGCGTTCATCCGCCTTAGCCTTTTTCTCCAACACGTCGCGGGCAAAGACCATGTGGCCTTCATGCGCCTCAAGCATGTCGGCCATTTTTTGGTTGGTCGCGGTGCCGATGGCGGCCATGGCGGTTTGCGCCTCTTGGTCGGTCTGCACACCGATCTCGTTGATGCGGTGAGCCACGTCCTGCTGCTGCGCGGTTTTCAGCGACTTGGTCAGGGCGTCATACAGAACCACGCGCTGTTGCGTGTCTGTCTGCAGTTTGTTGATCAGCACCATCTGCGTCGCTGCTTGGTTCTGGAGTGAATCGACCCAGGTCTTACCCTTTTCGATATAGCGCTCCAGCGTCTGAGACTTGGCCAGCTTGACCTGCTCGTCCTGAACCTTGGCGTTATATTGCTTGTTCAGCTCGGCCAATTCAGTCTCCAACTGGGTGCGTGCGGCGGCGTCCTGTTCGACGCTGATCTTGTTCTCCAACGTGATGATCGTCGGGTCCATGTCCTGAATCTCGGCGCGCAGGGCTTCCAGTTCGGCCACCGTAGCCTCACGGTCGTCCAGCGTGCCGGTCAGGTTGTCCTCAACCTTGACGCGCTGTTCTTCCAGCACGGATAGCTGCCCTTCCAGCAGCTTTACGATCACATCGGATTTGGCGATCAAATCCTGCAACTTGTCATCAATATTGGCGGTGCGCATCCGCTCCTGCCGCATCGACTCGGATTTAGCCTTGGCAAAGACACCGACAAACGACTCCCATCCGGTTTTCGAGCGCATCTCGTCAAAATCCTTGGAAAACGCATTTGTCACATCGTCCAGCCCCATAATCAGCTCAGCGATATTTGCGTTCATCACCTCGGTATGGGCGTGTACGTCCTCAAGCGTGGCGTTCTCGATGTCGATATCGGCCTCGGCGGTGCCGATCTTGGCTCGCGCTTCGTCAATCCGCGACGTCAGCCCTTCGATCTGCGACTGGCTTTCGCGCACTTTCGCCTGCGTCTCTTCGATCAATGCGTCAAATTGATGGTTCGACATCTGCACTATCCCCTTTTTTGTTCAATTACCCAATAAGATAGGGAATGTTATGACCATTTACATCCCCTCGCGTCCAAAATTCCCCGGAACTTTGGCAAACTCCACCTGAAAAAGATAGGCGCGACAAGTGCAGCAGATGCCGAAGTTTTTGATCAAATCTGGATTGATCTGCGCCGGGCAGTGGACATAGACATTCAGCGTACCACCTGTTTGGGTGCGACGACCTAAATTCCTGCCGGAGGCTGACCCATGCTGGACGCAACGACCGACCTGAAATCCATCCTCAAGAACCCTGATCTGCTGGCAACCCAAGCCTATATTGGCGGGCAGTGGGTGGATGGCGACAATGGCAACTTTGCCGTCACCAACCCCGCGCGCGGTGATGTGGTGGCCGAAGTTGCAGACCTTAGCCGTGCACAGGTGGCAGGGGCGATCGCACAGGCCGAGGCCGCGCAAAAGGAATGGGCCAAACTGACCGGAAAAGAGCGCGCAGCGATCCTGCGCCGCTGGTATGACCTGATGATGGAAAACGCCGAGGATCTGGGCCGTATTCTGACAGCCGAGCAAGGCAAACCGCTTGCCGAAGCCATAGGAGAGATCGGCTATGGCGCATCGTTCATCGAGTTTTTCGGGGAAGAGGCGAAACGGGTTTACGGCGAAACGATTCCCGGCCATCAGCGCGACAAGCGGATCACAGTGCTGAAACAGCCAATTGGCGTGGCGGCCTCGATCACGCCGTGGAACTTCCCCAATGCGATGATCACCCGCAAGGCTGCACCTGCGCTGGCCGCGGGCTGTGCCTTTGTCGCTCGTCCGTCCGAGGAAACACCCCTGTCTGCGCTGGCTCTGGCGGTTCTGGCCGATCAGGCGGGCATCCCGGCGGGTGTGTTCAACGTTTTGCCGTCCCTCAATGCCAGCGAGATTGGCAAGGAATTCTGCGAAAACCCCGGCGTGCGCAAGCTGACCTTTACCGGCTCGACCCAGGTGGGGCGCATCCTGCTGCGGCAGGCGGCAGATCAGGTCATGAAATGCTCGATGGAACTGGGTGGTAATGCGCCGTTCATCGTGTTTGACGACGCCGATCTTGATGCAGCCGTCGAAGGCGCGATGATGTGCAAGTTCCGCAATAACGGTCAGACCTGTGTCTGCGCCAACCGAATCTATGTACAAGCCGGTGTCTATGATGCCTTTGCCGAAAAGCTGAAAGCCGCGACCGAAGCCCTGTCGGTGGGGGATGGCCTGTCAGATGGCGTGACCACTGGGCCACTGATCAATGGCAAAGCCGTGGCCAAGGTGCAGGACCATATCGCGGACGCCACCGCAAAGGGTGCGCAGGTTGTGACCGGTGGCCTGCCGCATGATCTGGGCGGTACTTTCTTTCAACCCACCATCGTCACCGGCGTGACGCAGGACATGAAGGTCGCGCAGGAAGAAACCTTTGGCCCGCTGGCCCCGCTGTTCAAGTTCGAGGACGAGGATGACGTGATTGCCATGGCCAATGACACGATCTTTGGTCTGGCGTCCTATTTCTATGCCAAGGATCTCAGCCGTGTCTACAAAGTGGCCGAGGCGCTGGAATATGGCATCGTCGGCGTGAACACGGGCATCATCTCGACCGAGCTGGGGCCGTTCGGCGGCGTCAAGCAATCCGGTCTGGGCCGCGAAGGCAGCCATCACGGGATGGAGGACTATCTTGAGATGAAATACATCTGCATGTCGGTCTGATCTTTTTCGGCCACCGTTTCTACGGTGGTCGCGTTTGTCACAAAAGTGAAGCCAAACTGTCACAACACCGCAACGATCCCGGTTCATCCCCCCTGTCATCCAACAGTGAGAGGAAATCAACCGATGTCGTTGCGCGCTGTCTGCCTGACATCTGCCCTTGCCCTGACCGCCGGTCAGGCCATGGCAGAAATGAATTTCAACCGAATTGCGTCCTTCCCCGTGGTAAAAAACATGGCCGACGGCGCGGACACGACCCGCGAGACCTCGCCAGAGATCATCGCGGCCACCGCAGATGGCATGACGCTGGTCTATACCGACAGCCCGCTGGGCGTGATCGGCATGGTCGACATCACTGACCCGGCGAACCCGGCGCCTTTGGGTGCGATGGAGGTGGGCGGTGAGCCGACATCCGTGGGCATCATTGATGCAACGGCTTTTGTGGGTGTGAATACCTCCGAAAGCTACGCCGCCCCATCGGGCAAGCTGATCTCGGTCGATATTTCGGGCAAGGCGGAAACCGGTGCTTGCGATCTAGGCGGTCAGCCCGACAGCGTCGCCATTGCCCCGGATGGCAGCTTTGTTGCCATCGCCATCGAGAACGAACGCGACGAAGATCTGAATGACGGCGTCATCCCGCAGCTACCCGCCGGGTCGCTGGCACTGGTGCCGCTGAAAGACGACGCACTAGATTGTTCGGGCATGAGAATGGCCTCTCTGACCGGACTGGCGGAGGTTGCGCCGACCGATCCCGAGCCTGAATTCGTTGACATCAACGGCCTTGGCGAAACCGTCGTCACCTTGCAGGAAAACAACCACATCGCGGTCGTTGCCGGGGACGGCACCGTGATCAGCCATTTCTCGGCCGGAGCGGTTGATCTGGAAGGCATCGACGCCACTGATGAGCGCGGCGCGCTGATCTTTACCGAAAACCAGCCCGGCCGCTTGCGCGAACCGGACGCGGTGAAATGGATCGACGACAATAATTTCGCCACCGCCAATGAGGGCGACTATGAAGGCGGCTCGCGCGGCTGGACGATCTTCCACAAGGACGGCACCGTTGTGTATGAGAACGGCACCGAGTTCGAGAAAGCCATCATTCAGATCGGCCACTACCCCGACAAACGCTCGGATAGCAAAGGAGTTGAGCCAGAAAGCGTGACCGCAGCCACCTTTGGCGGTACGCCGATGATCTTTGTGGGGGCCGAACGCGCCTCGGTCGTAGGGGTCTATGACGCCACTGACCCCGCGAACCCGGTTTTGAAACAACTGCTGCCCTCAGGCGTTGGCCCGGAAGGCTATGTGGCGATCCCGGAACGCAACCTGCTGATCTCGGCCAATGAAAAAGACCTGATCGAGGACGGCGGCCCGCGTGCGCATGTCAGCATTTTTGAATATCAGGACGCCCCCGCCGCCTATCCGCATCTAACGTCGGAAGGCGCGGATGAGCTGATCGGATGGGGTGCGCTGTCCGGTCTGGTAGCCGACGAGGACGGCATGATCTATGCGGTCAATGACAGCTTTTACGGCTTCCAGCCCTCAATCTTCAAGATTGACCCCAGCCAGCAACCCGCCCGTATTGTGGACGTGATCCGCATCCACCGCCAAGACGGCAACCCGGCACAAAAGCTGGACCTTGAAGGCATCACGCTGGACGGCAAAGGCGGATTCTACGTCGCGTCCGAAGGCCGCACTGACCGTGTTATCCCGCACGCGATCTATCACGTCAGCGCCGACGGCAAGATCAAGGACCGCAAGGGCGAGATCGGCCTACCTGCCGAGTTGCTGGCGGTCGAGAAACGCTTTGGCTTCGAAGGCATCACCAAGGTTGGCGACACTCTGTGGATGGCGGTTCAGCGCGAATGGAAAGACGATCCGGAAAACCACGTAAAACTGGTGGCCTACAATCTTGAGACACAGGAATGGGGTGCGGTCCACTATCCCAAAGCAGACCCGGAAACCGGCTGGGTCGGCCTGTCGGAAATCGTGGCCTTCGGGGACCATGTCTATGTGATCGAACGCGACAACCAGCACGACCACCGCGCCGCGACCAAGAAAATCTACCGCATCCCGCTGTCCGAGATGGTGCCTGCCCCCTTGGAAGGCCCCCTGCCTGTCGTCAGCAAGCAAGAGGTCCGCGACCTGCTGCCTGATCTGACCTCGACCGGAGGTTATGTTCTGGACAAGATCGAAGGTCTGGCGATCCTGCCCTCGGGCGAGGCGTTTGTGGTGACCGACAATGACGGCGTCGACGATGCCTCGGGCGAGACGATGTTCTGGTCGATCGGGTCGGTAACGGCTGGTAATTAAGCCAAAACCTAAAAAGTGACCCTGCGCAGTCGTTGCGCAGGGTTACTTTGTTGAAGAGACTGGCTGTCAGACAGGCCGCTCTGGGCACTATTCCTTCGATTTCTGTCGCCGGACCCAAAGAACACGGGCCAGCGGGAAAAAGCTTAGAAAAAGCAACAAGAACAGCTTTAGCGCTGAAATGGGGTCCGTTAAAATAAGCATCAAAGAGCTTGGCGGACCCTTGACTGGTTCCTGCTTGGGGCGGAAGACATGGTCGAAGGTCCAGCCTGATTTCGTATTCTCGGACAACTCCGACCACCCGACAATGCGGATCGCATCATTGTTTCCATAGGTAATCAATAGGTCGGTTTCTCCGTCACGTCCGGGCGTTTCGAACCGCCGGACCGCACCTTCGGGTACATCAATGAACTTGATCCTGTTTCCGTCAGCGCTGTGATCGACAACGATATCTGCACCGTCGCCCAATTCAAAAGTATAGGTATCAACCGAGTCGTACCCAATCAGAACGTCATTTCCCCCTGCACCCCGAAATGAGTCCACCAGACGTGTTCCACCAAGCGTGTTGTCGGCAGAGTTTCCGTTTCGAACAAGCCCGATTTTCGTTGTTGGACCGGTGGCAATCATATGGGAATAGTCGCTGCTCAGGGCCGGAGGAAGAACGTCCGCCTTGGTTGCGATCGGCCAAAGAACAATCACTGTCGAGATGAAATAACGAAACATAAAAATCGCGGAATAGCCTGTGTTTCCACCTTGGCACCACGGATGAAGGGAAACAAGGGTGCAAGCGACACGTATCTTTGGTCGCAGCGGTTTATTCCAAGTTGAAGCCCCGCCCAAAACAACGCCCCGCGTCTGGAGGAACGCGGGGCGTATGGTGCGATAATCGAGAGAGGCGCGATTATCGCTGTTTGGTTGGATGGCCTCAGTTCACGGCTTTGGCGTCAACCACATCCTTTTCGATGGCCTGACCGGACGAAATCTGAATCCGGCGCGGTTTCAGCGCTTCGGGCACCTCGCGTTTCAGGTCGATGTTCAGCATACCGTTTTCGTGGCTTGCGCCAGTGACGCGCACGTGATCGGCCAAGGCAAAGCGGCGTTCGAAAGCGCGGGTGGCGATGCCGCGATGCAGGTAGGAACGATCCTTTTCTTCGGCGGCTTTCTTGCCAGCCACGATCAGGGCGTTTTCCTTCACTTCAACCGACAAATCGGCCTCGGCAAAACCGGCGACAGCGACGGAGATCCGATACGCGTCGGCGTCGGTTTTTTCAATGTTGTAAGGCGGATAGCTAGGCTGGGCCACGTCATTTGTCAGAACGCGATCCATCATGTCGGCAATCTGGTCGAAACCAATGGTGGCGCGGTGCAGCGGTGCAAAGTCAAAACTACGCATGTGTCATATCCTCAAGTCTGAGCGATTTATGATGTGCCCTCCAACTCGGACGGGCGATGAGATATCAGGCCCCGTTTGTGGCGACCCGATACAGTTCACATGGGTAGAGATTTGACCGAGTTCAACCCCCGCCGGGGCTGATGAATTTAGCGCCTGAACTGGACTTGCCCGAACCCACCTGCAAACGGCGTATCGCAGCTTTGGGTTGGGGGGCGTCACGGCGAAGTGCCGACTTCAATTCCGCCACGATTCCAGACAGTTCCATGCCAAACCCGACTTTTTGACGCCCATCTGTCCCGACTGCGGATACGACCGAGAGGATTTGCCAGCGCGGGCCGTTTCGCGCCAAAAGTGCCGATCCCGACGACCCGAAGGTGATGTCACAGTTGAACGTGATCAAGCCTTGTCGACGCTGGAGGATACGGCAAGAGCGTTCCCGGGTGATCGCCTCGGACCGACCGCGCCCGTATGAGGCGATGCTCACCTCGTTCCCAGCAACCCGGCCACTGTGCAATGCAAAGGGATCTGCAACCGAGTATGGGATCGGCTGCTCTAGCTTCATCAGCGCGACGTCGACCCGAACCGCCTCAGCCGAGAGGTTCGGATGTCGAGCGTAATCGGGATGCACAGCGATCTGGACAACCTTGCGTTCCGCCAGGGCCTTCCCATCGCTCAGACCTGCGCGAAAGGTAACCTCACCAGGTTCATAAGGAGACCCGCTTGCCCGGTTCAGAGCGCAATGCGCCGCCGTCAACACAAGGTCCTGCGCGATCAAGGTGCCTGTGCAGAACCCGTCTTGACCAATATCCAACCGACCGACAGCTTCCCAACCATAAAGATCGTCACGGTCATTCAGTGTGCGCTTCGCACTTTGGGCAGACGCGGCGGTAGCCACCGTAAGAAGGCAAAGGATAGAAAAAAGAAATTGGATCATGGTTTGATAAAACGGGCGCCCACGTTGCTGCCTGATCCGTTAGAATTTGTAGAGGCGATAAACCCACGCCCTGCCGACAATTCAGCCTGCAACAAGGTCAGCGATTCTTCTACCGCTGTTCCAACGGCCACGCGCTGCCCGTTGAATTCGGCCTTGGCCGCAACAACAGACACGATTCGGGGCCGATCCCCGTCAAAGGAAAAGACGGGTGCGCCAGACGATCCGAACTCGACATCGCAGGACATGACTAACACATCGGATTTGCGGGTCATGACCGAGCACACTTCTTGCAACGAAGGCGCCTCGGCCCGGTCTTTTGCATAAGACACAACGCCAACCTCTTCCCCTTTTGCCGGGCGGTTTCCTGTTTCAAAGGGAATGACGGTCGTGTTGCGAATTGGCTGCCAAAGCTCGATCAGCGCAATATCACTGCCAATACGCGCAGCAGATGCTTCTTCGCCGTATTGGTAGTCAGGGTGGATTACGGCCCTGCGTGCGGCGCGGTATGCAGACGCGCGCCCCAGCCGCCAAGCCGCCAAAAACTCGACCTGGGCCAGTTCCACACGTTGACCTGTGACCTTGTCGAACAGGCAGTGGGCCGCAGTCAAAACCAAGGTCGGGGATATCAGCGTGCCCGTGCAAAACCCTGCGCCACCGATATCAAGGCGACCCACAGCCATCCAGGCACGCCCCGCATCGGTGGTGTCCAGACTTTTTAGTCTGGAATCCTGTGCGTTGGCGGTCATAGGCAAACATGCCAGCACTAGAGCCTTGATCCAGTTTCGCAAGCGGTTCTCCGGCGTTGCTATCTACGTATCTTTCTACGCACCGGGTGAGGCGAAAATAGGGCGCTGACATGACAGGCGGTTCCTGACCGAAACCGAGATGCGTTACCGCATCAACACCTATCTAAGGATCGGGACCTCGTGGTCTAACTTCCGATCCTGTTGCATGGCTCGGGGCACGGGACCTCCGGTTGCCCAGTCCAGCAATTCCACCGTATGCAGGATCGGAACGTCGGTGCCCGAACCGATCTGCATCATGCAACCAATGTTGCCAGCGGCGATAACATCAGGGTTCTTCGCCTCAAGAGTCCTGACCTTGCGCTGTTTGAGTTTTCCAGAAATCTCAGGCTGCATCAAGTTATAGGTGCCCGCGCTGCCACAGCACAAATGGCTGTCCGCAGGCTCGACCACGGTGAAACCCGCGCGTTTGAGCAAATCTTTGGGGTGCGTCTTGATCTTTTGGCCGTGTTGCAGGGAACATGCTGCATGATAGGCGACCGTCATATCTTTGCCGGTGCCTTCCGGCAGTTCAAGCTGCACCAACAGCTCACTGATATCCATTGCGATCGAGGATACCCGCGCCGCGTCTTCGGCCAATGCATCGTTTCGGAACATGTGGCCATAATCCTTGACGGTCGTGCCGCAGCCAGAGGTATTGATGACAATCGCATCCAGCCCGTCCCTGTCCATCTCGGCTGTCCAGGCGCGGATATTCGCGGCAGCGGCCTTATGGCTGTCGTCTGATTTGCCCATGTGATGGGTCAGGGCACCACAGCACCCGGCCCCCTCGGCCACGACAACTTCACAGCCCATACGGGTCAACAAACGAATGGTGGCATCGTTGATGTCCGTATTCAGAGCCTTTTGCGCGCAACCCGTCATCAATGCGATGCGCTTTCTGCGCGCGCCTTTCGGCGCAAAGCTTTGTGGATCATCGTTACGACTCACCGGCGGGATATGTTTCGGCGCCATATCCAGCATTGCGCGCAACCGCGCGTCGGGCATCAGGAATTTGAACGGCCGACCGAGTTTCGCACCAATCAGTGCCCAGCGGAACCGCATCGGATAGGGCAGGATTTGCGCCAGAACCCAGCGCAATACACGATCTGACAAAGGCCGTTTGTAATTCTGTTCGATATACTCGCGGGCATGATCCACCAGATGCATGTAGTGCACGCCCGAGGGACAGGTTGTCATGCACGCCAGACAGGACAGGCAGCGGTCAATATGCTTGACGGTTTTTTCATCCGGAACACGCTCGTTCTCCAGCATGTCCTTGATCAGGTAAATGCGTCCCCGCGGGCTGTCCAACTCATCCCCAAGAACCTGATATGTGGGACAGGTCGCAGTGCAAAACCCGCAGTGCACGCAATTGCGCAGGATTTCATTCGAACGCTTGATGCCCGGATCACGTAGTTGCTCTTCGGAAAACGTCGTCTGCATTTTTCTACCCCATCAGTCCCGGGTTGAACAAACCACGCGGATCAAATTTCTGCCGAAGTCCATGTGTTAGAGCCGCTATACCAGCAGTTTCGGGTTGGAAACGGCCCAAATTTCCGGTGGTTTCTGTATCCGCTCGGACAATCGTCGCATGACCGTCGAACGCACCTAGACGTGCGCGCAGATCGGTGCCCTTGGGAACAAGCGCCCAGATCAATCCGCCGCCCCAATCAAGCAGAGTCTGGCTTGCGTCCAGACGCGCGGACACCTCTGGCGCGTCCGTCGGTTTGACCGAGATACGCCAAACATCGCCCTCCTTGTCATGGAACACAGCGGCATCCCGAATGCCGCGCCACAAGTCAGGCAAACCCTCGATCTCTTCTGGCGCGCCAAAACCGGCCAGCGTGGATTTCAACTGCTCCACCCTGTAAGCCACCGAATCCGCAAACCCTTCCAGCCGCAGCAAGGCACGGCCTGTTTGGGGGTCATAGGCCGCTCCGCTTACCTCGAACGGGGATTTCAATGCAGCAGAGAGCACCCGAATTGCCGTTCCTGCATCCGCGACCGGGATTTGCAGCGTTGCGATCGCCTCGGGCTTGGGCAGGACTTTCAGCGAAACCTCGGTCAACACGCCCAGCGTTCCCCAGGCACCGCTCATCAACTTGACCAGGTCATACCCGGTCACGTTTTTCATCACCCGCCCGCCATTCTTTACGATCTGACCCCGACCGTCGACGTAACGGACGCCCAGCAGGAAATCGCGGCACGCCCCCGCCTGAATCCGGCGCGGCCCCGAAATATTGGCGGCCACGACGCCACCAATCGTCGGTGTGCCATTGGTACCCAACAGGCCGCGATGATCCATCGGTTCGAACGCCAATTGTTGACCTTCGGCGTCCAGCGCGGCCTCGATCTCAGCCACGGAGGTCCCGGCTTGCGCCACGATCGTCAGCGCGCCTGGCTCATACAAGGTAATCCCGCTCAAACCGCCAGTTTCAACAAGGTCATCCGGCCCGCCGATCCCTCGGGTTCCACCACCGGCAATTCGCACGGGCCCTTGCAGTCCAGCCACTATCTCGGCCAACTCGGCCTCTGTTTCAGGTCTCATGACACTTCTTCTGTTCAAAAATACTTCGGGGGAATCGCGGCCTGCCGCGATGGGGGCAGCGCCCCCTATTCAGCAGCGATCCTGCGAACTTCGGATACATCCAGCGGGAACACTTTGGCCGGGTTTAAAAGCCAGTTTGGATCGAACACATCCTTTACCGCCATCTGCGCCTCAAGGTCCGCAGGCGCGTATTGATGCGACATCAAATCCCGCTTTTCGATACCGACTCCGTGTTCACCGGTCAGACATCCGCCCACATCCACACACAGCTTGAGGATATCTGCCCCGAACGCCTCGCATTTCTCAAGGTCGCCGGGCTTGTTGGCGTCAAACAGAATCAGCGGGTGCATATTCCCATCACCTGCGTGGAACACGTTGCCCACAGGCAATCCGTAATCCTCGCTCAACTCTCCGATCCGGCGCAACACCTGCGGAAGAGCAGACACAGGGATCGTCCCATCCAGACACATGTAGTCGTTCATCTGCCCCATCGCGCCAAATGCCGACTTGCGTCCCAGCCAGATCTTGGCGCTTTCCTCGGCGGATTGGCTTTCGCGCAACTCGACCGGGTTGTGACGTTTCGCGATCTCAACGATTTTCGACAGTTGATAGTCGATTTCGGCCTCGGACCCTTCAACCTCGACGATCAGCAGCGCATGACAATCGGGATAGCCGGCATGGGCAAAGTTCTCACACGCCTTGATGCACAACGTATCCATGAACTCGATCGCCACCGGCAGAATGCCCGATTTGATGATATCCGACACGCATTGCCCGGCGACTTCGTTGTCATCGAACCCCATTAGCACGGGCCGCGCGCCCTCGGGCTTGCGCAGGATGCGCAAGGTGGCCTCGGTCACGACGCCCAACTGCCCCTCGGAACCGCAGACCACACCCAGCAAGTCCAGCCCGCCCGCATCCAGATGCGCGCCGCCGATCTCGACCACGCTGCCATCCATCATGACCATCGTGACGCCCAGCAGATTGTTCGTGGTCACGCCGTATTTCAAACAATGCGCCCCGCCCGAATTCATCGCGATATTCCCCGCAATCGCGCAGGCCAGTTGCGACGAAGGGTCGGGCGCATAAAAGAAGTCATTTTCTTCCACGGCCCCGGTCACGCTTAGGTTGGTGCGCCCGGTCTGGACCCGGATAAATCGGTTGTCATAGTCGACCTCCAACACCTCATTCATGCGTGCGACACCCAGAATGACACTGTCCGCCGTGGGCAATGCGCCACCGGCCAGAGATGTCCCCGAGCCGCGCGGAACAACCGGAACGCCTTCTTCGTTGCAGATGCGCAGCACGTCCGAGACCTCGGCGGTCGTGGATGGCAGAACAGCCAGCATCGGAGGGCAACGATAGGCCGTCAGCGCATCGCACTCATAAGCGCGCGTCTCAGTCGGATCGTGGATCACGGCGTCGTCGGGCAGAACCTGTAACAGGCGTCGCAGGACCACATCCTTGCGGCGCAGAATGTCTGGGTTTGGCTTTGGCATTTCCATGGCTGGCCCTCCGTTTGGTAAAATAATATTACCAATTTTCCGATCTGGCAAGTTGCGACGTCACGACTTAGTGTCGCGCCTATGTCCTGGATTGATCAAACATTGCCCTTCGCGCCACTGGACTTTGTCGGCATTGCCCTGCTGATCGGCGCATGGCTGTGGATCGGCTGGCGGATCGAAAATCCGTCGCCTGGCAAACCCTCGGTCGGGATGATTATGGATGACTATCGCCGCGACTGGATGAAGGAAATGGTCACGCGCCAGCCACGCATGTTTGATGCGCAGGTGGTGGGCACGATGCGGCAGGGCAGCACGTTCTTTGCCTCGACCACGATGATTGCAATCGGGGGTGGATTGGCCCTGTTGGGCAATACGGAACGGCTGGCCGGGCTGGCGCAGGACCTAGCGCTGGGAACGGCCCCCGCGATGGTGTGGGAGGTCAAGATTCTGATCATCCTGCTGTTTTTGGCCAATGCCTTTTTGAAATACGTCTGGGCACACCGATTGTTTGGCTATTGCGCCGTGCTGATGGCCGCTGTCCCCAATGAACCCGAAGACCCCTCCGCTTATCCCCGCGCCGCCCAAGCGGCCGAGATTTGCGTCACCGCCGCGCGCAGCTTTAATCGCGGCCTGCGGGCGACCTATTTCGCGCTGGCTGCTGTGGCGTGGATATTGGGACCTCTGGCGTTGATTGCCGGTACGGTAACGACACTCGCCATGCTGTATCGGCGTGAGTTCGCATCGCATTCGCGCACGGTTCTGCTCAACACTGGATCGTGATCGCCGGATCGCACCAAAACGATTAGGTTCACATCATGAGATATCTTGTTCTGACCGCCCTTTTGGCCACACCCGCCTTTGCCGACGATCCCGTAATTGAAAACGTCACCGCGAAACAGAGCGGTGAGACATGGCGATTCGACGTGACTGTCCTTCACCCCGAAACGGGTTGGGACGATTATGCCGATGGCTGGCGGGTGCTGGATATGCAGGGGCAAGAGCTGGGAATGCGCGTGCTGCATCACCCGCATGAGAATGAACAGCCCTTTACCCGATCCCTTAGCGGAGTGGCGATTCCTGACGGCGTCACGCAGGTTCAGGTACAGGCCCGCACCAATACGGATGGCTGGGCCAAAGATACCTATGTGGTCGATCTGGACTGAGGTCAGAAGACGCGCATTTGCAACCCGGCGGCCATGGCCAGTCCAAGCTCTCGACAGGTTTCAAGCTGGCCGGAAGGGATGGTTTTCGCGGCCAATATAGCCTCGGACGTTTGCGCATGGGTGCAGATGATCAAAGGCGGTTGCACCTCTTTCAGCCGCCAGCCTGTTGCGATGCGGGCGATCTGGCGGGCCGCGTTTTCGCCATCGGACCCGGCGCAGATCATCTGGGCATAGGGGCGGCCCTCGATCCGGCCCAGCACCGGGTAATAGCTGCGATCGAAAAATTCCTTCATCAGACCCGAAATCGCAGCAAGATTCTCGGGCGCGCAGAAGATATAGCCGTCGGCTTGCAGCAGATCATCGGGTCCAGCCTGATTAGCGGTTTTCAGGATAACATCCGCTTCGCCCTGCGCGGCCCGGGCCGCAGCTTCGGCCATCTGCCGGGCTCCGCCGGTGCGCGAGTGGTAAACGATCAATAGCTGCGCCATGGTCAGACCCGGTGATAGGGACCGCCAGACAATATGGTTGCGGCCCGATAGAGTTGCTCGGCCAGCATCACACGGACCAGCATATGAGGCCAGACCATCGACCCGAATGAGAGGGAAAAATCCGCCTGCGAACGCAGATTAGGGTCTATTCCGTCGGCTCCACCAATGATCAGCGCCAGATCCTGCCGCCCGGCGTCACGCCAACTGCCTAGCTTTTTCGCAAAATCAGGTGAGGACATCACCCGCCCGCGTTCGTCCAGCGTACAGATCACAGCCCCTTTGGGCAGCGCCTTGCGCAGCAAAGTCGCCTCGGCCCCCATGCCCGCGTTTTTCTTATCCTCAACCTCGATCACCCGCGCGGGACCAAGGCCCAAAGCGCGCCCGGTCCGATCAAAGCGTGTCAGGTAATCGTCAAGCAGGGTCTTTTCGGGTCCGGCGCGCAATCGCCCGACCGCAACTATGCTGATCCGCATATCTCTCTCGCCTCCGGCCTGTTAATTCAGGCCGGGATAGCGCCTCAGTTGGCTGAGGCGCTGCCGCCCGCGGGCAGCCACATCTTTTCCAGCTGATAGAATTCGCGCACTTCGGGGCGGAAGATATGGACGATCACATCGCCCGTATCGATCAGCACCCAGTCGCCGGTATCTTTGCCTTCGACCTTCGAGGTGAAACCGAATTCCTGCTTGATGCGATCGGTCAACTTTTCCGCCATGGCCGCCACCTGACGGGTCGACCGACCCGAGGCAATCACCATGTGATCCGCAACAGAAGACTTACCTTGCAGGTTGATCTGCACGACGTCTTCGGCCTTGTCATCGGAAAGTGAGGAAAGGATACGCTCAAGCAGCTTGTCGCTGATTGACTGAGAGTGGGCCATCACGCTGGCCCCGTCATCGGCGGGCAAACCCGCCTGGGTATGTAGAGACAGGACATAGTCCTCCTTTGCTGCGCGCCATGCAATCCCGGCGCCGGGGTACTAATAAGGTAACAAGGGGATTGCAACATTTCAATGAAGCGCCACGCAACGCAGGCTCAATCCTCTGCGATCTGTTGCGAGCCTGCGTCGGGCAGCAGCCGCACCTCGCGCTGCGGGAAGGGTATCGAAATGCCCTCGGCGTGGAACGCATCCCACAGCGCCAGATAGACATTGCCGCGTATATTAGTCAGCCCCTTGGTCGGGTCACTGATCCAAAAGCGCAGGACATAATCAACGCTGCTGTCACCGAACCCGGTGATATGGCAGACCGGCTCATGAGACCCGCCGCTCAAGACCCGCGACACAGTTTTAACGGAATTGACGGCCGTTGAACGAACCTTGTGCGGGTCGTCCGAATAGCTGGTGCCGAACTCCAGATCCAGCCGCACGAATTTGTCGGAATGCGACCAGTTCACAACCTGATTGGTGATCAGGTCCTCGTTCGGGATCAGATATTCCCGCCCGTCGCGCGTTACGACCGAGACGTAGCGTGCGCCCAGTGCGTTGATCCAACCGAACGTGTCCCCCAGCGAGATTACGTCCCCCGGCTTGATCGACCGATCCATCAGGATGATGATCCCCGAAATCAGGTTCGACACCACCTTTTGCAGCCCGAATCCGATCCCCACACCAATTGCGCCGGACAACAGCGCGATACCGGTCAGGTCAAAGCCCAGCGTACGGATCGCGACCAGAAAAACCCCGCCATAAATCAGAACTTGAATGCCTTTTGCCAGCAGCACTTGCATCGACGGGGTGATATCGTCATTGCTCATCAAGCCGCGCTCGGCGGCACGGGTTCCCACGCGCGCCAGCGTCAACAGAATGCCGATCAGCAGAACAGCCTTGAGAATCCCAAGGGCCGAGATGTGCAGATCCCCGATGGAAATCGCAACTCCGTCAAGAAACCCGGCCACGTCGTCGGTCAGGTTCAGGGCAACAAGCGTTGCATAGACCCACATTGCCCATTTGAAGATGCGTCGCAGCGTGCGGTTCCGCACCAACCGCGCCACCAGCGCAATCGCCAGCCACGCAGCGGCCAAGGTTGCGATCACGCCGATAATGTAACTGCGCGAAGGCCATGTGATCTGCTGCATCACCAGATACAGCGCCCATGACAGCACCACGAAATAGACCAACGTCAGGCGCTGCATCAGTTGCACAAGAACCCGCAAACGCCACTTGGGCCACCCGCTGCGCGAGCGCGCCCAAGTGTCCCAACGGCCCTGGGTCAGCAGCTTTAGTACAAATGCCGCTCCCCACAGACAAAGGATGATAATAATCTGGTACTGCCGCCAGCCCGGTGTGACGATCAGTTCGGCAAAATTTTCAAACTGAGAGGAGAAGGCCGCGACCATATCGTCATAAAGCTTTGACACCGAACTTGGGATCAGGTCTTGGTTCATGCAGCGCCTCCTGACGGCCAGATTGAAGACCAAAGCCCCACGATGCAAGTCCGCGGCGGTTTTGAACCTTGATTGCCGGGATCGCGCGATATATCTGGTGCGCATGAGACTCAATGTGGCCCAACTTCAGAATCTGGAAGATCGCGCGCGTCTGCGCGAACGGTTCTATGGGGCTGCCCGCACGGTTCTGGCGCGCCTACGCGCAGCCTAAGCCACCTCGCCAGCTATTTCTCATTACATACGGGAGAGGACCGATGTCCCCCAAAACGCTCTATGACAAGATCTGGGATGCCCATGTCGCCCACGAAGCCGATGATGGCACCTGCCTGCTGTATATCGACCGCCATCTGGTTCACGAAGTGACCAGCCCGCAGGCGTTCGAAGGCCTGCGCATGGCGGGCCGCAAGGTGCGCGCGCCGGAAAAGACCATCGCGGTGCCGGATCACAATGTGCCCACCACGCCAGACCGGGTGAACGGGATCGAAAACCCAGAATCGCGTATTCAGGTCGAGGCACTGGACAAGAACGCCAAGGATTTTGGCATTCACTATTACCCGGTGCATGACGTCCGTCAGGGCATCGTGCACATTGTCGGCCCCGAGCAAGGCTGGACCCTGCCCGGCATGACCGTTGTCTGCGGCGACAGCCACACAGCCACCCACGGCGCGTTTGGCGCGCTGGCCCACGGCATCGGCACTTCTGAGGTTGAACACGTTCTGGCCACCCAGACCCTGATCCAAAAGAAATCCAAGAACATGAAGGTGGAAATCACCGGCAAATTGCAGCCGGGCGTGACCGCCAAGGATATCACTCTGGCCGTGATCGGTGAGACTGGCACCGCAGGCGGCACCGGCTATGTCATCGAATATTGCGGCGAAGCGATCCGCGATTTGTCGATGGAAGGTCGCATGACCGTCTGCAACATGGCCATCGAAGGTGGTGCCCGCGCGGGTCTGATCGCCCCCGATGAGACCACGTTCGAATATGTCAAAGGTCGCCCGCACGCCCCGAAAGGTGCCCAATGGGAAGCGGCGATGGACTGGTGGAAAACGCTTTATACCGATGAAGGCGCACATTTCGACAAGGTCATCACCTTGCGCGGCGAAGACATTGCGCCGGTCGTCACATGGGGCACCAGTCCCGAGGATGTGCTGCCGATCACCGCAACCGTGCCGAATCCCGAAGATTTCGAAGGCGGCAAGGTCGACGCGGCGCGCCGTTCGATCGAATATATGGGCCTGGAAGCCGGTCAGAAACTCAGCGACGTGGAAATCGACACCGTCTTTATCGGGTCGTGCACCAATGGCCGGATCGAAGATCTGCGCGCCGCTGCTGAAATCCTGAAAGGCAAAAAGATCAAGGACGGGATGCGCGCCATGGTCGTGCCCGGCTCGGGCCTTGTACGCCTGCAGGCCGAGGAAGAAGGTCTGGCGGATATCTTCAAAGAGGCCGGTTTCGAATGGCGTCTGGCGGGATGTTCCATGTGTCTGGCGATGAACCCCGACCAGTTGCAACCGGGCGAGCGCTGCGCCGCGACCTCGAACCGCAACTTCGAAGGCCGTCAGGGGCGGGGTGGACGCACCCATCTTCTTAGCCCGGCGATGGCTGCCGCGGCAGCAATCACAGGACGGCTGACAGACGTCCGCGAAATGATGTAAGCTACCCTCATATCTGAATATTTGAGGGAGAGACTGAAATGAGTGATTGGGTCAAATGGCTCTTGTTGGGGCTACTTTCGATTGCGTTTGGCATCTTTGTGCTGGGCGCACCGGTGGTGGCTTCGATAGCTGTGACAGTGGTAACTGGCGTGTTGCTGCTGATATCGGGCGCGTTGCAGGTTGTCGGCGGATTTTCTGTCGAAGGGACCGGCAACAAGATTCTGTCATTCATCATGGGTGCCGTGATGCTGTTCCTCGGCTGGAACTTCATGTCCCAGCCGCTTGCAGGAACGCTCACCCTGGCGGTGGTCATGTTGATCCTGTTCATGGCAGGCGGCATCGCGCGGGTTATCCTGTCGTTCCAAATGCGCGGAACACAGTATTTCTGGCCGACAATGATCTCGGGCATCTTGTCGATCGTGCTCGCGGGTATCATCTGGACCTATGTAGGAAGTGAACCCGCTGTGCTGATGAGCATTCTGGGTATCTTCCTGGGGGTCGAGATGCTGTTCAATGGGTTCGGTTTGGTCTTCATGGCGTTCTTCGTCAAGAACGCACCCAACGACGCAACAACGGAAGCGAAACAAGCTTAAACGCGGGGCAAGGGGTCGGCCCTCTCCCGCAGGAGTGTGAACATGGAAAAGTTTGACAAAGTCCACGGGGTGGCCGCCCCAATGCCACTGATCAATATCGACACCGATATGATCATCCCCAAAGTGCACCTGAAAACCATCAAACGGTCCGGCCTTGGCGTCGTGCTGTTTGACGAGATGCGCTATCACGAGCACGGCGGTGAGAACGAAGAATTCGTTCTGAACAAACCCGCCTACCGCAACACCGAGATTCTGGTGGCCGGTGACAATTTCGGCTGCGGCTCGTCGCGCGAACACGCGCCCTGGGCGATCAAGGATTTCGGCATCAAGGTGGTGATCTCGACCAGCTTTGCAGACATCTTCTTTAACAACTGCTTCAAGAACGGCATCCTGCCCATCGTGGTCGAGGAAGAGCATCATGCGATCCTGATGGATGACGCGCATAAAGGCGAAAACGCCCGCATGACTGTGCATCTGGAGGATCAGAAGATTACAACATCGGATGGCGTCGAAATCGCGTTCGACATCGACCCGCACCGCAAGCACTGCCTGCTGAACGGTCTGGACGATATCGGCCTGTCGATGGAGAAAGAACATCACATAGACAAATTCGAGGATCACGCGAGTCAGGCCCGCCCCTGGGTATGATTCTGTGGATGATTCTGTGAACACTCAACTTAAAGGGGTCGCTTAAGCGGCCCCTTTCGCATTCTAGGGGTTGAATTCGCGGCAACCACAACATGTAGGGGCAATGCTAAATTACACGTCGGATTTGCGTCAGCAATGATGCAAACCCGCACCAGTTTTGCCATCATTTTGCCCAAAATCACGTGTTTTCTGCACCTTGGCTTGAGTGGAGTGCCTGAGGCAGCCAGTGTTGGCGCTAAAGAGGCATCCGTCAAAAAACAAACGGCGGGCACAAGTTGGAATGAAGTCGGCACAGAACCGACCGGTCCAGTTTGAAAGGGTTCGGATAGTGATTGCGCGCACAACAGGGGCGGCAATACGGGGAATATTGGTTGCGTTGATCGTGCTGACCCCCGCGTTGTATCTGCCCGCATCGTCAACGAATGGGACCGAGATCGTCGTGTTTCTCGCCATTCTTGCGTTTTTCCTGACCTTTGCCGAATACAACTCGGCCTTCCCCAGCTTTATTGAGTTCCGTGACGCGCCGCCGGTGAACCGGCTACGATTTGTTGGTCTGGTCACAATGATCATGTTTCTGACGCTGATCTGTAAGAACGCCTATGCGCCGACCCATCTGACAACTGTCTTTTATTCGGTCGGCCTGAGCGTGGCCAATATCGTCGACTTTCCCTATTCGCCAGTTCGCCTGATCGTGCTGATGCTGCCAGTGGACGCCAGTGCGCCGCTGATCGAACTGGTTCGCATATCGGCCAGTGTCGCATATCTGACGGCATTGGTTACGGTGGGCAGCTTTGCCTACGCCGTGAAGTTGCGCGGCTGGCCTACGGGCAACGGTGCGTTCAACGTCTGGACCAACCTGCCCTTGTTCGATCCGACCAAAGGCGGCGATGTGGTCACGCGCCTACAGCGTGACGGGCGGCTCAACATCTCGATCGGGGTGCTGCTGCCGTTCCTGATCCCGGCGATGATAAAGATGCTGACGAATTATGTGGATCCCATTTCACTCAGCAATCCGCAGACCCTGATCTGGACCATGAGCGCATGGGCTTTCCTGCCCGCCAGCATGATCATGCGCGGCATGGCCACCCTTCGTATCGCGAACCTGATCGTTGAAAAACGGCGCGCCTATTCCACGGCCGAGTCCACTCAGACCGCATGATCCGAATACTATTCCTGCTAGTGCTGCCCCTTATGGCGCAGGCCGAGACCGTGCGCGTGGCAACCTTCAACACCGAACTCAGCCGCGATGGGCCGGGTCTGTTGCTCAGGGATATTCGGCGCGGCGACGCACAGGTTCAGGCTGTAGCGCAGGTTTTGGCCGCGGTGAACCCGGATATTGTGGCGTTGCAGGGTGTCGACTGGGATTTTGGTGGCCAAACGCTTGCCGCATTGACTGAACAGTTGCGAGAGGCCGGTTTGGATTACCCCCATCAGTTTGCCGCTCGGCCAAATTCGGGTTTGGAGACAGGCCTGGATATGGACGGCGACGGTCGCACCGATGGTCCGGGCGACGCGCAGGGTTGGGGCAAATACACCGGGCATGGCGGCATGGCGGTCCTGTCGCGTTATCCCATCAACCAAGACGAGGTTCAGGATTTTTCGCCTTTGCTCTGGCGGGACCTGCCGGATGCGCAATTGCCGGTATTAGACGGACAGCCTTATCCGTCCGAAGATGCGCAGCAGGTACAGCGGTTGCCTTCGGTCGCACAATGGGTGGTTCCGGTTGAAACACCTTTTGGGCCGGTCGACCTGATGACCTTTCACGCGGCACCCCCTGTTTTTGACGGACCAGAAGATCGGAACGGGCTCCGCAATCACGATGAAATACAGGTGTGGTCGCACGTTCTGGATGGTCGGTTAGGCAGCGCCCCCAAAGGCCCTTATGTGATCGCCGGGGATGCCAATCAGGACCCGACCCGCGGAGAGGGGCGTAAACAGGCGATTAAGGCGCTTTTGTCCCATCCCCTGCTACAAGACCCCCAGCCGCGTGACGCGACAGGCGACTTGGCGACGGTCACTTGGAAAGCAACGGGTGATATGCGGGTGGATTACGTATTGCCCTCGGCCCGTTGGACGGTTCGGGACAGCGGTGTTTATTGGCCTGACACAGGGACCGAAGGACGAAAGGCGGCGCAAGCAGCAAGCCGCCATCGGCTAGTTTGGGTCGATCTGGAAATGGAGTGAAACGGGAAAACAGGGCAACCGGTTGGCTGCCCTGTCCTTTGCCGAGGATCGTCTTCAAACCCTGAAGAACTCGTTACCCAAAACGTGCGGTGTCAGGTCCGCGGCGCAGAGGATGACCCTCCGCCCGCAGGATCACGGCCTCCGCCGGTCGACGAACTTCCGGTTGGATCGCTGCCGCCGCCAGATGTTGAACTTCCCCCTGGATCACGGGCACCGTCGGAAGTTGAGCTATCGCCCGGGTCACGCCCCCCGCCCGAAGTCGAGCTGTCGCCCGGGTCACGGCCCCCGCCCGAGGTTGAACTATCTTCGGGCTCACGCTCTTCACCCGTTGGCGAGCATGGAACCGATGCCGTTCCAGCAACCGCCGAGTCATCGCACCCTCCGGGGGGCGGTGGTGGCGGTGGCAGACAGGGCTGGTCCGGGTTCGCACCACTGGGGCTGGCCCCGCCGGTGCAGCCGACAACGTCTCCGTATTTATTAAATATAGGCTCAGGCTGGATCGGCTCCGGGGCCTCTGTCTGACTACAGGCGGCGACAAAAGCCAGACACGCGGTCGCGGCCCATAATGTTGAGTATCTTTGCATTCACTTGTCCTTTTTCACGGGCCGACGCACACCCGCACCGGCCCAAACCATCCAAAAAAGCGTACTCGTAACCCACTGTGAAATATGGAAAGTGCTGTCTCTCTTTCGGAACGCCGGAACTTTAGAATTGAAATCTGCGGACAAAAAGCCGCTAATCCGCATCAAGATCATGCAAATTTGCAGGACATTTGAAAATGAACTGGGACAATCTGAAAGTGCTGTTGGCCATTAGTCGGGCGGGCTCTTTGACAGGCGCGGCACACTTCCTTGATGTAGACGCGACCACAATGGGCCGTCGGTTGACCGCGTTGGAACAAGAGCTTGGGGTGATCCTGTTTGTTCGCTCTAAGTCAGGGTTTGTGGCGACCGAAGCAGGGGCAATTGCAATCGAACGTGCGCTGCAGATCGAAGCAAGCTATCACCGAATGACCGACGAAATCTCTCAATCACACGCCAGCGCTGTGGGGATGATGCGTATCGTCGGGAATTCGTGGACAATGCAGCGCCTCGCCTTGTCGGGGATGGATCGGTTTCTTGCCGCTAACCCCGGACTGGACCTGAGGTTCATGACCCGCGCCGCAACAACGCGTATCTCGGGCGAAGCCTCAATTCAGATGTGGTTCGAAGTTCCGCCCGAATCTGCGGAATACACGGTCACACTGGGTCAGGTCCCTTACGCCGTTTACCACGCCGCCCACCTGCAAGAAGCACCCGCAAGCTGGGTTGCCTTTTTTGACGAAGAGGCCAGCCGCCCTATCATCAACCGCGCGGTCAGACGCCTGAGCAAACACGCCGAAAAAGTGAGATTAACCGCAACGGACGCCAGCGTGCTGGTCTCGGCCGTTGCTGCGGGGGCAGGTAAAGGGTTGCTGCCAATGTGCCTTGCCGAAGGGCGCGATGATCTGGTGCCTGTTGGCACAGGTCGTCCGGATTTCAGCCGCACCCTGTACCTCTATCTCAACCCGGATACTGTTGGGTACAAGCGCGTGCAGGTCACTGTTGAGTGGGTGCGCAAGGCGTTCAACGCCGCGTTTCTACCAAAAACCTGAACGTCGGCTGGGCCGCGCGCGGCAAGCACTCCTTCAGGAATTCGTCGTTCCGGGCACAGATACGGGTTTTACCTGCAGCTTACAGCTTCCTCGCATTGACCCCATGCTGCGCAGGCGCTAGGGCCATTGCGACGAAACGCAAGGAGATCCTTCATGTCCAACCCCTCGCTCCTCATCCTGCCCGGAGACGGTATTGGCCCCGAAGTTATGGCCGAAGTCCGCCGCATCATCGACTGGTTCGGCGCGAACCGCGGTTTGGCGTTCGACGTGAGCGAGGATCTGGTCGGCGGTGCCGCCTATGACGCCCATGGCAAGCCCCTGTCGGATGAGACCATGGCCAAGGCGCAAGAGGTTGACGCTGTGCTGCTAGGCGCGGTTGGTGGCCCGAAATACGACGATCTGGATTTCAGTGTAAAACCTGAACGCGGCCTTCTGCGCCTGCGCAAGGAAATGGACCTGTTTTCCAACCTGCGTCCAGCCCAATGCTTTGACGCGCTGGCCGACTTCTCGTCGCTGAAAAAGGATATCGTTGCCGGTCTGGACATCATGATCGTGCGCGAACTGACCTCGGGCGTCTATTTCGGCGAGCCGCGCGGCATCTTCGAAGAAGGCAACGAACGCGTGGGCATAAACACCCAGCGCTACACCGAATCCGAGATCGAACGCGCCGCACGCTCGGCCTTTGAACTGGCGATGCGCCGGAACAAAAAGCTGTGCTCGATGGAAAAAGCCAACGTCATGGAATCGGGCATCCTGTGGCGCGAGGTCGTGGACCGTGTCGCCGAGGATTACCCCGAGGTTGAGCTGACCCATATGTATGCCGACAATGGCGCAATGCAGTTGGTTCGCGCGCCCAAGCAGTTTGACGTGATCGTCACCGACAACCTGTTCGGCGATATCCTGTCCGATTGCGCGGCGATGCTGACCGGATCGCTAGGGATGCTGCCCTCAGCCAGCTTGGGTGCACCGATGGCCAATGGCCGTCCCAAGGCGATGTACGAACCGGTCCACGGCTCGGCCCCTGATATCGCGGGTCAGGGCAAGGCGAACCCGATCGCATGTATCCTCAGCTTCGCCATGGCGCTGCGCTATAGCTTTGACCAAGGCGCCGAGGCTGACCGACTGGAAGCCGCAATTGAGAAGGTTCTGGCCGATGGCGTCCGCACCGCCGACCTGCTGGCCGAAGAGGGCGTGCAGCCTGTGTCGACCACCGAAATGGGTGACGCAATTCTGGCGGCGCTGGACGAAACCGTCTGATCACACAGCCATACAGATGCAAAAGGCGGTGCCCAGCGCACCGCCTTTTTCTTTGCCCGATCAGTTGCCGAAAATATTGTTCAACAGGTTGTTGATGGCATTTTCGAACCCGTTGCCCTGCTTGCGGCGTTGCTGCCGGGGCTGCGCGGTTCGTACGGGCGGGTCCGGGGCCAACATCGGCAAGGGCGTCGGCGTCATCCCCTCGGTCACGCGCAGCATGGTTTCCTTCCAGATTTCCGCAGGCAACCCGCCGCCGGTGACACCGGAAAGCGGCGTGTTGTCGTCATAACCCATCCAGACACCCGCCACGTAATCCGCCGTGAATCCGATGAACCACGCATCGCGCGCGGCCTGAGTCGTGCCGGTCTTGCCCGCCACCTGCCAGCCCGGAAGCTGCGCCCGCGCGCCGGTGCCTTCCGAGACCACGCGCTCCATCATCCATGTCAGTTGCTTGGCCGCCTTGTCGTTGATGACACGCTCTCCGATGCCGGTCGTCGTCACCATGACGGGCGTCTGGTCCCCCAGCAGCTTCAACTCGGTCAGGCCATAAGGCTCCACGGACGAGCCACCGTTCAGGATACCCGCATAAGCCCCTGTCATCTCGATCAGCGTGCTTTCCGACGCGCCCAGGGCAAGGGCGGGGCCCTCGGCCAGATCATTGGCAATTCCAAAACCGCTGGCGACGGTGCGGACGTTTTCAAGCCCCGCAACCTCGGCCACTTTAACGGCCGGGATGTTCAAAGAGTTCTTCAGCGCATCCGCAAGCGTGACCCGGCCATAGAACTTGTTGGTATAGTTTTTGGGGCACCACTGACCCGAACCGGGAATATTGATGCAATAGGGCTCGTCCACCACCGTATCCAGCGGGGAATACCCAAGCTCCAGCGCTGTCGCGTAGACGAAGGGTTTGAAGGATGATCCGGTCTGCCGCAATGCCTGCGTCGCGCGATTGAACGCACCTGATACGCGCGTCTTGCGACCGCCGACCATGGCGCGCACAGCCCCATCTGCGGACATCACGACAATCGCAGCCTGCGCCTTGGACCCTTCGCGGACCTTTTCCTGAAAGATATATTGCAGCGCCTCTTCAGCCGATTTTTGCAGGCGCTGATCCAAAGTAGTCCGGATCACCACGTCCTCGGTCGTGTTGCGGGTGAAGAACTCGGGCCCGCTGGCCATGACCCAATCGGCGAAATATCCGCCTGCACGCGCGGCGGCGGCTTCGGACAATTCTGCGGGGCGGGTGCGGGCTTCGCTCGCCTGCGCGGGGGAAAGATATCCTTGATCCTCCATCAATCCGACCACCAGACGCGCCCGATCCTGCGAGCGTTGCAGGTTGTTCGTCGGCGCATACCGGGTCGGCGCAACCAGAAGGCCCGCCAGCATCGCGGCCTCGGACGGAGATACTTCGGCGGCTGAAATCCCGAAATACCGCTGGCTGGCCGCCTCGAACCCTCGCGCACCTGCGCCAAGGAACGCCCGGTTCAGATAGATGGTAAGGATTTCGTCCTTGGAGTATTTGACTTCCATCGCCATCGCGTAAACGGCTTCCTTGGCCTTGCGCCACAACGACCCCTGACGGCAATCAGATTCATAGGCCGCCTCGGACTCCCACTCAGCCGGATCGTAAGGAACGCCCAGACATAGCAACTTGGCCGTCTGCTGCGTGATGGTCGAACCGCCATGGCCCGACAGCGGCCCCCTGCCTTCGCTCAGGTTGATGCGCACGGCGCTGGCAACCCCGCGCGGGCTAACACCGAAATGGCGATAGAACCGCTTGTCCTCGGTCGCGATGACCGCGTGTTTAAGGTGCGGGGACACCGTATCAGCCGTAATGACACCGCCAAACTGATCACCGCGCCATGCAAACACTTTACCGTCGCGGTCCAGCATCGTGACCGACCCGCGCGCGCGGCCGTCCAAAAGCGAATCGACATCGGGCAGCGAGGTGTAGACAACGCCAATCGCCAGCGCCAGCAACAGCGCGCAAACGGCCCCGACGCGCCATGTCACACCCCAGATCATCCGCCATAGCCAGCGGAACATACGGCGGAATATTCCTCCGCCGCCCCCGGCCGATTTCTTGCGTGTTTTCTTGCGGGTGGGCTTTCGTGTGGAGGTTTTGCGGGCGACAGCCTTCTTTCCCGCAGGTTTCGCGGTGCGTTTGGTCGCCTTGGGTTTCCGGCCCTTGGACGGGTGTCTTTTATCCGCCACCAAAGGAGTTTTGCGGCGCTTGGAATCTGTCATTTCCGAACTCTGCCCGGTTATCGTTTTGAGGCACCATACCCTGCCACACCCGTGAAGTTGAGGTCCGAATTTCCGGTAAATTGCTTCCTTAATTCGCACATTTTTTAAGCATATATCTCAAACTGTGCAAAAATTGTGCACCTAGCTGCAAATTTCCCCAGCGTCCGGTCGCACTCGGAGTTCCTTAAAACCGTCAGCCGCGCTTTTTTGCTGCGAGTGCAAACAAGCCGGACAGACCGGGAAGCAGAGGGGATCAACGTGAAACTGATCATTGCGACAATCAAGCCGTTCAAGCTGGAGGAGGTGCGCGAGGCACTGACCGAAGCTGGCGTGCGCGGCATGATGGTGACCGAAATCAAGGGCTTCGGCTCGCAATCGGGTCACACAGAAATCTATCGCGGCGCGGAATATGCCGTGAACTTCGTGCCCAAGATCAAACTGGAAATCGTGGTGCCCGCTGCGATGGCCGACCAGATCGTCGAGACCATCACCAAAACCGCCAAGACCGGCAAGATCGGTGACGGCAAGATTTTCGTCCTCGATGTCGAGCAGGCCCTGCGCGTGCGGACCGGGGAAACCAACGAAGAGGCGCTGTAAGCGCCCCCACTCACAATCATTCGAGGACTGACAATGAACCTGATGAAATCTCTCATCCCTGCTGCCGCGATCGTCGCGCTGCCGCAGATGGGTCTGGCGCAAGAGGCCGCCGACGGCGAAGCCGCGCTCCATACCCAGTATATCTTCACCACGCTGCTGTTCCTGATGGCAGGGTTCCTAGTCTTCTTCATGGCGGCAGGTTTTGCCATGCTGGAAGGCGGTCTGGTGCGTTCCAAGAACGTCGCCATGCAGATGATCAAGAACGTGGCGCTGTTTTCCATAGCCGCGATCATGTACTGGCTGGTTGGCTTCAACACGATGTATCCGGGCGACTTCAATGGTTTCTTTGCCATTGGCGGCCCAACCGTGCTTGACCCGGTCGGCGTCGACCCTGCCGAGGCTGCTTTGGACTATGCCTCGATCGGTTCGGACTTCTTCTTCCAGTTGGTCTTTGTGGCTGCAACCGCCTCCATCGTGTCAGGTGCCGTTGCCGAACGGATCAAGCTGTTCCCCTTCCTGATCTTCGTCGTTGTGCTGACCGGTATCATGTACCCGATTTCGGGTTCCTGGCAGTGGGGTGGCGGCTGGTTGTCTGAAGCTGGCTTCTCGGATTTCGCTGGCTCGACCGTCGTACACTCGGTCGGTGGCTGGGCAGCGCTGGCAGGCGCGATCATCCTTGGCCCACGGATCGGCAAGTACAAGGACGGCAAGGTCCATCCGATGCCCGGTTCGAACCTGGCACTGGCGACCCTGGGTACGTTCATCCTGTGGCTGGGTTGGTTCGGCTTTAACGGCGGCTCGCAGCTTGCGATGGGCACCGTGGGCGACATAACAGACGTCTCGCGTATCTTCGCCAACACCAACATGGCCGCCGCTTCGGGCGCTGTTACAGCCCTGATCCTGACACAACTGCTGTACAAAAAGCCTGACCTAACCATGGTGCTGAACGGCGCGCTTGCTGGTCTGGTGTCGATCACGGCCGAACCTCTGGCCCCGACCCTGTTCGGTGCACTGTGGATCGGTGCTGTCGGCGGTATCATCGTGGTCTTCGCGGTTCCGATGCTGGACAAGTTCAAGATCGACGACGTTGTTGGTGCAATTCCGGTTCACCTGTTCGCAGGCATCTGGGGCACCATCGCCGTGATCTTCTACGGCGAAGCATCCTTGGGCACCCAGCTTCTCGGTATCGCAGCCTACGGCGTGTTCACCTTTGTCGGCGCGCTGATCCTGTGGAGCATCCTGAAAGCCGTTGTCGGCATTCGCGTCAGCGAAGAGGACGAGATCAACGGCCTCGACATGGCAGAACTGGGGATGGAAGCATATCCCGAATTCTCCAAAGGCTAAGACCTGAGTTCACCACTCAAAGGCCGGGCGTTCGCGCCCGGCCTTATCTTTTGGAATTGCCCAAAAACAAAAAAGCCGCGCAATGCTGCGCGGCTTTGTGGGTAGTTATGGATAACTCAGACGCCGACGTCGACAATCGCCTGTGCCAGAATCGGCACCGTGTTGGCGTTCAGACCCGCGATGTTCAACCGGCTGTCGCCGACCATGTAGATGCCGTGATCAGAACGCAGCTTCTCGACCAGTTCAGGTGCCGCCCCCAGACGCGAGAACATGCCGCGATGCTGAGCGACAAAGCCGAACCGGTCCGATCCGCTCAGGCGCTGCAATTCGTCGGCCAGTTGTTGGCGCAGACCCAGCATGGACAGGCGAACCTCTTCCAGCTCGGCCGCCCAATCCGCGCGCAAGGCGTCGTCATTCAGGATCGTCGTCACAACCCGCGCGCCATGATCGGGCGGGAAGGAATAGTTCTGGCGGTTCAGAAACGCCAGCGTCGACTGGTTCAGCGCCGTCTGCGCCGCATCATCACTGATCGCCATCAACAGGCCAGTGCGTTCGCGATATACACCGAAGTTCTTGGAACAAGACGCCGCGATCAGGCAACGCTTGACCGACGAGGCAACAAGGCGGGTAGCCTGCGCATCTTCCTCAAGACCATCACCGAAACCCTGATAGGCGATGTCGATCATCGCCACGAGGCCAAGCTCGTTGATGATGTTCACGACCTCTTGCCACTGAACCATGTTCAGATTGGCTCCGGTCGGGTTGTGGCAGCAGCCATGCAGCAGAACCACGTCGCCCGCCTTGGCCGTTTTCAGGTCTTCGACCATGCCATCGAAATCAACGCCTCGGGTCTCACCGTCGAAATAGCGGTACGGGACGGTCTCCATCCCCAGATAGTTCAGGATCGACAGGTGGTTCGGCCATGTTGGGTTCGACACAAAGACGCGCGCCGAAGGGTTGGCCATGCGGATCATCTCGAACGCTTGCCGACACGCGCCGGTGCCACCGGGCGTCGCTACAGCCGCGATGTTGCCGCGCGGAACCGAGGTGCCAAGGATCAGGCCGATCATCGCATCCGCAAAAGCCGGATCGCCCGCCAGACCGGTATAGGCCTTGCTCTCCTGTTCTTCCAGAATGCGCTTTTCAGCCGCTTTCACCGCGCGCATGACCGGGGTCACGCCTTCAGCATTCTTGTAGACGCCAACACCCAGGTCGATCTTCTGATCGCGCGGGTCTTCGCGGTACATCTGCATCAGCGCTAGGATCTTATCGGCGGGCTGCGGTTTGAGGTTTTCGAACATCAGGTCTCTCCGGTTGCGACGGGCAGGGTGGGGAACGCACCCCATTCAGCCCAGGAGCCGTCATAAAGCGAATGGTCTTTTTTGCCCAAGCGTTCCAACGCAAGGCTGAGGATCGCGGCAGTTACACCCGACCCGCATGAGGTAATGGCGGGTTTCGAAAGGTCCACGCCAGCGGCCTCGAACACGGTGCGGCATTCATCGGGCGACTTCATCGTGCCGTTCTTGTTCAGCAGCGTATCAAACGGCACATTGCGCGAGCCTGGAATATGACCCGAACGCAAGCCTTCACGCGGCTCGGCGCTTGTCCCTGCAAATCGGGCGGCAGAGCGTGCATCAATGATCTCGTGATCGGCCAACTTCGCCGCAGCAGATACCTGCGTGACGTCCCGCACCAGATGGTTTTGCACGCGCACCGTCATGTGACGGTCACGAATGACCGGAGGAAGGTCTTCGATCTCACGCCCTTCAGCCTGCCATTTGGGGAAACCGCCATCCAGAACAGCGACGTTTTCCTGACCCATCAGACGGAACAGCCACCAGACCCGCGCGGCGGACATCAACCCGGCGCCATCATAGACCACCACCTGATGACCATCCCCAACCCCCATCGCCCGCAGGCGCGACATGAACTTTTCAACCGGGGGCGCCATGTGCGGCAAATCCGAGCGGCGATCCGAGATCTCGTCAATGTCAAAGAACCGCGCGCCGGGAATATGGGCCGCGTCATACTCGGCCTTTGCATCCCGCCCTTGCTGCGGCAAATACCATGAACCGTCCAGAACCCGCAGGTCCGGGTCCTTGAGATGGGCTGCAAGCCATTCGGTTGAAACGAGGGTTTTCGGATCGTCCTGCATCAAAGCCTCCCCAAAGCGAGCTTGGGTTTTCCCTATACGCGCGGGGATGCGGGTTCAAGGCTGGATAAGGTCGCGGGTCCGCTTATCCGGCCTGACCATAGTGGTGCATGTTCAGAAATGCGGCACCCTTATCACCCGCCCGATAACCATGGGGAATGTCTGCAGCAAAGCGCAGGCCCTGCCCGGCTTGCAACGGCACCCATTCCCCATCGCGCAAGATATCCAGCGCCCCTTTCAGCACGAACACTTCTTCGGTTACGCCGGCGGCATGGGCGGCGGATTCGTGGCTCTGGTTTGGGGCAAGATCGACGTGGAAGGTTTCCGCGCCAAGTGCGGGATCATAGGGGAAGACGATCTTGACCTCGATACTGCCGGGAAAGGTCACTGTGTGGAACAGGCTGGAATCGGCAGGGTCGCGCAGCGCCGACGACCCGATCAAAGCACTAAGTGGCAGTTGGAATCCTTTGGCGATCTTCCACAGGGTCGCGATGGTCGGGCTGGATTCGCCCCGCTCGATCTGGCCCAGCATGGCCTTGCTGACGCCTGTCATCTCGGCCACCTTGGACAGGCTCAGCCCCGAGGCCGCGCGCACATCCCGCAGTTTCAGCGTTATATCATCCGGTGCCATATCGTTCGTCTTTCGAATCCTCTTGTGCGTTATAGCGCACATGTGTTACGTGCGCTATAACGCACACACCCCGCCATCGCAACCGGGGCATAAGGGAAACAGCATCATGCCAATGTACCGATCCAGAACCTCTACCCATGGCCGTAACATGGCCGGTGCCCGCGGCCTGTGGCGCGCCACCGGGATGCAGGATGACGATTTCGGCAAGCCGATCATCGCAATCGTCAACTCGTTCACGCAGTTTGTGCCGGGCCACGTTCACCTGAAGGACCTCGGCCAGATGGTTGCCCGCGAGGTCGAGGCCGCCGGTGGTGTCGCCAAAGAGTTCAACACCATCGCCGTGGATGACGGGATCGCCATGGGCCATGACGGCATGCTGTACTCGCTTCCCTCACGCGAGGTGATCGCAGATTCGGTCGAATACATGGTCAACGCGCATTGTGCCGATGCGATGGTGTGTATCTCGAACTGCGACAAGATCACGCCCGGTATGCTGATGGCCGCCATGCGCCTGAATATCCCCGCTATCTTTGTCTCGGGCGGGCCGATGGAGGCCGGAAAAATCGACATCGCCGATCTGGATGTAAAAAAGATCGACCTCGTGGACGCGATGGTCGCCGCGGCCGACGACAAGTACACCGACGAACAGGTCCAGCATATCGAGGAAAACGCTTGCCCCACCTGCGGGTCGTGCTCGGGCATGTTCACCGCAAACTCGATGAACTGTCTGGCCGAGGCACTGGGTCTGGCTCTGCCGGGCAATGGCTCAACGTTGGCCACGCACTCGGACCGCAAGGAGCTGTTCCTTGAGGCCGGTCGCCGGATCGTTGAAATCACCAAGCGTCACTATGATCTGGACGAAAAAGGCTTCCTGCCGCGCGAAATCGCCACGTTTGACGCATTCGAGAACGCCATGAGCCTGGATATCGCCATGGGCGGGTCCACCAACACCGTTCTTCACCTGCTGGCCATCGCGCATGAGGGCGAGGTGCACTTCACCATGTCCGACATGGACCGTCTCAGCCGCGAAGTACCCTGTTTGTGCAAGGTCGCGCCGAACACCGAGAACGTGCATATGGAGGACGTCCACCGCGCGGGCGGCATCTTCTCGATCCTCGGCGAACTCAGCCGCGCGGGATTGCTGCACGATGATTGCAGCACCGTTCATTCGGCGACGATGGGTGAAGCAATTGCCAATTGGGACATCAAGGTCGCCAATAACCCCAAGGCGCAAGACCTGTTCAAGGCCGCCCCCGGTGGTGTGCGCACCACGCAGGCGTTCAGCCAGTCGAACCGGTATAAAGAGCTGGATACCGACCGTGAAGGCGGTGTGATCCGATCCAAGGAACACGCGTTCAGTCAGGATGGCGGTCTGGCCGTTCTGTTCGGCAATATCGCCCGCGACGGCTGTATCGTGAAAACCGCCGGAGTGGACCCGGCCAGCCTGACCTTCACCGGCTCGGCCTATGTCTGCGAAAGCCAGGATCAGGCGGTGAACGACATTCTGACCGGCAAGGTGAAAGAGGGCGACGTGGTCGTCATCCGATACGAAGGCCCGCGCGGTGGCCCGGGGATGCAGGAAATGCTGTACCCGACCTCGTATCTGAAATCCAAAGGTCTAGGCAAAGCCTGCGCCCTTTTGACTGACGGTCGGTTCTCGGGCGGCACATCGGGCCTGTCGATTGGCCACGTCTCGCCTGAGGCGGCAGAAGGCGGCGAGATCGGCCTGGTGCGCCAAGGCGACAAGATCGAGATCGATATTCCCAACCGCACGATCCATCTGGCAGTGTCCGACGAAGAACTGGCCGCGCGCCGGGAAGAACAGGACGAAAAAGGCTGGGAACCCGCCGCCCCGCGCAAGCGCAAGGTGTCCACGGCGCTGAAGGCCTATGCCAAGCTAACCACAAGCGCGGCCAAAGGGGCTGTGCGTCAGTTGTGACTGTGAAAACCCGGCGGCGACTATGACGGGCCGGGTTTTCCAACCACCCAAACCTCCCGCGCTCGAACTGCGCTATCGGCTGCGCCGTTATCCCATTCGGTCTTGGGCCCGGCGCCGCGCGGTGCGCAGCGCCGGGCCCAACCAGAGGAGATGTCTCGTCAGAGACATTGACGATGGGCGGGAGAACCTACTCCTTACTCAGTCGCCAAGTTTGGCATGAACCTCGTCCAGATCAATTTCGCCAATTGGCATTTTGTTCGCCGGGTTCTCGAAATCGTATTTGAACAACTCGAAATCCTGTTTGTAGATTTCATAGACCAGATGCATCGACAGATCGTCGAAGTAATCCTCAACCGGATGGGCGCGTTTGGGGCCATGGCCTTCGGATTCGTTGAACCGGGGTATGCCTTTCAGATCTACGGAATGAGGTGTGTCCAGATGATCCAGAACGCCCTGCATTCCGTCGTTGAATGCTTCGGTCCAGAAAATCCGGTCATACCGCCCACCATTGACGATGAAGGTCGAGACATGCCCCGACATGGCCGACCAATGAATGTCTGGGTCCATCGGCCTGCGCCAGCGGATCGTGTCGCGTGCAAACAGAAGAAACCGGCGGAAGCTGGCGATCTGGTCGAACTCGCCCTTCCCGTCATCCCCACCAACCTCGATCCCGTAGTTATAGATCAGCGTGGGAACCAGATTGCCCCGGTACCGTTTGCCGTTTCGCTGAATGCCGCAGATCTTGTCAAAAAATGAGCTGAGGATACGCGTGTATGGGTTGCGGACACAGGTGAAGGTATAAGACGAGTGATTTCGGACATTTTGGGAAATCGCATCCTGACTGTTCTCGAACGCCCATTTGTGCATTCCGTCATCTGCGTCGTGAATGTCACCGTCGAAAAACTGACCATGATCCGAATAATACATGATCTGTCCAATGGTCGAGCAGGCGCATTTCGGCACCACCCGATACACCATGCTTTCGCTCTCGGTCATCCATGTGCCGGGAAAACCCATCTGCTTTGCCTCCTCCGCAAGTCAGAACCTGAAATTTCTGCCCGCTTTTGAGATCAAAAAACCAAAAATATTATGTTTATTCAATCGCTCATCCTCAGTATCACGGTTGGAAACGGGCAGAAACGGAATTCACAGAACTGAAATGGCCAGGATTGCCTATATATTGCTGTGCCACAAAGACCCCGAGGCCATCATTGCACAAGCCGAGCAATTGACCGCCGCCGGGGATTGCATGGCCATCCACTTTGATGCCCGCGCAAGCGCGGCGGCCTATGCCCGCATTCGCGAGGCCCTTGCACCCAACCCAAACGTCACTTTCGCAACCAAGCGGATCAGGTGTGGCTGGGGAGAGTGGTCTTTGGTTCAGGCCACGCTGCACGCCATCGAAGCGGCAGTGGACGCGTTTCCACGCGCCACCCATTTCTACATGCTGTCGGGCGACTGCATGGCAATCAAGACGGCGGAATACACGCATCGTTTTCTGGACGAACGCGACATGGATTTCATCGAAAGCCACGACTTCTTTGAAAGCAAGTGGATCAAGACCGGGATGAAAGAAGACCGGCTGATCTATCGGCATTACTTCAACGAACGGACACAAAGCCGGTGGTTCTATGCCGCCTACGGACTGCAAAAGCGGTTTGGCCTGACCCGCGATGTTCCCGACGACATTCAGGTCATGATCGGCAGCCAGTGGTGGTGCCTGCGCCGGCGGACGATCGAGATGATTCTGGAATTCCTGAAGAAGCGCCCGGATGTGATCCGCTTTTTCTCAACCACCTGGATTCCGGATGAGACTTTCTTTCAGACCCTGGTTCGCCATCTTGTTTCGAAAGAAGAGATCGAGAACCGCACGCCCACATTCCTGATGTTCTCGGATTATGGAATGCCGGTCACGTTTTACAACGACCATTATGATATGTTGCTGGGGCAGGATTATCTGTTTGCCCGCAAGATCAGCTCTGAAGCTCATGATTTGAAAGACCGGCTGGGCAAACTCTATGCCACCGAAGGCGTCACGTTCCGGATATCGGATGAAGGGCGAAACCTGCACAGGTTCCTGACCGGGCGCGGCCGCGTTGGGCGCCGGTATGGTCAACGGTTCTGGGAGGCGGGCAATACCCTTGGACCGAACCGCGAAGTGTATCTGATCGTCTGTAAGAAATGGCATGTGGCCAAACGGCTCGTCGATCAGATCATGTCCGAGACAGACATCCCCTGTATTGAATACCTGTTTAGCGAAGAAGACACGGCCCTGCCCGATCTGGGCGGCATCGAAACCACGCTAGGCAAACGGTCTCGGCACCGGCGCGCGGTCTTACGTATGCTGTTCGACAATTTCGAAACGGACAAGCTGGTTATTTGCGTCGACCCAGCCAACCTTGAGATCATCGAGGATTTCAATGCCGACCAGTCCCATACGCATGTGCTGGAGATTGAGTGCGCGTATTCAGATGCTTACCTGGTCGGCCACGCCCGACGCATAGGTCTGGCCGGTGAGAACAGCCCCGACGAAACCGTAGCCGACCTTGTGCCAACCTTACGCAACGCGCTTGCCTATGAATCAGAGTTGATACAGGGGGCCGGTCTTGGCAGTTACCAGCGTATTCGGGAAACCGATACTCCTGCTGAAAAGGAAGCGGCGATTACAGCGTTTCTGGGTGTCTCACCAGACAAGGCCCGGGCAATCTTGCAGTTGGACTACCTGTTCGCCGATTGAAAACCCGGCGACGCTTGAGGCATCGCCGGGCTGGATGTTCAGATGTCGAACTTGACGCCCTGCGCCAGCGGCAATTCAGCCGAGTAGTTCACCGTATTGGTCTGCCGCCGCATATAGGCTTTCCACGCGTCAGAGCCGCTTTCGCGCCCACCGCCTGTTTCTTTCTCACCGCCAAAGGCACCGCCGATCTCGGCCCCTGATGGTCCGATATTGACGTTGGCAATGCCGCAATCCGATCCGGCTGCGGTCAGGAATTGCTCGGCCTCGCGCATGTTCAGGGTGAACACGCAAGACGACAAGCCTTGGGGCACGTCATTTTGGATGTCGATGGCGTCGTCGAAATCGTCGTAACCCATCACATAGAGGATCGGCGCAAAGGTCTCGGTCTTTACCGTGGCTGTCTGGCCGGGCATTTCGACAATGGCAGGCTGCATATAGACGCCGTCCGGCACACCCTTGGTGACGCGCTGGCCACCAAACACAGTGCCGCCTTCGGCCTCAGCGGCCTTGAGCGCGGCGGTCATGGCCGCGCCAGATGCCTCATCCACCAGCGGTCCGATCAAAGTGCCCTCGGTCAGCGGGTTGCCGATAGGCAAACCGGCATAGGCCTTTTTCAGGCGACCCACCAGTTCCTCGCGGATCGAGTTATGCACGATCAGGCGGCGCAGCGTAGTACAACGCTGACCTGCCGTGCCCACCGCTGAGAAGACAATCGCGCGCACCGCCATTTCCAGATCGGCCGAGGGGCCAACGATCATCGCGTTATTGCCGCCCAGTTCCAGAATGCACTTACCAAAGCGGGATGCCACTACGGGGGCAACCGCGCGGCCCATGCGGGTGGAACCGGTGGCCGAAATCACCGGCACATCCTCGCTGGCCACCAGCGCCTCGCCCAGCGCGGCACCGCCGACCAGGGTTTGCAGCAGGTAGTCGGGCGCATCGCCAAACCGGGCCAGCGCGCGTTCAAAAATCTTCTGGCACGCCATCGCGGTCAGGGGCGTCTTTTCGGACGGTTTCCAGATCACCGTATCGCCGCAAACCAGCGCAATCGCCGCGTTCCACGACCAGACCGCAACCGGGAAGTTGAAGGCCGAGATCACGCCGACCGGCCCCGCCGGGTGCCATGTCTCCATCATCCGGTGGCCGGGGCGCTCGGACGCAATGGTCAGGCCATATAGCTGCCGCGACAAACCCACGGCAAAGTCGCAGATGTCGATCATCTCTTGCACCTCGCCCAGCCCTTCAGAGGTGATCTTGCCCGCCTCCCAACTGACCAGCGCGCCCAGATCTTCTTTGGCGGCGCGCAGTTCCTCGCCCAGCAGGCGGATCAACTCGCCCCGGCGCGGGGCGGGTACGGTGCGCCAGGCTTTGAATGCTGTTTTGGCGTTGGCAAAGACCGTCTCCATGTCGCCCGCCGGGGTTTCATGCACCTCAGCCAGCAGGCTGCCGTCGATGGGGGAATGCACCTGCAGAGGGCCGCCGGTCAGCTCAGCCGCTGTCAGGTCCAGATTGGCGAGGGTGGTTTGCGCAGTCATCACGATGTCTTTCATTTCTCAGGCCGCCTTGTTCTGTTGGGTTGCATCGCCAGCCCGGTAAAGCCGGCCAAATTCGGTGTTCAGGAAATCGGACAGGGCCACCTGTTCCTGCCGGACAAAGCCCTGGGTAGGCAGCGCCCCGGTGCGCATCAGATCAACCACGCCCAGAACGCCTGCGGCGGTGGTGACCTGAATGGCGCTCCAAACCTGTCCGTTGATCTTGCGGGCATAGCTTTTGTTGATCAGGGATTTCTCACGCAGGCTTCCGTCGATCATGCCTTTGGCTGTGCAATAGACCAGCACCACGTCTTGATCCGTCCGTGGAAGGGCGGTCTCAAAAATGTCCTTCAGCAGATCACGGCGACGTTCCAGCCCCAAATCCTTGAGAAGCAGTTTCAGAATATCGCAATGGCCAGGATAGCGGATCGAGCGATAGGATACCGCCCGCGCCTTTCCGTCCAGCGTTTCGGGCAATGTGCCCAAGCCGCCGGATGTGTTGAAGCACTCATACTCGACCCCGTCATGGCCCAGTACCTCGTAATCTTCCAGCGGCGCGGTCTTGACCCGTTCACCGTTCACGATGGCATCGCAGGGGTTGCAATATTCGTTGATCAGCCCGTCAGTGGACCATGTCAGATTGTATTTCAGCGCATTGGTCGGATAGAGCGGCAGAGCGCCAACCCGCATGTGCAAACTGTCCAGCGTATCGAACTCTGCCGCCAGCGCTGCCCCGGCGATTCCGACAAAACCGGGTGCCAGACCACATTGCGGCATGAAGGCTGTTGCGCTGTCCTTGGCCAATTCGCGCACGGCATTTGTGGCCGCAACATCCTCGGTCAGGTCAAAGTAATGCGCGCCTGCAGCCTTGGCGGCCTTGGCGATTTGCGGGGTCAAAAAAAACGGAGCGGCCGAGATAATGGCATCGAAGCCCGTCAGCGCCTTGGCCAATTGCGCCGCGTCACTGACATCGATCTGCCGGGTCGCAATGCCTTGGCGGTTCAGAACCGACAGGGCCGACAAATCACGATCCGCAACCGTAATCGAGTAATTGGACGAAGACTTCAACAGGGCCGCGATCATCTGACCGATCTTGCCTGCTCCGATAACACAGATATTCCAGCTCAAAACGCGCCTCCTCTTTCGTTTTCTGAAAGTATGACGGGCCGCTTGTCCGGCTCGCAGGGGTTATCTTGTCGGAAACACGGAATGATCCGTCATAATGTCGGATTTTTCATCATAACGACGACAACTTAGCACCGCCCGCCGCGACTGACGCCTTTTGCGTGTTGTGCCCTAAGCGTAATCAACCGCCGTACCCCATGCCGCAGACAGGGGGCGCCGCGCTAACTGGATCAGTGATTTTCGTCAACAAATACGATAATGTGCGCTCTATTGGGCCGGTTTTGCGCACTAATTCCTTGCATATTCCGGCCCATCCAGCGCCGGGCGCTATGAGGGGCGGTTTCGTTTCCAGCTAACCGATTTGGGGCCCGTTACCAGCAATGAGCCGGTGTTGGTCAGTGATAGTTTCAAGACGAGTTTAGGGGGAATAAGCGTGCCAAAAGATCCGATTGATAATTCCAAACCATTCGAGCCAACAGATGGGGATTGGAAACTGATTCATTCCATTCTTTCATCCAGCGACAGCGCGGCAATTAACGCGCATTTCGAATTCTTCGACATTGCAGAAGAAACGGTTCTGCCTCCGCAGGGCATGTATGTCGTTCTGTCCGGCATCGTCCAGCTACGGCAGGACGGAACAACTTTGACCACCGCCGATACCGGCGACTATTTCTATGAAGAGCATCTTGAGATCTTTGACATTCCCGTCAGCCTCGAGGCCGTGGCCACGCCCGGCACCAAGCTGGCTTACCTGTCCAGCAACCAATGGTTCGAAATCCCGGTCAAAATCCGCGAAGCCTGTTACGCAACCCTGTTCGGCGATCTGGTCAGCGTGCATTTGCAGAACTTCCAGCAACCGATCAACTGTTGCAGCGTCACGGCGGCCGCGCTCAGTATGTCGGCATTGGGCTTCAGTTGCGAAGTCAACGACATCTTCCGCGAATGCGCTTTGCCCACATCCTTTGTTGTGAATGACGGGATTTCCTTGGGCGAGCTTTATGACGTCGCCTGCACATTCATCCACACGCAGGGCCTGCGTAAGAAGATACAGGTGCAGGCCTATTTCATGGATGAGGCCACGACCTCGGTCGATCTGCTGCTTGCGGCGATTGACGAATCCAACCGGGTTGGTGGGGATAACGACATTCTGGTGGCGAATTTTCAGGTCGGCGTGGCACATGGCAAACAGAACATGCCCGGCGGTCATTTTGCGATCATCGCAAAATGCAACCCCAGCACCGGATTGGTGCATATGATGGATGTCCACCCCGAGAAATACGGCAAGCTGTGGGTGACGACGATTGACCGGCTATGGGCAGGTATGTCCGACCGCGACGGAACCTCGATGCGGTCGCGGGGGATTTTGCGGTTCTCGGCATTGGATGCGGTGAAGACCACGCTGCAAACGCTGCAACAGGATTGCAATTACGTGGACAGCACTGAATATCTGGCAAAAGACCCCAAGAAACGCCGAAACCTGTTCCGCAGGGCCAGCCCGAACATGAACTCGATGGGGGTTTTGGCCGAAAGCCTGAACATTCTGGGCAACCAGCAGGTCGACGAAGACAAGCTGCTGATCGCGACACAAACCAATCTGACAGACGCGCTCAGCCGGGTTTCCACGGCCAAAGAGATGCACGCGCTGGCGCAGCGCTACCTCAGCCAGACACCTGACGTGCACCTGGGCAGCACTTTCCGAAGCTATGCAGAACGCCCAAAAAAGGACGACAAATCGCCCGAGGACTGGTTCCGCGATCAGTTGCACAGCCTGAAGGCGCACGACGATCGCCACTTGATGATCAATATTGATTTCAACCGCGTGCTGGGGTTCGAGGTCATCCGCCCCCCCGCAAATGTCTTTCGCGAAACGGCCCTGCTGGAAGAGTTTTGGTGCCTTTGCATCGCCTATGACGAAAAGACCGATCTGGTAACGGTCGTGGATATGAGCCCGGCAACCTCGCAAGTCTGGCAGGCCCCGCGCGGGCATATCTTCCGTGGGCTGCGGGATCTCGGGAACCCGGCAATGCTGGTGATCGAAGAACATGAACCGCCCGAAGATCCCACGGATGTCGAACGCATCGTCAACACCAACCCGATCGTGCTGTTCTATGCGGACGAAGACCCATGGTCTTATATGCTGCGCAGTATGCTGGCCAATATCGGCATCACCTCCGCCCGGCTGATCGACGTAGAAGGCCACGGGTCCAACGTGATGAAGATGCGTCGGCAGTTGACGATTATTACCGGGAAGGAAAACCCGCCCTACCTGTTCTTCAAGGGTGAATGCCTGGGTCGCAGAAAAGACATTGTCGATGTGGTGCTGGATGGCAGCTTTCAGCAAAGCGTCAAGGAAGCCGGCCTGCCGGTGCTGCTGCGCCATGAATCGCCTAGTCTGGACAAGAACATCTTTGGCTACCCCAAGGGCGGGTTGACCGATGCGCCCAGCGAAAAGCGCAATGTGCTTCTGTGTGCCTGCGGGTCGTCGGCGGCGGACAAGGTTCCCGATCTGGTCAAGCGGATCAAAGATGCGGGGCATAACGTCAAGCTGATCCCTTCGGTCTCGGCCGAGAAGTTTTTCCGCGATATCGAAGTCGAAGAAGAAACCGGCAATATCAAGAAAACCAAGCCAAAGACGATCGAGGATTATATCTCGCATCACGACTATTACCGCGACGATGATGAGTGGAATTTCCGCTATACCGAGTTCGGGATGCCCCTGCGCGCCTCGCACCTGGCGCTGTGCGATTGGGCCGACTGCGTGATCGTGGCGCCGGTGACCTGCAACACGATGGGCAAGATCGCCAATGGGATCGCCGACAACCTGCTGACCTCGGTCTTTGTGGCATGGCAATACCGGAACAAGCCGGTGATCCTCTGCCCCGCGTGCAACACGAACATGTGGAACAATGTCACCACCCAGAACAACGTCGAAAAACTGCGCGATCTGGGCGTCGATATCGTCGGCCCGCGTAAGGGCCGTTTGTCCAACGGCATGATGGGGATCGGCATGATGGCCACCCCGGATCAGATCATGGAAGTGTTAGACGAAGCCTTCGAAGAACTGGCCGATCAGGAACACAACATCTGCAAATGGGCGCAGGAGGCTGCGGCCTCGGACGAGTTCGCGCAATGGACCCGTGTTTTTGACGCAATCGACAAAGGCATGGCCGGGATCGACATCGTAGATGACACCAACGGCGACACCCTTCTGCACTATGCGGCGGGGGGCGAAGGCGAGCTGCATGAAAACGGCCAGAACCTTGGCAAGCCCGACCTTGAGGCCGCGCAGGAGTTGATTATCCGGGGCATCGACGTCAACGCCACCAACGATCACGGGTTTACCAGCCTTCATGTGGCGGTAATGAACAACTCGTCCAAAATGGTCGAAGTGCTTCTGAGCGCGCCAGGTATCGACGCCAGCAACTGCATCAACTTCCTGCGGGACCCGAAGAACGCCAAAGACGTGAAGCAGGTCAAACCCGAGATAAGGGATATGCTGGATGAGTGGGCTAATGCCCATACCGTCATTGCGCCCGAGGAAGACCACGACAACGACCTGATAGACGACCGCGAACGGACCTATTTGTATTTCACCTACGGGTCGCTCAAGAAAGGATTCCCAAACCACGATGCCCATGCAGACGTGCTGGACGATTTCGTGGGGGAGGCCGTTACCCGGCAACGTATGCCCCTGATCGTCCCGCACGAGCCACATTGCGACAATCCAAATTGCGGCTACCTGCACCGGATGGCCACGCTGGTCGATCAGAAAGGGCGCGGCGAACCCATCCGGGGTGAGGTCTATCGCGTTTCATCCTCGGGACTGAAGGAGTTGGACAAGCTCGAAGGTTATCACGGCCCCGGCTCGCCCGAGAACGTCTATGTCCGCAAGCGGATCAACGTGCTGATGGACGGGGTCAAGAAGCCTGCCTATGTCTACGTCATCGCCCACCCGACCAAGTATCTGGACCAATGGGCCGATGGTACGTCGGGCATCGTGGCGGAATACACGCTGGACATGGCCACGGGTACGCCGAAACCGGGGTTTCAGCCAACGCCTAGTTGAGCATCTCGATCACGACTGCATCCTCGGGGTCAGCCTTGAGGCTGAGGTTGTAGGCCGTGATCGCCACCGTGCACAGCAATACAAAAGGCCAGAACCCGGCCTTTGGGATCAGATTGTCTCGATAGTGGATGAACCGAAGGGACGGCACGGCCTCGGACGCGAACAGGTAGGTGTTCACGGACACGGCCAGCAGCAGGAAATACATCAGGAAAAAGAACGACTCCATGTAGATCACCGGCGATCCGGCAAAGCCTTCACGCAGTTGCACATGCGCCAGCAGGATCACGAAGAACAGAACCGAACAGGTGCCAATCACGCTAGAGGTGCTGAAATCATGCCGCTCGATCAACTCGGGTCGGCGCGTCACGGTCATGACTGCGCCGAACAGCAGCATCGTAACGACGATCAGGGGGATCATGTGAACGACGAAAGCGTTGCCAAAGTTGCGCTTGATGACAAAATTATAGTGCAACTCGGGCAGGTTGGTCTGGAATTTGGTATCGCTGATGCCCAGCGTGGTGCCCAGATCGGACAGGCGATAGTCGAAATAGGTATTCTCACGCTCCCACGTGCCCATGACGATGCGGCTGTCGATCCCGAATATGTCATCGGGGCCCGTGGCTGGATAGGCCGCGAAATCGGGGATCAGGGCCACGGCGGTGTCGAAACTGGCGGGCCAGAACCGGACCCATACGGTTTTGTGGTCAAAGGGATAGCTGGTGTAGTCGAAATTCTGCCGTAGGGTCTGTTCAAAATACCAGCCGATCAGTTCTTCGCCGTCCTGATCCATGCGATAGGCTTCTTCGATCATCCCGCTGGCCGCGTCCGAGGCATCGGGCAGCACGAACCC
Source organism: Ruegeria sp. THAF57 (assembly GCF_903914075.1). Taxonomy (GTDB): domain Bacteria; phylum Pseudomonadota; class Alphaproteobacteria; order Rhodobacterales; family Rhodobacteraceae; genus Ruegeria. The sequence continues at coordinate 152,876 of NZ_CAIWNQ010000008.1, forward strand.
GACCGCATCGCCGGTTGGTTTGATCGCGTCATGCACACCGTCTTCGTAATGCTGCCAGACATATCCGGTGACATGGACATCGCTGGCATCGGTGAAAACAAACGACTTGATGAAAATTCCGGTCCTGACCTGATACTCCGGCAGGTTTTCCAAGTCTTGCAGGTAGTCGTCGACCGATGCCTGATCCGGAAGTTGCGTTGGATCGCCCTCGAAATGATTCAGCGCGACCAACAGTTTGAACAACAAGACTAGCAGCCCAAGCGTCAGGGCACCGGAAATCAACCAAACCTTCTTTTCGATACTCATTCAGTCCCTTTCAAACTTGGTCCAGACGTCCGACCAGGGACTGTGTGATGCCCATCTCAGAGAAACCAGCGCCCAGCGCCTCGAACTCTTCATGTGCGCTTAACGGGATGCCCCAACCACCGCACGCGGCCAGAACCTTGGTGTGCTGGATCGAAAGATCGACCATTGGCAAAGGCTCATCGGCGGTAAACCGGGCCAATGCGTCGGCATATTCGGTGGCCTTATCCCATTCCTGCCGCGCCAGCATAACGGCGCTTGCGTCGGGATAGAAATGCAAATGGCTGTGCCCGACGCAGCCCTCGGCAATAATCTGTGCGCCCAGTTTCAGGTGTTGGTCCTGCTTGTCGGGGTTTGTTTCCGCCAAGGCCAACGCCGACAGTGCCTTTGGCCCCACAAAGTTGCGCCCATGTTCCAGCGCGATCTCCACGGCCCGCTGACCGGTTTCGCGCGCCTGACCCATCTGCTCGACATAAACCTGTGTCCGCGCCAGATGCTCCAGCGCCTGCGCCTCAAGCCGTTTGGCCCCTACACGGGCGGCGATTTCGGCCGAGAGGGTAAAGGACTCCAGCGCGCCGTCCAGGTCACCCAAAAAGGTCTGCGCAACACCAAGACATGTTTGGGCCACACATTCCGGCACAAAGGCAAAGTACTTCTGCGATATTTCTATCGCCTCCTGCGCATCCGCCTTGCCTTGCGCCACGTCGCCGGAATAGCTGCGCGCAACGCTGAGATTGTGCAGGTTCGCAGCCATATCCCGCACCAATCCTTCTTCGCGCGCGCGCTCGACGGCCTGCGTGTAAAACCCGGTCGCCGACCGCATGGTGGCATTCATGAAATTGGCGTCACCAAACCCGCTAAGAGCGCCCACCTCCAACCGCGCCGATTGCAATTTACGGGCCAAAGTCAGCGCTTTTTCATTGCTGGCCATCGCCTTTTCAACCTGACCCAGCGGGAAATAAATATTGCCGCGCACATAGTTGATCTGCGCGATGTCCCTTTCCGATCCGCAGCGTTCAGCGGCGGCCTCGGCGATTTCAAGGCTATCCAGCGCCTCTTGGTAAAGGCTCGCCTGTCGGTCGGTTTGCGCCAACCCGATATAGGCGCGGCATGTCTGCTCATCGGTCTCGGCGAGACTGGCTGCTTCTTTGAACTCGCGCAGCGCGTCTTCTGAATATCCCTGCAACCGGTGCGTTTCCCCGCGCGCGCACAACAGGTCGAACCGAACACCATCCGGGGCCGGTAATTCCAAAGCGCGCTCGATCAGGGGGCTGGCTTCATCATATTGGAAGCCCTGAATGAGGTTCTCGGCGGCTTCAAGATAGGCTTGCGCCGCGTTGTTGGCCCCGGCGCGATCCAAGTGCTGTGCGCGCAGGGTCGCGTCCCGCTCTTCAAACCATTTGGCAGCCTCGCGGTGCAGCCGTGTACGCTCGGACTTTACCAGCGTGGCATAGGACCCGTCCCGGATCAGGGCGTGCGCAAACATCAGATCTGTCCCTGCCTCGCGGATCAGGGCCGAGCGGATCAGGGTCGAGGTATCCAGATGCCCTTTTCCCAGAATAAAGTTCAGAACCTCGGGCCAGAAACGCTGCCCCAGAACCGAGGCCGCCTGAATCGCGGATCGACTGGACGGATCCAGCGCATCCAGTCGCGACTGAACGATGCCTTGGATACTTCCGGGAACCGAGTCTCGCTTGAGCACGTCGATATTCCGCAGCAACTGCTCCAGAAACAGCGGGTTGCCACCTGCCCGGCGTACGCAGGCGTCCAGAAGTTCGGGGTCGATGCCGGTGAATTCCTCGACCAGTTGCCGGGCTTGATCGTCCCCCATTGGTGCCAGTTCCAGTTTCGAAACCAGCGCGCCCTCGGTGCCAAGCTGCCAATCGCGATCAATCGGGTCACCTTCGACACGGCTGGTCATCAGCAACACGCAAGGCAGGTCACGCGTAGCGGCCGCGATATGGGCGCAAGCCGTCAGGATGTCGGGCGTCGCCCAGTGGATATCCTCGATCTGGATCAAGAGCGGGCTGTCCTGACTGCAGGCGGCAATCAACTCGTCAATCACCTGACGCCGCCCGCGCAGGCGGGTGGCATTGTCCATGACCGCATAGACTTCGGCCAATCCGGGGTCCTGCTCAAGCTCTAGCAGCGCATTCAGATGCGTGGCATTGGACGGCGACACCCAACCCTTGCCAATTGCGCTTTTGGCCACCTCTGCGCAGGTTTCGGCGTTATCGGTTGCCTCAAGCCCCAACATGCTGCGGGCCACGGATTGAATGGCTGAATGCCCCTCGCGCGCGCCGAAATCCATGACGACGCCAGTATGTACGGCATAAGACAAGCTGTCGGCAAGTTCGGCAACCTGTTCAGACAGGTGCGTCTTGCCGATACCCGGTTCACCCAGAACGATATGAACCTCGCCCTTGCCGTGCCGCTGGCACCGGTCGAACGTGGCCGAGAACAACGACATCTCGCGCTCGCGCCCCACAAAACGGTGACGGCGCGAACGGATGTTCCGCGCCATCCGATCCAGCCGCCAAAGCTCGATGGGTTCGTTCAGGCCCTTGATGGCCTTGGCCCCCATGGACTCGCCCACGAAAAGCGGCCCCAACGCGCGCTGAATGTCGTGTGACACAAGCGTTTCACCCGGCGCAGCCATGTCTGTCACACGCGAAGCAAGGTTCACCCCGTCGCCAGTGACAGTGTATTCGGTATGGGCCTCGCTGCCGGTTGTACTGGCGATGACCTGCCCCGATGCGATTCCGATATGGCAGGACAGGGGCCGCGTCAGGGTAGGCAGAGCCGCATGAATCTCCAACGCGGCCCGCGCTGCGCGTTCGGTATCGTTGGTGTGTGAAATCGGCGCGCCGAATACGGCCATCACCGCGTCGCCGATATGCTTGTCGATCCGTCCGCCGAATTTTTCAACGACGTGATCCACCTTGTGAAAGAACTCGTTCAGCAGCGCGTGCATGTCCTCGGCGTCCAACTCGCTGGATAGCCGCGTAAACCCTGTAAGGTCCGCGAACATGACTGTGACCTGTCGCTTTGCGGGCTCAAGCGAGGTTTGCGGTTCATAAGGTTGAACAAGGTCGACCGGCTCAAGTTCGGAAATCGCACGCAAAAGACGCCGGCGGTCACCGACGGCAGTCACTCCGATTTCGATCAGGTCTTCGCCCGTCAAATCGGGCAAAATTGCGAAATCAATTTTATTATCCAAAAAGGCCTGCGCATAGTCAGACAAACCAAGTGCGCTTAGCCAGTCCCTAAGGTCCTGAGACATATCGCCCCTCTGAAGCCCCCAACTTCAGACATAGGCGTAGCACAGCAGACCCTTCCGAGTCTGCAATCGTTAACTAATTTAATTTTTTGGCATAGCCCAAAGCCCGAATATCGGGCGTTGGGTTCAGGTTTCAGCCTCCAACCCCTCGGTCGACAGGTCGTCAAGTTTGGGCATCAGGCGCAGCAATTCGCTTGCATATTCGGTTTGCGGGTTGGCAAACAGATCGTTGGTCTCTTGCAGTTCGACCACCTTGCCCTGTTTCATAACCGCGACCCGGTCGCACATCTGGCGCACCACCGGAAGGTCATGGCTGATGAACAGCAGGGTCAGGCCAAGATGTTCCTGCAAATCCTTCAGGATGTTCAGGATCTGCGCCTGAATAGACACGTCCAGCGCACTAGTCGGTTCGTCACAGATCAGGAAACGCGGCTGCGTGGCAAGGGCGCGCGCAATCGAAATCCGCTGACGCTGACCGCCCGAGAATTCATGCGGGTATTTCAGCCCAGCCTCATGACCCAGCCCAACTTGATCCAACAACTCATCCACACGGCGCTTGATGTCGGTTCCGTCCATCAACTTGTGATGGCGGATCGGTTCGGCCACGATCTCATCCACGCGCATCCGCGGGTTCAGCGAGGAGTACGGGTCCTGAAAGATCATCTGGATGTTTTTGCGATAGGCATCCAGGGCGGCTTTGTCGGTCAGGTCGCTGACCACCTTGCCATCAAAAGTGATCGACCCGCCATCAACCGGATACAGCCCTGCGATCATTCGCGCGACTGTGGACTTGCCCGAGCCAGACTCGCCCACCACGCCAAATACCTCGCCCGCGCGGATATCAAAGCTGACATCGTCGACGGCGGTGAAATAGGTGCGGTCCCATGGCAAAAGCCCACGCTTTTGCAGAAACTTCTTGGTCAGGTTTCGAATTTCGAACACCGGCTTGCTGGTGTCATTGTCGACCTTGGGCCAGTGGCGGGCCATATCCTCGATCGCAAAGCGAGTTTCACGGCCACCATAGCTGATCTGGGGAAAGCGATGCAGTTTCAGCGTCGGGCGCGGCACGGCGGCGATCAGGGATTTGGTATATTCGTGGGTCGGCTGGCCCATGACCTGCGATGTCGGGCCGCTTTCGACGACCTTACCCGCATACATCACCGTCACCTTGTCGGTGGTGTCTGCAATCACACCCATGTCGTGCGTGATCAGAATGACCCCCACCTGCCGTTCGGTCGCGAGTTCCTTGATCAGGTCCAGAATTTGCGCCTGAACGGACACGTCCAGCGCCGTTGTCGGTTCATCCGCGATGATCACATCCGGTTCCGTGCACAGCGCCAGCGCAATCACCACGCGCTGCCGCATCCCGCCCGAAAACTGGTGCGGGTATTGATCCAGCCGCGTATCAGGGTCGGGTATGCCCACCCGGTCGATCAGATCGCGAGCCCGTTTGTTGGCCTCGGCATCCGAGCCACCCAGATGCGCCTGAATGGTTTCGACCAGTTGCTCGCGCACGGTGAACAATGGGTTGAGCGAGGTCAGCGGGTCCTGAAAGATCATCGAGATCTTCTTGCCGCGCAGCCCGCGCATCGCCTCGGCGTCGATACCGCTAATCTGGTCGCCGCTTAGCTTGATCGTCCCGCTTGCGATACGGCCGGGGCGGTCCAGCAGCCCCATGATGGCGGCGCCGATCGTGGATTTACCAGCACCGGATTCGCCCACAAGCCCATGGATTTCACCCGGTTCAACCGACAGGTCAACATGGTCCACGGCAGTGAACAATTGGCGGCGGGTCGGGAATTCGACCGTCAGGTCATTGATCGTCAAAAGGCTCATGAAATCACCGCAGCTTGGGGTTCAGCGCGTCGCGCAGCCAGTCGCCCAGCAGGTTTACGGACAAGGCCAGCGCCAGAAGGGTGCAAGCCGGGAAGAACAGAATCCACCACTCACCCGAGAACAGGAAGCCCTGCCCAATGCGGATCAGTGTCCCGAGCGACGGCTGAGTCGGAGGCGCGCCAACACCCAGGAAACTCAGCGTCGCTTCGGCAATAATCGCCAGCGCCAGAGAGATGGTGGCGATCACCAGAACCGGGCTGAGGACATTGGGCAAGATGTGGCGGAACATGATCGGGAAGGATCCACGACCGATCAGGCGCGCGGCCTGAACGTATTCCTTGTTTTTCTCAACCAGCGCCGCGCCGCGTACCACGCGCGCGAATTGCACCCAGTCGGACAAGGCAATCGCGACGATCAGAACATAGATCGCCATCTCATCGCGGTATTCCGGCGGAGTGACACCTTTGGCGATCCCAAAGATCAGCATGGCGACCAGAATGGCCGGGAAGGTCAACTGTACATCGGCAACCCGCATGATCAGTGTCTCGATCCAGCCACCGAAATAGGCCGCAACCAGCCCCAAAACGACGCCAATGATCAAAGCCAACAGAACCGCCGAGGCCCCCACGAACAAGGAAATCCGCATTCCGTACAGGATGGTCGAGAACACGTCGCGCCCCTGATCGTCGGTGCCCAGAAGGAAGGTTTCCTGCGTGAACGCGTTGGGCGTGCCGGGCGGCGTAAACCCGTTCATCAGGTTCAGCGACGAAGGATCGAACGGGTTATAGGGTGCAATCAGCGGTGCAAAGATCGCCGACAGGACCAGAACAACGACAACCAGCGTCGCAATGATCGCCACAGGCGAATGCCTAAAGGACCACGCGAAATCGCTGTCCCAGAACTTGGCAAACCGCGTCTTTTCCGGGGCTTTGGGTGTATCGAGAGTATCGGTCATGTGGCCCTCGCGTCGACACGCAGGCGCGGGTCAATGGCATAGTAAAGAAGATCGACAATCAGGTTGATCGTCACGAACATGACCGAAATCAGCATCAGATAGGCGGCCATGACGGGAATATCGACGAACTGGATCGCGTTGATGAACAATAGGCCGACACCCGGCCACTGGAACACGGTCTCAGTGATGATGGCGAAAGCGATGATCGACCCAAGCTGCAAACCTGTGATGGTAATCACTGGCACCAGCGTGTTCTTCAGCGCATGGCGGAAATTGATCACCCGATCCGACAAACCGCGCGCACGGGCAAAGCGGACATAGTCAGCGCGCATCACTTCAAGCATTTCAGACCGCACCAACCGCATGATCAGTGTCATCTGATACAGGCCCAGCGTGATCGCCGGAAGGATCAGTGCCTTAAGCCCCGAGGTCGTCAGAAAACCTGTGGACCACCAGTTTCCAATCATAACGGTCTCGCCCCTCCCGAAGCTGGGTAGAAGGTCAAGTTCGACCGAAAAGATATAGATCAGCAATATCCCGATCAGGAAGGTTGGAAGCGAAACCCCGATCAGACTGACCGTCATGATGATATTCGCAGCCACCCCTTGTCGTCGGATCGCGGTGAAGACACCCAGTGCAATGCCCAGTGTAATCGCCAGAAAGCCTGACACGAAGGCCAGTTCCAGCGTCGCGGGCGCGCGTTCTGCGATGATGGTCGAAACGGGGCGGCCCTGACGGTATGAAACGCCGAAATTGCCCTGCACGGCACCTTGCAAGAACTTGAAGTATTGAACTGGAAACGGTTGATCCAAACCAAGCTCGGTGCGAAGGCGGTCGATGTCAGCCTGCGTGCGCTCTTGCCCCAGCATGTTGTCGATCGGATCGCCAACAAACCGGAACATCGAAAACGCGACCAGACCCACGACCAGCAACACGATCACGGATTGGAACATCCTTCGGACGATATATGCGAACATTCACTTTCCCCATTGATCTTCGTGTCTACGCACGCCCTGACCGAATGGTCAAGATGTCGCGGGTGACAGCGACCGTCTATCCTGCGGAGCCGTCCAGTCGACCTCTGGCCCCAGCGGGACAATACCCAGAGGATTTCTCAGCTCGGATGGTGAGAAATACCCTGCCTTATAGATGTCTGGCTTGACTGTCCGCCCGATCTCGGGTCGTGCATAGAGATCGCGCGCATATCCCCACAGGTTCGGGTAGTCAACCAGTCGTCGCAAATTGCAGCGGAATGCGTAGTGATACGCCACATCAAAGCGCGCAAGCGTCGGAAACAGGCGCAGATCAGCTTCGGTCAGGACGTCACCGCAAAGGTAGCGGTTGGTTTCCAGATGCGATTCGATCTCGTCCAGCATGGTGAAGACGTCCTGAAACCCGGCTTCATACGCCTCTTGCGTGCGGGCAAACCCGGCGCGATAGACGCCGTTGTTCAGGCGCGGGTAAATCTTTGCGTTCCAGTCGTCGATCTGCTCCACCTTGTCCGGCGGGGCAAGGTTCGGGCCATATCCTTCAAGCGTACCCAGCATCCGCACCAGATCGGCGGATTCATTGGACACAGCGCAGTTTTCGACACGATCCCACAGAAAGGGAACAGTGATACGCCCGGTATAGGCGGGATCAACCCTTTCATAGACCTGATGCAGCGCGGTGACGTTGAACAGGGGATCGGAATACTCACCCTCGAGGTCATAGACCCAACCATCGGGCGTTCGACGCGGACGGGCATAGGCAACCGTGATCGCGTCTTCCAGACCCTTGACCGCGCGGGTCAGCAAAACCCGATGCGCCCAAGGGCAATTCCACGCGGCATAAAGGTGGAACCGACCTGCCTCAAAAGGACCGTCCGGCAATGCATTGCGGACGGTCGACACCTGACGGCGGTATGCGCCGTCAAGCTTTGTGTCCGGGGCGGGGTCTTCCAAATGGTAGACCCCGGCAATCATCACACCCATGCGGTCAGTTCACCGTCACCCAACGTAGGATGAAGAAATTGTCCGGGCGTTGTGTCAGGTCGATATTGCTGCCGGTCCCCCAGACTAGGGGCTGCACATACATTGGAACGTACACATGGTCGTCCTGATAGATTGCCGTCACCTCATCCAGCATGGCCTGACGTTTTGCGGCGTCCAGCTCTGATTGAATCATCGGCAAAAGCTCATCTACCCGCTCGTTCGAATAGCCGCCGAAATTCCAACTGCCCAGTTTCTTTTCCTCGTTCGGCGTGGCGACAAGGAAACGCACGGGATGTTCGGCATCAAAGGTTCCGGGGCTCCAGCCCAGTAGATACATGTCGTAATTGTCTTCACGCAGTTCCGGCCAATAGTTGCGGACAGGCATGGCATCCAGTTCCGCCGTCACCCCGATCTGCGCCAACATGCTGACAATCGCCTGACAAACGGCTTCGTCATTCAGATAACGGTCATTCGGGCATTTCAGACCGAACGAGAACCCATCGGCATAACCGGCCTCGGCCAGCAGCGCCTTGGCCCCTTCGACATCAAAAGCAGGGCGTTCGGCATTGGCCTCGGAATAACCACTCATGGCTGGGCTGACCAATTGCGAGGCGGCCTCGGCATTGCCACGCATGGTCGTGGCAAGAATGGCGTCGACATTCACCGCATTCGCGATGGCCTGACGGACCCGCACGTCACGAAACGGGTTCGGATTGCCTGCGTCATCGGTGTATTTCAGCGCCTCGGCTTCGTGATCAAAGCCCAGCATGATCACGCGCGCCTCGATCCCCTGAATGACGTCGACATCGCCATTTTCCTTCAGGCGCGCAACGTCCTGAATGGGGACAGGGTTGATCATGTCCACATCGCCCGACAGCAGCGCCGCCACAGCGGTCGCAGGGTTCTGAATCGGGTTGAACTCGGCGCGGGTGATGTTGTGCTCAACCTCGCCCCACCAGTCGTCATGCGGCTCTAACACAGTCTTTAACCCCGGTTCACGCGCTGTCACCTTGAAGGCCCCGGTGCCATTTGCGTTGATCGTGGCGTAGTTGCCGGATTCCTTGTCGGGCACAGCGGCGTCATTGGCTTCGGTCCAGCCCTGATCCATGATCATCCAGTTGGCGATCGAGGACGGGAACAGCGGGTTGGGTGCTGTGGTCATGATGTCGACGGTATAATCGTCAACCACGATCACCTCACTGACCGGCGCGAACCAACTGCGGGTATCGGCGGCCTCACCCGAGGCGCGCTGATAGCTGAACAGCACGTCCTGCGCATCAAAACTGCTGCCGTCATGAAAGGTCACACCCTCACGCAACTTAAACCGCCAGCCATCGCCTTCACCGATCGGCTCCCAGCTGACCGCCAGTGCGGGTTCGACCGTCATGTCCTTGTCGCGGCGCACCAGCCCTTCGTAGACATTGTTGAGAAAGCCCAGGACCGGGGCCGAGTTGACGGCGTGCGGATCCATTGTCTGCGGATCAGTGGTGGAGGCCCATTTGAACTCGGCCGCATGAACGCTGGTCGCAGCCAAAAGAGCCAGGCCAATGGCGCTGTTTCTGAGGATCATTGTGATGTCTCCCTGTTTTCTGCTGCCGAGTGTTCTTGGTTTTTCGCGCCCGCGCAAGGAATTCTCAGGTCGACACAAAAAAACAGGGCGCGAAACTCGCGCCCTGCCTGATACTTGATGGAACCGATTTAGTTCATAGTGAAGTATTTGACCTTGGGCTGGTCTTCGGCATCTACTTCGATGCCTACACCGTCGGCCATACCCCAGTTCAGAACCTGATGGTGAATGGGGATGTAAAGTGCCTCATCCTGAACCACGCGCCAGATGTCGGCGATGTCGGCATTCCGTGCGTCAAGATCGGTGTTCGAGGCCAACGACTTGATCTTCGCGTCCAGCGCATCGTCCTGATAGCCGGTACCATTCCACGTGCCGATATCGTCTTCGCGACCATGTACAAGGAAGTTGAAGATGTATTCCGAGTCATATGTCGGCACACCCCAACCCAGCATGTAGAAGTCCGTCTTGCTGTCGGTGATCAGCGGGAAATGCTGCGCCTTGGGCTTGGCGTCCAGATTCACGGTCACGCCAATCTGACCCAGCATCCCAACGGCCGCCTGACAGATCGCCTCATCGTTGATGTAGCGGTCATTCGGGCAGTCCAGCCGCAGCGAGAAACCGTCAGGATAGCCTGCCTCGGCCATCAGTGCCTTGGCTTTTTCCAGATCAGTCGAGGACTCACCGTCCATATCAGCGGTCCAGCCGTTGACGAATGGCGGTGCGATCATACCCGCAGGCTGCGACTGGCCGCGCATCACGACCTGTTGGATCGCATCGCGGTTGATCGCCATCGACATCGCCTGACGCACCCGCACGTCGGCCAGAGGGTTCTTGCCATCAACGTTATCCGCTTCGATGTCGTCCGAACCCTGGTTCATACCAAAGAAGATGACGCGGTTCTGCGGGGCTTGCTTGACCATCAGGCCATCGGCGCCGTTTACGCGCTCAATATCCTGCACGGGCATGTCCTGAAGGAAGTTCACCTCACCCGACAACATCGCCGCCACACGGGTCGCAGCGTTCTGGATGGGTGTATAGACGATTTCGGTCACTTCCATCGGGAACTGGTCGATGCCCCAATAGTCGTCGTTGCGCACCATCACAGTTTTCACGTCAGGCTCGCGGCTTTGCAGTTTATATGGTCCCGTGCCGTTAGCGTTGGTGGTCGCATAAGTGATCTCGCCACCTTCGAAATCCTGCACGTTAACGGTGTTGTTCGCCTCGGCCCAGCCTTTGTCCAGAATGAACAAGTTGGTCAGGTTCGACGGCAGGATCGGGTTCGGGCCATCAGTGACAATCTCGACGGTATAGTCATCGACCGCGCGCACTTCGGTGATCGAGCCGATCAGCTCTTTCATGTCCGAGTTCGGCTGCTTGGCGCGCTCAAAGCTGAACACCACGTCTTCGGCGTTGAAATCCGCGCCGTCATGGAATTTTACACCCTCGCGCAGCTTGAAGACCCAGACATTCGGATCATCGGCCTTGGGCCCCCACTCGGTCGCAAGCGCAGGTTCAAACGCACCGGTCACATCGCGGATGATCAGCGGCTCGTACATCTGGTGGCGAATGGTGTGCGACGGACCTTCGTTTTGCGAATGCGGGTCAAGCGTCAGCGCATCGCCAGCACGCGCCCAGCGCAAGGTTTCAGCCGATGCGCCTGCCGCCATCAATGCAGTCGCACTGGCAGCAATCATCAGGTTTCTTAGGATCATTTTAGTCTCCCCGGGTTTTTGTTGATGCCGCCTTTCAACGGCCGACCGTTTTTTCGGTCGTGGTGGCCTTGATCATCCAGATCATTTTCACAGTTGCAACACCTGATTGTGACCAAACCGAATTGAAGCCGTTTCAACGCCCGTTTTGCCAAAGAACAAGTCCTCACCTCGATATCTAGGGTGTTGCGACAGTTTCGGGCGAGGGAGGATCTGAGCATCAAACAGGCTCTAATAAAAGGTAACTGCTACAAATATCGGGTGGGTTACCCAGTATGGCCCAAGAGCCGCACTATTACGCAGTAGGGTTTTCCAGCGGTTGTTTTATTTCCGCAGGCACACAACTATCGTTCCAATGAAGAAATTTTTCAGGTTTTTTGTTTCAGGCTTATTGCTTGTTGCCGTGGTTCTGATCTGTTTCCGTCTGGCAGCGGACGTTCGTGAAACCATCGCAGCCGGTCACGGCTTACCGGATGGTGGACGGCTGATTGATACGTCCGAGGGCGCTATTTTCGTGCTAGAACGCGGACAGCCCCAGAATATCCCTGTTGTTTTCGCGCATGGTACAGCCGCCTGGTCAGGCTTGTGGCAGCCAACTCTTGACGCGGTATCTGAGGCCGGGTTTCGCGCAATCGCCTTTGACATGCCACCGTTCGGTTGGTCGGAATACCCGCAAAAACCCGAGTATGGTCGGGTAAAACAGTCAGAGCGCGTCGTCGCCATGTTTGAGGCGCTGGATCAGCCGCCTATTGTCGTTGCCCATTCGATCGGCGCAGGTCCGGTGGCAGAGGCCGTCATGCGGCGGCCCGACCTTGTTTCGGGGATGATCATCGTGAACGGGGCCATTGGTCTGGGCACTCATGAATCCGCAACGGAAACACCCGTGTTTCTGATGAATCAGACCCTAAATAGGCACATTGTGGCCGCAACCATATCCAACCCTTTGCTGACCCGGACATTTCTCCGCGGGTTTATCCACAACAAGTCCGCGGCAACGCCCGAACGCGTGACCCTGTTACAAACCCCGATGCAGCGTGAAGGTTATACCGCAGCCGTGGCACAGTGGTTGCCGCATCTTTTAGTTCCGCCTCAGGATGCACTCAGCACCCGGCCAGATAACTGGCGGGCGCTCGATCTACCTGTTGGGATCATTTGGGGGGTCGAGGATACCGTAACACCGCTGGATCAAGCCGCAGACTTGCGAGCTTTGATACCCGACGCCCAATATGATGCCCTCGCCGGGGTCGGGCACATTCCGCAAATCGAAAGCCCTTTGGAATTTCAGGATACATTGATCAAAATGCTGACAAATATTGCCAACTCGCAGGGACATGAGGCCGAGTCATGACGAATTTCACCAGACGGGCCGCCCTGTTTGCCGCAGGGGGCGTTGCAGGATGGGGGCTTTCGCGTTGGTTAGGCTCGGATCTGCCGGTCTATGACGGGACCGACCGAACCTTTGCCCCGACGTCCGATACCATCATGAATGACGCCAGCGGGCTGTCACCGACACCGATCAACAAGCATCTGGTTCTGACCGAAGACGCAGGGGACAGGCTGATTACAGTGCTTCGCAACGAACTAGCCGAAGCAACCGCCGCAGGTCGCCCTGTCAACGTGGGCGCAGCGCGTCATTCAATGGGCGGGCAGGCCATTCCGCGCGACGGGACGGCAATAACCTTTGACAATGGCGCTTTGCAAATCGACAGCGCAGCCAAAACCTATCGCGCGCATGCGGGTGCGCGCTGGTCACAGGTAATTGCCGCGCTGGACCCGGCGGGGTGGTCGCCCAAGGTAATGCAATCGAACCATGATTTCGGCGTTGCGGCCACTTATTCGGTCAACGCCCATGGTTGGCCCGTGCCGTTTGGTCCGATGGGCTCGACGGTTCGGTCGCTGCGGATGCTTCTACCAACCGGAGAGCTGGTGACATGCTCACCCACCGAGAACACCGACCTGTTCAATCTTGGCATGGGTGGGTACGGCCTGATTGGGATCATCGTCGATATGGACGTGGAAATGGTCCCAAACACCCGCCTGTCCCCATCTTTCGAGGTGATGGAGGCAAAGGGCTTTGCGGCGGCCTTTCAATCCGCGATCGACGACCCTGCGGTCACGATGGCTTATGGGCGACTGAACGTGGAGCGCGACACGTTTTTCGAAAAAGCGCTGCTGATCACGTATCGCGAGGCGGATGACCAGACCGAATTACCGCCAGCCACAGGATCGGGGTGGATGTCGCACGCGGCCAGCCGCCTGTATCGGGCGCAATTGGGAAGCGAAGCGTTCAAAAGCTTCCGCTGGTGGAACGAAACGACGCTTGGGCCCGCACTGGGCGGCGGCGACGCAACCCGTAATTCCCTGATCAACGAACCTGTCGTCACACTGGACGACCGCAACCCGGACCGCACCGATATCCTGCACGAATACTTCGTGGGCTTCGATGCGTTCGACGATCTCCTGACCGCCTGCCGCGAGGTGATCCCCGCCTCGTATCAGGAGTTTCTAAACGTCACCCTGCGCTATGTCGCGCAGGATGATCAGGCGGTTTTGTCCTTCGCGTCCGAGCCCCGGATCGCCGCCGTAATGTCGTTCAGCCAGGAAATGACCCAACGCGCCGAGGCGGACATGGCTCGGATGACGCAGGCTCTGATAGACCGGATCGTCGAGATCGGGGGGGCATATTACCTGCCCTACCGTCCGCATGCGCGGCTGGATCAATTGACCTCGGCCTATGCGCGGGCACCGGAATTTGCACAGGCCAAACGCCAACTGGACCCCCGGCTTGTGCTTCGGAACAACCTTTGGGACAGCTATCTGGGGCAACTATGACCAATCTGCAAAAACTCTGCCTTGTATATTTCGTCGCGCTGATGATCGCGGCATCGCTGAACTATGTCCCCGGCCTGACGGATGAAAACGGGCTGGCGTTCGGGATCTTTGCACTCGATATCTACGACGACGCGCTACACGTCGCCTCGGCAGTCTGGGCGCTGGTGGCCGGGCTGTGGTCACACAGGGCCGCTCGCACTTTTCTGATATTGTTCGGTCTTGCCTATCTGGGGGATGGCGTTTTCGGGTTCTTCACGGGCTATGGCTATCTGGATCTGGGCATCTTCACCAACGCGTCCGCGGGAATTGAGCTGTCGATGGGACGTATTTTTGCAAACCTTCCACATCTGGCCTTGGGCGGTATCGCGGCTTGGGCGGGTCTGCGTGATATCAGGAGAACGGCATGAGATTTCTTCTGCGCTGGATGCGCCGACTGGTTCTGCTGATTGTGGTCGTCGCGATCTGTCTGGTTGCCCCGATTATCTATGTCGAAACAAGCTGCAAGGGAACGGCGCAGTTTCAACCCTATGACGCCCTGCTGCCACCCGAACACCACCGTCCCGAAACCCGGACACTGATGACCTATCCGGAATGGCACATCGTGCACGCGTATGAGGACTACGCCCAGGTTCTGCGGCAGGGCGATCCGCATGACTATGGTTTCTGGCAGGGAATCACCGGGTTCTGGAGCTCGCTCTGCGCGCTGTCGCAAAGCGCATCGGCCCATGGCGAGGTTGATGCAGGGACCAAGCAGATGATCTACGTCATCGGCACCAGTTTTACGGTCGAGCTTGCACTGAAGGCCGCCTATGAAGAGACACTGGGCCGCCTGTTCACGGCCCTGCGTGGGCCGCAACGTGCACCGCTGGATGATCTGTCGGCGCAGCAGGCCGCGGAATACGCCCAGTTTCTGCAACAGGTGCCTTGGTACAAATGGCCCTTCGCAGAGAATGCGCAAGACCTGTTGAGCGAATCCAGCGGGTCATTGCGTGACAGCGAACGCGCAATCGCCTTGGGGTTCGAAAACACGGTCAAAGACGGTTACGCCGGCTTTATCGAACAGGCGGTCGCTCAGGTGGGCACGGATGAACTGACTCTGCGCATGATTATCACCGCGCCCGAAACGCTTCCGGCTTACCCGGATGTGCAGGTCATCGGCTCCAGACCCGAAGGGACCGAGATTGAAACGCCCCGGTATCGTGAATTGACGAACCTTCTGGCCGACATGGCGCGTGATGGCGTTGATCTGGTCGAAATCGCTGGGAATGATGACATCATGTTTACGGCCCTGTCCGATCAACCAACCGAAGAGGATGCAATTTTCAGCGCTCCGCGCCAGGGATTTGACGATTACCGTCACCTGCTCGTGGTCAAGGTTCCGCAGCTTGCCGAACGACTGCGCCAGTTGGACGGCTCAGGCCTGACGCTGGAACACATCCATGACTATTAGGTCCATTCTAATCGCCCTGCCCCTTTTGGTGCTGGGCTGGCTATCGACACTTGTGGTCGTGGCTTTGCTAACGGACGAGGCGCCAGCCTATGTGGTCGTGCTGCCGCAGGACAGGTTGCTGGACGGGTTGCCGGGTGACACGGCAGTTCTAGCCGCGTCGCGGTTTAGCGTAACAGTGGCCTCGGACAGGCCGGGCTTTGCCAAGGCACTCTATTCCAGCGGTGCCCGGTTGGTTCTGCCTGCGGGCCTGCCGGGATGCCTGCCCTTGCCCAAGGTCTGAGGTTACCCTTCGAACGGCACGCGCGCCTCGTCCAAAGTTCGCTGAGCAGATGGCAGGTTCAGCGCATGTGTCACCGGGGCTGACCGCGAGATCACCCGCCCCTTGCGCACCACTGCCAGACGATGGGCGCGCAGGCGGATCGCCTCGATCGGGTCGGCGGCCTGCAACAGCACGAAATTCGCGTCACACCCCTTGGCGACGCCATACCCCTCAAGCCCCATGATCCTAGCCGAGTTCTGCGTCACCGCGTCAAAGCACCATGTCATATCGGCTCGACTGGACAATTGCCCCACATGCAGCCCCATGAAGGCCACATCCAGCATGTCGGCCTTGCCCAGCGAATACCACGGGTCCATCACACAATCAGACCCAAAGCCCACCGTGATCCCCGCATCACGCAGCTCGCGCACGCGGGTCTGACCCCGGCGCTTTGGATAGGTGTCGTGGCGGCCTTGCAGCATGATGTTGATCAAAGGGTTCGGGATCGCATGAACCCCTGACTCGACCATCAGCGGAATCAGTTTCGAGACATAGTAATTGTCCATCGAATGCATCGAGGTCAGATGCGACCCCGCAACCCGCCCGTTCAGACCCAAACGCTGCGTTTCATAGGCCAGCGTTTCGATATGGCGGCTGTGTGGATCGTCGCTTTCGTCGCAATGCATATCGACCATCAAGCCGCGCTCGGTCGCGATTTCACACAGCAAACGCACGGATTCCGCCCCGTCCGCCATGGTTCGTTCGAAATGCGGAATGCCGCCCACCACGTCTACGCCCATATCCAGCGCGCGGATGGTATTCTGCTTCGCAGTCGGGTCGCGCAGTACACCGTCCTGCGGGAAGGCCACCAGTTGCAGGTCAAGGTAATCCTTCACCTGTTCACGCACCTGCAACAACGCTTGCACGCCCTTTAGCTCATCGTCACAGGTATCCACATGGCTGCGGATCGCACCGATCCCTTTGGCCACCGCCAACTCGCAATAGCGCAGCGCACGGGCAACAATGTCATCAACGGATTGCAGCGGCTTCAACTCGCCCCACAGCGCGATCCCCTCAAGCAAAGTGCCTGAGACATTCATGCGCGGATTGCCCAATGATAGGGTCGCATCCATGTGGAAATGTGGGTCGACGAAGGGGGGTGAAACTAACTGACCTTCGGCATCCATGACCTCGACGGCGTCAGCGGTGATCCCGGCCTCGACCGCTGTAATCTTGCCGCCCTTGCAGGCGATATCCATCCCGGTCTGACCGTCCGTCAGAGTGGCGTTTTTGATAAGCAGATCGACCATATCAGCGTTGACCTTTGAACCATGGGGTAAGCAATGCGCGCGGATAATCGGCCGAGCGCGCGGCGATCACAAGGGCGATGATCGACAGGACATAGGGCACCATCAGAAAGACCTGACCGGGGACCAGCGCGCCGACCTCGGTCTGCAATCTTACCTGTAGCGCATCGAACGCACCAAACAGCAGCGCGCCCAGCAGCGCCTTGCCTGGCCTCCAACTGGCGAAAATGACCAACGCAATGCAGACCCAGCCGCGTCCGTTGACCATGCCGAAGAAAAAAGCGTCAAAGGCGCTCATGGTCAGGAAAGCGCCCCCCAGCGCCATAAGTGCCGAACCGACCACGATGGCCCCGATCCGCAGGCCGTAAACCGACAGACCCTGCGCATCGACGCTGTCGGGGTTGTCGCCCACGGCCTTGATCGCCACGCCCAGCGCAGTGCGGTTCAGCACATACCAGACCAACGCCACCAGCAGCAGCGCCAGCCAAGTCAGCGCCGTCTGCTGAAACAATACAGAGCCTAAAAAAGGCAAATCTGACAGAACCGGCAGGTCCAGCGGTTGGAATGGCTCGATCCTTGGCGGCGACGACACGTTCGGCAGCGCCGTGCGATAGGTGTAGTAACTGACCGAGGTCGCGAACAACGTGATCCCCAACCCCGAAACGTGTTGTGACAATCCCAAAGGCACTGTGAGGATCGCATGGAGCAGCCCAAAAAACGCTCCTGCCAGCGCCGCGACCAGCACGCCACCCCACAGACCCGCGCCCAGCCAGACGGCCATCCAGCCGCACATGGCACCGACGACGAATATCCCCTCGATCCCAAGGTTCAGCACGCCTGCGCGTTCACAGATCAGCGCCCCCAGTACGCCAAAGATCAACGGTGTCGCGATGCGCAGAGAGGCCGCCCAGAAGCTTTCAGAAAGCAAAATATTGAGAATATCCATCATGACACGGCCCTCGCGGTGCTGGCCCGGACAATGCGATATCGGGCGACAAACCCGCCGACCAGAACGCAAAGCAGCGAAACCGAGACGACCAGATCCGCCAAGAAAGACGACACGCCCATCGCACGGCTCATGCTGTCTGCACCCACAAAGACCGATGCGATGAACAGCGCCGCAATCACCACGCCCACCGGCGACAGCCCCGCCAGCATCGCCACAACAATGCCGGTATAGCCAAAGCCGGGCGACAGGTCGGCGGTCAGGTATCCCTTCAGACCCGCGACCTCACTCACGCCCGCAAGCCCCGCAAGGCCACCCGACAGGATGGCCACGCCGAACAGCGACCGGTTGACGTTGATCCCTGCGTGGCGCGCGGCGGCGGCGTTTTCACCCACAGCGCGCAGCTTGAAGCCCCAGACGGAACGCGCCAGCATGAATTGGGCCAATCCCGCCAGTATTAGAGCCAAAACAAGCCCTGAATGCACCCGCATTCGCTCCATCAGTGGGGGCAGCATCCCCTGATCCAAAACCGGTGCCGATTGTGGCCAGCCCAACCCCATCGGATCCTGCAGCGGCCCTTCCAACATCATCTGCACAAAGATCAGGATGATGAAATTCAACAGCAGCGTCGTCACCACCTCATCCGCGCCAAAGCGGGTTTTCAGATAGGTTGGGGCGACCATCCCCGCCGCCCCTGCAGCAGCACCCATTAGAACGATCAGCGGCAACAGAAGAATGCCCGTGATATCCAGTACCCCTGACCCGATGGCCACCGCAGCCATCGCGCCCAGATACAACTGACCCTCGGCCCCGATATTCCACAGCTTTGCGCGAAAGGCCAAAGCGGCGGCCAGCCCGGTGAATATCAGCGGCGTGGCGCGTGTCAGCACCTCGGAGAACGCAAACACCGAACCGAAAACGCCGCGAAACATCTCGGCATAGGCGGCGATCGGGTTTGCCCCAGCCGCCAGCAGCGGGATTGCGGCAAAGCCCAGTGCGATCACGGCCGACAGGATGGGAACGCCCAACGTGAAAGCCCGCGACTGCGTCTGACGTAGTTCGATGCGGATCATGCCGGTTCTCCTGCCATCATCAGCCCGATCTGTTCACGGTCGCGCCCCGGTGCCTCGTGCAGTTCTCCGTCGCGGATCACCACGATGCGGTCGGCGAGGCTCAGCAATTCGTCGAGATCCTCGGAAATCAGCACCACACCCGCCCCTCGCGCCCTTGCGTTCAGCAGGCGCTTGCCCACTTCCGCTGCGGCACCCATGTCCAGACCGCGTGTCGGCTGGTTCGCAAGGATAAGGCGGGGCGAAAGATCGAAGACACGTGCCAGAATAAGTTTCTGGATATTGCCCCCGGACAACAGACGCGCAGGCGCATCCACGCCCGGCCCGCGCACGTCATAGGCTTTGGACAAACGCTCGGCGTTGTCCTGGATGTCCTCGCGGCGCAACAGACCGTATGACTGAACCTCGGGATCTTTCAGCCGTTCGATAACCATGTTTTCGGCCACACTCATGGCGCCGACGATGCCCTCGTGGTGGCGATCTTCGGGGATGCGACCAACCCCCGCACGCACCATCTTGGCCGGGGTGGGAGACGCAATCTCGACCCCATCCACCTTGATTAGACCCTGCTCAGGGCGCACGAGACCTGCGATGACATTGGCAAGCCCGCTCTGACCGTTACCAGAAACCCCGGCGATCCCCAGAATTTCATGCGCGTGTACCGTCAGGTCGATCGCCGTCAGCGTGTCGCGTTTGGACCGCCCCGCGACCGATACGCCCGACATGGTCAGGACCGGATCACCGGGCGTCAGATAAGAGCCGGCAAGCTCGGGTGTCTCAGCGCCAACCATCATCTGCGCGATCGACTTCTCATCCGCTTCGGATGTGGCCATCTCTCCGACTTTCCGCCCATGCCGCAGGACAGCAATGCGATCCGAAAAGGCCAGCACTTCGCGCAGTTTGTGACTGATGAAGATCACCGACAGACCTTCATCGGTCATCAGGCGGATGTTTTCGAACAATGTATCCGCTTCTTGCGGGGTCAGAACGGCGGTTGGTTCGTCCAGCACCAGAATGCGGGCATTGCGGTATAGCGCCTTGAGGATTTCCACCCTTTGCCTCTCGCCCACCGACAAACGGCCAACCGGCGTATCAAGGGGGGCAGACAGGCCGCTTTGCGCCATGATGCCTTCGATCCTGCGCCGTGCCGCGCGTCGATTACGGCGCAGGGACAACAGAGGCTCCGATCCCAAGGTTATGTTATCGAGGGCCGAGATATTTTCGGCCAATGTGAAGTGCTGGTGCACCATCCCCACGCCCGAAGCCAGCGCCACTTGCGGGTGGCCCAGCGGCAGAGGGCGCAACACCCCGCCTTCGTCAGCGACCTCGATTGAACCGGCGTCGGGCAAGTAATGCCCGAACAGCATATTCATCAGCGTGGTCTTGCCCGCGCCGTTTTCGCCCAGCAGCGCCAGAACCTCGCCTTTGTTCAGGGTCAGGCTGACATTGTCATTGGCTATGACCGGGCCGAAGTGCTTGCTCAACCCGTTGAGTTTCAGAACTATGGAATCTGTCATTGGAAAAACGGGCCGGTTTGTGGACCGGCCCGAATAAGATCAGTTGTCAGAAACGGGTCGGTCGTCGTTCACGTTGACGCGGAAAAGCCCGTCCATAATCTCGGCCTGTCGCGCGTTGACCGCTTCGACCACGTCGGCGGGCACCAGTTCTTCATCCAGAACCATGGAACCGCCGCCATATCCCATAAAGCTGTACTGGCCGTAATCCGCAGCCTCGAACGAGCCGCTGGCGACATTGGTAATGGCCTTGTCGATGGTAGGCTCCATGTGCCACAGGGCCGACGCCATGATCGTACCGGGATAATCACCCGACGTGTCGATCACGTTACCAACGGCTTTGACGCCACGCTCTACCGCAGCATCCGACACACCAAAGCGTTCGGCATACATGATGTCCGCGCCTGCATCCATCATCGCAATCGCGCTTTCTTTGGCCTTGGGCGGGTCATACCAGCTGTCGATAAAGGTCACGAGGAATTTGACATCCGGGTTCACCTCGCGCGCGCCATCCATGAAGGCGTTCATCAGGCGGTTCACCTCGGGGATGGCATATCCGCCGACCATACCAATAACGTTCGATTCCGTGGCCGCACCAGCAACCATACCGGTCAGGTAGGACGGCTCGTGAATCCAGTTGTCAAAGACCGAAAAGTTCGGACCAACAGGCCCAAAGGACGAACCCATCAAAAAGGCCGTGTCCGGATAATCCTTGGCCACCTTGCGCGCGGCGCGCTCCAGCCCGAACACCTCACCCACGATCAGTTGCGAGCCCTGTTCGGCATATTCACGCATCACGCGCTCATAGTCGGTGTTGGCCACATTCTCGGAAAAGACGTATTCGATATCGCCCCTTTCAGCCGCCGCGTTAAGCGCCTTGTGGATACGGCTGATCCATTGCTGTTCCACGGGCAGCGTATAGATCGCTGCAACCTTGACCGTTTCAGCCGCAGCCACGCCGACAGAGTATATCGTTGACGCCGCCGCAACAGCGGCAAGCAACAGTCTTCTTGTCATGTTATTTTTGGCCATCACACTCTCCTGTTTTCAGGGATGGCAGCATTTTTTTACTTTTCAGTCAAATTTTTTCCGATCAACAGCGGTGTATGAAACAGCCGGATGAGCAATTTTTGGGCACTGAAATCGGGGCGTTTGTTTTGGGCAAAACCAACGCGCCCCGGACCTGATCTAGGCCGCTCGGGTGGCCCGATCCAGTACATTGGTCAGTTTTCAAAACGAGGCATCGCGGCCTTGGGAATGCGCGCGCCATAGTGCCGAATAACTTCACCTGACAGCTTTTGACCCCACGCGATTGCAGCCGCCTGAGGCTGCCCGCTCAAGCGTGCCGACAGATAACCCGCATTGAACGCATCGCCAGCCCCGGAAGTGTCACGAATTCCTTCGACCTTGGGGGTCTCAGTCGTCGTTATCTGACCTTCCGCCAGCGCGATCATGGGGGCCGGGCCGTTCTTGACGACAATTTCCGAAATACCTGCCGCCCTCAGCCGTTCAACCGTATGCGCCGGGGACGCTTCGCCCCATAGACCTTGTTCGTCATCAAAGCTGGGGAATGCGATGTCGGTGATCTGGTTGAATCTGGCGATCGTCTCACGTGTTTCTTCGGCAGACGTCCAAAGCCGCGGTCGTATGTTCGGATCGAAAGAAACCAAGGCGTTGGCCGAGCGTGCTTCGGCCAGCACATCCCATAAAACCGCGCGTGCTTGGGCCGATAGAATGGCCAGCGTAATCCCGGACAGATGGATCAGGCCCGCGCCCTTAACCACCTGCTGCAACCAATCGCGATCTTCTGCAAGCAACCGCGCCGCCGAAGTCTCGCGCCAGTATTGAAAACTACGTTCGACGCCATCCAACTCGATCATATACAAACCCATGGTTCGACCGGTGACCCGGCCTATACCATCCGTTACCAGACCGTCCTCGTCCAACTGCTGAAGAAACGCGGACGAGACCGTGTCGGTTCCGACCTTCGTGACGAAGCCAATCGACGCCTTCTCGCCAAGCATATGCGCCATATGCCAGGCGGTGTTGAACGTATCCCCGGCAAAGCCGCGCTTGTATGTACCGTCGCCCAGATCGGCCATTTCGATCATGGCTTCACCAATCGCGACGGCCTTGTTTGACGCGAAACTCAGCAAGGCACCGTCTCCCCATCGTTTTGATCGTAGATGGCCCCGGTTAACCACGCGGGCCAGTCACGTTCGAAAAAGGTGCGGGCGTCTTGATCAAACCTGCGTATTTTTCGGTGCGTCACGACCATATCCTCGCCGTCCATATGAACGAGAAGTTGTTCGCTTTTGTCTGCGTCTCGTTCGGATCGAAACCTTACCTCCGGTATCGGACCATGCGCCGCTTGGGGTAGAGCATCCCCGTTTGGATCGCAGATTGCACGCGCCCCACGGCTGCCGCCGCCCTTGGCAATATAGTGATCCAGCGCCGCCAGCACCGCCTCTGAGGCCAGCGCCATTTGCTGCCATTGCAACACGCGCCCGACCTCGCCGCTGCGCTTAAACGAGATCCCGTTGCGCCGGATTTGCGCGTTCAGGTCGCTGGCTGCCTTGTGCGCGGCCGATACGTCCTTGGGCGTGCACAGGATGCCGGCGTGATCGCTCATGCGGGCCTGAACTTCGGAACGAATATCGGCAGCGTCGCGGGAGCTGTTGGTATTCAGAGTTGCCTCAATCCGGGTCAACGCGCGTTCTGCCAAGGTTGTGGCGTCCAGTTTCGACGCCTCATGCGCCATCCGGCTGGCCGCGATATGTTCCGCGACACGGGTGCCAAAAACCTGTCCGGCGTTCAAAGCCGATCCACCGGGGCGCGTGACGCCGTGGGTGCCTGCGGCCTCTCCCACCGCATAGATCCCGGCGACGTTGGTGCGGCCCCAGATATCCACGGCAATGCCGCCGTTCATATGCTGGTTGTTCACCGCGAATTCCAGCGGGTCGGTGGTGATGTCCACCTTGTAGCGCTTATACAGCTCGATCGAGAGCGGGTTCATATGGCGCAGTCGGTCGATTGGCTGATCGTGAACGGCCCCGGCATGTCGCAGGTAGCTGCGCACATCGTCATCCAAACGGTCCAGACTGAACGGCTGATCACCCGGCACAGGCAGAAGGTTGCGGTTGAAATCCATGAACACCCGCCGACCCTTTTGGTTTTCCCGCACGATCGCCAGATCGACAAGGCTGGACTGAAAATCCAGCATCCGCGTGGCGTGGAACGGCCATTGATAGCCCTTGCGGAAGATGTTCGAGGCCATCTCTTGCGTGGTGCGATAGTAGTCAGCCAGAAAGTGATGCTCGGCCCCGCTGTCATCCACCGAATAGATATGCGGGATCACTTGCACATAGGTGCCCGACAGGTTCCAGGGAAACCCCTCGCGCCGCGTACCGATGCCGAACTGACTTTCGGTGATGTTGACCAGTTCCAGACCGGCCTCAAGCGCAAGCCCCAAAGTGCCGAAACAGCCATTGGGGAATACGCTGTCGCGGTACAGCTCTCCGGGCCCTCCGGCCGCGAAGACCAGTGCATTGCAGGTGAACAGCATCAGACCATAGGGGTTTGCGTCAGAACTGGCCTTGGGGCGGATCGCCAACAGGCCAACCACGCGGTCATCTTGGGTCAGAACGTTTACGGCCGTCGTATGGTTAAAGAAGGGGATATCCAGCCGGATCGCCTCTGACGCCAGCACCTGCACCATCAATCGCGAGGTGCGGGGGCCGCAGCTTGTGGCACGCCCGACCTCGTCATGATCCGTCTGGTAACGCAACGTACCGCCCAGCGCATCCTGCGGCAGGGGCAGCCCAAGATATTGCAGGGATGCCATCGCGCGGATCGAGCCGACGGCTTCGATATAAGCCGTGTCCTCGTCCATTGCCCCGCCTGCCCCAATCGACGCCGCCATATCCTGAAAGTCATCGCCATGATCTTTCGTATTTGCCGTGTGCAGAGTCTGCTTGTCAGAACCAGAACAGGCCGAGGTCCCGCCCCACGCGCTTTGGCTAATGATGGTCACGTCCACGTCGCGCCTTTTCATCTCGACGGCTGCGCGCAACCCGGCGGCTCCGCTGCCGATCACAAGACCTCCGCAGGCGTGGACCGGAATGTCATACCCGCCGATCTGGACTGTGTTCGACAATTCCGGTTCCGGCCGCAGGCGCGGCATGGCCACATCGGTCAGCGCATCTAGAATATCCTGAGGGACAGTGGTGCTCATGAAGATCGGTCCTTATGGCGTATCAGTCGATATCGACCCAGCGCTTCAGGCGCGATGATGACATGCAGGCGTCGACGATTTGGCAAATGCGATGACCCGCATCGAAAGTGGGCCACATCGGTTCGCCTGTGGTGATGGATTTAATGACTTCGGCGGCTTCGATGATTTTGCTTTCGTTATAGCCCAGCCCAAAATTGGGCAGCGGCAGAAACGCGCCATAAGTGTCGTGCTCGGGACCAACATCAATCTCGCGATAGCCGCGCCGACCGGTCGGATCATCATTAGTGTAGAATCTCAGACGGCTCAGTTCGTCATAATTGTAAGCCAGACTGCCCTTGGTGCCGTAAACCTCATAGCTTTGCATGAATTTGCGGCCCGTTGCGGTGCGGCTGAAATCGACCATGCCGCGGGCTCCGTTGGCGAAATGGCACAGGACATTCGCGCCGTCCGGGTTGGTGATGGGCTTCCATTCTTCATTCCCGGTCAGTTCGGGAACTTCACCAAGGCCGAGACCTTCCACCACCGGGCGTTTGTCGGTCACGACATAAGTGTCCGCGATCAAGGTTGTTACCGGCCCGACCAGAAAATCCATGAAGCTGAAGACATGAGAGCCCGTGTCCCCAACAATCCCGGTGGGCGCAAGTTCCCCGTCGGCGCGCCACATATAAGGCGTCTGCGGATTGCCGTACATGTCGACATGCTGACAGCCCTTGAACAGGGTAATCTCTCCGATCTCGCCCGCCTCGATAATCTCTTTCGCGCGGTCATGCACCGGGTTGCGGGGAAAGGCGTGGCCAACGCGGGTGATCACGCCCTTTTCCCGCGCGATCTGGGCCAACTCCAGCGCTTCGGCCGCGGTGTCGGCAAGGGGCTTTTCACAAAACACGTGCTTGCCCGCCAAGAGCGCAGCCTTGGCCACCTCGTAATGTAGATTGTCAGGCAGGCAGATGTCGATCAGGTCGATCTCAGGGTCGGCCACGGCCTCTTGCCAAGTCTTCAGAATCTTGGCGTCAGGGGCGCGAAACGCAAGCTCTTGCCCGGCGTTGGGATTCGAGGACACCAGCGCCGTAACACGGGCCGTACCAAAGCTATTGCCAAAGAAATGCGGGAAGGTCTGGAACGCCATCGTATGAACGCGGCCCATCCAGCCCGATGCACCCAGAACAGCAACTCTTACCTCAGACATGATCTTCTCCTTTTTCTTCAGCAAGTCTCGCCTGACTAAAGATCGCTTGAGGCGCGCGCGATCAGGCGCACCGGGCTGCGATTCAGGCTGCTGGGTTTCGTTCCGTTCTTGACCCAATTCAGGATCTGTTCCGCCGTGGACTTGGCAAAGTCGGGAATGTCACAGCAAACTGACGACAAGGGGGGGTGGCTGTCCCTGCTGTCTTCGATATCGTCAAACCCAACCACACGCAGATCGGTGCCAATTTCGACCCCCAACTGGTGCGACGCAGACATAACGCCCAAAGCCACCAGATCGTTGAAACAGATCGCGGCATCCACATCCGGATGGTCGCGCCGCAACTGACCCGCAATGGACTTCCCGAAAGAGCGTGTGGCCTCGCCGGTCAGAACCAAGGGCGGCAAACCCTTTTCGTTTAGAATTTCCAGATAGCCGCTCATGCGTTCCTGCGTGACAGGACGCCCTTCCAAACCACCCAGAAAGGCGATGCGTTTGCACCCTTTCTCTAACAGATGTTCCGTCGCCATACGGCTGCCAAGATGATAATCCGGCGCGAAAAACGGCAGGCTTTGCGCCTGCGCATCAAGGGTTCTGAACACTTGCAACGTCGGTGTACCGGACGCAGCAAACAGGGCCAGCGTGTGTTCAACATCGCCATACGCCGGAGAGATCACAAACCCCGAAACCCCATGCTCGGTCAGGGTCGAGATCATGCTTTTTTGCAGTTCGGGGTCTTCGTCGGTGTTGGCCATGACCGTGGCAAAGCCGTTTCGCGCCAATTCCATCTGGAACAGGGCCGCAAACTCGGTGAAAAAGGGGTTGCGCAGATCATTGATCACCAATCCGATCAAACCGGATGACGATGATCGAAGCGTTGCGGCAGAACGGTTGTAGACATAGCCAATCTCAGCCATCGCCTTGCGGACGGCGTCGCGCGTTTCAGCCTTGACCGAGTCGCTGCCCTGCAAAACAAGGCTGACAGTCGACTTTGAAACGCCTGCCTGCTTTGCCACGTCTAAGATCGTTGGTCTCTGGCCCATATTCTATGTCGCCCTGTTCTGTTTACCCCGAATATTTGCCTACACGTTCAAATCCAGCACCAGAATGCCGTCAATCCCTCCGACCGCGTTTTCAACAAGCTGACGGCCCAATGCCTTATGCTCGGAATTGTCGGTGTAATTTTGCAGCGCATCCCAGTCGTCAAAGTCGATGACAAAGCCGTGCATATAGCCCCGCTCAATCTGCTCGGGGCTTTCCGAGCGGCCACCTGTGAAATTCCGCGCGCCGCGCAATTTTTCGGTCACGGCGGCCAAACCGTCATAAATGCCCCGGATAGTGTCTTCCGGTACGTCGGGTTTGAATTTGGTCAGTACGATATGTCGGATCATGTCGCGTATCCGTTATCCTGTTTGATCATGTCTGCCGCTTTTTCACCGATCATGATCGACGGCGCGTTGGTGTTGGACGAGTTCACCGTCGGCATCACCGAGGCATCGGCGACCCGTAATCGCTCGATCCCGTTGAACCGCAGGCGCGGGTCCAGGACCGCCTGATCGTCGCTCCCCATGCGGCAGGTTCCGGCACAATGGTGCGAGGTTTTGGAGTGGACGCAGATGAAGTTGAAATAATCTTCGTCGGTACGCACATCCGGCCCCGGCAAACGCTCGGCCAAAACATAGGGTTTCAGCGCGTCCTGCGCCAAAATCTGCTGCACCAGCTTCAGGCCACGAATGGACATCTCGCGGTCATAGGGGTCCGACAGGTAATTGGGGTCGATCAAGGGGATATCTGCCGGGTTGTCGCTGCGCAGCCGGACCGAACCTCGGGACCGTGGCCGCAGATGGCACGCGTTCAGCGTCACACCGCCATTGGGCATCGCCTCGACTCCGGCCTCGATCCCCGTACCCAGACCCAGATGCATCTGAATATCGGGCGAACGGGCGTTTTCGTCCGCGTACCAGAACCCGCCAGTCTCAAACAGGCTCGAGGCGACAGGCCCTTTACGTGTAAGCAGATATTGCAGACCCGCCAGCGCCGACAGGTGCAGCTTGGCATAGCGGTCATAGGTGTGCGGGCCCGTGACTTCGCAGATCGCATACAGGTCCAGATGATCTTGAAGGTTCGCGCCCACGTTGGGCTGGTCGAACACGACGTCGATCCCCAGCGCCCTTAACCCGTCCGCCGGGCCAATCCCCGACAGTTGCAGCAGGCGCGGCGAACCGATCGCGCCCGAGGACAGGATCACCTCTTGATCCGCGGTGATCTTGCTGCCATCGGCCATCTCGACCCCTGTGGCCCGACCACCTTCGACGGTGATCCGGCGCACCTGTGCATTGGTCTGGATCGTCAGGTTGGACCGCGACCGCGCGGGCGCAAGAAACGCCATGGCCGAGGATGATCGGCGCGCGTTGCGCTGGGTTAGCTGATAATAACCTGCCCCGTCCTGCCTTTCCCCGTTCACATCAGTGGTTTTAGGAATGCCCACCTGCCCAGCGGCCTCGATAAATGCATCACAGATCGGCAGCGGCGCGGCGGGCATCGAAACGCCCAACGGACCGCCCTGACCGTGAAATTCCCCGCCATAGGTATCGTTGTCTTCGGACTTCTTGAAATAGGGCAGAACGTCCTTGTAGCCCCACCCTTCGCACCCCATCTGACGCCATTCGTCATAATCCTGCGCCGCGCCCCGCGTATAGATCTGCGCATTGATGGCCGAGCCGCCGCCGATCACCTTGGCCTGAGTGTAGGTGAAAACCTTGTCCTGCATCGAGCGTTGCGGAACCGTGCTCCACCCCCAAGACCCGATGCCTTTGGTCATCTTGGCAAACCCTGCAGGAAGGTGAAACAGGGGGTTGCGGTCGCCACCGCCGGCCTCAAGCAGCAGAACGCGCGCGTCGGGGTTTTCCGACAGGCGGGCGGCGATGGCTGATCCGGCCGAACCGCCTCCGATAACAATAAAGTCGTAACCAGCAGTCATGCGGCCCATTCTCTTTCCTGGATGTGGCGTCCGGCACGAAAGGCCAGCGCCGCGATGGTCAATGCGGGGTTCACAGCGGCCGAGGTCGGCAGGACCGAGGCGTCGACGATGAACAGGTTCGGGTGATCGTGGCTGCGGCAGAACGTGTCCACCACACTTGTGGCCGGGTCCGCGCCCATCCGTGCGGTGCCGCATTGATGCGACGGGGTGCGACGGTCAAAGGGCCTGGACAAAACAACGGGAAAACCGGCCTTACGAAGCTTGCGCTTCAGCACGCGCACCAGCTCCGAATGCGCGTCCCAGTTTGACCGCTGCCAGTCCAGCCTGATCTGCCCATCCTTCAGCGTCACGCGACTGTCGGGGTTGGGCAGGTCCTCGGACATGGCGTAGAAATCGAAACTGCGGTCCGCAATCAAGGTGGAAATCCAATCCGGCAAAGGCGTCGTCGCCGCAAGGATCGGGCCGGTGATCTTGCCCAGCATCTGGATATTACCCAGCGGTGCCCCGCCCTGACCGTTTGTCAGGTAATAATCATTCACCATCAGGGTTTTCTGATAGACCGACCTGTTGCGACGCAGCGGATGTAAGGCCAGCACGGCCGAGCAGTTGTGGTTCATAAAGTTCCGCCCCACCTGGTCCGAACGATTGGCCAGACCCGAAGGGCGCGAAGCATCCGCCGAAGCCAACAACAAAGATGCGGTCTGAACCGCGCCCGCCGCCAGCACCACAACCGACGCGGTCAGAGTTTCCTGCCCGCCATCCACCTCAACCACTACCCCGCTCACGCTACCATCCACTTCTGCAACAAGTCGCAGCGCACGGGCGTTGGTCTTCAGGGCCACGTTTTCATGTTTCAGCGCCTCGGCCAGTCCGCAGGTTTCGGCATCCATCTTGCCGCCGCACGTGTTGGGAAAAGCGTCCCACGTTGTGTCGCCTCCGGCCAGCCATCTGTCCAGATCCAGACCCAGCGGGATGGTGGACGGCGACAGGCCAACGGACCGGAGCCGTACAAACAAATCCTGTATATCCGGCTCATGCGCCACCGGACCGAACGGGTAAGCGCCGGAATGCGGTGGCTCGGTCGGGTCTTGGCTGGGATCACCACGTACGCAATACAGGTCTTCGGCGGCCTGATAATCCGGTTCCAGATCATCATACGTGACCGGCCAGCCCGGTGTCGTACCGTCGCGGTGCCGCATTGGGGCAAAGTCTTCGGCCCGGTACCGGATCAAGGCCGCGCCGTAGAATTTCGAATTGCCGCCGACAAAGTAATAGTTTCCGGGATTGAACGGCTGATCATGTCCGTCCAACCAGGTTTCATCAGGACGAAACACGCCATCACCAAAGATCGCTTTTGCATCCCGGTCCTGCGCAGACGGTTCTAACCTGTCGCCGCGCTCAAGGATCAGGATGCGGCGACCGGACGGGGCCAACGCAGCCGCAAGGGTCGCGCCGCCCATGCCGGACCCGATTATGAGGATGTCGGGTTGCATTACCCCTGAATGCGGTTCTCGGTTTCAGGATCGAAGGCCACAGCCTTTTCCATGTTCACAGCGAAGGTGAAATCCTGCCCCGGCGCAACCTCTGCATCCGAGCGCATCCGCGCAATCACATCGCGCCCGCCCAATTGCATTGAGACAAATGTGTCTGACCCGGCCGGCTCGGTCACTACGATCCGGTTGGTCATTGTCGCAATGTTCGAGGATTTTCGATCCGCGCCATCCATATCCGTGATGGTCTCGGGCCGTATGCCCAACAGGATGTCACGCCCGTCCCAATGGGACAGGTTGTCCTGACTGAAGGGCAGTTGCGCCATCGACCCGTCAAACAAGGCGACTTCGGCGTGGGGCCGCCCGTTCAACATCACCACCTTTGCAGGCAGCACGTTCATCGCGGGCGAGCCCATGAAGGTCGCCACAAAGATATTGGCGGGGGTGTCATAGATCTCTTGCGGGGTGCCCAGTTGCTGCACGTAGCCGCCATTCATCACGGCGATACGGCTGGACAGGGTCATCGCCTCGATCTGGTCGTGGGTCACGTAGACGATGGTGGTGCCAAGGTTCTGGTGCAGCTTCTTGATCTCGGTCCGCATGTCCACGCGCAGCTTTGCGTCAAGGTTGGACAAGGGTTCGTCGAACAGAAACACATCCGGCTCACGCACCAGGGCCCGCCCCATGGCCACGCGCTGCCGCTGACCGCCCGAAAGCTGCCCCGGCTTGCGGTCCAGCAACTGTTCGATCTGCAACAGCTTGGCGACCTCGGCCATGGCCTTTTCTCGCTCGGGCTTGGGGACACCGTGCATCTCAAGTCCAAAGGTGATGTTCTGGCCCACGGTCATGTTGGGGTACAGCGCGTAGCTTTGGAACACCATGGCGATGTTGCGGTTTGACGGGTGCACCCCGTTCATCACCTGATCCTTGATGCGGATCTCACCGCTGGTGATCTCTTCCAACCCTGCAATCATGTTCAGCAAGGTGGACTTGCCACAGCCCGAGGGCCCGACCAGAACGAGGAACTCTCCTTCCTGCACCGAGATGTCGACCTTGTGCAGCACTTCAACCGAGCCGTATGACTTGGTCGCGTTGTCGATATCGAGAAAGCCCATGACGCCTTATCCTTTCACGGAACCCGCCATCAGGCCGCGGACGAAGTAACGACCGGCCACGATATAGACGAGCAGAGTTGGCATGGCGGCCAGAATGGCGCCAGCAAAATGTACGTTGTATTCCTTAACACCCGTCGATGACTGCACCAGATTGTTGAGTGCGACAGTCATCGGCTGGCTATTGGCATCGGCAAACGACGCGCCGAACAGGAAGTCATTCCAGATGTTGGTGAACTGCCAGATGATCGACACCACCGCAATCGGGCCCGAGCTGGGCAGCAGGATGCGCCAGAAAATCTGAAAGAACCCCGCCCCGTCGATCTGCGCCGCGCGGATCAGCTCGGTCGGGAACACGGCATAGTAGTTGCGGAAATACAGCGTGGTGAAACCGATCCCATAGACCACATGCACCAGCGCCAGACCCCAAGTCGTGCCCGCCAGCCCAATAATGCCTAGCATCCGCGCCATCGGGATCAGCACGATCTGGAACGGGATGAAACAGGCAAACAGCATCAGCCCGAACAGGATGGTGTCGTATTTAAATCGCCACTTGGTCAGCACATAACCGTTCAGCGCGCCAAGGACGGTCGACACGATAACAGCCGGAACCACCATCTTGATCGAGTTCCAGAAGTAGGGCTTCAATCCCGTAGGATCGACCCCGATCTGGGCCGAGGACCACGCCTTGAACCACGGCTCAAGCGTGAACACCTGCGGCAGATTCATCATGCCGCCACCGGTGATTTCCTCCAGCGGTTTGACCGAGTTCACCAGCATCACGTAAAGCGGCAGCAGGTAGAACAGCGCAAACAGCAGCAGCACCAGATAGATCAGCGTGCGGGCAACGCGGCCCGTTCGGATCGCGGTATCTTGCGAGGCCTGAGACATCAGCGTTTCTCCCGCAATTCGGCGTACAAGTAGGGGATCATGATTGCCGCAATGGTCATCAGCATGATCGTCGCTGAGGCCGCGCCGATCCCCATCTGGTTCCGCGTAAACGTATAGGAATACATGAAGGTTGCGGGCAGTTCGGTGGCCCGTCCAGGTCCGCCACCCGTTAGCGCGATTACAAGGTCAAAGGTCTTGATCGCAAGGTGGCTGAGGATCACGAAGGCCGACAGGAATGCAGGCCGCAGCTGCGGGATGATGATCCGACGATATAGGTTCCAGTTCGACGCCCCATCCATTTGTGCCGCGCGCAGGATTTCATTGTCGATGCCGCGCAGACCGGCCAGAAACATCGCCATGACAAACCCGCTGGTCTGCCAGACTGCCGCCAGGACGACCGTGTAGATCGCGTAATCGCGGTTCTTGATCCAGTCGAATTCGAAACTGGTCCAACCCCATGTGTGCATGACGTTTTCCAGCCCGATACCCGGATCCAGAAACCATTTCCACGCCGTGCCGGTGACGATGAAACTCAACGCCATCGGGTACAGGTAGATCGGGCGCAACAGCCCTTCGCCGCGGATCTTCTGATCAAGGAAGATCGCCAGTCCCAGCCCGATACAGGTGCAGATCACGATATAGAGACCTGCGAAAATCCCCATGTTGATCAGCGAGGTTTCCCAATGGCTCAGACGCCACAGCTTGTCGTAGTTTTCCCATCCGACCCAGCCAAAGGTCGGCAGGATGCGGCTGTCGGTAAACGACAGGTAGACCGAGAACAGGATAAACCCGTACACAAAGACCAGCATCATCGCCAGCGACGGTGACAGGACCAGCTTGGGTATCCAGTTCTGAAGGCGAGTCTTGAAATCCGCGTCGGCTGAAGCAGCCATGGCGCGCCCTCCTGCGAGTTGTGTTTTAAGGCGTTGAGCGCCCTCTTTGGACAGGGCGGCTAAACCGCCGCCCCGTCACGAGGATCACTGATCACTTGGCAATCGACACCGCGTCGACCAGTTCGGCCACTGCGGTTTCGCTGTCATATTCGCCGTTGAAATGCGCCGTTACGACGTCATAAACCGCGTTTTTGACCGATGCGGGCGCCGCGTGGCCATGCGCCATCGAGCCGAACAGATTGCCCGAAGCCGCAGCCGCAGCCAGATCTTTCATGCCCTGCTTGCCGCAGTCGTCGAAATCCGCATCGCTGACATCGGTCCGCGCCGGGACCGAGCCCTTGACCACGTTGAACGCCGATTGGAACGAGGGTGACAAGATCGCGCTCGCAAGCGCTGCCTGCTCTGCCGAAACCGATCCACCCTGATCGAACATCATGAACTGGTCGGCGTTGAAGGTCACCTGATCTGCGGTACCGGGGAAGCGGAAGCACAGGAAATCCTGACCCGGAACTTTTCCTGCGTTCAGGAACTCGCCCTTGGCCCAGTCACCCATCATCTGGAAACCAGCTTCGCCATTGATGACCATCGCCGTCGCCAGGTTCCAGTCGCGACCTGAGAAGTTCTCGTCAACATTGTCGCGGATAAAGGCCATGCGATCGAACGCCTCTTTCATGGCGTCTCCGCCCAAAGTGCCCTCATCCAGATCAATAAAGGCAGCTTTGTATCCGTCCGGGCCAAGCGTCGACATTGCCACGGCGTCGAAAACGGTCGCGTCCTGCCACGCCTGACCACCATGCGCAATCGGTGTCACACCTGCCGCTTTCAGCGCTTCAACAGCGGCAACGAACTCGTCCCAGTTGGTCGGCTGGGCGATACCGTTTGCGTCCAGCACCGACTTGTTCGCCCAAACCCAGTTGGTCGAATGCACGTTGACCGGAGCCGAAACCCATTTGCCGTCAAACTTTGCAAATGCCTTGAGCGCGTCCGGAACCACATCGTCCCAGCCTTCCTTGGCCGCCACGTCGTTCAGATCAGCCAGCGCGCCCTGCGCGGCCCAGTCCTGAATATCGAACCCCAGACCCTGAACGGCTGTGGGAGCGTTGCCTGCGGTGACACGCGCGCGCAGAACAGTCATTGCCTGCTCACCGCCGCCGCCGGCGACCGGCATGTCCGTCCAGCCAACGCCCTGACCCGAAAGGTCGTCTTTCAGAACATTCAGCGCCGCGGCTTCACCGCCCGAGGTCCACCAGTGCAGAACCTCAACCTCTTCGGCATGCGCCAGGCTGGTGGTGCACAGCAGCCCTGCCACAATTACCGATTTCGTTTTCAAAAGTTTACGCATTGTTGTTTCCTCCCTAAATGCGATCTTTTTCTGGCGCTTATTGATGTTTGATGCGCCGTTCAGTCTTGCGACACCCATGGCGCACGGCTGTCGCCGATGCGCATAACCACGGATTTCACTTCGAAGAATTCCTCGAACCCATATTGTCCGATTTCCCGCCCCTGCCCGGATTGCTTGACCCCACCGAACGCAACCTCGGGGAATCCGTCCATCCAGGTATTGGTCCAGACCGTTCCCGCTTCTGCGCGGCGGGCGAATTCAAGGCAGGTGTGGACGTTGGTACTCCAGACCCCAGCCGACAGACCGTAAATGCTATCATTGGTCAGTGCGACGGCTTCGTCCAGTGTTTTGAATGTCAGGACCGTCAGAACCGGGCCAAACACCTCATCCCGCGCAATCGGCATGTCCGGTTGAACATTGGTGACGATGGTAGGCTGGTAGAACTGATCGCCAAGCCCCTCGACCTGCAGGCGATCGCCGCCCATGGCAATCTCGGCACCGGCGGCCTGCGCGTCTTTGACATAGGCGTCGATCTTGGCGTTATGTTCCGGCGTGACGATAGCACCGACCTGTGTTGTCGGGTCCATCGGATCACCGAATTTCACCTTGCGGGACAAGTCCACAACCCGCTTGGTGAAGGCTTCGGCAATGTCCTCGTGCACGATGATGCGGCTGCTCGAGTTACAGCATTGGCCCACATTGAAATAGACCCCAAACACGACCGCGTCCGCCGCCGATTCCAGATCCGCGTCCGGGAAGATCACCTGAGGGTTCTTGCCGCCCAGTTCCAGCGCAACTTTCTTGAGCGTATCCGAGGCCACCGAACTGATTGTCTTGCCGACTGCGGTCGAGCCGGTGAAGCTGACCATGTCTACCGCCTGATGCGTGGACAATACGCTGCCGACCGGCACGCCATGGCCCAGAACAATGTTGCACACGCCTGCCGGAAGCCCGGCCTCGATCAGCAACTCGCCCAGCATCAGGGTGGTGGAGGGGGTCATTTCCGAGGGTTTCACGACAACCGTGCATCCCGCCGCCAGTGCAAAGGGCAGTTTCTGGCTGAGAATCCAGAACGGGAAGTTCCAAGGGGTGATGATCGACACCACACCAATAGGCTCTTTCAGAACCACACCCATCATGTCGGCGCCCAGCGTGTTGTGACTGTCGCCATGGGTGCTGCGCGCCAGTGACGCGGCATATCGCCAGAGGTCGGCCGCTCCACCGACCTCACCTCTGGCTTGGCTGATCGGCTTGCCGCTTTCCAGCGTTTCGATAACGGCGATCCGATCTACATTCTGTTCAATCAGGTCAGCGACCTTCAAGAGAACAGTGGCACGCTCTTTGCCCGATGCGCGGCTCCAAGCCCCGCTGTCGAACGCAGTGCGGGCGGCTTGAATGGCCGCCTCAGCTTCGGCCTCGCCCCCTAGGGCGGACCGGCTGACGGTGTGCCCGTGCGAGGGTGAGCGACGCTCGAACGTCTCGCCCGACGCGCTGTCCTGCCAGGTTCCGTTGATCATATGCTGGCCTTCGAACAGCGGCGGCAGGTCGAACGGGATGGCTGGGTTGATCGTCATATCTTTCATTACGCTACAGGCCCGAGTATTGAGGGTTACGTTTTTCCAAAAAGGCATTCACGCCTTCGTCACGGTCCGCTGAGGCGGCAATGGCCGCGCTTCCAAGCGCTTCGACGGCTGCATCCCGGTCTTCGCCTACGGCCGCGTGGATCATGTTCTTGGCGATTTCAGTGGCGCGGGGTGACAGGCCCGCCAGATCAGCAGCCAGTTCCAGCGCGCG
Source organism: Ruegeria sp. THAF57 (assembly GCF_903914075.1). Taxonomy (GTDB): domain Bacteria; phylum Pseudomonadota; class Alphaproteobacteria; order Rhodobacterales; family Rhodobacteraceae; genus Ruegeria. Next base: position 189,796 of record NZ_CAIWNQ010000008.1, read on the forward strand.
GCCCAATACGTCTTCGGCCACTTCAGCTGCAAAACCCAGCGACACCGCGCGGTCTGCCCCGATCCGACGTCCAAACAGGGCCATTTCCTTAACAGCCCCTTCGGGGATGAGCCGGGTCAGGCGTTGCGTGCCGGACCACCCCGGAACAATGCCGACCCTTGCTTCGGGAAGGGCGAGGGTTGCACTTGGGGCCAGTAGGCGAAGATCACAGCAGCTTGCCAGTTCCAGGCCGCCGCCAAAGGCGTGCCCGTTCATGGCCGCGATGGTGGGTTTGCCCAACCGCGCCAACCGGTCAAAGATACGATGCCCGTCCCGCACCCAATGACGCGCGAATTCGGCGGGGCTGAGTCCACCCCACGCGCCGATATCGGCCCCGCAACAGAACGCCTTTTCGCCAGCTCCGGTCAGGATCAGACACCGGATTGCTGCATCACGCTCAACCTCGCGCACGCGGGCCTCCAACGCGTCCAGCATTGGGATCGTCAGGGCGTTCAACTTGGCGACATTGTCCAAAGTGACAATCGCCGCGTGGCCCTGGATATCAAAGGCAACACTGCTCACAGCTGCAGTCCCATCGGTCCTTCAAGGAACAGAGAGGCAGGCATCAGCGTTGCGTTTTCAGCCACTGTCACGCGCCCGCCCGAGGCCGCAACAATGTCGCGCTGCGCGTCGATCCCCGGCATGATTTCAGTGGCAACCAGCCCCTCATCCGTCAGACGGATCACACAGCGCTCGGTCACATAGATCACCTCTTGCCCGGTTTCGCGCGCACGACGCCCCGAGAAGGTGACGTGTTCAACCTTGTCCACCATCTTGGTAAACTTACCGGGCGCGGTGACCCGGATGCCGTCACTTCCCAGATCAATCTTCGCGCCAGCCTCGAACCAGCCCGAGAACACGATCCGCTTGGCCCGCGCCGTGATATCCACGAAACCGCCGCACCCTGCGGTCAGATAGGGTTTTTTGCCAAGCTTCGACACGTTCACATTGCCGTCCACATCGACCTCAAGGAACGAGAGGAACGACATGTCGAACCCACCCCCTTGAAAATAGATGAACTGCTGCGGCGACGGCACAAAGGCATGAGCGTTTGATGCACAGCCAAATGCGAACCCGGTCAGGGGGACGCCGCCCACCGCGCCCTGCTCGATCGCCCAAGTCACGGCTTTGGGGTGCCCTTCCTCTAGCAAGATCCGGGGGACCATGGCACTGATCCCGAACCCCAGATTTGCGCTCATGCCCGAGCGCAACTCCATGGCCGCCCGGCGTGCGATAACCTTTTCAACGCCGTGCTCGGCAAGCGAGAAACTGTCCCAGGGCCGCATGACCTGACCCGAAATCGCGGGATCATAGGGCGTTTCGGTGGTCTGCTTCTGGTCCGGATCTTCGACGATCAGGTCCACCAGATGCCCCGGTACGCGGACATCGTGGGGGCGCAGGCTGCCTTCCGCTGTTACCCGCTGAACCTGAGCAATCACGATCCCGCCGTGATTTCGCACGCAAATTGCCTGCTCCAACCCACCCAGATAAGCACCCTCGTGCTCATAGGTCAGGTTGCCAAATTCATCTGCTGTGGTGGCACGCAGAATACAGACATTGGGAATGATATTCGGAAAATGCAGCCATGTCTGGTCGCCAAACTCGACGCGCGCGACAATCGGGGCCGCAGCCCCGCGCGCGTTCATCGCGCATCCTTCGCGGATCGGGTCGACAAAAGTATCCAGACCCACTTGCGTCAGCACGCCGGGCCGATGCGCCGCCGCCTCGCGCTGCATGTCGAACATGATACCGGACGGCACATTATAAGCCGCGACGCGATCTTCGACGATCATTTTCCAGATTTCCGGCATCTCAAGGCTGGACGGCCCCGACGGATATGACCCCGCCAATACCCGCGTCAGCAACCCGTCCTGCGCCAGATACTCCATCCCCTTTACACCATACATGTCGCCAGCCGCGATAGGGTGAAGCGAGGTGATGTCGCGCGGATGGCCGTCCTGCTGAAACCGGTCGCCAATGGCTTTTAGGACAGCGTCGGGGCAGCCCAAGGCCGACGAGGACGAAACCGAGACAACAGCCCCATCAGGGACCACTTCGGCAGCTTGCCCGGCTGATACCAGTTTCTTCATGACGACCTCCCCGATTCCAGCGATTCACGGATGTACTGGAACGATCCAATCGTTACTGGAACGATCCAAAACTTGCAACAGGAAAAACCAACCCTGCGCCTGCACCAAGTCCAACACCATCTTCAACAAGGGGAAGCACACTGCAATTTCGCGCAGCGCGAAACCACGAGGTTGCCCACGTGGGTGCCACAAGTCACCTAGTCGCTTTACGTCAGGTCGACACACTGAACGCAACGAAGCGTGTTGGCTCTCTCCTAATTGCGCGGTATGAAGGGGAGCGGTAATGATCGTCTTATACGTGTAAAATAACGTTAGGTAACTTTTTCTTTTTGCGACTATTTCATATCCCTCGCTCAACAAATAAACAGGGGGCTAAAAAATTCACAAAAATATCATTTTTAATATTAAAGTTTTGACCTTCTAAGTTTAACAGAAGACCCAGTCACTCCTCTTAGCGCTGCATTAACTAGCGCTGACTAAGTTTCAGGGTTTGTTTTTATGCTTGATTTTTCTCACCCGTCCCGTTTCCAAGGCAGCAAGACCCAAGAACCCGCGGCGCAGACAACCCCAAACGGGTTTTATACAGGCATTGGCAAACGTGTTTTTGACGTTTCCCTTGCCCTTCTGCTTCTGCCGGCCCTTGCACCCGTCATCTTTGTTCTTTGGTGTCTGGTCCGCCGCGACGGTGGGCCGGGTTTTTTTGGTCATACGCGTATCGGAAAAGGGGGTAAACCCTTTAAATGCTGGAAAATCCGCAGCATGGTCGTAGACGCAGAAGAAAAGCTTCAGGCTTATCTGGATGCAAATCCCGACGCGGCAGCCGAGTGGGAGCGGGATCACAAACTGACAATCGATCCGCGAATCAACCGGCTGGGTGACATTCTGCGCAAGACCAGTTTGGACGAGCTTCCTCAGATCTGGAACGTCCTGAAGGGTGAGATGAGCTTTGTCGGCCCACGGCCCGTAGTTGCTGTCGAACTGATCAAATACGGCAGCTCGGCATCAGCCTATCTTGCGCAAAAACCGGGCATCACCGGGTTGTGGCAGGTTTCGGGCCGGAACGACATCAGCTATCGCGAGCGGGTAGAAATGGACGTAGCATATTTGGCCGCAAGAAGCTTTCTGAAGGACGTTAAAATCATCTCGCTTACCGCTTCTGCGGTTTTTCTAAGAACTGGCCGATAACTGGGTCCGCAGCCCTTTAATGTCGGTAAAATGGCATGTAAGGAGCGCCTGCGCACCCGTCTGACGTGCGCGGGGCAAAAGGATTCCGGGCTGATTATGAAGCAAACTCCGATACACGACGCGCAGTTCAACTCGGTCCGAGGCACCGTGGCTGAAACGCCCGACGACGACATCCTTGATCTGGGTGCCTTGCTGGGAACGCTGTGGCGCGGCAAGTGGATTATTGCTTTGGCCACCGCTGTCACGGTCTTGCTGGGCGCGTATTACAGTTTTGTTGCCGCTGTTCCAATGTATCGGTCCAGTGCCGTGGTCATGCTGGAAACCAAACAGGAAAGTGTCATCGACCTGCAAAGCGTGGTCGGTGGATTGGCTGGCGATACAACCGAAGTCAATTCCGAGCTGGAGGTTTTGAAGTCCCGCGGCTTGATGGGAAAGGTCGTGGACAGGCTGGACTTGACCTCTGACCCCGAATTCAACGAAGCGCTTCTGCCAGCCTCGACGCTTGCCGCGTTGAAGCAGGGCCTGAAATCCGTGTTTGGCGGCGCGGATGAGCCCGAGGCCCTTTCCTCCGAACTCGCGCGGCAACAGACCCGCGATGATGTTATTTCAGCCCTGCTGTCACAGGTATCGGTACGCAATGTTCCGCAAAGCCTTGTCTTCGAAGTGACCGCCGAGACGGAGAACGCACGCAAATCGGCGCTGATCGCGGATACGATTGTCGAACTGTACATCCTGAACCAGATCGAAGTGAAATTCGACGCCACCGAACAGGCAACCACGTGGCTGACTGAACGCGTCGCGGAATTACAGATCGAATTAGAGACATCCGAGGCCAAAGTCACGGAATTCAACGCATCTACCGCCCTGATCTCGCCCGAGGCGCTTCAGCTTCAGGAAGTTCAGCTCAAGGATCTGCGCGAACGCAGGGTGTCCGCCGAAGCAACTCGGGCAGCAGCACAAACCCGGTTTGACGCTTTGAACGGCGCAGAAGACCGAAAGATGCAGGCTGAAATCAGCCAGGACCCCCAGCTTCAGCGTCTGTACGCACAGTTCAAGGATAGTGGATCAAACGAGGCCGCGTTCGACACCGCGTTTAAACGGCTGCTGGCCCGTACCGCATTAGAGGCACAGCGCGCGACGCAGCAGGTTCAGGCTTTGACACGGTCATCCGAAGAGTTGGGGCAACAGATTGCGCAGCAGAACGCGGATTTGATCACGCTGCAGCAACTGGCGCGTGAGGCTGAAGCGGTTCGCCTGCTTTACGAGTATTTTCTGGCGCGCCTGAAAGAGACTTCGGCACAGGAAGGCATTCAGAAGGCCGACAGCCGTCAGCTTTCGCAAGCTGTAATTCCGACGGATCCGTCATCGCCGAAGAACGCGTTGAACCTTGCGATCTCGGCCATCCTCGGTGTCTTTCTGGGAACGGCTATCGTTCTGTTGATCGAAGCAAGGCGCAAAGGGTTCCGGTCTGCTCAGGAGCTTGAGCGCAAGACAGGGTACAGCGTTCTTGGCCAGATACCGATCTTTCCTGCAAAGGGGCGTCGCAAGGTTCTGGAATACCTTGCCTCAAAGCCTTCCTCGGCAACGGCAGAGGCCGTGCGCAACCTGCGCACATCCCTTATGCTGTCCAACGTTGACCGCCCCCCGAAAGTGGTCGTGATGACATCATCGCTGCCGGGCGAGGGGAAAACGACCAACTCACTGGCGTTGGCGCAGAATTTCGTTGGAATCGGCAAGAAAGTTCTGCTGGTCGAAGGAGATATCCGTCGTCTGACCATGACCGCGCAACTGAAAAACGTGCCATCCAAAGGCATCGTTTCGGTTTTGGCCGGGGACGCAACGGCGCAAGAGGCGATTTTTCAGGATCCGCTTCTTGGCTGTGACATCCTCGCGGGCGAGGAAACCTCGGCAAACGCCGCGGACTTGTTCGCCTCGGAACGGTTCCGTAATTTTCTTGAAGACATGCGGGACATCTATGATGTCATCCTGATCGACACACCGCCGACCCTTCTGGTTTCGGATGCAAGGCTGATCGCAAAAAGCGCGGATGCTGTGCTTTTGACAATCAAGTGGAATGACACCGCCGAGCAGGACGTCGCTGAGGCCATGCGCCTGTTCCACACCGACAATCAGCGTTTGACCGGTATTGTATTGGGCCAGATCAATGTCCGTGGCGCCAAGCACTATGGCTATTCATACGGCAACTACGCATCGAAATATTACAGCAATTGACGCATTAGATCAGCGATACCGCTGCAAACGAAAAAAGCGCGCGAAATTTCGCGCGCTTTTTCATCAATAAGGGCCGTTGGTCAGTTGGTGCCCGTGGTGCTTGTCGACGGAGAAGACCCACCTCCGCCGCCAGCCGCTGCTGCCAATCCTGCCGCAGCAGCCAGCGCACCCAGCGCAGGAGCGACAAGAGGGACGAAACCGGTCACACCGGCCTCCTCGGCAGCGTCGGCTGCATCACCTACCACCGCTGCATCGTTGCCTGCAGCCTCGGCTGCTGGTGGGGTCGGGGTCGCAGTTTGGGCATACAGCCCTGTGGTTGAGAGGGTTAGTACCAGAAGAGACATTCTGATCATCGTGAATCTCCTTAAAGAAACTGTTGAGCGGACGCTATCACACCCAATCGGCGCTGAGAATGCCGCGTTACACAAATAATATCAAAATCAAAAAGAATGATACTTTTTCAGTTACTTGTACAAAATTTGCCACCAACACACGAAGGTTGCGTAACGTAAAGTGATCAATAGGCGCTTTTAAGTGCTCAAAAACTACGCTAACCGGCCAAGGAATTTGCAGATTCCCGATAAAGGCGAACGAATTCTTCCGAAATAGAATTGAACAAAGACCCTGTATTTAAAAGCGGCTAAGCAGAGCCAGAGAAAAAAGCGATTCATTGACGTGAAGATTCGAGCGGTTTCACAAGGACGATCCGGCCTGTTGGCTTTGGTGTGTGCTGGCGTCGCAAGCGTGGCACAAGCGCAGTCGGTTTCGACCTATGGAACCCCGGGATTGCTTGAGATTCCGACCGCCGAAATGTTTGACGACGGCAGCCTTGTGTTCACTGGTGCGGGGTTACGTGACACGTTCAGGGCGACGATGACCTTTCAGATCCTGCCGTGGGTCCACGGCAGTTTCCGCTACGCCTATATTCAGGGGTATGATGGCGAACAGGGCGATCGCTATGATCGCAGTTTCGACCTTCATTTTCGTCTGAGAGAAGAAAGCAGGCACAGCCCCGCCGTTGTCGTCGGTCTAAGGGATTTTGGCGGCACCGGCATTTACGCCGCTGAATATCTTGTCGCAACCAAGACGATACGCGATCGGTTCAAGCTGACCGGCGGGATCGGCTGGGGCCGACTAGCGGGCCGAGGCAGTTTTGAAAACCCACTCAGTCTGATCAGCAGCCGATTTGATACCCGTGACGATCCCCGCGCCGGAACGATCGAGGAAACCGGTCGTCTGGATTTCGGCAACTGGTTTCAGGGGGACGCGGCACTGTTCGGAGGGGCGAGCTGGCAATACAATGACCGGCTGACGTTTCTGGCGGAATATTCTCCGGACCTTTACCAGAAGGAACGGGACCGGATTGACTTCAAGGTCCGATCCCCGATCAATCTGGGTGTTCAATACAGGTTTCGAAACGGTTCGCAGCTCACAACCTCTGTTCTTTACGGCACCACACTGGGCCTGACTTATAGCTATTTCATCGACCCTCGGAAAACTGTCGCGCCGGGTGGGCAAGGGGCGTCACCGCCGCCTTTGCTGCCGCCCGAACAGGTAAATGCGCGCGCGCCACGCAATCAGACGGATGTCCGAGACCAGTTGCAATCTGCGCTGCAGAAGGAAGGGCTGAGGCTGGTCTACCTATCTGAAACGGGCGAGACCGTTCAGGTTGGGGTCGAGAACAAAGCCTATGGTCAGGCGGCGCAGGCACTTGGACGAACGGCACGGGTTCTGGCCAACGAACAACCCGCCCAAACCAAACACTTCGATATTGCGCTGATGTCCAACGGCGTGCCACTCAGTGCCGTGCGGGTCGACAGGGACGATCTTTACGAACTTGAGCATGATCCCGACAACGCCTGGCGCAGTTTTTCGCGGGCCGAAATCTCGGACACAATTCCGCTGGTCGAAGGGGGCGTTATCACCGACGCCTACCCGCATTTTTCCTATCGCTTCGGACCTTACCTGAACTTCTCTTTTTTTGATCCCGATGACCCGCTGAGATATGAAATCGGCGCGGCACTGGGGCTGGATTATACTCTGTCTCCCGGCTTCACCCTGTCGACGGGGCTGCGGCAACCGATCATCAGTACGCTTGACGACACCACCCGCGTCTCGGATTCGGTGCTGCCGCGCGTTCGGTCCGACTGGCCGATCTATGCACAGGAATCCAATCTGCGCGTCGAACATATGACCGCTGAATACCTGTGGCGCCCCGCTGAAAACCTCTATGCGCGCACCACGCTGGGCTATCTGGAAACCATGTTTGGTGGCGTGTCGGCGGAATTGCTGTGGTATCCAACCGACAGCCGTCTGGCCCTTGGGGTCGAGGCTAATTACGTGGCGCAGCGCGACTTTGATGTGCTGTTTGGGTTTCAGGACTACTCGGTCGCGACCGGACACGTGTCTGCCTATTACGACCTGCCCGGAGAATTCCACGCGCAGGTGGATGCCGGCCGCTATTTGGCCGGTGATTACGGCGCGACCTTCACCCTGGACCGGGAATTCAACAACGGCTTCACCGTCGGCGCTTTCTTTACCTTAACCGACGTCAGTTTCGAGGATTTCGGCGAGGGTTCGTTCGACAAGGGCGTCCGGCTGGAAATTCCCGTTTCGTGGCTGACAGGCCGCCCCTCTCGTAACAAGCTCAGCCAGACGATCCGCCCGGTTCTGCGGGATGGCGGCGCACGGCTGCATGTGCGCAACCGTTTGTACGAGGTGACACGCGAGGCCCGCTCGCAACAATTGTCCCGCGGCTGGGGAAGGTTCTGGCGATGAAGGTATTGCGCGCCGTCCTTGCCGGGCTGTTTCTGACCTCTTGCGGTGAAGCGCAACAGGATATGGATCTGTTGCTTGGCGCATTGCAACCCAACGCACCCCGCTTCCACCCCCGCGCCAACACGCTAGCAGCCCGCCGTCCAATCCCACCCCGGCTTGAAGTTGGGTTCCCGTCGCGCGACCTCAGCGGTGTCATGTTGCTTGAGATTGAACGGGATGGCGTTCAAACATGGCTGACGGCAGACGGGGCCACGATCACCTTGGAACAAGGGTTTCTGACCTCGACCAAAGGGTTTGGCTCTGGCATGGCGGGGTCGGACATCCGCCAAAGCGCCGACTTGATCCTTGGTGGCGTCGACGGCAAGGCCGAGCGTTTCCACAGCTTTCTGAATGGCAACGATGAGATCGAGCTTCATGCCTATGTTTGCCAGGTCACGACGATCCGGTCCGAAGAGATTTTCCTGCTTGGCGTTCCAGTTGCCACAATAAAGAAACAAGAGCGCTGTAATGGGCTGGCAGACAACTTCACAAACACCTACTGGGTGCAAAACAGCAGCGGCACAATCGTCCAGTCTTCGCAATGGACGGGCGCATTTCTTGGAAACTTAGTCATGAAGGTCGTGCCGGATGAAACGTAAACCCCTGAACAGCGGAGGACACAGCGTGCGTCGCTTTCCACTCATCCTCAGCGCATTGGCGCTTGGCAGTCTGATCGCAGGATGCTCGACCATCTATCGCAGTTCATCTGTGACTGCCGGTGTCTCAGACAACGGCAAAGTGCGGGTGGTGCCAGTCACACCCGAGACCGTTCTTGTTGCCAACCGGTCGCCTTATTCGCCAAAGACCCTGCCATCGGTCTTTCAGCTTTCGGCCGGGTCGGGATCCAGCGCCAGCCAGCGCGGTCTCGGGCCCCTGCCCGACGCACCGTCAACGCAAGACGGATCGCGTGCCGGTCTGCAACTGGACCCGCCCCCGCAGGTAAACCCGGGCCCCTATACTATCGGGATTGGCGACGTTCTGGTTCTGTCGACCCCCTCCACACAAGGCACGGCGGGTGAGTTGTCGGGCCTGCTTGCCGCCCAGAACAGCCGCAATGGCTACACCGTACAGGACGACGGGTCGATCAACATCCCCGACGTCGGCCGCGTCAGGCTGGTTGGTCTGACGGTGGACGAAGCCGAGGCGCTGTTGTTCCAGCGTCTGGTCGAAAACCAGATCGACCCGACCTTCAGCCTTGAGATTGCCGAGTTCAACTCCCGCCGTGTCTCAGTCGGGGGGGCTGTCGGTCAGCCGGGCGTGCAACCGATCACCCTGACACAACTGACGTTGAACGAGGCACTGTCTGCTGCGGGATCGGTCTCGGTCAGCGATATCGACAACAGCTCAGTGCGGATTTACCGCGATGGCCGCATGTATCAGATCCCGATGGAGGATCTCTATACCCGCACCGATCTGCAGAACCTGAACCTGATCGCAGATGACTCGGTCTTTGTGGATACCGACTATGATCTGGACCGCGCCGAGCGCTATTTTGCGCAGCAGATCCAACTGCGGGAAACGGTTCTGGAAGGGCGTCAAACCGCGTTGCAGGAACTGTCGACTGCCGTCAATCTGCGCCGGGACGATCTGGACGAGCGCCGCGACAACTTCATCCAATCGGTTGAGCTGGACGCCGTGGACCGCGACTATGTCTATCTCAGCGGCGAGGTGAGAACCCAGGGTCGGTACGCGCTGCCGTTCGGTCACTCTGCGACCTTGGCGGATGCCCTATTTGATACCGGCGGCGGGATCGCAAAAGAAACCGGCGATGCGTCCGAGGTCTATGTCCTGCGCGCCTCGCAGGATGCCCGCGAATTCGGCGCTGTAACCGCCTGGCACCTTGATATCCGCAACGCGGCACAACTGACGATGGCGGCGCAGTTCGAGCTGCGCAACAATGACATCATCTTCATCGCCGAAAACCCTGTCACGCGTTGGGGCCGTACCATCAGCCAGATTACACCTTCGCTGATCACCACACCTCTGGTCGCGGCCGTGGATTAAGCAACGCGAATTCCAAGGGGTAAAGAACGACGGATATGTCAATGCTTAAGCGGATCAATGGCAACAAACGACTGATGCGCCTTCTCGGAGGCGGTTTTGTCGGAGTGCTGATCAAAGGCTCGGCCGCTGGGTTGTCTTTAGCCATGTTCGCCGTCCTTGCGTGGGTCACCGACACCGAAAGTTTCGGGATCATCGGGTTTTGCTTTTCGCTGGCAACCCTGCTGGCCGTCGCCGGATCATTTGGTCAGCGCATGATGTCGCTGAAAGACGCGGCAATTGCTCATGGCAATGCTGATGATTCAAGGCTAGCCCTGACCGGGCAATCCAGCACGGTGATTGTCTGCCTTGGTACGTTTCTTTTCGTGCTGTTGCTTTGGCCAGCCCGAAACATGGGATGGATCGAGCTTGATCCGAAGGTTTTTGTCGCGATGGCGGGTTTGGCTGTCACCCTTGCCCTGGCGGAAAACACGGTTCACTTTTTTCGCGGGTACCGGTCCATAGCCTTTGCCCTGATCCCGAGAGACTTAATCTGGCGGCTAGCGGTAATGACCCTGTGCGCGATTGCCTTGATTGCGTCTTTCACCGTTTCAGCCACGGCTGCTTTGTGGATACTTGGACTGCCGCTTTTGGGTTTGATCGGTGCGCAATTGGTCAGCGATCCAATTCTACGCCGCAGACCTTCCTTTCGCAGTCTGATGTCAGAATCCCGCCGACGCGTGCGAAACGGACTACCGTTTTGGGGAACGTCCATGATCCAGACCGTCAGCGGGCCAGTACTGGCCCCGGTCATTCTGGGCGTTATGATGTCCCCAGACGCGGTCGGCCCATTTTTTGCCGCCTTTCGCATTGCGCTTGTGCTGGATCTTTTCACATTGGCCTCGGCCATGGTTGTGGCACCTCTGGTCGCCAAAGGCCACGCCAACGGCCAATACGAAGATATGCAGGCATCGCTGCGGTACTCAGTCTTTCTGGTCAGCGCGGCGACGATGGCTTGTTTCCTGATCATCGTATTCTTTGGCGGTGATATCCTTACGCTGATGAACCCGGATTTCGCCAGCGCAGCCCCGGCCCTGACGGTCCTTGGTCTTGGTTTTCTAATTGCCGTTTTGTGCGGCCCCGCTCCAAATATCCTAGAGCTTGCCGGACAGGAAAACCTGCTGTTCCGACGCCTAATCTGGTTCAACCTTGTGTGCCTGATCGCGCTTGTTCCGGCGACCCAGTATTTTGGCATGATGGGCGCTGCCGTGTGCTCGGCCGGATTGCGCGCCGCCGGCCACATCACGCTTCTTTTCACGGTTAAAAACCGACTTGGAATTGATCCGTCCATATTTTCCCTTTGGCAAAAAGCAAGATGACCAAACCCAACCTGTTTCTGATCGGCGCGCCCAAATGCGGCACCACGGCCATTGCCGAATACCTGTCCGAACGCGCGGATGTCTATTTCTCGAAACCCAAGGAGCCCTTGTTCTGGTGCACCGACCTGGGCATCGAACCACATGCCCTGCGCGCGGAAACGGTCGAGGAGTACGAGGCGCTGTTTGCCCCGGCTGACCCCGCCAAACACCGCATCATCGCCGAGGGGACGACATCCTATCTAAGGTCGGAACAGGCAATCCGGCAAAGCCTGGCCTATTCCCCAGACGCCAAATACATCGCCATCCTGCGCAGCCCGGTCGAGGTCGCCCACGCCTTTCATATGGAGCAACTTTATACCGGTCTGGAAAAGCAAAAGGATTTCGCAACCGCTTGGGCGGATCAGACCCGGCGCGAGGCCGATTGGGACGCGGCCAGCGACGACCGCCCCGACAGTCTACTTTATCGGCGCATCGCGTCTTTCGCGGATCAGATCGACAGGTTCTTCGCGCTCATCCCCGAGGAACAGCGCATGGTGATCATCTTTGACGACTTCCGCGATGACCCGCGCACTGTCTGGCTTGAGGTATTGGGCTTCCTCGGCCTTGACGATGACGAGCGGGTTGATTTTTCCCCGCGCAATGCCGCCCACGCCCAACGGTTTCCGCGCCTGTCGCACTTCCTTCTGGCGCCGCCGAAACCCATTGCGCCGCTTGTCACGTCGCTCAGAAAGACCCTGCTGGCCCGTGACAGCAAGCTGGTCGCCTCCCTCAAACGGTTTCTGAACGTCAAACGCCCCCGCGCCGAGCTAAGCCCCGAACTGCGTGCCGAGATGACAACCGCCTTCCGCCCCGACATTGACCGGCTCGAGGCCCTGCTGAACCGCGATCTGTCCGCGTGGAAGGGGTCGACGGGATGAGGCTTTATATAGACGCACGATTGCCTTGGGGATCGGGCATTGGCCGATATATCGCATCGATCCTGCCGCATATGGTGGCTAACCGACCGGGCTGGACCTTCGTTTTGGGTGTGCGGTCCGACAACGATCACCCCGATCTTGACCTGCTAGCCGCCTATGAAAACGTCGAATTGTTGCGGCTGGAAATCGCGCCGTTCAGTCTGGACGAACAGCGGCATCTCAGGCGCGCTGTCGGTCCATGTGACTTGGCTTGGTTCACGAATTACTGGGTTCCGTTCGTCTGGCGCGGCCCTTTCGTGGTGACCGTGCACGATCTGCTGCACCTGAGGAAAGACCTGTTTCCGACACCGGGCCCCAAGCGGGTGGCAAGCCGGTTGATGATGGAACACCTGCGCCGGAACGCACGCGGGATTATCTGTGTTTCGGATTTCACCCGGCAAGAATTCCTGCGCCAGATCGGAACGCCGAAATCCATTCAGGTCATCCACCACGGCTCTGACCATTTCCCGATGGCGCAGCCGCCCTTCACGAAAACCAAAACCGCGCTGATTGTGGGCGCGCCCAAGCTGCACAAGAACATGGAGCTGGCGATCGAGGCATGGGCGGCGGCAAGCCCCGCCTCGCCATGGCGCCTGATCGTGGTGTCCCCCGGGGACGAGCTGCGCAGCTCGGTCGCTTTGGGCAGGGCCACCGGGACGGTAGAGTTCCGCTCGGCCATCCCAAACCAAGAGCTCGCCCGCCTTTACCGTGAGGCGTCGATTGTCCTGTTTCCAACGAAATACGAAGGCTTTGGCTTTCCCATCATCGAGGCCGCATTGAACGGCGCGCGTATCCTGTCCTCGACAGCGGATGCCCTGCGCGAAGTGGCAAAGGACATGGACGTGCCCTTTCTGGACCCCGACGACAAGACCGCCTGGACAGAGGCGATACGCAAGACGCAGGCGTTACCCCTGCCAACGGCAGAAACGCCCGAGATACGGGCGAACATGCAAGCTGCACAGGCTTATCAATGGTCTGAGGCAGCCGCGAAGACGATTGGCTATTTTGAGCAAGCGAAGTGAATAGAAGAATGGCACTATATAAGTGGAAGGCTTATTTAGTCGTTTTTGTCATTGCCGCTGGCTTTGACGTTGTCGCCGTTTCAGTCGGCGGCGGAAGCCTTCGTTTGAGCATCGTGGTATTGCTGGGCTTCGTTATAACTCGTTTGCCTGTCCTTCTGCAGAAGGAGGTTTTTAACCCCAGCCGTCTTTTACTTGTTTTTCTGTTGTTGTCTTTCCTTGCCTGCGCGGTGCACTTCAGCTTTCGATCAGTGCTGGAGTATGGCCACTGGATCTCGATAATCGTCAGCTTCTATTTTGCTGGACAGATTGTTGGAAAGAAAATTTCTTGGCCCGCAGTGTACGAAGGTTACGCGATAGCATTCCGGGTCCAAATTGGAGTTGGACTTCTACTCTGGCTGTTAGTTGGCGGTCGAATTGATCTTTTTTATTACGAGCCTTCCTACTTCGTTCTGGCCTCAGTGCCTTACTTGGTGATAGCCGCGCGAAATGTTCTGAGAAAAGTAACTTCAGTTGACGCTCTTTTCATACTCGCATTTTTGATAATTACTCAGTCGGCAACTCTACTGGCTACGGTTGGTTTGGCTTTCGCTGCCAATTTCATCAAAAGACCAAATTCCGCGCTTTTGGTTCTGTTGTGCCTTCTCCCAGTTATTCTGTTTCTGCCTTCAATTCTTGTTACTGGCAGCGACAACTTACTTTCTTCAACAATCTTCGGGTTTATCGAAAGCCCCGACAAAATTCGATTTTTCCTTGAACGAGGAGGAAACCGTTGGCCTCGCCTCTTGATCGGCTGGGACTTGTTGACCGAAAATTTGCTTTGGGGAATTGGACCCGGCCAAGTATCCCAAGTCCTATCTGAACGCGATCTGGCGCAGTACATTGGCGACCGTTGGTGGATGAGACTTGACGACAAGCCCATAACGAACGTCTTTTTGGAACTTGCCGTTGATGTTGGCGTTATTCCAACCGCGTTTCTTTTTGCCTTCTTCCTCAGAACAATTTGGCGCGTTCATAGCCGCGGCCATTGGGAACTGTCGTCAAGCCTCGTAATCATGATGTTGGTAATGATGGGGATGAGTTCGATATTTCGGCCCTATGTCTGGCTGCTGCTTGGTCTTTCAACGACGGTGGAAAGCAGACAGGCAATTGCCAAGTCACGACGCCAAACTAACTTACGACAACAAAATACGTTTGATACGTATGCGCCGCATTAGAGGCCACCACCCTTCGTTCACACCTTCTCCATCAAACCGATCCGTGCTGTCATCATCATAGGTGACGGTTAGGTCAAACACGCCGGTCAATCCGGTCAGGCCGGGCTGATCCGCTAGGCGGGTGGTGGTGCTGCCGTTGGTGGCGATGTTCGATGTGGCCGCGCTGCCGTATTCCACCTGAGCGCCCCAGATATAGACGTCGATATCCGCGTTCACGTCCTCATACAGCATGAATATGCGGTTTTGGTTGTTGGGAAGCGTTTCAGTATAGGTGAACCGCTGCCATTGGGTCGTGACCGAGATGGTCTTTGACGTCCCATCCGAATGTCCAAAGCGCATCGTGACCGGCGCGCTGGCGCGTAGCCAGACGCTGGCCGTGGCGACTCCGGCCGGGGCGGTGTCGGGTTTCAGAATGCCCCCGCGCTTGCCGCCCGCCCCTCCGGTCGTATCCGCGCAGTTCCACTTCATCGCGGTCAGGGACCCGTCGGGCGCCGGTTGCCCCCCGGTGAAACTGGGCTTGGCGGCGTAGCCAGCCCAATAGGGCTGGGCAAAGTCATTTGAATAGAGCAGGAGGTTCGTCGCCTCAGGCTCGAACAGCGCCCCTTGGAATTCCCCTGTGCTAAACGCGTGTTCGCGCCGCAACACGTCCGCGGCAACGGTTTCCAAAGCGCCCGACGCGTTCACCTGCAGCGCCGCAGTTCCCCGCGCAAAGGTCAGGACCGACCCCAGCGCGACAGGCGTGCCGGACCGCCGATAGACCTGCCGCTTGAAATCAAGCGACAGGGCCGCGGCGGGCCTTCTGCGGGACGGATGCGACGTCACGGAAATATCCTGAGTCAGCTTCATGCCAGCACCATTGCGTGGATGCCTGCCGCCGTCGTGCCGGTTGCGTGGACGCGCAGAACACCGACCGGCAGGATCGTGAAATCCGCCACATCAACCGTGCGCATCTGCCCGCGAACGGTGGTCAACACCACAGTGCCGCCCGCTTCGACATACAGCCCGATGGCCGCATCCGGCAGGTCTGCGGTGTCGGAAGGCGTGACCGGCGCAATATCGCGCGCGGGACCGGACAAGCTGGAGACGCGGTTGGTGAAGGGGTTCGTCATGGTTCAGATCTCGCTGTGTTATTCAATCAGCGGGACACTAGGGAAGACCAGTTAACGACCTCAAAGCACTACGTGCGTTGCGGGTTCAGGCATCCTGTAGGGTTCGGGTAATCAGCCCCGACATCTTTTCCTTGAAAACGGAGGTATCAAAGCCTTGCGCAAGCGCGCGAATGTCCTGTGGCGAACCAACCAGGGACGGATCCTTTTCAAACCTGTCGATCGCGGCATTCAGTGCTTCGACGGTCTGGTCATTGAAAAGCAAACCGCTGACGCCCTCGGCCACGGTGTCCAGCGCACCACCGCGCCCATAAGCGATCACCGGACGCCCGCTGGCCATGACTTCGACCGGGATGATCCCAAAATCCTCTTCACCGGGGAAAATCAGCGCGCGGCAATTTGCGAATTGCTTCTTAAGCTCAGGAAACGGGACCCGTCCCAAGAAGGTGATGTTCGGCCCCGACTTACGCTCAAGCGTTTCTCGCATCTCGCCGTCGCCCACGACGACCAGCTTTCTGCCCGATTGGTTGAACGCATCAATCGCAAGATCAGCCCGTTTGTACGACACCATTTCCCCGGCCAGCAGATAGTGCTCACCAACCTTATTCGAGATCTGGAATTCTTCGGTATCGACCGGAGGAAAAATTACGTCCGCATCCCGCCTGTAGTATTTGCCGATACGCTGACGGATAAAGGACGAGTTGGCGATGAACTGATCGACCCGAGCGGCAGTCGACACATCCCAGATACGCAGTTTATGGGCCATGATAGGCATTGCCAGCCGCGTGACACGTCCGGCCTGCGCGCGGTACACATGGTAGTGATCCCAGATATATCGCATCGGTGAATGACAGTAGCTGATATGCGTCGCATCAGGGCGCGGGATGATCCCCTTTGCAGGTCCGGACTCACTGGACAGGATCAGATCGAACTCTTGCATGTCCATAAGCTCCAGCGCCATGGGCATGAACGGAAGGTACTTTTGATAGTGCTTCTTCGCCCCCGGCAACCGGCCGATGAAAGTCTCGCGAACTTCGTGCTGCCGTACCTTTGCACTGACTTTTTCGGGGTCGTAGACATGGGTGATGATGACGGCGTCCGGATACATGTCCAAGAACGCCTCAAGCACCTTTTCGCCGCCGCGCATACCGACAAGCCAATAATGAACAATCGCGACTTTCACGAGGGTCAGCCCTTAGCGCCCTGGCCGCGCGCGTATTTGTCCTCGTACCGGACGATGTCGTCCTCGCCGACATACACGCCCGTTTGCACCTCGATCAGGACCATCGGTACCTTGCCCGGGTTTTCCATACGGTGGACAGCACCCAGCGGGATATAGACTGACTGATTTTCAGTCACCAATTGATCAGTGTCGTCGATGATGACACGCGCCGTGCCCTCAACCACGATCCAGTGTTCGGACCGATGAAAATGGCTTTGCAGGCTAAGGGATGCGCCCGGATGCACACAAATGCGTTTCACCTGAAAACGATCGCCAACAACAAGGCTTTCGAACCATCCCCAGGGACGGTGGTCTTTTGGAAATGCGGTGGCCTGAGGAACGTTTTTCTTCTTCAGCGCAGACACCGCTTGTTTTACGTCCTGAGCCCGCGAAGCATCCGCCACTAGAACCGCATCATTCATCGCAACCGCGATGATATTTTCCAGGCCGATACCGACGATTTCAAGCTGTTCACTGTCCGACCGCAACAGCGTGTTGTGACAGTCAATCGCTGTGGCGCCGTCATTCGTGACAACACCCTGTTCGTCGGGGCCGCTTTCACGCCAGACCGCATCCCAGCCACCCAAATCAGACCACGCCGAGTCAAAAGGAACAACAGACAGGTTGTCGGCTTTTTCCATCACGGCATAATCGATGGAGATATCCTTGGCTTTTTGCCAATGCTCCGGGTTCAAACGCAAAAAGCCAAGATCGGGCGTTGCGGTTTCAACCGATTCCTGAACAGGCTCTATAAGCTCTGGGGCGTACTGCCGGAATGCCGCTATGATGTCGGCAGAGCGGAACAGGAAAATACCAGCGTTCCATTTGAAATTCCCGGCGGCCAGCATCTCGGTCGCGCGGGCCAAATCCGGTTTTTCGACAAACTGTTTCAGCGGGACCGGTGATCCATCACTGTCCGGCGCCGAGGCAAGCTCCAGATACCCATAGGCTGTTTCCGCGTGCGTCGGAGTAATGCCAAACGTCACCAGTTGACCCTTTGCCACTGCATCCAATCCACGGGCGACGGCGGCCTGAAATGCATCGGAGTCTGGCACCACATGATCGGACGGAGCGACCAAAAGAACCGCATTCTCGTCTTCGTTGAATGTCTGAATCGCAGCGGCCAAAACTGCAGGGGCGGTATTGCGCCCTTCCGGCTCGATCAGAATTTTGCCTGGATCAATACCAATTGATTGCAGTTGCTCGGCAACGATGAATCGAAAGTCCGAATTGGTAAGAACGACTGGTGCCGCAAATTGCAAATCTGCGGTTTTCCCAGACAGACGCCGCGCCGACGCTTGAAACAAAGTTTCCTCGCCAACAAGCGGAACAAATTGTTTTGGATAGCTTTTCCGGGACAAAGGCCACAACCGAGTACCGGAACCACCGCAGAGAAGGACAGGTGTTATCAACATAAAAAGCTCGAAATTTGATTTACTTGGGGTGGTCCTAATAAATGAGGCTGGTGCTGACAAGGGTATGAATTGCAGGAGGTAGAATTCACGCGCAATCAGGATGAAACAATAAGCACCGCCCAATCTTTGAGCCTGCGCTGCGTCTTCAGTGCAGTTTTACAATGCGGTGGGTCTTTCTGTCGCCAAAGGTAAACAGGAAACTAGCGGCCAATTGCGTCGTTTGCTTCTGTCATCAGTGAGCTACCGAAACAAACCTGGGTTCACTTCCGTCAAGGCATACGGCGCTAAGGGTGCCAGTTGCAAATGCTCCGGTATCAACAGCAATGCGACCACGTTTAGCGCTCGGCGCATCAACTATTGTATGGCCATGCACGACCCAGACCCCATCGCTGCGATCCGACTTCTGAAAAGACGGGTGCCCCCAGATCAAAGTTTCTTCTTTTTGCTGATCGACCGGAACATTAGGGTCCGCACCGGCGTGGGTCACAAGGACGTTGCCCGACAAGTCCGATGTGGGAAGTTGCTCAAGCCAACGGCGCATGTCTTGGCCCATGACGTCTTCCAACCTATCGCGGCAGTCCTGCAACTCGGCATCGTTCATTTCTGATCTCACGCCGCGAACGCCGAAAGAGGACAGTGTTTGTAATCCACCATACCGCAACCACCGTGGTCCATGACTGGTGGGATCGTTCAGAAACTTCAGCAACATCTGTTCGTGATTTCCCTTGAGACAGGTAAAGTCTGAACGCTCGCTGACAAGACGCAGCACCTCGGCGCTGTGCTCTCCCCTGTCTACATAGTCCCCTACAAGGATGACGCGATGATCCTGCGGAACTTGGAATAGCATTTTTTCCAACTGGGCAATGCACCCATGGACGTCCCCGATTATGCAAACCGGAGTATTCGGATCGGGCGTCGAAAAAGCCGCTGGTCGATTAAATCGTTTGAGCAACGAAGACAGCACTATCGCAGCATTCCCTTTGACCTTTAGTGCACAAACTTGTGGGCTTGGCCGGTACGCGCTCCGGCTTGTGAGTGATAGCCGCGCGTACGCCTATGAGCAAGCAAGGACCGATCACACCTCTCTACAAGGGGATATCCCCATTCGAATAAGCTCGGCGCCTTTAACTTTATACACACCACTGATACGGTTCCGAGCCTTGTTCATGAACCATGACTTCAACGGTTCGGGATAATAGTCCGCCATAACGCGGCTGAAATAGTCAAAATCTTTCTTTGGAAGTTTGCGACCAGTTCGCGATGGTCCGTGAAAACCAAAGATTGTTTCGGCATCGACACAAGTGCCCGGCAACCCAAGAAACATCGTACATGTTGAAAAACAGACCCGGCCGCGTATTTCAACCAAGACACGGTTCCGCTGTAAGTTCTCCAACTCGATCAACCGGTCGTGCAAGTATCCACCCCGATCGTTGCCGACAACATACGGATTTTGGGTATTAGCAGCGGCCTGGAAATCCATACCAAAAACCAAGGCACTAATGACCAGAAAAATCACCAATATCCGTGCACGAGATCCTCTTACACTTAAGCGCGGCGAAACACCCAATCCCGACATAACGACATCTCCAGCTCCAGTTGCGGTCTGGGTGGAACTAGAAAGATGTATTGCAGATCACGCGGGCTGAGCGTGTCATTTTTATGTTTTAAATCAATTATTTAATTTGATTTTTTCTAATAAATGAATAAATTTCTTGGCAACGGCAAATGTTTCACAGCCCGTTGCTACGAACGCGCTGGCGTATAACGAGAACATGAGAAATCGCTGTTACGATCGGCTTTACGACTATCCGTTGGACAGATTTTCGTTTTGGCGATTTGATCGGTTATTGGTATCTGGTGAGATACTTTGCAACTGTGGCAATCAAGGCTGGATTTCCTACCCGGGGTGCTTCCACAGTGCTTACAGCGGGATAGGCCCAGAACGACAAACGCCGCCCTGTGGCGGCTGGTTCGCTAAAGTTGGTTTCAGAGATTTGTCTTTTCACCTTCGGCCCGGCGCGTTGCGCGTTCGTCGGGTGATTGATCTGCTGGATGGATCATTATTCCTCGTCTGCCCTTGAGGTTAAGAGGCTGACGCGGTTTGATCGTTAGGCGATTGATCGAGTGGATCAATTTTAGTGATGCGGGCTGCTTTGAAGGTTTCCGACCTGGTTGCGGGAGTAGGATTTGAACCTACGACCTTCAGGTTATGAGCCTGACGAGCTACCGGGCTGCTCCATCCC
>NZ_CAIWNQ010000009.1 GCF_903914075.1 Ruegeria sp. THAF57
CTCGCGCAAAAAACCAGACAACAACGTCCGACCCTCAACCTCACCGCTCACAGCTACGCCGTTCACAGTCATCGAAATCTTCATCAGATTTTCCTCCCTGTAATACTCAGCTCAACCACCGATCAGGCGCTTGAGCCATCCTTTCTTCTCTTCGGTTTGCGCGTCAGCTTGAGCAGGCTCAGGCGTGGCCGCGGGTTGCGGCGCAGCGTCTGCTGTTTCGAGCTGAGGCTCTTCTTCAACGACATTCTGGAAGTTCTCAAAGAACTGGTCGGCCATTTTCTTGGCCACGCCGTCAATGACCCGCCCACCTAACTGGGCAAGCTTTCCACCCACGCGCGCATCGACATTGTAGGACAGCAACGTGCCTTCCGGAACGTCAGACAGAGTGACATCTGCGGCACCCTTGGCAAAACCGGCGGCCCCCCCTTTGCCTTCACCCGACAACTTGACGCTTTCCTGATTGACCATGTCAGACAGGGTCACTTCACCCTTGAAAGTCGCCTTTACCGGGCCGACTTTCTGTACCACCGTAGCAGCAAAGCCGTCCTCTGCCGTTCCTGACATTTCTTTGCAGCCGGGGACACATTCTTTCAGAACATCGGCTGATAACAAAGATTCCCAGACCTTGGAACGTGGCGCCGCGATGACGCGACTGTCATGAAGTTCCATGTCATTCCCTCCAGTATTTTTCGTTAAGTTAAGCGGTGATCCACCTGGTGCCTATAAGACCTTGGGTGTAGTCACCGAAGTTTCGGTGGCGAATGAGTCAGGCCGTGCGTCTCAAAAATCTGCTCGATCCGGCCATCCTGAAGCGCCGCATAAATCGCGTCATCCACTGCGTAGCTGAGACCGCGATAAGCGAAGTGAACTGCTACGCCGCTGGTCCAGGTGCTGACCGCAAAGCCGGGCAGGGGCGGGGTGTGAACATCCAATTCGGGTGTCAAACCAGCCTCAAGCTGGGCGCGTGGTCCCATGGACGCCATGGTTTCGCCTGCTGCCAATGCCTCCATCGCAAGCCCTGCTGTTGGAAAACGGCGCACATTTTGCGCAAGCTGACCGCCCGGAAAGGCCGACAGATAGAAATCGGCAATCGAGTCATTTTCGACCGCGACCGTGTCAAAACGGAAATAGGCAGGGACCGGCGGGTCATCAGGATACGCATCCTTACGATAGGCGATGGCTATTTCTTCGTCGTGATACTGACCGGTGAACACAACCTGTTCCACGCGACAGGCAAATTCGCTGTCGTAAGGAATGTGCAGCATCACATTGGCCACGCGCCCGTTGATCAGGGGGCCTTTCCAGATCCAGTTGCGTAGATCGGCCTCAAGGTTTTCCCCGGCGGCGACCAGATTGAACCTGGCCTCGACGCCCAAGTCATCTGCAATCAGTTTGCCGATATCAATATCGACGCCCTGTATCTGGCCGTCTTTCTCAAAGGACCAAGGTGCAAAGTCTTCGTAAGCTGCGAACTCGATATATCCGCGCTCGACAATCGTATCGAGATCGGCCCCGACAATATCCCGGCTTGCATTCTGAGGTTTAGGTTGGGGCACATGATCCTCACACCTGGCCGATACCGTTCCGGCGGAAAGGGTTGCGGCCAACAGGGAGAAAACGAAAAGGTGTTTGATCATGTGCCCACTTTGCTGCGCTATTGCGCGGCAGACAATCCGATAGTCAATTGTTCGGCAGCTTCGGCAAAATCCGGGTTCTCGCCCGAGATCAGAACCGCAGCCCGCAAAGCGACGCTGTCAGCGACCGGAGCACCCGAACCCGTTTCGATCGTTTCAGCGATCTCATGGAGTTCGGACTTCAACGCCTCTGCGTCGCCTTCTCCGCCACCTGCCATATTGGTGAGAGTGTCGCGGATTTCCTTCAGGCGCCCGGCGTGATCTTCCAGCGCGCCGTCGTCGGGGCGCGTTTCAATATAAGTCCGTATGGCCCAGGCTGCTTTCTGCCCCAGCAGTTCGCCGAACGCGGGCATCTTTGTGATCCCGTTTTGGGTGTAACCGTCGCGGAAGCGTTCGACGTACCATTCGTCACCGTATTCTTCGGCCTCCAGATAGCGCAGATCAGGCGCCAAACCGCCGGAAACCACTCCAAGACCGTGACAGCGCGCACAGTTCTGATTGTATCCGGAATCACCGATTTCGATCGCCGCTTGCCACACCTCTTCTCCCTTGTCGCGGTAAGGGTTTTCGATCAGCCATTCGTCGCCCACCTCGGGCAGGGCGTCGGTGTTGACGGGTTGCGGGGCGACATCGCCATGAGCCAGTGCCATGCCTCCAGCGGCGACGGCGCCCAGAACAGCACTTAAAAAAACTAGACGCATCCTATCCTCCTTTACGATGCTTTTCCCGGTCATAGCGCAGGGGGAATCAGCGGGAAATTCGACCTTGGTTGCAGATCGGGCCAATGCTGCGACTAAGGTCCAATGGTGCCAAACCAAATCGGTGTTTTTATTTGAACTGCCTGGGAGGAGGCATGGGAATGAAGACTTGTCTGAGTGTTGTTGCGGCATTGATAACGTTGCCAGGTGTGGTTTTGGCCGAGGTTGCAATCTCGGTTACTTACCTGCAGCTTCAAGTTCCGCGCCCGCCGGTTTTGTCGAACCTCGACCCGCTGCCTGACGATCTGGGTATGGCCGGTGCTGAACTGGGCTTGGCGGACAATCTGACAACGGCGAAGTTTCTCGGCCATAAGTATAAACTTACAGTCGTGGCCGTGCCTGAAGGCGAGGACTGGCTGAGTGCCGCACGGACTGCACTAAATGAAACACCATTTGTGATTCTGGATGCGCCTGCGCAGGCGCAAATGGACGTCGCGGATTTGCCCGAAGCGTCATCGGCCATATTGTTCAACGCCTCTGCACCGGATTTGTTGATCCGAGAGGAGGAGTGCCGCGCAAATCTATTGCACACGCTGCCTTCTGATGTGATGCGAACCGATGCCCTGGCGCAATTTCTGGTAAAGCGTCGATGGGACGATCTGGCTTTGATTGCAGGTGAACATCCTGGTGATTTGGATTTTGCGGCGGCTTTAAAGCGATCGTTGCAGAAGTTCCGCCTTGAGCTGAAGGCGGAAAAAACGTGGACTTTTGATGCCGACCTTCGGCGTAATGCGTCGCAAGAAGTGCCTCTATTTACGCAGGATTTTGGTGATTATGACGTATTGCTGGTTGCCGATGAACTGGGCGATTTTGGCCGTTATATTCCGTTCAACACGTGGGAGCCCAGACCGGTAGCGGGTTCCGAAGGGCTGAAGCCAGTGACATGGTCACGCGTGGTCGAGCAATGGGGCGCGGTCCAGATGCAGAACAGATTCGTTGATCAATCGGGACGGGCAATGATGCCCAAGGACTATGCCGCATGGGCAGCGTTCCGGTCCCTGGGTGAGGCGATAACGCGCACCAACTCGGCTGACCCTGCTGTTTTGCGGTCATATCTGCTGTCGGATGACTTTGAACTTGCGGGGTTCAAGGGGCGCCCGATGAACTTTCGCGCATGGAACGGTCAGCTGCGCCAACCCATCCCTCTGGTGACGGATCGCGCCGTGGTTGCAATGGCGCCGCTTGAGGGGTTCCTTCATCAGCGCACCGAACTAGACACGCTGGGAATCGATCAAGGCGAAAGCCAGTGCCAGGCGTTTAAGGAGTAATTTCTATGAGACTGACTGCAATTGCTGCCGCACTAACCATCTGCACCCCTGTTGCGGCGGATGAGATTTGGATCAGCAACGAGAAGGACGACACGCTCAGTGTTATTGATATCGACACGCTTGAGGTAATTCGCACCATCGAAACCGGAGAGCGTCCGCGGGGGATTACGTTCTCCAAGGATTTTTCGGTTTTGTACATCTGCGCCTCTGACAGTGACGCAGTACAGGTCATGGATCCGGAAACCGGTGAAATATTGCATGACCTGCCCTCGGGTGAGGACCCGGAACAGTTTGTACTGCATCCGAACGACCGTCATCTTTACATCGCAAACGAAGATGACGCGATTACAACGGTTGTCGATACGGAATCCCGTGAGGTCATTGCACAGATTGATGTAGGGATTGAGCCCGAAGGAATGGCGGTGTCACCGGACGGGAAGATCGCAATTACCACCTCGGAAACGACCAATATGGCCCATTGGATCGACACCGAAACGCAGGAGCTTTTCGCCAATACATTGGTTGATTCACGCCCTCGCCACGCGGAATTCGTCAAGGACGGAACCGAGCTGTGGGTGAGTTCAGAAATTGGCGGCACCATCACTGTGTTTGACGTCGAAACCCAGACCGAAAAAGCCAAGATCGAATTCGAAGTTGAAGGTGTCCATCCGGACCGCGTTCAGCCCGTGGGGTTTGAATTGTCCGAAGGTGATGAAACGGCTTTTGTCGCGCTGGGGCCGTCAAACCATGTCGCGGCAGTGAATGCCGAAACTTATGAAGTCGAGGATTACATCCTTGTCGGCCGCCGTGTCTGGCACATGGACTTCAATGCCGACAAGTCGTTGCTGTTCACGACGAATGGTGTGTCAGGGGATGTAACCGTGATCGATGTCGCCAAGCGCGAGCCTGTCAAAACGATCAAGGTTGGTCGGTTCCCCTGGGGCGCTGCTTTCCGCCCAACCAACTGAACAATTGTAGGAGAACTTGAAATGAAGCGACTGGTACATGTGGCAGCCCTGCTTGCTTTGGCGTTGCCGACAACAGCCTTGGCCGACGACGATGATGACGATAACGGCTTTGGTCTTGCCGGTTTGCTTTCGGCAAAGAACAAGGAAGACCTGCCACCAATTATCTTGTCGGCAGGGGAACCTTTGGCAGACGCCCCTTGGGAGCTGAAATCAGGCACCTATTACGAGTTTGAAATTCAAGGCGACGGCAGTCAGGAACTGGCAATTGTCGGGCCCGAGTTCTTTCGGGCAATCTGGGTCGACGAAATCGTGGTCGAGGGGCTTGAGATCCGACCGCTGGGTGTTGATTCAATCGAGTTTGACGAAGCCGGAGAGATGGAAATAGGTTTTGTCGCTATCAAACCTGGCAGCTACTATCTGAAAGTGCCGGGCAGTACCGGCGAAACACAGAGGCTGGAGATTACCATTAAGTGATGGGGCTTTCAGTCCGAAATGTCAGCTACGCCTATGGCGAAAAACGCGCTTTGGATGATGTGAGCTTTCACGTTTCCCCAGGCGCGTTTTGCGCGTTGCTGGGGCCAAACGGCGCGGGAAAATCAACGTTGTTTTCCCTTTTGACGCGTTTGATGACTACAACTGGCGGGATGATCGAGATTGCGGGTTTCGACATTTCGAAACACCCGCGTCAAGCTTTGGCTCAGATTGGTGTAGTCTTTCAGCAGCCCACTCTGGATTTGGATCTGACCGTCCGCCGAAACCTCAGCTATTTCGCGGCTCTTCACGGGTTATCAGGCAGAGAAGCCGAAAGCCGGATCGAAGCCGCGCTCGAGCGTCTGGACATGGCAGAACGCATTGCGGAACGTGCGCGTGATCTTAACGGGGGGCATCGCCGAAGGCTGGAAATAGCCCGGTGCTTGATCCATTCGCCATCCGTTTTGTTGCTGGATGAGCCAACCGTCGGGTTGGATGCTGCCGCCCGAACCGCGATTACAAAACACGTTCATGACCTGTCCGCGCAGGAAGGCATGACCGTATTGTGGGCCACGCATCTGACGGACGAGATTTCCCTGGATGATCAGGTCGCCATCCTTCACAAAGGACGCCTTTTGCAACAGGGCTCAAGCCACGAAATTACGAATGGCGCGCCTTTGAAGGACGTTTTCTTGTCGATGACCGGGGCCGAGGCATGAGGGCTGGCCTGATCGCACTTTGGGCAATCCTGTTGCGCGAGGCCTTGCGTTTTGTTCGACAGCGCAGCCGGTTCATCGCAGCATTGATACGCCCTTTGGTCTGGCTAATTGTTTTTGCCGCCGGGTTTCGCGCGGCTTTGGGGCTTTCGATCACGCCGCCATATCAGACCTACATCACCTACGAGATTTATATCGTGCCGGGTCTGTGCGGGATGATCCTGCTGTTCAATGGGATGCAAAGCTCTCTGAGTCTTGTTTACGACCGGGAAATGGGCTCGATGCGTTTGCTTTTGACCAGCCCGTTGCCGCGATGGTGGTTGTTGTTCTGCCGGTTGCTTGCCAGCACGACGATTTCGATTTTGCAGGTCTATACTTTTCTGGCGGTGGCCGCGATCTATGGCATCGACATGCCGTGGCATGGGTACATCTATGCCTTTCCGGCTTTGATTGTCGGAGGGCTGATGCTGGGTGCCCTTGGGCTGGCCTTGTCTTCGGCTATCCGGCAGCTTGAGAATTTTGCGGGGGTGATGAACTTTGTCATCTTTCCGATGTTCTTCCTGTCTTCCGCTCTCTATCCGCTATGGAAAATGGCTGAAAGTTCCGCATTGCTTAGGGATATCTGTGCCCTCAACCCTTTCACCCATGCCGTTGAACTGATCAGATTTGCACTTTACGGACAGTTCAATGCCGCTGCATTGGCCTGGACTGTACTTGCCGGGATTGTGTTTCTGGGTCTGGCGCTGTGGGGCTATGATCCATCTCGCGGAATGAAGCGCAAGGCTGGCTGACGTCTTATACGACCACAACACAAGTGAAATGACCTTTGGGATGCGGTACAGTGTCAGGCAAACGGAGGTTTCTGTCATGATCCGAACCGCTTTAGTTTTCATAGTCCTGACTGCCGCCACGGCTTCGGCTCAGACGGTCGAAGATGAGTATGGAACACTCAATCCTCAAGACACAGGGTGGGGCAGGGTAATGAGCAACATAGAAAGAGGCGTAACAGATATGACGACCTGCGCCTCGGGCTATTACATGACAAAATCAGGACGCCACGACATGGCAAGGGCACTTTTCAGAAAATGTGCAGAGGCTGGGTACACCGGGGCGATGACGTGGATGGGGCAACTGGACAATAATGGGCTGGGTGGTCCTTACGACCCGGACGCCGCGGCAGCTTGGGACAAACGAGCCGCTGACTTGGGCGATCCCGTTGGCAAGTTCAACTACGGGCTGAATCTGTTGCGGGGTCACGGTGTCGCAAAAAACCTCGAATTGGGCCGCGCTTACGTGGATGAGGCTGCGGAAGACGGTTTGAAAATAGCGAAGCGCCTTCAGAATTCGGGCTATGATCCGAACGAAGTTACCCCCGACGCAGACGAGTGGAAATACGCACCGCTATTCTAAGTATGGTTTTGTTTAATATATTGAAATTTATAAAAAAACACAGAAATGTAACCCCGGAGAGGCCTGCTTCAAGCTTTTCCAGATAGACATTTGCCCCATGAGAAAAGTTTTGAGCCTGTTGAAATCCACAAAACGCGCCCTACGACCATTGTGCAATTTCACCAAAGCGCCTGCCCGAGAATAATACCTTCGCCAGCAATCCCGATTTGTCGGAGATTCGGCGCTGAGGAAAGACACAAGTCTAGGGAGGACACCGATGAGCCGGTTTATCATTGCGGCGGTTGCCAGCGTTATTGTTTCGAGCGCGGCCTATGCAGAAGTTACCGAAGACGATCTGGCCAATGATCAAACGATCACCACTCAGGTTGTAACCAACGGCATGGGCCGTCATTTGCAGCGCTACAGCCCGCTGGACACCTTGAACAAGGATAACGTTAAGAACCTGCTTCCGGCCTGGGCGTTCAGTCTCGGCGGCGAAAAGCAGCGCGGCCAAGAGACACAGCCGCTGATCTATGACGGGATGATGTATATCACCGGGTCATATTCGCGCCTTTATGCGATTGATCTGGAGACCGGCAAAGAGGTCTGGCAATACGATGCCCGTCTGCCCGAGGGTATTTTGCCCTGTTGTGACGTGGTGAATCGTGGCGCTGCTATCTACGGCGACAAGGTCATCTTCGGTACGCTGGATGCGCGGATCGTGGCGCTGAACAAAGACACGGGTGATGTGGTCTGGCGCGACAAGATCGCAGACTACAAAGCGGGCTATTCCTATACGGCGGCTCCGCTGATCGTGGACGGGCTGGTCATCACCGGCAACTCGGGTGGTGAGTTCGGCATCGTTGGCGCGGTTCAGGCGCGGGACGTCAATACCGGCGATCTGGTTTGGGAACGTCCAGTGATTGAAGGTCACATGGGCACGCTGAACGGCGAAGAAAGCACCATGACCGGTGAGCTGAACGCGACATGGCCCGGTGACATGTGGAAAACCGGCGGCGGCGCGACGTGGCTGGGCGGCTCTTACGACGCTGACACCGATACGCTGGTCTTTGGCGCAGGTAACCCCGCCCCGTGGAATAGCTGGCTGCGCGATGCGGGCACCCCGACCGAAGGCAACAAGGGTGATAACCTCTATGCTGCCAGCCGCATCGGGATCGATCCGAAAACCGGCGACATCAAATGGCACTTCCAAACCACCCCGCGCGAAGGCTGGGACTATGACGGTGTGAACGAAGTGGTCGCCTATACCGACCGCGAGGGGAACAAGCGCTATGCCACCGCTGACCGGAACGGGTATTTCTATGTCCTGAACCGTGAAGACGGCGCTTTTGTTTCGGCCACGCCATTCGTCAAGGACATCACCTGGTCATCGGGCGTGGATGAAACCGGTCGTCCGATCTTTGTCGAAGAAAACCGACCCGGTGATCCGGCTTCGGCTGCGGACGGCAAGAAGGGTGAGGTGATCTTTGCCTCGCCGTCCTTCCTGGGCGGCAAGAACTGGATGCCGATGGCGTTCTCGCAGAATACCGGTAATTTCTATGTGCCTTCGAACGAATGGGGCATGGATATCTGGAACGAGCCGATCACCTACAAGAAAGGCGCGGCCTATCTGGGTGCGGGCTTTACCATCAAGCCGAACTATGAGGATCACATCGGCTCGCTCAAGGCGATCGACCCCGATACCGGCGAATGGAAGTGGGAATACAAGAACGACGCTCCACTGTGGTCTGGTGTAATGACCACGGCTGGCGGGTTGGTGTTCTTCGGCACCCCCGAAGGTGAGTTCATTGCGCTGGATGACGAAACCGGCGAGAAGCTGTGGTCGTTCCAGACCGGGTCGGGCATCGTTGGCCAACCTGTGACATGGGAACAGGACGGCGAGCAGTATGTCTCAATCATTTCCGGTTGGGGCGGCGCGGTTCCACTGTGGGGCGGGGAAGTGGCAAAGAAGGTCAACTATCTGAACCAGGGCGGTACCTTGTGGACCTTCAAACTGCCTAAAGAACTGGCGTCGGCGAACTGATCCGAAACCAGATGTATTCTGAACGCGCGCCTGATCCAGGCGCGCGTTTTTTTTATTACGACCTTCCGCCAGTAGGCGACCTTCCTTTCAGTTGCTAGGATTTGCTAAATTGGGTCAACTTTTTGCAAAGGCCATTTCCTATGCTTGCAAATACCGCTGGACAGAGTGATTTCGAAATCGTTTTGATCATCGACGATCACCCTTTGTTTTGCGATGCACTCTCGATGACATTGCAAAGCGTCGCACATATCGGTGAAGTGCATACAGCCGATAGGCTTGAACAAGCTTTGGAGCTTGTCAAAGGTGGTTTGAAGCCGGACGCGGTATTGCTGGATTTGAACTTGCCGGATGTTGACGGGTTAGACGGCTTAATTCGCCTAAAGGCGGTGGCGAATGCCCCTGTAATCGTCGTTTCGTCAATGACAGACAACAGGGTGATCAGCCAAGTGATTCACGCCGGTGCGTCGGGTTACGTTCCGAAACACAGCCAGCGGGATGTCTTCCGCACCGCGTTCGAAACCGTGCACGCAGGTAATGTGTTTCTGCCCGAGGGATGTGTGCTGATCAATCCGGACGACGAGAATGAACAAAGCGACGCCGTTGGTCGTCTAGCTACGTTAACCAATCAGCAATCGCGTATCCTCCAACTGATCTGTGAGGGTAAGTTGAACAAGCAGATTGCCTATGACCTTTCCATAGCTGAAACGACCGTCAAGGCGCATGTTACTGCAATCATGCGGAAATTGGGTGTTCAAAGCCGAACCCAGGCGGTTCTGATTGCCAAGAAAGCGTCCTTTGCCAGCGTCTTGCAAGAGCAGGGGTAACTTAATATCTTCAAATCTCGTCGTGCTTTAGGGAGGAGGCCCGATGGATCAAGCAGTCGGGTGGGCCGAGACCCATACCCGTGAGCCAGGCATCGTGAAGACGGCATTTGCGCACTATGATGCGGATGACGCGATTAATCAGCTTGCGTCCGCGCTCGGGGGAACCGAGCACGCGCTTGTTGTTCTGTTTGTGACTTCAAAAGCAGATGCAGCGTCCGTAATTGCCGAAGCTGCTTCGGCCTTTGCGCCTGCGCCTGTGATCGGTTGCACAACCGCGGGCGAGTTGGCCGGGCAGGGCTATACGGAAGAACAGATTGTTGCGATTGGCTTGCCTGCCTCTCATTTCGCGGTTCGAACGATCTTGGTGCCTGATCTCAACGATTTTTCCGCTCAGGACATCATTCATGAGATGATCCGAAACAGAAATGAGATGACGGAAGCAGACCCCGAGTGGCATCACGAGTTCACATTTCTGCTGATCGACGGATTATCGACCAAGGAAGATGCCCTGACCTCCGAGTTGGCTGTGGGTTTGGGGCCGGTGCCGTTGTTTGGCGGGTCGGCCGGGGATGGGACGCAATTTGGTAATACATTTGTTCTGCAGGACGGCCTTGCGCATGAAAACGCGGCTGTTCTGACCCAGGTGCGGACAAGCTGTCCGATCAAGGTATTCAAGACGGATCACCTTGTGCCCACGTCACAGCGCATGGTGGTCACCGATGCGGACCCCGCCAATAGGATCGTTCGTGAAATCAACGCGGAACCGGCTGCTCGCGAATATGCAAGAATATTGGGAAAAGACCCCGAGCAGTTGAATACCTTTACGTTCGCCGCACATCCCGTTGTTGTTCAGATTGGCGGTCAACATCACGTGCGCGCCATTCAGCGCGTTGATGAAAACGGTGATCTCGTGTTCTTTTCAGCGATCGATGAGGGGCTTGTTCTGACGATGGCCGAGCCTATGAATATGGCGACCCATCTCGAGCAGGAGCTTGCGGCCTTGACGCAAGAAGAACAGCCCGATGCGATACTTGGGTGCGACTGCCTTCTGCGCAGGCTTGAGGCGCAGGAAAAACAGATGACGGGCAATTTGTCCAAAATTCTGTCTGACAATCGTGTGGTCGGATTTTCCACCTATGGCGAACAATTCAATTCGATTCACGTAAACCAGACTCTGACCGGAGTGGCTATTTACCCTCCGGAAGATGCGCAGCATGATTGAAACCCTGATTAATCCTCAGGATCCCCTGGATCTTCAGAACGAAAAGCTTCTTAAGATAGCAGCCGCCTTGATGCGGCGGGTCGAGGAATCGACCGATGCAAGCGGTGCCGCCTATGCACAGTTTCAGCGCGCTGCAACGCTTGAACAGGAAGTTCGGGCGCGTACTTTGGACTTGGAGCGCGCTCTGGAATTGTTGAACGATTCCAATGCGCGGCTTGCGCAGGCTAACCAGGAAACCGAAGCCGCACGGGCCGATCTGGCCAATGCAATCGAAACTGTTCAGGAAGGGTTCGCGCTGTTCAACCTGGACGAGGAACTTGTTCTGTGTAACAGCCGTTTCGGCATGCATATGCCCGATATTCAGGGTCAATTGGTGCCAGGCCTGCATTTCACGCAATATGTCGAACTGGCGAGCCAGTCCAAATTTCTGTCATTGCCCGAAGCGGTTTCCCCACAAGATTGGGCGCAACGGCGCATGACGCGCCACGCCGATGACCACGTCGTCTTTAATGTGCGCCTGAACGGCAACCGTTGGACGCAGATTTCCGAACATCGAACACCGGACGGTGGAACCGTGATCTTGCAGACCGACGTCACGGATATCATGCGGATCGAGCGGCAGGAGAGGGACCGGATACTGGACGACAAGGCCAGTCTGATCCGAGCAACGCTGGAACATATTGATCAGGGTGTCTGTATATTTGACAGCAAGTTGCGCCTGATCGGGTGGAACAACCGTGCCAGTGAATTGCTGGCCATACCCAACGCCCAGTTCCAGATGGGTGCGCAGTTCAAAACCCTGTTTGACCGATTGAGTGCGACGATCAGATTTGCAGACGGAGTTAGCGCTGCCGATCTTATGGCTTGGGTAAACCGCGAGACTGAACGGCCACCCCTGAGATTCCAGATGCATTCGGGGCGTTTCAAGATCCTGTCCGTATTTGCGCAGGAAATGCCGGATCGTGGGTTCGTTATTTCGTTCACGGATGTCACGGCGGAACACAGGTCAGCCCAAGCTTTATACGAAGCGAAGGAATTGCTTGAGCAAAGGGTCGCATCGCGAACCGAGGAACTTGCTGATGCCCTGAACGAAGCAGAGCGGGCGAATTCCTCAAAATCGCGGTTTGTCGCGGCGGCAAGCCATGACTTGTTGCAACCTTTGTCGGCAGCGAAGCTGTACGTCGCCACCCTTGGCAGCGGGTTGAGCGAAGATGACGCCCAGAACGTCGCCGCCAAAGCCGAAAGCGCGTTAAGCAGTGTGGAACATATTCTTGAGGCATTGCTTGATATCTCAAAGCTGGATTCCGGACGCGCCACGGTTCATTTGTCTACGCTTTCGGTCAACGACATTTTCTCACAGCTTGAAGACTCATTCAGACCTGTCGCTCAGGCCAAGGGGTTGGAGTTGCGCTTTGTGCATACCGATGCCCTTGTGCGAAGTGACGCCAGCTATCTTCGACGCATTCTTCAGAACCTTCTGTCAAATGCTATCCGGTACACTGAGAAGGGAAGGGTTTTAGTTGGTGCGCGCCGTCGCAAAACATCAATTGCGATCGAGGTTTGGGACACGGGCATTGGTATTCCTACCGAACAACGCGACATTGTCTTTCAGGAGTTTCAGAGACTGGACTCTGACGCGAGTGCCGCCGAAGGGATGGGGTTGGGCCTGGCCATTGTCGAAAGAGCCTGCGGATTGCTTAAACATCCGATCAAGTTGTCCTCGCAGGTCGGACAAGGCACCATGTTTTCGGTAGAGGTTCCGCTTGCTACGTCAGATAGCACCGCGCCGGATGCCTCGATCAATAAGCAGGCAACGGACACCAATACCCTGGCCAGCACCGTTACATTGCTGATCGAGAACGATGAAAATTTGCGCGGTGCCCTGACGATGACAATGGAGTCCTGGGGCGTCCAGGTTCTGGAATGTGCAAGCGAACAACAGGCTACCAACCTTCTGCGAGAGATCGGCATTTTACCGGACATCATCGTGGCGGATTATCAGTTGGATCACGAATTGAAGGGAACTGACGCCGTTCGCGCTTTGGTTAATGAGTTCGGAGATTTGCCTGCGTGTATTATCTCTGCCAACCGGTCAGCGGAATTGACGCACGTGTGCAATGCAGAAGGGTATTCTTTGCTCCATAAGCCGATTGACGCGCTAAGCCTGAAGTCCGTTCTTGAAAGTGCGCGCGATACTTGAACCGCGGCTCCTTACATCGTGAGGATAGGGAAGTCGGTTCATATTATCGGGCATAATATGGGTTATGATCCGCGTATTATGACAACTACATATTGCGTGTATGTAAACGGTTTCACAATACAAATTGATTTGCAAGAGCGTTTTCTTGCTTTTTTCGGCCATAACGTATTTTTTATTTGACAGATGCGACATTTCACCAAGGGTTGTGTGTTTTTTGCATCATTTTTCGGCCAAAAACTGATTCTTCGCATCATGCAAAGTGAGACATTATGCGCGCAGACGCGCGCGTTATTTCGATTCCTGTCAAGAGGGACCGAGTCCTCGGCTTCGCCTGCGGGCCGCACCACTCCCTCTTGACATCCATCGACCCCTGCGCGGGGAGCGCGTTCGCCACGTGGCAGACCGGATAAGCGCAAGCCGCTTATCCAGTCAGCTACGAAAGGGTTAATAAATGGATTCCATTATAGCTTACGACATTTACGCCACCCCAAAGGGAAAGCCGAAGCAATGGCGAAAGGTCGATACAGCATATTCAGAAGATACCGCGAAGGATATAGCATGGCGGTTTTTAATGAGGGAAAAATCCGTAAGAATCGTTAAACGGATCGAAACTGTCGACCGTTATCTGTAATGAATTACGTCGACATTATTGCCGAACTTCACGCATTTTCTATGAAACTTCATGACGAGCGAACGGAATGGTTAAGGATTGGGAATATCGAGAAGGCAGAGGAAACAGAGCGCCTTTTAGACGCCCTGTTTATTATGCGGAAATGTTTCCGCCCCTCTGATTACCGCCGACTCTCACCAAGTGAGCGCAAGGGACTTTTCAACTAGCAATCCCTTTTCCAAGGCACAAAGGGGCGGGAGCCACCCGCCCCTTTTCTGGCCTCTTTTGAATTTGGACGACATTTTACGCCATTATCTTGTGTGCGCGTTTCGGGTTCCGTCAACGAATTCGAAAGCACGGCTTTTTCATGCACAGAAGGCGCTTTGCTGTTCTGGTTCGTCTTTTTGGAGGCAGAAGGGATTGATGGCGCGCTTAGCGCGATACCATTGTTTAAAGGTTTGGTGTTCTGGACTTGTTGTGTCCGTGACGTATTGCGCGGTTTGATCCTGCCACCAACGCCAATAGGCGAAACGCTCTTTTCGCGTTTGGTGGTGCCAACAGTGGCGGCAGATGAGCGCGCCACCGCAGCGTTCGCGGATGCGCGGCGCGTGTTTTTCTCCAAGGCGGTTTTGCCATTCCCACTTGTCGAATAGGTCTTTTTCTTCTTCGATCTGGCCATACTGAAGTCCTTCCCAATCTTTCTCACTGTCACAAACGGACGCAAGAAGCGCGTCCCATTGAGGGCAATCACGCCTGTATTTTTCGTTGCGCTTTTGGTTGATGATATGAAGGCGTTGCAGAAGATATTCCCGCTGTTTTGCCTTTGGCCACCAATAGCCTGAATATTCTGGCACCTTGAGTTGAAGCGTTACGGGGACTACCTCTTTCGCTTCCCACTCATCACAGCGTTTTTCCAACCACCTAAACCCGATGGGCGGCACCTTGCTCATTCTAAAATAACTCGCTCCGTGATTTTCCGCCTTTGCCTCACGCATTGTGCCTGCCGATTTGACGATGTTGAATTGATCCTTCAACGCGTATTTGAGAACATAGGCAAGAGTGCCTTGCGTTGGTTCGTCTGTGGTCACATGGCCATGCGGCCAGAACGACCAATGATCACGATAATAGACATTGGTGCCGGGAATTTTGCCCGGACGGTTTGCAGGTATGGACCGAAACTTTTCGTCCCGCCACTGCCCGAGATGCTTAAAGGGTCGATCGCCCCAAATAATCATATGCCAATGGACACGGCCTTTCTGCGATCCGCGCTCACCTGCAATGACATACCTAAGTTCATTGCGCGTGTGGTATTCATCGTAATACCGTTCACGAAGGTGTTTTAGGAAACGCTGGACATCGGAATACCGAAAGGCTTTTGCGGCATCGGGAAGTGTTTCGTCGGGATTGTTTCGATACGTGAGATTGATCACTAGCGTTTGCTGGCTTGTGGCCATTTCGGCCATGCCGCGCGCGATCCAATCATTCTTGCGCGCCGTGATACAATCATTGCAAACGCGACAGGCGAACGTCAGTTGATTGCCGTTGTCGTCGTTTGCGGTTTGTGGGTTGGAACACATTTTTTTGTCCGTTGTGTCAGTAAGTGCATACAGGATCAAGGGCGTATGGGGACAAGCTTGGAATGTCGTATGACATACTCCATTCCAGCTTGTTCTGCGCGCTCCAAAAGGACCGCGCTTACTATTTCGTTCAACAAGGCCACGGCTTGCGCCGCCATTGTTGGGGAAGAACCTCTTGAAAGCGTTCACCCAGTTCCGCCTTGGTTGGCGGACGGGCTTCACCTTCCATGAGGACGTTGCTGCGCACCTTGGCGCGGAAGGTGCGCCAATCCTCTAACTCAATGTGAGCGAGGTCCCAGCCCCATTTAAAGCCGCCATCGAACTCCACGCCGTAGCGGTCGGCCACGATTCGCGCGCATGTGGCGAGCGTATCCCAGTATTCTTGGCTGACATTCCACCCAAGTGAGGGGTGGATAATATCAACGGCTTCGTAATACTGATGCGGGCTTTGGTACGCGCGGGCTTTTGAAAAGCCCTCTTTTCGCAGCTTACTTTGACGCTCCGGGGAGCGGTAGCATTCGCTTATTTTGGCTGGATAGCCTGCATCCTGCATGGCTTTTACGATTTGCTGGCCCAGATAGTACATAGGACCGTTTTCGTAGCTGTAGCGCGTTTGACGCCGCGGTGCCTGCATCTTTTCATGAGGTTGATGGGCCTGCCTTGCGGCCTGCATCATGGCTTGCGGGCTTTGCCATCGCTTGAAGCCCCGCGCGATCATGATTTCGGCCCATTTCTCGATTTTCTTGAGCATGTTTTTCCCGTAATCTTTCCGATTTTTGGAGGAGGGCAATAATGCCCTCCACCAGCCAAGGCGTTAGCGTTGGCATTTACACTTGCTCTTTTGTTTCCGTTTCGACTTCGGTTTGTTCTTCTTTCGAAACGGTTTCTTCTTGAGTTTCATCGTCGATTACCTCTTCGCGGCGTTGATTTGCGTGCAGTTCTTCCATTGCCGCAAACTTCTTATCCAGCGCTTTGGACTTGGCGTTGATTTTCGCCAGCGTCATTTCCATTTGGCGCTGTTGACGTGTTGCGACAGTGGGTTCCCAATCGGGATTAGCACCGGATTTGTAGGCGTCTGCACCGTACTTAATCGGCGCATTGCGCCCCGAGGGAGGTTGCATTGCTGTTACACCGGGGCCGACTTCGACCGTGTAGCCGGGCAAGACATAAGCCATGTATTCCGAGGCTTCATGGATACCTGGCATCAATCCGATTTCTGCGAAGATTTCGCCGTCTGGGGTAACGATCCGTAGATCGCCCCCTTGGGTTCCAACCAGCAGTTTTGCGGCTTTCATTTCAAAGCGTTCCATTTTTACTGATCCTCAAAAATGTTTGCGGTTTCGATTTCGGCCAGTTCCTCGACAGGTGTCGGTCCGAAAATGATGGGCGTGTTGGCACGCAACATCGAGGTGACGTTATAGGTGCATATTTCGGCAGTCTGATCCGCAAAAGGATAATGCGAAATATCCGACGGATAGGTCACAGTCTCAGGTGTCACCGACAGCGGAATTTCCAGTTGCCAGATTGCCGTTTTATTTTCGACCGTGCTCGTGTCGAGATGGCGGTTGAAGCCGTAATTCACGTATTGCTTCAACAGGTGATTGTTGCCGTTGTAGCAAACAACCGTGTTTTCGTCGGCCTGATCGCAGTCCGCGTTGAGTTCACGCACCGTGACCGGAACCGGATCAACGGCCAGTTCATCAGCAACGTAATTGCGCGCGCCCCAGTTATCCGAGAGGATAGGGTGCGGCTGACTGCCAAGCGTTTCATCAGGCTTCACGCTGGCGAAGGTGATGACAATGCCGCCAAATTCCGTTTGAGGAATCGGGACGACATATTCAATGGTCTGGGATGTATTTGTCTGGGTTTTGTCCAGATTAGCGCCATCCATGGCGCGCTGGAGCGATTGACCAAAGACCACTTCCTTTTGATAGAGAACAAACGGCTGGTTTCCACCCTCGATAGACAGACCATGCGCGAAGCGCTGCACCATCTCTTCGCCATGCTGCGGGTCATCATCGACCATTTTCCGCATCTGGCGGGTCAGTTCATCCATGCGCTCGGCTTGGTAGAAGTCCGACAGGCTCAAGCCACTATCGGGCAGGCGCACATACGGGAAATCGCTTGAATTCGGGAAGGCGTGAAGATTCGCCGAATTCGGCTGATTCGTGACGTTTCCGTCATGGCTTTCCCATTGAGTGCCAGCGCCCGTGACCGTGTCCGATGTTTCGCGGCGAATGTTGCGCACATTCATGCGGCCCTCAAGGATAACAGCGCCGTTGACCCGATCTTCGGGATCAAGCACCGCATTCAGACGATCGAGGACAGTCTTGCCGATGATCGCGGGGGTCACTTCCATTGCGGTATTATTCAGCAAAGACGCCTTGACGTATTTTTTCTGACGCAGATGGTTGACGGCAGCGATATGCGCGAAGCGCACGGCCTCGTTTACCTTTTTGACACCGCCTATCGAGCGAGGCTCAACGCCGAGGCGCTTGGTGATTTCGTTTTCATTTTCAAGGCCGAACACAGGCGCACCGCTCAGGAGTTTTTCGCGGAAGACCTCGGAAACGCCCGCATAATCCTCAGAGGGGTTTTTCACCTCATTGATGGCGAGGGCAGGGACGAACACCGCCGTGACTTCCATTGTGATCGGCGTAATCATGCGGCCCGCAATGGGGTCCAATTCACATGTGACCGATTGGGTGAGGGTTCCGCTTTCGCTTTCCCGCACGGCTGCGGCCATGATCGGGGCGAGCTTTCCGCCCCGGAATCGGCCCGCAATTGTCTGCCCCTCGCGCCGGATGGCGCGGGGTTTCATGTATTTGGAGAGCATTGGTTATCCTTTCGCTCAGGGTTTTGGGATTATTGATACAGCTTGCGCATGTATTCGGTGTATTCAGGCGTGCCCCAAGGCGGGACTTCCTTTTTGCGCGCTTTTGGGCGCTTATCTTTGGTGGGTTTTTTGGGCTTGGGAGGATTGCGCAAATCCTCTAACTGCCGATTTTGTCGACTTTCTTCGGCAGAGCGAAGTGGACGCGACACAGTGTTTAGAAATGCGTCAGCTATGACCGGAGGGGCCATAAGCCATCCGCCGGGTTCACCTAATTGTTCCTCATAGGTTTCGCCTTTTTCAAAAAGACCGGAACCCTTCCAATTTATGCCAAAGGCGCGTAGGGCAGCAGGGGGGCGATTATCTGGATTATCAAGGTCAAGAGTGCCATGAGCGCCATCATCAGAAGAAGCGCTATCATCACCGCCAGATACGTTTTCGCCACTGTTTTGACCGACACTTATACCGCCTCGCTGATAAATCCCGCCATCGGGTTCCTTGATCTTAAGATCTTCGGTCTGTTTTTCAAGACGTTGTTTTTCAAGCTCAAGCTCTGCTTTTTGCTGTTTGAGGGCTTCAAGCCCCAACAGAGTATCGGACGCAGCCGACAAGCCATTGAGGTTGGAGCCGGACATGAACGGCGTGAAATTATGACCCGCGACGGGCGGCGCGACAGGCGCTCCCGCAGCGAGGAGCGGGTTGAGGCCCGCGCGCTCCATGCCGCGCCGTTGATTGGCGGGCAGGTAATCGGCCATGAGATAGGCCGAGCGGCGCGCCTCATATTGCGCGCGCCGGGTGTTTCGTGCGTTTTCTTCATACACACGGTCACGCTTGTATTGGCTGGGAAAGCTACTGCCGCGAAAGGCAGAAGCAACAGCGCCACCAATATCAAAAATGGAGGCAAGAGTACCTAAGCCGAACCCGCTCATTTCAGAGCCTTGCGCGTAATCATATCGACTGCTAGACCCAGCAGCAGAACAATAGCCGCTTCCACTTGATGCGCGTCTGCGATGCTGCTTGCACCCGCGACAAAGGCCCCGACGGTGGTTCCGATTCGATGGACAAGTGGTTTCAGCATCTCTTGAATTACAAGACTTTTCACTGTTTTCCCCTTAAAGGTCAAAAAGTCGCATAATATGGGTTATGTTAAATAATTCCCAACTGCTCAGCTCATCGATACGTTCCCATCGGTTGACCCAAAAGGATTCATCTACCATGTTGATCTAACGTTGATTTCCGCGATGTATCATTCTTAAAATTGTTCTGATTAGGGTCCGCCATATGCCAAAAACCTCGCAGAAACAGTATTTGGTGGACACGCATCGCTCGCGCGACCCGCAACAGACACTGGGTATTGTTAGGCCATACCTAAAGGAAATGGGGATCACTCGGATCGCTAATTTGACGGGGCTGGACAGGATCGGGCTTCCGACCGTGATGGTGTCGCGCCCGAACTCGCGCTCAGTCGCCGTTTCGCTGGGCAAGGGGTTGTCGCTGGAGGCTGCTCAAGCCTCTGGCGTAATGGAGGCTATCGAGGCCTGGCATGCCGAGCGTCTGCAATTGCCACAGCGTCTGGCGCGGTATTCCGATTTGTGCGCAGATGATCTTGTTGTGGATGTCGAACGCCTTCCGCGCGTCACCGGCGGGAAATTTGACCCAAACCGCAATATGTTATGGATTCAGGGGCAGGAGTTGAACGGCCAGCTCAACTGTTGGGTCCCCTTGGAAATGGTCGATACTGACTACACCGCACCACCCAGCGCCGGGCAAGGCGCGTTTCCGCGAACCACGAATGGGTTGGCGTCGGGCAACAACGTAACTGAAGCAACATGTCACGCGATTTGCGAATTGATCGAACGGGACGCGACAACTCTTTGGCACCACAAAACTGCGGAAAATCGACTGGATCACGAAACGATTGATGACAAACGCTGTAAAAGTGCCCTCGGAATGTTCACCGCTGCGGGCTTAAAGGTTGGCATATGGAATACAACGTCAGATATCGGGATCGCCAGTTTTCGTTGTGTGATCTGTGAATCTGGTTCGCAGAATGGCCACATTGGAATTGGCGACGGGTGCCACCCCGACAGTTCCATCGCCCTTTTGCGCGCATTGACCGAGGCCGCGCAGACAAGGCTGACGTATATCTCGGGTGCAAGGGATGATCTGGACCCGGCTGAGTTTTCGGATCAGGCCCAGTCGGATCGCAGCCAATATGTGCGGGACCTTATTGAACGCGCCGATCCAAGTCAGGTGTTCGCGGATTGCCCGTCTTATACAACCGGCTCATTTGACGAAGATCTTGCGTTAATTCTTGGTCAACTGGGTTCTGTTGGCCTTTCACAAGCCGTCTGTGTTGACCTTTCGCGCCCTGAACTGGACATCGCTGTCGTTCGTGCTGTCGTGCCGGGGCTGGAGGCACCGCACGACGACCCAGACTATGTTCCCGGCGCAAGAGCCATGGCTGCTATGAAAGACCGGGCATGAATCTTGCCGTCTTTGTAGGCCCTACCCTGCCCCGTGATGCGCTGGATGAGTTTCCCGACGCCAGAATTCTGCCCCCTGTCCGGCAAGGCGACGTTTATCGGGTCGCCAAAGACCGCCCAAGTGCCATTGGTATCATTGATGGGTATTTTGATGGCGTCCCCTCGGTCTGGCACAAGGAGATCCTCTGGGCGCTTGAACAAGGAATTCCGGTGTTTGGCAGTGCCAGCATGGGGGCTCTTAGGGCTGCCGAGCTTGCTGACTTCGGGATGATCGGCGTTGGCCAGATTTTTAAGGACTATGTCGCAGGTGTTTTGCAGGATGATGACGAGGTCGCGGTTGTCCATAGCCCGGCAGAGCTTGGATACCAGCCCCTGAGCGTACCCATGGTTTCGGTCCGTGCCACGGTTTCCCGGGCTGAAACCGTTGGAGTCATCGAACCTGAAACTGCCGAAAGAATCATAGGTGCGGCCAAGTCCATCCATTACCGGGACCGCAATTGGACTGATATCGAAAACGCGGTTACGGAACACGCCGGGACCGAAGGGTTTTTCAAATGGCTGCCAGAAGGTCAGGTTGACGCCAAAGCGGAAGATGCCAGAGCCATGCTGAGAATGATGTCCGACTATCTAAGCGCCCCCCCTGCCCCGCAAACCTCAACCGTGCGTGCCGAACGGACATTGGTCTGGAAAACCCTGCGCAACCGTATTGATGCCGAAGCCACTGAAGGCGACGCGGTGATTGATGAGCTGCGCTTGACGCCAGAACTGTATTTTGAACTGCGCACCCGCGCAATTCTGAGGCTGCTGGCGCAGGAAGAGGCTGATCGGGTCGACCTCAGCCCCGATCGCGAGGTTTTGCTCAGGCACATGTCAGATCATCGCAGCAGTACCGGGCTTACTCGCAAGGCGCATTTGATGCAGTGGCTGCACACCAACGACCTGAACCCGGAACTGTACGAAGCGATGCTAACCGGGGCTGCACAGATTGATGCGGTGACCGAAGCCCGCAGCACCCGCTTGAATGCCCCCCTGCTGACCGAGCTAAAGCGCAGCGGGCTATACGCGGACTTGCGTGACCGTGCCGATAAAAAGACCCAACTGATCGCCCCCTCTGATCGAAAGATCAGTGCGGACCGGTTGCATATGCTGATCTGGTTTTTTGAAACAAACCTTGACCGCGATGTGCCAGATGATCTTGAATCCTACGCAGTTTCGCTTGGCTTGTCCGGGCGGGATGCTCTTTATGATTTGATAGAAGCAGAGTTTTTGTATTGCCATAGTGATACCGGATCAACGGCCTCAGACCGTTAAGAGGTCGTCGACCGGACACAGGAGGGCGCTTGATGGATTTGCCAGACTACAGCGACGCCGAAGAACCCGGCACCCGGTTTTTGCTGTTTCCCCAATCGCCGTTTCTGGAGCCGGATGCCCAATTGGAATTGGTCGAGATTTCGGCCCCGCAAGGAAGCATCGGACCGGGCCCATCGGGCCCAAGGATGTATACCGTCAACCCGGTTGGTAAAACGACGCCATATGGCGCAATCGTCCCCGGGCCGAATGGGCCGGGCATGTACCTGCCGCCGTGGGACGGATATTTCCACCCCCCGGCCATGCCGGACGAGTTTGGCAACTTCATCCATATCGACCCAACGGACCCGGCATTTGAGGCGGCGCATCTATTTGGGTCGGCTCATTTCACCATGGACGTCTGGCAAGGGTATTTCGCTCGCCCTATACCGTGGCATTTCGCACGAGATTTCGATCGGCTGGAACTGTCGCTTCTGCCCAGTTTGGATAATGCACATATCGGCTGGGGGTTCCTTGAAACCGGTGGCACGCGAGAGCATGGTGACGAGTATCGCCCATACAGCCTGAACTTCGACGTTGTCGCTCATGAAATCGGTCACGCAATCATCTACAGCGTGATCGGAATGCCAACCGATGGTGATGCTGGGGGCGAGTATTACGGGTTCCATGAATCTGCTGCGGACATGGTTGCGCTTCTTGCGTCCTTACATTTTGGATCGGTCGTGGACACGTTGCTGAAGAACACGCGGGGCAACCTTTATACGTTCAATCGGCTGAACCGTTTTGCGGAACTTTCGGAAAACGCTCAGATACGAACGGCCGCCAATAACCGGTCTCTGTCCGAATTTGCGTCTGGCTGGTCCAGTGAGCATGACCTGTCTGAGCCATTGACCGGAGCTATGTTCGATATCTTCGT
This sequence comes from Ruegeria sp. THAF57, assembly GCF_903914075.1. Classification (GTDB taxonomy): domain Bacteria; phylum Pseudomonadota; class Alphaproteobacteria; order Rhodobacterales; family Rhodobacteraceae; genus Ruegeria. The sequence continues at coordinate 23,225 of NZ_CAIWNQ010000009.1, forward strand.
GGATATTTACCATGAACGATTGCTGCTGCACGGCCTGATAACGCCCGAAGAAGAAGACCTGTCTGATCAGTTGGAAGATTCCTCTGACTACAGCGCCGTGATGCAGGATATTTTCGATACCCGTTACGCTGAGAACCCCGATGGGTTTCGTATCGCGCTGCTTGAGGCGCGGGATTTTCTGGGCACTTATCTTGCAGATGCATGGGAACGGCTGGACGCTGATATGCTCAGCTACTTCGGGGTTGAAAAAGCATTGCTGGCCGTGGATCAGGAAATCACCGGCGGTGCTTTTCAGCGCATCATTCAGGGTAACTTCCGAATGCGTGATATTGGCGTGACAACCGCAGGGCCGCAGTTGCCTGATCCTGACGAAGACAGCCACGCTCATTCCGTCCGCACGCAAGTTCCCGGATAACGGTCAAAAATCCTTTATTTTGAAGTGGTTTTATGGCATGCAAGCGTGGGATGATTATTGGAAATAATTTTCTCGAACTATGTGTTCGGGTTCGATTCAGGGGAGAGATGAGGGCCTGAGCTCTGTCTACCCCACAATTGGGAGAGAATATTATGTCTGAATCCTTGCTTAGTTTTTCCGAAGTGTTGTTGTTTGGGCGTTTATTGAACGACTTGAAGGTCGCGAAATCCAAAATTGCGGCCCCAGATAAAACAGTCCGGCTTGTTGCTACGAAAAAGGTGAAGGTGAACAAGAATATCTCCATCGTAGATGGCACGATCGACGGTGAAGAGGTGGCGGCTGGCAACTTAGTTCTGGTTACAGGAAATCGTCCTAAAAAGAATGGTATCTACCAAGTAACAGTAGATGAAGAGAACTATAAGCTGGAAAGCCAAGAGAGGATTGAAGAAGACGCGCTGGTGAAGGTCACGGACGGGGACCAATACGAAGACAGCTTCTGGCAGCAGACGCTGCCCACCCCGGCGGGTTTCGAAAAGCAAGAATTCATTTTCCGCAAGGAATTGTCCGAAAAAATCGGCGCGAACAAGCAGCTCAAGGATCAGTACGGTAAAGACTCCCGATTGGCGCGTATCTACGGATTTTCGTTCGAAGGCACGTATTACGAACTGCCCGAACCCACGATTTTTCTGGTGCATGGCAAAGGTGAAAGCCCAACCGAAGGAAACCGGCCCGGCGGCCTTGCTTCTCGCGCACCGAGTGATCCGTCCCTGTCCGGTGTAGCCTCGGCAGATTACCAAATTTCAGATGACATCAGGGTCTGGGATTACGACAAAGCTGATTACACGATCCGTATGGATGTGATGACTGGTCAGTTTGAACAAGTCCTGTTGGATATCTATTTCGGATTTGACAGCCCGGCTGTCAGCGGTGCCAAGGTATCAGGCGCCAAAGTCAGCGGTGCAAAGGTGAGTGGCGCGAAAGTCAGCGGTGCAAAGGTATCAGGTGCCAAAGTCAGTGGCGCAAAGGTGCGTGGCGGCGACTAAGATCACGCCAATATTTACAGAACAAGGGCACGTCAGGCGCGTGCCCTTTTTTCTGGATTATCAAAACCCAGCTTTTTTCAAGCCTTCTACAAAATGCTGGGTATCCTCTTCCAAACGATCCGGCTGTACCGTGGCCCATCGCGTAAGCGAGAAATTGGGATGTGCCGCGCGGTGCTTGTCGGTGATCTGACGCGCCAGGTCCGTTTGCCCCAATTGTGCATAGCTTGCAGCCAGCATACGTTGACCTTCAGTTGGGTTGTTCATCTTGTTGACGGTCTCAATCACGTCGTCATACCGTCTGAGGTTGTAGTAGGCCCCACCCAGGTGCCATAGATACTGATCCGGGAAATAGGGGTTCAGCCTCATGGCCTGCTGGATATGTGTTATTGCCGTTTCATTGTCCCCGTAATGTGCCAACGCATCCGCAAAATCCGAGTGCATGTCGGCGTCATTTGGGTTCAACGCCAAGGCACGTTGATAGGACTGAATCGCGGCGTCATGTTCCTTGCGGTACAGGTGCACATATCCCAACTCGCCAAAACCGCGGGCATCCGTTGGATCCAGTTCAATCGAGCGCTGCGCAAGTGACAGCGCCTTGTCCAAAGCGGAAGATGGATCTTCGGCCCAAGAATATCGCCAGTCTATGTTCAGTGTTCGTGACAAAGCTGCCGCCGCCCGGGCATAGCGCCCATCCCGCTCTAGCGCGGATTGGTAGAAATCCTGCGCTTTGCGATTGTCATTCCGAGTGTATTTGAAAATGTGGTGCTGACCCTGAAGAACCGAGCCGTATGCCTCAAGATCGGCGGGCACCGCTTGAATCATACGCTGTTTTTCATGGGATTCGATCATCACGGCAGTGGCGGCAACAATGCATTCAGTAACTTCGTCGAGAATGTCGAAGATGTCGTCGATATTCCGATCGAACCGCTCGCCCCAAATGGTGCGTTCGGTGTTGGCATCCACAAGTTCGGCGGTAATCCGTATGCGGCTGGCGGACCGCCGGACACTACCACGCGCGATATAGCGTACGTTCAGTCTCTGGGCTGCTTCCTTCGGTGGCATCGCCTGTGCCTTGAAGAAAAACGATGAGTTCCGGGCGATGATGAACAGGTTCCGGAACTTGGAAAGGTTCATGATAATGTCGTCGGTCAGCCCCTCGGCAATCCAATTGTCGGACTCGTCCCCGTTATTGCTGCTGAAAGGCAGGACAGCCACCGACGGCGTATCCGGCCGTTCCAGGATATCCATCGTCAGCTCGGGGCGCATCGTTCCCGCCATGGTCGCGCCAGCAACCTCGCTTCGGACGCAATAGGTTGAGATCGGAGAAACGATGTTCTTCAGTTGCTTGGGGCCCAGAAATTCGTACCCATATCGCAGGCGGTTGCACACCTGATCGTAAACGGCCGAGCTGACGTAAACACGCTCTGGTTCAGCTATTTCCTGAAGTCGGGCGGCGATGTTCACATTGTCGCCATGAATCCCGCGTTCGTCGATCAGGATTTCTCCGAGATGGACGCCTGCGCGAAATTTGATTCGCTGATTCTCGGTTCGCGTGTGATTGTGCTCGCTCGCGATCTGGTGCAATTCCACCCCGAATTCCACCGCGCTTGTGGCCGTTTCAAACAGTGCGAGAATGCCGTCGCCGCGCACTTCAATCACGCGGCCATTATATTTTGCGCACGTGACTTCGAGCTTGGAAAGCAATGATTTCAAGGCGTTATACGTGTCCAGCTCATTCTCGCTCATCAAGCGAGAATATCCGACAACGTCGGCGAACAGGACAGCCCCGAGCTTTTGTGTGATGGGAACGTTCAGATTGTTGGTGTCCACTGGCGTTTCTCATTTGGTAGGTTCTGCTGAAACCACTTGTTCAACATATACCTAATTTCAAATATTTCGACTGCTTGGGTCATTCTCATGCCTTGGTCAGGATTCCGCACCCTGAGGAGGCCATGACCAAACGCCAGGTGCGCTTGTTCCAAAGGTCACTACGATGTCGTTGCTCAACTCTTGCGCAAGTGTTTCTCGATGTTTCATCCAATCTTGATTTAGGACCCCGACCACGATCATGTCGTGAAATTTTCCGTCTGCGAACCATGCCTGCCGCATGGTTCCTTCGATCTGGCATCCGACTCTGGCCACCAAATCCCGACTGCTTTGATTGTCCACGCGGTAATAGGAGGTAAGGCGGTTCAAGCCCAACTGCCGAAATGCAAAATCGATCAGCAAGGCTGTTGCGCGCAGCCCGATCCCAAGGCGCCGGGCGTTCTTCTCGACAAACATGGCAATGACCGCGTCACGATTGACGGTTGATATTGCTTCAATCCCCGCCATCCCAAGCGCGTTACCATCACTGGATTCCACCACGAACCAGCATTTACAACCGTTGTCAGGGGAAAAGGCATCTTTCCAGATTTCTTCGGTTTGCGACTGGTTGAAGGGAATGCGCGATGTTCGGTCAAACAGCGCCAAGTCTTCTACATCCTGAAACCACGGCGCGATGACCTCCAGATCGGACTTTTCAACTGGGCGCAGCCTGAATGTTCCTGTCGTTTTGTCCTGCACTGTAAAAACCTTTGAATAAAATACAAAAAATGACTCTGGCGACAGTAGCACAAAAATTCTGCAAATACGAAGGCAGAAACATGTGGCAGGTAAGAAGCCCCTAAAGTCCTTAGATATCAAGATGAAACTTTGCTTGATCGGACTCAGCGGGGCTATTGCGCCTTGCATTGGACACTGAGAATCCAAATTCCGAACCGACTTGCCCAACGGTACCCATAAGGAGAACTAGCGAGTCGGGAACGCCGAAAATTGTAGGGGAAAATCTTGTATCTGCTACAAAAACGGACCGAAGGCCTTTCGGCACTGGAATACTCGGACACACCGGCGCGATGCCCAGTTTCGCAACGCCGGTGATCTCGCGCGTACCGCCTTGGGGCAAACTTGTACACGGCGGGTTTGGGTCGCCAAGGATATTGGTTCTAGCCCTTGGTTTTCGTTGCTATTGTGATTCAGTGATGATCAGCGACCAAAAACCTTCATTTTCAACAGTCTCAAGCAGCTTCATTCTGGATTGGCTTGTGGCGCTGCAGGCCCTTTGTGAGCCGGATCACTTTGCTTCGTTGCTCGCCCGATCCGGCATCCCATATGGCGACAGTGTCCCGTTAGGTCGAGTGACCCTGGAGCAGATCGTTCGCCTGTACCAACTGGCAGCTGTGGAAACCGGCGATGAGATGATGGGGCTCTGGTCGCGTCCGATAAGGCCACGCGCCTTGCAACATCTGCTGACATCGGTGCGCGAGTCTACCTCGCTGTCGTCGGCGCTTTACCGGTTTTCGACATTCTGGAACCTGTTGCTTGATGACTACCGGTTCGAGTTGGTTGATGCGGAGGATACCATAGCGCTGAGCCTTGTGCCCCGGTCAGACGCCCGTGCGCAGCGCTTTGGCCATATGCTGATCCTCAAGCTTGCTCATGGGATTCTGTCTTGGCTGGCCCGGCGTGAGGTCGCTGTGGAGCGGGTCGATTTCGTATTTGATCGCCCCTCTTTCGAAGAGGACTATGCCGTCATTTTTCCCGCACCTGTCGCCTTCGATGCAAATTCCACATCAATTCGCTTTGCCAAAGCCTCCTTGGGGCCAGTGAACACGCGCAGTACCGATGATTTGGATCGCTTTCTGGAAAATGCGCCGCGTGATTGGGTCTTTACCCATTCGCAAGAGCACACACAGTCTTTGCGTGTCCGCGCCTACCTGAATCAATCGAGCTGGCAGGACGCGCATTTGGCGGGGGCCGCCAAGGCGCTTGGCATGACGCCGCGCACGTTGATCCGTAAGTTGGACGCGGACGGAACATCCTTTCAGGCCATCAAAGACGGTTTACGCAGGGATATAGCAATTCGCCGCTTGCAAGTTGGAGATGCAAGTATCGAGGCCATTGCACAGGACGTTGGCTTTTCTTCCGCGGCAAGTTTCCACAAGGCCTTTCACAGGTGGACAGGGGCGACACCAAGCTCGTATCGGCAGCGGGCTCTTCTCTAGGCAAAGATTTGTCACTTTTGGACAATCGGTTGTCACCGCGCGAGATGGAGAAGGTGTCAATTGTGCTGCTATCTAGCGATCAAAGCATATCTTACTGCGTAAACCCGTTTTGCTTCGACCACTGATGGTGGCGAGATTGGATATTTGCGCTCAACTGAAAGGACCAAGGCCATGTCGTCTGATCTTGAAACCCTCTTGTCCGCCGCGCGCGATCACGCCAGTGAAGTGATCCTGCCCAATGTTGACGCCTGGAACAATAACAGGGCTTGGCCTCGCGCGGCCTCTGACAAGGCAGGTGCGGCGGGTCTGACTGGTCTCTACGCACCGAAAGAGTGGGGCGGACAGGGTTTGCCGCTGTCCGAGGGTATTCAGGTTTATGAACAATTGGGAACAGGCGATGGAGCTTACGCATTTGCGATTTCCATGCACAACATTTGTACTTTTGCAGGGTGTGGATACGGGACCGACGCGTTCAAAGAGGAATGGGCTCGCGATCTGACCTCAGGCCGTAAGCTTGCAAATTTCGCGCTGACAGAGCCGCAGTCCGGGTCTGATCCGATGAAGATGTATACCCATGCAACAATCAACGGTGACGGCACCTGGACGATCAACGGCGCTAAAGCGTGGGTCAGCTTGGCGACTGAGGCCGACATCTACTTTACCGTTGTCAAAACCTCGGATGAGCCTGGTCATAAGGACATGGCCATGATCGCGATCCCAGCAGATGCGCCGGGTATCAGCTTTGGTCCAATTTATGATACACCATCCTATAACTTCCTGCCGATTTCCGAGATGTATTTTGACAACGTCGTGGTCAGCGAAGAAAATATCATTCTTCCAATTGGCCAAGGCTTGCAGGGCTCATTGATGGCGATCGACATCGCAAGGGTCTCGATCGCTTCTGGGTGTTGTGGCCTGATGCAGGCTGCGCTGGATACTGCGCTGTCCTATTCAAAGAACCGCAAGATGTTTGGCGGCAAGAACCTCGACCTTGACGGCATTCAGTGGATGCTGGGAGAGGTGGCAACAGATCTCGAAGCGTCCAAGCTGCTTTACCGCAAGGCAGCCGAAGCCCTTGGCACCCCTGAGGGGCCACTTATGGCGGCACATGCAAAACGTTTTGTCCCCGACGCTGCGGTAAAAGCCGCGAACACCTGCACCCAGGTTCTGGGTGGGATGGGTCTTTTGCAGCCTTACGGGCTGGATCGACTATCACGCTTGGCGCAGATGCTGCGGATCGTTGACGGAACAACCGAAATCAGCCGCGTCGTGATTGGTAGAGCGCTGAAAAAACGTGCGGCTGGTCTGCCGGACCTTCCTGTGCCAAAGGGGTATGGCGAAACTGACGAAAACGATACAAACCTAGCGGCGGAATAGTACGCTATACATACAGGAGTTTGGGCTATGCGCGCTGTCCTATGTTCGAAATTTGAGGGCGCTGATGCGCTTGAACTTGGCGAAGCGCCAGAGCCTGTTCCAGCAGCCGATGAAGTTCTCATCGAGGTGCATGCCGCCGCCGTGAGTTTTATGGACAAGCTCATGGCGGAAGGTGGTTATCAACTGCGGCCAGAGTTGCCTTATGTACCGGGAACCGACGCCGCAGGCATTGTCTTACAGGTCGGGAGCGAGGTCATCGACTTCAAGCCAGGTGATCGTGTCGTCGGGCAAATGTGGCACGGCAGTTACGCGGAACGTGCTGTAACCAAACACTGGAAGTGCGCGAAAGTACCCGAAAGCGTCGACCTTACGGTCGCTTCAACCGTCTTGCATAACTACATGACAGCCTACCACGCTTTGGTCCAAAGATGCGCGCTGCGACCGGGTGAGACCCTGTTGGTCACGGGCGCCACTGGCGGAGTTGGACTTGCCGCCGTTGACATGGGGCGGATGCTTGGTGTGCGCGTCCTTGCAGGAACTGGTGACACCGCCAAAATGAGCGCACTGCAGGAGGCAGGCGCCGATGCAGTCGTCAATATGCGTGAAGGCGACCTGCGCAAACAAATCCAAGACCTTACAGACGGAAATGGGTTGGATGTTTGCTTTGAGATGATAGGCGGAGACACCTTTGTAAAAATTGCCCGGTCCATGCGGTGGGGCGGGCGCATCACGCCAATTGGGTTTGTGAGCGGGGAGATCCCAAACCTACCGATGAACCTGCCTCTGCTCAAAGGCTTCTCGGTGGTTGGCGTGTTCGAAGGTGCATGGGCCGAGAAGTTCCCATCGGAAGCCAAGGATGCAGCAGACAAGATAATGAACTGGATTGCTGAAGGCGAACTGCGCCCACTTATCGATCGCGTCTTGAAGTTGGAGGACGCATCTGAAGCCTTCCGATCTCTCAATGAGCGTGAAGTGATCGGGCGTATTGTTCTGCAAGTCTAGGTGTTCCACCCACTTTCCAAGTCTGGCTAATCTACATCGAGGATCGGATGGGTCGCGCTCGGTCGACGATCAATCGCGAATTGAAGAGCAATTCTTCAGGGACAAGGATTTGGTTCGAGCGGTTTGGTAACAGAACTGATTTGTTTCAGAGTCTCAAATTCCCTCGATGCGATGTGAGTTGGCAGAGCGCACATAGTCTGCTCAGAATCTTTCCATCTTAGATTTGGATAGGACATGCGCCATGACGATCAAACGCCGCCAGTTCATGAAGCTGGGACTTGCTTCAACAGCCGCACTCGCACTCGGAACCCCTGCTGCATTTGCCGGGGACAAGGAACGCACCGGTAGCCTGTCCGGGCGTCGTGGCTATAACGTTAAGGGGACGGTCTCGGTCACCGGTGATACAGTCACACTCAAAAACGACTATGTCTTTGACCCCAGCAAAAACCCACCGGACATCAAGATCGGCTTCGGCAATGGTGAGACCTATGCCAATGGTTCAAAGATTCACGACAAGCTGACCGTCAAGAAAGGCGAAGCTTCGTTTAAAATCCCGGCCGGGATCGACACATCCAAGTACAACGAGCTTTATATCTATTGTGAGAAGTTCACCGTGATCCTGGCGGTGGCCCCGCTGAGTTAAGCGGTCCTTGAAGGCATTGTAAAACCGCCCGCCAAGGTGGGCGGTTTTCGTCCTTTTACCCAGCACTCAGCGAGGGCAGGTTTGTACCGTCAGGATTCCTTTTTTGATTTGTCAGGTTGGGGGCAAGTCGGACTGGCGTTGTTAAGCGCCATTCTTTTTCTGCTGATGGTGCTTCTGGCACGTCGTGCTTTACGCCCTTTCCCGATCTGGGTGCGATTATTCGGGGCGTTATCCCTATTTTGGCTGTTCGTGTGGCTGTCGCCGCAAATCTATTACATGTATTATCGGTTGGTCATTCCCGATCTACCCTTGCAATGGGTGATCTGGCCACCCCGCGACCCTCTGAAGTCTCTGGAAATGCTGATTTTCTCGTATGAGCAGAACCTAAGTGCCCACGGGCAGGGTATCCTTGGATGGGCGGTCATTCTGGCGGCCGTCCTGCCACGCAGGCATGCGGGCCGATCTGGGGGTTAGCTTTGTTCTCTGGTCGGTTCGATCTGGTCGAAAATGGCTGAACATATCTGGTCCATTTCCAGCGCAAAGAAGTTCTTAGCAGCCGCCTCGTTCGGATGGTATGGGTCCTTGACCATGCCGCTCTTGTTCAGGCGGAAATAATGCTTGTTGCCTTGGTTGGCCGCAACCGTTTCGGGGGTAGCACCAGGTACGAACGTGCACCGCAGTCCCGTGACCTTGAACGCATCCATCAGATTCTTCTGCGCCCGCAGCCGCAAATCTACGATCTTCTTCTTGTAAGCGGGCGCTGTGGTCATGAAAATGCACGGCAGGTCGGGAGGCAGTTGCGCTTGCAGGCGTTCAACATCCCGTACGGCTGCTTCGGGGTTGTTGGCCCACCGCTTGGCCGAGTTGCCGAGAAAGGACATCAGGATCAGCTTGGGATCATAATAACCGTCCCGCAGCATCTCTTCGAGCGGTGAGGTTTTGGCCGCGCAGAACTGATATTCCCTTCCTTTGCCAATCTGCACATACTTGTTGCCGGTCTTATTCACAAATCCATACGCGCCGGCGTTCACGTTCCATTTCGGGTCCACCTTGCAGATCGTGTCCTTTGCCCGCCCCGACCGGGCAGTCCACGAGTCGATTGAACTGGACCGGACACCTATCACCCCGACCCGCATTTCCCCAAGGCGTTCAAGGTGCTTTTTCTGCCGGGCATTGGGGTGACAGTGGTCCTTGATATCGCTGAAAAACTCCAAGAAAGCCGGGCCCGAACCAAAGGATATCTGGCTGTCCCCGATAATCAGAATCTCGGGCGAGGTAAAATCCTCTGCGCTTGCCCCCAGAGTGGTGAAGGCCAAGGCGCAAACAGTTGCGACCATCTTTTTGAACACCTGCATATCCCCCCTGCAGTCCTTACCTCTATTTCACGGCCGAAAATACCGCGTCGCAGATTTCGGCCGTGTTAATGTCAAGAAACGCCCGGACCGCAGCCCGGCTTGGATGGTGCGGGTCCTTGACCTTGCCCGCATCGTTGCGGCGGAAATAAGCGGGCTGACCTTCGATCGCGTCGCGTGTCTTGCGGTTGAACCCTTCGACCACGGCACATTGCGTTCCCGCCTGCCGCAAGGCGTGGGCTATTGCGGTTTGGGCTTTCATCCGTTTGTCGTTGGTCTTTTTCAGATAAACCGGCACGCTTGAGATGAAGATGCATGGAATCTCGTCGGGAATTTGTTCCAGCGTGCGGCGGGCATCCTGTTGGGCCAAATCAGGAGAATTCGCCCAGCGATCGGATGAATTGCCCAGAAAGGTCAGAACCAGCAATTCGGGTTTGTAGTATCCATCATCAAACATCGCTTGAAACGCGGTTTGTTTGGGTTTGCAGAACTGATAGGCGTTGCCCTTGCCGATCTGAATGAACACCCGGTCAGGGTTGCCTTCGATACCATAGGCCCCGGCATTGACCCCAAATTTCTTGTCGACATCGCAAATCGCACCTTTTGCGGCCCCTTTGGGTGTTGTCCATGACTGCAAGGATGTCGAACGGACGCCAATCGCGGCAGTCTCGCGCTTGCCGAGGTTACCCAGTGCCTTTTTGCGTTCCGGCGTCATCTTGCACCGATCCGCCAGTTCATCGAAGAACCTCAGGTACTCTTTGCCTGCCCCGAACGAAATCTGGCTGTCCCCCAGGATCAGAATATCCGGTTGCGCCACCGCGGGCTGTGCGCTTAGGGCCGCAACAATGGCCAGCCAAAGTCCGAATACTGATGTTCTGAGCAATGTCACGTATTCACCTTCAACAGTCGTCCCGCAGCCGGACTATTCCCCGTCATTCGCGCCAGAATGCGGGATTTTGCGGTGTAACACCAATCAATACCTGGTTATATCCACCGCGCGTGCCGTGATGATCTGGCTGAGGTCCTAAATGGGGGAACATGGATGCCCGGTTGTTTGGATACAGGGACACGCCCCTATCCCTCACCATTCGCGAAGGCCTGCAACTCTACGGTTACCAAAGCTTCTGAGCAAAGCCGCTCGATAACAAAGGCAATGAAACTCAAGGCTATTGGACATTGTGGCGTCCTTTCGTATTTTGGATACAAAGTGGAAATGCCAGAGACTATCCCAATGCCAAAAACCCGCGCGATTCATCGCCAAAGTTTGCCTGATGTCATCACAAACGACCTGCGCGAGCGTATCCTGAGTGGAGAGATGGTGGAAGGTGAAACCATTCGGCAAGAAGCGTTGGCAGAGGAATATGATGTATCCCGCATGCCGATACGTGAGGCGCTCAAGCGGCTGGATGCCGAGGGCCTGGTCCAACTGACTAACAATCGGGGGGCCTGTGTAACAACTCATTCCCTATCGGAAATCGGAGAGATTTTCGATCTTAGAATCCTGTTGGAAGTCGACCTTTTCAAACGGGCGATCCCCCAGATGACAGAGGCGGATTTCGTCATCTGCGAAGAGTTGTTGAACAAAATGGAAAGGTCCTATGAAACATATGACGTCGGACAATGGGGCAGCCTGAACTACGAATATCACACGGCGTTATACGCCGCCGCAGAGCGCGGGATTACCAACGAAATCCTACAACGGGTCAATCTGCAATCTGACCGTTATGTGCGGATGCACCTGAGTGTGATGGAACAGCGAGAGCCAGCTAAAGAGGAGCACCGTCAGTTATTGGCACTGGCGCGGTCGCGCAATGCAGAGGCTGCTTGCGCGCTGCTGACGAACCACATCCAGCGCACCAAGGAACAGTTGCTGGCTATGGTCATCGCGACCCGCAAAGCCGAAAGCTAATCTGAATAGTCAGACCACAGGGCACTGACGGGCATTTGGAGTGACCCGTCATTCCAACACGTTTCGTGAACCAGCCAAATGTCAGCGGCCTATGATTGTCAGATCTTTGGGAAAACTGGTCAGCGACCGACAACCATCCTTGGTCACAAGAACATCATCTTCGATTCGAACGCCAAAATTGCCCAGATCGTACAAGCCCGGCTCGTTGGTCCAGACCATCCCCGGCAGGATTTTCTGTTGGTTGCCGCGCATGATATACGGCGCTTCGTGCACGTCGCGACCCAGACCATGACCCGTCTTGGTGCGTATTCGGTCGGCATAGGGCGAAGCCTCGAGGACATTTGTAACCGCGTCGTCGATGTCATGGGCGCTCGCGCCGGGGCAACAGGCCTTGAACCCTTCGAGGTTCGCGCGAAGGACTGTATCGTAAACCGCCCTGCCCTCGTCCGAAACCTCACCAACAAAGAATGTACGCGTGATATCCGCCGCAAAACCGTGTTTGCGCGCGCCAAAGTCGAAGAGCAGCGCATCGCCGGGTTTGATCTGATAATCCGCGCGGGCTTTGCCGTGTGGTTGAGCCGAGTTGTCCCCGGCGGCGACAATCGGCGCAAAAGCCAACGACGCGGCGCCTTCAGCAAACAGCGCCTGGATCAACGCCTGTTCGATCTGTTTTTCGGTTTGCCCGACGCGAACTGTTGAAATCACACGTTCCAGCGCGCGTTCCGAGATATCAATCGCGGCCTGCAACGCGGCAATATCGGCGTCGGTCTTGATGATCCGCAAACCAGAAATCTCGCGCTCAGCATCTACGATTTGCAAGTCGGGCATCGCATTGGTCAGGGCCTTGGACACGAAAACCCGCATCACTTGCCCTTCAACGGCAAGTGACCTCAGCGGCATATGAGCGGCCAATGAAGCAAAGGCGCTGTCATAGCCCGATTGGTCCATCCAGTCGAAAACGGCCCCCTCAAAACCGACCAATTCCCACGTTCCCAGTTCCAGATTGGGCACAATCGCGGCAGGCGTGCCCACAGCCGGGATTACGACCACAAAGGGTCGTTCGTGGCTCATGAAGGGTTTGCCCAGTGCGCGGGTAAAATTCGGGCCGGGCACAAGGGCAATGGCATCTACTGACATGTCCTTTGCCAGTTTACTGTATTCCGACAAATCCGGCATGTGTGCCGACCTCCCAAGATAGTAGGGTCGAGCCGCCGCATCGGTCAGCTCTTGCCAATAATCTGCAACTATTTGGACACTTACACCATGGAAGATGTAACTGCCCAGAGGGTGTGTTTTGGGCCCGTGCCCAAAGTGCCCATGGTCAAAACTCAATACCGAGCCAGATAGCGACCACCACGCATTTGCACAAATATTGGGCGTAGGATTTGGGTTTGACGCGCATTTGGCCAGTATGGATTTACATCCAATGGTCACGGATTTTTACTTCTAATCAATGAAAGAACGAATTGATCGCCCTTCCACATGACCGCCGACCCAAAATTGCTGGTTTTCTCGGATCTCGATGGGACGCTGCTGGATCATCACAATTATCGTTGGGCGGCTGCACAGCCGGGGCTTAAACGCTTGTCGGAAATCGGTGCGGGGCTTGTATTGGCCAGCAGCAAAACAGCGGCAGAGATTGCGCCCCTACAACAGGAACTTGGTTCCACGCGAATGCCGGCAATTGTTGAAAATGGGGCGGGTATCCTGTGGCCCGATGCGCCCGATATTGAAGGGGACCGTTATCAGGACTTGCGCACGGTGCTTTCCCAACTGCCCACGGGATTTGTCGGGTTTGGCGATATGTCCGATCAGGATGTGGCAGATGCGACGGGGCTTAACCCCATTCAAGCCGCCCGTGCTCGAACGCGGAGATTCAGCGAGCCCGGGCTGTGGACGGGCACGGAAGCTGAATTGGACCGCTTCGTTGCGCAAGCGCGCAACATGGGTCTTTTTGCCAGTCGCGGGGGGCGGTTCTTGACCATGTCCTTCGGGAAAACCAAGGCGGACGCCTTAAGGGACGTTGTTCAGCAGCTAAGACCAAGCCGATCAATCGCCTTGGGTGACGCGCCAAATGACATTGAAATGCTAATGGCTGCGGATCAAGGCGTCGTGGTTGCAAACCCGGATGGGCCGGGCATTCCGCCTTTTCCACCTCATATTGAGTCACGCATATTCAGGACAGACAGCAGCGGTCCCCAAGGTTGGTCGGAGGCCATCCTGACCCTGACTGCAGAGTTCTGACAAAAACAAGGCGAACGACATGGCAGACTTCCATCAGAACGGAAACATAACGACGCTACACAATTTGCGCAGCAGACCCAGTGGCCACCTGTCGCATGAGATTTCGGTCTTTGCACAGACCCGCAAGATCACCCTGATCCTGCCATGTCTCTATTCCGAGTTGGAGGGGCCGGCCCTTGCCGGTATCCTTAAAGAACTGTCGCAGGTCCCATATCTTCACCGTGTCATCATTGGCCTGGACCAAGCGGATGAAGAGCAGTACCGCAAAGCCCGTGCGTTCTTTGCCGACTTGCCGCAAAACCACGCTGTTATCTGGAATGACAGCCCCCGTCTGACGCATCTTCAGGAACATCTGAAAGCCTTGGGCCTTGCGCCGCAGGAACCCGGCAAGGGCAAGAATGTCTGGTCTTGTATAGGCTATCTTCTGGCCTGCGCGGACAGTTCCGTTATGGCGATTCACGATTGCGACATTGTCACGTATAACCGCGAGATGCTGGATCGGCTGGTCTATCCGGTGGTCAACCCGACCTTTCCGTTTCAGATGGCCAAAGGGTTTTACCCCCGTATCGGGTCTGGCAAGCTGAACGGTCGTGTGACGCGCCTTCTGGTCAGTCCGCTGTTGATCGCGTTGAAAAAGGTAATCGGGGACCGCGATTATCTCGATTATCTGCGCAGCTTCCGCTATCCGCTATCGGGTGAGTTTGCAATTCGCACGCCTACCCTGCCCGACCTGCGCATTCCATCCGATTGGGGGCTTGAGATCGGAGTGTTGTCCGAGGCGTGGCGCAATCTGGCTCCTAAATCCGTCTGTCAGGTCGAAATTGCCGACAATTACGACCACAAACATCAGGATTTATCGCCTGAGGACGCAAATCGCGGCCTGTCGCGCATGTCCACCGATATTTGCAAGGCGATCTTCCGCAAACTGGCCGCCGATGGCACCGTTTTCACGCCCAACACCTTCCGCACACTCAAGGCAACCTATTACCGCTCTGCGTTGGATCTGTTGGAAGGCTACTATACCGACGCCAAGATGAATGGGTTGGAATTGGACCGCCACAAGGAAGAGAAATCCATCGAGCTATTCGCCGAAAATATCATTCGCGCCGGGCAGGTGTTTCTAGACAACCCGCACGAGACACCGTTCATCCCTACATGGAACAGGGTCCATTCGGCTGATCCTGAATTCTTGCTGCGCCTGAAGGCGGCGGTGTCCGACGATCTGGGCGAGTTCACCCCGCGTTCGTGATCCAGCGGCACTGATACGGGGCCAACACGATATCGGGGCCATTGGTGGCCAGGATTTCTCCGGTCAGGGCGTCGGTCCAGACTTCTTCGGCGATCATGTTGATCTCGGCGGGGCTGACATGGACCTGCTCGGCCGAGACATTATGCAGCGCAAAGATCGACTGGCTGCGATCCAGACTTTGCCGCCAGATGCCAAAGACGCGATCATCCAACCGCAGTGTGAATTGAGTGGCATTCGGATGAAAGGCCGGTTGTTGCGCCCGCAGGCGCAGGCGCTTGGACAGTTCCGACAACACCAGCGCCTGATTTGACCCCGGATCGGCCAGCCTTGCCAGCAGGTCAGGATAATGCCAGCGATGCCGGTTGATTGCCCGGTTCATGCCCCGCCGTTCGACCGCCTGGTGATCATTGGGTGTGGCCAGCAGGGAGTGGATGTAGAAGGCCGGTATCCCCTCCAAAGACATAACGATGGTCTGTGAACAGATGAACCGCGCCAGATGGTATTGATCGGGGCCGTGAAATGTCTCGGCCATGGCTTCGAAATAGCCGCAGTTCAGCTCATAGGGTTCTTCGCGCCCATCGGGAAGCGCGCGCATTGAAACCAGTCCGCCAATGCGGCGCACCGTGTCGATCATGCGCTCTTTTTCGTCGGGGGGCAGCAATCCCTCGGCCGGTCGCATCCCGATCCCATCGTGGCTGGCGGTGAAATTCAGATACGCGCAGCCCAGCTGCGCGGGCGGCATCGCGGCTTGCCATTCGCTTAGGTATTTCGCTGTGCCTGACTGCATTGCATGCAGGATCAAAGGGGGCAGCGGGAAATTGTAAACGGCGTGCGCTTCGTTCCGGTTGCCGAAGTAACTCAGATTCTCGGTCCGCGGGACGTTTGTTTCGGTCAGTAGTACAAGTGTTTCAGTTGCATAGTCGCACAGCAACCTGAGAAGCTGCACGATCGCATGGGTTTGCGGCAAGTGAATGCAGTTGGTGCCGATTTCTTTCCAGATGAAAGCCACCGCATCCAGTCGCAATATGCGCACTCCCTTGTCGATATGCAGACGGATAATCCGCAACATCTCGACCAAAACTTCGGGGTTTGAGAAATCCAGATCAACCTGATCGTGGCTGAACGTGCACCAGACGTATTTCTCACCCTCACTCGTTTCCACTTGCCGCAGCAACGGCGTGGTGCGGGGGCGCACAACCTCGGACAGATCATCCTCGGGTGACGCCTCAAAAAAGAACCGGTCGTGGGGGGATTTGCCCTGAAGGTAGTTGGTGAACCACGCGCCCTGGCTTGAGACATGATTCAACACGAGATCGGACATCAGATGAAAATCGTTGGCGATACGCGTGATATCTGACCAATCACCAAGCTGAGTGCTGACGCTATAGTAGTCGGAAACAGCGAACCCGTCGTCAGAAGTGAACGGAAAGAACGGCAAGATGTGAACGCCGTTGACCACCCCGCTCAGGTGGCGAACGAGAAAATCGTGCAGCAGGTCCAGCGGTTTGTGCGCCTGATCTTCGATCGAGTTACCATAGGTTATCAGGACGCTGTCTTTTTCTGACCACAACTTATTGCCGGGCTTGCGGCCTTGTTTGCGCCTGTGCGTATTGGACGGCCAAAAGGCATCGGAAATCTGTCGCGCCAGTATCGATTGATCATGGTCGGGGTAGATCTGAACAAGCAGGTCATTCAGGCGTCGGGAAAAGCTGGTATTATCACTGGTCAAGAGTCAGGGGCCCTTCGCTGCATCCGCCTGATGGTTTTCCAGAACGGCCAGCCTGTCAAACCGAACGGCGGTTCTTTGACTCAACCTGCGACACCCTGCACATTTTTTGGACATGTCACCGGTGACAGAAGGCTCACACAGCGTAGCGGGTCATGAACAAATCAACTGCCTGCCGCGCCACTTCGTCGATTTCAGACTGGGAAAAGCTATTCTGAATGCCAAATGCGGCACGGGCCCAGATGCGCACCTTACAAAGCTCTGAGAATTGCTCTGCGGCGATTTGCAAATCGTCGATGGCCAGTTCGCCTTGATTAACGGCCTTCCTAAAATACTCCACCAAGTGACGGACGCCGTTTTGCGGACCGGCCTCATAAAACGCTTGACCCAATTCCGGGAACCTGTCGCGTTCGGCCACACAAATGCGAAAAACCTGCTGCGCAAACTCGGACACCAGAAAAGTGGATAGTTGGGTTGCAGCTACGGTCAGCACCTCGCGCACTGGTTTGGAATCGTCGATCATCGACAAGACGTTTTCAGCCATCCGGCTGCATTCGGTATGAGCAACCTCCATGAACAAAAGGCGTTTGTCAGGAAAGTAGCTGTACAAGGTCGCCTTTGAGACACCAGCCGCGCGTGCGATATCGTCCACACTTGCGCCTTCGAAACCATCCGCCATGAATACTTCACGGGCACCACGTACCACTTGATCGAATTTGCGACCTGTACGCAGGATGGTGGCTGACTCGGGCATTGTTCCTCCTTGGCTGCAGGTTCCAAGTTTATAAACCGTTCAGTTCAGATTCAACGATTCTCGCAGAAACGCCCTTGGGTGAACAAGTGGACCCGCTTTGGGCAAGCGGGCTTGCCGACAGTTAAAACCGTGCTAACACTCTGGCCATGGTCGATATCTTTCTGCGCACACTTCCTTTCTTTGCGATCATCGGCCTTGGATATTGGGCCGGGCGCAGCCGTTTTTTCTCGGAAGATGCGACAGCGTATCTAACCAAATTTGTCTTCTATTTTGCGTTGTCGGCGATGCTGTTTCGATTTGCCGCCACGCTTCCGTTTGCTGAAATCTTCAATGCGAAGCTGGTGCTGGGATACCTTCTGGGCACCTTTGCTGTCTACGCGCTGGCAACTTTTGTCGCCTGGATCAGAGGTCTGGACGTTCCAACCTCGGCCGTCGAAGCGCAGTGCGCAGCCATTGGCAATGTTGGCTTTTTGGGCCTGCCGATGCTGGCGCTTTTGTTCACCGAAGCCGCGATCGGGCCGGTTATGCTAGTTCTTACGGTGGATCTTGTCGTCTTTTCGTCGTTGATCGTCATCTTGATCAATGGAGGACGGGATGGGCGGCTGACCCCGTCTACGTTTCGGTTAATTGCTGTCGGCCTGATAAAGAACCCCATGATCGTTTCGATCTCGGCTGGGATGCTGTGGTCTGCGTTTCAAGTCCCGGTCCCAGTACCACTGAACGATTTTCTGACAATTTTGGGTGGTGCTGCGACGCCCGGAGCCCTGTTTGCAATTGGTGCGTCATTGGCCAGCAAGTCGGCGGAACGCGTGCAAATTGCAGGGTGGCTCAGCTTTTGCAAACTGGTGGTACATCCTGCCTGTGTTGCAATCGTCCTGATTTGGGTGATCCCCGTCGCGACATTTCCAGCGTCAATAGCCATCGCTGCGGCCGCTCTGCCGGTTGCGGGTAACGTCTATATGCTGGCCGCACATTACGGCGTTGCGCCGCACAGGGCATCGGCGGCAATCCTTCTGTCTACTGCCGCAAGCATTCTGACCGTACCCGTTGTGATTGCCTGGGTCGGAGCGCTTTAGGTTTCTGCGCTTCGAATTATCCCCTCAACCCGTCGCGCACAGGCTTTACGCAGCGGCTTGGTAAGGGTAGCCATGGCCCGAACCTAACGTAAGGACACGAGCCAGATGGAAACCCTATCGGAAAACGCCTGTTTCGGGGGCGTGCAAGGCGTCTATCGCCATACCTCCTCCGCGTGTAAATGCGACATGACCTTTGGCTTGTTTTTGCCCGCCGAAGCAAAAGACGGACCTGTCCCGGTACTGTGGTATCTGTCTGGGCTGACATGCACCCATGAAAACGCGATGACAAAGGCCGGGGCGCAGGCATGGGCGGCTGAACAGGGAATTGCGGTTGTGTTTCCCGATACCTCACCGCGTGGCGAAGGCGTGGCTGATCACGAAGATTACGATCTGGGTCAGGGTGCCGGGTTTTATGTCAACGCGACGCAAACCCCATGGGCCCCGCATTTCAACATGTGGGATTACGTGGCCGAGGAACTGCCCGCGCTGCTGGCAGAGCATTTCGCAATCGATATGGACCGTCAGGCTATCACTGGGCATTCCATGGGCGGCCATGGTGCGCTGACGCTGGCGATGAACCTGCCGGGGCGGTACCGTTCAGTTTCGGCCTTTGCGCCGATCTCGAACCCGACGGGTGCGGATTGGGGCCGCAAACAATTGGCGGCCTATCTGGGGGATGATGAGGGCGCGTGGGTCAGGCATGATGCCTCGCTGATGATGACGGAAAAGGGTTTTGACGGACCCGTCCTGATCGACACCGGGGCCAGTGATCAGTTCATCGACCTGCTGCGCCCCGAGGCGCTGGCGCAAGCGATTGCAGAACGTCGCCAGCAGGCCACCTATCGCCTGCAGCCGGGCTATGATCATTCGTATTTCTTTGTATCGACCTTCATGGAAGATCACATCACCTTTCACGCCGAGGCGCTGTACGGAGACTGAGGCATGAGCGACTATGATTACGACCTGATCATCATCGGGTCTGGCCCCTCGGGGCGGTCGGCGGCGATTCAGGCGGGTAAGCTGAAACGCCGGGTGCTGGTGATCGACCGAAAGGATCGGTTCGGCGGCGTGTCAGTACATACCGGTACGATCCCGTCTAAGACCCTGCGCGAGACGGTGCTGAACCTGTCGGGCTGGCGCGAGCGCAGTTTTTATGGCCGCTCGTACCGGGTGAAGGATCAGATCCGCGCCGACGACCTCAAGGCGCGTCTGCACATGACGCTTGATCATGAAGTTGACGTTCTGGAACATCAGTTCAACCGGAACCACGTGGAAACCCTGAATGGGCTGGCGCGATTTGTCGGCCCGCATGAGGTTGAGGTCGCGACCGATGCTGGTGACGCGACCCGCCTGACTGCTGCAAAATTTCTGATTGCGACGGGCACCAAAACGTACCGCCCCGACTATGTGCCCTTCAACGGCAAGACTGTGGTCGATGGCGACGATTTTCTTGAGATGGCCGAAATCCCAAGGTCGCTTTGCGTGATTGGCGCGGGTGTGATCGGGGTGGAATATGCCACCATGTTTTCGGCGCTGGACGTGCGGGTTACGCTGATCGAACCGCGCGACACGTTTCTGGATTTCATCGACAGCCGCCTTATCCACGATTTCACGCACCAGATCCGCGAGAACGGCGTGGACCTGCGTTTGGGTTCTGCGGTTGAAAAGATCGAAGATGCGGGTGGCCATGTCGAGGTGACTTTGGCCAATGGGCGTCACGTGCGGGCCGAGATGCTGCTATTTGCGGCTGGTCGAATGGGTGCGACTTCGGCCCTGAACTTGTCGGCTGTGGGGCTTGAGACAGACCATCGCAACCGGATCAACGTGGACCGCAAAACCTATCAGACTGCCGTGCCGCATATCTATGCGACGGGCGACGTGATCGGGCACCCCTCGCTGGCATCGACATCGCTGCAGCAGGGCCGCGTAGCCGCATGCCACGCCTTGGAGACCCCTACCCTTCCGGAAAGCCCGTGGTATCCCTATGGCATCTATTCGGTGCCCGAGATTTCCACCTGCGGCATGTCCGAGGAAGAATTGCAGGAGCGCGGCATCCCATACGAGGTCGGCGTGGCGCGGTTCCGAGAAACCTCACGCGGGCATATCATGGGGCTGGAGCATGGGATGCTGAAGATGCTGTTCTCGCTGAAAACCCGGCGGGTTTTGGGGGTGCAAATTGTCGGCGAAGGCGCGACCGAACTGATCCACATCGCGCAGGCGGTGCTGAACCTGAAGGGAACGGTGGATTATTTCGTACAGAATACATTCAACTATCCGACACTGGCCGAGGCGTACAAGATCGCAGGTCTGGATGCGTTCAACCGAATGCCCATCCCGGATGAGTTCAAGGTGCGCAAAACACCAGCGGAAAAAAAGGCGAAGAAGGCGTGACGACGCTGTTCATCGACGCCGACGCCTGTCCGGTCAAAGCCGAGGCGGAACGCGTCGCAACACGGCACCAGGTGCAAATCGCCCTTGTCTCCAACGGCGGCTTGCGACCTTCGGCCAACCCGCTGGTGCAGGTTGTCATCGTATCTGAGGGTGCGGATGAGGCCGATAAGTGGATCGCCGAGCGTTGTGGCGCAGGTGATGTGGTTGTCACGTCCGATATCCCGCTGGCCGCGAAATGTGTTGAGGCTGGTGCGCGCGTTTTGCGCCCCAACGGCGAAGCGTTCACCGCAGCCAATATTGGACAACAACTGGCGATGCGTGACCTGATGGCGGACCTTCGCGCCGCCAATCCGCTTGGTGCTGGCGGTGGCGGTAAACCCTTTGGCAAGGCTGATAGATCGCGGTTTCTGGACGCGCTGGAGCGGGAATTGAGGGCGGCGCAAAAAGGATAGTCTTCGCGCCGGGGGGCGTTTTGCGCTGCGGTTGGGTCTTGTCAATCTGCGCCTGACTTGATTCAGTCGGCGCCGACAGAAACCTTCAGAACAGGTGTGCCCATGGCGGTTAAAGCCGTAGTTTTTGACATCGGAAATGTCCTTATCGAATGGCAGCCCGAGCGCTACTACGACAAGGTGATCGGCGAAGACCGTCGCCGGGCCATGTTTGAAGAAGTCGATCTGCATGGAATGAACGACCTTGTGGATCAAGGACTTCACTTCACGGACACGATCTATGCCTGGGCCGAGAAATACCCCAAGTGGCGCGAAGAAATCCGGATGTGGCACGATAAGTGGATCGAACTGGCCGCGCCTGAAATTCCGCATTCGGTCCGCTTGCAGCGTGCTTTGCGGGGAAAAGGCGTGCCAGTTTTTGCTCTGACCAATTTCGGAGTGCAGAATTTTGACTATGCGACAACGGTCTACCCATTTCTGAACGAGTTCGACAGGCACTATGTTTCAGGCAGGCTGCAAGCGGTTAAACCGCACGTCCCAATCTACCAAATGGTCGAAGAAGACTGCGGCCTTTCACCCGATACTTTGTTGTTCACCGACGATCGCCTTGAAAACATTGAAACGGCGTATTCACGTGGATGGCAGACGCACCACTTTGAGGGCGCGCAGGGGTGGGCTGATCGCCTTGTCAAAGAAGGACTGTTGACGCCCGAAGAAGCCGTCTAGCTCAGGCGGGGACTGCATCCCTGTTTTCACGTATAGGCAAGTGAACGATTGCGCTGAATGCCCCGATTGCGACCCCAATCCACCAAACCAGCGTGTAGTCGCCATATTGGTCATACAAGCGTCCTCCAAGCCAAATACCCAGAAAACTGCCAAGCTGGTGGCTGAAAAAGATAATCCCGTAAAGGGTGCCCATGTAACGCAGACCATAAAGATGCGCGACCAGACCCGAGGTCAGCGGCACGGTTGCCAGCCAAAGCGATCCCATGACCAACGAAAAGACAACCACGGAAAGAGGTGTGATCGGAAAGATGATGAAGGCTGCGGCCGCAAAAGTTCGCGCGGTGTAGACGG
Organism: Ruegeria sp. THAF57; assembly: GCF_903914075.1. GTDB lineage: Bacteria > Pseudomonadota > Alphaproteobacteria > Rhodobacterales > Rhodobacteraceae > Ruegeria. The sequence continues at coordinate 45,975 of NZ_CAIWNQ010000009.1, forward strand.
ACGCCAGAAGGTATTTCTTGGGATAGCGGCTTCCAGCCCATCCCGCCAGCAAGGTGCCTCCGATATTCGCCAGACCGATCAAAGAGATGGACACGGCCCCCAGCGCAGAGGTCGATGTGATGCCAATTGAATGCAAAATGCCCCCCGGCATGATCGGGCCGCACATCTCGGTCACGAAGGCAGGGAAGTGGGCCGTCACAAACCCAAGCTGATACCCGCAGCTAAAGAATCCAAGGAAAATAAGGGTGTAGGAAGGATCGCGAAGGGCCCGCCCCAATATTTCCCCCATGCTTTCCTGTAATTCTGCCTTCGACACCGTTTGCGGTGCCCGCATGAATGGCAGCGTCAAAATCAATGCAAGAATCGCGATGGCGAAGACGATAAATACCTGCTGCCAAGGAAGAAATGTCAGCATCCATTCGGCTGCCGGAGCACCAATTATCTGCCCACAACTGCCGGCGGCGGTTACCAAGGCAAGAGACATTGACCGGTTTTCATCCGAAGAGGCGCGACCAACGACGGCAAGCACAAGGCCAAATCCCGTCCCGGCAATGCCGAACCCAACAAGCCATGCGTACATCTGATGTTCGAACGGCGTCACCGACCACGCTGACAGTACCATGCCAGCGGCATAAGTCAGTGCCCCCAACACAATGGCACGCCGGTCGCCGGTTTTTTCCGCAATAGCGCCAAATATGGGCTGTCCGATTCCCCAAGCCAGGTTCTGAATTGCGATAGCCATCGAAAAATCTGTGCGCAGCCATCCGAACTCTTGTTCAATTGGGATCTGGAACACACCAAATGACGCGCGCACGGCGAAACTGACCGTCACGATAATGCAGCCGACAATCAGGATTGGGTTCAGAAGGCGCGGTGGCTGGGGCATTGAAACCTCATGACATTGGAAGGCAGACGCTAAATCAAAATTTAGTCCGGTCAATTCAGAAGTTTTGGGGCCGTGGATAAGCAAAATTGATGGAGGGCAGGTTTGGCTGCTTTTCAATGCGCGATGCAGAGGGTATGCCTCGGGCTATGACGGATTTGATTTCGCTTTATGAGGCTCGCGTCGCAGATGGAACCCTCACACGGGATGACGCGCAAGAGGCAGTTCTACCGCATTTTGAACGTATCCGCGCAGCGTTGGCGAAACCGGTAAAGCGCGGTTTGTTTCGCAAGCCATCCCCGCCGCCTAAAGGATTGTATCTGTGGGGCGGTGTTGGGCGCGGCAAGTCCATGTTGATGGATATGTTCGTCGACGCCCTTGATGGCATTCCGGCAAGGCGCGTGCATTTTCATGCTTTCATGCAGGAAATTCATGCGGGTATGCACAAGGCCAGAAACGACGGTGTTGAAGATGCCCTGGCCCCGGTTGCGGACGCCGTGGTCAAGTCGGTTCGGTTGCTGGCATTTGATGAAATGCAGATCACGGATATCACGGATGCCATGATCGTTGGGCGTCTGTTCGATCTGCTGCACGCAGGTGGGGTTGTCGTGATCACGACGTCGAACCGTCACCCTGACGACTTGTACAAGGATGGTTTGAACCGGCAACTCTTCCTGCCATTCATTGCCCATATCAAGGAACAGCTGCAGGTGTGGGAGCTGATCTCGCCAACGGATTATCGCCAGAACCGTTTGGAAGGAGCGCCTGTCTATTTTTCGCCCATTGGACCTGAAGCTCGTCAGAACATCCGCTCGGTCTGGAACGACCTGTCCGGCGGCGTTGCAGATCCGCTGATATTGCAGGTCAATGGCCGTGCGGTTGAGTTACCTGAGTTTCGGAATGGTGTTGCACGGGCCAGCTTCTATGATCTTTGTGGTCGGATGCTGGGGCCTGCGGACTATCTTGCCATTGCAGAGGCGGTCAAGGTTCTGGTGCTAGAGGATATCCCCCGTCTGTCGCGGAACAATTTTAACGAAGCCAAGCGCTTTGTGACGTTGATTGATGCGTTATACGAGGCCAAAGTGCGGCTGATCTGCTCGGCGGCGGCTGAACCGGAGATGCTGTATGTCGAAGGTGAAGGCACCTTTGAATTTGAGCGTACCGCGTCACGCCTGCGAGAAATGCAGGATCAGGATTGGGGGAATTAGGGGCTCTGCCCCCGTCGCGGCAAGCCGCGCCTCCCCCGGGATATTTTTGGGCCAGGTGAAGTATCAGGCGTTTTCGTGCAGGACGTTCCCAGCCAGATAGAGGGAACCGCAGATCAGGACGCGAGCCTGAGGATCATTGCCGACAATGGACCGAAGGGCATCTGTGACGCTGTCTGCAGTGGTCGATGCCAGTCCTACCTGGGCAGCGGCGGCGGCCGTTTCATCGGCGCTAAGGGTTGCAGCCTCGCCCGGAATTGAAACGGCCGTCAGGCTTTGGCACTGATCGGACAAAGGCTGTAGGTACCCGGTTACATCCTTTGTGTTCAGCATGCCGCAGATCATATGCGTTGGGCGTGACGGAAGTTTCGCAAGCACATCCGCAAGCGCAACGCCCGCGGCGGCGTTGTGACCGCCATCCAGCCATAGTTCAGCATCTTGGGCTTGCTCGACCAAGGGCCCCGACTTTAATCGTTGCATCCGTGCTGGCCATTCAGCCTTTGTTACGGCGGCCTCATACGCGTCGTCACCCAGATCCAGATGACGTAGGACGGCAAGGGCCACGCCTGCGTTCTGAATCTGGTGAGCGCCCAGGAGGTTCGGCAGTGGCAGGTCACGCAGACCTGTTTCGTCCTGGTACACCAGACGTCCGTTTTCTTCGACGACATGCCAGTGCTGGCCATGAATCAACAGGGGTGCGCCTAGGCGTGCGGCGGTGTATTCAATCACCTCCAGCGATTCATCCTGTTGCGGCCCAACGATACAAGGGACCCCGGATTTGATGATACCCGCTTTTTCGGCCGCGATCTTTCCAAGGGTATTCCCCAGAAATTGTTCATGGTCGATGGATACAGGGGCGATTACTGTGACCGCAGGATTGTGCACGACGTTTGTCGCATCCAGACGTCCACCCAATCCGACTTCGAGCAGGGTGTAATCCGCAGGCGCGCGTGCAAATGCCAGCAGCGCCGCACAGGTTGTAATTTCAAAATACGTGATGTTCTCGCCGTTATTCGCGGCGTAACACTCGTCCAGCACTTCGGTCAGTTCAGGTTCAGAAATCAAATCTCCGGAGAGGCGAATGCGTTCGTGAAACCGTGCCAGGTGAGGTGAGGTATAGGCATGGGCCTTAAGACCCGCTCCTTCCAACCCGGCCCGGATCATGGCCAGCGTCGACCCCTTGCCATTTGTTCCGGCAATATGGATGACGGGCGGTAGTTTTTCCTGCGGATATTCCAGCGCGGCCAGCAAACGCCATACGCGATCCAAGGTCAGGTCAATGATCTTGGGGTGAAGCGCCATCATCCGTTCGAGGATGAGATCCGACGACTGAGGGGTCATTTCTCTTGTGCAGTGTCAGCCGGATTGCCGGGCTGTTCTTCTTCAGGTTTGGGCGGTGGAAGGTCACCTTTGACCGCAGGAGGTTGATTCATCAACATCCGTGTGATGGTGATCAGTTCCTCACGCATTTCTGTGCGCTTGGTCACCCGGTCCAACATTCCATGATCCAGCAGGTATTCCGCGCGCTGGAACCCTTCGGGCAACTTTTCGCGGATGGTTTGTTCAATAACGCGCGGCCCGGCAAAACAGATCAAGGCGTTGGGTTCTGAGATATGCACGTCGCCCAGCATGGCATATGATGCCGTAACCCCGCCGGTCGTTGGGTGTGTCAGCACGACAATGTAAGGCAGATTGGCTTCCTTGAGCATTTCAACTGCCACCGTGGTACGCGGCATTTGCATCAGGCTTAGAATACCTTCCTGCATCCGGGCGCCACCCGCAGCCGAGAACAGGATCAGCGGGCGCTTGAGCTTTACGGCCTCTTGCGCGGCGGCAATGATGGCGTTGCCGACATACATGCCCATCGACCCACCCATGAAGGAAAAGTCCTGTGCCGCGGCAACGATCGGCGTGCGCCCGATTTCACCCTTGGCGACAAGCATCGCTTCTTTCTCACCCGTCTTTTTCTGAGCGGCCTTCATGCGATCGGGATATTTTTTCTGATCCCGAAACTGCAGCGGGTCGTCCTTGGGGGCGGGAACGTCTACCTCGGTGAAGATTCCGCCATCAAACAGATGCTTGAAGCGGTCCCGCGGCGTGATCGCCATGTGATGGTCGCACTGGGTACAGACATTTTGGTTTTCCGCCAACTCGCGGTGAAACAGCATCGTCCCGCATTCGTTGCATTTGTGCCAAAGGTTTTCGGGCACTTCCCGACGCGAGAAGATCGAGTTGATCCGGGGGCGGACGTAATTTGTGATCCAGTTCATATCGGAACCTTGCTAGTGCGGCTTTGAGGTCAAATAAGACGCTGCGGAAAGAAATGCAATCAACGCCTGAGCGCAAGGCGTGCTGTCAGCCAGCCGACGATCATAACGGCGAAGTCCACATATAACCATCCGCGCACCATTTCCGTGTCCGACATGTCATAGGGCAGAATGAACAGGGCCAGGCCGCTCAGGTTGTCGGGCAACGAGATCAGCAGCAACGCGATAAGGTTATTGAAGAAATGCAAGGCGATAGCCGGACCCAGTGTGCCGGACCGCGCCGTGAGGTCAGCCGCAAGCAGGCCGAACATGCAAGACCACAACGCAATCAGCTCCGCATTGTCTCCGGCAGCAGCCGGCGCGTAGTGGCCGATGGCAAATAACAGGGATGGTAGTCCCATCCAAATGATGGTTGACTGGAACCGTGCTGCAAGGCTTTGTTGTATGTAACCGCGAAACAGCAATTCCTCAGCGCTGGTTTGAATCAGAACCGCAAGCAGCGACAGCGGCAAAAGCAATACCCACGTGGAGAGGTCCAGATTAGGGGTCAAAGGTGCCCCCATGTCATAGGGTGGCAGGACTGCGATCACCAAACCAAGGATCAGCAGCGCACGAAAGACAACCCAGAATTGGCGCGCACTTCTTCGAAATGAGCCAAGAACAGAACCCAGAGACCTGTTTTGAAGGCGCCGAACCGCCATCCTGACGCCAAGTGTGACGAAGCCAAAACTGGACAACAAAATAATCATCGCCAGCGGTGTAGACCCTGTCAGAAACCCTTCGGCTACCGCATTTGACCCAAAGCCCACGACAACGCTGAATAGAACGAGGTTCAGTACGGTGACCACAACAGCGACCAAGCCCAAGCCGACAAGCAGGCGCCATAGCTCGGGCTTTGGGCGCGCTTCAGCAACCAGAGCTTCATGTGCGGCGTAATACGCTGGACGGGGCTCAGGCACGGTCACTTTCACCTTCTGCTAGGTCAAACTCTTCCCAGAATTCGGTTGAATCTTTGGTGGCGTTTATTTGATCCGCAAGAGAATTCAGATAACCCGCAACGGTTTCAAGCAATTGAACGGCCACACCTGCATCGCTTTCGACGACTGCGCGAAATTCTTCCGCACCGATTCGAAGGAACGAACAGTCGCTTACCGCGACCAAATTCAACTGCCTTGGGTCGTTGGTTATGATTGATAGGTCTCCGATCAACCGACCGGGCCCGACCGTTGAAATCGGACGGGAACCGCCGCCGTCTTCGGGCCATTCAAGACTGGCCTCACCGGAAATGCAAAGATACGCCGCATCTGGCGCTTGCCCGTGTGAGAATATCACCTGCCCGGCTGCTACATCATACCATTGCGCCGAAAACGCCAACAGGCGCTGGTTTTTAGCATCTATTCCGGCGAACAGTTCGGTCGAAGAAATAATCTTCAGCTTGCGGCCCAGATCGCCGACAACGCTAGCGTCTTCCTCGGTGGTCGCTTTCGAGACACCGTCGATGCGCCCATCTTTGATCTCGACGAACAGGTCATAGGCTTCGGGATGGGCAAAGCTGTCCTCCATAAAGATCATGATCGAATCCGGCAACAACTCGCGCAGCTTTAGTCGCGTTCGCAGGCGGCTTTCGGAATCGTGGCTGGCCAGTGCCTTGTCGAGGATCAGCACATCGGGGCGCTTGATCCCCGCACGAGAGAATGCGGCCCTTTCCTGAAAGACCGTCGGCAAGTTGTTTCCACCCAAACCGGATGGTAGGTCATAAATGATGGCCGCTGCACGGCGACGTAAACCGGCCTCGTTCATGGTTTCGGCAACAACATCCTCGATCTCATCCGCGTGGGCCCCTGCCGTCAGTGAAATCCGACCAAACAGAGCATTCTCCATGGCCGTCATGCGACCGATATAGGCTTCAGGGTCTACGGGGATGAACATGCCATCCATTGATGTTCTTAGGCGTTCAGCCTGATTGCTTCGGATCGAAAGGATCTTTTCTTTGTATTCATCCGGGAAATCCGGGCCGATCTGCTCGGCCGTCAATAAGAAAGGAACCGTCAGCAGCAATGCGCGCTCGCGTTCGCTGATCGCGTCGTCGCCCTTAGCAATGCGCCGTTCCTCGATATCCAGCAGCCGATAGTACATCTCCTTGGTCATACCAAGGCGCAGGAACAGCGGGTGGTCTGTCCCGTCGCGCCCAAACGTGCGGTTAAGTGTCTTGAGAACCGCGCTTGAGATACCCATCGCGTCATCGTCCAACTCATGCGCGCGCAGCATGGACATGAACCGCCCGTCACCGGCCAGAATATCCGGAGAAATGTCCCGCGACGGAGCCGCATAAAGCAGGTTGCCGCCCAAGGGAACGGCTGGGTTAAACCGATCCGGGTCGAACCGGTAAACATAGCGATCCAACCCTCTGTCCCGAAGCCGCTCGGCAACAACTTCGCGCAAACCCACGATGTCACGCGCCAGTGTCGGGTGCTGAACCGGGTCGAACTGGCTGCGCAATGTGCGGCGGAACATGAACTCGTCAATGCCCATCGCTTCAACCAGTTGGAACCACCAATCGCGGATTTCCTCGGCATCTTCCAGACCGGCCAGCCCAGGATCAATCCAGTCATCAGACAGGGAATCCACCGGGTTTCCGGCGCGTTCCGCTTCGATCTGCCATCGGTTCGGGGTCTTTTGGGCGTCTTCCTCATGCTGAGGGTGGGTGCGCAGCGGCATAAGCAGGTTGTCCCCCAGCGTGCCATCAAACAGGTAAGGGCGAGAATATGCATATCCGATCCGCGCCGCGATCACAGCCTGATGCAAGCTCTGAAGATCGTGCCCTGCTATGATGACGTCCCCCTGAACCGGCAAAATCTCCCGGGTCAGCAATTGTGCCAACGCGCTGCGTTCGGCCGCGTTTGATGACTTGATGGCCACACGGGCACCTTTGGGTATGGTCAAGTCGATGTCTTCCAGGACCGTCTTTCCGTCACCGTCGCGAACGGTGATATTCTGAAGCTGAATCGCGCCCGTGAGATGGGGAATTGTCTCGGGCTCGCCCAAAAACAACTCTTCAGGGATCATGTTGTCAGGCGCAAAGCGTTCGGTCACAACTTCCCACCGCAGCGACATGTCCTGCACCTGATTGTAATAGGTCAGAAGGTCTTTCCACGGCCCGCTGAGGTCCTTGTAAGCTCCCAATGCGGCGACAAGCGCGCCCACAGTCACCTCGCCCTTGATCGCAAGATACCCTCCTACTGAATAGAACAGGAACGGCGTGATCTGCGTGATCAGGTTGTTGAGGAATTTCATGAAGAACTTCTTGTTGTAGATCTTGAAACGGATCTCAAACAAGGTCCCCAGTCGGTGACTGAATTGTGCCAGGCGATACCGCCAACCGCCATTAGCACGAAGATCACTGATCCCTGCCGCACTTTCGCCGATCTCAGAGCTCAGCCGGCGCACTTCCTGAATGCGATCTTTGTTCAGTAGGTTGATCTGCCGCTGCAGTTTGGGGATCAGCCAGGCCTGCAATGGGATCAGTGCGATACTGGCCAGACCAAACCAGACGCTCTGCATGAACAGAAAAGTAACAATGGTCATCATCTGACCAAACTGAAACACCGGCTGTGCGATGGCGTCGCCCATCAGCCCGCCCATCGGCTCGGCCTCGGATGTGATCATGGACACCAACTCACCCTGACTGGTGGTGGCAAAATAGGACTTGGGAAACCGCATGGTGCGATGAATCAGAGTAAAGCGCAGGCGGCGTAGCATCCGTTCGGCCAGCACACCCTTCATCGTGTTGATCCGCATCTTCATCAATCCGCTGGCAATCACGGTCGCCAGAAATGCAACGCAGAGGATCAGAAGATACTGCACCTGCGTGAACGTCACGCCCATTACCGTCACGCTATCACTGGGCGCACCGATGGCATCGTTGATGATCTGCTTGGGCAGTTCGAGCGAGGCATAAAGAAACGGAAACGAGAATACAGTCAGAACCAGCAGCACAAGCTGTTGTTTCTTTGAATATTTCCAGATGAATGAAAAAAGAGTGGGTTCCATGCCCCGGCCTTGTATCAAAAAATGGTATGCAGTTTTTCGGATGATCCACAGCAATCAGGTGCCGGACGGTACGCATAGACCCGGTTGATTGCAAGAACGCCGCCTGACGTATCAGAACGCCACCGGACTGCCCAGCCCTAAGCGTAATGGCGTATCGCGAAAATTTATCCTTTTCGTTCGAATTCCGCTTTATTCTGATCGCTGTCTTTGACTAAAGAGATATACCTTCAGGCGATGGGATTATGGGCAGACTTCTGGATCGCTATATACACCGCAAAGTTCTTGCGCGTTGGCGTCAGGCTGCACAGTCTGCAGCAGACGCCGCACCCGCAACTTTGCGCACACAACGAGACGAGGCGCGCAGGCTGCGCGGTCACCTCGACCAATTGATCCTCGAAGCAGACGGTCAACTGATGCGCCCGCTGATCGGCTCATCCCAGTTTCCCAAGCCGTTGGGAACAGATTGGTACTGGCGGCCAGACCTTTGGCGGGGACCGCTGCCGCGTTCCGGTGTGGCGTCGGCCCCTCGTAAAGTCACGATGGATCAGCATGTGTCTTTGTTTCATGACTGCCGTTTGTCCGAGATTGGAATCCGTCAAACGCGAAACACGCGGGACAACGACCTTGCCGCATTTGGACTGAGCCTAGAGGTATTCGGGTTCACCGGATCATTTCTGTCCCTGACCGTTGATTTGCCTGTCGAGGCCACGCAGGGATTCAGCAAACAACATCTGGTGCGCGTTGACGTGCATGCCGAGGCAGAGCGTCCATCAAGCATCATGGCGCGGCTGAATATCCAGCACGGCCCAAATACCGATCAGGTCCTGCGTCCGCTTGACATATCCCACACCTCCAGCGTGGCAGATTTCGATCTGGCGCATTTACCTTTGAATGAACGGCGTATTGATAAGGTTTGGCTAGACCTGATCATGGACAATCCCGCAATGAACCGCATCATTCTGCGTGACCTGACCTTCTGCCGCCACTACCGTGCCGATTTGTGAGTTACTTGGATATGACACCCCCTATTCTGACGCCCATCCGACTGAAAAACGGCACCTGGCACGGGCACCTTTCAGCAGAAACGGAACCTCGGATCGAAGTTCGGTATCTGGGGCAAAAACTGGATGGCGTTGCCTTGTCTCCGACCAAAGGCGGATGGGCTCTGAGCGTAGAAGTTCCCACCGCGGCCTTATCCGACGGGGTCCACAGTTTTCTGATCGTGGACCGGGAAACGTCACGGAAACTTGCAGACTTCACCGTGATTGCTGGAATGGCGGCGGCTGACGACATAAGGGCCGAGGTCAATCTGCTGCGCGCAGAACTGGACATGCTGAAGCGCGCTTTCCGCCGGGTACAGACGTCGGGCGACTAGGTATTCGTCCCCCCAAACACCGCATAACCCTATCTTTTGGCTCGTTTCCATGCATCATGGGTGCATTTTTCGGAAACAGGATGCGTTCATGGACCGAGCCAGCATAATCAAGGTGATCGCGCTGATGGTGACGGGGTTCGGCATCGGCATCGACTTTACGGGTGCCTTGATATTGGTACCCGCTATCGAAAACAGCTTTGACGCTGATATCACCAGCACTCAGTGGGTGCTGAATATCTATGCCCTGTTTTTTGCCATGACCATGGTCGCGGGTGGACGCATGGGGGATATGTTTGGCCATCGCAGGATGATGCTGATTGGCCTTTCGATCTTTCTGTTTGCATCGGTCATGTGTTTTGTTTCGCCAAGCCTGGATTTTCTGATCGCATCACGTGCCTTGCAGGGGATCGGCGCAGGATGCGTGTGGCCCTGCACTTTGGCCTTCGGTGCCACCAAGGTTTCCAAACCAGAACACAGAGCCATGATCATGGGTCTGATCCTTGCCGGTGTAACCACCGGCAATGTCTTTGGTCCGATGATCAGCGGAATGGCCGTCAGCTTTGGTGACTGGAGGATGTTCTTTCTGGCAAATGTCGTCTTCTCGACCGTTTCGATGGTGACCGCCCTTGTTTTGATGGAGCGTGAAACTCAGCACAAAAAGGGCGAGCATCTGGATTTCGCCGGTATGGGTCTTTTGTCCTTTGCGGTTTTGTTACTGCTCTACGGGTTGGACGTGGGTGCCGATTGGGGATGGACGTCGGTCCCGTTACTGATGCTGTTCTTCGTCAGTGCCGTCTTGTTTTTCTTTTTCCCGATGGTCGAAAAGCGTGTGAAAGAGCCGTTGCTGATGCCGCAAATGATGCAGAACCGCGAGTTCCGGATTACGCTGGGGCTTAACATGTTCAATGTGTCGGCGGCCTTTGTCGGATTGCTGTATTTCCCGCAATATATGCAAAAGGTTCTGGGTTGGTCGGTGTTTCATTCGGCGCTTGGCCTTGCCCCGCTAACCGTTTTGTTGGCTGTCGGGTCGATCGTTTCGGGTACGCTTTATAATGACTTTGGCCCCAAACGCCTGCTGTTCTGGGGTTATCTGATCGCAACGGTGGGTGCAGTCAGTATCGTCGTGATGCCCAGTGGCCTTGGGTATTTCCAGATTTTGCCCGGCATGGCGATGATTGGCTTGGGTGCCACGCTTACGGTCGGGCCTTCCGGTACGGCAGCCGTCTGCGCCGTCAAGCCCGAGCGTGCGGGGCTGGTCGGCGGATTAAGCTTTATGACCCACCTGGTCTATGGGGCGATCTCGGTCGCCTGTGCAACGGCGATCATGTATGTCACCAGCCTGTCCAGTCTTGGCAAACGGCTTTCCGCGGACGGCATCAACATGTCAGAGGCGGACCAAAGGGCCATCAACGGGGGAACCCTGACAACGGACTCGGCAAAGGCGGTCATGTCCAAGCTCAGTTCGGCAGAAGCTGAAAGAGTTGAGTCAGCAATCGCTGCCGCGTTCGACACTGGTATGAACATGGCGTTTGTCTTTGCCGCCATATCTGTTTCGGTGGGTGTCGTTCTGGCGATGATGCTGGACGAAGACAATCTGCGCAGCGTCGAAAGCTGACGAAAAGAAAAAGGGCCGCCAGTTGGCGGCCCTAGTATCTTATTGGGATGGCCCGTTTGGATTAAACGCTGACAGTCCCTTTAGAATGTCAATGGCATAGGCCAGTTGATAATCCTCTTCCCGCAGTTCAGCCGTTTCTTCGGCCTTGGCGCGATCTTCCTCAATCTGGCGAATCTCATCTTCGCTCAGGCTGTCATTGTTCAGGCTGCCACGCAGGTCAGCCTCGGACCGGGTGCGCGCATCGCTTTCGTCTTCTTCTGTTTCAGGCGCGGAACGCGGTTGCTCGACGATGATATCCGGGCTGACGCCAAGTGCCTGAATCGAGCGGCCCGACGGTGTATAGTAGCGTGACGTGGTCAGGCGCATTGCGCCGTCGCCCCGCAGAGGCATGACGGTCTGTACCGACCCTTTACCGAAGCTTTTTGTCCCAACAACGATCGCACGGCGGTGATCCTGAAGCGCACCTGCGACGATCTCGGACGCTGATGCAGATCCACCATTGATCAGCACGACAATTGGCTTGCCTTCGGCCAGATCGCCCGGCGTTGCATTAAACCGCTCGCCATCATTTGCGTCACGGCCGCGGGTCGAGACAATCTCGCCTTCGTTCAGGAAGGCGTCGGACACTTTGATCGCCTGCGTCAACAGCCCGCCCGGATTGTTCCTGAGGTCAAGAACAACGCCGTTGACCTTGTCGATGCCGCCAATTTCGGCGATCTGCTCATTCAATCCTTCTTCCAGATTGGGGAAGGTCTGGTCGTTGAAAGTGGTCACACGCAACACGACGCTTGTGCCTTCGGTCCGGGCGCGCACGGCAGTCAGCTTGATTGTGTCGCGGATGATGGTGACGTCAAAAGGATCAGTCTCACCTTCCCGAACGACCGTGATGATGATCTCGGACCCAACAGGGCCGCGCATCAGATCAACGGCCTTATCCAGCGTCAGACCCAAGATGCTTTCGCCATCGACATGCGTGATGAAGTCACCTGCTTCGATCCCCGCCTCATCCGCCGGAGTGCCGTCGATCGGTGAGACGACTTTTACAAAGCCTTCTTCCTGTGTGACCTCGATGCCCAAACCACCGAACTCACCCCGGGTTTGGACGCGCATCTGCTCGGCGTCATCGGGCGACAGATAGCTTGAATGCGGGTCCAGCGATGTCAGCATCCCGTCAATCGCGGCTTCAATCAGTTCTTCGGGCTCAACCTCTTCGACATATTGCGCGCGAATGCGTTCAAAAATATCGCCAAACAGGTCCAGTTGCTCATATACACTGGCCTTGTTTTCGGCCTCTTGAGCAAGCAGGGGACCAGCAATCTGCGTCGTTGCGACGATACCTGCCAGGGTTCCGGCCAAACCGGCCATCACAAATTTCTTCATACTCGTTTATCCATCCTTGTCGGTCCGAAACCAAGATTCCGGGTCCACGGGGCTGTTATCTTGTCTTACCTCTATATAGAGCGTTTCTGACCGCTCAGTTCCAGTGCCATCACCGCTTGTTGACAAAATAGCGCCTATTTCTGGTGTTTCACCGGGCATCAACCCGACCGGAGTGCCCTCGGGGATCACTTGTCCGGCTTCACCATAAACCTCCTGCAACCCGGCAAAAACGAACAGCAGTCCCGGCTGAGGTTCAAGAATTATCAGGTTGCCAAGTTCCAACAAAGGCCCGCGATATCGAATGGTTGCGGCAGTTGGGGACGTGACAATCGCGCGTGGCCGGGTCGCCAGGACAATGCCGGGCCGGGTGACACCGGCAGCATCGGATTCGTCGGCATGGTGCAAAATGACACCCCGCGATGGCAGAGCGATCTGGCCCTGCCGGTTTGAAACATTCGCATCGGTCTGCGCGATTTCACCTTCTGATATTTCCGACAATCCGCTGGCAAACCCTTCCAAAGTTTCGGTCGAGGAAATCAGAATGGCGGTGCGGATCGGGTCTTCGATAAATCTGCGGGGCAAGTCCGTTCGATCAGAGATCGCTTCGCTCAACTTGGTGCGCGCTGTCTGCACCCCAACCAACCCTTCGGTCAGGGTTTCCGACGCGTTTTGCTGCAACAGGCGTAGTGTCTGAACCTCATGCAGGTTTTCGGCCAATGCCTGCGCGCGGGCATTCAGGGCCGGAGTGACTTCGGATAGCATCATCCCGGCGCGTGCCGACCCCAACGGGCCAGACGGGTGTAGCATGAGAACCGGCGGCGCGGTTGTCTCAATGGTTTGAAGGACACCCAATAGCTGGGCCACATCCTCTTCACGTGCGTGTAGTTCGGCTGTCAATTGGGCCTCACGCGTGGCAGCCCGGCGCAAACCGTCCCGCATTGCTGAAAGCCCGGCCTCATAGGCCTGTATTGTCGCAGTCAGTGCGCGCACGCGATCTCGGGCACTGTCAGCTTCGGTCAGTGCAATTGACGCCTGTTCAAGTTTGCGCGCGGCGTTCAGCGCGGCGGTCGACGGATCTGTCTGTGCACTGGCAGGCGATGCGAAGGCCATCGCCAGAATAAGCGCGCGAAACGTCATGACAACAAACTCTGCCCGGTCATCTCTGGCGGCTGGTCAATTTCCATCAGGTCCAGAAGCGTGGGCGCCAGATCAGACAAACGCCCATCCCGCAGCGACGCACCGGCTGGACCGCCAACCAAAGCAACCGGCACCGGGTTCAACGTGTGTGCAGTGTGCGGACCACCGGTTTCAGGGTCTACCATCACCTCGCAGTTTCCGTGATCGGCCGTCACGATCATCGCCCCACCTGCCTTTTCAAGTGCTGCAACAACCTGTGCCAGACCTTGATCCACCGCTTCGCAGGCCTTGATCGCCGCCTGCAGATCGCCGGTGTGCCCAACCATGTCCGGGTTGGCATAGTTTGTGACAATCAGGTCATAACCTTCTTCAATTGCTTCAACGAATTTGGCTGTGACGTCTGCAGAAGACATCTCGGGCTGTAAGTCATAGGTCGCGACTTTGGGCGATTTGGGCATAAAGCGATCCTCGCCCGATTCCGGGATTTCCTTACCGCCGTTCAGGAAAAAAGTGACGTGCGGGTATTTTTCGGTCTCGGCCAGACGGAATTGGCGCAGCCCCTGTTTGGCCACCCATTCGCCCAGCGTGTTTACGATATCGCGCTTGGGGAAGACGGTGGTCATATAGGCGTTGTGGCCGTCGGAATATTCGACCATGCCCAAAAGAGCGGATAGCTGCGGGCGCGACCCCGTTTCAAAGTCACCAAAGCCGGGTTCCCCGATGGCGCGCAATATTTCGCGCGCGCGGTCGGCGCGGAAATTCAGGCAGAAGAATCCGTCGCCGTCTTTTACACCATCAAAGCCAGCCAATACCGTTGGCACAATGAATTCGTCGGTTTCTGACTGATTATATGCATGGTCAATCGCGCCATGCGCCGTAGCTGCCGCCCGCCCCTGCCCTTTGATCATCGCGCTGTATGCTTCGCTGACGCGTTCCCAGCGGTTGTCGCGGTCCATCGCAAAATAACGTCCGCTGACGGTCACAATACGTGCACCTTCCGGCAACCGGCCTTCCAGTTCGGCAACGTAGGTAAACGCAGATTTTGGAGCCACATCGCGGCCGTCGGTCACAGCGTGCAAAGCCACCGGAACTCCGGCATCCGTGATCGCCTTTGCTGCGGCGACGATATGGTTCAGGTGCCCGTGTACGCCCCCATCCGAGACCAGCCCCATCAGGTGTGCCGTACCGCCTGACGCTTTAACCTTAGTGATGAAGGCTTGCAGAGCCTCATTTTCGAAGAATGAGCCATCTTCAATCGCCAGATCAATTTGTCCCAGATCCATCGCCACCACACGGCCCGCGCCGATATTGGTATGGCCAACTTCGGAATTGCCCATCTGACCACTGGGCAGCCCAACATCCGGGCCATGCGTGATCAGGGTCGCGTGAGGCCCGATCGCCATAATCTTGTCAAAGGTTGGTGTGTTCGCCAACAAGGGTGCATTGGCAGTCGTGTCCTCTGACAGACCCCAACCATCAAGAATGCACAGGACAACGGGTTTGGGCGCGGTCATTTCGGCTCTCCGGATTATCTGCTCTTGGGTGGTCTTGTATCGTCTGGCCTGCGGCGGGTGAACCGCCTTTATTCCGTTAAACCTAAGAATTCACACAGCGGGCTAGTCTTTGCCGGTGAGTTCGCGGTAAGGCCGCGCCGTCCGGTGCCGGTACTTCACCGTCAGTTCCAGTGGAGCCTCGTTTTCATCGTAGACCCCAACCACGACTCCGCGCCCTCGGCTTTTGGTGCGCATTTCGATCAACTGTTGCTCGGACCGGGTGGTGCGCTGCGACTGACGATGTGTCCATTTGAAAAGATGCGAATACATGGCCGTGATAACGTCTTCATGATCCGCAGAGCCGCCCAGATCGTTCAGTTCATTCGGGTCATTCTCCAGATCAAACAGCAATGGGCGATGCCCGCCTTCGCAGTGGATCAGCTTCCACTTTTTGTCGGCGACCATAAACATCACGGCATCCCGCACCGACGCGTTTAGCTTGTCCGCAATCGGGGACGCAGAATAGTCGTATTCGCAGATCACAACATCCCGAGGAGTTTCCGTGCGCAGACCGTGCAGGATCGGCAACAGGGAATGCCCTTCCAGAATGTGATCCGCAACTTCTTGGCCCGTCACGTCAACGAAAGTTGGGGCAAGGTCAATCGACTCGACCAGAGCATCACAAACCGTTCCGCGCGTGCTGTCAGCTTCGGGCGAAGGGTCGTAAATGATCAGGGGAACCTTGGTCGAAGCGTCGTGGAAGAACGTCTTTTCCCCCATCCAGTGATCGCCCAGAAAATCCCCGTGGTCCGAGGTCAGAACGATCATGGTATCGTCCATCCGACCGGTTTCTTCCATCCACTCAAACAAGCGGCCCATCTGATCGTCCGCCTGTTTGATCAATCCCATATAGGCCGGGATCACAGCGTCCCGAACGTCTTCGCGGGAGAAGGCCTGCCCGACCTTGGTATCCATAAAGGCCCTGAGGACCGGATGGGCGTTTTGCCGCTCGGGTTCAGAGCGAATAACAGGCACCACATGTTCAGACCCATACATCGAAGCGTAAGGTTCCGGCACAATGTATGGCCAGTGGGGTTTGATGAAACTCAGGTGACAACACCAGGGTCCGTCATGAGATATCATGAACTCGATCCCTCGCCCGGTCAGGTACGGCGTTTCGCTGTCTTCCTCGGCGATGTTGGCGGGCTCGGCAGAGTTTTTTAGGAACCAGCCCGACAAGACATTGCCGTCCGCATCCAAACCGGAATTGGCAAAGTCATGCCAGGGATTGTCACTCTCATAACCCTTGGCGGTTAGAAACTTGTTGTATTCCTTCGCCCCGTCAGGGTCGTAATACCCATCCGGCCCTTCTGGAAGCATCCCGTCGTCGCGTTCAAACACATCGAAGCCGCATTCTGCTACGCGCGCGCCGATCAGGCTGTCAGGCTCCAGACCCAGCCGCGCCATACCCTCGGCATCTGCCCGCATATGAGTCTTTCCGACCAGCCAACACTCCATCCCGGCTTTGCGCAGATGATCCCCCATTGTCATTTCACCTACCTTGAGCGGAATACCGTTCCATGACGCACCGTGCGAATGCACATAGCGCCCGGTATAGGTGGACATGCGCGACGACCCGCAGATCGGCGACTGGATATAGGCACGATCAAACCGCACCCCACGCGCCGCCAATCGGTCAATATTCGGGGTATGTAAGTGTGGGTGGCCGTAGCAACTCAGGTAATCCCAGCGGAGCTGGTCAAACATGATGAACAGAATGTTTTTGGCTTTGGCCAACGCGATGCCTCCCCGATCGTCAGGATCGCAGATTAGCCAACCCCTGCCCGTCGGTTAAGCGCAAATCACACCTGCGCTTCGCGTTCCATCTGTTCCAGCATTTTCTTGGCGCGCTTGCATTGCAATTGATCGCGCAGCGGGCTGTTTGGGTCGACGTCTTTCTGGCAAACCACGCATTTATCAGCGCCCGAGATTGCGTTCAGGCCGCCGCAGCTACCTTTGATGGTCTTCCCCATCAACATGACACCCAGTGACATGCCCACCATCACAAGGGCCAACAGGATAAATGCCAGAATAAAGGTACTCATATCAGTCCCTGTTTGTCAGTTGGTGCCCAAAGCGTCTTTGAACGCGGTGCTGTGTACTGTGATATAAGCATCTTCGCCGCCTGTCACATCCCGCGAGATGAAATACACGGCAAGTTTATGCTTCTCGGCCAGTTCCATACCTTTTTCCTGACCCAGCGCCAGCATCGCCGTCGCCCACGCATCCGCCATCATCGCGTTTTCGGCCAGTACGGTCACCGATGTGGTCCGGTGCGTAATCGGTCGCCCTGTGGTTGGGTCGATGATATGCGAATAGCGCACACCGTCCTGTTCGAAGAAATTCTTGTAGTCGCCGGACGTCGCCATGCCCAGATCGTCCAACTGCACGATCAACTGCAGGTTCTGCGCCCCTGCTTCGGGTTTCTCGATCCCGATCCGCCAAGCCTCGCCCTTATCGTTTTCACCCATGGTGACCAGATCGCCGCCGATCTCGACCATGTAATCCTCGATCCCGGCATCCTGCAGGGTGCCTGCAACGGCATCAATTCCGTAACCCTTTGCGATCGCCGACAAGTTGATTCCCACCCCGACATCCGACTTGGCCAAAGTCCCCGCCTCATGATCCAATGTCAAAAGGCGCGCCTGCCCGACGCTGTTCAATGCAGCCTGAATGTCTTCGTCCGAGGGAACAGGATCTTCGGGTTTTCGCGGACCAAACCCCCAGAGTTCAATCAGAGGCCCAAGCGTTACATCGAATGTACCGCCAGATTTTTCGTGGACGTCATTGGCCGCCGCGATGACCAGGGCAAATTCTTCTGAAACCTGCGTCGGCTCGGTGCTCTGAGACTTGGAAAACTTGGAGACTTCCGAATTTTCATCCCAATTGGACATCTTGGCATTCACGTCTGCCAAGGTTTCCTCAACCGCAACAGCAAGGGCTTCTTCGTCGATGTCCACGCCAATCGCCGTGATGTTGAAGGTTGTTCCCATCGTCTCGCCAGACAAACGCACGACGTCTGGCTCTTTGTCGAACAAACAGCCGGATACGAGTGTCGCAAAAGCCAGAACAGGCAAAAGACGCATACGGGAATCTCCTGTGGGAAAGCGTGATCGGCGTATGCCAGTGGCCTTTGGCAGAGTCAAACCAGCCTTACAGTTTCAAGGGCATGAACCCCAGCACAAGCAGGCCAATTCCTGCCGGTAGGCCGAACAGCCATGCTTTTCTTTGCCAACCCGGTGCCTGCTGTTTCCATGTCATGCGGAAATTGTGGCCACATACGACCACAACGAAGAAGATCAACGCGGAAACAGGTGGGGTCAGGTAAAGGTCAGACAAAAGGTTGAATATCCTGTATGTTAGGCGGTTTTTCACGCTAGGGGCAATTGAACCCTATACAGGTCGCAAAGCTGCGGTAAGGTAAAATACAAAGGAAGAGGAGATTTCCCATGGCACCAAGCTCTTATCAGCCCCCAACGCGCGGCGACAAGGCCGAAACCGCGACGCGCAGCCAGTCCGTGGAATCCAACCTTTCCCATTCCCAGACGACTGTTGCGAAATTGATGGAAGGCAAAGGCGACGCGGTTTTTGCAGTGCGACCGAACGATACGATCCACTCGGTTGTAAACATCCTCAAGGAAAAGCGGATCGGGGCTGTCGTCGTGACCGATCAGAACGGGAAACTGCACGGTATCCTGTCCGAGCGCGATATCGTGCGCCGGATGGCGGACACCCCCGGTCAGACACTTCCGCAATCGGTCGAAGACCTGATGACCCGCGAGGTCAAGACCTGTGCGCCAGAAGATTTGTTGAACGATGTGCTGAAAACCATGACCGAAGGCCGATTCCGCCACATGCCAGTTCTGAGTGATGGAAATCTGCGTGGTGTCATTACCATTGGCGATGTCGTCCACTTTCGCTTGAAAGAGCTGGAATACGAAGCGTTGCGCATGAAGCAAATGATCGTGGGCTGAGAAACCCCTTGACCTTGGGCCAGTGACAGTATCCCTGATGCGATAAAGTCTGCGATAGGTTCGAGGGTTGCATGAAACGGGTTCTGGTCACCGGTACGGCGGGTTTCATCGGTTTCCATCTGGCAAAGCTGCTGTTGACCGAAGGGTTTCGGGTGCACGGCTATGACGGGAT
The DNA here is from genome assembly GCF_903914075.1 of Ruegeria sp. THAF57. Taxonomy (GTDB): domain Bacteria; phylum Pseudomonadota; class Alphaproteobacteria; order Rhodobacterales; family Rhodobacteraceae; genus Ruegeria. The sequence continues at coordinate 65,586 of NZ_CAIWNQ010000009.1, forward strand.
GACCGATTACTACGACGTGACACTCAAACAGCGACGCCACCAGATGTTGTTGCAGACGCCGGGTTTCTCGGCCACCGAGGATTTGCTGGAAAACCACGACCGTCTTGTGCAGGTCGCGGACGAGTTTCAGCCGGAAATCATCGTGCATCTCGCCGCTCAAGCCGGGGTGCGCTACAGTCTCGAGGATCCGCGAAGCTATATCAACTCGAATGTTGTGGGCACGTTCAACGTCATGGAGGTGGCGCGCGAACACAAAGTAGAACACCTGCTGATGGCGTCGACGTCGTCTGTCTATGGCGCGAACGAAGAGATGCCCTTTACCGAGGTTGAAAAGGCTGACACGCCGTTGACGATCTATGCCGCCACCAAGAAGGCAAACGAGGCGATGGGTCATTCCTACGCGCATCTATGGAACCTGCCGACGACCATGTTCCGGTTTTTCACGGTATATGGTTCTTGGGGGCGTCCGGATCTGGCTTTGTACAAATTCGTGGACGCGATTTTGGACGACCGCCCCATCGACATTTACAACCACGGTGACATGTATCGTGACTTTACCTATGTGGACGATCTGGTGCGGGGTATTCGGCTGCTCATCGACGTGCCGCCTGTGCGGCCGGATAGTCCCGACGACATCGCCGAGGGCGACAGCCTGTCCCCCGCCGCGCCGTGGCGTGTGGTCAATATCGGCAATGGCGACAAGGTGCGGTTGATGGATTTTATTGAAGCCATCGAAGAAGCCGTCGGAAAGAAGGCCATCCGCAACTACATGCCCATGCAGATGGGGGATGTGCCGGCAACGTGGGCGAACAACGATCTGTTGCAGGAATTGACGGGCTATCGGCCACAAACAGATTTCAAAGACGGGATTGCACGCTTTGTCGAATGGTTCCGCGACTACCATGGAAAATGACGCATATGTTTGAAACCGATCCAAACTCGCGCAGAATTGCAGTGATCGGACTGGGCTATGTTGGCCTGCCTCTGGCTGTAGCGTTCGGGAAGTTGGCTCCGGTGGTTGGGTTTGATATTAACCCCGACCGCATAGGTGCATTACGTTCTGGGCATGATGCCACACAAGAGGTCGAACCCGAAGATCTGCAAGCTGCAACAGGCCTGACATTCACCTCTGATCCGTCAGAGATCGCGGCCTGCGACACCTATATTGTCACTGTTCCCACGCCGATCACCGCTGGTAAGCAGCCTGATCTGACACCTTTGCTGCGCGCGTCGGAAACCGTGGGCCACGTGTTGAAACCCGGCGATCTGGTAATCTATGAATCCACGGTATACCCCGGAGCCACCGAGGAAGACTGCGTACCGGTTCTTGAGCGCGTGTCGGGTCTGACCTTCAACCGTGATTTCTTTGCAGGTTACAGCCCCGAGCGGATCAACCCCGGTGACAAGACGCACCGGATCGCGGATATCTGCAAGGTCACATCCGGCTCGACCCCCAAGGTGGCCGATCTGGTGGACGCGCTTTACGCTCGGATCATTTCGGCAGGCACCCATAAGGCTGAAAGCATTCGCGTGGCCGAGGCCGCCAAGGTGATCGAAAACACGCAGCGCGACCTGAACATCGCGCTGGTCAATGAACTGGCGATGATCTTTGGCCGGATGGATATAGACACCGATGCGGTTTTGCGCGCCGCGGGGACCAAGTGGAACTTTCTGCCTTTCCGCCCCGGCCTGGTTGGCGGGCATTGCATCGGCGTCGACCCCTATTACCTGACCCACAAGGCCGAGGCCGTGGGCCATCACCCCCAGATCATTCTGGCTGGGCGACGGTTGAATGACAGTATGGGCGGCTATGTGGTCTCGCAACTGGTCAAACGGATGATGCGCGATGGGATCAATGTTGCCGCTGCCCGTGTGCTGGTGATGGGGCTGACTTTCAAGGAAAACTGCCCCGATCTGCGCAATACCCGCGTTGTCGATATTATCCACGAACTGCAGGACTATGGCGTCACGGTCGATGTCTATGATCCCCACGCCGATCCTGCCGCCGCGCAGGCGGAATACGGAATTTCATTGATCAAGCAGCCGGAAACTGGGGGTTACGACGGCATCGTTCTGGCTGTTGCACATCGGGAATTTCTGACGCTCGACCCCGCTAAGATACGCGCCCTTGGCAAGGATCAATGCGTATTGTTCGACGTCAAATCCTGCCTGCCGCCCGCGGACAGCGACCTGCGGTTGTAAAAAAACCGGCGCTGTGATGCGCCGGTTTTTCATATCTTATCCCCCGAAATCGTCCAGCATGATATCTTCGCGGTCCACGCCAAGATCCAGCAGCATGTTGATGACCGATTGGTTCATGATCGGCGGGCCACACATGTAGAACTCGCAATCTTCAGGCGCGGGGTGGGTCTTGAGGTATTCATCGAACAGCACGTTATGGATGAAGCCGGTATAGCCTTTCCAATCGTCCTCGGGCTGGGCGTCCGACAGGGCCACATGCCATTCGAAATTGTCGAACTCTTCGGCCAATTGGTCGAAATCCTCGACAAAGAACATCTCTTTCTTCGAGCGCGCGCCATACCAGAAGCTGATCTTGCGGTCCCGGTTTTCCAGACGCTTGAGCTGATCGAAGATGTGGCTGCGCATTGGCGCCATGCCTGCACCACCACCGATAAAGACCATCTCTTTCTGCGTGTCGCGGGCGAAAAACTCACCAAACGGGCCTGAGATCGTGACTTTGTCGCCCGGTTTCAGGTTGAAGATGTAAGACGACATCTGACCGGGCGGGATACCGTCCGACCCCGGAGGCGGCGAAGCCACGCGAACGTTCAGCATGATCATGCCCTTTTCGTCCGGGTAGTTGGCCATGGAATAAGCGCGCTCGATCGGTTCGGCCACGACGGATTCGTACTGCCAAAGATTGAACTTGTCCCAATCCTCGCGATATTCTTCCTCAACGTCGAAATCGGTGTATTTCAACGCATGCGCAGGGGCTTCGATCTGGATGTAACCACCAGCGCGAAAGTTCACATCTTCGCCTTCAGGCAGGTCCAGTGTCAGGGCCTTGATGAAGGTCGCCACGTTTTCATTCGAGCGAACAGTGCATTCCCATTTCTTAACGCCAAAGACCTCTTCTGGGACTTCGATATCCATGTCCTGCTTGACCGCCACCTGACAGGACAGACGGTCGCCACAGGCGGCCTCGCGCTTGGTGATATGGCTTTCCTCGGTCGGCAGGATTGAACCGCCGCCCGAATGCACCCGCACCCGGCACTGCGCGCAGGTACCACCCCCGCCACAGGCGGAGGGAACGAACAGTTTCTCGGCCGCAAGGGTTTGCAGAAGTTTGCCACCGGCGGGGACCGAGATGGTTTTCTCACCGTTGATGGTGATGTTCACGTCCCCGGTCGACACCAGTTTAGAGCGCGCGGCCAGAATGATTGTCACCAGCGCGATGACGATTACGGTGAAAAGGGCTACGCCTAAGCTAAAAGTTTCCATTGCGCCCTCCTTACAGTTTCACGCCCGAGAAGGACATGAAGGCCATCGCCATCAGACCTGCGGTGATGAAGGTGATCCCCAGACCCTGAAGGCCGTCGGGAATGTCCGAGTATTTCAGCTTTTCGCGCACGCCCGCCATCGCGGTAATCGCCAGCGCCCAGCCAAAGCCGGAAGACAGGCCATAGGTCGCTGCCTCGGCAAAGTTATAGTCGCGTTCCACCATGAACAGCGAGCCGCCAAGGATGGCGCAGTTCACCGTAATCAGCGGCAGGAAGATACCCAGCGCGTTGTAGAGCGGCGGGAAATACTTGTCCAAAACCATCTCGAGGATCTGAACCATTGCGGCGATCACGCCGATATAGGAAATCAAGCCAAGGAAGGTCAGGTCCACGTCAGGGAACCCAGCCCAGGCGAGCGCGCCCGGTTTCAGCAGATAGTTCAGCAGCAGGTTGTTGGCAGGCACAGTGATGGCCTGCACGACCATGACCGAGATGCCCAGACCCAGCGCCGTCGAAATCTTCTTGGACACGGCGATGAAGGTACACATCCCCAGAAAGAAGCTAAGCGCAAGGTTTTCGACAAAGATGGCCTTTACGGCCAGTGAGATCAGACCTTCCATCAGTGGGCCTCTACCTGCTGGATTTTGTATTCACGCTCTTCCACCTGGTTCGGCTTCCATGTGCGGAAGGCCCAGATGATCAGACCGATGATGAAGAATGCCGACGGCGGCAGCAGCAGCATGCCGTTGGGCACGTACCAGCCACCGTTGTTGACGGTCTCCAGAATGGTGATGCCAAACAGAGACCCGGCGCCGAACAGCTCACGAATGAAACCGACCAGCAGCAGGATCAGGCCATAGCCCATACCGTTGCCCATGCCGTCAATGAACGACGCGACGGGCGGGTTCTTCATCGCAAACGCCTCGGCCCGGCCCATCACAATACAGTTGGTGATGATTAGACCGACGAACACCGACAGGGTTTTCGAAATTTCAAACGCATAGGCTTTCAGCACCTGATCCACCAAAATCACCAGCGAGGCGATGATCACCATCTGCACGATGATCCGGATCGAACCGGGGATCTGGTTGCGCAGGCATGAGATGAAGAAGGACGAGAACGAGGTCACGAACGTCACCGCCAGCGCCATCACGAAGGATACCTGCAGCGACGAGGTCACCGCCAGCGCCGAACAGATGCCCAGCACTTGCAGCGTAATCGGGTTGTTGTCGACAAGCGGGTCGACCAGCATCTCTTTTTTGGTCTGAGACATCAGATTTCTCCTGCTTGCAGTTTGGCCAGGAACGGAGCATAGCCCGCATCCCCCATCCAGAACCTTACAAGGTTATCAACACCCACCGAGGTCAGCGTTGCCCCTGCCAGTGCATCCACGTAAAAATCAGGGCCAGCGGCAGGCTGCGATTTGGCGACGGTGATCTGAAGCTCACCCTCATCATCGCGCAGCTTCTTGCCATTCCACAGCGCCCTCCAGCGCGGGTTATCCACCTCGGCCCCAAGGCCCGGCGTTTCACCATGCTGATAGAATTGTAGGCCAAAGATATCGTTGCCGTTGTTCTCCAACGCGATAAAGCCAAAAAGTGTGGACCAAAGGCCGTAGCCATGCAGCGGCAGGATCACCTTGTCCAATTCACCGGAATCGTCCCGCAGCAGGTAAATCACGCGGTATTTGGATTGGCGTCCGATACCTGCGGGGTCATTGTCCAGCGCGATGCTGAGGTCAGGATCGCTGGCCGCAGCGATATCATCGAACGTGGTGGCATCGAACTGATCGTCCACGAACTGACCGGTCGACAGTTCCAGCACATGCGGTTCAAAGGCGGCGAATGCCTCGGACACGTCGACGCCCGGCTCATACACGCCTGCTACTTGCAGAACATTGACTTGCTTGTCTTTCAGCGCGTTCGCTTCCTGCACAGGACGCAGGCTGACTGCCGCGGCAGACACAACCATCGAGGCCACCAGACATACGGCAACCGCGACAAAGATCGTTTTGCCAACTGAATCAGGCGAGGCCGCAAGGAACTTGGCAATCGCGCCTTTAGGCTCTGGGGATTGCGTATCAGACATGGCGACGCGCCCTCCGTTTGATGTTTGCCTGAACGACGAAATAGTCGATCAGCGGTGCAAAGACGTTGCCGAACAAGATGGCCAGCATCATGCCCTCGGGGAAAGCCGGGTTGATCACGCGGATCATCACAACCATGACACCGATCAAGGCACCATAGATATAACGGCCCATATTGGTGTGGCTGGCGGAAACTGGTTCTGTGACCATGAAAGCCAGACCAAAGGCGTACCCGCCCAGAACGATGTGCCAGTACCAGGGCATCGCGAACATCGGGTTGGTGTCCGAGCCGATCAGGTTCAGCAGCAGGGTAAAGCCGATCGTGCCCACCAGGCAGCCCACGATCAGGCGATAATTGGCAATCCTTGTCATCAACAGGAAGGCCAGACCAATCATACACGCCAGCGTCGATGTCTCGCCAAAGCTGCCCTGAATGGTGCCGAAGAAAGCATTGGCCCAGGTAATCCCATCAGCCGCCAGCGCCTGAACGCCTTCGGCTGCGGTGATACCCAGCGCGGTCGCTCCGGAAAAACCGTCGACCGGGGTCCAGACTGAATCCCCCGACATTTGCGCAGGATAGGCGAAATACAGGAACGCCCGCCCCACCAGTGCGGGGTTGAGGAAGTTCTTGCCGGTGCCGCCAAACACTTCCTTGCCGATGACAACGCCGAAGATGATGCCCAAAGCGACCTGCCACAGCGGTGTAGTCGCAGGCAGGATCAGCGTGTAAAGCATCGAAGTCACAAGAAAGCCTTCGTTGACTTCATGCCCGCGCACCGTCGCAAAGATAACCTCGAAAATACCGCCCGCGACCAGCGTCGTGATGTAGATCGGCAGGAAATAAAGCAATCCGTGGAACACATTGGCAAACAGGCTTGAGGGGTCCAGCGAGATGCCGAACATCTGCAACAGGGCGATCCGCCATCCAGTCGCGGCATCCGGCCCCAGCGTGGCAATGGCCGAGTTTGCCTGATAGCCCGTGTTCCACATCCCCCACAGGATACAGGGGATAGTGGCGATCACGACATAGGTCATGATCCGCTTCATATCCACGTAGGACCGTGCGTGTGGGGCCACGGTGGTGACGGTTTTCGGAGTGTAGATGAAGCTTTCGACCATCTCGTAGATGGGGAAATACTTCTCGTACTTGCCGCCCTTGGTAAAGTTCGGCTCGATCCGATCGAAGAAGCTGCGCAAACCCATTTGGATCAGCCCTCCTTTTCAATCTTGGTCAGGCAGTCGCGCAGCGCCAGCCCATATTCATATTTTGCTGGGCAGGCAAAACCGACCAGGCCCAGATCTTCTTCGTCAAGTTCCAGCGCCCCAAGCGCTTGGGCCGTATCCGTATCCATGACTAACAGCGCGCGCAGCAACTGTGTCGGCAGATAATCCTGCGGCATCAGTTCTTCGAACGTGCCCGTTGGAACCATTGCACGGCGGCCGCCATTCAGGTTGGACGTAAACGCAAACAGCTTTTTGGCAAAGGCCGAACCCAGAACCGGTTGAACGGCGTATTTCGACGGCATTGGGCGTATCCAACCCATCGGAATCTGGTCAGGGTCTTCGCGGATGATAGAAATCTGGCGCGCAAAACGGCCAAGAAACGCGGTGGGGCCGTCAGCTAGTTTTCCCGAGAGGATCGAGCCCGAAATAATCCGCGCGGTGCCGTCAATTTCGATCTCATCCCGAGTAAGGTCATCTGTCGACGCGCCCATGACCGTGCGGATCAGGCGGGGATGACGTGCACCGGGGCCCGACAGGGCAATCACAACATTCGGGTCCAGATGTCCGGTCTGCATCAGCCGGCCAATCGCGATTACATCCTGATATCCGATCGTCCAAACTTGCTTTTCGCCGGCCAGAGGTTCCAGAAAGTGGATATGAGTCCCGGCCAGCCCAGCCGGATGCGGGCCCGAAAATGCTGCGGCTTCGACATTCGCAAGATCAGACCCCGGCAGCGAGTCACCTTCCTGTTGACACAGATACGTTTTGCCGTCCGTCAGAAGCGACACCGCCTTCAGCCCTTCGGCAAATGCCTCGCCCGCGTCGTTTATGATGACGGCCGCGTCACCGGAAAGGGGCTCACTGTCCATTGCGGTGACAAAGATCGCCGTAGGCTTAGAGCCCGGCGCAGGCATTTTCGAATACGGGCGCGTTCGGAACGATGTCCAAAGACCAGCGGCGCACAGCTTGGCAGTAACGCCTTCCGCGCTGTCCGAGCTACCGGTGCTTGAGAAATCCAAACCCACATCGTTTTGGTCTGATACCTCGATCACGACGCTCTGCAAGACACGACGCGCGCCACGGTTGACCGCGACGACCTTCCCGGTCAGAGGCGCAACCATCATCGCTGCGGGCATGTCCTTGTGGCAGAACAGCGGCGTCCCCCGTTGTACCTCGTCGCCTTCCTGAACCAGCATCCGAGGTTTCAGGCCAAGATAGTCACCACCCAGAACCCCAACGGTCGAAAATTCCGGACCGGGTTGAATCGTCTGTTCCGGCGCGCCCTGCACCGGCAATTCTAACCCCTTTTTCAGTTTGAAAGTTTGCATGTCGCTACGGTCTTCCAAGCCTTATTGCTGCACCACTCCGTTTTGGCACTCACATAGTGGCACAAAACGCTGTGAACGTGGGAGCCTTGGAGCAAAAAAAAGCGCGCGGCGCTCAATCCTGATCTATGGCTTCCTGTCGATCACGGACCCTTTACGCGCGGATGCTGACAAACGCAAACCCGTTACGGCCAAAATCGGCATCGGATTTTCACTTTCGGAAGAACAGCCTTATTTTAAGCCTTCCTAAATTGCGTATCGCGCCCGGAATGCTTCCAGTGTAAGCACCCAGAATGGAACACGCTGACACGCTAGAGATATTTTTGGTGGCTACGCCCGGCCTTGAAGCACCGCTTTGTGCCGAAGCGCGAGAGAAGGGATTCGCCAATGTCACCGCCGTTCCCGGCGGGGTGAATTGCCGTGGGACATGGTCCGAGGTCTGGCGTGCGAACCTGTGTCTTCGTGGGGCCAACAAGGTACTGGTCAGGTTGGGCAGCTTTCCTGCCGTGCATTTGGCCCAACTTGACAAACGGGCGCGCAAATTTCCCTGGTCTCAGTTTCTGCGCCCCGATGTTCCTGTTCGGGTTGAGGCAACCAGCCGCAAGTCTCGAATCTATCACGCCGGGGCCGCCCGCCAGAGGATCGAGCGTGCGATTACCGAAACTCTGGGCGTTCAGGTGTCACCCGAAGCCAGTCTGCGCATATTGTTGCGTATCGAAAAAGACATCTGCACGTTTTCTGTAGACACATCCGGAGACCCTTTGCACAAGCGCGGTCATAAGCCTGCGGTCGCTAAGGCCCCAATGCGCGAGTCGATGGCCTCCATGTTCCTGCGCGAATGTGGGTTCGATGGGACAGAGCCGGTACTTGACCCAATGTGCGGATCGGGAACCTTTGTGATCGAAGCGGCGGAAATTGCTTTGAACCTGAACCCCGGTCGATCGCGCTCATTCGCGTTCGAAAGTCTCAAGACTTTTGATCCCGCCATCTGGGCCGACATGCGGGCCCAACATGCGCCCTCAGAAGCAGATGTCATGTTTTTCGGCTCGGACCGCAACGCAGGGGCTGTCGACGCTTCGACTTCGAACGCCAAATGTGCAGGCGTCGCCAGTGTCACCAGATTTCAAACGCGATCTGTCAGCGACATCAAACCCCCGACGGACCGGGCGGGGCTTGTCATCATCAACCCCCCTTATGGTGCAAGGATCGGCGACGAAAAACGTCTGCGTTCCGTCTATGGGACGCTGGGCAAGGTCCTGACCTCAAAGTTCAGCGGCTGGAGGGTCGGATTGGTCACAAGTAATGCCTCGCTGGCGCGCTCCACTCGTCTACCCTTTTTACCTGCGGGACCGGTGGTGGATCACGGCGGCACCAAAATCCGGCTTTATCAAACAAAACCCTTGGCCTGACATGGAACAAACTACTGTGTTCAAGTCGTCCTCAGCCATTTCCGACGCAACGCACAAAATCCCCCTTGCGCATCCAAATCGCCGGGTATAGACCCCGCGCCACGGTCGGAGTGTAGCTCAGCCTGGTAGAGCACTGTCTTCGGGAGGCAGGGGTCGGAGGTTCGAATCCTCTCACTCCGACCAATAAAATCAATTGCCTGTATTTATTTAGCGCCTTCCCAAAGCATCGAGTTTTCCTAACATGTTGGGGAAACCTTATTCCCTCACCCGTTCATTTTGTCGGTAAGGTTTGCATCTAATAAACGATGCGGTCGGTTTGAACTGGTCAGAGTGCCTACGCAGGCGGCGATTGCGGCCCTTACATGGGATCGTTTGACCTACAGCTCACTCAACCAGTTCGTAGTGCTTGATTAACCTGCTTTCGACCAACTCGGCTTCGGCAGGATCAATATGCGGAGAGCTATAGTCCTCGCCAACAAACTTCTTAAGCGAGGCCAAGTCTTTCCAAACCATCACGAAACAGAATTCTCTTGGGCTATCGCTGTGCGGAGTACCCGGTAAAACCTGAACAATCCCTGCAGTTTCTTTCATCATCGGAATTGCGGTTTTGTGGAAGAATTCCGCAAATTCGTCTTCCTTACCTTCTTTTACCTGAACTTGAAAAATGCGCATTATCATGCCGTTTCCTCCCTCAGAGACTTACTGGCGTGCATAAATGCCTCACACAGGATCATACCATCAGAGCCTGTGAATGTCCTGACTGCGCTTATGCGTCGCTTCGTCGGCGGGGTTATCTGTGGATTGGACCGTCAAACAAAAGTATAGCGTCTTGGCCGCACCAAATTGCCAGAACAGCAAGAAATACAAAATCGTGCTATGCTGCCCAGTTATAGGGGGCGAACAATGGCTACTTTAGATTTTTCTGAATTTGGAACCGCCGAAAAGGAAGGATGGTCCCGGCCCGACACTGCCGAAAGTTATGCGGCCAGTTTGGAAGGCACCGCAGCCCAAAGCGTCCCGGAACTTTTACGGCAAGCGCGGATCGGCCCAGGAAAGCAGGTGCTGGATCTGTGTTGCGGACCGGGCGTTGTCACCGCCGGGCTGCTTGCAGCCGGAGCCGAAGCGACTGGCTTGGATTTCTCGCCCGCAATGTTGCAGTTGGCACGCCAAAATGTGCCAGATGCAGTCTTCGTTGAGGGTGATGCTATGAACCTTCCTTTTGAAGACGCCTGTTTTGACGCCGTAACAATTGGCTTTGGCATTTTGCATGTTCCAGACCCGGTTAGCGTTCTGCAAGAGGCGCACAGGGTTCTGCGTAAGGGGGGACGCTTGTCCTTTTCGGTCTGGCATGGCCCAACCATCCCCACAATACTTGGGGATTTGTTTCAAGTGATCGGTCGCTTGGGGGACCCGTCAGTTCAGTTGCCGCCCGGCCCCGGTTTGCACGACTATGCTGACCCCGAGATAGTTGACACCACGCTAACAAAAGCGGGCTTCTCGGATATCTCGCAGAGCTTGGTGCAAAATTTTGTTGAAACGCAAAACGCCGACGGCATGGTCACTTTGTTCATGGAGGGCACAGTTCGGGGTGGTTTGCTTTTGCGCTCGCAACCGACCGAAACGCTTGCCGATATTCAGGCGGCTATGAGTGAGCTCATCAAAACCAAATATGGGTCAAATGGCCCTTGGAAGCTTCCGATGCCGTCTGTGATTTCAGCGGCAACAGCTATCTGATGACGTTAGCGCAGGCCAGTCATTGCGCCACCGCGCGCAACCCAACCTGCGTTCTAATGCGATCGCGCAAACCCGAACAATGGGGTTGAGAAGGTGAAAAGCCACCGTTTCTTTTCCCTTGGACTAAGCGAACCGCCAGCCCAAGGGTAAAATTGTTCGAAACGTGCCCTGAAAGAAAAACTCTTTCCGGAAAAGCTATTGGTTGCCCGCCCGGCTGGTGAGTTCTTCCATAACGTTGTCGAGGTTAAAGCTGCCGGGTTTTTGCCTTGGCGGAAATTCCTCGAAACTTTGCAACCATTGTCCGACATAAGCAGCGGCTGGCGCGATGGCGAACATATGTTCAAGGAACCATCGCTGATAACCCATTGCGTTTTCCTCCTCGGCTCTCTCGAATGGGTCGCTGCGCAAGTTTGACAGCATTGGTGCGCGCAACACTTCAAAGGGCGAAAGCCAGACGTCGAGGCCATGCGCATTTTGTTTGAGGAACGTCACCTTGTATTGGTCGTAGCGAAGGGCCGCGACACTGCCGTCATCGGTCCAATAAATAAACTCGCTGCGTGGCCAATCGTCGGTTTCACCCGAGAAAGAAGGCAGAAGATTGTAGCCGTCCAGATGCGCCTTGTATTGGCGCCCTATGGCTTGAACGCCGCCTGTCAGCAACTTTTCTTTGATATCGGGTTCACCAACGGACGCCATTATCGTTGGCAGCATGTCGGCATGTGAGGCCACCCCATTGATCTTGGACCCTGGTTCGATGACCCCCGGCCATTTGATGACCGTTGGGACGCGATAGCCGCCTTCCCATTGTGTGTTTTTCTCTCCGCGGAAAGGCGTTGTCCCGCCGTCTGGCCAGGTGAACGTCTCGGCACCGTTGTCGGTTGAATACATTACGACCGTATTTTCAGAGATGCCAAGCTCATCCAGCTTGTCCAAAAGAACACCGACATGCCCGTCATGCTCGACCATGCCGTCAGGATAAACCCCCAGGCCGGTCACGCCTTCGGAGTCCTCCTTGAGATGCGTAAAAATGTGCATCCGGGTGGAGTTCCACCAAAAAAAAAACGGCTTGTCTTGCTCTACCGCTCTTTCCATGAAATCCAATGCGCTTGCGGTGACTTCTTCGTCAACGGTTTCCATGCGTTTTTTGGTAAGCGGTCCAGTGTCTTCGATTGAACCATCTGCAGTTGACTTGATAACGCCCCGCGGACCAAAGTTTTCCTTGAACGCTTCGCTCTTGGGATAATCCGGGTTTTCGGGTTCTTCCTCGGCGTTTAGGTGATAAAGATTTCCAAAAAACTCATCAAAACCATGGTTTGTGGGAAGGTGTTCGTCACGGTCACCCAGGTGATTTTTGCCAAATTGTCCCGTCATGTAGCCATGGTTCTTCAAAAGCCCGGCGATGGTAGGATCTTCGACAGGCATGCCCTCTGGCGCACCCGGCAGGCCCACTTTTGTCAGACCCGTGCGGATGGGAGATTGCCCTGTGATGAAGGCGGCGCGTCCAGCCGTGCAGGATTGCTCGCCGTACCAATCAGTAAAAAGCGCGCCTTCTTTGGCTATGCGGTCGATATTGGGCGTCTGATACCCCATCATCCCGTGGTTATATGCGCTGATATTCCAAAAACCGATGTCATCCCCCCAAATTATGAGGAAGTTCATCGGAGGCTCATCTTGGGCATGAACCGCTGTAGCGGCTGCAGCAAACAAAGCCGCCGCGATAGTGGACTTAATATTATACTTCATGTCTTCCTCCCAAAAATACCTGATTCAATTCTCGACAAAATAACACAAATTCAGTTTTTTGATTTAAGGAATTTGTGGCCCAAATGATCTTCAGTAGACGCTCGACGCTGGCTTGGAAGAAGGTTCAGGCCAGATTCAACTGCGGGGTCAGAGCATCCATTCAACGGGCAGCCACCTGACGACCGCCGTTAGGGCGCGTTGGAAACCGCTGGTTTCGGGGTCTGCGGTAAAGACGGTGACCGTCCCATCTTGCTCTTCTTGCAGCCAGATAATCTCATCGTCTTCACTCAGCTCAACGCGATAGGAAAAATCTGTGTTGGCCAATTTCTCGGCAAGCGACGCGGCGATCGCCGGGCTTTCGATCATGAGCCCCATTTCAGTGTTCAATCGCGCAGATCTGGGATCGAGGTTGTATGAACCAATAAAGACACGTTTACCATCCGATCCAAATACCTTTGCATGTAATCCCGATGCCGACCCTGCCAACATTTCTGGCAGGCTTCGTTCGCGATGTTCCTGCCGCAAAGCCCGAAGCTCCAAAAGTTCTACACCGCTATTCAGCAAGTCTTCCCTGTAGCGCATATAGGCCGCATGAACCGGCATAACGTCGGTCGCGTCCAATGAGTTGGTCAAGACACGGACTTTAACTCCGGACCTGGCTAGTCCTTCCAAAACTTCGGCACCGCGTTTGCCGGGAATGAAATATGCTGAAACAAGATCCAGTGAGGTTTGAGAGTCGTTGGCGAATGCTATCAGTTGCTCGACGATCAGATTTTCACTGTCTGCTTGACCCAACCCTTTGGCTGGATCGTCCACGAAAAGGGTAACTTCGCTCCACTCGACTGTCAGATCACGCGCAGCTATCCGGTCCGCAAGCTCATTGTCTTGGATCGCTTTTTGATAACCCGCGCCAACAGCGGTTTTCCGTGCGGCATCCGCCTTGGATTGCAGGCTTTTTTCCGCGGTGGGCTCCAGAAACAAAGCCGCGTCATAGGATGATGAACTGTTCCAATACGCGTCGAATGACTGCGACACCTCATCGACAATTGGGCCAATGGCGATCGTATCTACATCCAGATAGTGCGTTCCAGCCCCATAATCGAAATAGATATCACCGATATTGCGCCCCCCGACAATTGTGGCAACCCCATCCACAGTCATTGACTTGTTATGCATCCGACGGTTCAAGCGCCTGAAGTCAAAAGCGTAAGACAGAAGTTTGGGGTTTCTCAGCGTAAAGGGATTGAAAATGCGCACATGCGCGTTGGGCAGAGCATCCAGTTCAGCAAGCAAGCCATCCAACCCCGAGATGCCGTTATCATCGACCAGCAATCTGACCCGCACGCCGCGCTCGGCTGCGGCCCTAAGCTCATCAAGGAGCATCAGACCTGTAACATCGTCTTGCCAAATGTAGTACTGAGCGTCGATGGAAGACGTCGCTTGCCGTGCGAATATAGCCCTGGCCGCAAAGGCAGCGCGTCCATTGCCCAAAGGCCGCACCCCGTCAAGGCCGGGGTTTCGTTCGATCGCTTGTTTGATAGTGGCGCCTAAAGGCCCGTCCCAGTCAGGATCTTGTTTGAGAGTTTGCTCAGAATAGTTTTTCTCAGGAAGTGGAAATGCCAGCTTTAGCCCGACCACGGCGATTGTGATCACCACCGCGACAGTCAACAAAATCCTGATCAGCCGCATTCAGGGCTCCGTGTTCAGTACATCAAATAGGCCTTGTTCGTTAACATGATCTATCCACGGCTCATTTATCAAGAGTTTAGACCACCGTGTGGTGCGATCGAACTCAGACACCGTGCAACGAAGCGGGTATCTGGGCTGTCAAATCGCGGGAAAGGTTTTCCCTCAGTGCCAACTTCCAAATGTTGATATTATCCATCAGTCGGCGCGTTCTTTCGAAAATGCTCCCAAGCGTCGACTTCTTCACCTGATGGAAGAATACAAATCCCGGTCTTTCCACCATTAGCACCATCACGGATTTCATAGGTCCCACCGCTTTCTTCACAGAACACAGCCGATGGGTTCGGGACCTTCACAAGATCGTTGTTTGGCTTCATGCTGGCTTCCTTTGCAATCGGGTATTTTTGGCCCTCGAACACCGTTCCCCATATACCGATCTTGGACAAGTCCGCAGTCTGGACCTCATAGGGGTTTTGCTCAAGCACAACGAAGTCTGCCTTCTTGCCCGCACGGATCGAACCAATCTCGTCCTCCATTCGCATGAACCACGCGGCGTCAATGGTGATTGCGCGCAGGGCCTGATCTATGTCCAGACGCTCTGACCCCGCATTGTTGTTGCCGTTGATCGACACGCGTTCCATCGCATTTTGTGCCAGCGTCAGCGGGCTGAGAGGTGCCATGGGGCTATCGGAATGCAACCCAATTACCAACCCCTCGTCCGCAGCGCTGCCCAAGGGCACCATAAAGCGCGCCACATCTGCCCCCAACCACACGTCTGCGTATACGTCAGCAAGGATGTATTGGTAGTAAGGGTTGGCCGACACCACCATACCCAGCGCCTTCATCTGCCTCAACTGGTCCCGCGTGGCATAAGCAAAATGTTCAAGCGTCGTGCGGTGGTCAAAACGCGGTTTTTCCTCTTGCAGGTCGCGTACGATCTCGATCAGTAGGCGTGCGGACCCGTCGCCGTTGGTATGAGCGTGCAACTGGAACCCTTCGTTCCAAAAGAACCTGGCCCATTCCAGAATATCCTCAGGCTCGTTCATCCACTGGCCTTGGTGCCCATCTTTGTAGCCTGGGAACCCGTATTGCGAGAGGCCGCTGTAGATCGCTCCATCCATCATCAGCTTGAAGTGGTTGTCGAACTTGACCCTGTCGGTGTTCCCTTTCTCCCATTCGCGGATTTCGGCCAGAGCCTCTTGGGGCGATTTCCCGCGCGCTGTGAAATCCGTAATGATTGGCGTCAGGACGACACGCACCGGGGCTCCGGTTTGTTCGGACACTTTGCGGATCAGATTTGTCTCGCCAACTGGATCACCGAACAGGCCGATGCCCATATCCATCACGCTTGTTACACCGGCCTGATGGACGATTTCGAAGAAGGTCTCCATGCCTTGCGAGTATCTGGACTCCTCCAGAATGAACGGCATCTTGGGGAAAATGCCGACCAGCCCGTTCTCCCACCAGTGGCCGCGCTCCCAGTCGGATTCCTCGGGGAAGATCTGCGCATCTTCTTCGGTCAGCCCAAGCAGTTCGATGGCTGCGTCATTCATGAAATGCTCGTGGAACGAGCGATGCCACAGGATCACTGGCGTGTCGGGGAACAGATCGGTCAGGTCATCGCGATAAAGCTCGCCATGCCAGAGTGGATGATAGCCCCAAGTGATGAAGGGGATTTCAGTGTCCCCTGATTTCTCATATTCAGCCACCAGTTCCTTCAGGCGCTCAACATAGCCTTCCGGTGTGGTTTCGCCGGGGAACTCTCCGGTCGGTAAAGTCCAGTCATCCGGAGCAATGTAAGGGTACTGTGTCAAAATCGCAGGCAGCGACGGATGAACATGGGGGTCGATCAGGCCCGGCATAAGGATCTTGTCGGCGAATGTGGTGTCGACAACCGCCCCGGCCTTTACATAGTCGATTAAAGTTTCAAGCGTGCCGACCGACACGATACGACCATCTGACACAGCGACAGCCTTCGCTTCGGGAAGCGGCTTTTCCATCGTGATGATTTTATCTGCGGTAAAGATTGTGATGTCGCCATCAGCCGCATGCACCGGTAACGACAGGCCCGTCACCGAAATTCCCATTGCAAATGCAAACTTAGTCAGGGTCTTGATCATCGTCGTCCCTCTAAATGCTATATAGATGTAATACTTATATTTTGCCGCAAACGGGATGTATCTCAAAGTGGTATTTAGGCGCCTGTCGTGATGTTGCTAAGGGCCAATCAGGTTTGCTAACGTTGACCAATAATTGAAATATATATTTGTGAGGATCTAATGAGAAAACTTCTTGAATGGGTCATTCCGTTGACTTTGGCCAGCGCGTCTTGGGCCCAAAATGATGGCTGCGACACTCCCGGATGCGAGTTGGCTGATACGATATTCGGCGAGGTTGACAAACACCCCAACAGTTCAATCGACAAGGGCGAATTTTTGGATTTCGGTCGGTCGGTTTTTACATCGATGGATTCAAACGAAGATAAATCGGTGGACTTTGAGGAATTCTCGACCTTTGACTTCGGGTTCAAAGCTATTGCCCAAGACGCTGGACGACCAGAAGCCTATGATACCGCGCAGCGGATTCTGTTTGCTATGTTTGACCGCGATGGCAACCTAAGTATCGCCGTGGTAGAGTTTGAAGCCGTCATGAACGCAGATTTTCATAAAGCGGACCTCGATAACGATGAAAATTTGACCCGCGCCGAATATCTCGATGGCTACATGATAAACATCGCCTATCGCGCGGCGCTTGAAGGCCAATAAGCCGAATACTTGAATGGGTCGGGCTCAGTTGAACGACTGAATTTCTTCCGTGGTAATAGCATACCCAACTTTCGCGAGTTGGGTCTCAGCCTTGTTTAGTGAGAATACCCCGATGGCCCAAACCGGCTCAAACAAAGCCTCCAACTCATAAGGGGTCTCCAATGTAAGAAGAACCAATTGGTTTGGTGGCGGCGGAGGCACATGAATACATGCGCCGACATATGGCACCAGAAGCGCGGACAAAACCTTGTTTTCTTCAAATTTCAAAGGCACGAGATACCCCGGCAGGCGAACCCGCAGGCCGTTGTATTTCGTGGTCAGTTGCGCGCCCTTTTCGGCGTCAACGGGTTCTGACAATTCACCATGTTGAACAATGCCACCATTTCGAAGGCGCTGAACGACCGTAGTCTCGGCCCCCGGTGCAAGATCTTTCCAGCTTAGTTGCGTAGGTTCAGCATCCAGCGCAAGCACGCCAGCGGGGCTCAGCACACTTCCGGCGCTTAGGGTCGTCGCAATCAAAAAATCTCTTCGCGTCTGGGTCATGGTTCAACCTCTTCCCCTTTGCCACGATTTCAGATCAACGCTTTTCGTAAATCAAGAATGGCCCCAAAACTTGTATTCCCCCTCGACAATGGGGCGTATGGTCGTGGATCTTTCCATGTGCTCATTCAGTTGAAAGCCGGAAGGCCCTTGAGTTTCTTGGGTGAGTGATCGTGGTAATGCGCCTTGTTGCGTGCATGGCGCAACGCGGCTTCAAGTATTTGATCGTCGTTTTCCAGTTCGATACCTGCCCTGTCATCAGGGTCGCTTTCTACCGGTACCGGTTGTACCCGGCCTTGCAGGACCGTGCCCCAAACGCCAATCTCCTGCAGTTTTATGGGGTCGACTGTCAAAGGGTTGTCTTCAAGGATCGTAAAATTTGCGAGCTTGCCGGTTTCGATCGAACCGATCTCATCTTCCAATCGCAATGAATATGCCGCCCCGATCGTTATCCCTTTGAGCGCGTCTTCCGCACTGATCCTCTGGTCCGGTCCCGGCACCCAGCCACTTGTTGCCACGCGGTTCACGGCGGCCCACATAAATTTAAGCGGAACAGCAGGTGCCATCGGCATATCGGAATGCAATGAGATGGAAATACCTGCATTCACGGCATCGGCCAAAGGCACCATGCGTTCTGTCCGTTCGCGTCCGACGCCTTCGGCTGCATATTTGTCAGCCAAAGTCGGCGTATAAACTGCATTCGCACTAACAAGCGCCCCAAGATCCTTGATGCGGACGATCTGGTCCGGTTGGGCATATCCAAAATGCACCATCACCGTCCGATGGTCGTCGCGCGGGTTGCGCTGCATAGCGGCGTCCAACGTGTCGAGAACGATATCCAGACCCCCGTCTCCCAAGTTATGTATATGGATCTGATATCCGGCGTCCCAATACACATCGAACACGTCCTCGAAGAACTCGGGCGTCATGATCCACTGGCCTTTGTGACCATCCGTGTATCCGTCGCGCATGATCATCAACTGGCTATAGATTGCGCCATCCAAAAGCAGCTTGATCTGCTTGGGCAGGAATTGCGTTCTGCCCTCGCTCCAACCCAGCATGGCTTCGGTTTCCGTCAGCATACGTTCGGGGCCTTCGGACTCGAGGAACATCCCGCCCAGCGTGCGTCCGTCAGGGATAAAGTAGAAGTTGAACGGCGTGTCATCCGGCCCGAACGCTTTTGCCACCAAGGCTTGCGCGTTTTGATCTACAGGGCCTGCGGGCTCGGCCAGGGTCGTGATGCCGTTGCTGTGGTAATAATCCTGCGTGTATTCCAGCGCGTCCACTACCCGGTCGATTGATGCAAAAGCGGGCGCAAACTTCTCAAAGAAGACGTGTTCCCAGAAGGCGGCCTCCAGAAAATGTCCATTCTCAAGATCAGCCTGCGATATCGCCAGCTGACTTGGCCAGCTTTGAATATAGTCGCCGGTAATGTCCAACTGCTCGAGCGCCAGAGTGTTGAAGTACATCTCGTGGGTGGAGCGTTGCCAAACAGCAACCGGAACATCTGGCACCAGCTCGTCAAGGATCGCGCGGCTCATGTCGCCGTGCCAAGTTGAGTGATACCCCCAGACCATCATTGGGCGATCCAGACTGGTATCAAAGCTTTCGACTGCTTCGACCAGTCGGTTTCTGAATGCCTCCTGATCAATAGCAAGCGGCGCAAAACCGTTTGGGGTTTCCCAGTCTTCGATTGAGATAATGGCATCAGACATCATCACCAACGCCCCAAGCAGAGGGTGAAGATGCTGTTCGATAAAGCCCGGGACAATCACCTTATCTTCGAATCCACGATCAATTGCATAGCTACCTTCGGGAATACGCTGTTCGATATCAGCCAAGACCCCCACATCCACTATGCGGCCATCTTTGACGGCCACCGCTTCCGCCATGGGTGCGTCCGGGTTCATCGTGACGATCTCTTTCCCGACGTAAACGGTGGTCGCCGGGAATTTTGGAAATTGCTGGTACGCGTCTTGCAGCGCCGAGGATTGTGCGAGGGCGTCAATTGGTAGAAGGGTGAGTGACAGTACGGAAAACAGTTTTGAAAAATTCATGGCATTACCTCGTTCAAGAGAAAACACAGAGGCGATCTTCTACCTGCGCGGTGATTCAATCAACTAAATTTTTCTTCGGTTTTCAGGACTTATTGCTCATCATGTGCCCTTGAAACCTGCTGAGGGGTCGACGCCACGTCCTGATGCCATGGTATCGTTGTTTGCGATATACACGATTAAGGTTAGGGCGGTTTCGCGAAAGGGTTAAGGATGATCAAACGCATTTGGCATGGTTACACGACGCATGAAAACGC
The DNA here is from genome assembly GCF_903914075.1 of Ruegeria sp. THAF57. Lineage (GTDB taxonomy): Bacteria > Pseudomonadota > Alphaproteobacteria > Rhodobacterales > Rhodobacteraceae > Ruegeria. The sequence goes on from NZ_CAIWNQ010000009.1 coordinate 85,870, forward strand.
TGATACTTATCAGGCCTTGCTGCACGACACGGTGTTTCCCGGCATCGAGGCCAAGAACATCCCGGGCTATCGCAAAATCGAGCTATTGCGCCGGGATCTTGGGCAAGAGGTCGAGTTTATGACCATCATGACCTTCGACAGTCTGCAAAACGTCATTGATTTTCAGGGCGAGGATTATGAGCGTTGCTATGTTCCGGCTGAGGCGCAAAGAGTCCTTAGTCGGTGGGATTTGACCAGCGCACATTATGAAGAAATTGAGCACCACGATTACTGAAACACGTTGGTCGCAAGATCTTGCCTAGTATCCATAGGTTTCGTTTTGAAACCCGTAGGGCTAAGGCTATTGTATGCCACAGACGCAATAGTTGGCATTTTCCAACACTCGCTCGAAGTCTTTGTATTTTAAGAAGGATGAGACATTTGCAATTCCTGAGATTTATTGGATTGGTATTAATTTCGGCATTCATTGGAACAGGCGCTGCGCAGGCGCAGTCAGAAGCTGAAGATCTGGCCAAGCAGTTGGCGAACCCTGTCGCGGCACTAATCAGTGTGCCGTTCCAACTGAATTATGATGAGAACATCGGGCCAGATGATGGCGGGTCCCGCTGGACCCTGAACATTCAACCCGTCATTCCTTTTGACTTGACTGAAGATTTGAATTTGATCTCTCGAACGATTTTGCCCGTTGTGTCCACCGATGGCATCCCAACTGGCGCAGGCAGCGAATTTGGATTGGGTGATACGGTCCAAAGTTTCTTTATTTCCCCAAAGCGGCCAACTGCTGGGGGATGGATATGGGGTGCTGGCCCGGTATTTCTGCTGCCAACATCCACGGATGACACATTGGGTCTTGGTGAATGGGGCGCAGGCCTAACGGCAGTAGCCCTCAAACAACAGGGCCCATGGACATACGGAGGGTTGACCAACCACATCTGGGACATCAGCGGCGACACTGACGTCAACCAGACGTTCTTACAGCCCTTCCTGTCTTACACGACTCCAAATGCATGGACATTCACGCTTAACAGCGAGTCCACCTATGACTGGGAAGCCGAGCAATGGTCGGTTCCGCTTAACGCGGTCGCAACGAAAGTGACCAAAGTTGGTGATCAACTCATAAGCGTCGGTGGCGGTGTTCGTTATTGGGCAGATAGCACGGATGCAGGGCCTGAAGGTTGGGGCGCACGTCTGATCCTGACCTTGCTGTTCCCGCGATAGTGGTCTGACGCGGTCACCCAAAAATATAACCGATACCCCGAACGGTGCGAATGACCTCGGGTTTAGAAGGGTTCCTTTCGATCTTTCGCCGCAGGCGGGAAATGCGCAGGTCGATTGAGCGGTCGAAAGGTTCCCAACCGCGGTCGTGGGCCCGTTCTAAAAGCTGGTCCCGGTTCAGAACTCGGCCCCGGTTCTCGGCAAAAACCCGAAGCAAGTTAAATTCCATCGCGGTCACCGGAATTTCCTGCCCCTCGGTGTCGAAAAGACGCGCCGCGTCCAAATCCAGGCAGCAGCTTCCGAATGGCACTTTGGCCGCAAGACAGGTTTGGTTGGCAGGAGCGGCCGGTTCGCCACCACCCCCTGCTGCGGGCCAGCGCCGAATGGCAGCTTTGATCCGCGCCTCCAACTCGCGCAAGTCAACGGGTTTACCAAGATAATCATCCGCACCCATCTCAAGCCCAACAACACGGTCGATGACGTCAGCCGCAGCGGTCAACATAATGACCGGAACTTCTGTTTCTTGCCGCAGCCGTTGCAATGCAGCCAAACCATTCTGGCCCGGCATGTTGATGTCCAAAACAATCAGATCCGGTGCAGGACCGTCGCTGATACAGTCAAACAGCGCGTCTGCATTCTCGGCCTCGCGGACGTCAAAGCCGCGCTCGGCCAGGTATTCCGCGACCATTTCCCGAAGATGCGGTTCGTCATCGCAGATGATGATGTTTCCATTGCTCATGACCGGGGCCCGCCTGCCTCGTGCGAATTGAAAATCTGGTCGACCAGTCTTAACAGGTCCTGAGGCGCAATTGGCTTTTCCATGTATCTGCAATTGTTGGATTTTAGAAACTCTATCGTCTTACGGCTCATTGCGTTACCTGTCACGAAACCAAAGCGGGTCAAGCACTCGGGCTTTTGCTGCGCAATCAGCTTCAACAATTCCGTCCCATCCATACCCGGCATTGTCATGTCACTGAGTATGACATCGTATTCGTCCCGCTCCAGCAAATCCAATGCGTCCCGGGAATCGTTGCAAGTTGTCACTTCGTATCCAGCATCCTCGAGAATATCGGAAATCAACTCGGTTACATCTTGCTCGTCGTCGATGCTGAGTACCTTCAGCCTCGAGGTGTTCGAGGACAGCGTTTCTTCGGCGTTCGGAGCGGCCTGATCAGGTGATGCTGGTTTCAGGCAAATCCGAAATCTTGCACCTTCACCTGGTGCTGTTTCGACGGTCAACCTGCCGCCATGACTGGTCACGATGCGATGGCAAAAGGCCAGTCCAACCCCCGTCCCTTCGCCCGCCACCTTGGTCGTGAAGAACGGCTCGAAAATCCGGGACTGGATGGCGGGGTCAATTCCATGCCCGTTGTCGTCGACTTCGATGAAAACATGACCAGACTTCGGTTCCGTCCCGCTGCGCAGTGTGACGCGGCCCTGTTCGCCCAAACTCGCGACAGCATGTTCCGCGTTGACCACAAGATTGGTCAAAACCTGAACAATCTGATCGGGGTCTGCATCAACACATGGCGCATTTGGGTCCAACTCGACCCGCACATCTGCGCCGGAACTCTTCAACCCGTACCCCGAAATCTCGAGCGCAGCTTCGACAAGAGTTCCGACATCGCATTGCACAATTTCCATCGGACGTTGGCGGGCCATGGCCAAGAACGCCCGCACGATCCTTGTGCAGCGTTCAGCGGCTTGACCAATACGTTCCACCCGGCGCTTCAGAACAGGATCATCAACCTTGTCCTGCAACATCAGCGCATAGCCGACGACGATGGACAGAGGGTTGTTCAACTCGTGCGCCACACCCGCAAGCAACGATCCCAACGCTGACAATTTCTCGTTCTGATGTGCGATTTCGCGCTGCTTTTCCAGTTCGTCCTGCATCTGCAGGTAATCGGTCATGTCTCGCGTTGATGATACGATGACGTTCTCACCCTTGAAGTCGATCACCCGGGCCGATGTCAGCCCCTGCATGACGCTTCCATCCTGTTTAAGGAATCGGACGGGGTAATTGTCCAACTGCCCCGTGGGTAACAGCGCATCCAGATAGGCCTGTCGATCCTCGGGGTTCAGAAAGAACCCCAGCGTGGTATCCAATTGACCAAAACGTTCCCGCGAGGCCGGAGGGCAATAGAGGATTCTGCCGTCATCCACACGCGAGACCAGAAAAGGCGTGGGCGAGGCATCAACAATCGTGCGTACCAGCAGATCGGCTTCGCGCTGCGCCTGCTCAATCTGATCCCGTCCGCTCTGGTCCGAGAGGGTCAGCAACAATTCGCCCGCGTCGCTTTTCCTGCCAGAGAAGGTGACTGGACGACCATCGCGCGTGTCCAGCCTGGTTTCTGCAACCGTTTGCGCGCTCAACCGGATCAGGGCGTCCTTGCTGTCTGAATGGGGTGCAAAATGTCCCCTTGCCGCAACAGCACACGCAAAATCCTCGAACCGAATGCCCGGTTGCACATCTCGCTCGGCAAGACCAACAAAACTCGAGAATGCGGGATTGCAGACGATCAGGCAGCCATCCCGATCCCACAGGCTGATGCCATCCCTCAACGGGTGAATTGCGCTGTGCAGCAAGTCGCGTGCGGTGTCCGTGTCAACCTGCCGCGCAGCGGCGTCTTCCCTACCTCCCAGCGGTGCAAGCACATACCCGCGGTCATTGCCGCACTCAAAGCTGGAAACGACCACCACTTGATTGCCTTGCAGTTCCATCGTGACGCTGGCGTTTCCACCAAGCAACAGGCTCGCGGCCGTTCTTGCAGAACAGACCGTTTCTTCGGCGGTCAACTTCAATGCGTTGGACAAAATCTCATCAAGAAAAGCGCGTTCTGACAAACTTTCAGGTGCAGGCAGCCCAGCCGGGATGACACCGTTCCATTCCACGCACAAACCAGCCCTGTCGAAACGGAAAAAACTGACGGTTGCGTCAGATTTTTGGGGCTGGGACTTGGCGGCGCGTGAATGCATCTGGTTTCTCTTCAAATAGTGAACTTTCTATGTGACCGCAGGACGTGTCTGTCTGACGTCACCACATAAATCCGTTTGTATCAATTGTATCTGCGCCAAATGCCTGCTTTGGCAGGCGTACACAAAAAAGGCCCCCTCGTTCAGAGGGGGCCGATCACTCGTTAAGATAAATCAGTTCAATCGAAGAGTCTTGGGCTTGCTTCCACCCGACTGGACCTTGAGACCGCCATTGCCCGGGCTTTTGCAATTCATCGAATACTTGGCACCGTTCGACTGGAACTTGGGCGAGACACCTTCGATTTTCACCCAACCGTTTTCCGGGCCGTTGCCGTTGGGAATATCCCAGGTGTGCTGCACCACGGCGATCTTGTTGGGTGCTGTCTTGGCGGTAAAGACGTTGCTTTTCTTGCCAGTGTTATGCACGAACCGATACTTGATCTGAGCGTTGGCCGTATTGGTGGAAATTGCGGTTGTAGTCTTGATTTTGCAGGCCCCGTTGGGCGGCGCGATTTCAGTCAGTTTCATCGTAGCCTTCTTTACGGAAACCGGCTGGGTATAGCCTTTAACGCCACCCCCGGCCAAAGGCACGCGCGGCCCTGAGAACTTGCTGCAGACGATCTTGACCGTCTTCGGCGCAGAATATTCCCAGATTTGGTTATTGGACCCGGCGCCCGACGCCTCGACCGTGGTTTTCAGCGAAACCTTAAAGCTCACCTCGTGGTTAGAACCAAAGATTTGCTTGTCCGATTTACCCTGGTTGCGCAGGACGGTTGCTTTCATTTCGCACATGCTGACAGCCGCGGATTCGATCGTGCCGACGCTAAGGGCGAAGGGCCAGTTATAGTCGATGGACTTAGGGCGATTGCCGACCGAATAGGTGACTGTCTTTTTGTAAAATGACGTGCCTTGAACCTTGGCGGCGATACCGAAACCATGGGTGATTTCAGGCTCCATGGTCCAATTTTTGATCCGCCCTGCGGTGCCGGTGTCATATTTGAGATTGGCACCGACCACGAACTTTCCGTTCAGATCCAGCTTGGTATAATTCTGACCGTTGCTGAGAACTTTCAGCGAGGTCGGGTTTGTGTTGGTTACGGTCGCCACACCACTGTCGGCCGAGGCCACATGCGGCAAGGCGGCAAAAATGCCAGAGATCAGAGCTACGGTTTTGATACTGGTTACGGTCTTCATAATCATAATTCCTTCAGCTTTCTGTTTGCTTGTGACTGTCTGTCGTCTGGCACCCGAGAAAGGTTCAAATTTTTTTTGAGGGCCTGTTCGAACTGCGCCTGCGGCGTGAGAATAAGGTTCAGACGTATCTGGCAGATGTCCGGCAGATGTTTGGAATGTATCGACTTTGTCAGCGCCTTGTGCGGTCAGCACCCACCGGATTGCACAAGGCCATAACCAAAGCGCGTATCTCGGCCTGACGGACCAAGATCAACGGCTGTCTGGCGCAAGATGCGTCGCGCTTTGTCCAGAGACAGCCCGCCAAGGGATGCGTGCCGGGCCAGCAAAGCGGTCACAAGCGGCGCGGCATAAGATGTCCCCGACCGATAACCGCCGCCTTTCGCTGTAATGACCCATAAGTCGACCCCCGGCGCAGAGAACTCGATATGAGGGCCCTTGTTTGCCTTGCCATAAATCCGGCGGGCCGCGTCCACTGCTGTCACGGCAATGGTATCGGGGGATGCCGCTGGCAAACGCGGCGCGTTGCTGCTGTCATTTCCGGCGGCTGCAACCACGACCATGCCACGCGCGCGGGCTATGGCAAGCAATTCTACAAACACCGCGTTAGGCGCGCCTGACATCGACATATTGACCAACTGAACATTGCGCGCGCGTAGCCAGTCCAGACCCGTGGCAATATCTTCCAACCGTGCACCTTCACGGCCTTTGTCGCGACCAAAGGCTTCGGCCGCAAAAATCTCTGAACCCGGTGCCAAGCCGATAATCCCGCCTGAGCCATTCCCGGCGATTAACCCTACGACTGCCGTAGCATGGTCGGTTCCCGAGGGCCTGAGCCCCGGCGTCAGCACAGACTGACGCTGGATGCGCACCCCGGCAAGCGCCGGGTGGCCCGCCTGAACAGGGCCGTCGATTACTCCGACCCGCACGGCGCGCCGAAGAGCGCAGGATTGCTCAGGAGGATCTCCTACCATCGCGGCAGCATAGAGACGCGGCGGGGCCGCAAACCCGTAAATGTGATGGCGGTCAACGTCAGCATCTGGCGCAGGGATAGCCAAAGCAGCGCGGGCGTCTGCAAGTGTCAGCCCTTGGGGGAAAGCATAAAACAGCATGACCCGGCCCATCTGAGGTAGATTTCGCCTGCGCAAAAGCTGCGCCCCACGATCTTGCAACACATCCCGTGCCGTTTGCTCTTGTCGCGCTGGGATAAGAACAGTGTATTCCGGTGAACCGTCCGGCGCAGGCACCATGTCCCGCGCAGCGCGCTCAGTGTTGCGCTGGCGTTGTGCGCAAAGCGTGATGGACCCAAGGTCTCGTCCGGTTGTTCCACGGATGGCCCAGACAAGGCGATAGGTTTCGCCCGCCCGAAGCCCCCGCGACGGCACAGCGATCGTGACTTGGCTGCGTGACCAGCGTAGCACCTGCATTTTGAGGGTCTGACCCCGGCTGGTCGCGAGAATGTCACTGGGTCTTCCGCCAAAATCGCGGGCTTCAATTCGGATGGTATCTCTGGGCTTTACGCATCCCGTGGCGATGATCCGAAAGTCTTCGGCCTGCGCTGCAATCGGTAAAGCAAGCAATAGAAGGAGCATGAAAATACGCATGATCAATCCCCTCCCTCGACTTCGACGCTTTCCACAATCCCCGTTGCGGCGTTTAGACGGTCCAACGCACGGGCGGCGGCGCCTTCGTCTTTCGCGGCCAGCGTATACAGACCCAAAGCCGACGGCCCGGACACGATGGTCAAGTCCAATTCCAGCAAAAGGGCGCGGATTTCTTTTTCGGTGGCTGTCGCTGCAAATGCCACTGTCAGGGTTGGCCCAGTGTCCAGAGATTCAGGACCACCATCGGCCAGCTCGACATCTGGTCCAGTGTTCAAATAGGGCAACGTCGCCTGAACGGCCAGCAAAGCCATTGCTGCAATGGCGGCGATTTTCCAAAGTCCGGGCTTTGTTGCTTTTGGCTGCGTCACGGAGCGATTTGCATTTGCATCCCGCATAAGCCTTGCCAACCCAAACTCACCCGGAGAGGTTTCGACTTCGGTCCCTTGCATTTGTATCCGCGCGGCCGTCAAAGCAGCCAACTCGGCCCGTAGTTCGGGATTTGCAGCAACGGCCTGTTCAAGCACACGGCGCTCTTCACCCTCCAAGGTATCATTTGCAAGAAACACCAACAGGTCTTGAGGTTCATCATCCTCGCTATTTGGACCGGTCATGTGGCTGCCTCCTTCATCCGACCTGACAGGCAGCGCAACAAAAGCTTCTTTGCGTGAAAAATTCGCGTTTTGATCGTGTTTTCAGGGGCGTCAACCACGCGCGAAATCTCGCCGTAACTCATGTCTTCGTAGAACGCGAGCTCAATGGCGCTGCGGTGATCGGCTTTAAGCCCCTCAAGACAGAACCGAAGATGTTCGGCCTCTTGCGCGGCGGCAAGGCAGGCCACGGCATCAGGCCCTTCATCAACCTGCTCGGGCAGGTCATCGCTTGGCGAGATACGTTTATGTTTTCTGAAGTGATCCATCGTCTTCCTGTAGGCAATTCCAAATACCCAGGTCTTGACAGCAGACCGACCCTCGAACTTACCGGCCGAGCGCCAGACTTCCATGAAGACCTCATGAAGTATGTCGCCCGCTTCGAACGGATCGTTCATTTTTGAAGCAATAAATCTGTAAACCGGCTTCTCCAGCGCCCGGTACAAACCGGCCAAAGCGGTCTTGTCCCCGCCCGCGACGGCCTGCAGCAAGGCGTTCAGTTGTGCGTTATTCATGGCTATTGCCTAAGCTGCAAAACAGGTTGCTGGCTTGGCGAAGTGTTCAGTCCACGTACCGAAGACACAGCCAACAGGTTCCCTGCAGTGTCAAACGCGGCAACCCGCCAGCGCAAAACCCTGATCTTACGCAAGCGATCAAGCGTGAAGTCTTTCAATCGCGTTGACCGTTCTTTGGTATCCAAAGCGGCGATCTGTTTTGGCGCAAGCCCACCGGCACCCGAATCCAGAAATTCCAGACGATAGAGGCTTGCGTTGGGAACCGGTTGCCAACTGAACACAGTCGCCGCGCTTAGCCCTGCGCCCGGTTGGGGCGCCGAAAGATTTAGCATTGGCTTGGAGGCTGGATCCGGCGTTTGCGGCTCAATGGGCACGGCGGTGACCGTATAGCGCAGATCGGGCACGGATAGCGTAAAGCTGCCTCGCTGTCCGGGCGAGGGTACGAACCGCACCCTGTAGATGCCGGGTCGATCTACCGGCAGCGGCGGGCTTTCAAATGTGACGCGCCGTGCGCCTGCCAGAACCTGACGAACTCTTCCGACGACACGGAAATCACCCGCGACGTCCGACGGACCGGCAACCTCCCACGCGCCGTCAAGGATGCCGCGTCCGTTCGTAGTCAACTCAAGCCGGGCCGCCAATTGTGAGCCGCTGGGAACCACCCGGAAAAGACTGTCGTCGTCAAAGGCAAGATCAGCAAAACGCACGGCCAGTGGACCGCCGCTGGTCGTTTGCAGGCGCAAGGTTGCGGGCGCCGAGGTTCCGTTGAAATCCGTGAAGCTGCGGGTCAGAACGGCGTTGCCCGCCTGCGCAATCCGTGCCGCTGTTGTCCGGTCAACAACAAGCCGTTCGGACAGTGTTACAAAGATCAGACCACCGCCTGGATGCTGCACCGTTCGGCGCAGCGGGCCGCCAATAGTACCGCCGGTGCTGAGTTGCGCGCCGGGCGAAGTGACCGTAACGGCTCTTGCTGTTCGCGAGATTACCCCGACGCGCCAGTTCAAGGTTATTGCGGATTCACCCGACCCATTGACGCGCGCCGTCGGAGGATTGACGGAAACCGGCCCCGCTGCATGAGCCAAGCCGCACAAAAGGGACAAGACAAAGCTGAGTATGAGTGTTGGCAGAAATCGCATACTCCGCCTCCTACCTGAAGAAATTCGTTGTTGCGCGAAGGGTCAGGCCGACCAGAGTATCCTCGTCCCCGCCACTTTCGCTGGCATAGGGCCCGTCGGCGCGGCTTGCGCTCAGAACCAGTTCGGCTGTTGGGTGGAACCGCCACGCCAGTTCGGTTGCATAATACTCTCCGTCCAGCGCGAAGGGTTCATCAGTGCGCGTTATGCCGGTATCGAGCCGAAAAATCAGATCATCCGGCCGCAGCGCATAGCTGAAGCCCAAAGTGGCTTCGTACCGCTCCCATGTATCAAAATCGCCATCCACACGCGTGTATCCCGCGGTGCCATTCACATTCGCCCGATCGTTGACGCCATAGTCAAAAGCTGCGTTCAAACTGTGGCTGTCGGTGTCGATATCCAACACCCCCTGATCATCTTCACGGATGCGGACATAATCCAGTGACCAATTGCCGACATCCCCCAGCTTGTCGAACCCCACATACAAAGTTGTTGAGGTATAATCCTCCGGCGGGGGTGCCGCGTTGGGGGTCGTCAGCCGATCCTGTTCGATATAGCCACCCCCAAAACGCAGGGCTGTACCCTGCCAGAACCCCTCGCCCTGCAAGTCATAGCGGAGGTCGGTCAGGACTTGCGAAATCCGATCTTCGGGCCAGTCGGATGGCCCCCCGACATTGGTTTTCTGAGTATCTGCAAAGATGTTCAAAGCGAACCGGTTGGCGCTGTAATCCATCGTGAGTCGCCAGGTTTCGGCCCCGACTGCAACACCGGGATTGGCGAGCGAAAAATAGTCCTGATCTGCTTTTTCATAGCCCAACCCCACGGTTAAGGCCCGGTCACCCGCATCCGTGTTCAAAATGTCGTAGCTTAGGTGGGACAGAACCGCATTTGCACTGGTTTCCGGCAATGGGCCGCCGTCGTCTTCGTCCCATTCGGTCTGTGACCAAACCGACCCATAATACAATCGCCCACCCAACAATGTCCCGTCCAGCGAAAGCGACGAGCCTTGACCGGAACCTGTCGCGCTGCCGCCATAGGGGTCACCATCGCCGGTATAGGTCTGCACGGACACCCTGAAGTCCTGCGTAGCAAAAGGTTGGAACGCGAACCTTGCCCCCTGCATGCGGCTGTCTTCGTCCGCCAACCCTGTGAAGTTGGCGGCTCCCAATGCGTCGGCACTTTGCGACGCGAAGGCCCCCAGTTCCACGCGCTGATCAAACAGGCCCATGTCGACCGATAGACCGCGCCGGGAAACATCGCCCACAAGCGCGCGGTCATAGTCGAGCATCTGATGGCCCAATCGCCCAGTTAAGTTTGTGGCACCCAGCGTGCGATTGAACTCGAACAGATATTCGGCAATATCTACCGGGTTTTCGGTGATCCTCTCGACGGGGCGCGTTGAGCCCAAGTAACTGACTTGTCCGCGAAAACTACCTTCTTCATTTTCCACGCCAAATGAACCGCTGCTTGAGGCGTTTGCGGCTTCGTCGCTGTTGAGAGATTGGATGCTGGCCTCGTGGCTGGCGTCAATGGAAACTGTTAACCGGCTGCGGGCCGTGGTCAGGAAGCTGTAACTGGCGATCGGCACAAAGCCGCCACCCTCAAGCAGATAGACGGTCACATCGTGGAACTCACCCGCCAAAGGGGTGACAATGTTCAGAACAAGCTGTCCATTCTCGACCGCCGCGACATCGGTCATGTCGATGCCGTCAACTTCGATTGCCACCTCTCCGGTCAGGCTGGAAATGTCGAGCGGCAGGAAAAGCGTTTGCCCGGCTTCCAGCGTCCCAAGATCTTCAATCAGATCCTGCGCGACTGCGGGGGTGGTCGCCATGGCCAATCCACCGATGCACAAAAAACACCGGACTTTCTGTTTGAATTGCTGCCGCAAAACTGCGCCCTCGTCGTCTCGTCGCAGTGCAACGCCCTATGCGGCGAAACTGCCTAAAATATTGTTTTGCTAAGGATCAGGAGAGAGCAGTAACGAGACAAGCCACTGTAATGTCTCAATTGTTGCTGTTGTGTATCAGCTTGGGTCACGCACTAAATCACACAAGGCTTTGGTGCCTGTGCAACGTGTCTGACAGGATACAATTGATACACCCGCAGGGATATTCCGAAGGCTCTGCCCGAAGTAAAGTCTGCACGTACCCAGACTGCAAAAGGCATGGTGATGGCTGAATACGAGTTTGTTGAAAGTGCCCCGTTCGAAGCGGGGTTTGCAGAAGTGTATGAATGGCAGATTGCCCCCTTTTTGCGCGGCAAAGAGGAAGAGCGCCAAGCCGCTATCTCGCGCAGCATGGTCTGGGTGAAACTTATTGGCATTGTCTCGGTCGTTCTGGCTGCTTTGGCATCGTATTACGTCCACCCGCTCCTGGGTATTTTTCCACTGGGGTTTGGTGGCGGTGCAGCGTTGATTATCTATCTCGAACGCGGAAGCCGCATCAGCAAGGACGTGTCGGGTTTCGTGCGTCCGATCTTGTGCAAGTTTCTAGGCAACATGGACTTGCACCCACAGGTCCCCGCCGACTTTATGCCAATAGGCCGCCTTGTTGCCCTGCAGATTTTACCCAAGGCCGAGCGGATACGCGAGGACACAGCCATCACGGGAACATGGCGGGATACAAACTACAAGCTGCTGAAGATGAGTTGCTCTGAAAGCTATCGCGATCACAATGACGACCGGAAATACAGAACCTTGTTCGCCGGAATCGTGCTTGAGATCGACTGCCCGGTCTACATGCCACGCACTGTGTTCGTCAAGGATTTTGGCGAGACCCTGAACAAGCTGTATTCTTGGGCGTCCCGCAATACCTTGCCAACTCATCGCTGGGATTTGGGTGTTGAAGATGCCGAACAGGTTTTTGAGGTCTACACTGACGACCCGGCCCAACTTGGTCAGTATCTTAAACCTCAATTCGCCGATACGCTGACGGACATTGCCGGACGGTTTCAGGGAGGTAAGGATTACTGCGCAGCGGCCTTTTCTGGCAGGCGGTTCTATCTGGCACTCAGCTTGCCGCATAGCTTTTTGGGGTTTGATGTCGCCGGCGCCCCCCTGAGCGAGGCTAATGACAGCATCCACCGTGCTTTGCGCGATCTGATGACGCCAAGGCAGATCATCGACGCCCTGCACGCCTGAGGGGTGTGGCGTTGGCTTCGCCTGTGCTTTCAGGCAAACGCAATATCGACTGAGCCGAATGGACCGAAATCCGCTTGGAATTTACTTCCCGGAGGGCATTTGGCCGGACTCAACGCCCTGTCCGCATTGCGACGTCCTGCGCGCCACCTTTACCGATCACATTTGCCATCTCACCTTCATAATCCAGCGTTTGATTTTCCGGTGACCGCCCGCGGTAAAGGTCACAAGCTTCAATTCAAAGCCTCCCAAACCTCGCTGATCACATCAGCAGCCATCAACACATCATTCCGCGTCGTATCGAATTGCCCCACCTGAAAGCGGATGATTTTGCGGCCGTTGAACATGCCCTGCGTCAGATAAATCCGACCATCGTCATTCAGCGCATCCACCAGACGTTGCTGCATCGCGTCGTCACCCGGGCAGCGGAACGAAAACAGGCTCAGGATGGGGCCTGTCGTGATCTCGAACCCGTCCATTGCACCGATTATTTTGGCCAGCTCATTTGCCCAGTCAACATGGTTGCGGATACGTTCACGCAGGCCATCCAGACCGTAAGAGCGCAGCAGGAACCAGATTTTCAACGCCCTGAACCTGCGGCCCAACGGAATTGTCCATTCGGAATAGTTTGTTACCTCGGCCCCTGTGGTTTTCAGGTATTCGGGCTCGATCTTCAAAGTGTTGAGTTGCGGAGTTGCGTCCCGCAAAAACTGGATCGCGCAATCGAACTGGGCGCCAAGCCACTTATGTGGATTAAAGACAATAGTGTCATAGCGATCCGCCCCGGCCCACAACGCCTGACGGAACTCGGGGCAAATCATGGCGGACCCGGCCCAAGCGGCATCAAGATGGGTGTATAGGTCGTGCTTCTGCGCGATATCCGCAACGGCCATCAGATCATCGCAGGCCCCTACACCCGTACCCCCGGTGATCGCAATGATCCCGGCAGGAACATGCCCGGCGGCTAAGTCGCTTTGAATCGCCGCCTCAAGTGCGCCGGGATCAATCGCGTAAGTTGACCCCCGCGTCGGCAATTTGACCAGATTGTCCTGCCCGATCCCGGCAACCCAACAGGCCCGGTCAATGGACGAATGCACCTGATCCGAGCAGTAAACCCGCAGCGCGCCTTTCGTATTCAACCCTTCGCGGTTGCCGGTAAACCCGGTGGCGCGCTCTCGCATGGTCAGCACCGCCGACAAAGTGGCCGAAGACGCGCTGTCCTGAATGACCCCTGTCATGCCATCAGGCAGACCAAGTGCCTGGCGCAGCCAATCGACCATCACGGTTTCAACTTCGGTCGCGGCGGGCGAAGTTTGCCACAGCATGCATTGAGCAGCGATTGTGGTCACCAACATCTCGGCCAACATCGAAGGCGGCGCGGCGTTGGCTGGGAAATAGGCAAAGAAACGCGGGTGTTGCCAATGGGTCATTCCCGGCATGACGATCCGTTCAAAATCGGCCATGATGGATTCCATCGCTTGCCCCGAGTCTGGCGGCGAAGCGTCAATCTGGACGGCAATATCCCCCGGTTTTATCTGTGCCCGGACAGGGCGATCCGACAGGGTTTGGTGATAATCGGCAGCCCATTTCGAAATGTGCTGTCCCCAATGCGAAAACTCATCCCAGTTCATCCATTCGCCCTTGTGTCGCCCGCTGATCAACTGGACATGACCTCTGCGGCAGTCGTTGTATTTGTAGCTGAAAGACTTCGGCCTAGACCTAAAAGCCTATATTGGCCTGACCCGTTCCGGAACTGCCAAAATGGGGTGGTTAGATATCAATTTCGCCCTTGCAGCTGCCCCACCCAAGGGCACCAACAAAAGCGCCGTATCGTTCATCGCGAATTCGCCGGCGCATTTCTTGGCTTAATCGGGAAGAATCCGAGACCGAGCCAGCGCACTTTCCGAAGCTGTTCCGGCACGGTTACCACCTTCCCCAAATAAACAGCGCGCGCATTTGTTTGATTTCAAGCGCGCCAAAGTGGCTGTTTCTTATGCAAAGCATGGAAACAGGTCCGTGTTCTGCAGGCGTTTCACACATCAGCAGTAGACCAGAGCACCTCTGCCTGCCTTTAATGTTCTGATATACTGTCGGACCATTTAGGTGAAGGAAAGGGCAGGTGAAAGGCTGATTGGCAACCCTGTGTCATTCGACCAGCATGAGCAAAACAACGGTTTTGTTTAACGCATTGACTGACATCTGCTACTGCTTGTGGCGTGTATTTCAGAATCAATGGAGAGGTTTACACCACTTCCTCCTCCATCGGTTAGCCCTGTTTCTGCGGGTTCTTGTGACTAGTGTGAAGGTAAATCGGTTTGAAACTTATTGTTCAAATTCCCTGCTACAACGAGGCAGAGACCCTGCCCGCGGTCCTTGCCGACATCCCAAAAGAAATTCCCGGCGTAGACAGCATCGAAGTGCAGGTCATTGACGACGGGTCCACTGACAGAACATCAGAGATTGCGCGCGAAAACGGGGCAACATATGTGCTGCGAAACCGGGGCAACAAGGGCCTTGCCCGAAGCTTTCAGGTTGGAATTGATCACGCGTTGCAGGCAGGCGCGGATATCATCGTCAACACCGACGGAGATAACCAGTATTCTGGTTTGTCCATTCCCGACCTCGTGGCGCCGATATTGCGCAAAGAAGCGGACATTGTTGTGGGTGACCGCAAACCCGGTGAAAACGTTGAATTTTCTACATTGAAGCGCCTGTTGCAGCGGTTTGGAACGTCGGTCGTTCGACGGCTTGCCGGGATTGACGTCACCGACGCAGTATCCGGATTTCGCGCATACACCCGTGAAGCCGCCCTGACGATCAATGTCATGACCAAGTTCAGCTATACCACCGAAACTCTGATCCATGCCGGGCAGACAAACCTGAAAATAGCGTCTGTTCCCGTCAACGTGAATCCTGTCGAACGCCCCTCGCGCTTGTTCACGTCGATGGGTGGATTTTTGCGAAAGCAGGCGACAACGATCCTTCGCAGCTATACGATGTATCGACCTCTCAGCGCCTTTCTGACAATCGGCTTGGTGATGTTGATCATCGGAACAATCCCGGTTTTGCGCTTTCTGTTCTACTATTTTTCCGGCGACGGTGACGGTCGCGTTCAGTCCTTGATCCTAGGCGGCGTTTTCATTCTGGCAGGGTACATCACGATGATCATCGCGCTACTTAGCGACGCGATTGCAACAAATCGGCGCCTTACAGAACAAGTCCTGAGCCGAATGCGGGAACTGGAACTGCGTATCGACACAAATAATCGTGGGAATGGATCGACGTGACGGATATGGGCACGGCAAACGCCCCGTTTGCCGGGGGCAAACGTATTCTATGGCTGATTTCAATCTTGGGGTCCGTCTATTTCGGTCTTCTTGTGATCTCTTCGTGGACCTTGTTTGACCTTAAACCCTTTGGCTGGCAGATATATGACGCTTACTATGCCGCGATATTGGAAGGTCGGTTTGACCTGCCCGCCCGCGTGCTTCGCTACGAAGGCCACTATACCGCAGACGGAACAGGCTATCTTTATCATGGTGTTGCGCCGCTTTTGACGCGCTTTGCCTTTGGCTGGGCTTGGCCGTTCGAGACAGTCCCCATGAACGGCTTTTCGATCTGGTTTTGGGCCGTGGTCGGCACGCTGGGCTGGCAGCATGTTCTTGTGACCCTGGCACGGACAGCAGGAGTTTCTGCGGATCGCCGCGTTTTGGTGCTGGCGCTTTGTGCCGCCTTGTGGGTCGCCGGGCCAGGCCCCGCCCTGGTCATCAACCTTTCATTTTATCACGAACCGATTGCAGTGGCGTTTGCGATGTCTGGGCTGTTTGCTGCCGTTTGGACACGCGCGGCGCGTGGCGTGACACCAGCGTCAATTTCAGTCGTTTTGCTTGCCGTTTGCGCAATGGTCGCCGTGCACGCGCGGCCAAATGTGGCAATCGGGCTTTATGCCGGTGTCGTTTTGGCAATTGGACACGGTTTGTGGCGCGACCGTTCAGCCTTTCTCATCCCCGCGATCATCGCCATGGGGATTTTGGCCGCAGGCGGGTTCGGATATCTCGGGCTAAATGCTTTGCGATTTGGGGATGCGTTGATCACCCATGGTAGCTATGAAGGCTCGCGCGTTGTTTATGGCAATGTCTTTTGGGGTATCGAAACCAAGGATTCAATCCGCGCGGCAGCCTTCGAAGAGCATGGTCGTCTGAACCCATTACGCGTTGTTCCCAATGCAGCGTTTTACTTGTTCGACGTCCCTTCAGCGTCTTTCTTGACCGGCCTGTCCGACTCGATTCTCGGCCTTTACCGGGCGGTAACAGAGCCGATCCTAGGCCATATCAGAGTTGGCGGCCCAAGAACGGGGTTGGTTATGCTATGGCCGCTTTGGTGCCTTCTGGCACTGTTCGGTATCCGCGCGGCCTGGCGGGACACACAAATGGCAGGGCTTGTGGTCGCGGTTGCGCTGTCGGCTATTGTGACACTGGCCTACGGCACGATCACCTTCCGATACCGCTTGGATCTTTGGCCAGTTATCGCAACATTGGCGCTAATGGGTGCCGTGTTCTGTATGCGACCAGATTCCGGCACAGCTGCAAAACCCTGGTTCGTGGGATTGTGCGCGATGGCGTTTGTTATCGGGACCACCACAACAACAGCATCTGTGTATAAATACGCCTCACCTCTCAGGGAAACGCCGGGGGAGTATTTTGAAAAGTGGTCCGAAGACGCCTGTCTGAAGCGCGCGGCCCAGATTGGTCTGGCCGTCGAACAAGGTACGAAAACCTGCAGGTCGCATTCTTCGCTTGAGGACGCCGTATGACAAACGATCCACGTGCCACCCTTTCGAGGGCGGCAAAATCCGGCTACGTCGCAACGATGCGAGGCATCGCTTGGGGCCTGAACAAAACAAGCGTCGCTGACTGGCTCTCGCGCCGGCATCATCGCGGCAGGGGGTATCATTGGGCGTCAAGCCTTATGGCAATCCATGACATAGACGGGCTGATCGCCCTGGACGTTCCCTGGTGGACCTATGATGCGATTGAAGTCGTCGACGCGTTCCTGAAAACAAGACCAGCCCGTGTATTTGAATACGGCGCGGGGGCCAGCACGATCTGGGCGGCGCGACGCTCGGCTTCTGTAACGAGCGTTGAGCATGATGCGGATTGGTACGCACGCGTCTTGGAACGGGTCCAGGGTCAGACCAATATATGCCCGGTTGACCTACGTTTGGCACCTGCTTCGAACGCAAAAGACGTCGCCCTTTCTGACCCTATCTATCTGTCTCAGAAACAAGACATGCGCGGCCTGAACTTTACATCCTATGCATCGGAAATTGACAAGGCGGATGGCTCATACGACTTGATAATTATCGACGGTCGCGCACGCCAAGCATGCTTGCGCCATGCTGCAAACCGGCTGTCACCGGGTGGAATGATCGTCTTCGACAACTCAAAGCGTGCCCGATATCGTGAAGCGATCAGTGAGTCCGGGCTTTCCGTCAAACGCTGCCCCGGCCTTACGCCGTCGCTTCCTTATCCAGACGAGACGTCAATTTTGACGGCTCATACCTGAGCCTGGCGATGGAAGAGAACACGCCCTTGCGCGCAGGCTTATGGTTCAGGCGCGCAATTCGCGTAGCCGGGGTCGTGTTGCTTGTCTTGTCACTGGGTTATATCGCCCGTGAAGTTCAGCGCAATTGGACAGAGGTTTCGCATTGGCGCCCAAGTTCAACGGAACTTGTCCAACTATTCGGCCTGACGCTTGTCTACATTTTGACGCTGTCCCTGCCTGCCGAAACCTGGCACCAACTGGTTGGCCTCTACGGCGCGGAACCCCGGCGGCGAACGTGGCGCTCTTTCGGGTTGGCGCAGATTGCACGCTATTTGCCTGGTAATGTGGCCCATCTGATCGGGCGCGCCATGGTCCTGCGCGACGGCCCGTTAAGCGCGAAACAATTGGGGCTGGCGACGCTGTTGGAATTAGTTGCGATGCCAGCGGGCGCTGTTTTGGCACTTTTGATTGCTGCACTCGTCACTCCGGGCGTCGATCAGGTCGCGCACACAATTGGCTGGTCGGATGACACGGTGCGGATTCTCACACTCATTTCTGCTCCCTTGTTGATTGCAGGTTTGTTCATCACCTCGCGAATAGCGGGGAACAGCGAGAAACTGACCCGCGCTTTTTGTATTGTTGTGCCGATTTGCGCGTTGTTCATGCTGGGGCTCGGCGCAATCTTTGGAACGGTCGTCTGGATCGTGGGCCAGGGCCCGTTCTTTGTTGCAACTGTCGCGGGCATCTGTGCCTGGCTGGTTGGGTACGTAACACCCGGTGCACCTGCCGGCTTAGGCCCGCGCGAGGCAGTTCTGCTACTGCTTCTTTCGAATGTAGTGCCCGCAGGCGGGCTGATCGTAGCTGTTGCCGTTTTCCGGCTTGTCACAGTCTCTGGCGATTTGGTCTGCTTTGCGATGTGTGCAGCCATCCTGCGCGACGGGGCGCCAGCATAAGCCCCGCTGCCAAGTCTTACGTTGTTGCTCATCCTCTGAAATCCAACGCGCAAACCCTCTTTTTGCAATTGAGATGCGATTTGGGTGAAAAATTGCTGCAATTTGAGACAATAAGCGGAATACTGGCATTAGGGAATCGTCTCTAGCCAGGTCAACCAGTATGGATCGAGTGACCAGCCGACGTGGGTTTCTGAGTGCCAAAATTCTCAGGGAGGACGGAAACATCGTCCGGCCTCCGGGTGCTTGTGTGAGCGGTTTCGCCGATGCCTGCACAAAATGCGCAGAATGCGTGTCAGCCTGCCCGGAAGGCCTGATTTCAATGGAACCCGGTGGCTACCCTGTTTTCAAACCAAACGATAACCCTTGCACGTTTTGTGGTGAGTGCGCGCGCGCCTGCCCGACCGATGCTTTGGATATCGAAGGCTTGGCCGACTGGCCCTGGCGGGCTGCGGTACAGGCTTCAAGTTGCTTGTCCATGAACGGTGTAAGCTGTCGTATCTGTCAGGATAATTGCGACCAGAATGCGCTTCGGTTCAAACTACAGACAGGCGGGCGTGCCGAACCCGCGCTGGATTCCTATGCCTGCAACGGATGCGGGTCCTGCGTGGCGCTGTGCCCTGTCGATGCGATTATGCTGGAACGGCGCACCCAAGTTCAGATGGAGCCGATTCAATGAATATTTGTGGCTGCCTTACCCATGTATCCCCCGCTCAAGCTGATGCAGCTGCGTTGGTTATGAATGAGATACCGGGCGTTGAAGTACATGCTCAAACAACCGAAGGCCGGTTCGTTGTCGTTGTCGAAGACACGCCCGCGCGCCTTGCGTCCGAGATCATCATGGACCTGCACCAGATCCCGGGGGTGCTCTCGGTCACTCTTACCTATCATCATTTTGAGGATATTGCGGACAGCGTTTCGCGTCCTGATGCCCCAAGCCAAACCACCAGTCGGAGGCCATAGCTATGACTACATCAGAATCTCGCCGAACATTCCTTAAGGCATCTGCCGCCGCTGCAACCGCTTCTGCCGCTGGAATTCCCCTGGCCGGTGGTCAGGCCAATGCGCAGATTGGCATTCCGGACATTAGCTGGGACAAAGCGCCTTGCCGGTTTTGCGGAACTGGATGTACCGTCCTTGTTGGCACCAAGAATGGCCGTGTTGTTGCCACGCAGGGTGATCCGAAAGCCGAGGTGAACCGCGGCCTCAACTGCGTCAAAGGGTATTTTCTGTCCAAGATCATGTACGGCGAAGATCGCCTGACCCAGCCAATGCTGCGTATGAGAGATGGTAAATACGCCAAGGATGGAGAATTCGAACCGATCTCATGGGACGACGCTTTCGACATCATGGCCGAAAAGTGGAAAGAGACCCTAAAGAACAAAGGCCCCGAGGGCGTTGGAATGTTCGGCTCGGGTCAGTGGACCGTGTGGGAAGGCTATGCCGCATCCAAACTGATGAAGGCGGGGTTCCGGTCAAATAACATTGATCCCAACGCGCGACATTGCATGGCGTCGGCTGTTGTCGGCTTCATGCGAACCTTCGGAATTGACGAACCGATGGGTTGTTACGATGACCTGGAGGCTGCGGACACCTTCGTTCTTTGGGGATCGAACATGGCCGAGATGCACCCGATCCTATGGTCGCGTCTCACCGACACACGCCTGACAAAAGAAGGCAGCGAGGTTCACGTACTTTCCACGTTCGAACACCGGTCCTTCGAACTGGCTGACAACGGGATGGTATTCAATCCGCAAACGGACCTGGCCATCCTCAACTATATCGCCAACCACATCATCCAAACGGGCGCGGTGAACGAAGAATTCCTGTCCAAGCATGTCAATATCACCAAGACCGACACTGATATCGGTTTCGGCCTTAGGGACGACAATCCACTGCAAGAGGCGGCGGCCAATCCGAATTCTGGCAAGCTGACCGAGATCAGTTTTGACGAATACGCGGAGTCAGTGAAACCCTACACCCTGGAATACACGGCCGAATTGTCTGGTGTTCCAGCCGAGAAGCTTGAACACCTTGCGAAGCAGTATGCCGACCCAAACCGCAAGGTCATGAGCCTGTGGACGATGGGTTTTAATCAGCATACGCGGGGCTCGTGGGTGAACTCGCTGATGTATAATGTGCACCTGCTGACCGGAAAGATTTCCGAGCCCGGCAACTCGCCATTTTCACTCACGGGCCAGCCGTCCGCCTGCGGCACCGCGCGCGAGGTGGGCACTTTTGCGCACAGATTGCCAGCCGACTATGTGGTCACCAACCCTGAACACCGCGCAAAGGCCGAGAAAATCTGGAAAGTGCCTGCGGGCACTATTCCTGAAAAGGTCGGCTTCCACGCTGTTCAGCAAAACCGGATGCTGAACGATGGAGTGTTGAACGCCTATTGGGTCCAATGCACGAATAACATGCAGGCCGCCCCGAACATGAACCAAGAGGGTTGGCCGGGTTACCGTAATCCCGACAACTTTATCACTGTGTCCGACCCCTACCCGACCGTAACGGCGATGTCTGCCGACCTGATCCTGCCGACGGCCATGTGGGTTGAAAAGGAAGGCTGCTACGGCAATGCCGAGCGCCGCACTCAGATGTGGCGGCAACAGGTTCACGCACCCGGCGACGCCAAGTCCGATCTCTGGCAGCTTATGGAGTTTTCCAAGCGGTTCACCGTCGAAGAAGCATGGGGAGAGGACTTTGTCGCCACGGCACCCGAAATGGCCGGGAAAACCCTGTACGAGGTTCTCTACAATAACGGCAATGTCGACAAGTTCCCGCTTAGTGAAATTCAGCCGGGACACCCGAATGATGATGCAAACCATTTTGGGTTCTATGTTCAGAAGGGCCTGTTTGAGGAATACGCCGAGTTTGGGCGTGGACACGGCCACGACTTGGCACCCTTTGAACGCTATCACGAAGAGCGCGGCTTGCGCTGGCCGGTCGTGGACGGAAAAGAAACTCTTTGGCGGTATCGCGAAGGCAGCGATCCCTATGTCGAGGCCGGATCCGAAGTTCAGTTCTACGGGTTCCCGGACAAGAAGGCCAAGATCATCTTCGCACCCTATGAGGCACCGCCGGAAATGCCCGACGAGGAATACGATCTGTGGTTCTGCACGGGCCGTGTACTTGAACACTGGCATTCGGGCTCGATGACCCGCCGCGTTCCTGAGTTGCACCGGTCATTCCCTCTGGCCGTGATTTACATGCACCCCGAAGACGCTGCAGCCCGCGATCTGCGACATGGGCAGGAAATCAAGGTTTCCACGCGGCGCGGTGAAGTCACAAGTCGCGTATCCACCAAGGGACGAAACAAGGTTCCAAAGGGGCTGATCTTCATGCCTTGGTTCGATGAAGGCCAGTTGACGAACAAGCTGACGCTTGACGCGACCTGCCCACTGTCCAAGCAGACAGACTTCAAAAAATGCGCCTGCAAAGTCGAGCGTGTCTGAAGCAGCGATGACCGCCCCAAGGCGGTCGTCCAGCCAATCAAGAAGGAACATGCAAGATGAACAAGATAGTCGCCACCGCAGCAGCCCTTCTCATCGCGCTTGGCAGTATTGCGATTGCGCAAGAACTTCGTGACCTGCGCGGAACCCCGCCGGATGCGCCCAGCGTTGTGAACATGAGCCTTCAGTGGGAAGGCCGAGAGGGCCGAATGGTCCGAAACTACCGCCAACAACCGCCGCTGATTCCGCACTCCATCACGCAGTATCAGATTGATCTGAGAACCAACCAGTGCCTGTCCTGTCATGATTGGACAAAGGCTGGTGAGCGGAATGCGCCGACGCTTTCGATGACGCATTACTTGGATCGCGACGGGACCGAGTTGGATCACATCGCCGGAACCCGGTATTTCTGTAACCAGTGTCATGTTCCGCAAGCGGATACCGAACCTCTGGTCACCAACCTCTTTCAACCGTCGTCCACCGACTGATCCAAAGCTGATCTGAAAGGAGCACCGAGATGGCAGACTCCCCTGAAAAACGCGGTTGGATAGGCCGGGTATGGAACGCAATCTGGACACCGGCAGTTGCCTTCAGTTCAGGTTTTTTGCTGCTGGCAGGCTTTCTTGCTGGAATCCTGTTTTGGGGCGGATTTCACTGGACTTTGGAACTGACCAACACCGAGGAATTCTGCACCTCGTGCCATTCGATGGAAACCAATTTGGGCGAGTACCGGGAAACGATACACTACAACAACCATTCCGGTGTCCGCGCAATTTGCTCGGACTGCCACGTCCCTCATGAATGGAACCATAAGATCCAAGCAAAGATCATGGCCGTCAAAGATGTGTATCACGAGCTGGTCGGCACCATCAGCACCACCGAAAAATACGAGGAGCACCGCCTGAGCATGGCATCGGCCGTCTGGAAAAAGATGAAAGCCTCGGACAGTCGCGAATGCCGCAATTGTCACAACTTCGATTATATGGACTTTACGATTCAGGAAGCACGCGCAGCATCAGAACACCAGCGCGCGATCGACAACAACATGACCTGTATCGACTGTCATCAGGGCATCGCCCATAACCTTCCGCCCGGATATCTTGAAAGGTACCAAGAGGTTACAGAGACACTTGCCGGCACCCCCCAAAATTCCGTTCAGGGTCAACTGGCTGACAATGGCGCTGAAATCCGGTCGTACCTGACCACGCAGGCCGAGTGAGAGGGGGCAAGACATGCTTGAGTTACTTGGAACCATCGGAGCCAACATTATCAGCCTGCCCGGAATCCTTGGCCTGGCTTTGGGGATGATGACCCGAAATCTGATGCTTGGTGCTGCCATGGGTGGGGTCGTCGGCGTGGTCGAGACATTGATCTTCGCACACTGGTCCTTTGCCAATATCGAAACGACCGAACTGATCATCGCCGTGATCATCGGGATATGCGCAGGCATGCTGGGAACCGCTATTCGCATCAAGGGCGCAACGGTTTGACCCAGCCGAGACCTGCCCGACGGGTTCTGAGACAGGATTGTCAAAGGTGTGTCGAATTTAAAGTCGGCAATGCGGGTCTGCGACCAGTTAAATTGCGGGAATTGCACCGCTTTGGAGATTGCAGTTACCGATGTTACAGTCGCGACTCAGAATGATTGTTCAAAACCAATTTTCAAACAGAGTCAGGGAGACCCGCGATGAAGGGTGACAAGAAAGTAATCGAATACCTTAACAAGGCTTTGCGGCACGAGTTGACAGCAGTCAGCCAATACTGGTTGCACTACCGATTGCAGGACGACTGGGGTCTTGGCAGCATGGCTAAAAAAAGCCGCGAAGAGTCGATCGAGGAAATGGAACACGCCGACAGACTCATCGAGCGGATCATTTTCCTTGAGGGGCATCCAAATCTTCAAAAACTCGACCCGCTGCGAATCGGTGAAAATCCGAGGGAAACACTGGAATGCGATCTGGCCGCCGAAAGAAGCGCACGCGCGCTTTACAAAGAGGCACGCGATGTGTGCAGAGATGCGGGCGATTACGTCACGATGAACCTGTTTGAAAACCTGATGTCGGACGAAGAAGGGCATATCGACTTTCTCGAGACCCAACTGGAACTGTATGACCGCGTCGGGCCTGAATTGTTCGCCCAACTCAACGCGACCAAAATGGAAGACGCGGAGTAAGCGCGTAAGCGTACCACCTGTCAGGCGGTTTCATTATTGCGCAGTTCGCTTGTTCTGCCTGATGAAACCCTTGCCTGGGTGGTGTTGATCGACGGACTGCAAGGTGAAGCTTCACAAGCTAAGGGATATTGCCGAAAATGGCGATGTATTGAAAAATCAGTCTCAGTTTTAGACAGAATCAAATTGGGTTAGTTTTAGGTATGATGGGTCTTGCAAGATTGGGTAGGCTATACGCCTTTGCAGGATGCGCGGAGTTTCACAATGGCCGCCGAGAAAGGTTGTTCTTTCCCCTAACCTTGCTGAAACATGAAAAAAAGCTGGGGACAAATTACACAGGCAACGCCGCATGGAATGACAACGCGAAATTTGGTCTCCTTTTCCAGATGGCTCTGATCTGATGCGGGACCGTACCCAAGTATCGGCTTTTGACGTTGCACCTTTCAGCATTGCCGTAGGCTTGATCAGCCTGTTGATCGTCTTCGTCATCTCTTGGACGACCGGGTCAGACTTTGGCTACCTGACCCGCGACCCTGCGCAACAATTCAAAGCCCCGTCTTATGCAGGATTTCTTTCGAATATGGGCGTTCTGTTCTGGATGGCCAGCGCGACCGTATCTGCGTTTGGCTTTGCCCTATTAAGTGGCTCGCCACATGCAATGGCATCACGAAGACTTCTGTTGGCCCTGACATTTCTTTCGACCGCGTTCTGCCTCGATGACTTTTTCTTGCTGCACGAACGGCTCCCCATTGGTGAGAAGTATTTTTATGGGGGGTACGCTTTGTTCTTGGTGGGAACTGTCGTTCTTTACCGCCGTCATCTGGGACGGCTGGCCAGTATTCACCTTGTTATCGCGGGTTTGTTCTTTGTGACCTCGATCGGAATAGATTTCTTTCAGAAGTCAATTCAGGTCTACCTCGGCCAGTATCGCATCCTGTTTGAAGATGGCGCCAAATTCCTCGGAGCGGTGTTTTGGCTAAACTTCTCTTGGGCGGTAACCACTCAACAAATACTAAGCCTGTGGCCCAACATTTCCGAGCTGCCCGAAGGCCGCCCGAACTCTGACGGCGTAGCAGCAGGCGAATAGAACCGCTGTTCACCATACATCGCTAAGGGGCCAAGACCCGGCTTTGTGCGGGCCAACGCACCCCTTAACTTTGTTCGCTCAGGCGCGCAGGCGGGCTCGGGAGTTGATGATAGACTTCCAAATATTCGCCAATGCAATCAGTTAGGGCGGCAGGTCAGTGCGTGTAGACTCCGCCACCCTTGGCCAGCAGGAACAAGCAAACCTAAGACCCGTGTGAATCAGGAAAGACAGGTTTGCGTTTTTCCTCGAACGCGCGAATACCTTCCTGCGCTTCGTCGCTGCCAAGGGCAATCGACATAAGGCGTCGCTCGTGCAGCAGATGTGCGTTGAATGCTTCGCGTTCGGGCGCCGCAATCAACGATTTGATAGAAGCCTGCGCCTGACGTGGGCCACGCGACAACGCTTCGGTCAGGTCCAACGCAGCGCTCAGGGCATCACCGGGCGCAACAACCCGGTTTACTACTCCCATGGTGTACAGCCGTTCGGCCAAAACCGGCTGACCCGTCAAACACATTTCGGACGCCAACTGGCGTGGCAGGTTCATCGACAGGAAACCAGACCCCCCTCCATCCGGGACCAGCCCCGCGTTGACATAGGCCAGCGTGAATTTAGCCCCTTCTGAGGCCACTATCATGTCACAGGCAAAAGCAAGGGATGCCCCCGCCCCCGCAGCTCCGCCTTCTACCGCCGCGATCACCGGCAGCGGACAGGCACGGACGGTTCTGATCATGCTATGCAGAAACTCAATCTGCTCTTCTCGGTCCGGCAGTGGCATTTCGCGTCGCTGCCTGAGCATACGCAAATCACCGCCAGCCGAGAAAAACTGCCCGGCCCCGGTGATCACCACGGCCCGAACCGTGGACTCAGGTGCAACAGCATCGCTCAGGGCCTTTTCTACAGGCTCATAGACCGAGCGCGACAGCACATTGCGGCGCTCGGGTTCATTGATGGTAATGATCAGAGTTGACCCTTGGGTCTTGAACAAGACAGCTTCGCTCATGGGTCAGGCCGCCATAACACGGTGCAACTGAGCATAGCGGTCACCCAGTTGGTGGTCGATCATCGACAGCCGCTTGGCATAATGCGAGCCGGGATATTCCCAGGTCATGCCGATGCCGCCGTGCAGCTGAATGCTTTCTTCCGAAATCAGCAGTCCGGTGCGGCCGATCAGGTTCTTGGCCATCGCGACAAATTTGCCCGCCTCATCCGTTCCCAGCTTGCTTGCCGCCAGAATGGTGATCGCCCGACATTGTTCGATCTCGATTGCCATATCCACCGCGCGATGTTGTAGCGCCTGAAAGCTTGCGATTGGGCGACCGAACTGTTTGCGCTGTTTGAGGTAGTCTACCGTCATGTCGACCAGAACCTCCATGACACCCACAGCCTCGGCGCACAGCGCCAGACGGCCCGCGTCCAACGCGGCTTCGATAATGTCTCCGGCATCTTCGCTGATGCAGGTGGCCGCCGCGCTATCGAGGATCAACTCCCCCGCGCCACCGCCGTCGATCATGGCATAGTCGATGGTTTCTGGGCTATCGACCAGAAACAGGCCAACCCCGGCTTCGGTTCGCGCCGCGACCAGAGCGCCATCGGCCCCCGGCAGGCCATAGACCACCGATTTTCGCCCGTTCAGAACCCAGCCGTCACCGGATTTGTCTGCGCTGGTTCGGATCAGCGCCAAGCTGTCCGCATCCGGCTCGAACACCGCGAACGTCAGACGCTTTGCGCCCGCGATCATATCCTCGACCAGTTCCTCGGCACCGCAGTCAGCCGCAGCGCGCACGCTCATGAGCGTGGCTAGAATAGGTTCGGGGCAGAGGCCACGGCCAAGCTCCTCGAACACGGTGGTGATGTCAAAACCAGCGCCGCCGAAGCCGCCCTGATCCTCGGGCACGAAGGCGCCGATCAGGCCAAGCTCTGACAACTCTGCCCATTTCGCAGGGGAATGATACGGCGCGGTTTCTATCAAGCCGTTGCGCGTTTCAAAGTCGTACTGGTCCGCAAGGTAGCGGCGCAACGTGTCCGACAGCATCTGCCGGTCTTCGGTCAGTTTGAAATCCATGGCTCAGCTCCGGAACATGTCTTTGGCGATGATGTTGCGCTGAATCTCGTTCGATCCGCCAAAGATCGAAAGCTTGCGATTATTGAAGTACGTGGCCGCCGATGCGGTGGCTTCTTCGGGCACTGTGCGGGCGTTGTCCGACAGCTCGGTGGCCGGGAATGGCGCAGCGGCGGCCCCCAACGCAGATTTGGTCAAGCCGTGGATGCGCTGACGGATGACCGTTCCCTTAATCTTGAGCATCGAGCTTTGCATCCCCGGCGCAGCGCCTTCCTTGGCCGCCGACAACATCGCAAGGTTCATCACCCGCATTGCTTCCAGATCAATCTCCACCTCGGCGATCTCAGCCGCGAAAACCGGATCTTCAGCCAATGGTTTGCCCATCCGGTGCAACTGCTTCGACAGCCGCTTCAGCCGGTCCAAGTCGCGAAGCGAAAACCCCACCCCGGCGATATTGGTCCGCTCATGGGTCAGCAGATACTTGGCGATCGTCCAACCCTTGTTTTCCTCGCCCACCAGATTGGCCACCGGCACACGCACATCGGTGAAGAACACTTCGTTAACCTCGTGCCCGCCTTCCAACAGTTTGATCGGGCGAACCTCGATACCGGGCCGGTTCATATCCACCAGCACAAAACTGATCCCTTCCTGCGGTTTGCCCTCGGAAGAGGTGCGCACAAGGCAGAAGACTTTGTCGGCGTGCTGACCCAGCGTGGTCCAGGTTTTCTGACCGTTGATCACATAGTGATCCCCGTCACGGTCCGCGCGGGTTTTCAAGCTGGCCAAATCGGACCCGGCACCCGGTTCGGAATATCCCTGACACCACCAATGGGTCCCGTCCAGTATGCGCGGTAGAAATTCGGCCTTTTGCTCGTCCGAGCCAAATTTCAACAGAACTGGCCCCAGCATGCTTACGCCAAAAGCCACGATACGCGGGGCAAAAGCCATTGCGCATTCTTCTTCGAAGATATGGCGCTCGACCGCGCTCCAGCCGGGGCCGCCGTATTCCACTGGCCAGGTCGCCGCCAGCCAGTTTCGCGTTTGCAACGTGGCGTGCCAGCCTTCCATATCCGCTTTGGTCAGTTCTTCACCGTTGCGGCCCTTGGCAGCCAGCTCCTCGGACAGGTTTTCGGCCAGAAACGTTTTGACTTCGGCACGAAACGCCTCTTCTTCTGGGGTAAAGCTCAGGTCCATCCTCAGCCCTCCTTGTTGAGATCGTTAAAGGATTTGCCAGCCTCGGCAAGCTCACGCAGCAGGGCTGGAACCTGCCAGTAATACGGGTCTTCCTTCGCGTATTCCTCAATACGTTGAACCAGAACATCCAGCCCGGTGATATCTGCATATTGCAGGGGTCCGCCCCAGTGACGCGGAAAGCCGTAACCGAACAGGAACACCGCATCGACGTCGATCGGGCGCAGGGCGATCTTTTCTTCGACCACTCGCGCGGCCTCAGACACCATCGCGGCCATATAAAAATCCACGATCTCGGCATCCGTAAAGCTACGGGGTGCGATACCTTTGGCCTCGCGCTCGGCTTGCGCATACTCGGCCACGGCCGGGTTCACGCTGCGGGTCTTGCCGTCATAACTATAGAAACCCTTACCGCTCTTGCGTCCAAACCAGCCCTGCTCGCAGACCCGGTCAGCGATCTCGACATAGCGTTCCTCGGCCGGACGGAACTCTGCCTGCCGCTTGCGCGTGGCCCAGCCGATATCCTGCCCCGCCAAGTCCGATACAGCGAAAGGGCCCATTGCAAAGCCAAAACCCTCAAGCGCGGCGTCGATCTGTTCAAACGGCGCACCGTCCAGTTGCATATAGGCGGAAGACTTGCGGTAATGTGCCAGAATACGGTTGCCGATAAAGCCGTCGCAAACCTCGGACCGCACAGCGATTTTGCGCAGTTTCTTGGCCAGCCTAAAGCTGGTGGCGACGATTTCGGGCGTGGTTTCTTTACCGACCACAACTTCCAGCAGGCGCATCACATGAGCGGGCGAGAAGAAGTGCAGCCCGATCACGTCCTGAGGCCGGCTGGTTGTCGCCGCGATTTCATCGACGTCCAGATACGAAGTATTCGTCGCCAGAACAGCCCCCGGTTTACAGACCTGGTCCAGCTTCCCGAAAACCTCGCGTTTGACGTCCATGGATTCGAATACCGCTTCGATCAACACATCTGCGTCCGCCAGAGCGGCCATATCGGTGGTGCAGGTCAGCATGCCTAAAACGGCGTCCCGCTGCCCCTCGGTTAGCTTTCCGCGTTTGACTGCACCGTCGAGGTTCTTGGTGATGGTCTCACGGGCAAAAGCGACGCGGTCCTCTTCCATTTCAATCAGCGTGACAGGCATCCCGGCCAGCAACATCGCCGTTGCAATGCCCGACCCCATGGTACCACCACCAATTACACCACCAGACTCCAGGTCGCGTGCGTCCGCCTTGGCTTCGGGGATATGCGCCACGGCGCGTTCCGCAAAGAACGCATGTTTCAGGCCCTTATGTGCATTACTGGCCAGTGCTTCGACAAAAAGTTCACGCTCTAACTGCAACCCTTCGACCAGCGGAAGGCTGCTTGCCTCTGCCGCTTTCAATGCGCGGGTTACCACTTCGCCCTTTGCCTTGACGCGGAACGTGTTCAACTCATCTGCGGTGATGCGGTTGTCTTGTTCAGCCGTAACGCGGGTTTTGAGTGTGCCGTCCAGAACCTGCTGACCAGCGGCCAAGGCAACCGCCTCGGGGTCACCATCCTGCAAGTCATCCAGCAGCCCAGCATCCAGCGCCGCTTCGGCCGAGATCGGCTTACCCGAGGTGATCATGGTCAAAGCCGTCTTACCATCCACAAGCCGGGGCAGACGCTGAGTCCCACCTGCACCGGGCAGCAAACCCAGATTAACCTCGGGAAGGCCCAGTTTCAGGCCCTTGATGCCGACCCGCGCCTGACAACTCAGAGCGATCTCAAGACCGCCGCCCAGTGTCGTCCCGTGCAATACGCAGACTATCGGCTTGGCGCTTGCCTCCAGCAGGTCACAAACCTCGGGCAGACCGGGCTGTTTCGGCGGCTGGCCAAACTCACGGATGTCAGCACCGGCTACAAAGGTTCGACCCGCAGCAAAAAGAGCGATGACCTTGATTGCGTCGTCCGATGTCACGTCCTGAATTGCATTCACCAGCCCGACGCGCACGTCATATCCGGCGGCATTAACCGGAGGGTTGTCGATCTTGACAAGGGCGACCTCACCCTCTTTGCGAATTTCGACCGCAGTCATAAAAATCTCCTGCTTTCTATCACATATACCCAAGGCTGTGCCTGAGTGTTTGCACCGTGTCGCGCAGCCGTGGCGCCACAACCCGTTCCAGTTTTTCGGTATTCAGATCAGAGGCATTGGCCCCGCACAGAAAGGCAAATGGCTGCGTGCCCAGAGCAGTTTGGAACGGGACAGCGCAAGCATTGACGCCGCTGTTCCAGCCTCCGTAGGAAATTACGTAGCCTCTGCTTTCAAGCTGTTCGCGGTCGGCCCGTGCCTGTTCAGTTTCGGCAACCAGCGTTGGGTCAGCAGCAAGAATGGCGCGACCGGGGGCGCTTTGCTCCATCGGCAGCCGGTGCCCCTCGCTCAGCCACAGCGACGATGCGTTGCGCGGCCTCCAACAGCGGGTCAACATGGCCGCATCGCCGTGACGCATGGACAGCGCAACCAACACACCGGTGTCGTCAGCCAGTTGCTGCATCACGTTTTCGGCCATTGGCAGAAAGGACAGCCCGGCGCGTGCCGTGTATCCAAGCGCCATGACCGAAGGCCCAAGCCGGTAGGCCTCGGACGGGTGCAACTGCTCCAAAAACCCCATCGAGGCAAGGGTGAAGGTCATCCGCGCCACGGTGGATGGGGGCATTCCTGTGCGCCTTGCCAACTCGCGGTTGCCCAGCGAGACATCACCAGGCTTGAACGCCTGCATCACCTGCAACCCTTTGGCGAGGGTCGAAGCAAACCGGCGATCTCTTTCCGCGTCCGACATGTGGGCTTACACGCGCTCCAGGATCAGAGCGATCCCCTGCCCCACGCCGATGCACATGGACAGACAGGCGTAGCGCCCGCCCGTTTCCTCAAGATGCCGCATCGCGGTCAGCACGATCCGCGCACCCGACGCGCCCAGAGGGTGACCAACCGCAATCGCACCGCCGTTGGGGTTCAGGCGGCTGTCAGCGGGATCAATCTCTAAGTGTTTGCAGCAGGCCAGAACCTGTGCCGCGAAGGCTTCGTTGATCTCGATAAGGTCCATGTCATCCAAAGTCAGACCGGCGCGCTGCAGCGCCTTTGGGACTGCAAACGCCGGGCCAATCCCCATGATCCGGGGCGGTACGCCTGCGATGGCTCCGGCCACGATCCGCGCGCGCGGCGCGGCACGGTCGGTTCTGGCGCCGATCATCAGCATCGCCGCACCATCATTGACGCCCGAGGCATTGGCGGCAGTCGTCACCCCCTCGGGGAAGATCGTCCGCAAAGCCGACATCTTCTCAAGTTGCGTATCCGGACGGGGATGTTCGTCCTGCCCAACGTCATGGGTCGCCCCTTTGCGCCCCTTGATGGTGATCGGGGTGATCTCGGTATCAAAGAAGCCACGCGCTCGGGCCGCCTCGTACCGGGCCTGAGAGTTGTATCCGAACTGATCCGACGCCTCACGTGTGATCTGATAGTCCTGGGCCAGATTATCAGCGGTTTCTGGCATCGGGTATTCCCCATGCATCTCAGCGATGCGCGGATTTGGAAAGCGCACACCGATGGCACTGTCAAATATCTGTGCTTGCCTTGCATAGGCGGTTTCGGACTTGGCAATGGTAAAGGGGGCGCGGGTCATGCTTTCGACACCGCCTGCGACGTACAAAGGAGCCTCGCCAATTGTAACTGAACGCGCGGCGTCCAAAGCGGCTGACATGCCCGAACCGCATAGGCGGTTTACGGTCTGACCGCCAACCTCAACCGGCAGACCGGCCAGTAATGCGGTGTAGCGGGCCACGTTGCGGCTGTCTTCGCCCGACTGGCAGACATTGCCAAGAATGACGTCTTCGATCTCGGACGCGTCGAATGCGCTGCGTTTAACCAGCGCGTCCAAAACCTGTGATGCCAGATCATCGGGCCGGACCGACGCCAGCGCACCGCCGTGCCGACCAAACGGGCTGCGCAGCCCATCGTAAATATATGCGTCAAGCATTCTCAACCTCTTTGATCAATTGTGCCGGTGTGTACGCGAAAGCCCCAACTTGCTTGTGGGATAATTCGCTCGCTGCCTGTTCTTCGATCGGCTGGTGGGTTTGGCGCAATACACTCTCCTCAGATGCAGCGCCGTTGTTCTAGCTCCAAGACCTAAGTTAGTCAATATGCGGTTTAGTGTTCCGCATAGCGGAATAATAAGGTAGACGATCTCACCCAAAACCCCCCATTCAAATGGGTCGGATTGAAATTTCCAGAACAGCCCAACGCGTTGTTTTGACGACCGGCAGATCAGACTGGAAAAGCAATTCCAATTCATGGGAGGATTACATCAAAGAAAAGTGAGCGATTCAATTTGGTGCAATATCCGTCGCTTGCACAGAAAATTACTATTGGAGACGACGATGAGTGGCGGTGAAAACAAATTTGTCCCAGAACACGTAGAGCTGGATCCCAACCACGAGGACGCTATCGTTCGATGGTGCAACCGCATGATCCGCCACGGCGTTCGAGCGTTATCTGTCCTCATGCTCGGCATTATTTTGTTGGCAATTATTGATGCCGGTTTCACAACCTATCAGAAATTTATGGAACCACCTTTGTACATCCTGGAGGTTAGCGATCTTCTGGCGGTATTCAGTGCTGTTCTGGTCGTATTGATCGCGATCGAAATCTATACAAATATCACGCTCTACCTGACCGCCGACGTCATCCATATCAAGCTTGTAGTCGCGACGGCCTTGATGGCGGTCGCTCGAAAGATCATCACGCTGGACGACAAGAGCTTGGACCCTCACTACTTTCTTGGATATGCAGCGATCGGTCTGGCGTTGGGCGTAACGTACTGGCTCATAGCAAGAAAACCATGAGCGGAACCGCCCATCCCCTCCAAGCATTCTGCACAAACTGATTGCCGTCCGGATTTGTTCGGATCAGTCCAACAATCTGGGCGCTGCGTCGTTCAGGTCTGCTAATACTCGTCGATCTTAAAGAATTGCGGCCATGTGTTGAGTGGACGGCAGGTTACAGGCGCCCGCCACTTGCAAACGTATGCGTCAAAATATACATACAAAAAGTGACATTTTGCTACAATGTTTGACTTTTGTATGCCATACACCCCGAGAATTGATCTTTGATGGCTGGATTCGGAAATGGAAGAAAGAGACACACGATCAGCCCTGCGCAGGGGCTTTGCTCTCAAATGCCCGAACTGTGGCAAAGGGCACGTGCTTCACAAGTACCTAAAGGTGAATGATACGTGTACTGTGTGCGGTCTGGATCTGACACACGCGCGCGCCGATGATGGCCCTGCGTATTTTACGATTTTGATCGTTGGTCACTTAGCAGGCTTTGCGCTGCATATTATCTGGTCCGTCTGGGAACCTACGCCGTTGGTAATGGCGACGGTGACATCCGCCGGTGCAGTTGCGCTATCCCTGTTCTTGCTGCCACGGTTCAAGGGCGCGCTAATTGGCCTTCAGTGGGCAAAACACATGCACGGGTTCTAAGGCAGGCTTGCCAAGCAAGCCTAGGCTTTTCGGGCAGATCAAGGCCCTAGTCGGTTGCGCAACTCCCTTCGGGAAAGCCCGGCTACGCAACACGATCTCCCTCAACCTTCAGCCACGCGACGCTCGCAGGGGCTATTACAGAAAAAAAGATGCGCCGTCGCAGTAAGTTCCGCGATGGTTTTCCCTGTCGCCTCAAGCGAAACAGAACCCACGTCCATCTTTTCTTAATCTGGCTGAATCTGCGGTGAGCGTTTGGACTTTCAGACAACCATCCAATCGTGCTGATCCGCGTTTTCCAACGCATCGACCAGTTTGCGCAATGCGGTCCCCAAATTCACCGCGGTATCAGTAGACCCAAGCGCAACCCGGACCGCATTTGGTGCCTTGTCAAGCGCAAAGGCTGCACCGGGCACAAGCCCCAGCCCCGAGCCGCGCAGCTTCAGAACAAACTCTGTGGCGGAACACCCGTCTGGCAGCGGAAGCCAGACATGAAACGCGTCCTTTGGAACACGGATATCCGGCAGAGATTGACGCAGTACGCCCTGCCGCCGTTCAGTCTCAAACCGGATCGCGGACAAAATTTTGTCGGCTAGGCCAGAGGTGATCCAATTCGTTGCCAACCTTGCAGAAATCGGTGACACGACGCTGCCATTTGCGCGCATCGCCCGCCTGACGTTGTCATTCGACGTGCCGGATGGCGGCACCATAAAGCAAACACGAAGCGACGGTGCCAGACACTTTGAAAGGGATGATACGTACCACGTCCGCTCTGGTGCAATGGTACAAAGCGGATCCGGCGCCGTGCTTGCAAGCACCCCATATGCATCGTCTTCAATGATCTGAAGATCGTGCTTGCGGGCAACCTCGGCAATGCGCGCGCGCCGCGCGACGGGCATCGTGATCGTCGTCGGGTTGTGCAAGGTCGGCGTGGTGTAAATGGCACGGGGCTTCACGGTCTGGCAAACCTCATCCAGCGCGTCGGGGTCCAGACCGTCCGCATCCATTGGGATAGGTACAACGTTCAGCTTCAGGTGCCGCGCAAGCGCCAGAAGGCCGGGATAAGTCAATTCTTCGCAGCATATCGTATCGCCCGGCTCGAGTATGAGCGACAAAATAGTCCAAGTTGCGCCCTGCACGCCATTGCAAATGATGATGTCATCATGCGGCTGAAGCCCCAGATGGCGCTGAAGCCAGAACTGCGCGGCCTGTTGGTCTTCATGACTGCCACCGGGCATCTGGTAGCGCATCAGAAACTCAACCCCATGTTCGGATCGAAGCGCATCAAAGCCCTGCCACATTCTGCGCACCAGCCCAGCATCCTCTAACCGGGGAGGCACGTTCATGCTCATATCGACAGTCTGGTTTTTCGCGCTGCCCGAAACCACCGGATTGGCAGGCCCGGACTCTTTGACATAGGTGCCCTGCCCCACGCGCCCTTCGACCAAACCGTCTTTTCCCGCAGCCGAATAAGCCCGACTGACGGTGGTGAAATCAATGCCCAGAACACTGGCCAGCGCGCGCTGCGGCGGGAGCCGCTGACCGGGGCGCAGGACGCCCGCACGAATATCACGCGCAATGGCTTCGGCAATCGCAAGGTACATAGGGCCGTTACCTTCTTCGACGGCCGGAACCCATGCGACATTTGGCGCGCTGTCATTCATTGCTTCACTCCTTGTCTGCATTTATATGCGCTTTGTATGCATATTGCAATGCTTCAATCACGCTTGCGTCGCACTTATGGCCGTCGGGCGGAAAGAACCGCAAGTAAACGAAACACGGAAAGATTTTCGACGTTTTATTCCAACCTTTCAAAGCAGTAGCACGGTGTTTCGCGCCCGATTGGGGCACAGCGATATGCAAAAACCGACAGAACCCAACTTGGGTACAATCCAAGCAAGATCAGGAAGTAACGGATGTCCTCTCCCTCACTATATGCTCCGCGCGAACCCATATTTCCCCGTCGCGTGTCAGGCTATTATCGCCGCCTCAAATGGGTGATCCTGATTGTTACGCTGGGAATATACTACGTCACCCCATGGCTCAGGTGGGATCGGGGCCCAAACCTGTCTGATCAGGCGGTACTGGTCGATATTGCCAATCGTCGGTTTTACTTTTTCTGGATCGAGATCTGGCCGCACGAGTTCTATTTCGTCGCGGGCCTGCTCATTATGGCGGGTCTGGGGCTGTTCCTGTTCACATCGGCGCTGGGTCGCGTTTGGTGCGGCTACGCTTGCCCGCAGACTGTTTGGACCGACCTGTTCATTCTGGTCGAGCGATGGATTGAAGGGGACCGCAATGCGCGGCTCAGGCTGCATCGCAGCACGTGGACCCTGCAGAAGTGGCGGTTGAGCTTGACCAAATGGGCCATCTGGCTGCTGATCAGTGTCGGGACCGGCGGCGCTTGGGTATTCTATTTTGCCGACGCACCAACGTTGCTGGCTGACCTGATGGCATTTTCAGCCCACCCGGCCGCCTATTGCACCATCGGCTTCATGACGCTGACAACCTTCATCTTCGGCGGCTTCATGCGAGAGCAGATTTGCATTTATGCCTGCCCGTGGCCGCGCATTCAGGCTGCCATGATGGATGAACACACCCTGATCGTAGGCTATCGTGACTGGCGAGGAGAGCCGCGAGGCAAAGCCAACACATCGGATGCGGGTGATTGCATTGACTGTAAAGCCTGCGTGAATGTCTGCCCGATGGGAATCGACATCAGGAACGGATCACAGATGGAATGCATCACCTGCGCCTTGTGCATCGACGCATGCGACGACGTGATGACGCGGATAGGCAAACCGCGCGGGCTGATCGACTATCTTGCGCTGTCCGATGAGCCACTTGAGAAGGCGGGCGCGGCTCCGCTGTCAACTTGGTCGCATGTCCTGAGACCGCGGAACTTTTTGTATACGGGTCTGTGGGGTTCTGTTGGCCTTGCAATGCTGGCCGCCCTGTTTGTGCGGACCGACTTCGAAATGACAGTAAGCCCGAACCGCAACCCTTTATACGTGACCCAATCCGATGGCGCGATCCGCAACATCTATGAAGTCCGCCTGCGCAACAAAAGCGGCGAAGACAAGATGTTCAATATCAGCCTGGACGGAAACCAGGTACTCGCGCTGGAGGTCGAGGGCGCACCTGCGGGGTCAGGTGTTATTGTTCCCGCGGATACAACAAGCTTGCGGCGCGTCTATGTCACGGCCGCTCCGCAGGATGCGGCAGCATCCACCGCCCGAACCGAGTTTCGGTTTCTGGTTCATGACCCTGAAGCAAAGGAATGGATCACGCATGACGCCGTGTTCCATGGCAAGGGCACATAGAATAGCGCCCGGCCCCCGAGCGCAGCCGCTTTGGGCCGGGTTTCGCGCGACAGCTAGACGCCGCTTAATCGGGGTTAGAAACCCGCAGAATGCGTTCCTGCCCATTTCTCAGATGAAAAATGCACCCCTGCTCGCGGACGAGGCTGACCATTCCGGCGCGGTCTAGCCCGGTACACAGGCCACGCATGACGCTGGCCGTGGCACCGTGCGTGACGACGATCGCCGGGCGCTTCAGGTCTGACAGGAATGCCTTTACCCGCCCGGCAATCATCTCAAAGTTTTCTCCATCCGGACTGCCAAAACTTAGATCGTCGTCGCTGATGTCGCCTTCGGACCGTTGTCGAATCTCTTGCCTGGTTTGACCTTCCCATTGGCCAAAGCTGATTTCCTGCAGACGATCATCCACACAAAAATCGCGCTCTGATCCCAGCACCAGTCGGGCGGTATGCATGGCACGGCCCAGCGGGCTGACGAAAATGTCGCTGGGAATGCGGTCAATCTGTCCCAGAAGTTTTTTCTGAATTTCGGCCTGAGCGATTCCTGTCGGCGTCAGCGGGGAATCCTTCCGGCCTTGCAGCTTTCCTTCCCGGTTCCAAACGGTCTCGCCGTGACGCAGGATGAATAGTTCCGGATGATTGATCATGCTACGCCCAAGATCTGAGATTTGTTGCGCTTCCTGATAAGCTAGAACGTCTTAGTCTGAAAGCAGTTGTGTGCGGAACTCTTGCGCGGCGGGCGGCAAACGACGAAAACTGCGATAGACGACGTACCATGTGCGCTTCAGCGATAGCTTGCGACAATCCAACAGCGTCAACCGTTGAGTTTCGGTTTCCAACTCGGTTGTCTGACCCGAGATAACTGCCAGACCCAATTGCGCCTGAACCGCATGTTTGACGGCCTCGTTTGAGGACAAGACACAAGACGTCTGACACTCGAGCCCATGCTCCCTGAATGCACGCTCCATGGCGGCGCGGGTGCCAGAGCCGGGCTCGCGCACAACAAAAGGATACTGTGCCAGCTCGCTCGGCTCTAGGTCCGTGCGTCCTGCCAGCGGATGATCGGGGGGCGCGATCACGACCAGAGGATTGTCCTTGAAGCGGCGCGCGATCAGATCGGAATCGTCAGGAGGTTGCCCCGTGATGGCGAGATCGGATTCATTCGAGGCCAGCATCTCAAGAATATTGTCGCGATTGGCCACGCGAAAATCTATTTCGACGCCGGGATGGTTCTTTCTGAAGCGGGCCAGATAGTCGGGGATAAAGTAATTCGCGGTAGACACGACAGCGATCCGAAGAACACCTTTTTGTACCCCTTTGAAATGACGCAAGTTTTCCCGCAGATCGTCCAGAACACGGTTGATCCGCCTTGCCTGATGCAGGACTTCTTCACCAGCTTCGGTGATTTTAACACCCCGCCCGGCGCGCTCCAGCAAGGCCAAATCGACTTGCGCTTCGAGCTTTTGCATTTGCAACGATATCGCGGGCTGCGTGACGTTCAGCGCCTCGGCAGCAAGCGTCAAAGAACCGTACCGCTCAATCGCTTCGAACATTTCAAGTTGGCGTAGATCTATTCGCATTTCTTACATTAGCAATAGTTATATAAAGCTGACAATAACTAATTTGTAGAAATGTATTCCTTTCTCATATCCTGCCAATGACCAAGGCAACTTCCGTTGCAGAGACTTGATTCAGGAGGCGCAGCGTGGCTGAGAAAATGTACCAAGCTGGTGTGAAAGATTACGCCAAAACATATTGGACTCCGGACTATGTTCCGTTGGATTCGGACTTGCTGGCGGTGTTCAAAGTTGTGGCGCAGGATGGCGTCCCCGCAGAAGAGGCGGCTGCCGCTGTAGCTGCCGAAAGCTCGACCGGGACATGGACAACGGTCTGGACCGATCTGCTGACCGATCTTGATTACTACAAGGGCCGCGCCTACCGGATCGAGGCTGTCCCGGGCGATCCAACCGCCTTTTACGCCTTCATTGCCTATCCGATCGACCTGTTCGAAGAAGGATCGGTGGTGAACGTGCTGACCTCGCTGGTTGGGAACGTCTTTGGGTTCAAAGCCGTCCGCAGCCTGCGTCTGGAAGATATTCGGTTCCCGCTGGCCTATGTCAAAACCTGTGGCGGCCCGCCCAACGGCATTCAGGTCGAACGCGACCGGCTGAACAAATATGGCCGTGCGCTGCTGGGTTGCACGATCAAACCCAAACTGGGCCTGTCAGCCAAGAATTATGGCCGTGCGGTCTATGAATGTCTGCGCGGCGGGCTGGACTTCACCAAGGATGACGAGAACATTAACTCTCAGCCCTTCATGCGCTGGCAGCACCGCTTTGAATTCGTCATGGAAGCCGTGCAGAAGGCCGAGGCCGAAACCGGTGAGCGCAAGGGCCACTATCTGAACGTTACCGCCGCCACGCCCGAAGAGATGTATAAGCGCGCCGAATTCGCCAAAGAGCTGGGCGCCCCAATCATCATGCATGACTTCTTCACCGCCGGCTTTACCGCCAATACAGGTCTGGCCAATTGGTGCCGCGAAAATGGCATGTTGCTGCATATCCACCGCGCCATGCACGCTGTGGTCGACCGCAACCCGATGCACGGTATTCACTTCCGCGTCCTGACCAAATGTCTGCGCTTGTCGGGTGGTGACCATATGCATTCGGGCACCGTGGTCGGCAAGCTGGAAGGCGACAGAGAGGCAACGCTGGGCTGGGTCGACCAGATGCGAGAGCCGTTCATTCCCGAAAACCGCAAACGGGGCCTGTTTTTCGATCAGGACTGGGGTGCCATGCCGGGTGTGATGCCGGTGGCATCGGGCGGGATCCATGTGTGGCACATGCCTTCGCTGGTGCAGATTTTCGGCGATGACGCCTGCCTTCAATTCGGCGGCGGCACGCTGGGACACCCTTGGGGCAACGCGGCAGGGGCGCACGCCAACCGTGTGGCGCTGGAAGCTTGTACCGAGGCGCGCAACCAAGGCCGTCAGGTCGAACGCGAAGGCCGCGAGATTTTGACCGAGGCCGCGCGCCACAGCCCCGAACTGGCGATTGCCATGGAGACTTGGAAAGAGATCAAGTTCGACTTTGACGTTGTCGACAAGCTGGATGTCTGATCCCGCGCCTGGCCCAAACCTTAAGAAACGGAGACAGCGATGACTGACGCATCCGCATACCCGACGACCCAGCCAAGAACCGAGACGTTCTCGTACCTGCCCCCCATGACGCCCGAGCGGATCGCTCAGCAGGTGGCCTATATGATCGCGCGCGGCTGGAACCCGGCGATTGAATACACCGAGCCGGAAAAGTCGTTCTCGAACTTCTGGTATCTTTGGAAACTGCCACTGTTTGGCACCCAATCCGTCGAGCAGGTTCTGAACGAGCTTGAGGCCTGCCGCCGCGCCAACCCCGGAATGCACGTGCGCCTGATCGCATATGACAATTACGCCCAGTCGCAAGGCATGGCCTTCGTCGTCTACCGCGCCTGACACGTGCCCCAACCTAAACCCTGAACCGCACTGAGGACAGATATGAGCACCGATGCGACAAAAACCGGATTGTCCGGACGCGAAGCTTCGATGGCGCGGCGCAAGGCCTTGTCACATGGCAAGACCGCACTGCCGACAGCGACTGAACGCGTACGCTCGGGCTTTCGTGAAGGTGCGATGCCAAAAGACAACAGCATTGGGGTGAACGATGTCGTCCCATCGACACCGCTGACCCCTGCCCCCGTAGCGGAGCCAGTTACCCGTGTTGACACTGGCTCTGCTACGGGGCGCCAAGCTTCGATGGCGCGACGCAAAGCACTGTCGCAAGGTAAAGGCGCACTTCCTGCCGCAACAGAACGGGTTCGGTCCGGCTTTCGTCAGGCGGCAATGCCTGAAACGACGACACAGGCCGCCCCCGCCCAAACCGGACGCGAAGCTGCCATACAGCACCGCAAGAACCGAGTTGAATTCGGGCAGGGTAACGCCCCCGACGCATCACAAACCGAACGGAAGGGATCAATTAGCCACCCTCCCAAGGTTCCCAGCGTCAACGCCGCAGGGACAAATGCCCCGGTGACCGGCCTCAGCTATTCGACAGGGCAAATGATGACCGGCGCCGAAGCCGGGCATGACAAACCATTGACCGGCACTCAGTATGTTGCCGGGGACGAAGGCGGATACCGCGCTGCGCCTGAAAAGGTGGGCCATGCCCTGACGTCCAATGGGCAAACTGTCTCAGGGACCATGCTGCGCTCGTCCGTGCAGATCACGGGTGACGAAGAACGCGGCGCCAATGTCGTGACCGGGAATGCCGATCAGACGCTGGGTGACATGGTGAACCATCGTCCCGAAAATCCCATGCCGGTCGCTGCCCAATTCCCACGGCAGGCCGAGCCGCACGGTCAGACAGTGCACGGCACAAATCTTGGTCGTGCAACCCATAGGGTCGGGGCCAGAGGTTTCGCCGGGGACCATGTCGTCGAGCAAACTCTTGGCGGACACGCGGTATCGGGGACAGTCATTGGTCGATCCGTGCGTGTTACCGGGGACGAGACTGGTTCGGACCGGCCCCTGACGGGTTCTCAATATGCGGCCCCAAGCGCCTTTCCTGACAGTGAACAGGGACGTATTGATCCCGCGTCGGGCGGAAAAGTCTGCCAGTCCCATACGTGGACCGGCCAGACGGTAACGGGGCCACAGTTAAACCACGATCCTCGTGTGACCGGATCTGAACACGGCACTTGTGCCACAATGACCGGGACACCCTATTTCAGCGCGGACAGCGCGCAGGAATGGTGCGATCCCGAACAGGCCCAGGCTCAAGCGGCGGCACAGCAGCAAACCCCACCCCGCGCGATAACAGGAGATGTACCGCTGAATGACCCGATGGTGTCAGGTACTGGGCGCGGCGCAGATCGGGACATCACCGGGTCACGGTACTTCGTCGCCGCTGATGCCGACGCGCCTGCAGATACAGAGGATCAGGTCGCTGGCTCCATCAATGGATTTTCAGTGCGCTCCCCGCAGCGTGCAGCCCATCTGCAGACGCGCGCGGCAACGGAACGCGACACCACAAGTATCACGGGAACCTTCGCACAAGGTCAGGGCAAGATCACTGGAAATGTAGAATTCAGCGCGCCCGTTCGTGCCGCTCAAAACGCCGCCGCACCTGCTCATCGCGCCGTCACTGGAGAAGGCTCTGTCAAAGGATCGGTGATCACCGGTTCGGCCTGGCGTGAAGACAGCCGCGTTACCGGCACGGAGGACAGTTGGGCCACCCTTCGTAATCCGACGGAACGCAGCGGTTCTGCGCGTGCATTCGCGGGTGCCGTCCAGTTTGGTGCAAAAGCTGTGAAGCAGGA
The DNA here is from genome assembly GCF_903914075.1 of Ruegeria sp. THAF57. Classification (GTDB taxonomy): domain Bacteria; phylum Pseudomonadota; class Alphaproteobacteria; order Rhodobacterales; family Rhodobacteraceae; genus Ruegeria. The sequence goes on from NZ_CAIWNQ010000009.1 coordinate 128,926, forward strand.
TCAATCCAGCTCGGTTACCGGCGCAGTCGGCTGGACGCCCAAATCTGGTGCCGTAGTTACCTTGTCCGGAGGTGCGGCAGGATGATGACCGCTCGTCGTACAAAATCTGGCCCGAATGCCGCTTGGAAAGCGGGATGGGTGGCCAAAGGGACCGCCAACCGTAACTTGGGCAGTCCATCGCCACGCGCTGTGTCCCGCGGAGCCCATCCATTTGCCGAACCGAATATTGCCGCCTTGCTGGATCAACGCGAAGCAGCGTTCTCTTCACGGTATTTGCAGCTAAAGACGGTGCTGACCAATCTTGCGCCGCGCCAGTTCGAAGTGGATTTCGCCCAAACTGCGGTATCAGCGCTTGCCGCAATAGACATTGAAGCTGACCCAAACTGGTTCGTCGCAGATTGGAACAGTCCACTGCACATGGGCGACATCCACGCACGCTGCGTGACCCGCTTGTTCGCGTCCGTAGCCAAGGCCAACCCGGAACAAAATCTGTTCGAGCGGTTCGATGGTGCGCGGATCGAAGACCTGATCGCGCGCTGGGGATTTCACGCAATCGACATCACCCCATGCGCCGACGGTCGCCTTGCCGGGTTGTTGGGGGCGGTGCTGCGTGTACCACCATCGATTGTGACAGCTCGGCGGTCCTATGCAGGGGCGATGTTTAATGTCGCAAGCGCCGTACAAAGTTGGGAAAAAGTCGAACTTCAACGCCTCTTTGCAGCCAAGGCCGACCAAACTGACAGCCGCTCGCGGTTTCTCAAGATCGGAGCGTATCATTTCTCCAGCGGCGATCCTGACCATGCCGGTTGCGCCGCGCATGGCAGTGATGACACCGCAGCGACCAACGACTTGCTGAAAAGGTTGACGCAGTTTCGCGAGGCCATCCATGCCCGCTATGACGCGGGCGACGAAGTTGCCTTGCTTCTGATCGGCGTCGATACCGACACTGACGCAATCCGCGTTCATGTTCCCGACCGAAATGGCGATATAGATGCCGCGCGTTTCGTCGGTTCGACCGACCTCTATTCCGAGACTCTGGACCAGGCACGCGATACCGCCAAAGAGACAGTACGCACCCGTGTTGCCGAGTGTGCCAAAGTTGACGCGGATGATACCGAAACGCGGGGTATGCGCTGGTTTTGTGGCTATCTGCTCAAGAATAATCTGGCGCAGGTAGACGCGGTAACACAGAAACACGGCGGACCATATCCCGTGAAAGATCACGCAGAAAAGCTGATTGTGATCGGAGACCCGTTGGACGACGTCCAGCAACGCAACATCTCGTTTCAGGCTCAGATGAACTCGGTCGAAGAAGGTTCCGACGATTTGTCGGTCGGCCTGTCGATCCTTGGCCGGATCTGCGCCGACCAACAGGTTTCAGTACCCGTTCTGGTTCTACGCAGGTTCGACCCGCTTGTGCCGGGCGACAGAGAGGCAGCAATTCGCGGCGCCCAACGGATGGCACGTGCCGTCAATGCGGCCACGCCCGTCACACCAGTGGCAGTAGAGGCCGCCATCAGACCCGAGTCCGGCGGACCACTGCAGTTTGTCACATCCAAGCCCAAAGACACTAGCCCGGCGGAGGCGACGCAATGAGGATTTTTCAGGTCGAAACCACTCTTGTTGCCACGGCACGGATCAGCAAGCTGGAAAACCGCCGGTTGCTGGTGGTCCGCGAAAAAAGCGGAAGCCGGTCGGTGGCTGTAGACCCTGTAGGTTGCAAGGAAGGCGATTGGGTGATCGCAGTGGGCAGTTCGGCGGCGAAAGACGCAGCCGGCCACAAGGATTACCCATCGGACCTGACGATTGTCGGAATCATCGACTATTGGGAAGCCGAAGCGCAGGGCGGTGCATCATGAACATCATGCGCGTCGTCCGAGATCTGGTTACCACCAAGCGTGTTTTTGGCCTTCATGCCAAAAAGCTTCAGGTGCTTCAGGATGAAAACGGCAATGTCGAGGTTGCCGTCGATCCCATCGGCTGTCGCGAGGGCGATTTCGTGATCACCATCGCTTATTCCGCCGCACGAATTGCAACGGGAAATTCCAAAGTCACCACCGATCTGACCATCGGCGGAATCATTGACGACTGGACCGTAGAACGCTGGGGCGCGGCACCGCTGCGCACCGGGTGAGTTGAAGAAACTTAGCCAGAAAAGGAGAACATGATGGCGAGTGAAAAAACGGGCATTGCCCTTGGAATGATCGAAACACGTGGGCTTGTGCCTGCAATCGAGGCCGCAGACGCCATGACCAAGGCCTCCGAGGTGCGTCTGATCTCGCGGCAGTTTGTCGGTGGGGGCTACGTGACCGTCATGGTTCGCGGTGAGACCGGCGCGGTGAACGCTGCCGTTCGTGCCGGTGCCGATGCCTGCGAACGGGTCGGTGACGGGTTGGCCGCTGCGCATATCATCGCTCGTCCGCATGCCGAAGTGGAAGGCGTTCTGCCGACCGCTGCGTCTGTATAAGCCGCAGCAACGCAGGCTTCTGGCTTCGTTTCTGACTTAGCTGCCGGGTCATACTGACCCGGCACCCAGGCCCGAAAGGAAACTGTTTACAATGGATATTGTTCAAAGCGACACCACTGTACCGCCCGAAATGATCCCGCCTGATAGCTGGACAACTATTGCCTCGGCGGGCGCCCTGCATCGACGTTTTGAGTTCGAGAACTATGCGGGCGTCAGCGCTTTTCTTGAACGACTTGCGGATTTGTCAAAGGAAGTCCGCCTGTACCCCGACCTGAGTTTTTCCAAAACCCACGTTAATGTCACCATCCCGGCGGGCGGTGACGAAGAAACCCTGTCGCAAAGCGATTTCGCGGAACGGTCCAACCAGTTGTTCGACAAGGGTGCACCATGAGCCGTGCACCCCGAAAACCAACGGCAAAACCGGCACCAGCGAAGCCCGTGGCCAAAAAGCCGACGCGTAAATCCGTGCCGCCCAAACCGCGCCCACATCTGGGTGTTCCCAATCTGGACGTCTGGCCGGACTGATGCGCTGGTCGCCTCATACAACGCGTGATCACCGACCTCGGAACACCGTGCGGGTTGCTGCCTGTGTCGTGCGCGACAACGAAGGGCGGATTTTGCTCGCGCAGCGGCGCGCGGATCAAATGTCAGGTGGCTACTGGGAAATCCCCGGCGGAAAAATTGAGCCCGGCGAAACACCCAAGGCCGCCGCAGCGCGCGAATTGTTCGAAGAAACCGGGCTGTCGGGAGCGTGGCTGAAACGGCTCTGTACTTATTCTCATCAGTTTACAACAGGTCGGGTTTCACTGAGTGTGTACGTGGCGGATGACTGGTCAGGCACGCCTAGGGGCTGCGAAAACCAAAGGCTAGCCTGGGTTGATCCCACCCGGCCGCAGGTCGCGCCTCTGTTGCCGTCTAACCTGAAAATCCTGAACCTGTTAACGCTTCCCGATCGCGTTTTGTGCATTGCCCCCCCAAACGGCAAAACCGCCGATTGGGTCGAAACCTCGGTGAAGGCCGCACATAGGATCGGCGCAAAGGCAATGATGTTGTCCGGCGCGTTGACGAATGCGCAAAGCATTTCGCTGACGCGCCGGCTGAACCAACAAGCCCGTCAGCACGGGTTGTCGGTCTGGCAATCGGGTGCCACGGGGCACCGGGCTGCGATCCGTATTCTGTCTGACTCGGCGACGTTACCGCAAGCGATCACCTCATCCGAGATATACGGGGCATTTACCAACACCGCATCTGGCCTGGCCAACGATCATCGCCCGCAGGCGGATATCCTCATTCTCCCATTTTACGGCGACCAGACGCGAATAATGGAAGAACTCTCGGCGATTTCAACGTCTGTCGCCACACCTGTTTATGCAGTGGTATCCGAAGATCCCGCCCATCAAAGGGCTGCATTGTCCGCAGGGGCAACCGGTTTGCTTATTGACCAAAAGTCAAGCCGTCTGGGGCCGAACCAGAAAATGCAAGGCGGCCTATCCAAGGAAGAGGTCGCCCTGTCATGCTAGGATCTGCGGCGGCAAACCTAATTGACCCAGCGGTGTTGTTCTTTGTTTTGGGGGCCGCCATTGGCTTGCTGCGGTCAAACCTTGAAATTCCGCCCGCGATTGCAAAGTTCCTAACCTTGTACCTGCTGATGGCGTTGGGTTTGAAAGGCGGCGCAGCTTTAGCCTCGGGTGGGCTGCCAGCCGAAGGAATTTTGGCCATCATTGCTGCCATAGCAATGGCCGGATTTGTCCCCGCCTATGCCTTCTATTTCCTCTCGCGCCGCATTGACCCGTTCGACAGCGCGGCTGTGGCGGCCACCTATGGGTCGATCAGCGCCGTCACCTTCATCACCACACAGCAATTCCTGAGCGTCAAAGGGGTCGAGTTCGGGGGTTACATGACCGTTGCGATGGTATTGATGGAAACACCCGCTATCTTGATGGCTGTGGTTCTGGCCACAGCAGTGCGCGCCCGCCAAGCGGCACTTGAAGTGGCTGTGGACGATCCTAACGATGACGTGTTTCAACCGCTATCCATCCGCGAAGTGCTACAAGAGGCATTAACCGACGGAGCGCAGCTTTTGCTGATCGGTAGCCTGGTAATTGGTTACCTGGCGGGACAGGACGGCAAGGTGGAGATGAGCCCCTTTACCGCCGATATCTTCAAGGGAATGCTCGCATTCTTCCTGTTGGAGATGGGTTTGTTGGTGGGACGGCAGATCAGCGAAGGCCGGGCCAAGATCGACAAGGAATTGTTCCTGTTCGCCTTCCTCTCGCCACCAATCAACGCGGCAATTGCGCTGGCATTGGCCTATCTTATCGGCTTGCAGGTCGGTGATGCGGTGCTGTTGGCCGTTTTGTCCTCGTCGGCGTCATACATCGTCGTGCCCGCGGTGGCGCGTTACGCCATCCCCGAAGCGCGACCGGGTGTTTATTTCACAATGGCTTTGGGCATGACATTTCCCTTTAATATTCTTGTGGGCATCCCGCTTTACTACGCGGTCGCTCAGTCCGTCTGGACATAAACGTATCCTGATTGGAAAGGACCGGACCAGATGCGGGAAATCGAAGAAAAGAAACTTTTGACCATCATCACCCCCGGTGAGCTTCAGCGCATGGTCGTCGAACAGCTTAAGAAACGCGGGATCGGGGGGTACACTGTTGTATCAGCATCCGGCGCGGGGACATCCGGGCTGCAATCTGGAATGCTGATCAGCGACTCAAGCGTCATCTTATACATCATCATGTCCGAGGAGCGGCTGCAAAAGGTGCTGGTCGACATGGATAAGCTCATGTCGCGTGGCTATAGGGTCAAAGCTTTCTATCAGGACATCTCAATCCTGCCGCGCAAAAAGGCGCGGACGGGTGGCAAAAGCTAGTTCGGCAAAAACGCACCGCTCAGGTCACTGATGGCCTGTGAAACACGCGCTGTGCTTTCCTCGGCATGAGTGTCCAGCCGTTGCACAAGGTACCAATACCGCATCACGGGTAAACCGGGCCAGTCGATACGGCGCAATATCCCCGCCTCTACTTCTCGCTGCACCACATGGGTCGACAACATCGCCACCCCCAATCCGGCAATCACCGCCTCTTTTATCGTTTCGTTTGAATCGAATTCGACCAGATCCGGCGTACCATAGGTGTCGATCTGGCTTAGGTATCGCTCCAGAATAATACGTGTTCCTGAGCCCGGCTCACGGGCCAGTACGTTCTGGCGGACCAGCTCTGCAGGGTCATAGTCGGGATGTTGCGCCAAAACATGATCGCTTGCAGCGTAAAGACCATAGGGATGCGGCCCAATTGGGGTCGCCTGCGCGCTAGGCCCTCTGGGCGGGCGCCCCATGATAGCCAGGTCGATTCGGTCTGCAAATAAATCGTTCACCACCGCAGTCCTGTTCGCGACCTGGAAAGACAACCTGATTCCAGGGCATGCCTCCTGCAACAGGGCGATAAGTTTCGGCGCGAAATAGCGACCGGTCGTCTCAAAGCCCAAGGTGACATGACCTGCATGACCCGCGCCCAACGCCTCCAAATTGTCGCAGGCAGAAGCTAAAACGCCTTCGATCCTCTCCATTGCGCGCACCAGAACCGCGCCATGATCGGTGGTCACCAAGCCTTCCTCGCGTCCACCTCTGACCAGCATGGCCGTTCCTGTGAACTCTTCTAACTTCTTGATTTGATTGTGAACCGCGGGCGGGCTTAGCGACTGAAGCGCCGCTGCATCGGTGATTGACCCAGTGTCAGCCACCGCCTTTAGGCTGCGCAGTTGTTTGAGCGTTATTCCGTTCAACATGTGCATTCCAAAAATATTAGTCCTGATTTCATTTTATTAAATTTTCTGAAATCACGCAATGTGGCAGACCATCAAACACCACTTCGGGAGGATGGAAAAGTGATGGCGCAGAACAGGCAGGATCTGATCGCACAGGCCGCAGAAACCGACCCGGCCCTTGCCGATGTCATGGGCCGTCTGACCGATGTCTTTGCACAAATCGCGCGCCGTATCGCACGCGGAGAACTGGACGAAGACCTGGCCAGTGCTGCCGGAACCAATACAGACGGAGATGCCCAAAAAGCACTGGATGTGATCGCGGACAATGCATTCATGGACAGACTTTCTGGCAGTGCAGTCCGCTATTATGCCTCTGAAGAACAGGACGATGTCGTTGAGCTGAACGCAAACGGGTCGCTGGCGCTGGCGATTGATCCGCTGGACGGGTCCTCGAACATCGACACCAATGTTTCGGTCGGGACGATCTTTGGCATCTATCACAGCGCCTCTGATCCCAAGGACAGCTTTTTGCGGCCGGGGCGCGATCTGATTGCGGCAGGTTACGCAATTTATGGACCGCAATGCAGCCTTGTTATTTCCTTCGGGAACGGAGTTCAGAAATACATCCTTGACCCGGATGAAGGTCAGTTCCTGCAAGTGGACTCGCCCACCGGCATTTCGACGGATTCCCCCGAATACGCGATCAACGCATCCAATTACCGCCACTGGTCCAACCCGGTACGTGCCTATATCGACGATCTGGTCGCCGGGGCGGATGGCCCACGGGCGCGGAATTTCAACCTGCGCTGGATCGCGTCCTTGGTTGCGGAAACGCATCGTATCCTGATCCGCGGCGGGATCTTCCTGTATCCCGGCGACAATCGCGAGGGTTACCAATTCGGGCGGCTGCGGCTGGTCTATGAATGCGCCCCGATCGCATTTCTCATCGAAAACGCAGGGGGCAGCGCTTCGAATTGCTGTGATCCCATTCTCGATCAGGTGCCTGACAGCCTGCACGCGCGCTCACCGCTGGTATTCGGCGGGAAAGACAAAGTTATGCGCGTCGCAAGTTATCACGATCTTCCTCAGGAAGAAAACGCAGCCCTGTTCGGCGAACGCGGCCTGTTCCGCACCTGAACAAACGGAGGCCCCTTATGTCCAGAAAACACCCTATCATTTCTGTTACCGGTTCCTCTGGTGCCGGAACAACGACAGTCAAGCGAACCTTTGACCAGATTTTCCGCCGCGAAAACCTGAAAGCCGTTTCAATCGAAGGCGACGCGTTTCACCGGTACGACCGCGCGGCAATGAAGGCTGAACTGGCCAAGCGGCTGGAGCAAGGGGATTCCACCTTTAGTCATTTCAGCTTTGACGCCAATGAGCTGGAAGAGCTGGAGCGCGTTTTTCGTGAATACGGAGAAACCGGTACGGGGCGCACCCGGCATTATGTTCATGATGACGAAGAGGCCGAGAAATACGGTGTCGCCCCAGGTGAGTTCACCGCCTGGGCCCCGTTCGAGGACAAATCCGACTTGTTGTTCTACGAAGGCCTGCATGGTGCAGTCGTGAACGATCAGGTTGATCTGGCAGCACTGGCCGATCTGAAGATTGGCGTGGTCCCGGTGATCAATCTGGAATGGACCCAGAAAATTCATCGCGACAAAACCAGCCGGGGCTATTCGACCGAGGCGGTCACGGATGTCATCCTGCGCCGTATGCATGATTATGTGCATTGCATCTGTCCGCAATTCACCCAGACCGACATCAACTTTCAGCGGGTGCCTGTCGTGGACACGTCGAACCCGTTCATCGCGCGCTGGATCCCTACTGCCGACGAAAGCCTTGTGGTGATCCGTTTCGCCAATCCGCGCGGAATAGACTTCCCCTATCTGATGTCGATGATCCACGACAGTTGGATGACCCGGGCCAACTCGTTGGTCATTCCGGGCGGCAAGATGGATCTGGCGATGCAGTTGATCTTCACGCCGATGATCCACCGCCTGATCCACGAAGCTCAACGCGCCTGAGGGGACAGCCATGACAGCTCATACTAAACTGATATCGCACGAAACGCAGATGGCGAGCGCATTGCGCATTCTGGCCATGGACGCGATCGAGCAAGCCAATTCCGGGCACCCCGGTGCCCCGATGGGATTGGCTGACGTGGCCACCGTTCTGTTCAACCGCTTCGTGAATATTGACCCCGCCAACCACGACTGGCCAGATCGGGACAGGTTCGTCCTGAGCGCCGGGCACGGTTCGATGCTGGTCTACGCCATCAATCACCTGCTGGGTTATGATGATATGGATGCCGATCAACTGCGCAATTTCCGCCAGTTGGGGTATCGCACGGCGGGTCACCCCGAATACGGCCACGCCAAAGGCATTGAGACTACGACGGGACCTCTGGGTCAGGGGGTGGCTACGGCTGTTGGCATGGCGTTGGCCGAACGGATGCAAAATGCACGGTTCGGGGATGAGCTGGTTGATCACTTCACCTATGTTCTGGCCGGGGATGGCTGTCTGATGGAAGGCGTAAGCCATGAAGCCATCGACCTTGCGGGTCATCTGGGGCTGGGGCGTCTGATCCTGTGCTGGGATGACAACGGCATCACAATTGACGGCGGCACGGATCTGTCCACCTCGACCGATCAAGTCAAGCGGTTCGAAGCGGCCGGCTGGCATGTGCTGTCGGTTGACGGGCATGACAACGAGGCCATAGCCAGCGCCATTCACGCGGCGCAGGCCGAGACCGAACGCCCTTCTCTGATTGCCTGCAAAACGACCATTGGCAAAGGGGCCCCGAACAAGGCCGGTAGCCACAAGGTTCACGGTGCCCCCCTGGGGACCGACGAGATCGCGGCGACCCGTGCAGCGCTTGGCTGGACCGCCCCGCCTTTCGAGATTCCGCCCGAAGTTGCCAACGCCTGGCTGGCCGTAGCCCAGCGTGGGGCCAAGATGCGAACGGATTGGCTAAATCGCAAAGCGATGCACCCCAAGTCCAAGGAATTTGACCAATCGCTTGCACCCGCCGAAGATTATCCTCTGGCGCGTGCCATCGCCGCCCACAAGTCAAGCTTGTCCAGTGAACGGCCCAAGCTGGCGACGCGCAAGGCATCTGAAATGGCGCTGGAAGTGGTCAACGCTGTCCTGCCCAACTCGGTCGGCGGGTCCGCAGACCTGACCGGATCGAACAATACCAAAACAAGTGAAATGCGTCCCGTGACCCGCAGCGACTATGACGGGGATTATATCCACTACGGCATTCGTGAACACGGTATGGCGGCTGCTATGAACGGGATCGCCTTGCATGGCGGATTCTTTACCTATGGCGGCACATTTCTGGCTTTTGCCGACTATTGCCGCCCCGCAATCCGCCTGTCTGCGCTGATGCAGGTGCCGGTCGCCTATGTGATGACGCATGACTCGATCGGGTTGGGCGAAGATGGCCCCACCCACCAACCGGTAGAAACCATCGCCTCTTTGCGGGCCATTCCGAACCTGACTGTAATTCGCCCGGCGGACGGGGTCGAAACCGCCGAGGCTTGGGAAATTGCGGCAACAGCCACGAAGACGCCGACCTTGCTCTGCCTGTCGCGGCAAGGGCTGCCGACGGTTCGCACAGTCCATAACCCGGCGAACCTGGCGGCCCGCGGAGCTTACGTCCTGCGCGAACCCGATGCGCCGCGTGATGTGACCCTGATTGCAACTGGTTCCGAGGTGGAGATCGCCCTGAACGCCGCCGATCTTCTGGCCAAACAGGGGATACAAGCCGCTGTTGTTTCAGCCCCCAGCTTCGATCTGTTTGAGGCGCAGCCCGTCCAGTATCAGACCGAAGTTCTTGGTACCGGACCTCGTGTCGGAGTCGAAGCCGCCGTGTCGCAGGGTTGGCACAAGTGGCTGGGGCACAACAGCGCCTTTGTCGGAATGACAGGGTTCGGTGCTTCGGCACCCGCACCCGCGCTGTACCAGCATTTCAATATCACAGCCGACGCTGTCGCCAAAGCCGCAGCGGGCCTTCTGGAAAAAGACTGAAGGAGTTCAAATGTCTGTAAAAGTTGCAATAAACGGGTTTGGCCGAATTGGTCGCAATGTCCTGCGTGGTATTCAGGAATCTGGTCGTAACGACATCGAAGTTGTCGCGATCAACGATCTGGGCCCCGTTGATATGAACGCCCACCTTCTTCGCTATGACAGTGTGCATGGCAGATTCCCCGGTGAAATCAAAGCAACCGACAGCTCGATCGACGTGGGAACCGGGCCAATTGAAGTGACGGCTATACGGGATCCAAAAGACCTGCCTTGGCAGGGGGTGGATGTCGCATTGGAATGTACCGGTATCTTCACCAACCGCGACGGTGCAGCGAAACATCTCGAAAATGGCTCAAAACGCGTGTTGGTTTCTGCCCCGGCCAGTGGTGCTGACAACACCATCGTGTATGGCGTAAACCACAAAACACTGCGGTCGGCGGACACGGTCGTATCAAACGCGTCCTGCACGACCAACTGCCTCAGCCCTGTGGCTCAGGTATTGAACGACGCCATTGGAATCCGACGCGGATTCATGACCACGGTTCACTCCTATACAGGCGATCAGCCCTCGCTGGATGTCATGCGCAAGGATTTCTACCGTGCCCGTGCGGCCTCGCTCAGTATGGTTCCGACATCAACAGGTGCAGCCAAAGCCGTAGGCTTGGTTCTGCCGGAACTGAACGGCAAACTTGATGGCGTCGCCATTCGGGTTCCCACGCCCAACGTGTCCGTAGTCGATCTGGTATTTGAGGCCGAACGTGACACCACGGTAGACGAGGTCAACAACGCGATCCGCGCCGCCGCAGACGGTCCGCTTATGGGAGTACTGGGCTATACGGACGATCCGAATGTTTCGATGGATTTCAACCATGATCCGCATTCCTCGATCTTCCATATGGACCAGACCAAGGTGATGGACGGGAACATGGTCCGCATTCTGAGTTGGTATGACAATGAATGGGGGTTCTCGAACCGGATGGCCGACACTGCACTGGCTATGGGCAGGTTGATCTGATGCAAATGCCCCGGATCACTGACATGGACGTGGCGGGCAAACGCCTGCTGGTTCGGGCGGACCTGAACGTGCCCGTCGAAGACAGGCGGGTGACGGATACCACGCGCATAGACCGTTTTGCGGCTGGCATGAAACCCCTGCTGGACAAAGGTGCGCGCCTCGTTGTGATGACCCATTTCGGTCGACCCACGCCGAACGAGTTGGATCCGGCCTTCTCGGTCGACAAATTGCGCCCGGATCTGTCTGCGGCTCTTGGTGTGTCGGTCAAGTTCTCGGACGTCTGTGTCGGTACATCCGCCCGCATCCACAGCGAGCAATTGCAGAATGGCGAGGTAATGCTGTGCGAGAACCTGCGTTACAACGCCGGAGAGACCCAGAATGATCCAAAATTCGCGTCCGAGCTGGCAGAATTGGGAGACATCTATGTTAACGATGCGTTTTCCTGTTCGCATCGCGCACATGCCTCTACAGATGCAATCGCACGGATCATGCCGTCGGCGGCGGGGCCTTTGCTGGTCGAAGAAATCGACGCACTAGGGTCGGCTCTGGAAGCACCGGGATCCCCTGCGGTTGCCATCGTTGGCGGGGCCAAGGTTTCAACCAAGATACCAGTTCTGAAAAATCTGGTGAGCAAGCTGGACGCGGTGATCATCGGGGGCGGAATGGCCAACACATTCCTGTTTGCCCAAGGCTTTCCAATGGGGAAATCGCTATACGAGGCCGATCAGGTCGAAACCGTGAAAGACATTCGCGCCCAAGCTGCAAAATCCGGGTGTCAGTTGGTTCTGCCAATCGACAGTGCCTGTGCCAGACAATTTGCCAAACGCGCAGAGCGTAATGTGTACGCTGCACAGGATTGCCCTGACGACATGATGATTTTGGATGCGGGCCCAGACTCGGTCGAGGAATTTTCTCGTATCCTGACCTCCGCCCGGACGATCCTGTGGAACGGTCCGCTGGGCGCCTTTGAAATCCCGCCTTTCGATGCGGCTACCGTTGCGCTTGCAAAAGTGGCGGCTGAGGCCACCAGCAATGGCACGGCTATCTCAGTCGCCGGCGGGGGCGACACGGTCGCGGCGCTGAATGCAGCCGGGGTCACCGAACAATTCACCTATGTCTCCTCTGCCGGAGGAGCGTTTCTGGAATGGCTGGAGGGCAAGACGCTCCCCGGTATCGCGGCCCTGATGCGGGCCGGTCAAGCCGCCTGAGGAGGAACCGACATGGCACTTATAACCCTGCGCCAGCTTTTGGATCACGCCGCCGAACACGGCTATGGCGTGCCAGCGTTCAATATCAACAACATGGAACAGGGGCTGGCAATCATGAACGCCGCCCGTGCCGTGGACAGCCCGGTGATCCTGCAAGCCAGCCGGGGGGCACGGTCCTACGCGGGCGACATCATGCTGCGCCATATGGTTCTGGCCCTGGCCGAGATGTATCCCGACAACCCCATCTGCCTGCATCAAGACCACGGCAACAACGAACAGACCTGCCTGTCGGCCATTCGACACGGGTTTACCTCGGTGATGATGGACGGTTCGCTTGAGGCAGATATGAAAACCCCGGCCTCCTATGACTATAACGTCAACATCACCAAGGCGGTCTCGGAAATGGCCCATTGGGTCGGCGCTTCGGTCGAGGGTGAGCTGGGAGTTCTGGGTTCACTTGAAACGGGTGAGGCCGCAAAAGAGGACGGGTCAGGTGCCGAAGGCAAACTGTCGATGGAAGACCTTTTGACCGACCCCGATCAGGCCGCGGATTTTGTTGCCAAGACCAAGGTGGATGCGCTGGCAATTGCCTGTGGAACATCGCACGGGGCCTACAAGTTTTCGCGCAAGCCGGATGGAGAGATTCTGGCGATGGACCGTATTGCCGAAATTCATGCGCGTATTCCCGACGTGCACCTTGTGATGCACGGGTCCTCTTCGGTGCCGCAAGAGCTGCAGGATTTGATCAACGCCCATGGCGGCGACATGCCGCAAACCTATGGTGTCCCGGTGGAAGAGATCGAAAAAGGGATCAAATCCGGTGTCCGCAAGGTGAATATCGACACCGACTGCCGGATGGCGATGACCGGTCAGTTCCGCAAGATCGCAGCCGAAAACCCGACGCAGTTCGATCCGCGCAAATTCCTGGTCCCTGCGATCAAAGAGATGGAAGACCTGTGCCGCGACCGGTTCGAACGCTTTGGAACTGCGGGGCAAGCATCCAAGATCAAGACCATTGCACTGGACGATATGGCGGCCCGCTATGCGTCCGGCGCGCTGGACCCGGCCACAAAAACCGCCGCCGCCGCATGACTGCCCGACGTCAAATCGCGGCGGGCAACTGGAAGATGCACGGCTGTGGCGCGGATCTGGTTGAACTGGCCGAAATTGCCAGCGCCGCAAAGCCACTTTCCGGCATCGTGACTTTGCTGTGCCTACCTGCCACCTTGCTCGACCGCGCCCGCGGCCGGGGGGTGGAGTTGGGGGGCGAGGACTGCCACGCGCAGCCCTCTGGCGCGCATACCGGAGATATCTCGGCCCAAATGCTGCGCGACGCCGGGGCGGACTTTGTTATTGTTGGTCACTCAGAACGGCGCTGTGATCACGGCGAGTCTGATACAGATGTTGCAGCCAAGGCCATGGCTGCGTGGGACTCGGGCCTGATCGCAATCATCTGCATTGGCGAAACCGAGGAACAATACCGTGCAGGTCGCACCGAACAGGTGCTTGCTGCACAAATCACAGGTTCGGTTCCCGACGGTGCAACCCCCGAAAACACAGTCATTGCATATGAACCTGTTTGGGCCATCGGAACCGGCCTGACGCCAGATCCTGAAGATATCCAAAAAACCCATGCCGCCATTCGGGCGACTCTGGCAACCCAGCACGCGATGGGGGGCAAAATGTCGATCCTGTATGGCGGATCGGTGAAGCCCGACAATGCAAAAGTGATCTTTGCCTCTCCGGACGTGGATGGTGGGCTAGTCGGTGGGGCATCGCTGAAGGCTGCTGACTTTGTTCCGATCATGCAGGCGCTGAATGCCAGCAAAGGAGGGAACCAATGAGTTTCAACCGTTCCGTGAAAATCGCCCCCTCGATCCTGTCCGCCGATTTTGCCGATTTCGGGCGTGAGATTCAGGCGATCGAGGCCCAAGGCGCGGATTGGCTGCATGTGGATGTGATGGACAACCACTTTGTGCCGAACCTGACATTTGGTCCACCAGCGGTCAAAGCGTTCCGTAAACATGTAAAGACAGTAATGGATGTGCATCTTATGATTGCACCCGTCGACCCGTCCATCGAAGCCTATGCAGAGGCCGGGGCCGACATCCTAACCGCGCATGTCGAGGCCAGCCCGCATCTTCACCGCACGTTGCAAGCCATTCGTGCAAACGGAATGAAAGCGGGCGTTGCCTTGAACCCCGCAACCCCGGCCGAGGCGGTGTCTCATGTTCTGGACCTGTGCGATCTGGTTTGCGTGATGACCGTGAACCCCGGTTTTGGCGGTCAGAAGTTCATCGACATGACGGCCAAGATCAGAACCCTGCGGCAGATGATTGGCGACCGTGAGGTCCATATCGAAATCGACGGCGGCGTTGACCCAGAGACCGCCCCTTTGGTGCGGCAGGCCGGTGCGGATGTGTTGGTTGCAGGTTCAGCCGTGTTTCGGGGCGGGTCGGTTGACGCACCCGACGCCTATGGCCGCAACATCTCGGCCATCCGGTCGGCCGCCAGTGATTGAGGGACGAGCACATGGCTGAAACAACCCCGGTTTGCGATTTCGGACACCCTGCCCCGGACTTTTCCTTACCTGCAACAGATGGCAGGACTGTCACTCTTGCGGATGTGGCCGGGGAAAATGGCACCTTGATCATGTTCATCTGCAACCACTGCCCTTACGTGCTGGCTGTGCTGGACCGTATCATGCGCGACGCGCGCGATCTGCAGAAGCTTGGGATCGGTGTGGCAGCCATTTCCGCAAACGATGTCGAAGCCTATCCCGCCGACAGTTTCGACAACATGCGCAAGATGGCCGAGACCCAGGGATTTCCGTTTCCCTATCTCTATGACGAAAACCAAGACGTTGCCCGCGCATATGGGGCAGTCTGCACCCCTGACTTCTTTGGCTATGACGCGTCACGCGGGCTGCAATACCGGGGGCGGCTTGACGCGTCTGGTCGGCAAGAAGGCCCAAGCGACCTAAGGCGGGACCTGTTTCAAGCCATGAAACAAGTCGCTGAAACCGGCAGGGGGCCAACCGATCAGGTGCCCTCGATCGGATGTTCGATAAAATGGAAGGTAAAGTAACATGGCCCGGATCGTCTTTGATCTTGATGGCACGCTGATCGACAGCGCGCTGGATTTGCACAACATCGCATGCGATGTCATGTCCGAAGAAGGGCACCCGCCAATTACCGTTGATCAGGCGCGGTCTTTCATCGGGCATGGTGTTGATGTCTTTGTCACAAAACTCAGGTCGGCGCGCCGGATACCTGACGCGGATCACGACCGGATACTGGCCAAATTCAAAGAACGCTATCAGGATGCGGTTCATTTGACGCTGATTTATCCGGGCGTCAAACAGGCGCTGGATGCGCTAGTTCAAGCAGGGCACAACCTGGGAATTTGCACCAACAAGCCAATGGTCCCCTGCATGGCCGTCTTGAAGCATCTTGATCTTGAAAAGTACTTTCAGGTCGTGCGCGCCGGGGACAGCCTGCCCGTACACAAACCCGATCCAGCTCCACTGTATTCGGCCTACTCAGACTTACCTCCGGGGCCTGAGATTTTTGTTGGCGACAGCGAGGTTGATGCCGAGACCGCAATGCGTGCGAAGGTTCCGTTTTTGCTGTTCACCGAAGGATACCGCAAGAAACCGGTCGGGTTGATTCCGCACACCCAATCCTTTTCTCACCACGATGGCCTGCCGGATCTTGTGGACGCACTATTGGCCGACTCCGAAAACGCCCGCTCGGCCTGAGCCACCCACAGTCGATTCACCCCTTTGACCGCTAAAGTCAATTTTCGGCGGTCAAAGGGGTGCGTTTTCTCGTCAATTTTATTTCAAACTTTTAGGCACATGTTTCAAATTTTGGCCGTTTCCCGCCGAAATTCCTTTTGTGATGCAATAATCTGCGCTCGCTGACCCAATCTGAGCACGAAACTTACACACCCCTTCACAAATCAGCGAAGCTCATACTCGGTCAGGTACCGCCTGTGGCATAAACGAGGACAAGGCCAGCCCGAAATGGTGCAGCCAACGCTTGCCCAACAAGCGCGAGCGGTTCGAATAAGAGATATGTTTATTGACAGCGGCTAAGGACGAAAAAATGGCTCTGGACCAAATGCAAGGCACTCCGCGGTCCTCAAAGGATATTCGCGGAGTACCGGTTTCTTATGGCGACGCATCGGCCATCGAGGGGTTGGAACGGGCGATTGAACAATCCCTGTCCTTCCGCGGAGACGCAATTGCCAGCATTGAAGCGATTTTGGCCGAGCATCCCCGCTTTGTCATGGGGTGGCT
This sequence comes from Ruegeria sp. THAF57, assembly GCF_903914075.1. GTDB lineage: Bacteria > Pseudomonadota > Alphaproteobacteria > Rhodobacterales > Rhodobacteraceae > Ruegeria. The sequence goes on from NZ_CAIWNQ010000009.1 coordinate 145,722, forward strand.
GTTCAAGGCAGGGTGGCTGACACAGTCCATGGAAACGCGCGTGTATCCGCAATTCATCGAAGCGATCACGCGCGCAGAGCAACTATCAGGCCAGGCCAACACACGCGAGCAGGGTCACCTGGCGGCGGTCAAAGCCTGGGCGGCCGGTGACTTTTTTGGGGCTGTACAGAAGTGGGAGGCCGTTCTGACGCAATACCCCAAAGATCTGTTTGCGCTGGGTCTGATCCACTATACCATGGTTTTGCTGGGCGATGTCCCGGGGCAGCGCGACGTGGTCGCCCGTGTCTTCAACCTGTGGGATCCCGATATTCCGGGCTATGAGTTTGTTCTGGGCTTCTACGCTTTTGGGTTGGAAGAAAACCGCGACTTTACCCATGCCGAAGATCTGGCGCGGCAGGCATTGGATATCCGGCCTGACAACCCCTATGCAGTTCACGCGGTAAGCCACGTCATGGAGATGCGGGGGCGGCAGTCCTGTGGTATCAAATTCATGAAAGACCGCGCCGACGTCTGGGGCACGTCTAATTTCGCAAACCACCTGTGGTGGCACACATCGCTCTATCATCTCGATCTGGAGCAATATGATCAGGTCTACGATATTTTTGATCATCATCTGGATTCCCGCCGGAAGGATGGCAACAAATACGAAGAGCTGGATGCGGCAGCCCTGCTATGGCGCATGAATCTGGCCGGTCAGGATTCGGGCGACCGCTGGGTGCATCTGGCCAACAAATGGGAACCGGCGGCCCAGGACACGCTTTATGCATTCAACGATGTGCACGCGATGATGACATTTGCGTCTGACGACCGGGTAGAGGCACAAGACCTGTTGATCCACGCCAACAAACGCTATCTCGAAAGTGCCTCGGACGCGAATGCTGCAATGAGCCGCGAAATCGGAATGCCTTTTTGCATGGCAATTCAGGACTTTAAGCGCGAAAATTATGCCGCTTGCGTCGAACGCCTGTTGCCGGTCCGTTATATGACCCACCGCTTGGGCGGCAGCTTTGCCCAGCGGGATATCATCGGCTGGACCTTGCTTGAAGCCGCCTTGCGCGACAAACGCTATGATCTGGCGTTAGGTTTGGCCAATGAACGTGCCGGATTAAAGCCAACGTCTGTTCAAAACTGGCGGGCTGTCGCGCGCGCGTTGAAAGGACTGGGCGATAACAGCGGGGCAGCTCGGGCCACGTCAAAGGCCGACGCGCTTGCCTCGGCCTGACAAGCGGGCAGACCCCTGCCCCTGATCTATCTGGGCAGGAAATTACCTTCCATTTCACAAATCTCGTCCCAGATTGTTTTCGCGGCGGGTGAGTCCGGTATATTGAGTGGCTGAATAAGATGCCAATGCCGGTGCAGCGGCAGACCGTTCAGGTTCAGGCTGACCAGACGCCCGGTTTTCAGCTCTTCCATAACCGTATGCTTGGACAGCATCGCAATACCCAGCCCTGCAATCACGGCCTGTTTGATGGTTTCGTTACCCCCCATAACCGAAACCCGATAGCTTTGCCCTGCTCCGATGTCGTCCAGATAGCGCGCCATCAGCATCCGGGTGCCCGACCCCTCTTCTCGGGCGATGAATGTTTCCTGCAAAAGCGCCTCGGACGACACAGCGCTTAACCCCGCCAAAGGATGTTCGGGGTTCGCGATCAGGATATAAGGATGCGACCCGATCATCGCCGATACAAGTTTGGGCGATTTCGGGGGTCGGCCCATGATTGCCAAATGCAAGGCTTTGGCATCCAGCATGGCAAGAATCTGTTCCCGGTTTCCGATGGCCAGGTCGATCTCAATATCTGGATGTCTGGCGTTCAGATCGGCGACGAGTGAAGGCGCAAAATACTTTCCCGTGCTGATGACACCCAGCCGAATATGGCCCTTTTTTCCTTCTCGCAAAGCCTCGATATCACGCATACTCTTCTCAAGTTCAGAATTAATGCGCGCCGCAGCGGCCACGAGAATTTGGCCTGCTTCGGTGGCTTTCATCGGGCCGGAACCGTTGCGTATAATAAGCGGTGTATCGACGATTTCTTCGAGGTTTTTCAATTGTGTATGTACAGCAGGGGACGTCAGGTTCAGCTCTTGTGACGCACCCGAAAAGGATCCATGGCGACTGACCGCGCTCAGCGCCAGAAGTGAACGCAAGTTCTGATATCTCCGGATCATCTTTAACATAGGTTAACTCTCGTTTCCTATATTTAAATACCATTAACGGAAGGAAACATAAATACTCTTCTTAAGCTATCAACGCTGGCAGAGGAGAATCGCTTATGTCACAGCTCACTTCTATTAACGACGTGGACGTCTCAGGCCGCCGTCTGCTGGTGCGCGCGGATCTGAATGTGCCGATGCAGAATGGTCAAATCACTGACATGACCCGGATCAACAGGTTTGCTGAGGGAATGAGGCCCTTGTTGCAAAAGGGGGCCAAGCTGGTTGTGCTGACGCACCGGGGGCGTCCTGACCGGCCATTCGAGCAATCCTTGTCCAACGAGAAAATCAGGAAAGCTCTATCCGATGCCCTGCAAGCCCCCGTGTTATTTTCGGCCTATTCGACCGGCCCCTCTAGCGAGAGTTTTGCAAGCCGCCTGAGCGAAGGGCAGGTTCTGCTCTGCGAGAATGTACGGTTCTTGAAGGGTGAGACCAGTAATGACCTCGAAGTGGCGGCCGGCCTAGCCCGCTTGGGTGAAATCTATGTCAACGATGCTTTCTCGAGCGCCCATCGCGCCCATGCATCGACCGAGGGTGTCACACGATTCCTGCCATCTTTTGCAGGGCCCTTGATGCTCGACGAAGTTGACGCCCTGTCGCAAACGCTTGATGCCCCTGATCAGCCTGCCGTTGCGGTGATCGGTGCGGACAGATTTTCCAGCAAGGCGCCAATTCTTTTGAACCTGGCCGGAAAACTGGACAAGCTGATTATCGGCGGACAGATTGCAAATACGTTTCTATATGCAAGCGGGACGCCAATCGGTCGGTCCCAATTCGAACCTGATCAGTTGGACGCCGTTTCCGAAATTCGCGCCCGGGCCGAAGAATCGGGCTGTAAGATTTTACTGCCCATTGATCTAGTCGTCTCACAAGATAACGGAAAAAGCACAGCGATCGTTGACCGCACCGCCTGCCCTCAGGATGCGACCATTCTGGATGTGGGCCCCAAAACGGTCGAGCGTTTCAAGGCCGCGCTGGGTTCTGCCCGCGCGATCCTCTGGAATGGCCCCTTTGGACGCATGGAGAATGAAACCCCTGCTGTCGGGCTGGCCCAAGAAGCCGCACGGATCACACGTATGGGCAAGTCCATCACGGTCGCTGGTGGGCGCGACGCAGTGCGCGCCTTGAATCAGGCTGGTGTCTCTGATGACTTTTCCTTTGTCTCGACTGCACGAGGGGCATTTCTGGAATGCCTCAGTGGCAGGAACCTGCCGGGCATTGCCGCGCTTAAAGGCACACAGTGCGCATCATGACTTTACGAGCACTAATTTTTGACGTGGATGGGACACTGGCGGAAACCGAAGTGGTCCACCGGATCGCCTATAATATCGCCTTCGCCGAGGCCGGCTTGGACTGGTATTGGACCAAGGACGCTTTCATCAAGATCCTGCGCAACGCAGGCGCAAAAGAGCAGATGCGCGCCTATGCCAAACAGGTGGGCACTCCGCTTTCGGAAAAGGAAATCATTAGTCTTCACGACTGCAAAATGTACACCTATCGCGAACTGCTAAAAGAAAGCGGGCGCCTGCAACTCAGGGAAGGCGTCCGCGATCTGATTTCGCGCGCGCGCCACAAAGGGTTGAAAATTGGCATTGCGACAGCATCGCACAGAATGAATGTCGAGTCGCTTTGCCAAGCCTGTTGGGGCAAGTCCGCTGACCGTATTTTTAACGTCGTTGCAACCGGCGAAGAGGTTCAAGCCAAGAAACCGTCCCCTGACGTGTACCAGTTGGCGCTGAATCGTTTGGCCGTGCATCCCGACGAAGCAATAGCCATTGAAGATAGTCAGAATGGTCTGCGGGCTGGTTTGGATGCTGGTTTACGGGTGTTGGTCACGCCGTCAGATTTTACGCGGGCCGATGACTTTTCCAACGCGACCTGGGTCCGCGATAACCTGGCCCTGGATACACTTCCCAACGCATTGTTCGAAGCGCTCAAGGATGAAGCAACGCCAGCCCTGGCGCAAATGGCAAGGTAGTATGTCGTTAAGTCAGGCACTCGCGCTGATCGGTTCCGCCGGTGTTTCGGCCACCGCGCCAAATTGGCTGGAAGCAGGACGTGCTTGGTCGGCATCAACCATTTGACTGAAACTGCGCGCGATACATTTCTGGTCGCTTGATCGGGTCATCGCAGAAATCACATCGCCCGCAGTCCTACGGGAAGATATGCAAGTCAGCTCAAAAGGATCAACGTTGCCGAAGTAAGCAATCTCACGCGAAGCCAAGGGCATTCTGGCACCCAGTTCAGGATATTCATACCGTTTGAACAGTTGCGAGAAATTGGCGAAATACATGAATTTCGCTGCGTTAAAATCGACAGCCGGATTTACAAGATGCTGGCTGGACTGAACCAGTTCTCGATCGTCATGCGCGCGCAACTGCCGGAACCTCTGGCGCGTCTCTTCCAATTCGGCCTCGCCAAATGGTTTCGATTGAAACGTCATCGAGGTTTTGCCGAACCGGGTGTTGCTTCGCGTATGAGACGTTGAAAGGGTCGACATCATCCGTGCCGTTGCAACCAATCCCGAGCCCGCCATGGAATAGGTGGTTTCCGTTACGAAAAAGGGGGGCTTCAACGCGCAGGGATGGCAGACAACCGATATTTCGTCGTCCTCAGACACCTCGACCTCTCTGTTATATTTCAAAGAGGTATAGATGAAGCTGGCGTAGATGCGGTGCCCGTCAGCGGAAACCCATTCGGATGGGCGTTTCGCAGTTAGCGTTGCGATCCATTTCCAGTGCAGATTACCTGCATGGGTCAGACAGAAATGTTCCGACAGGCCGAAAATATCCAGATGAGGCATTCCGGCGTGAAAGCTATCATGGGTGGCTAACATGGTGTTGCCTCCTGAGATCGGAGTTACTCTGCTGGCGTTTTTAGCTTTTCGTACAAGGACAGGGCGGAACACGCGCCACACTTGGCGCAGCCAGCGGCCATGTCCTCGGACTTGATGCCGCTTTCCCGCAGCATCTTGCCAATGGGCATCAGGATTTCGTGCATGAAGCCGGCTGAGGGGGTCGGATGGCTTTCCATCGGCGTGCCAGAAATCGGAACAAACGGCACCACAAATGGGTAGACGCCGATATCAATCAGGCGCTCGCTCATGTTGATGATCTGTTCTTTGGTGTCACCAAGGCCTGCAAGGATATAGGTGGACACCTCGCCGCGGCCAAAAACCTCGACCGCGGCCTCAAACGCTTCAAAGTACCGGTCGATGGATACTTGCGCCTTGCCCGGCATTACCTCGGCACGCACCTCGTCGCTGACGGCTTCAAGATGCATTCCTAGTGAATCAATGCCCGCATCTTTCATCCGCTGGAACCAGTCATCCGTGTCGGGCGGCTCGCACTGGCCCTGAATGGGCAGATCAACGCGCGCTTTTACACCTTCGGCGCTTTCAACCAGAAGACTGGCGCCCCGATCCTTGGTCGGAGGGGTGCCGGTGGTCATGATCATCTGGGTAATGCCATCCAGCTCGACCGCGGCCTTGGCGACCTCACCCAACTGTTCGGGGGTTTTGCGCTCGATGGTCCGTCCCGCTGCCAGAGATTGTCCGATCGAGCAGAACTTGCAGGTCTTGGTCCGGCTTTGATACCGGATACAGGTTTGCAGGATTGTCGTCGCCAGAACGTCCTTACTGTGCAGGGCTGCAATGTGCGAATAAGGGACGCCATCGGCTGTGCTGAGATCATAAAATTTTGGGCGAAACGGGAATTTCACGCGACCAACATCGACGCCGTCGCGACGGACCCGGCTGTTACCTTCGGCATCCGGAGCGTCGACCACATAGGGGCTGCTGAAGGCCGGGGCGGTATGAACCGGGATCATGACCGTCTTGTCGTTGATCGTCAAAGCAGTGTGATCCGACGGGCCCGCGCCGCCCCTGCGGCTTTCGCCACTGTTTTTCGGATCCACAAGGCGCACACCGTTGGACTGCAGCTCATTGATAAGCTCTTCCCCGCTCATCGGGCGCGCAGTTGAGGCGGATTTGGGTTGATCGAAAGTCTGTGCGACGCTCATTTCTGGTTCCTCCCGGTCGTCAACAGGCCGGCCGTTGTGGTTTCTGGGCCAACCTTAGGGACCTGCTGCGCCATTGAGGTTGGCAACATTCACTCCCAAGCAAAACGCCGGCCGATCCTGCCGGATATTGGCATTGTGTGCTACCAATGCGTGATGCATTTCCGGAAACTAAGGCAATCAATTCACCCTGTCAATGTTGTAGTATAGGAAATATTTTTTCGGATAGATGCATTGATAGACAGCCATTTTTTAAGGCAAACACGCTTAATAAGTGATATCTGACGGAATTATTACGAAATTCTTGACTGCAATGACGTATACAATATACAGTCAATTCACGAAACAACTGGATTAGAATCATACATGGAAAACTGGGTCCCGATGCTTGCCGATGATGGAAACCCTCGTTACATGGCGCTTGCAAACGCCATCGCCGAGGACATCCAAACCGGACGTTTGTCCGTCGGAGACCGGTTGCCGCCGCAGCGAGAATTGGCCGACAGGCTTTCGATTCATTTTACCACCGTCGCCCGCGGCTATGTCGAAGCCAACGCGCGCGGTTTGATCGAATCCAAGGTTGGCCGGGGAACGTTTGTCAGCAAGCAAACCCGCAGTGAGGCACACGTGTTTCCTGATCGCCCTGCGGATGCATCCATGAACCTCCCGCCCGAGCCGCATGACGCCGAACTGGCCCGTAAGATGCGCACCGGCGCGCAATACGTGGCCGAAGATATCGTTTCGTTACTGCGGTATCAGGGAGCGGCGGGTAACGATGCCGACAAGCAGGCGGCCCTGACGTGGCTCAACCGCAGGTCGATGTCACCCAAGCAGGACCGATTGCTGATCGTGCCCGGCGCGCAGGCGGCATTGGATGGCATACTTCGCGTCACGACAAAGCCTGGCGAAACGATCCTGTGCGAAAATATCACCTATCCTGGCATTCGATCTCTGGCGGCCCAACACCGTTTGAAACTTGTTGGCCTTGCGATGGACCAACACGGAATAGAACCGCAGGCGTTTCAGGATGCCTGCGAAATGCACAAGCCAAAAGCGCTGTACCTGAACCCAACGCTGCAAAACCCCACCACGCTGACAATACCGATTGAACGCCGTCACGAATTGGCCGCCATCGCGCGGCAGTACAATGTGCCGATTCTCGAAGACGACGCCTATGGCCTGATACCCGCACGAGGTCAGCAACCGGCCCCGTTTGCCTCTATCGTGCCGGAACTGACCTGGCATATCGCCGGGCTGTCAAAATGTATCGGCGCGGGCTTACGGGTCGCTTATGTCATTGCACCTGATGCCCGAAGCGCCTGGCCGCTGCTGTCGGCGATGCGGGCATCCGTTGTCATGGCCTCACCCCTTACGGTGGCGATCGTGACCAAGTGGATCGAAGACGGCACCGCAACCAGCATATTGCGCGCCGTTCGGACAGAAACGATCGAGCGCAACAAGCTGGCCCGCCATATTTTGCCCGAAGGCACGTTCCGAAGTGACCCGCTGTGTTTCAGCATCTGGCTGGAGCTGCCTCAACCCTGGAACAGAACTGCCTTTGTGGAACATATGCGCGCCCAAAACATCGGCGTTGTCGCCAGCGATGCCTTCGTCGTTGACCGTGCCGCGCCCGAAGCCGTCAGGATGTGCCTGGGCGGCCCCGCGACACGCGGTCAGATCGAGGCCGCACTTGGATTTGCAGCACATGCATTGACGGAATCCCCGGCTCTGACCTCGGCGTTCTTATGACAGGCGGAAGCGCCCCGGCCCTATTCGCCGCGCAACGCCACCCAGATCAGTTCGGCCTCATCCTCGCTGATGTTTTTCCATTTGTGCGGAATCTCACCGCTAAAATGCAGGGAATCGCCTGTCTTCAAGTGATACTCGGTATTGCCAACCTGAAACTCGACCTCGCCGGACAGAACATACACAAGTTCTTCGCCGGAATGGCGCAACAGCTTACGTCCGCTGTTGGCGTCAGGCTTCATGACTGCAACCGCAGCAGCGGCGCGGAATTGTTGATACGGGCCAGTGATACCTTCAAGGTTCAGACCCTTATGCGGCGTAAAAACGATCGAGCGATCGTCGCCCTTGGTGTGCAACACCGGCTCAGGCAGGTCGTCGCCATCTTCGATGAAATAGTTCACCGAGACGCCCAAAGCGTTGCTGAGTTTCAACAACGTCGTAATCGTCGGCACCATATCGCTGCGCTCGATCTTGTGAATCGCAGGGCCGGACACGTCACTCTTGGAGGACAGCTTTTGCAAGGACATCCCTTGCTCACTACGCAGAGCAAGCAGCTTTTGCCCCACCCGGCTTACGATTTTTTCAACATCGTCCGCCTTGTTCGCAGGATGAACAGATTGGCTGGTGGCCTGTTTTTTAGTTTGTTTTTGCACCGAAATCTCCGGATCAGATTACCAAATCAATATAGCGGGTCGAACTCTACCGACGCCGCGCCGCCTTTAGCAACACGCCAACCAGACCGGTCCGCTTGTGATCCGCATAATTCGCGCGCCTTAAAAGGCCCGATAACTATACGTAACACTTCCCGTAACTTCCGAGATACAACATGATACAGGAAACCAAAAGTCTAAACGACCAGCTTGGCAGTATTGTCGAGGCTGTCCGCGCTTATGCGGGTGTCACCGGAAAAAAGGCCATCAATGGGGCCAGCCGATTTGTAAAGCCGGATGATCCAATTCACGGCCCCGGCGATGATGGAGCGGTTGTCGATGTCGACGGCAAGCATGTCATCGGATGCGGTGAGGCGATCCTGCCAGCTTTTTATCAGCATGATCCTTACGGGGCCGGCATCGCCGCAGTTCTGGCGAATGTCAACGATGTAGCCGCGATGGGCGGCGTTCCAAAAGGAATCGTCAATACGGTTGTCGGTCCTAAGGAAACAACCGACATCGCGCTGCAAGGGCTTCAGGATGCGGCCAAAATGTATGATGTGCCCATCATCGGGGGGCACCTGACCCAAAACGCAGACACCTATGCATTGTCGGCATTTGCCCTTGGCCATGCGGAAAGGGTCTTGTCCATGGCACATGTGCAGCCCGGCATGGCGCTTTTGTTTGTTGGTTGCCTGAATGGGCATATGAGAGAGGACTTTCCATTCTTCACCTCCCTGGACACTCAGGGCCCGACCCTTGCGCGCGACGTAAGGCTGCTTGCCAAGGTTGCTGCGTCAGGCGCTGCGTTGGCAGCCAAGGACGTTTCAATGGCCGGGTCGCTAGGGTCGTTGGCGATGTTGCTGGAGTATTCGCGCTGCGGTGCGCAACTGGATATGGCCAAACATCCGATGCCCGAAGGCGTTGACCCTGCCCGTTGGCTGATCTCATTCCCGACCTACGCCTTTTGGCTGGCCACCGAACATGATCGCATCAGCGAATGTGTCGAACTGTTTGAAGCGCATGATCTGGCCTGCACCCATGTCGGGGATACCACAGCCAGCCCTGAGATTGTCTTGAACCATTCCGGCAGCAGCATGACCCTTATGGATCTCAGCAAAGAAAGCGTCACCGGATTGTGGGACTAGCGTTCTAGCCGGTTGGACACAGGGGGGTCTGTTGGTCGCGTGACAACCATTCGACCGACAGCCCGTCCGGCCGACCCGGCCAGTCCAGCGGCGGCGCCGTGGTCAGATCGAACAACATGGGCTGATGCGGAATGCCGAATGAAATGGTTTGCTCACCATCGCAGGTCCAGCCCAACCGCTGAAAGAAATTGACGTTGGCAAGCTGAACGCTGGCTTCCATCTCGAACCCACCCCGTGCAGCAGCCGTTGCTGTGGCAAATCGGACAAGATGCGCGCCTACGATCGTGCGATGCCGCTGCAAAACGGCCAGTCGATCACCTTTCCACCTGCCCGATGTGTTCACCGGATACAGACGCACAGCCCCCGCGCATTCATCCTTTCTTGCAGCCAAGGCGTGAACCACATCAGGATTGTCATCATGTTCGTCCACGTCAGTAAGGGTCAAAACGCCTTGCTCAAGCACAAACACACGATGGCGGATCGCATAGTGCGCAGCCAGATCATCGCCGCGCTCGGCCGCCCAGACCGGAATACGTTTCTTTTTCATCGCGGGCACTCCCATCTGAACCCAAGCGGTGGTCAAAACACGAATCCCGACCACCAAAGCCACCATGGGCCGGTGCGCGACCTTACCACATTCATCAGCTTTCGTCTACAATAGTAGACAAATCCCGAACCAATTGCCCTTGCTGGAGTTCACGCCCATTCGGTACTTACCTTGTGGCGCAAACCAGTCCGTGCTGCGGTTAATTCGGGCACCGACTCATACTCGGCCCAATCTGCTAAACCCGGCTCGGCATCGACCAATTGACCGGAATTCTGGTCCAGCCGAATGACAGAAAGTGAAAACAGAATCCCCGCGCCCGAAGGCCCGGGCTGAGTGATTGTCACAATGGCAAGGCCGGAACTTAGGTGCATTTCGGTGCAGCCATACGGATCGAGAAGACCATGCGAAAGATCCCCGGTTTCGTTCAGAATGACCCATTCTTCTGCGGCTTGGCGTGCGTTGGAAATCGCGGATGTGAACTTAGATGCCTGTTTTTCTTCAAAAATACGTCGCTCTCGCATCGCAAACGCCGCGCCGGAAATTTTTCCATGCGGCAACGAATCCGCTCCAATCCCCAACGCTTGCGCCGCCCGAAGGTAGATCGATTCGGCCTTGGGCCAGGCTTTCACCAATGCTTCGGGCGTGTCGAATTCTGTCAGCATGTCCGACATTGATCGTATAGCAGTGACAATTTTCTTGTACTGTTCGGGGTCCATAGCTGAGATGGAAAACAACTGCCTTTCGCATTCTGTCCAGTATTGACGCGGATGATCTGCGCTTGGAGCCTGCATAGTCATTTCCTCCTTTTAGCGGCGGAAAAACACTCAGGTGAAACCAGCCACATCACATTTATCTTGTGTCGGATACGATATGGTGTTAATTATCCGAAAGTCTAATTCACTTTAATACACTCCGACGGCGAATGCCAGCTTTCTGTGCCCCGCCGGAGCGTTTTGGGAAGAATGAAACGATGGGAGGACGTCGTGAGTAAAACAGCGGTCGTAGCGCTGGGGGGCAACGCCCTGACCCAGGAAGGTCAGGACGGAACCCAGGAAGAGCAATATGCCAACGCAATAGCAATGGCCAAATCCGTGCGGTCCCTGCTGCGGCAGGGCTGGAAGATCATCATTGTTCATGGAAATGGTCCGCAAGTTGGAAACCTGGCAATTCAGCATGAAGAAGGTGCCAAGCTTGTTCCGGCGCAACCCTTGTTTGCCCTTGGCGCAATGACACAGGGCGCGTTAGGCAGCCTCATTTCCCTTGCCATGCACGAAATCTGTGGCGAAGAATGCTCTGGCATCGTTTCAGTGGTGACGCATGTGGTTGTCGACCCGAACGATCCCGCTTTTGAAAATCCAACCAAACCCATCGGCCCCTTCTTTTCCGAGGCTGAGTCGAAAGAGTTCTCTGCCAATCGCGGATGGTCCATGATACAGGATTCCGGTCGCGGATACCGTCGTGTCGTACCATCGCCCGAACCGAAAGCCACGCTGGAGGCAAACGCAATCGCGCAGCTGACTGAGGCGGGCAATATCGTGGTCGCAGCAGGCGGCGGCGGTATTCCGGTCATGCAGGACGGCGGCATTTACAAAGGCGTCGATGCGGTCGTCGACAAGGATTTTGCAGCCGAACGGATAGCTGATGCCGCAAATGCTGATGCTCTGGTCATGGTAACAGGTGTGCCTACGGTCATGCTGGACTTTGGAAAACCCACCCAGCGCGCAGTAGAAAACCTGACGGTTTCCGAGGCACGACAGCATCTGGAAGACGGTCAATTTCCCCCCGGCAGTATGGGCCCCAAGATGGAAGCCGCTATGAAGTTTGTGAATGGCGATGATTCAAACCCAAATCGCCTGGCCGCGATTACCACGCCGGAACTTGTGTATGGCACGCTGGCAGAAACCTCTGGCGGTGTGGTCGAAGGTGGGGTGGGAACCTGCATCACGACGGATGAAGCCATTGCCGATCGCTCGAACAAGGAAGTTGCCTAATGCCCAGTCTCGTATCCGTCCACCAAAACTCATATAAAGACAGCGTAAAACTTCTTGAAGCAACGCGCGCTCTGCTCAGTGCCGATGGCGTGCAGTGGGGTTGGGCGTTCATGGCGACCCCGGCAAATGTCGAAACAGCCGCACAAGAAGGTGCCTCAGACGGTCTGGAAAATGCCGGGGCCAACGACCTCGTGCTTGCCGTCCGCGCCGATGACGATGACGCGGCCAAGGCCGCACTTGAAACCGCGTCGGGCATCCTGTTCGAGGCCACCAGTGCTGCTGATGGGGATGAAGAAAAGATTGCCCCTGATCTGGCCTCGGCGGTTAAGGAACAGGCCGATTCCAATCTGGCGATTGTCTCAGTGCCCGGTGCCTACGCCACGCTTGAGGCGCACAAGGCGCTCAGTGCCGGTTTGAATGTGCTTCTGTTCAGCGACAATGTCCCGTTGGAAGATGAAGTTGCCCTGAAGAAGCGTGCGCAGGAACTTGGACTGCTGGTCATGGGGCCGGGTGCCGGAACCGCGATGCTTGGCGGTACTGGGCTGGCCTTCGCCAACCGTGTCAACAAAGGATCTGTCGGAGTTTTGTCTGCCGCAGGCACCGGCGCGCAAGAGGTCATGAGCCTGTTGGATCGCTGGGGCATCGGCGTATCCCATGTGATCGGTCTTGGTGGCAGGGACTTGTCGCCCGAGGTCGGGGGTCTGATGGCACAATCAGCCATCAAGGCACTGGACGCCGATCCGGACACTAAAACGATATTGCTGGTCTCAAAGCCCCCGTCAAAGGATGTGGCCGAGATGTTGGTGAACCTGCCCAAGAAACCGATGGTCGCGGCCTATATTGGCCTGCAGGATAAAATCCCGGCACCGCTTCACATTAAGGTCTGCAACACTCTGGAACAGGGCGTGCGCGATACCCTGCCCTTCCATGGAGTGACGCCACCAGAAATCGTAGGCGATCTGCCCGCACGTCTGGACAAGACCATAGATGGAATGGATGCCGGACGCACCCGCCTGTCCGGTCTCTATAGCGGTGGCACGCTGTGTTACGAGGCGATGACAATCGCGACCCAGCGTATTGGTCCGATCCACTCCAATATCCCGCTGAACAAAAGCTGGACACTGGACTCAGCCGCGCCTGACGCGCATGTCTTTTTGGACCTTGGTGAAGAAGAATACACCGATGGCCGTCCGCACCCCATGATCGACACCGAGGCCCGGATCGAATTCATGCGCAAACAGATTGGCGACACTTCGCTTGCGGCGGTTCTTCTGGACGTCGTTATTGGTGACGGAGCCCATGATGATCCCGCCAGCGTTCTGGCCCCCGTTGCCGGCGAAATCGTTGCCTCTGGCGTTCCAGTCGTCGTATATGTCTTGGGCACCGACAGCGATCCGCAAGCTTTTGACAGGCAACGGAAAACATTCGAAGACGCCGGCTGTATCGTCACGGAAACCGCAGCCCGTGCGGCATTGGCGGCATGTGCGCTGGTCCAACGGGATTCGTCCATCGTATCCGAAGATTTGGCCACGCCTCTTCAAACAACCAACACCGAACACCCGGCCTTTGCCAACCTGGGTGCATCGGGATGATCTGAACCAAAAACGGTGAAACATGACTGAGAGCCTTCCCCGCGTCGCCCTGACGACCTATTCGATCAAACCGCGTGGTGGTGTTGTCCACACGCTGGAACTGGCAGAAGCCCTTCAGGACGCGGGGATCGACGTGACAGTCATCGCAATGGGAGAACCCGATGCCGGGTTCTTTCGCGATTTGGCCGTGCCCTATGAGATCGTTCCGACACCCGAATGGCGCGACTCGCTTGAAGACAGGGTATTTAGCTGGATCGACGCCATGGAGGCCGGGCTCAAAGCGATGGGTGATCGCTTTGATATCGTCCATAGTCAGGATTGCATCTCGGCCCGCGCAGCAGCACGTGTTCGCGATGCCGGAGCGAGCTTTAAACTGATCCGCACCGTTCATCACGTGGACGATTTCACAACCGAAGCCCTGATCAACTGTCAAAAACAAGCCATTCTGGAACCGGATGAGGTTCTAGTAGTCAGCAAGCTGTGGCAGGATATTCTGCGCAAGGATTACGGCGTTGAAGCCAAGATCGTGACCAACGGCGTTCGCGCTGAGCGGTTTGCACAGGAAATCACGGCCGACCGACGCTCGGACCTCAGATCCCGCGCCGGTCTGGTCAACGGTTCGTCCGGTAGGTTCATGTATTTGACCGTCGGTGGCATCGAGCCGCGCAAAGGTAGCCGCCACCTGATCGACGCGCTGGCCAAATTGAAATCCGAGCGTGACGACGCGCCGGTTTTGGCGGTGATCGGCGGGCATTCGTTTCAGGACTATCGCGCCTATCGCGAGGATGTTCTGGGCTCATTGCCTGATCTTGGACTTGAGCTGGGCAAAGACGTTGTCTTGCTTGGTACGATCGACGATGAAGAATTTCCACAGTGGTTCTCGGCCGCGGACGGGTTCGTGTTTCCGTCCGTCAACGAAGGTTGGGGGCTGGTTATTCTCGAAGCCGCCAGCGCGTCGCTGCCGGTTGTCGCATCCGATATCGACGTGTTCCATGAATTCCTCAAACATGATCAGGATGCCATTCTGACCCGGACAGCGGATGTCGATTCATTGGCATCAGGCATGGCCCGTTTGTTGGACGAACCGGATACTGTGGATCGCCTGACAGCCAACGGCCCCGAACTGGCCGCACGCTATAGCTGGTCGAATACTGCACGCCAGCACATCTCTGTTTACACCACCTAAACTACCCCCCACTCACAACAAAAAATGGCCTGCCGATCACTCGGCAGGCCATCTAACGTTCTGATACAGGTCGGAAGAGAAAAGAACGTCAGATTGATTTTTGATACAGCCGGTCCGTCACCAGACCCGAGCCGTCCAGGCCCCGCATCGCCTTGGCCGCGCCCAGAACCGCAAGGTCGATTAGTGGCTCGACCAAGACAACAAGCATATAGCTGACACCAAATGCACCCACAGCCGCGAGATTGGCCGCACCAAAGCCCTGACCAAACAAGGCCCAGAAGGCAACCCAGGTCACAACGCCACCCTGATAGGCCGTCGACAGTGCCAAAGCCTGCTTATAGGAAAGATCCACATAAGCCGTGTCGGGCGCAATTATACGTTTTGCCAGAGCGGACACGGCAAATAGCGGCACCAGCAGGGTCGTCACATTCACGAAATACTGTGGCAGATCAGCCGGCGCGAACATCATGCCTTGAACAAGCAATCCCAGCGCCAACCCGACCGCAGCAGGTCCGGCCCCGAGGATCAGGAACAAGGTTGACCCAAGGATGAAATGCACCTCGGATACGCCAACCGGGTATTTCGGGAAGATCTCGAAAAAGACAAAGACTGCGGCAACTGCCATTGCAGACCGCGCAACAAGGCTGACGATGCCTTTATCGCGCATTGTATCAGCGCACAATTTCAGCGAATAAGCCGCCGCTCCGGCAGCGGTCGCATAGGAAAGCGCCAGTTTTGCGCCCACCACGACTCCGGGTTCAATGTGCATAGTCAAACCTCCGATGTTTGTTGAGTGGCCGACGAACTACACAGGTCGGCGAGGTTGAGGCATCCGGCCATGGCCGTTGCCTCAACTGTTAAGCAAGATCGGCCAGGATCAGAGAGTCCAGGTCGAGAATACGAGCGCGCGCTCGCGGTATGCTTGGATATTGGCGTCCAGAACGTCCAGCGGGTTGAAGGCTTTGACGCCGGGGATCAGATCGTCTTCACGCATCCCATAAAGTGCGCCCATTGCAAAGCGGCAAGCATAGACAGTCGCGCCTTCGTCGATCAGCGTCTTGAGCTGACGGTTATAACCCAAGTTGCCCGGGAAACCTTCGTTGCCGACAGCCGGATAGCCGCGTGCGGCAGACGCCATCAGAACGCCGGGACCATACAGGATGAAAGTCAGGTCAAATCCTTTACGCTGCAACCGGGTGGCCGTCAGCATATTCACCAGACCAACCGATCCTTCAAACGGGACGGTGTGCATGAAGACATAGGCTTTGTCGCCTTCATTGGCCTTGTGATCCGGAAAGATTTTTTCCTCGACATCAAAAAGGATATCACCTTCCTTGGGCGGGTCGATTTTTACAGTTTGAGGCATTTCAACTCCCTTGTTGCAGTAGTGTTTACTTTAAGTGTTCCAAGAGGCGGCGCCCCCTGTCGAACCTGATGGACCCTATTGTTTGGATCGAAAGTTCTTGCGCGGCCAATGCCGTTTGTGGCTGCCGGGGATGACGTCCATGAACCATTTTTTCATGCCCCACGGCATCATGTGATAGATCGGTATGACAAGCTGCCGCCAAAATCTGTCTTTCATCCCGCGCGGTTTGTTGGGTGGGTTCGTCCCTGTGCGGCGGGCCATTTTGTCTTGCGCTTCGCAAAGCAGATAATGTTCAGAGTTTTCTCGGAGCCACTGGGAAAACGTCATTGTCTCAGACCTTTCCATCCAGCTTCATCACTGCATCCGCAGCGGCAATCTGGATTGGCTCATTCAACGCACCGATTGCAGGAGAATAGACATTCTCCATCGTTGCCAGAGCATCAATCGTCAGACCGGCCCGAGAGGCCACCCCAAGGAAATCCGCCCGTTCCTTGACACCTTCGCCTCCCACCATCTGCGCACCCAGCAGGCCGCGCGTCTTAGGATCGACCAGCAACTTTACGGTGATCGGGCGCACTCCGGGATAGTATCGCGCGCGGGTGATGCCAGTAGTTTTACCGCAGACATATTCCATGCCAACGGCAGTGGCCGTGGTCTCGCCAAAGGAGAAACCGCCGATCATCCATTCACCGGCCAACATGCCCCAAGGGACATGCACGGGCTGGTAAATCCGCTCGCCCCCAGCCGCATTCACACCGGCCACTTTGCCTTGCGCATAGGCATGGCTTCCGGTCAGCCCCTGCAATGGCAAGTTGGTAACGCCATGAACGATCTCGGCGCAGTCACCGGCGGCATAGATATTGGGGTCCGAGGTCTGACCCTTTGAATCAATAACAATCCCACCAGTGCTGCCAATCTGCAGGCCTGCCTCAGTTGCAAGATCGTTGTTTGGAACCTTGGGCGTTCCCAGAATAACGATGTCGGCCTGCACATCTCCGAACGTGGTTTCAACATGAGTGACGGTCTTGTCCCCCCGGAACGCTGTCACCCGTTCACCCCAACGCATGTCGACGCCGGCCTCTTCCCAATCCTTGCGGACAGGTTCGATAATGTCGGGGTCCACCACGTCGGCCATGGGCCAAGGATTCGGATCAACCAGGGTCGTCTTGATGCCGCGGTGAACCATAGCCGAAACCATTTCCACTGCGATGGGGCCGCATTCCACGACCACTGCAGTTTTGACGTTGTCCAGGAACTTGTCCCAGTTCATCGCGCTTCGGATATTTTTGACGCGGTAGATGCCATCCAGGTCCTGACCCGGGATATCCAGTTCTTTATAGCGCCAGCCAGAACACAGGATCAGCTTGTCATAGCTAATATCGCCTTCTCCGGCCACGTTGATACGCTTGTTGGCCCGATCAATCGCATTCACCGTTGTTTCGTAGTGAACGTCGATGCCCTGCTCCATGTACTGTTCCTTGGTCGCAAGAAACAGTCGATCAAACGAGTCAATCTCTTTGCCATGAACGAAAGGAATACCGCAGGGGCTATACGCCACATCCTCGAACTGTGTGTAGACGATGGTTTCCGCCTTGGGGTCTGTGCCCTTGGCTGCTCCGGCTGCGCCCAGGCCACCAGGCCCTCCTCCGATCATCACGATTTTCACGGACATCTCCCTCATCGAACGATTTACCATCAGGTATGTATATTTCGTATCGTAGAAAGTCGTAAACTATCCGTCAAGCTTTCTGTTTACTTTCGTACTCGTTCAGTTCGAAGAAATTTCCCGGCAAACACACACGGTTCCACCCCGGAGTTTCAGGGCATCAGAACGTTTACTCTCACTCGTGAAAGTTAAGTTAGTTATTTTTTATAAATTTTATCATATTATTAAGGAAAATTTCCGGTCTAAGAGCATACACTCAGAAAACCATCCTATGAATTGGGGGAAAGTGTTTTGCAGGTGTTAATCACGACAGCAATCAATTGACCCTCGCCCCAAGATAAGATTCACTTATTCACCATTGTTAATGGCTTTCATTGCCTTGACCAACAAAGCCTCTTCCGCATCCGAGAATCGTTTTAGCGCATCTTCGGCCTGCTGAATCAGCTTTTTGGCGATGTCCCGGTTCTGCTCAGCCATCTGCAAGACGACGTCAGGTGCAGCACCGCCCGGGGCTGTTCTGGTGGCTACGATATTGCGTGGATCAAGGGCTTGCTTCAGCGTCTTTTCATCCGGCGTCAGCGAGATTCCCGCCACCTTCTGCGCCGCGTCCGATATGATCTCGGGCGTTATATCCACCCCTCTCAATCCAGCTCGACTTGCTGTTCGCACCGCCTCACCCACAATGTTATAGGCCATTCGGTAATCGAGTTTGTGGGTCAGCATAATGTGTTCGGCCAAATCCGTGGCCTGGCAGAAACTGTTTTCCAGCAACGCCCACATGCGCTCTCGGTTGACAGTGAGCGTTCCGACAACACCCGTCATCAGGTCACTGATCCGGGCCGAGAATTCCAGCGCACGGGGCACTTCACCATAGGCAAAGATCAGGTTGTCACTGCGGGCTGATGGGCTTTTGACGACGGCCAGAAAACCGCTGAGCCGTCCGATCAGGACCCCGCCCCCACCCCGCACAATGGACAGAGAATAAGGGTTGCGCTTTTGCGGCATCAGAACCGAGGATCGGGTGTAAGGGCCAGCAAGATCCACATAGTCGAATTCCTGACTGGACCAGATCTCAAGGTCTTCAGCCAGTTTTGATTGATTGGACAGGGCACTGACCGCCGAAGACAGCACGTCGATGAACGTATCCGTCTGCCACATGGCGTCCCGCGTATGGTCGATGACACCATCAAAACCCATCAGGTCAGCGATATAGGAACGGTCATCCAGCAATTGAGTGCCGTTCACACATCCCGCGCCGCCGGGACTCTGGTTAATCTGCGACAGACAGGTCAGCATCCGCTCGGCATCGCGCAGGGCCGGAGGGACGAAGGCCAGCAAATAGTGCCCAAATGTCGAAGGTTGCGCCTGTTGCAAATAGGTTTGGTCCGCCATCAAAACGTCCCGATGATCCTGCGCAAACCGGGCCGTCGTTTCGGCAAACGCACTGACCGCGCGGATCAGTTCTGCGGTCAGGCGGCGCATCTCAACCCGCAGGGCAACACGCGCGGCCTCGCGTCGCGGGCGTCCTGCATGAAGCCAGCCCGCAGCATCGCCAATCTGCGACACAAAATGCCGCTCGCGCGAGTTATACGGTTCCCCATAGGCGGCGTTGTAGGGGAAATCTTCGACAGGGGTTTCATGCGCCTCAAGCAAGACCCGCAGCAGTTTCCGCGCCGCATCATCCGGAATGATCTGCCGATGCATCAGGTCCATCACATGACCCAAGTCCGCGATATTTAACCCGTGGTGCAAAATGGGCGCGTCTGCAATTTCCCATGCAAAGCCCGCGTCAATCAGCTCTTGCGCAGGGCCAGAGGCGGATGGGCCTGCCAGACGTTGCGATCCTGGTTTTACATCTGCGATGGTCATTGAGGGCTCCTGTTTTTCTTGTCCTATGGGACATCTGCCTTGCTTAGAACGCGGCTTCGCTTTCATCGCTGCGGCGGCTGTTTGCCCGCGCCAGAACACGGTCCACCATCTGAGCCGAGGCTCCGATGTCGATCTTCGGGTCTTTGTCGGGCACAAACCCTTCAACCAAATCCGACAGCGCTTGGGGTATGGTCACACCCTCTTCGCGCACTTTGCGGTATGCGTCTTGCAGGACGGCTTGCGCGCTATGTTTGCCCAGCTTTTCGGACAGGGTTGCCAACACACCTTCCGAGGCGGACTCGAGCAGTAAGTTACGGCGCATTGCGTCTACGTTTACTTCCAGCCCTTCAACCAGATCCCGCGTCATTGCTGCCGCGGCAAGGCTGTATTGACAGAGTTCTGGGAAAACCGCCCATTCGACTTTCCATGAACGGGCATCCCGCTCGTTTTCCTGCAACATGGTTTCGGTCATCACACCCGCATCAGCCCGCACCAGCTTCGACAGCGCCACGATCTGTTCACTGGATTCCGGGTTGCGCTTGTGCGGCATGGTGATGCTGCCGACCGTATTGGGGTTGGTCCGTTCGGCCAGTTCACCGATTTCCTTGCGTTGCAGAGTGAATGTCTCATTGGCGATTTTCGCCAAAGTGGCCGTTATCATGGCCAAAAGCTGTGCAAACTCGCAAAACCGGTCGCGGGCGTTGATCCAGCTGATATCCGGTTCGACCAGGTTCAGTTCATTGCAAAACTGCGCCCTCAACGGCATCGCCTTATCCCGGAAGAAGCCCAGCGAACCGACCGCACCACCCAACTGACCAACAAACAGACGGCTATGGGCCTGTTGCAATCGCTGCAAATGGCGTCCGACTTCGTCCGCCCAGACAGCCGCCTTCAACCCAAACGAGATTGGCGATCCGGGTTGCCCGTGTGTGCGCCCGACCATCGGCGTCGTTCGATGCTGTTCGGCAAGCGCTAGCAATTGACCTTCGGTGACCCACAGATCGCGCCAGATCAGGCGGGCGACCGCCTGCATCTCAAGAACCTGCGAAGTGTCGGTTATGTCCTGAACCGTGGTACCATAATACACGTATTCTCGCACATCCTCGGGCAGGTGGTCGCGCAACACGTGGATCATGCCCAATGTTGAATGCGAGGTCGCCCGTGTCTGTCGTGCAATATCGGAAATTGGCAAGTCGGTCTGCGCCAGACCTTCGATCGCGGGCAGGGTTTCGGTGGGAATGATCCCGCACGCGGCCTGCGCGCGGGCCAGCGCAATTATGACCCTCACCCAACGGCGAACACGGGCCGGTTCATCAAATATTACGCGCCCCTCGGCCGTTGTCCACTGGTGCCCGAAGACTTCGGAATCGATCATATGTGCGACCATGCGACCCCCGTCTGTTCCACGATCAGTTCAATCGCATCACGGACTTCATCCAGCGACGCGCCCCAAGGCACAAAAACCGCGTCCGCGCGATCCTCGATCCCTTCCTGCAACAGACAGCAACGTGTCAGAACCGGTCCGTCAGATTGCGATAACTGCGGCAGAAACTTTCTTGGGCAGGTATCCACCAGATCGGGCGGCTTTTTGTAAAACCAGTTGTGTATCTGATCCGACCGCTCGCATCCCAAAAGAACCCAATCTTTCTCGGCGGGGCGTTCATCCAAATAGGACACGGATATATTATCCACATCAATGCCCGACCCACGGCATGGTACCAGCAGTTGCTGCGGCACAGGGTTTCGTTCATCGGCCAGCACCTCTCGGCTGTCGGTCAGGACCGGAACGACCACGATCGGCGGCAAATCCTCAGCTCCGTCCAGCACTCGCGTCACCTGATCCACCAACTTAGATGGAAACGGCGGCACGATATCCAGAACATGCAACCGGATGGGATCGGGGTTCAGGATAAAGCTGACATGGGAATACCGGCCCTCGATCACGACACATCTAAAGCCGGGGTGCCGGTCGGCCACAGCCGCCAAATGCGAGGGAATGCCCGCATCCGCCCAATTATCGGTGACGTACAAACAATCCTGCGGCTCGGCCAGCACACGAACAGCGGTGATCGGAGAAAACAGGTCCGTATCGTTTTCTCGGTCCACCTCAAGCAGAGTGGTTTCCTGCCCCTTGCGCGCAACAATGAAACGGGTGCGCATATAGGCTTCGCGGCCTGTGAAGTGTGCGATCAGCCAATCGGGGTCAAGGCTGGTCAAATCCGTCGAAAGCGCAACCTGCCGGTATCGGTTCGGAACAATATTGCGGGCCGAGGCGTCAAAGTCGAACATCCGCGCCAGCCTTTTTAACATGCTCGGTTCGCATGGTGTCCGCGCGCAAACCCAGGCGCAGCGTTTCAAGCCCAAGCACTTCGTCCAGTTGAATATTGCCCAGATTCACCTCGGACCCGAAATGCGAGATCAACAATACCTGCTGATCCCGGCGCGGGGCCTCAAAGATCATCTTGTCGGCATACTCGCTGCGCATCAAAGCCTCGATCAAGGTGCAACGGGCACGGCCGTCGGATTGATAGAGACCTACCGTACCGCTCTCGCGCCCTTCGGCTACGATCCAGCTGGCCCCTGCGGCCAAGTCACCCTCGATCTCGGCAATCCAATCTTCAGCATCGGCGGTCTGGTTGGGGTCTTTGCTGCCAACCTCTGCCAGAACCTCGAACCCGGTGTCGCGGGCGCGGGAAATCAACGCCTGCTTCTCTGCAACTGGTATTTCCGATGCACCATCCGAGATTTCGACGCAATCAAACCCAACCTCTGCCGCGAATCTCAGCATAGGTCCAACCTGATCCTGAAGACGCGAAATTTCCATAAGGGTGCCGCCGGTGCAGGTCTTGATTCCCGCCTCGCGCAGTTCGGCAACCTTGGTGCGCACATTCGGATCGATATAGGAAATGCCCCAGCCGAACTTCCAGATATCAATCATCCCCGCCGCCTGCTGAATGACATCCCGCGTGTGCGAAACGGTACAGCCTTTGTCCAAAACATGCGTCAGACCAGCCATTCTGGGCTTGGGACTGCGCGGTGCAAGATCGAGGAAACACGGGCTGGGATCGGCAAGCATGTTATTAATCCTCATTAATTATGCTGAACAATACCATGCGACATGGTCGTTACGGATACGACTTAATGTATTTCGTATAATAAATTTGGTCAATCCCTTTGTTAGCGGACGATCTGCGGCCCAGCACCTGGTATATATTTCTCTAAAGTAATGTTCATTTCGTATAGTTGACACATTGCATCGTTTGCCCGTACCTTTTCGATCAAACAAAGGGAGGCGATTCATGGATGGAATACATGACATGGGAGGAACCCAAGGCTGGGGAAGCGTCGAAATCGACCCCAACGAGCCGGTGTTCAAAGAAGATTGGGAGGCGCGCGCATTTGCCCTGAGTCTGGCCTCGATGGGCGTGTCGGGAACCAACCTTGACGCGTTCCGTCACGGGTTGGAACGTCTGCATCCCGTTGATTATCTGTCCGAAGGTTATTACGGACGCTGGATCAGCACGGCCGAGTTGCTGTGCGTGGACAGCGGCATTCTGCCCCCCGGCGCGGTGGCGGCACGGGCGCGCGTCATGCAAGGCGAAAAAGTCGACGAACCCGCAGACGTCGAGACCCAGAAACCCCAGTATGAAAGGGGTGGCGCGGGATCTTTGCGTGAAATTGAAGACACTCCGAAATTCGAAGCAGGCCAGACAATCCGAGCCTCATCCCTGCGAAAATCGGGCCACACCCGTTTGCCAGCCTATGTGCGGGGCCGCACCGGAACGGTGATTGCCCGACGCCCTGCAGCCGTGCTGCCGGACAGCACCGCGCATTTCACCGGCGAAGATCCACAGCACGTCTACACCGTCGAATTCGACTCGACCGAGCTGTGGGGCGAAGGCGCCGAAAAATCCAAGGTCCGCATTGACCTGTTCGAAAGCTATATGGAGGCCGCATGACCGAGCTACCTCGTTCCGAAGACTACCCGTCGCCGCAAATCCGCGTCGAAGCTCTTGAAGCTTTGCTCGTCGAACGTGGCCTTGTTGATCCGAATGTTCTGGACGGCTTCATCAACCGCTATGTCAACGATGTAGGCCCAATGAACGGCGCCAAAGTAGTGGCGAAGGCCTGGGTTGACGATGATTATAGGAAACGTTTGCTGGCGGACGGAACCGAAGCCTGCAAAGAACTGGGCTTTGGCGGGCCGCAGGGCGAACACATCGTTGTGGTCGAGAATACGCCCGAGATGCACAACATGGTCGTGTGCACCCTGTGTTCGTGTTATCCATGGCCGCTGCTTGGTCTGCCCCCGAACTGGTACAAGGATCCGGCTTATCGGGCACGCTCGGTCCGCGAACCCCGCGCCCTGCTCAAAGAGATGGGCCTGGACCTGCCGGACAGCGTGGAGATCACTGTCTGGGATTCTAGTGCCGAAAACCGCTATTTCATCCTACCCATGCGCCCTGAAGGAACCGAGGGCCTGTCCGAGGATGAATTGGCCAAGCTGGTCTCACGCGATGCCATGGTTGGCGTTGCACAGGTTACGGCAGGCTGATCCATGGCCATGATAGATAGTCTGGGCCCCGAGTCCAAAACGCCCCTGCCCCGCTCGAACGGAGAGCTGGTCTTTGAAGAACCCTGGGAAAGCCGTGCCTTTGGCATGGCTGCGGCCTTGGCCGATCAGGGCGTATTCGACTGGACCGATTTCCAGCACGGTCTGATTGCCGCGATCGCCGAGTATGAAAAGGATCATGACAGTATCGAGACACCGTATCGCTACTATGAACGGTGGTTTGCGACGCTGGAATCTCTGGTCGTCAACAATGGCCTGTTATCAAAACAGGACATCGACTCTCTGACCGAGGATTTCTGCAAACGGCCGCATGGTCATGATCACCACCATGATCATGATCACGGACACACGCATTGAGCGGCCAGAAAACAGTAGAAAGCACGTGGCGCGGCGGCCTGTGCTGTGACGTCGATATGGGCGGGTTCTCGGTTACGGTCGATGAACCCCCCTCGGTCGGCGGCACGGATCTTGGCCCTGAACCTACCTCGGTCCTACTGGCATCGGTGGCGTCCTGTTTCACAGTCGCCATCGCCTTTTGTGCACGCAAACGATCTGTTGAACTAACGGATCTGAAGGTCTCGGTCACAGGTGTCTATGACGGGCCCAAATACGCGTCCATCACCATATCCAGCCAACTGGGCTGCGACCCTTCGCAAATCGACGGCATCATCCGGGCGGCCGAGCGGGTTTGCTATGTCACCAATACACTCAAGACCGCCCCGGACATTCACATCAAGTCAACACCCATCGCGCCCGGCGCAGCGTGATCCGGCCACAGTCAGCGCCATGATCCGCCCCTAATGGGCGGGCCTGCAAACAATCTCAGAAAAAGCAGAGCCAATCTGCACGCCATTCAGTGGCCTGATGCCGCTGTACCAACAGAATAGGAGACTGATCGTGAAAAGTTTGAATGCGTTAGCCATAAGCATCCCCGTCACAGGGGCCATAGCAACCTATCTTGCCCTGGGCCCGCTTAGCGGATTCTTCCTGATTTGGGCCGCATTTGCCGTATGGGGAGGCTTTTTCGCGTTCGGCGCGGATGGAGCAGCTTTTAAGAACATCGTGGTCTGCGGCATTTTCGGCTGCGTGATCGCATGGGTTTCGACGCTGATCATCCTGAATGTTCCGCTTGCAGGCGCGCTTGGATTGCCGCTTTGGGCCGCGATTGTGGTGAATCTGGGTGTTGCGGTTGCCGTACTGGCTGCAAAGACCCAGCTGTTTTCGGCCATTCCCTGCACGGTGTTCGGAATCGCCAGTTCCTACGCCTATCTGTTGCAGACCCCCGATGTCATGAGTACCGCGGTGCTGACCTCGGCCAGTCTGGAAAACCAGATCATCTTGATGCCGCTGTCGATTATCGCCGGGGCTATTTGTGGCATGATTTCAGGTACATGGGGATCGGCCATGACCAACGAAGCCTGAAGACTTGACCGGATGATGCCTGTTCCGACCCGCTCGATCCCAAATGGTTGAACTGGCATCCGCTTTGGGTCCGGGTGCTCCACCCGCCCGGGCCCAAAGCACTTTGAAAGGCGACAACACCAAGCCCCTTGTTGGGGTGTGTTTCCGATAAAGTTTGACATGATCACTATAGGTAATTATCTATTTCCTATAAATTACGATCCCCACCGAAAGGAATCGCCCACATGACCGCCGCGCCCATCGTGAAACTGCCCGAAAGCGTCAGCATCGTTAATATCGGCCTGCCCCTATTCGAGACCTCGGCCCGCGATCAGGGCGCATCCGTCGTCGGCGTGGACTGGCGCATCCCCGGCGGAGGCGACGCAGATGTCGTTGCCGCCCTGGGCCGTTTGCTTGGCCCCAAGTCCGATATCGTGGACAAGGCCAACGCCGAAGTCATCCACCGCATCAACGAAGGCGTACCGATGCTTAAGGGCATAGATCGCGCCGGTTCTGTCATCCCGAATATGGGCGAGCGCACGATCCTGCACTGCGGGCCGTCGATTGCGTGGAACGACATGCCCAATCCGCTGCAACGCTCGATAAAGGCGGCCATTGTCGCCGAGGGCTGGGCAAAGGACGTCGATGCAGCAGAAAAGCTTGCGGCATCCGGAGAGGTAGAACTGAAACCGGCCAACGAAAGTGCGACCGTGGTGCCTATGGCGACGTCAATCGGGCCGTCTGCCCCGGTCTATGTCATTGAGAACGAATTTGGTGGCACCACCACCTTTTCCAGCGTGAATCAGGGCTCGGGCGAGGTTGCATGGTTCGGTGTCGACAACGACAATGCCATCGAACGGTTGCGGTTCCTGCGCGACGCGGTCGGGCCGGTTCTGGCCAAGGCTCTTCAGGCTAAGGGTCCGATCGACGTATTGTCTCTGGCGGCTCAGGGCGTTCCGATGGGCGACGATGTCCACATGCGGGTTCAGGCCACCACCAACCTATTCCTGCGTGACCTGTTGCCCCATCTGGTCGCCAGCGATCACGACCGCGCAACAGAGGTTGCCACGTTCCTCAGTGGCAATCACCTGATGTTCCTCAACGTCGCAATGGCGGCAGCGAAATCGCTGGTCGATTCTGCGGCAGATGTCGAAAACTCAAGCATCGTGACCACCATGAGCCGCAATGGCGCGACCTATGGCGTACGCCTGCCGGGCAAGGACGGAAGCTGGTTCATTACGGATTCGCCCCCGATTCAGGATGCGCTGTACTATCCGGGCCAAGGGCCGGAAACCAGCGCACCCGATATTGGCGATAGTGCCGTTCTGGAATTGATCGGGTTGGGTGGCCCTGCGGCGGCGAACTCTCCTGCAGTAGCAGGCTTTTTGGGCGGCCGCATGTCGGACGCGATAGCCGCAACACAAAGTATGCAGCGAATCTGTGCCGGGGAAAGCACCCGGTTCCGGCTGCCTATTCTGGACAACGTCGGCACGCCGGTTGGCGTGGACGTACGAAAGGTTGCCGAATTGTCGATCACACCGGCCGTGAATACAGGTATCATTCACGTTTCGGACGGCACCGGACAGGTTGGCGCCGGAGTCGCATGGGCGCCGGTAAAATGCTTCGTGGATGCTCTGCTTGACCTTGACCGCCGCATATCCTGAAGTCTCGCCGGTTTATCTGGCTGACACTGTGGGCGACGGCGTACCCGTCGCCCACGAAGGCTCTGCTCTCAACGCCGAAGTAATCGCCACGTTCTCGTCAGGATTTTACGTCAAAGACGAGAAACAGCGAATTTTTGCAGTTGGTAGCCCGGCAATCCCGGCAGGTCCCCTGCATTTGGTTCTCAAGCACGCACCACCAAAGCCCAATGACGGCACCCCGGTCACGATTCGATCGAACGCGCTGGATATCGGCCCCGTTTCCATTTCGCTGAAATCCGCCACACGCTTTTCCCCGTTCAACCCTCGACCTGGCGACTTGGCTTTGGCAATCCCGGTGCTGGCTGGTTTGTACAAATCACGCAACATACCACAGGATATTCTGCCAGTGTTTGCTGCGCTGACGTCTGCGCTTCATGCTGATGATCTGGATGGTGCCCGCAATATTCTTCAGGGCCGGGGCGATGGTCTTACCCCCAGTGGAGATGATGTATTGGCCGGCCTGCTGCTATTTCACGCCTGGAGCGGAAGACCGGTCAAGGATCTACTTGGCGTCGCATTGAACGCCAAAACAAATGATTTGAGCCGGGCATTCCTGAAATGGACCGCGCGGGGTCAAAGCATCCAGCCCGTCCATGATCTGATCCGCCTTGCCCTCAAGTTGTCGCTTGAAATTCGCCCCTTGCCCGCGCAACGCCTCAAGTCGGAGTTGATGCGGGCGGTGGACGACCTAAGCCGGATCGGTCACTCATCCGGTGTGGCCTTGTTGACAGGTCTCAGCCTTGCGGCAAGACTGTATTGGCGCCCGATCAATAGCCCGGAAACACCACAGCACGTCGATGCGCCGTGATACCAAACTGATCCACTATGGCCGTGGCCCCCTGCCCGGCCCTGCAAACCCGTCGATCGAACGGGCATCGACCATTTTGCATGACACTATGTCCACATTTCGGGATGCCAAGGAGCGCCGGGAAACGGACGACCATGTCGTCTCGTATGGGCGGCGCGGGACATCCACGGCTCATGCGCTATCTGCGGCGCTTTGTGATCTGGAACAGGGGGATGCGTGTTATCTGTATCCGTCCGGCGTTGCGGCAATCACCACAACCCTGTCGGCATTCCTGCGTCCCGGGGATCACATGTTAATGGTTGATGAGGCTTTCCACGCCAGTCAAAGTTTCTGCCGGGATTACCTTGCGCAGATGGATGTCAGTTTTTCTTCAATCCCCTGGGATGCAACCGATCTGTCGCCGTATCTCAAGCCCAACACAAAGCTTGTGCTGGTTGAATCCCCGACATCGCTGACATTCAAGGTGATGGATCTTCGCGCGTTGTGCGACAGCGCGAAGGATCTGAACCTGACGGTCGTGGCAGACAATACATATGGATCGGGATGGTTGTATCAGCCGCTGTGCCTTGGCTGCGACGTGTCGATCATCTCAGGCACCAAATACCTGAGCGGCCACGCGGACACGATGATCGGGGCCGCCGTGTCGAAAGGGGATGCCAGCGCACCATTGCGAGCACATACGCTTAGGACAGGACAATTGCTTGCACCCGATGAAGCCTATGCCTGTTTGCGTGGCCTGCGCACACTTTCCCTCCGACTGGATCGTCACGCAGCGACAAGTCAGCAAATTGCAACCTGGCTGGTCGAACGACCTGAGGTGAAACGCGTTTGGCACCCTGGTCTTGCAGACCACCCCGGCCACAACATCTGGGCGCGTGATGCAAGCGGCGTGAACGGATTGCTGAGCCTGAGCCTTGCCGACGGATTTGACCCCGAGGTCTTTGTCGACACCTTGAAACTCTTTGCAATTGGCGCATCGTGGGGTGGGTTCGAAAGCCTTGCGCTGGCCCTTCAACCCAAAAGCGGCCTAACCAGCCAAGATCACCCGCAGGTAAGGCTTCACGCCGGGCTGGAACATGCTGACGATCTGATCGAAGACATTCGGGCCGCATTGTCTAAGTCAACTCTCGAATAAGTGCCACCCACCTATCCGGCCCGATGCGATTTGCGGAATTGGTTGGGGCTTTCACCGGTGCGTTGCTCAAACACCCTGCTAAAGGCCGTCCGGCTGTTGAACCCGACCTGATGTGCGATCCGTTTCACCGGCAGATCCGTTGTCGTCAACAAGTTCGCAGCATGACGCAACCGCAGATCCCGCAGCAGTTCGATCGGCCCGCTTCCATAAGCTGCTGTAAACCGCTGGGCAAAGGCGGATCGGCTCATGCCAACACGCGCGGCCAACGATTCTACGGTGTGCGGATCGCCGGGCGTATCAAGCATGACCCGAAGCGCATCCCAAACCATCGGATCGCGCAACGCGGCCATCCAACGCAAATCACCATCTTCGGACTTTAGCCGCCTGCGCAGCATTTCGATCATGCACTGGATCAGAACCGCGCGGATCATCGCCTTGCTGCCGAGTGCAGGATTACTGAGTTCAGACAGTAAAACATCAATTGCGGAACTGAGAACGCTGCCCTCGCCGATCACTTCGACAATGGGGGTCCGAACCAAATCAATCACATCCATTGCACCCCGCAACCCAACCTTCACCCGCGCGCAGATTGCTGTCACCTGCCCCCCGTCAGACGAATTGTCGGAAAAGGCCAGTATGTGCCGCAGCTTCAGTTCGGCGGGGTTGCATTGCGGTAATGGGCGACTGGACGTCCCGAAACTTCTGAGGGAATGACTTTGCAGCGAAGGAACCAGAACCAAGGTGCCAGGCACGATGGGAATCGGGGGGCCAGAACGGAGCGAAAGCGTGCCCTCACCGCTTAGGATATAGTGCAGCGTTGCCCCGACATCCTGTCCCAAAGAAACCTCGCAGTCCCCCTTGATTTCACACACCGCGAAAGGTTCGGCCGAGATATCCAGCTGATCGAAAACAAAATCATATTTCATGTCCCGAACTTACCCGGATTTCGGACGAAATGATACACCTGCATCTCATTTATACCGAATTTCAGACGAAATGATACATCACTCTTCCTACGTTAAATCTATCGAAACGCATTAGAGGAGACACACTATGTGCGATTGTCACGATCATGATCCCAAGCAGAAACATATCTCTCGTCGGGCCGCTCTGAGAGGCGGATTGGCCGCAACCGCAGCCACCGCAGCAGCCGCGGTTTCAGCCGGGTCGGCTCAGGCCGAAAGCGCCAATCCCTATGCTGATCCCGCAGAACCCGCTCTGCCCCCTTCGGACATGAAATTGGACCTGAGCCGCGCAGCTTTGGTTGTGACGGACCCGCAAATCGACTTTTTGCACCCCGAAGGCGTCACCTGGGGCGTTATCGGCGCAAGTGTACAAGAGCACAACACCGTCGAGAATATCGAGACCCTGTTCAAAAACGCCAAGGATGCCGACATTACGGTCGCTGTGTCACCTCACTATTACTACCCCACAGACCACGGTTGGAAATTTGAAGGTGCGCTGGAAAAACTGATGCACAAGATTGGCATGTTCGACCGCAAAGGTCCGCTGATCATCGACGGGTTTGAAAACTCTGGCGCGGACTGGATGCCGCAGTACAAGAAATACATCGACGACGGCAAAACCATTGTGACCTCACCTCACAAGGTTTACGGCAACGATACCAACGACTTGTCGCTGCAACTGCGCAAAGCCGGTGTCGATCAGGTAATTCTGGCCGGAATGTCCGCCAACCTTTGCACCGAAAGCCATCTGCGCGAACTGCTGGAAGACGGGTTCGAAGTCGCTGTGGTCAAAGACGCGACAGCCGCTGCCAAGCTGCCCGAGGGCGACGGATATCTGGCGGCATTGACCAACTTCCGCTACATGGCAAACGCAGTCTGGACCACCCAAGAAGCGGTCGAGCAGATCAAGGCTGCATCGTAATATACTAACTCCGGACAAGCCGGTGGCCCGGGTCGGTCGGCTTGTCTTTTTTATGGTCTAAGTCCTGCGAAAGTTACCTGATTTGGCTGACGCCACAGGTAAAGCGCATAAGCACTTGCGCGACCGTGAAAACCACTTTGAAGACACTCCCCACATTTCACCGGTGTATTGCTGTTCCGGCACTCAGCAACACAACCGTTCGGCTTTTTCGACGCCTTGCCGTCTGTGACCGCTGTACAGAGTTCGTCAGGGGCTGAGCATGAATTATGGGATTGCAGATGTCAGTCTCATAACGTATAGTTTACATTGTCTACTAAAGGAAATATCAACAATATCTCACCCGGCGTATGTCTGCGTCCTGGGTGGATCGCAATCCAAACTCAACAAACCATGCGGCTTTGCCGACGCACGAATTGTCCAAGGATAAATTCGTGCGTCCACGCGCCCACAAAACGGAGAAACAACATATGACCGACGATATCCAAAAGAACTCACGAAATACGGACAAAGCCCCGAAAGACCTGAGTTCCCAGACGGTCGCCTTCTCCCATTATAACAACCTGACGGCGCAGCTTCCTGTAGACGCCAATACAGGGAAGGTCGTATCGGGTGGCGTAAAAGAGCAGGCGAGACAATGCCTGAACAACATCAAGGCCATAGTTGAAGGCATCGGTCACGTCATGGACGATGTTGTGAAGCTCAATATTTTCCTCAGAAATATGGCCGACATTGACGCCGTCAACGAAGTATACACTACATATTTTCAACACGATCTTCCGACCCGCGTAACGGTCGAAGTTGCAGACCTTCCCTTGGGCGACGCGCTGCTGCAAATTGATGCCTTGATATCAAACGGTGAAGGCACGACCCCGCAAGAGCCCGTAGATCTTGTCAAAGTTTCGCGAAATACAGACAATGCCCCGAAAGACCTGAGCTCACAAACAGTCGCCTTTTCCCACTATAACAACCTGACAGCCCAACTTCCCCTTGATCCCAAAACCGGGGAAATTGTGTCAGGTGACGTTCAAGAACAAGCTAAACAATGCTTAGAGAATATTAAGGCCATTCTGGAAAGCATCGGTCATGTCATGGACGACGTGGTTAAGACAACGATCTATCTCAAGAACCTCTCAGATATCGACGCCGTGGGCGAAGCGTGCGCCGCGTATTTTCCAGATTATGTTCCTGCGCGAACCATCGTAAACGCATCTGCCCTACCCATGGGCGCATTGGTTCAGATTGACACAGCCGTTTCCCACGGCGATGGCACACCGCCGCAACTTGTGGAAGACAGCCGATTTATTGTCATGGAAGCCAACAATACCGACAATGCACCAAAGGCGTCCTACTCACACTCGGTTGCGTTCTCTCATTACAATCATATTTCTGGGCAACTTCCTATGGACCCGGTGACTGGTGAGATTGTTGCCGGAGGTATCACAGAACAAACCGAGCAATGTCTGAACAACATCAAAGCAATTGTCGAAAGTGTCGATCATGCTATGGACGATACTGTCAAACTCAATATCCAGCTTAGGAATATTGCTGACCTTGATGCCGTAAACAGCGTCTACACGAGCTTTTTCACTGGGGACCTTCCAGCCAGAACAGTTATTGGCGTTTCAGATATCCCGATAAACGCTTTAGTTCAGATTGACGCTATTGTCTCAAATTGCGAAGGCACGCCGCCAAACGCGTCGTGACAAAGGAAAAAAGGCAACCGGGTTCAGGCTTTTCCTGACCCCGTTTGCCACCTTTGAAGACGCGCGGTATCGGAAGGTAAGCAATCTTTTACGCGATATTCTGGCCGGGTCGGCAGGGGTTAGTCAGCAGCAAGGTTCTTGTGCCTTACGGTCTGTTCGTGTCGTGTTTGTGCGATCAATCGGCCCAGAGACTTAATCTTGTTATTCACATCCTGCTCTGTCAGCAAACCTTGATCAATCAGCGTGTCTTCTGCGGCCTCCAGCCAACAGTCAAAATAGCGGCTTTCGACCGTGTCAGCGCTCTGAGCAAGTTCTTTCTGCTCCATCGCCGTGATCATATCCGCCAACCGCCCCTGAAAAGCGGCCCAGGGAAACGTCCGGTTCTGAACCATGGCTACGATCAAGCTGAAAATCCGCGTCTGCCATGGGGCTTGGAACAGTGGCCCCTCGCCCTGCATCCCCGGGATTGAGGCCGTGACTTGCGCAATCGCGGCGTGGTGATCGTCAGGCGGGTTCAAGATAGTCCTCCCACAGGTCCAGACAAACGCTGCCGTTGGCATCAGCGACGTTTCCCCACAGGTCCGAGGCGCGAAATTCGACCGTATAGCAATGTTGCGGGCTGGGCCCCTGTCCCGTGGCCATTGTATCGGCGAACTGGAATACCCCGGAATCGGCGACGACTAGCCCCAAATGGTTGCGCACATAGCGCGGTACCCGCGTGTGACCGGCGGGGCTGTTGGCCTGAACGCGCACCGGCTGACCGACGGCAAAGCGTGGCGCGGCTGTGGACGCGGGGAACGTCATCTCGGCCCCTGCTTTGGTCGCCGCCAGAACGTCAGCCGGGTCAACGGCGGGGTGATCGGCTTGCACGATGTCAAACCGTTTGCGCCCCGAGGCCACTTCTTGCGGATCAACAAGCCCCGCCGCCTGTACCAGCGCGGTGGCGGCCACGGCCCATTTTTCGAAATAGTCCAGCCGCAAGTAGTCCGCCGGAGCGATTCGCTCGATTGCCGCGCGGTGTTCATCGGCGCAGAAGGGCACCGACCAAGCTAGGGCCTCGGTTAGGGCAAAGGCGCGCTTTTGCCAGTCGTAATCAAAGGCCCGATCCTGATCGCAGGGAACCGGGCCAAACCCGTGCATCCCGCCCATATCATGAATGCCATCCATCCCCTGCCCCTAAATCAACGCCGTGCCGATCATGCCGTTGCGGGTGACAAGATCGGCCAGCTCTGCGGCGGAAAGCCCCTCGGTCCCTTCGGGGCGGCGTGGCAGAACCAGATAGCGGATCTCGGCCGTGCTGTCCCAAACCTTGATCTGCATCTCATCGGGCAGGCTGACACCGAATTCCGCCAGAACCGCGCGGGGTTCGCGCACGACGCGCGACCGGTAGGCGGGGCTTTTGTACCATGTGGGCGGCAGGCCCAGCACCGGCCACGGATAGCACGAACACAAAGTGCAAACGATGACGTTGTGAACCGTTTCGGTGTTTTCAACCACGCGGATATGTTCGCCCTGAAACCCGCTGAACCCCATCGCGTTGATCGCCGCAGACCCGTCGCGCAGCAGCCAGTCTTTGTAGTCCGGATCGGTCCACGCCCGCGCGACCACCGCTGCGCCATTTCGGGGGCCGGTTTCGCGTTCGTAATATTCAACGATACTGTCCAGCGTTTCGGACTTGACCAGCCCCTTGGCCACCATCAGCTCTTCCAGCGCGCGCACGCGCAGGGCGGGGCCTTCCTCCAGCGGGTCGTGATCATGCGGCATCGTCGGTTACTCCATCGCGCCCAGAATACGCGCCAAGTTTGAAAACCGCGCGATCAGGGCAAAAATCACGATGTTGATCACCATGAAGATTACCGCAATCGACGCTATAACCGGCGTGTAGCCATAGCGCAGGGCATTGAAAATCTTGATCGGCAACGTCTCGACCGAGAATCCGACGGTCATCAGCGCGATGATATATTCATTCAGACTGAGGACAAAGCAGAACGCAAAACCCGCAAAGGCAAAGGGGGCGGCAATCGGCAGGATCACGGTGCGGAAAACGACGGCGTTCGAGGCACCCATGGTCTGGCTGGCCTCGATCAGTGCGGTATCGACGCTTTCCAACCCCAGCGAGATCGTGACCAAAGGCAGCGCCAACAGGAATATCGCGTGGGCGATGATGACGTTGATCATAAGCCCGTTCACACCGATCCCTGTAAAGAACAACAGGAAGGCCAACGCCATAATCACGGGCGGCAGAATGAAGGGTGCCACCCCAAGCGCCAGAAGTGCCTTGGCATAGCGCAGCCCATAGCGCCACGCGAAATATGCCACGGGCAGGGCGATCAGAACCGACAGGCTGGCGGAGGCGAAGGCGACAAACAGCGAGTTCTTCAACGCCGTGAACCAGTCATTCGCCACGAAAACCTCGGCATACCAGCGGAAGGAAAAGCCGCGCGGCGGGAAGGCCAGGAACTTCTTGGCATTGAACGACACAGCCGCGATCACAAGGATCGGCCCGATCAGATACAGCGCAAACAGCGCCAGATAGATGCTGCGTAGTGCCCTCATGCCTTTTTCCCCGAGAATTTCGTGACCAGCCAGATCACCGTGGCGCTGAGAACCAGCAAAACCACCGCCAGTGCCGAGGCAAAAGGCATATTGAAGTTGAAAATCGCTTGATCCGTGATCAGCACAGACAGCGTCCAATGTTCGGGCTTGCCCAGAACCTGCGGCACAATGATGGCCCCCAACGTCAGCACGAATACCGTCACCCCGCCCGAGATGATGGCCGGCCGTGTGACCGGCACCACCACGGTAAAGAACGTACGTAAAGGGGATGCACCCAGTGTCCGCGACGCCTCGATCAGGCTTTTGTCCAGACGACTAAGGGCAGGGAACAGCAACAATACCGAAAACGGAACGGTCAGATAGACCAGCGCAGCAACCACTGCGCCTGCCGAAGGGGTCATGGCAAAGCTTTTCTCGATCACGCCGATCCAGACCAGGATATTGGCCACGCCCGCGGTGCGGGACAGCAGGATTTGCCAACTGAACGCGATCAGGACCTCGGACAGGGAAAGCTGCGCAAGGATATAGATCAGCCAATAGGTCTGCGTGCGCGGCGGGAAATTGGTCAGGAAATAAGTGAACGGGTACGCGATCAGCAAGCTCAGCACCGCGATCAGCGCGCACAGCCCTGCCGAGAACAGCGCTCGTTCGATGTAGAACCACGTCAGGAACCGTTCGAAATGCTGGAGGTCAAAGCTTGTGGCATAGCCTCCGTCGTCTGTGGGGGTCGACACGCTGGTCAGCAGGATCAGCACAAATGGGATCACGAAAAACGCCCCGATCATCACCGAGGACGGGATCAGCCCGATATAACGTGAAAGCGCGCTTGTCTGCATCCCACCGCCCCCTACACCGCCAGCACGCTGCAGGCCGCAGCGGGCATTTCCACATGAACCTGATCGCCCACTTTCACATCCGGCCAATCCTTTGGCGTCAGGACCGAGATCACCTCATGCCCCGCACAATCCACCAGAATCTCGATCGTGGCACCAATATCGCGCACAAATGTCACCGTTCCCGTGACTGAATTGGCCACATTCATGTCCGAGGGGTGATGCACGAACACCTCCTCGGGGCGGGTCATCAGCAGAACGTCATCGCCTTGGGAGAAATGGCCTGTGTTGCCACCCACCGTCAGATCGACCCCGTTCACATGCACGCCGTCTGGCCCTGACATCTTGGCCGGCAACAGGTTGCTGGTGCCGATGAACCCGGCCACGAATTTGTCGACCGGGGTTTTGTAAATCTCCATCGGGGTTCCGGTTTGCAGAACCTGCGCCTTGCCCATGACCACGATTTGATCGGCCATGGTCATCGCCTCGGTCTGATCATGGGTGACAACGACAGTAGTTATGCCCAGTTCCTGTTGCAGCTTGCGCAGTTCGATCTGCATGACCTCGCGCAGATTGGCATCCAGCGCCGACATCGGCTCATCCAGCAGGAAAACCTGCGGGTTCAGCGCCAGGGCGCGCGCGATGGCTACACGCTGACGCTGACCGCCCGACAGCTGCGAGATCTTGCGATCCTCAAGCCCCGGCAGGTGAACCATATCCAGCAACTGCCGCGCGCGGTCTTCGCATTCTGACCGGGAATGGCCACGAATGCGCATCGCATAACTGATATTTTCACCCACATTCAGATGCGGGAAAAGGGCAAAGGACTGAAACACCATGCCGATATTGCGCTGATGAACGGGTACGCCGGTGAGGTCCTGATCCTCGAACCGGATTGCGCCGCTCGTGGGGTCGTCCAGCCCGGCGATCATCCGTAGCAGAGTGGTTTTTCCGCAACCCGACGGGCCCAGAAAACAGATCATCTCGCCCGTATTGAACTGAAGGTTCACATCTTTGACGGCCGTCACTGTGCCGAAGTTCTTGGTGACGTTTTTGATGCTCAGACCTGGCATGGGGTGTTTTCTTTCAACAACTGGGGTGGCCCGCCCCGCATAGCGGAACGGCCCTTTGTTCGTGAGTGGTTAACCGGCGATCATCTGGCTCCAGGTGTCGGAGATCCAGTTCCCGTGATCCTTGTAAATATCATATCGCGGGATGATCGGAGCTTTGGGGCTGCTGACAGCAGCCAGTTCCTCGGCCGTGAGGTCCGTCAGGGCCGGGTCAATCACAGGCGAGGTGCCGACATTGCGCGACAGCAACGCCTGTGTTTCGGGGGCGGCTATGAAATTGATGAATTCATGAATTTCATCCATCGGCTTGGCGTGTTCAGGTACAATCCAATAGCCCGAGTCGACAATCGCGCCCTCTTTCGGGAAGGTCGAAACCACGGGGAAGCCTTCGGCAGCGGCAAGGCCCGCAACGTCGTGGTAATACTGCCCCATGGGAATCTCACCATCCTGCAACGCCTGTTGGAACGCACCTTCGTCCTTGTACCAGAGCCGGACGTTGGGGACGAGTTCGGACAGCTTGTCAAAGACCTGCTGAATACCCTCTTTGGTGTCCAGAATATCGGTGCCGCCAAAGAACGTGGCCGCCGTCACCTCGAGCATGTGCGAATTCGAGGCCAGCCCCAGCAGGCCAA
This sequence comes from Ruegeria sp. THAF57, assembly GCF_903914075.1. Lineage (GTDB taxonomy): Bacteria > Pseudomonadota > Alphaproteobacteria > Rhodobacterales > Rhodobacteraceae > Ruegeria. Next base: position 184,012 of record NZ_CAIWNQ010000009.1, read on the forward strand.
TTTGGTCCTTGTATTGTTCATCCCACAGTGCAGCCCAGCTATCAGGCGCATCAGGGATTTCGTCTGAATTGGTGCACAGCGTGATATACCACGACACCGCACCCACACCGTACAAGCTGCCGTCCTCATAGCGGTCCTTGAATGTATCGGGCATGTTCGACAGGTTCGGGATCTTGGAATCGTCCAGCGATTTGAACACCTTCTGGTCTGCCCCGTTGCTGCGCGGAATTCCAGCCATAAGCGAAACATCCGCAGGCGCGGTTTTGGCACGGGCGGCGTTCTTGATCTGCACCAGCCAGGTTTCGCCCGTAGGAACGGCGACCGAGTTCACCTCGATCCCTGTGGCCTTGGTGAATTCGGGAAAGATGAACTGCTTGAAGCTGTCCTCGAAGAACCCGCCATAGGTTCCGACCTTTAGAGGTTGTGCGGCGCTGACGATCGAAGGCGCAGCAAGGGCTGCGGCACCGGTTGCGGCGGCAGTGCCCAGAAAGCGGCGGCGTGAAAAGGTGGTTGGCATTACGATCTCCTGTTGGTTTTGTTCAGTTGGCCCGGTTTCCGCGCAGGACACATAGCATTTCATAGGCCAGATTAGCCCCGATCAGCGCGGTACAGCCGCTGACATCATACTGCGGCGAAACCTCGACCAGATCGGTTCCGACAAGATTGAGCCCGGCACAACCGCGCACGATCTCAAGCGCTTGGATATTGGTCAGCCCGCCCATTTCAACCGTGCCCGTGCCGGGGGCATAGGCCGGATCCAGGCTGTCGATATCAAAGGTCAGATAGGTGGGCGTATCTCCGATCTTTGCACGGATATCTTGCATCAAGGGGGTCAGAGACTTGTGCCAGCATTCTTCGGCCTGAATGACGGTAAAACCCTGTTTGCGGCCCCAGTCAAAATCATCGGGCGCGTAACCCGTGCCGCGCAACCCGATCTGAAAAACTTTTTCATTTTGCAGCAGCCCATCTTCGACCGCACGCCGGAAGGGGGTGCCATGGGCGATCTTTTCGCCGAACATCTCGTCATTCGTGTCTGAATGCGCATCGACATGGATCAAGGCCACCGGGCCGTGCTTGCGGGCAATCGCGCGTAGCACGGGATAGGTCAGCGTGTGATCACCGCCCAGCGTGATCGGCACGGTGTTGTGGCTGAGGATCTGATCATAGGCGTCGGTGATGATGTCCACGGTCTTTTTCAGATCAAAGGTGTTGATCGCAACGTCCCCGATATCCGCCACCTGCATATTGGCAAAAGGTGCCGCGCCGGTGGCCATATTAAAGGGCCGCAACATGCAGCTTTCGGCGCGAATTGCCCGTGGGCCGTGACGTGTACCGGTTCTGTTCGACGTACCGATATCCATCGGAATCCCAACGAAACAAGCATCCAGCCCCTGCGCTGTATCCTGAGTCGGAAGCCGCATCATCGTGGTTCCACCCCCGAAACGCGGCATCTCATTTCCGCCCAAAGGTTGATTGAAATGCGGCCTTGCGGTGTCTGGCATTGTGGTTCCCGTCGCTCTGTTTTTTCGATTATCGCCAGACCTTAACCAGAGGCGGACGGGCGAAAAATACCGTTGCGCAAACTCTTACATTTTCATTTCCCAATGTAATTTGCCTCATAAACCTCTTCTAGAATTGAAATGAACAGCTCATTGACGTTGGGCAGGCTCCCGGAGCGGGTGACAATCTGCATGGTGCAGGTATAGTCGCCGTGGCTATTGGGCAGACGCCGGACACGGCCCTCACGCTCCAGCGGGACGGCCAGATGCAGGGGCAACAGGCCGACATAGGCGCCGCTTAGAACCAAGATAAGCTGAGCTTCGATTTCCTGCACAAACAAGTCCCTTTCGGACGGATTCAAGGTCTTCCGCCTTTGCTGATTCCAGTATCCGCGATGCACCCAGGCCTGACGTGCGATCACATCCTCGGTGATCTCTTCGGCGGGGGCGGCAAAAAGAGGATGTGTATCCGCACAATAGAGCGCGTGGTTTTCCTCGTATAAATCGGTCAGGCTTAACCCGTTGCCAACATTATCAAAACTTCCAATCCCGATGTGATAACTGCCGTCCAAGATACCTTGTAGAATCTCCTGCGGCTCAGATATCGACAGATCAATCCGAACTGCGGGCGCGGTTTCGGTGAACCGTTTTATTGCTTGCGGCAGCTTGAAATTCTTGTCGCTTGTGGTGGCGTCAACCACCGCCAGCTTCAGACGGCCCACCATATTGCCTTTCAACTCGGCCAGATGGGTCGAGTGTTCGTCCAAAGACCCAAGCAGAGCCATACCGATCTCATGCACCATCTGACCCTTCTCGGTCAGTAGGAACCCACGACGTCCGCGTTGACACAGGCGCACGCCCAAACGTTCCTCTAACGCGGTGATATGATTTGAGATCGTTGGCTGGCTGAGACCAAGCTCGACCTGCGCGGCCGAAAAGCCCCGATTGCGCACCACACTGTTAAATACGGTCAAAAGATGGATGTCTGAGCCAGTGATTTTCATTCTTTCATTGAGCCCGAGAAATGTATCCGTTTGCAACGCACTATTTGTTGAACCCCGGCATTCTGAATACGGTCGCGCAAGGAAACGCTGAATTTTTGATCCAATTGCACCACGACAAGGGCCGAACATGAAAATCACCGCATTTCAGATGCAGGCGGGCGGCACCCCCCAAGACCGGTTGACCCGGTTGGAACAAGCCATGCGCGATGCCAAGGCAGAGGGCTCCGATCTGCTCGTCGCGCCCGAGCTGGCCATTTCCGGATATGGACGCGGGGCAGAACTGCGGACGTTGGCGCAGCCAAAGGACGGGCCGTGGGTGCAAAAACTGCAGCAATTGGTGCGCGACCTCGGCATCAGCCTTGTCACCGGCTTTCCCGAAGCCGACGGTGAGGGGCGCTATATCAGCGCTGTCATCATCAACAGCGACGATCCGGACACGACGCTGATCTATCGGAAATACTGCCTTTATGGCGATTACGAGAAAGGGATTTTTGACACGCCTAAGCGGTCAACGATCCTGACCACTATGCACGGCCTGAAACTAGGCTTTCTGATCTGTTATAATGTCGAATTTCCGGAAAATGCCCGAAGGCTGGCACAAGCTGGCGCGCAGGTGATTATCGTTCCAACCGCGATGGCCGAAGGGCCCGCGGGCGCTTTCATTACCCAACATGTGATCCCCGTGCGCGCGTTCGAAAACCAGGTTTTTATTGTCTATGCCAACCATACAGGTGCCGATGAAAGCTATAGCTATCAGGGCATGTCTTCGATTGTGGCCCCAGACGGGCAGAAACTGGCCTTTGCGCCCCAAGACAAAGCCGCACTGATCTCGGCGCAGATGGATCCGGCCGGATATGAAAAGTCCCGTTCAGACAATCCTTATTTGTCGGATACGCTAACGCTTGACCTTATGCGTTCGTGACACGGATTCTTGCAACCAAATTGGTCAATACACTTCTAGTGTTTCGAATATTGAATCTCGGGTCGCACCAGCATTTGGAAAGATTCTGTTGGTGAGAAATTCGTAAGGAAACTCGGGCCAGGTCTTTCGCATTTCAGTAACAAGTTGTCGCGCAGACTCTGAGTTTCCCAATTTGTTTTGCGCGACAGCTTGAAACAGCAATGAAGGAGCGCTGACAGGTGCGCCAGCGGCTGGCGCGCCTTGAAAGGCTTCGACAACACTTTGGTAATTCCCGAGCATAAGCTGCGAGACCCCCCAGATGTTTCTTGCGCCAAATCGGCCAGATCCCGTTCGGGGCCTCTCGGGGTTGCTGACTTGGGCTGCAAGCTCGGGTGCATTGGCAACAATGGCCGTTATTCCAACAAGATCCAAAACATGGCCGTCCGATGGGGTCAGTTCGATCGAAAGTTGCGCAAATTTCAAAGCGTCGTTTGACTGACCGCTTACAGCCAACACCCATCCATTTGCAGCATTCGCCCATGCATCAGTTGGGGATAATTCAAGCGCATGCCCCGACAATTTCGAAGCTTGACCAATAAAGTCTTTTCTCTGAGCTTCATCAGGTGACAACAAAGCCAGAGTTGCCAAGACCTGCGCCGATCCGGCGTAGCCGTCGGACAGCGCTGGGTCGAGTTCAGTCGCGTGCTGGAACATTCCTAGTGCGATCCGCTGACGTTCGGCGTCAAAGACGGGAAAAAACATGCCGCGCGCCTGATCCGCAAGGTTAGACGCCTGCAATCGCGTCAACGACTGCTCGCCAAGTGCGGCTCGTTCCGCTTGCTCTCTGGAATTGGGTGTTGGCATAGACTCGTTGCGTTCCCAGCCGAGCCAAATCCCAAGGCCAGCGACAAAAGCGAGAGCCCCAAGTCCGAAAAGCAATGCGCGCCAGGAACGCCGCGCAGCACCTTTGTGCGTTCTAACATTTTCGGTGCGATCTTCAGGCAGGGCCTCGTTCGAAAACCGAGGTTTGTAGCCACCAGGATCGACAAATATCTGAACGCTGGTACCATCCCAGTGGTCGTCATAGAACTCACGCAGTAATCGACGCAGCCGTCTGGCTTCGACGCGAACAAGGTTTTGACCGCCAGAACCGTCAATGCGGCGCCCGTAGACCTCGACAGCGATTGTTTTGCCCCGAATCTGGGGTCCGCGACCCGCGATAGTTTCCTCGACAACGTAGGTAAGAAACTGCTGGAGACGGGGCGAAGCCTGAAACTCTTCGCTTGATACAACACGCGCGAGTGCTTCGCGGACAAGATCCGGCGACGGCTGCCCAACATCTTGATCTATCTGCAAATCATTGACTGTGTTCAAGGCAAACTCACCCCCAACTCACGGTGACTCACTTGGCCGATGCGGTCAACCACACTCATCTGGATGTGAGAATAGATAGTGGGAACCGGGATTTATCCAGTGGCGGTGGATCTGATTGAAGAGATACCAGAACTCTCCGAAGTGCTTTCAGGGCGTATCAAAGCGGATGCGTTGCTGAAAGAAGTCATCGAAGACCTACGGAAGGTTTCGACGCAATTGGATGACATATCCATCACAGCCTCGGAGCGCGCGGAATGGGCCCACATCAAATCTGAACTCGTGAACGAGCTTCGCCGGATGGTGAAGCGCGATCCTCACAGCATTTCCAATTGAGGGCTTGGCCATGACAAAAGAAGACAATAGCAAAGAAATTAAGAACAATCCGAACCAGCAATCTGACGAAATCGAAAACCCTTCGCGGCGACACGTTATGCAGGGGCTGGCCGCAGGTGCAGTCGCAACCGGAGCGGTCAGTTACGGTTCAGGCGAAGCGCAAGCGCACCAAGGCAATGGACCACTGGGTGAGACCCTTAAGAACCCTTACGGCGGCAGGCCTGCCGGAGGCATCACTTTGCCAGAGTATTTTCGCCCCACGAAGTACATGACAGGCTCGAACGCGAACTATTTCCCGCTGTCCGAGGAACTCGGACCTGACGAGATGCGGATTTCATTCTGTGGCTCAACGCCATTTCCACCCCGTGAAGATCAGGCCGGGACATGTATCATGGTGGAATTGGGTAATGGAAAACGGTTCTTCTTCGATTTCGGATCGGGCTGCGTTCGCAATATCATCGGGATGCAGGTTCCGGGTCAATTGATCAATGACATCTTCATCACACACCTGCATGTCGATCACTACGCCGATATTCCTTACATCTACCCGTTCCGGGCTTGGTCTGGTGGATACACGCCGCTGCGTATTCATGGCCCCTCTGGTCGGACGCCCGAACTTGGTACTGCCGGAATGGTAAAAGGCATGCAACAGATGCTCAAATGGCATCTGGAGGCATTTGACGTCTTCCCAATCGGGGACGGGTACGAGATCGAAGTCAATGAATTCGATTTCCGTCAAGAAGGCGGCATTGTCTACGACGAAGACGGCGTGACGGTTCGGTCCTGGCCGCGCAGCCATGCCAAGGACGGTGCCGTCGGGTATCGGCTGGATTGGAACGGCCTGAGCTTTGTTTGGACCGGCGATGGCCGTCCCGATGAACTGAGCCTTGAGTATGGCAAAGGCGTCGACGTGTTTGTCACCGAAATGTCCGGTCAGGATATCGGTCAGTTGATGACCTACAAATACGGCCTGCCGCAAGAACTGTTCAACTACACAATCGATACCCACCACACCTCGCACTATGCGGTCGGTAAGATGATGGCTGAGGCGCGCCCACGGCTTGCAATGGTAACCCACTATACGCAGGACGAGGACATTGATGCCGAGATGCTGGCAGGAATCCGAGCCCACTATGACGGGCTATTCGCTTGGGGTTTGGATGTCGCCGTCGTGAACGTCACAAAGGATGCAATCTGGTATCGGAAGGCAACGCTTCCGGGGAAATCCGGTTCGGTCGCGCCATTCCGCGAATTGGGCAAAATGGAAGCCGAAGGCAGGATCACTTTGCCGGATGAAATCAAGCCACCGGCACCGCGATCATCACGGGCGGAACAGCAGGATCAGAAATACCGCGATATGGAGATTGATCCCAAGGAATACTATCCAGCCGACGTATTCCGAGCCCCTAATCCAGAATGGCCCAGCGATTTCGTCATCAAGGTCGATGACGTCATCCCGAACCGCAAGAAAAAGGCGGAGTGACGACATGATCGAATTCGGTTCGGCATCCGCAATCCCTGTTACGATCCTTACCGGCTTTCTTGGGGCCGGTAAGACAACACTATTAAACCGTATCCTGACAGGCAATCACGGGCTGCGGGTTGCGGTTCTGGTGAATGACTTTGGGTCCATCAACGTCGATGCTGATCTCGTTGTTGGCCTTGAAGATGATGTGATGAGTCTGGCGAATGGCTGCGTTTGCTGCTCGATCCGGGATGATCTGATTGAGACTGTGGAATCCGTTCTCGCCCGGCCTGAGAAACCGGAATACATCGTCCTCGAAGCAAGTGGCGTATCGGACCCGTCATCAATTGCGATGACGTTTACGGATCAGCGGTTCCGGGACATGATCCGCCTGGACAGCCTTATGTGTCTTGTTGATGCGGAACAATTATTTGCCGCGCCGGAACAGATGGAACTGAAGCTCCGTCAAATCGCATTTTCCGACATGGTTATTTTGAACAAGGTCGATCTTGTCGACAGGGCCACAGTTCAGAAGGTGCATGACTGGCTTGGCTCACGTTTCCGTCGATATCGTCTTGTCGAAGCCGTCAATGCGAACGTGCCACTGGACATACTTCTTTCCGTTGGCCGCTTTGCGGCAGAACAACTCGAAACGGAAATACCTGAACATCATGAACATGGCCCCGACTGCGGCTGTCGTCACGCTGATCATTCAGACAGTTTTTCGACGACCATGATGAAAGTTGAAAACCCGATAAGTCTGTCATCTCTTCGAAGTGCTATTCGAAAACTTCCCGGCGACGTCTATCGCCTGAAGGGTTTTGTCTTCAGCCAAGAGGATCCGGATCATCGCATCCTTGTACAAGTCGTCGGAAAGCGTATGGACATCGCACGGGATGGGGCGTGGGGCAGCCGAAAACCCGAAACAAGGCTCGTCGCAATTGGCGCACCGGGCACCCTTTCGGAATACGCGCTTTCCGATGCGTTGTTGGAAACCGCATAGCGGCTCGTAAAGGCACCTTCCGGTTCGCACATCTGCTGAAACCTCAGTTCCTGAGTTTTGGACAAATTGTCTGATGCGTCAGCAGCAAATGCCGCCTCCTGGATCAGCCCCTTCCACCGGAGCTCCCCTAACGATCTCTACACGCAAGCCGCAAGCACCATTCTTGCCCACATGTCTGGGTTTAGTCCGTCGGCCGACGCGCACTATCCAACGGTTTACGATGACTTGAAGGGGGTGCGTTTCGTCGATGCTTGCGCGCGCGTCAACGCAGGTTCATCCGGCTCATGCCTCAAAGGCTGACCCTGAAACCCAAGCCATAATCTATACCTTTCAAAGGTTTAAACCGTCGGTTTTTGGCCAAGTAGCAAGCCTGAACCCAACTGGAAAATCGATAGACTCGCTGGCCCTTTTTTTGCGTTGCTGCCGAGTACGAAATAACTCTTGACGCTTCATTGGCGTATGTGGTTTTGTATATGAAACCGTTTTACGGTGAACCGTTTTGATCAGCGAAGGGAGGCGCTGTGATGACGAAGCAAGAATCTGCTCTGCGTGCGCAACGAGGAAACGAAAGCCAGATCACCGTGTCCCTCAGCGGGATTGGCATGTCGTTTTCGGGCGTGTCCGTTCTTCGAGATGTCGACTTGGTTTTCGACGGCGGTGAAATCCACACACTCATGGGTGAGAATGGCGCGGGAAAAAGCACGCTGGTCAAAATCATCTCCGGCGTACAAAAACCTACATTTGGACAATTCCAGATCGACGGGGAGACCGTAGAGTTCGATGCCCCGCGCGATGCCGAAAAGCACGGTATCGTCATCATGCATCAGGAGCTGAGCCTGATCCCGGAAATGACAGTCGCCGAAAATGTTCTGCTTGGGCATGAACCCCGAAAATTCGGTACTTTCATTGACCGCAAGGCGCTGCAGGAACAGGCAAAGAAGGCGTTGGCCCGGTTTGGCTTTACGTTGGACATCGACACGCCAGTCAAAGACTTGCGCGTGGGCGAGCAGCAACTTGTCGAGATCGCCCGCGCCTTGCTGATGAATGCGCGGTTGCTGATCATGGATGAGCCGACCTCGGCCCTGTCGCAGGCCGAGGCAGATATTCTGATGGAGGTTGTGCGTGACCTTGCCCTGCAAGGTGTTGCCGTTGTCTACATCTCGCACCGTATGGATGAGGTATTTGAAATCTCAGATCGGGTCACTGTATTGCGTGACGGGGACCTGATCGGAACACGGCTGGCCTCAGAGACGACCTCGGCTGAACTAATCCGCATGATGGTCGGTCGCACGGTTGAGATTAACGCAGTTGAACGCCAGAAACCGGCAACGGATGAAACCGTATTGCAGGTCGCGAACCTGTCAGCCTGGGACGGTAAACGCAAAGTGCTGGACAATGTTTCATTTGATCTGAAGCGTGGTGAGATCCTGGGTATCGGCGGCCTATTGGGTGCTGGCCGCACCGAATTGCTTGAGACCCTGTTTGGCGCAAGAGGCGCCAATTACCAGGGCGAAATTACACTGGAAGGCCAAAAGCTTCGACCAGTTAAACCTCAAGACGGGGTGCGCAACGGATTGGCCCTGATTACCGAAGACCGCAAGGGAAATGGGTTGATCCTTGATCGCTCGATCTCATCCAACGTGGCGTTGCCACTGATGCCCTTGCAGTCCCGCTTTGGACGGTTTTCCGAAGCTGAACAGCGCAAACAGGCTCTAAAAGCAATCGAAACGCTAAAGGTCGCGGCAACTGGCCCGGAGCATCCGGTTGGCAAGTTGAGCGGCGGCAACCAGCAAAAGGTTGTTCTGGGCAAGTGGCTGGCAACGCAGCCGCGTGTGTTGCTGCTGGACGAGCCGACACGCGGCATCGACATCGGAGCCAAGGATGAGATCTACGACCTGGTCGGGCGACTGGCGGATCAGGGTATATCGGTCCTGTTCGCAAGTTCTGAGCTGTCTGAGTTCATGGCTGTTTGTGATCGCATGATCGTCCTGTGCGAAGGCCAGATGGCCGGAGAGCTTTCCCGAAAAGAAATGTCCGTGGACACAATCAAGGCCCTGGCGATGCAGTTCCGCTAACTGCCCCGGCCCACAAAAGAGAAAAGACATGACCGTTATGGAACCCAACAGCCCGACAGTGAAACAGGACCGCCCCGCAGCGTCGATGTTCGTGCAGCTATTGAACAAAACAAAGCTCTATTGGGGTTTGTTCGCCCTGATCCTGTTTGGCGCGCTGACCTCGCCCCTTTCTTCCAAGGGCAACAACATCTTTCTGTCGCTGGGGAACCTGACGGACATCCTGCGGCAGGTGTCAGTCACCGGGATTGTCGCAGTCGGCATGACGATGGTGATCTTCATCGCTGGCATTGATCTATCTGTGGGGTCTGTCATGGCTTTGGGCACGGTGATCTGCGCCATGTTGCTGACGCAGGAAGGTTGGACAGCAGCCAGCTATTTCGGCGTTCCCGCCACGGGGATCGTCCTTTTCGTGACGATCGCGGCCCTGATCTATTTCGTCCAAAGCAACCTGAACCGCAGCTCGGACAATCCGACAGCCAGCGCGCCTTCGCGGATGCTGAGCCGTCTGGTCGCCGCTGCAATTGCCATCGGCGTGATGGTCTGGCTGGCGGGGCAAGTGATGCCAAAGTTCGGAGTGCTGGCTGTGCTGATCGTAGTGCCTTGTATTGGCGCCGTCATGGGCACAGTGAACGGCGCGCTGATCGTCTATGGTCGCCTGCAGCCCTTTATCGTAACGCTGGCGATGATGGTGGGCGCGCTGGGTCTGGCGCGCGTGATCGCGGGGCAAGATACCGCTGTTTATCCAGTCTATACCGGCAGCAACGCAACCGAGAATTTCGAAGTGCTGCGTGAACTTTTGTGGGGCGTTCTGCCTGTGCCGGGCCTGTTCTTTCTGGCGGTGCTGCTGATCTTTTTCCTGATCACGCGGTTCACAACCTTCGGCAGCTATCTGATGGCCATCGGCGGCAATGAAGAAGCCGCGCGCCTGGCAGGCATCAATGTGGGCCGCAACAAGATCATCACCTATGCGCTGGCGGGCGGTCTGTCGGCGCTGGCCGGGGTGCTGTATGTGGCGCAGTTCCGGCAAGGCAAACCCGATGCCGGTCTTGGTTTGGAACTGGACGCAATCGCAGCCGTTGTGATCGGTGGCACCAGCCTGATGGGTGGTCGTGGGGCCATCATGGGCACCTTCGTGGGCGTGCTGATCTTCGGTTTCCTCAGCAACATCCTGCAACTCAACAACATCGACAGCAACACGCAGCTGGTGCTGAAAGGCATCATCATCGTGGTCGCCGTCCTGCTTCAGGAAGGGCGATTTGAAGAGATCTTTGTCATGGCGAAAGAGCGCCTGGGCAGAGGGAGGAGGCTCTGACCTCAAATCTTGGCGGACCAAGGTCAGAGCAATCAGAACGCGGGAATTTGGAGAAACCCGCATCATGACTAAGGAGTAGACTATGAAAAGAAGAACATTTGGCAAGGGCCTGATGGCCGCTACCGCGCTCGCGACTTCATTTTCGGCATCCATGGTACTGGCGGCTGATAACTATGTAATCGGCTTCTCGCAGGTGACCACGGTCGAACCATGGCGGGTTCAGTTTAACAAAGATCTACGCGCCGAAGCGGATCTGCACGACAATGTCGAACTGATCATTGCAGACGCCAATGACCGCACCGAAAAGCAGGTTGCGGATGTTGAGAACTTTATCCGTCAGGAAGTGGACGCGATCCTGATCTCGCCCAAGGAATCCGCCGGTCTGACCGGCGTGGTTGAGCAGGCAACCGATGCGGGCATCCCTGTCTTTGTGTTGGATCGCAACGTGGACACCGACAAATTCGTTCAGTGGGTTGGCGGCGACAACGAACTGATCGGCCGTGAGGCAGGCAAGTTCGCGCTGGACCAGTTGGGCGGTGCAGGTGCAGCCAAAGGCACCATCGTCGAGATCTGGGGGGGCCTGGGAACACAAGCCGCGCATGACCGCGCCAACGGCTTCCACGAAGCCTTCGACGGCGAGGACGGCGTGACCTTCCTGCTGGATCAACAGTCGGGCGACTGGAAGCAGGATCAGGCCTATGACATCATGTCGACCGCCCTGCGCAACTATGAAGACATCACCATGGTCTACGGCCACAACGACCCGATGGCCTATGGTGCATATCTGGCCGCCAAGGACGCAGGTCGTGCGGATGACATCATCTTCATTGGTGTTGACGCGCTACCGGGTGAAGGTGTGACCTGGGTCGCCAATGGCGAGCTGTCGGCCACCTTCCTGTACCCGACTCCGGGCGCCGAAGGTCTGCGTCAGGCACTGAAGCACCTGAAAGGTGAAGAGGTACCGAAATCAGTTGTCATGGGCACCGAAGCGATCACCTCGGACAATGCCGGTGAGATCCTGAAGAAGAACGGTCTGTAAAGATCGTTTAGGCCGGCTACCTTTCTCCTCCCTGTCGGGACGGCCGGCCGGACACGCAGGGGCTTGCGCCCCTGCTGTCTTTTTTGAGAAAGCTTCGAAAAAGGTGGTACGAATGTCCGAACAAAAGACGAAACTCCAAAAATACTCCGCTCCTGCTCTGGAGAAAGGTCTGGATATTCTTGAGTTTCTGTCTCTGTCGGACACCGCCCCTACGCTGTCTCAGCTTGCGCAGGGAATTGGTCGATCAAAGAATGAAATCTTCCGCATGATGATCGTGCTCGAAGAACGCGGGTACATCGAACGTCAGGAGGGTGATCTGTTCAAGCTGACTGGAAAGCTTGCCCTTTTGGGTGGAGACAGGACAGACAACAGCAAACTGGCTGAACTGGCTGAACCTTACATGCATCGCCTCGCTGAAGAAATTGAGCTGTCAAATCACCTTTGGGTGCCAAACAGCAAAGACGATCTAATTGTGATCAACAGTGTTTCATCCTCTCAAAACTACGGCGTCACGGTACAGGTCGGCTACACATCGCCCGTGTTTTCGACCTCTGCCGGAGCGTGTTTTCTTTCGGAATTGGCTTCTGACGAAGAACGGCTAGCATACCTACGACGGATAGCAGGCGACGAAAATCCTGATGCCTTGCAGGAGTTTTCCGATCAAGCTGCAGTCTGTGCGGACCAGAATTACATCTCGCTCGGAAGTGTTGAAAGCAACGCTATCCATGAAATTTCGACCCCAATCCGGCATGGCTCGGGCGAAACGGTGATCGCGTCCCTGACAATCCCCCATTTCGCATCAGCACTGATCGACAACCGGCGGGAATTTGTCATTGAGGCTCTCAAGCAAACCGCGGCGCAGCTACAGGCAAGTGTCGCGACCCGAATGCCGCTGCCTCGTACCCCCTGGCATCAATTCGCTTGACCTGAGGTCAAAAGCTATCCGGCCCACCCCAGAGGCAGGCCGGACAATTTTCGTGAGTGGTAGTCTTTAATCGTACAGAACAGCGGCGATCTTGGGATCGTCGATGTTAGACGCATCGTAGTAGTAAAACCCGGTATCAATCAGGGCAGGAACTTCTTCCCCTTTAAGGGCAGATACTGCCGCTTTGACGGTCTCATACCCGATGCCAACAGGGTTTTGGGTAATTGCACCAGCCATCAGTCCGCTTTTGATTGCATCTTTCTGGGCTTTGCCGCTGTCATAGCCGATGATGACCAGACCTTCGGTGCCCAACTCCTGAACGCCGTTTACAACGCCGATGGCAGAGCCTTCATTTGTGCCAAAGATGCCGTTCAGATCAGGGTTTGCTGTCAGGATCGCCTTGGTCACCTCAGTCGACTTCAAGTGGTCACCCTGACCGTACTGAACCGTGACAACTTCGATATCCGGGTACTTTTCCGCAATCCGGTTCACAAAACCATCGCGACGGTCGATACCTGTCCGGCTTGTCTGGTCGTGTGCTACGACTGCGACTTTCCCTTTGCCGCCGATTTTCTCGGCCATTTTGTCAGCCGCAAGTCCGGCAGCCGCAAGGTTGTCCGTCGTCGCAGTTGAAAGTGGAATGTCGCTGTCGACGCCACTGTCGAAAGCGATGATCGGAATACCTTTTTCGTTAGCCTGCTTCAGCAGCGGAATCGCAGCCTGGCTGTCCAGCGCGGCAAAGCCAATGGCCTTGGGGTTGTTGGCCAATGCAGCCGCCAGCATGTCGATCTGACGGTCTACCATCGTTTCATTGTCCGGACCTTCAAATGTGATGGTCACGTCGAACTCGTCCGCCGCCTGTTCCGCACCGGACTTCACCGCCTGCCAGAACTGATGCTGGAAACCTTTGGATACCAGCGGGATATAGATATCCTCAGCGGCAGCCATCGAGGCCGGGCCTGCAATCGTGGCCGCGCTGAGCGCACCCAATAGGAAACGACGTGTAAACATGTTTTTCTCCTCCACTGTTTGTCGTTTTGTCTTTGTCTTGTTCAACCGGATTTCTTGCGCCGCGCCATGTCGGCATAGACGGCCAGAATGATGATCGCGCCGGTGACAACGGTCTGCCATTCCTGAGCCACGGACAGCACCCGCAGCCCATTGGTCAGCACCGCCATGATCAGTGCGCCGATCAGCGTACCCAAGATTGTGCCGCGCCCACCCGACAGCGAAGTGCCGCCAATGACCACGGCCGCGATGGCCTCAAGCTCGTATCCCAAACCCAGCGCGGGTTGGGCCGAGTTCAGGCGCGAGGCGATCAGGATGCCGCCGATGCCACAGATTGCACCCGCCAGAGCGTAAATGCGCATCTTCCACGCGTCGGTGTTTACACCTGACAGACGCACGGCCTCTTCGTTCGAACCCAAGGCAAAGGTGTAACGGCCCAGAACTGTGCGGCTCAGGATGTACGACGCTGCAATCGCCACCAAAAACAGGATCAGCACGCCATTGGGGATGGGTAACGCCGGGAAGACCTCTCCGATCAGCGACCCGCGCGAGATCAAGTCAAAGCCCGGTGTGTCGTTGAAATAGATTGGCCGCGTGCCCGAAATTACCAGCGACAGACCCTTGAGGATCAGCATCATCCCAAGCGTGGCGATGAAGGGCGGAATTTTCATCTTGGCAACGAACGTGCCCGAACAAAGCCCGCAGAATGCCCCTGCCGCAATGGCTGCAGCAACACCCAGCAGCAATGGCATCCCTAGATAAGTCAGGACCACCCCGGCGATCACGGCGCAAAACGTCATCAGCGTACCAACCGACAGGTCGATCCCACCAGTGATAATGACCAGCGTTGCCGCCACGGCGAGCACCCCGTTAACCGAAGTCGCCTGCAGAATGGCGATCATGTTTGATGTCTGCATGAAGTTGGGCGATGCAATGGAAAAGCCGATAAGCAGAACAATCAAGCTGGCGAATGCGAGCAGTTTTTGATAGGCGCCGCTGTCGGACAGCCCCGCGAGTGGTTTTTTCTTTTCTATGTCTGTTGCGGTAGTCATTGGACTGTCCCTGTTACCTGCATCGCCGCCGCACGCTGCGTCGCCAGATGCATGATGTCTTCCTGAGTGGTGTCTTTGCCGCCGGGAAGAATCCCGGTCAGTCGCCCTTCGCACATCACTGCGATGCGATGGCTGAGGCGCATAATCTCGGGCAGTTCAGACGAGATCACGATGATCGTCTTGCCCTGTTCCGCCAGTTCTTCCAGCAGTTTATAAATCTCGGATTTCGCACCGACGTCGATACCGCGTGTCGGTTCGTCAAAGATCAGAATATCGCAGTCTCGCAGCAGCCATTTGGCGATGACCACCTTCTGCTGGTTGCCGCCCGACAAAAGGCGAACCTCCTGAACATCCGAGGGGGTTCGAATGCCCAGTTGCTGAATATAGCTTTTGGCGGTGTCACTGATTTCGCTGTCGTTCAGAACCCCACCTGCGCCTGTGAACAGATCCATCGAGGCAAGCGCAATATTGTCACGCACGTTCATACCCGTGGCGAGGCCGAAGTGTTTTCGATCCTCTGACAGGTATCCAATCCCGGCTTTGACGGCGTCAGTTGGCGATTTGATCGACACCACTTGACCATGTACCCGTATTTCACCTTTTTCCTTGGCGTCAGCCCCGAAAATGGCACGCGCGACTTCGGTACGTCCTGCGCCCATCAACCCGGCGAAACCCAAAATCTCGCCCTTTTGGACCGAGAAACTGACGTCCTGAATCTCAGTGTCCCGGCTCAGGCCGGTGACCTGCAAGGAGATCTCGGCATCACCCAAATCAGGGACGTCCAGCGGTTCTTCCTTGACCTCGCGCCCCACCATCATGGCGATGATCCGGCTGATCGGGGTTTCGGCAGCATCAACCGTTCCGACGTATTCGCCATCGCGCATAACCGTTACGCGATCCGAAATCTGTTTTAGCTCGTCCATCTTGTGACTGATGTAAACGATACCCACGCCTTCAGCTTTGAGGCGACGGATGATCACAAACAACTCGGCGATCTCTGCGTCATTCAACGCGGCCGTTGGCTCGTCCATGATCAGCGCCTTGGACCGAAACGACAGCGCCTTGGCGATCTCGACCATCTGTTGCTTTGCAATCGTCAGGCTGCCGACCAAAGCCTTCGGATCAAGGTTCAGGTTCATCGAGGCGAAGATTTCGGCTGTTTGCGCATTCAAAGCCGCTTCGTCCAATCGGCCAAAACTCTTGCGTGGTTCCCGCCCAATAAAGATATTCTGCGCGACAGTCAGGTCGTTCATCAGGCTCAGTTCCTGATGGATTATCCCGATGCCCAGATCCTGTGCCTCACGCGGGGTTGTCGGACTAACGTCACGCCCTTCAATCTTTAGGGTTCCGCCGTCGCGCTGATAGATCCCTGACAGGATCTTCATCAACGTGCTCTTTCCGGCGCCGTTCTCACCCATCAACGCATGGACTTCGCCCGGTTCAAGATCGAACTGCACGGATTTCAGCGCGTGCACACCGGGGAAGAATTTATCAATCCCCGTCATTTCGACCAGTTTAGTCATTTTCCCTCCCATGTGCCCCTCTCCCTTGGGCCCAACGCGACTACATCACCGCGCCGATTTGCCAGGGGACGAATTCAACGCCCCCAAAGCCAAGTTCCTCACTTTTGGTTTTCTCGCCCGAGGCAACCCGGATCAGCATCTCGAACAATTCCTTGCCCTTGGTTTCGATACTGACCCCGTCGGTGACGATGTCGCCGCAATTCAGGTCCATGTCATCGGCCATGCGCGCATACATTTCCGAATTGGTTGCCAGCTTGATACAGGGCGTCGGCTGATATCCGGACACCGATCCACGACCGGTCGTGAACACAATCAGGTTGGATCCCGAGGCCACTTGCCCAGTCACCGAACACGGATCAAAACCGGGGCTATCCATGAAGACGAACCCGTTTTTGTCGACCATCTCGCCAAACTTATAGACATCGCGCAGAGGCGCAGTGCCCCCTTTGGCAACGGCCCCAAGCGACTTTTCCAGAATGGTCGTCAGCCCGCCGCGCTTGTTGCCGGGGCTTGGGTTGTTATCCATCTCGCCGCCGTTGCGGGCGGTGTAATCTTCCCACCAGTGGATGCGTTCGATCAGCTTTTCGCCAACTTCGACCGTCTCTGCACGTCGAGTGAGCAGATGTTCCGCGCCGTAGACTTCGGACGTTTCCGACAAGATCGTCGTGCCGCCATGACGCACAAGCAAGTCCGACGCATATCCCAATGCCGGATTCGCAGTGATCCCTGAATACCCGTCCGATCCGCCGCACTGCATTCCAACCGTGATGGCACTGATCGGCGCTGGTGCGCGTTCAACCTGATTGGCCAGTTCTGCAATTCCTCGAAGTTCTTCCAATCCCCGCTCGATAGTGCGGCGTGTTCCACCCTCATTCTGAATGGTCATATATCGCAGGGCGCCATCAGCGCGGATTGGGCGACCTCCGACAAGGTCAGCCACCTGCATAACCTCGCATCCCAGCCCAATCAGCAGGATACCCCCGAAATTCGGATGCTGCGCGTAACCGGACAGCGTCCTGAACAGGGTGGCATAGCCTTCGTCCTTACCAGACATTCCACAGCCGGTCCCGTGCACGATCGGAACCACGCCGTCGACATTAGGGAAATTGTCCAGCAGCCCGGATTTTTCCGCAGCCTCGGCGATGAACCGCGCGACGGAACCCGAGCAATTCACGGTTGTCAGAATGCCGATATAGTTCCGGGTGCCCACCTTGCCGTCGGTCCGATGATAGCCGTCGAAGGTTCGCTCCTCAGTCAATGCTGGCAAGGGCGCATTGGCACTGGCATACGCATAATCCTGCTGATGCGCCCCCATGCCTAGGTTGTGTACATGGACATGCTCGCCGGGCACGATATCGCATTTGGCCTGCCCGATGACTTGACCATAACGGATGATATTCTGTCCGGCTTGGATTCGACTCACGGCAATCTTGTGGCCCCGGGCGACTGACGCGACGAGCGGCACAGGAACAGGTGCAGGTTGTTCACCCGCTTCCAAGTCCCGCAAAGCAATGACGATATTGTCTTGAGGGTTGAGCTTCACGACATCACGCGTCGCCCCTTCCAAAACATTTGTGCCGCTATGTGCTTGCATCTTTTCCCCGCTTGCTTGGGCAATGTTGCTAAGCTCAAAATCTGTACTTGTCAACTAACATGTTAGAATGTTAATTTACCAAGCATGAATAAACTTCAAGACATAGATGCCGCGCTGCTGCCCGAGATCACGACAACCGAAGGATCGCTGACGCAGCGGGTTCACCATTCATTGAAGCAGGCGATTCTGACGCTGGATTTCCCGCCCGGAGCAAACCTCAGAAAGGCACCTGTGTGCGAAAGGCTGGGTGTTTCACGTGCGCCGGTTGCCGATGCGATTGCGCGGCTGGCCTCGGAAGGGCTGGTGGATGTGGTGCCGCAATCGGGAACCCGCATATCGTATCTTTCGATGGACGAAATCCGCGAAGGCGTCTTCCTGCGTGAAGCGCTTGAGCTTGCAACCGTGGCCAAGGTTGCACGCGACCTAACCGAAGAACAACGTAAACTCATCAGCCGCAACATGCGTCTGCAAGAGCTGTTGATCGAGGATGAAGATATCCCCGGGTTCTATCAGGCAGACGAAGAGTTCCACGGCCTGTTGATGGAATTCACCGGCTTCCGCCGTCTTGCGGACGTCGCGCAGACAGTGTCCCTACAGGTCAGTCGCGCCCGAATGCTGTTGCTGCCCTCGCCGGGCCGGATCGCGGAAACGATGGCAGAACACCGAGCAATTTTCGATGCGATCAGCAATCGCGACGAGCAAGCAGCGCAAGACGCCATGCGGGCCCATCTTGGGCAACTGATGCCGCGTATCGAGCAGTTGCAACAGCAAAAACCACACTTGTTCAACCTTTCAACACAACTCAATCGCGAGGCAGGATGACCGTTTCTCAGACAGAACTTCTGAACAATCGCACCACACGGCCCGTGCCCCTGACCCGAATGGGCTTTGGCGGCGCACCGTTGGGTAATTTGTACCGCAAGGTTTCGGACGAAGACGCACAGGCGGCTTTGCAGGCAGCCTATGACGCAGGCATCCGGTTTTTTGATACCGCACCACAATACGGGCTAGGCCGGTCAGAACACCGGTTTGGAGAGGCAATTGGCCGATTTGGGCGTGAGAATATTCAGCTTTCGACCAAAATTGGCCGCCTGCTGTTGGATTGCGAACCACATGAGGTAACGCCCGAAGCCTTTGTCGATGTGCCGCAGAAGCGGATTGTGTTCGACTATACCTACGATGGGGTAATGCGGTCGTATGAAGCCAGCCGCGAACGGATCGGCGTCGCAAACGCAGATATCCTGTTGGTTCATGATGTCTGTGTGTTCAGTCAGGGCAGCCAGGAAATGTCGGACGCAAAGGTACGCGAACTGTTCGATGGCGGCGGATACAAAGCCCTTGTAGAACTGCGCGATGCCGGTGAGATCGCAGCAATTGGCGCGGGTGTAAACGAATGGCAGGTTTGCGAAAAGCTGCTTGGATTGGGGGATTTCGACGGGTTCCTTTTGGCAGGCCGCTATACCTTGCTGGAACAGGAAGCCCTTGACAGTTTCCTGCCGCTTTGCGCGCAGCGCGATGTCGGCATCATCCTCGGGGGACCGTACAATTCAGGCATTCTGGCAACAGGGGCAATACCCGGTGCCAAGTACAACTACGCGGACGCACCCGAGGACATTCTGGATCGGGTTCGCAAGATCGAAGCCGTCTGCACAGCGCACAACACGCCGCTGATTGCTGCGGCCCTGCAATTCGTACTTGGCCATCCATGCGTCAAAACCGTCGTGCCCGGCGCCGTCAGCGCGTCCGAAGTACAGTCCAACGTTGCCTTGATGGAGCGCGAGATTCCTCCGGGTCTGTGGTCTGATCTCAGGTCCGAGGGTCTGATCCGGCCGGACGCTCCGCTACCAAGCGAGGCCGCAAATGCTGCGTAACATCGACCCCATCCTGTCGCCAGAATTGCTGTATACTCTCAGGGCCATGGGCCATGGGGACGAGATCGTTATCGCTGATGCGAATTTCCCGGGCTCGAGCAGCGGTCCTGACTGCATTCGGGCGGATGGATCTTCAGCCAGTGAAATGTTGCAAGCAGTGTTATCCGTAATGCCGTTGGACACCTTCGTTCCTGACCCGGCGTTGACCATGCAGGTTGTCGGTGATCCGCAAGCAGTTCCTGACGCAGTCGCGGACTTTCAGCGCATCATCGACACGACCGCCGACAACCCGGCCAAAGTGCAGGGCTTGGAACGGTTTGCATTCTACGACCGTGCCGCCAAAGCTTTTGCCGTCGTGCAGACAGGCGAGCGCAGGCTCTATGGCAACATCATCCTGAAAAAGGGTGTGATCGGATGAGGATCGACGCGCATCAGCATTTCTGGGCTTTGGCGCGGGGCGACTATGGCTGGCTGACCCCTGAACTGGGCCCGATCTACCGGGACTTCGCACCGGACGATCTTTTGCCCTTGCTTAAGGCCGCCAAGATCGAAGGTACTGTCCTTGTCCAGGCCGCGCCGACCGTGGCCGAGACCGAATACATGCTATCGCTGGCCGATCAGAATGCATTCATCAAAGGCGTTGTTGGTTGGGTCGACTTTGAAGCAGCCGATGCACCCGCGCGGATCGCTGAACTGGCGGCCCACCCCGCTCTGGTCGGCCTCCGCCCTATGATACAGGATATCGCCGATCCCCTTTGGATGCTTGGTGACAAGCTGGCCCCAGCTTTTGAGGCGGTGCAACACCATGATCTGACATTCGACGCCCTGACATTGCCCCAGCATCTTGGGCCGCTCAGGACGCTTCTTGAACGTCAGCCCAACATGCGTGTGGTTATCGATCATGGATCGAAACCGTTGATCAAGGATGCAATCATAAGCGATTGGGCTGACAACATGGCAGCGCTGGCCAAAGAGACCGCCGCTTGGTGCAAACTGTCCGGCCTTTTGACCGAAGCCGCCGCAGACTGGTCTGTCGAAGACCTGCGCCCCTACGTGGATCACCTGCTGAACACTTTCGGGCCCTCGCGTCTGATCTGGGGCAGTGACTGGCCGGTATGCACCTTGGCCAGTAGCTATGAGCGCTGGCTTGAAACAACCGATGTACTGCTGAACCAACTCAGCGATTCAGAGCGCGAAGCAATATTGGGCGGAAATGCCGCCCGCGCCTATAACCTCAGGGAATGACATGACTGTACCGAATTTGGATTTAGACGGGCTTTGGCTCGGGCGGATCGAGCGTGCCGGGATTGGCCCCTGTGTCGTCACTCTGCGGGATGGGAATGTGATCGACATCACGTCGAAAGCCTCCCCAACTGTCCGGGATATTCTGGAACGCGACGATGCAGCCGATTATGTGCGCACTGTCCAAGGCGAAGATGTCGGCCCGCTGGACGCAGGCCACCAATGGCTCGCCCCATGCGACTTGCAGGCGGTAAAGGCGTGCGGGGTCACATTTGCCGGGTCGATGGTCGAGCGCGTGATTGAGGAACAGGCCGCCGGTGATCCGGCCAAGGCCGAGGCGATCAGGTCGCGCATCGGAGACCGGATCGGAGACAGCCTGTCCAACATCGTGCCTGGGTCAGATGCCGCGGAACAAGTCAAGCAAGCACTAATCGCCGAAGGTCTCTGGAGCCAGTATCTTGAAGTTGGGATCGGCCCCGATGCCGAAGTGTTTTCCAAGGCGCAGGTTCTGTCCTCGGTTGGGCATGGCGCGGATGTTGGCCTCCACCCGATTTCAACCTGGAACAACCCCGAGCCAGAGGTCGTTCTGGCGGTGACCTCGCGCGGTGAAATCAGAGGGGCGACCTTGGGTAACGACGTCAACCTGCGTGACGTTGAAGGTCGCTCGGCCCTGTTGCTAAGCAAAGCCAAAGACAACAATGCATCTTGCGCGATCGGTCCAATGATCCGGTTGTTCGATAACGGATTCACCTTGGATGACGTTCGTCAGGCTGAACTGACGTTGACTGTCACCGGACCGGACGGGTTTGTCCTGAATGGCAGCTCCTCGATGTCACAGATCAGTCGCGACCCCGCCGATCTTGTGAAGCAGACGATTGGACGCCACCACCAATATCCCGATGGGCTGATGCTGTTTCTCGGTACGCTCTTCGCTCCGACCCAAGACAGGGACACGCCTGGCGGTGGATTCACGCACAAACTTGGCGATGTCGTCACCATTGCCAATGACCAACTGGGCGCGCTGACGAACACCGTGCGCCTGTCGACAGACTGCCCCGAATGGACCTTTGGGGCATCACACCTGATGCGAAACCTGGCCCATCGCGGCCTGTTGTAAGAGAGAATTCATGATGTTGACCGGAAAACACCTGATCGCTGGCGAATGGGTCAGTGCAGACACGACTTTTGCCTCTGAACCCGCGCATGGGCCAAGCCATGATTTTTCTGTGGGCACGGCAGCACTTGTCGATACCGCAGTCGAAGCGGCAGAAACCGCATTTGCCACCTTTGGCTGGTCCTCTCGCACCGAGCGCGCCACGCTTTTGCGCAAGATCGCAGATGAGATTGACGCGCGCGGAGATGCCATCACCGAAATCGGCACACAGGAAACCGGTCTGCCCGAAGCACGGCTGCAGGGCGAACGTGGCCGCACCGTTGGGCAATTGCGCCTGTTTGCCGATCACATCGAGGCCGGAGATTATCTGGACCATCGCCATGACCCCGCGATGCCCGACCGTGCCCCCCTACCCCGACCGGACCTGCGGATGATCCAGCGCCCGTTGGGTCCGGTGGCGGTATTTGGAGCGTCGAACTTTCCGTTGGCCTTTTCGGTTGCCGGGGGCGACACGGCCGCGGCGTTGGCCGCAGGATGCCCCGTCGTCGTCAAAGGACACTCGGCCCATCCCGGCACCGGCGAGATCGTCGCGCAGGCCATCGACGCCGCGATCAAGGCGACCGGCGTTCATCCCGGCGTGTTCTCTTTGGTTCAGGGCGGCAAACGCGATGTGGGCACTCGCTTGGTACAACATCCATTGATCCGTGCGGTTGGCTTTACCGGAAGTCTGGCCGGAGGGCGCGCCCTGTTTGATCTATGTGCGCAGCGTGACGAGCCCATCCCGTTCTTCGGAGAATTGGGATCGGTCAATCCAATGTTCGTGCTGCCGCAAGCCGCCTCCGCCAGAGGGGCAGAGATTGGCACCGCATGGTCAGGGTCTCTGACCATGGGGGCCGGCCAGTTCTGCACCAATCCCGGCATTGCCGTCATCGTTGATGGCCCTGATGCTGATGCGTTTCAGGCCGCTGTCGAAACCGGCCTGTCCGCTGTGGCCGAGCAAACCATGCTGACCGACGGGATCGCCGCCGCCTACCGGGACGGTGTGTCCCGCGTCGCGGCAGGGACCGGGGTTTCCAAAATCATCGGGACTGCGTGCGAAACCCGCGATGCGGCCCCTTACCTGTTCGCCGTTTCGGGCGAGGATTGGCTGTCCGACCACAAGTTGCAGGAAGAAGTCTTTGGTCCACTGGGAATTATCGTGCGCGTAAAGGACACCGCGCAAATGCAGCAGATCGCACGCTCTATCGAAGGGCAACTGACCTGCACACTGCACCTCGACGAAGACGACATGGCGGACGCCCGTGCCCTGTTGCCTTTGCTGGAACGCAAAGCGGGACGCCTTCTGGCCAACAGCTTTCCCACGGGTGTAGAAGTTTGCGATAGCATGGTTCACGGCGGTCCCTACCCGGCCTCAACCAATTTTGGCGCAACTTCGGTTGGCACATTGTCCATCCGGCGCTTTTTGCGGCCCGTCTGCTATCAGGACATCCCGACGTCCCTTCTACCCGAGCAACTATAAGGAACCGCATGACATCAGGACAACCCTCCCTTCGTCTTGCTGGTAAAACCGCCCTGATCACCGCCGCGGGTCAGGGCATTGGCCGTGCAACTGCCGAATTATTTGCGGCCGAAGGGGCCCGTGTAATCGCCAGCGACATCAATGAGGCTTCACTGGCCGAATTGGGCAGCATTCCCGGTATCGAGCCGCTTAAGCTGGACGTAACGGACAATGAAGCCGTGGCAACAGCTGCGGCCAACCTGCCAAATCTGGACGTTCTGTTTAATTGCGCAGGCTTTGTTGCCAGCGGATCAATTCTGGAATGCAGCGAAAAGGACTGGGACTTCAGTTTTGACCTCAACGTCAAAGCAATGTTCAGACTGATCCAGCTAACCCTGCCCGGAATGCTCAAAGAAGGTGGCGGGTCGATCATCAATATGTCGTCCGTCGCATCATCCATGAAGGGCGTACCGAACAGGTTTGCCTATTGCGCATCAAAAGCGGCCGTGATCGGCCTGACCAAGTCCGTCGCTGCCGATTTCGTAACCCAAGGAATCCGGTGTAACGCGATTTGTCCGGGGACGGTCGACAGCCCAAGCCTGCACGACCGTTTGCGCGCAACGGGTGACTACGACCAAGCAATGACTGACTTTATCACGCGGCAACCGATGGGCCGGATCGGCACACCGGAAGAAATAGCCGAACTTGCACTGTATCTCGCAAGTGACGCCAGTAGATATACCTCGGGACAACCATTCGCAGTCGACGGCGGTTGGACCATCTGAACGGAAAGGGACCATGAAATGAAACTGCTGAGGCACGGAACTGTGGGGGCAGAAAAACCCGGCATTCTGGACGAGGACGGCAATATCCGCGACCTATCAGGCATCGTTGACGATATCTCAGGCCCGGTTCTGAGCGACGAAAGCCTGAGCCGCTTGCGGGCTGTGGACGTCGCCAACTTGCCGCTTGTTGCGGCAGACACACGTATAGGGTCCTGCGTCGGACACGTGGGCAAGTTTATCTGCATTGGCTTGAATTATGCCGACCACGCCGCTGAAAGCGGAATGGCATTGCCGGATGAACCCGTAATCTTTTTCAAGGCGACATCGGCCATCATCGGACCCTACGACACCGTGGAAATCCCACGCAATTCAGTCAAGACCGATTGGGAAGTGGAATTGGGCGTCGTCATCGGGAAAGTGGCAAAATATGTCTCAGAGGCCGAAGCTCTGGATTACGTGGCCGGATATTGCGTGATCAATGATCTGTCCGAAAGGGACTTTCAGTTGCATCATTCAGGTCAGTGGGTCAAAGGGAAGTCCGCAGACACTTTCGGCCCGATCGGCCCTTGGCTAGTCACACGCGACGAAGTACCAGACCCGCAGAACCTGCCGATGTACCTAGAGGTCAACGGGCATCGGTATCAGGACGGGTCGACCAAGACGATGCATTTCGGCGTCGCGACCGTTATTTCGCACCTGTCGCAGTTCATGTCCCTGCAGCCGGGGGATGTCATTTCAACTGGAACACCGCCGGGTGTTGGCATGGGTCAGAACCCTGCGACTTATCTGAAACCCGGTGACAAGATGGAACTGGGGATCGAAGGGCTGGGCATTCAACGGCAGAACGTTGCAGCCGGATAAACCGGCTTTCGAACCCGGAAAACACCTTTGCATCCGAGCCCCGAACCATGTGTTCGGGGCAATCCTTCCAGCAAGTGTTCCCACAGATTCAACCCAAATAGGAAATTCAACCAAGACGGCGCATCCGACTAAATGTGGTCAGTGGCAGGCCGCTTGACCTGCATACATCCCCAGACCCGCGCCGGCTGCGGTAGACAAAGCCTTGCCTGTTCCACCACCGAACCGGTTGCCAACCACTCCACCAAGTGCGGCACCGCCCAGAACACCCGCAGCGCAGCGCGCATCATGCTGTAGTTGGGCCTGAGTTGGCGTTGTTGGGACCCCACATGCCGCCAAGAACAACGATCCGCCAACAATGCTGGTCAACACCACCTTTTTCATCCTGATCGCCTCTGATTTTGTCCAATGGGATACCTGATTAGGTGGTCCGTGAGCGGTTTCCCTGCAAGGCTCCAACCGCAATATTAAGCAACCGTAATCTTATCTTAATATACTCACTTGGCGCTGAGCTTCTCAGTCAATGCGCGCAAGGGTGTGGATTCAGGGTATTCGTCATTTTCGTCCTGCGTGTGCGACCCCTCTCACAGAGTTTGGATCAAGGTCGCACCCCGACTGGATTTCACCGCTTCAGGATCGAAGCCCCCGCGTATTCGGCGACTTCGCCCAGTGATTCCTCGATGCGGATCAGTTGGT
>NZ_CAIWNQ010000010.1 GCF_903914075.1 Ruegeria sp. THAF57
GCCCCAGCCTGATTACGCCCCACCCCGACCGGGTGATGAAACTGGACTGGTTGGCGGGCCGAGGGCTCAAATGCCGTGGCACTGGTATTCTTCCTTCGATTGCTGACGACGGAACGCCCCTGTCCGACCACGACTGCGTTTGGTGCCGGGCTGGCTGATCCCGCTTTCCCGGCAGCGATCTGTCTTACCGCCCGATAAGCCCCTTTTGCTAAAACAGAAAAACCGACTAACATGCGGTACAACGCGGTAGAGGGACCTGAACGATGGTGACAAAAGCAGAGCTGGAAGCCGAAGTTGCCGAACTTCGCCGCCAACTTGCCCAACAAACCAAGGCCGAGAAGGCGGAACCAAAGGAAGACCATTCCGACAGTCTGATCGACACGATTGAAAACTGGTCAGACCAGATGGACGACGTTCTGACCGAACTTGGGGAGTTGCCGCACAAAAAGCCGATCCTGTTTGCGCTTGGCGTTTTCGCGCTTGGCTATCTGGTTGGCCGTTCCCGGTAGGAGCCCGCACATGAGCCGCATATCCCGCAATCTTTCAATCATCCTGCGTGCCGAAAGGCTGATTGCTCAAAGACAAGTCGCAGTAGCGGCCAAACGCACCGGTTTTTATGGCGCTGCGGGGCTGGCTATTGGCCTAGCGTTTGTAATGCTGAACGTCGCAGGCTTTTTCTGGCTGTCTGCGTCTGTGTCAAACGCGGTCGCAGCACTGATCATGGCCGGCGTCGATCTGGTGGTGGCGCTGTTATTGGCACTGTTCGCCAACTCCATGTCATCACAAACCGACATCTCTGCTGTGGTTGAGCTTCGGGACCTGGCGCTGCAAGACATTGAGACCGAGATCAAGGACAACTTGGCCGAGGCACGCGACGCCGTTACAGGTTTGCGGCGCGACCCGCTTGGGGCCGTGACGCCCGAGATCGTCAGCGCCCTATTGGGCGCTTTGATCAAACTCTCTAAATCTCGAAAAAAGTCTGGCGACTAACCTTATTGCATCAGTTTGACCGCGGCGCGCGCGATTACCATTTCTTCGTTGGTTGGTATCGACAGGATGCGGACACGGCTAAAATCCGTCGACAAGACTGTGCCGCCATCCGCGTTTCGCGCGTGGTCCATTTCGATTCCGATCCAGCGCATTCCATCGCAAACCATCTGCCGGATCGGGGCCGAATTCTCGCCGACGCCACCCGTAAAGATCAGCGCGTCAATACCTTCCAACGCGGCGGACAGCGCGCCCAATTCCCGGCGGATGCGGAACACGTAATAGTCGATAGCCTTGCGGGCATCCGGCGTATCAGCAGCCAAAAGCGTGCGCATATCAGACGAAACACCCGACAGGCCCAGTAGACCGGACTTGCGATAAAGAACTTCGGCGATTTCATCCGCCGACATTCCATCCTGCTGCATCATGTACAGCACCACACCGGGATCCAGTTGACCGCTGCGCGTCCCCATCGGCAAACCATCCAGCGCCGAGAATCCCATCGTCGAGGCAACCGCGCGCCCGCCCGAGACCGCACACATGGATGCACCATTTCCCAGATGCGCAATCACAACGCGGCCATCGTACAGACCCGGTGCGATCTCTTTCAACTTCCCTGAGATATAGTCGTAGCTCAGCCCGTGGAATCCATAGCGCCGGACCCCTTTTTCATAGTAACTTTGCGGTAAGGCAAAAGTATCGTTGACCCAAGGGTGCGTTCGATGGAAGGCGGTATCAAAACACGCCACCTGAATGGTATCCGGGAATGCAGCGCTGGCCGCCCGGATACCAGCCAGAGAATAAGGTTGATGCAAAGGGGCGAAAGGAACAAACCCCGTCAATGTGTCTATGACCGTTTCATCAATAAGAACCGGTTCGGAATAGACCGTGCCACCGTGGACAACCCGATGGCCGATTGCTTTCACATGGATATCCGGAAGATATTCCCGCGCCATTTCCAGAAAAGCGTGGATAGCTTCATCGTGGCTCTGGGTATTCGACAGCGGGCGGTTGATCGACCGACCCCCGGCAGACTGAGCCAACAATCTAGGGGCATCCCCCAAACGCTCGATCTGGCCTCGCCAGCGCATGCTGGGGCGGTTTTCCTCAGTGACTTCGTACAACGCGAATTTCAGTGACGAAGACCCGGCGTTCAGCGCCAATACATGATCAGCCATAGAGCTTACCTTTGTTTGCATAAGCATGCAGCGCTGCAACCGCACAGGACGCCAAACGTGAGGCATCATCATCGGACCGCGAAGTCAAGATGATTGGGGCGCCCGCCCCCACCACGATACCCGCAGCCTCGGCATGAGAAATGAAGGTAAGCTGTTTCGCAACCATGTTGCCTGCCTCGATATTCGGGGCGACCAGAATATCTGCTGATCCGGCGACTTCGGACGTGATACCCTTGGTGCGGGCAGCCTTCAGATCAACCGCGTTGTCCATCGCAAGTGGGCCATCGACCAACCCGCCGGTAATCTGTCCGCGTTCAGCCATTTTTGAAAGCAGCGCTGCATCCACGGATGAAGGCATATGCGGGTTTACGGTTTCAACGGCCGACAAAACACCGACCTTCGGCGTTTCGATCCCGATGGATAGCGCCAGATGAATTGCGTTCTGAACGATGTCGGCTTTGGTTTCGAGGTCTGGCGCGATATTCACCGCCGCGTCTGTCACCATAATAGGTCTTGGCATCCCCGGCACATCCATCACAAAAACATGAGACAAACGCCGACCAGTTCGCAATCCGTTTTCCCGGCGCAAGACGGCATGCAACAGCTCATCCGTATGCAGATATCCCTTCATCAGGGTCTGCGCTTTCCCTTCAACCACCAAGTCCACCGCGCGATGTGCGGCAAGCCCGTGACCCTGAGCCTCGACGATTTCGAGATCGGAGATATCCGCATCTATCTCTGCTGCCGCGGCCTTGATCTTGTCAGGGTCCCCAACAAGGATCGGCGTGATGATGCTGTTGGCATGACCCAGCAGCGCACCACTCAGCGAGTTACCATCCTCGGGCGCAACCACCGCCGTAGGCATAGGGTCCAAAGGTCTTGCCTTTTCAAGCAGCGCGTCGAAATGACGATGGCGCTGAACGACAAGGCCCGGAACTTCGATCGAGTCGAACTCCATGTGCTGGGCCGGGGGCGTGACCTGAACCGTACCGCTCAGGACCAAGGCGTTATCTCCGACGCGGCGCACCTCGGCGGTGCAGATCAGATCGCCATCATCGCGCTTTTCGGCAACCGAAACAAACGCCGTTAATTCGTCACCGGCAAGAACAGGAATGTGGAAGGACAGGTCCGCCCGGCGGGTTTGAGTCCCCGCCCCCGGCAAGACGTTACCCAACACAGCGGCGACCAAACCGGCGGGCCACAAAGCCGGCGCCACCGCCTCGGGTTGCCCATCGCCGTCACCGTCATAGGCCGCCAAGTGCAGGGGATTGTGGTCACCAGAGGCAGAGGCAAACGCATAGAGGTCATCAACCGTGCAAAGACGCGTCAGTTTGGCTTCGTCACCTACATTCAATTGGGCAAATGTTCGGTTCTCATAGATTTTCATTTTGAGCGGGCTTTTCTATCAGCTGGGGATCGCGCAGGCAGCGTCTCAGAGTTGTTCGCAGGCGCCAGTGCCGCTTCATCCTGAGGCTTTGGCAGGTCAAGAATGTCACACAATTCATCAACCATCTCGAACAGTTCAGGAGTGGGCTTTTTTTGCACTTCTCCGGCGATCCGCCGGAGAAGTGCAACCGCCTGCATACGGTCTTTCTTTAGGGGAAGCAAATCAGGCAATGTGTTTATCGCTTCTTGCTTATCAAAGGTCACTATAAGCGACTGTTCATGCAGCAGGCGATGACGTTGATCAACCGTAAGCCCCTTGAATGGTTCATCATGTTTGAAGACTTGGGCCCACCGGTCCAGAATTTCAGCCCGAAAGCTCTGATTGCTGTCGACCAGAAGGATCAGCATACGGACGACAGCTTCGGCCAGTGACCCCTGTTTAATGTGCGCCAGTGCCGCTTCGACCTCGGGCAATGACCTCAGACTTTCCGGATCCACCAATGTTCTGTGCGCGGCGTTCTTCTGACCGAACCACGCTGCCAAAGGCCCGCTCCAAAGGGAAAAGAATGTCAACTCGTACCACGCATCGCGAACGTCGCGGCCATAGTCCATCACTTGCTCTATCCAGTCCGCCGTAATCTTTTCCAGTTCCAGAAATGGATTTTCCGGCGCGGCGGGATTGCGGTGTTCCCGCGCCATGTCCGCCCAATACTTAATACCCAACGTGGCAGGCTGGGCCGAAGACAATGCAGCGCGTTGCACGCGCAGGGGGTGTAAGTCACGAAGCGCCTTTGCCGAAGTGGGCGTCGACAAGGATTGAACGGTCGGACGGCCGAAAGTCTGATAAATATTGGACTGGGTTTCTGACATATGGGCAACGGCGGCAAAGCTCATTTCATCCTGCTGGCCATCATCCAACGCGGCGAGATCAGCCAATGTACGCTCGTGAAAACGAACTTCGAATTCCTTGTCGGCGCCTTCACCCTCGATGTTTTCGATCTGCATCTCGTAAAGACCAGGTGCCATTGACTCGACGGTTTCCAGCGTAGAAGCAAGCTCTCGATGTTCTTTCCGTGCCACTTTTGACGAAACAAAGATGCCCAGATGCCCCACCTCGTCGTGCAGCATATAGACGATGCGCTGACCCCGAACGCGGATTTCCTCCTCGTCGGAATAAGTCTCAGAAATCCAGTTCAGGGCCTGCTGCGGTGGTGTGATGTTGTCGCCCTGACTAGCAAACACAAAGATCGGCCCTTTGATCGCCTTGATATCGACCGGAACACCCGGTTCGAGCTGAGCCGTGTTCTTGACCAAACGGTTGCCGACGAAAAGCTGTTCAACGATCCAATGGATCTCGGCCTCATTCAGGATGAAATATCCGCCCCACCAGCGTTCGAAATCGATAAAGCGCTGCCTCCCTCCTTCAGGGTCTCGGTAGAGATCGAAGTACTTGCCAAAGTAGTTTCGGCTGGGATTTAGCTGCTCAAAGTTCATCACCAGATTGGCACCGTCAAATTGACCTGCCCCCAAGTCCGACCAGAACATCGGCTGCCATGTCCCACCCAGAACCCCGGCATTATAGCGCATTGGGTTTTCCCCAACCGCCCCAGCCCAAGGCGCAACAGGCGCGCCGTTCAGAACCAATGGACCGTTTAAATCAGGATTGCACGCAGCCATCAGCAACGTCGCCCATCCGCCCTGACAGTTTCCGGTAACAACAGGGTGCGGGCTGTCTGGATGGCGCGCGCGCACGGTTCGAACAAACCCTGCCTCGGCATGCATGACATCCGCCAGCGTCTGACCGGGAACAGGATCTCGTCCAAAACTGACGAAATAGACCGGGTGGCCCTTCGCCAGAGCAACACCAACCTGACTGTCATGCTTGAAGCCGCCGATACCGCCGCCATGGCCCGCGCGCGGGTCGATGATGATATATGGGCGCTTGCTATCTTCAACGGTCACACCCTCGGGCGGAAGGATGCGCAACAACTGATAGTTACACGGGCGTTTGAGGTGCCTACCGTCGGTGATTACCTCGTAATCATAGATAAGAACGGGCGGGCAGCCTGCTGCTTCGTGTTCGAGGAAGACATCCCCGCGTTCGCGCAAGGCATCCATGGTCAGGGCGACCCGTTGCCCTACGTCTTTCAGGTATTCCCCCCAATCTTTGACTATTGATCGGGATGAGAAAAGCCGTTGGGAACACTCTGCCATGTTCTGAGCCAACTGGCGGGTTCGGTCCGTGTGGTCCTGCATGATCCTGCTGGACTGCACAGCCATTGATTTTGACAGCAAGTTCCACTGAACTCCGGACTGATCCAACGCGTTAGCTACCGCTCCGACAGTACGTTCATTCACGGCAACCGCGTCCCTGGCCAGATCAGAGCCAAGCTGCAGGGATTTCGAATGAGCATTCGTAGTCATGTGAATATCCTCTTTCAGACAGTGCTGGGTCCACCGACGGTAGAGCATGAACCGGGACATCCGTAGCCAGGTGAAACCCCTCGGCAGATGTAACGACATCTCGCTGGCGCAGACCTTCCTTTTGGGCAAAAGCAACTATTGGACGAGTGTTTCCAACTGCCCCAAATTGTTGACTGGTAATTAGCAATACCAGTAACCAGCGATTTCGCTCCTTCCAAACGGAACATGGCCGCTTCTCTCGTATCTTTCTGCGGTGCAGCATAACCTGTTTTTGTGTTTACCACAAACTTTCCACAGCGATATGAAACTTTGACAAAATCGCGCGCCCTTGTTGGTTGGCCGGGAAAGGATATTAGGCCTAGGCAACAAAGAAACCCGCCAAACCGCAGCAAGCAGGGGCTTTTTGAAATATTCAAAAATCTGATTACTATGCCCGCACAAAATACAAAAACGAGGGCACAATGAACTCACTTACCAGAATAACTCGGGGAATTGGCGTCGCATTCAAAGATGGCAGAGTGAAGGGTATATTGGCCTTCACGGTTGGCATGATCCTATGGGCTTCGGTTTTTTATCACTTCGTCGAAGGCTGGAGCTGGCTCGATTCCATCTACTTTTCGGTCGTGACCATCTCGACCGTTGGATTTGGGGATTTTTCGCCAGAAACAGCAGCCGGAAAAATTTTCACGATGGCGTATATCATCGTCGGCTTAGGTGTCTTCGTTACAGCAGCGACCACAGTGGCAGATACAATTCTCTCACAGGACGACGAAGAAAAAGACGGATAGATCTTCGGCTCTCTCTTCATTGAATTCAACGGAATCTCAACAAGGGCGCCACCCGAGCCCCGATTTATATTTGTTCATCAAGTCGATACAGCACCTCCAAGACCAAAAAAATGTACATATCCAAACTTTTGAGTCTAATATTCAGATAAAAAAATATTTGGGAGGGATGGAATGGAAAAGACTCAAGACGCCAAAATCGTCGATCTGGCAATACGCCTACTGTTCTTAGGACTGTTTCTATATAGCGCGCTGATTATGGTTGCCCCACTTGCAAGCGTGGTGATCTGGGCGGCAATTCTGTGCGTTGCGCTCTATCCTGTTTTCGACTGGCTCCAAGGCAAACTGGGCGGAAGAAAGTCGCTTGCGGCCACAATCTTGGTTCTGTTGGGTCTGCTGTTGACCCTGGGGCCTGTCGCCACCGCCGTTTCAGGGGCAGCTGAACTTGGCTCCGACTTCGCTGAACAAGCAGACCGCGGGGAACTTAAAATTCCACCTGCACCCGAAGGCATCAAGGAATTGCCCTTGATTGGAGATAAACTTGGCGAAGTCTGGACCATGTTTGAGCGAAACCTGGATGGCGCACTTGCCAAATACGGTGCTCAAATCCTTGAAGTCACAAAGTCGCTGTTTGGAAGGGTTCTGGGTATTGGCATTGGCCTTCTGGGGCTTGCACTTTCAGTCATCATCATGGGCGCGCTATTCAAGCCGGGTCCGCAAATGGTTGAGGGGCTTCAACGGTTCGCCAACCGTGTCTTTGCCCCACGTGGTGGTGAGTTTGTCACCCTGGCGGGGGCAACGATCCGAAATGTCACCAAAGGCGTTATCGGCGTCGCCGCGATTCAGGCGATTGTTGTGTGGATACTTTTGGCTGTCTTCGGGATTTCTTCGGCGGCAACTCTGGCCTTCGTAAGCCTTATCCTGTCGATCATTCAGATCGGCCCGGGCCTGGTTCTGCTGCCCGTGATCATTTACGCTTGGAGTTCCATGTCAGGCGGCGCAGCATTGATCTTCACGATTCTCGCCATTCCGGTCAGTATCATGGACAGTTTCCTTCGCCCGGTCTTTATCTCGAAGGGGTTGGAAACCCCGATGTTGGTCATTTTGATCGGCGTTCTGGGTGGCATGATGGCTTATGGCTTGATCGGAATTTTCATGGGGCCCGTCCTGTTTGCAGTTTTCTATGAGCTGTTCAAGGTCTGGATCGACGCGTCGCCAGAAACCTCGGATTCGACCGAAGGTGCGGTGGAATGAGGAAAACGATTTGGACGACGCTTGCGGTTATTCTTCTGTTTCTGGTCTGGTATCTGGTCGCTGATCGCCAAACTCCGTTTACCGGCAATGCCAGGGTCAAGGCCGTTGCAACCCAGATTGTTCCTCAGGTCACCGGGACGGTGACCGAGGTTCTGGTGGAAAACGGTCAGGTCGTTTCAGCCGGGGATGTTCTGGTACGCATTGATCGCCGACCCTATGAAATCGAACGGGCCAAGGCCGAAGCCGATCTGGAAGCCGCCACTCAGGAAGTGGGCGCGTCATCCGCTGAAGTCAGCGCGGCACAGGCAAAATTGGCGCGGGCCCAAAGCGACCTTGATACAATGCGCATTCAGACCGAGCGCGTCTTTGCCTTGGAAAAGAAAGGGCTGATTGCTGTTTCACGCGCCGACGATGCGCGCGGCCAATTGGCCGAGTCCGAGGCCAATCTGGAGAATGCCAAGGCCGATCTGGAAAAAGCCAAGCAACGTCTTGGGGATGAGGGGCTGGAGAACCCAAAAATTCAACGCGCTCTCGCGGCGCTGGCTGATGCAGAGTTGAATCTGGAATGGACGGAATTGCGTGCGCCTGCGACGGGCGTGATTTCGAACTTGCTTATTGCCCCTGGGACATATGCCCGCTCGGGTCAGGACCTTCTGACGTTCCTAGACGCAACAGATGTCTGGATCGAAGCCTATTTCACTGAAAACAACCTTGGCCGCGCCGTTGTCGGTTCTCCTGTCGAGGTTGTTCTGGATATGCACCCCGGTCAAATCGTGTCAGGCAAGGTCGAAAGCTTTAGCGCGGCTGTTTCCCTAAGCGGCGCTGATGAACCCGGCCAGCTTGCAAGCCCACCCAGTACCAAGGGATTCCTGCGCGAACCCGAACGGTTCCCGGTTAGGATCGTATTGCCGGGCTATGAGGCCGGAAACGCCGAAGATGACCTACGGTTTCAGTTAAATGGGCAAGCAGATGTTATCATGTACCTGAGCGACAATGCGCCTCTGAACTTGGTGGGTCGTACCTATATCCGCTTGGTTTCGATCCTGTCTTATGCGTATTGAAGACAAACACGCAGTACTCCGTCTGGCACTTGGGGTAACGGGCGTTTTCGCCCTAGGTTTGTTTCTTGGATGGCCGCTGGCAGTTGTCGGCGCGGTGTTCACAGCTCTGTTCCTGCAAGCACCCGCAGCTTTGCCATTGGCCGCATTTGGGAAGCTCTTCGTGTTTTCCATTGGACTGATGTTCATCTCGTTTTTGTTGTCGTCAGTCTTTGCGCCTTATCCGGTTGTTTTCTTGGTCTTAATGGCCATCGGAATCATACTGTCCTTTACGTGGTCTGTTTCCGGGGCCGGGGTATTACCGGGTGTCATCGCGCTTATGGGTGCTTTGATGATCCCAAATCTTGTTCTTCAATCGCAGGATCTGGCGCTTGTATTGGTGTTTTGGATTCCCATGAACTTGTTCTTTGCGGGTTTCGTATCCACCCTGATGTTCGTGCTTATCCCGGCCGCCCCACCCGCCGAAGCGCAGAAGAAAGCTGTTGCTGATCAGGATTTTGATCCAAACCGGCGCATTTTCAGAATGTCCATGGTGACAGTGCCGTTTGCGATTGCTTTCTTCCTGTACGGAGCGTCGGCGCTGCTTGTTCTTTTCTTTGTCGCGCTTCTCAGCCAACAGCTAGCAGCGATGCCTGCGGCCGGGAAAACCGTTGCCAAGGCGATGCTGACCGCGAACCTGCTGGGCGCGGCAGTTTCCATCATTTGCTATGAGATCAACGTTATTGCGCCCGTCATTCTGACACCTGTACTGCTGTGCTTTTTCTTTTGCATTGTTCTCGGGGCTCTTGGAAAATCGCAAACTCCGCTGGCTGCGGCAGCAGGATCGGCGATCACAACTGCCTTGATCGTCTACGGTGGATCAGTCGCCCCATTTTCGGATGAAGCGGATGTCAAAAGCATCACGCGCGTGCTGCAGGTCGCAAGTGCCGCATTCTTTGTTATCACAGCGTATGTGGTCGTAGATGAATTCTGGCCCGAACGAAAACAGCGCAACGCGCTTGGTTAGAACGGCTGGACGATTTCGGGGCAGCATTTTTGACTTGCCTTAGCGTCACGACTGTTCAAACAGGTTCCAGATTACCAAGCAGGATAGATGTCATATCTGTCGCGAAACCGCCGCCATCAATCGTGACACCGACACCAGTCTCGTAGTCTACATTCGATCTGGTAATGCCCGAAAGGTCCGCATCATCATCCAGAAACACCCATTGAGGCAAGTGCTTGGACGTTTGACCAACGGCTGTTTGCAAGATGGCAAGGGCATCTAGCGCATTGACTGTTCCATCCCGTGTTATGTCGGCAGCAATGATGTTTTCCGGTGCTGGCGCTCCCCATGTCGGGTTCAACCCGACCGACATTCGCAAGACCTGCAATGCGTCCAACGCATTAATATCTGAGCTCGCCGTGGAATAGGTCTTTATAATATCCAGTTCGCCCGAGAACACTCCAGGCGGCAAACCCAAATCAAACCGTCCATCCTCATCCGTGCGCACACTGACCGTGCCGCCACCATCCAAAGAAAATCTGATTTCAGCCTGCGCCAATGCGGGGTTTTCGGTTTCGGAATTTATGGTTACGGGCCCCAGAACACCGTCCGAGCTTCCGGGGTCTAAACCGCCGAAATCTCCGAAATCGACTGGTATGTGGTCAGGCCCGTCAAAGCCCGCACCAAAGACTTGATCCGCTGTCAATCCGCCCCCCGACGCAGAGATCAACTCGACTTTTTCGTTAAGGTACCCGATCCTTGCGCCCTGATGCGTAGCGGTAAACGTCAGTTGCCCCGGAGTTCGAAGAAGTGGGAAATCGTACATATCAAGACGATCAAGACCGGCTTGAAAATCGGTAATTGTCGTAGGATCGCTTCCGAATTGCATGACAAAGATATCCGCGCCTGACCCGCCGGTCATGGTCGTCGATCCGGTGCCCGCTATCAGAATGTCGTCTCCCGCGCCCCCCAACAATTCTGTGTCCAGAATGCCGCCGCTCAGCTTGTCCGCCCCGGCTGTGCCATGGACGGTTCCGAACCCTTTGCGCACTACACCCAAATCCGGAAGGGCAACGGACAGTTGTGTTAACCCAGCATCCTGTTGCGAAGAGACAAGCACCTGCAACTCATCCCCAACATGCGCAACACTCAGCGCTTCGACATTTTGCAGACCGCTTTCCACCGTATCCGCAAAGCTGTCCAGATAGACCAACTGCCCGTTCGGAATCAGGGTAAATAACGAGACCCCGTCATCCCCACCCCCTGCCACGACAAATACGTGCCCATCCACATTGACAACGGAAAGGTCCTGAACAGATTCGAACCGCGTGTGCCGGGAGTCCAAGACATGGTCTGTAGGGTCTAGGCGTCCGTCGCTGGTCAGCTTCATTACACTCAGCGAGTTGCTCTCCGACCCCGCTACGATCACCCAGGACTGGTTATAGGCTTGAACAACGTCGATCTTGGTCGGTACCGCAATTCCCAGTGTCGCCAAGACCTCGCTATTATCGACTGCACTGAGGCCACCGGTCGCGTCATCCACACTAAATGTCGTAAAGGAACTTGAGATTGAATCGGACGCGACGACAACGTGGTTTGCCCCAATCGTGACCGTCTGCATCGAATCTACGGCGGCTGAAACCATTTGAACAAGTTGCAAATCCCCTTGTGCATCAACTGAGTACGTCGCGATTTGCCCAATGTCATTCTGTGCCAGAACCAAAACGTCGCCAAGAGACGTCGACACCTGCGCGACTGCAGACAGGTTGCCACCGCCAACAAGGCCACTGCTCTCATGTAACTGCCCCAGCGTTCCATCCGGGTTCATCGCATAACCAACAAGACCGGATGCGTATCTGACGCTCAGGATCAATTGATCCTCTCCGGCCAAGGAAACAGGGAACCCCATACGCCCCGCGGTCGTAGCCAACGCTCCGCTAAAATAAACAGTATCTGTCAGCTGCGGAATAAGGCCGTCCGACAGCTTCCAGACAGCGACACCGCCGCCGGGACCGGTAACGCTGTACAGGTACGTGTCACCGTTAAATGTTTTTAAAGCCGTATCGCCGATACCTGAATCGAGCGCTGCGCTCCCCGTTGCAACCACTCTTTCGAACTGAAGCATCATACCAAATCACCCTGTGCCACTGCTGGCCCCAACACCAGGATGATCTGATGCCCCGCCCGAAACCAAAGCGGGATTGTGGTGAAAAC
The DNA here is from genome assembly GCF_903914075.1 of Ruegeria sp. THAF57. Classification (GTDB taxonomy): domain Bacteria; phylum Pseudomonadota; class Alphaproteobacteria; order Rhodobacterales; family Rhodobacteraceae; genus Ruegeria. Next base: position 12,272 of record NZ_CAIWNQ010000010.1, read on the forward strand.
GAGGAGTTCGGCTTCAGTTTAACTCAATTTTTCTGGTCCGACCGCACGAGTCACTGGAGGGACACTCAGATGAACAAGAGCTGGCACCTTCAAGCGGACGCGGACACCACTTGTGAGGGTAAGATGACCAAAGAATCTGACGTCAAAATCCAGTCAAGCAACACGAACACCGGGCACAAGCGCAAGTCCTATGTCCGAAAGTGGATGGACAGGAAAATGCGCCGTGTCGCCGAAGGGGGCCTCCTCGGCGGTCTGGGATCCACGCTGTTGGCTTTGCCCGCTTTGGCGCAAGCTACCATCGAAGATCTTTACGCTTTTCAGTTCGCCGAAACCATCCCGGGCGTTCGATCGGTAAAACCGCTCGGAAACGGTGATGTCCTACTGAAGATGGCAGATGGCCGCAAAATCATTGTCGCATCCGAGAATGTGCAGGTTTTGGACAGCGGTGCGATCATGATCGCGGAAAATGCGGTGGCTGAAATCGCTCAATTCAGTTTGATAGCCGAAACAGGCGGTGCCGCAGCCTCTGGCGGGATTGGTGGTATTGGCGCGGCTGCCCTTGGTGGCTTGGGGTTAGCAGGCGCTGCGGCCGCTGCAGGCGGCGGCGGTGGCGGCGACGGAGATGACACTCCCCCACCCGCCCCGACCTATCGACATTTGAATCTGGCAGGCGCGCAATCCAATGCTCTGAATTCAGCGACGTTGAACCTCAGCGCACCGGAAGGGGCAGAAACCGTGGAGGTTTCGATTGGGTCGTCAACCACTGTCGCGGTACTGAACGACGACGGCACTTGGAGCGCGTCCTTTACCCCGGTTCAGGCCTCTGCTCTGCCCCAAGGTGTAAATGATGTAGTAATCCGAAATCTGGATAGCGAAGGCGAAGAACTGGCTGTCGAAACAGTTATCTTCGACGTCGATACGGTTCCTCCCACATTGTCGATTTCCGGCTATTCCGACGGTACAGTGCTGAACGCAAGAGAACAAACAACCGATCTGGTTGTCACCGGAACCACCAATGCCGAGAACGGACAAACTGTAATAGTCACGATCAACGGGCAGTCCTATACCGGGTCGGTACAAGGAGGGCAGTGGAGCGTCGCGGTCCCCTCAGATGATCTCACAGCTTTGCCTGATGGGGCCACTATTGCGGTGACCGCCAATGTCACTGACGAGGCGGGAAACCCAGCGGCCCAAGCCTCATCCAGCTTCGGTACAGACTTCACGGCCCCCTCAATTACATTGAATCCGATTTCAGGCGGTTCTATCGAGCTGATCGATCTGAACAACGACCTGACCCTTGGTGGCACGACTACCGCAGCCGACGGTCAAGTTGTCACGATAAATTTTGACGGCCGCACATACACCACGACCGCGTCTGGCGGGCAGTGGAGCGCGACTGTTCCATCCCAAGACCTAAGCGGCCTTACAACCGGAACACCGGTGGCCGTCAGTGCAGTAGTTTCGGATCCGGCAGGCAATGTCTCAGTTCCGACCAACGCGCTGGTCCCGGTCGATCTGACAGGCCCTTCATTGACGATCGCACCTCTTTCGACCGGGGCAACGTTAAACGCGATCGAGGGTGGAACGGACTTGGTCATCACCGGAACGACGGACAGGGTTGAAGATGGTCAAATCGTATCGGTTGAACTTGACGGTCAAACCTACACGACTGCCGTTTCAGGCAGCAGTTGGAGCGTTACCATTCCCACGGCGGACCTGCTGACCCTGGCGGATGGAGGATCCTTCACCCTAACAGCCGATGTGTCGGACACAGATGGTCTGTCTGCATCGCAAGCCAGCGTGCCATTGGGCAAGGACGTGACAGCGCCAACGCTCAGCATAGACAGTTTTTCCTCTGGTGCCGTCATGAACGCCGTCGAACAAGGCACTGATCTGTCGATCACCGGCTCGACCAACGCTGAAGACGGTCAAACAATATCCGTCGTTGCCAATGGGCAAACCTACACCGCAACCACGGTTGGAGGCAGTTGGACCGCAACTGTTCCCGCCGCTGACCTCTCGTCGCTTTCCGACGGTGCAACGATTGCGGTTTCAGCCGATGTAACCGATGCGGCAGGCAACCCCGCCGTTCAGGCCACCAGCAGCTTCCAAACGGACTTCACTGCCCCAGCGATAACCATTACCGGGCTGTCTGACGGCGCGGTTATGACCGCAAGCGAACAGACCACAGACCTGACAGTCGCAGGCACCTCAGATGCCCAAGATGGTGCGACGGTAACAGTTGCGATTACCAGACCGGACAACACCGTCGATGCCACCGGCACAACGACGGTCAGCGGCGGAACGTGGACCTATATTGCCAGCGCAACCGACTTAGCCGGGCTACAAGACGGGCTAACTTACAGCGTAACCGCAACCATCGCGGACGATGTCGGGAACGAATCCACAGATGCGACAAGCTTTGCAACGGATTTTACGGCACCGACAATCACTCTGAATGCGCTGCCCGGTGGTCCGGTGTTGGACATCAGCGAAAGAAATAGCGATCTTACGGTATCCGGGGCCACAAACGCGGAAGATGGGCAATCCGTCTCAGTCACCCTGGACGGGCAGACCTATAATGGCACTGTCTCGGGCGGGAACTGGTCGGCAACAATTCCGACCGCTGATCTGATCGCACTGTCTGATGGTACCGGGTTTTTCATCTCGGCCACGGTCTCGGATGCAGCAGGAAACACATCGCTGCCAACGTCATTGCCACTCACCACAGATTTCCGACCGATATTGAATCTGAATACCATTGGCTCAAACAAGGCGATTGATCTGAGTGATGCGACGGCGTCCGGTGTTGTTGTATCGGGCACGTCTATCGGGTTGAGTGTTGGCCAATCTGTGGACGTCACACTCAATACGCTGTCTGTGGGTACTGCAGTCGTCGCCACTGACGGAACCTGGTCCTTGGCTGTTTCGGCTTCAGACTTTTCAGGGGTTGAAGCTGGCGATACGCTAAACTTTCAGGCGCAAGCCAATGTTTCAGGCGGAACCGACCCACTGCCTGCATCGGACCAAGTTAAGGCACACGATCCTGCTGCCTATACGATTGTCGAAGCTGGCCGCAGCGGTTCGGTTGTCACCTTCGAAATCTATGCCGATCCGGACCGCGACATTTCAAGCGGTCTGGCCATCACCGCCGATCTCGGCTTCGATCCGTCAGTGGTAACCTTTGATCTGGGCTCAGATAACGAGAACAGCGATTTCGATTTGTTCCTCGCAAATCCGAATGGCCCGGCCGAGGTCAGCTTTGGAGGCGCGGCGACTGTCTTCACCGATCTGACTCAGCCCTTGGTTACCTTCACGATGACGGTGCAAGACCCGGGCAGGCCAATTCAGTTGTCACTCACCACACCGGACGGCGGCCCCACTGATTTTCTTCTGGGTACGGGTGGAAATGACACGTTGGTTTCGACCGATGTGGACAATGTAGTCCGAGGCCAGAGCGGTGACGATACAATTGACGTGTCAAGCTCGGGCCGGGATGTAATCGTGTTTGAGGCCGATCCGTCAGACAATGGAACTGACATCGTCACCGGTTTCACTCTTGGCCCGGCGGCCGATGTGTCGGATGCCTTGATGTTCAGCGGATTAAATACCGAAACTTTGCGCGGCAACGGAACCGGAATGGAGACCCTGAACATCGGGGAGGCCATTGGTCTACACACAGGTTTTGTAGGTTTGGCGACACAGCTTTCCGATCTTTCTAAAGGAACGATCGAGACAGCAGCAGAAAGCTTGACCGGCGTGCAGGCCGGTGACGAAATCTATGTCCTTGCCACAGACGGAGAGGATAGCACCCTCGTCAAGGTTGATTATACGGCACCCGGCTCAGCGTCTGTCGAAACCATCGCCGAATTCTCCGGCTTTAGTGACCTGAGCAGTCTGAGTTCCGAAAATATCCTTCATACGGATCCGACCGGAGCTTCGGCGTAAATGCAACGCAGGTTGTCGGCAAAAACCCCGCGACCTTTTTGATCTGATGGGCCCACAGATGGAACAAAACCAACTACAGCCCGTTTCCTTCGCGCGTCACAAAAACTGGCGCTGGAAACGCTTTACGTCCTATCGCTTTGCGACACAAAAAACCCAAAGCAGAATCGTCATGACAGAGGCGTCAGAAATTGCTGCTGCTTTTCCAATCATATTTCAGGAAACAGACCTCGGGATTGAGCCAAAGGCGCTGTTTTCGCTTCAGAAAAAAGCGCCAAACCCGTTTGTAACGACGGACGGCCGATGGTTGGCAAGCTATGTGCCAGCAGAATTGCGCTGCCCCCCCTTTCAACTCGCGCGCACCGAATATTCATCCCATGACAGACATCACAATGTTCAGTTACTGGTTGATGAAACATCCGCTCTGCTAACAACCCAGCCGGAAGATGAACCGTTCTTCTCTGACAACGACGAATTGTCTCAAAACCTACAGGATGTGCTCAGGTTTTGCTCGCATGGTCCACAAACCACGAAAAGACGCTCAATGCTTGTCGTGGATTGGCGGCGATGGGGTTATTCGAAACCATTGGCCACTACGGCGGCATCGAACTGCCCACCGGCGCGTTGGCAATCTCGTAGGATAGATTGGATGCACTGACCCAATCTGGAAAGCTCAAGTTGTTCGAGACCGGCGCGTTGAGCTTAGTTTTCGCCCATTCGATTTCCTTGTGTCACTGCAAATGGCTTTTTCAAGCGCAAAAGCGGCAAAGCCACGCTGACGATCGGGATAAATTCACTCAAAATTCAGATATTTCCAGTTTCCTCGGTGCTGTCGCCAACGCTCAGAGGAACGAATTTTTTGAAAATGGTGAAATGTCGATCACTCATGCCTGAACGCTGTTCTTGCCCTCGGATTCTGGCCATCCTCTTCATGATATTAACATCAGCTTGCACGCCTTTTCCTGATCTCACGGGGGTTGAAGCCTCTTTGTCGGATGGTGCCGTGGGTGTCGGAGCGCAGCCAAAATCAGCGCGTTTGACTCAGGGTGATTTAGGTAAACAAATTCAAGCTGCTGTCGAGGCCAACCCCAGACTCGCGCAGAGTGCGACCCAACTCGAAAGTGCCTTCGCCAATCAAGAGGCCGCGAGAGGAGCTTTCTTGCCTCAGGTCTCAGTGGGCTTGAGTGCCAGATCCGAGCGGACGAATACTGATCTCGCAGACGTAACCCCTTATTTGCGCATCTCTCAACTTGTTTACGATGGCGGTGCCGCGTCGGGCAATCTGGCCGCGGCCAAAGCGCGTGTACTGGAAAGCCGCGGTGACCAACTTCAAACAGCGTCCGCTTTAACACTGGCGGCAATTGAGGCCTATGTCCTGGTATTGAATCGCCGTGAGATACTTATGATCTCAGATCGCAATGTGGCCGTTCACAAAGAGGTTCTGAATCAAGTCGTTGCACGGTTAGATCAGGGCGCAGGGTCAAATGCCGACGTTTTAACGGCGCGCTCACGTATAGCCGATGCGATGACGCGCCTGTCAGACGCAAGGACGCGAACGGAGCGCGCCGAGGCTCAGTTTCGAGAAGCATTTGGGCAAGAGCCGGGTGAGTTGTCGCAGCCTGTTACCGCTCCTGTTTTGACCCGGTCGGACCGTCAGATCATATTCGACAGCCCGCAAGTACGCCGCGCTGACGCTGCTTTGCTGGCGGCTCGTGCGGAACTCTCTGCTGCCGTCGCACGGCGTCAGCCCGGGGTGAAAGTCGCGGCATTCGCCGACCGGGACAACAGCAATGATGCAAACTTCGGGGTAGATCTCTCGTTTACATACGAATTGGACAGCACGGGGCAAAGGCGCGCATCTATTGCCATTGCAGAAGCCCGAGTCGAAGAAGCGGAGTATGCCCGCGACACTCTGATCCGAGAAATTCAGCGGGAACTGGATTTCATTCGATCAGACCAGCAAGCCGGTGCAGAAAGGCTTCGGGCAGCACGTCTTGCAGCTCAGGCAAACGCCAAAAGTGTCGTCGCTGCCCGCGCGCAATTCACAATAGGCAGGCGTAGCCTGATCGAGATACTGGATGCGCAACGCGACCATGTGAACGCCCAGGAACGCTTCATCCTTGCCAAGCAAAATACCTTTCTGACCAATTACGCCGTGCTCAGTCTGACAGGCGACATCTTGGACCTTTTCGGCATTTCCATCCAATTTGAGGATCTGCGCAAATGAGCTTACAAGATTGCAGGGAACACACACTGTTTGAGACGTGTTTGATGCACATCTCTGCGCAACTCGAACGGCCCATAACAGCCGCAGCTCTTTTTTCAGCACACTCGGATCCTGCCGGGGAATTAACTGTCCGGGATGCAATTGAAGCAGCAGACAAGGCCGGATTGCAGGCTGGCTATGGTGAGTGGAAACTGCCGAACTTCGACGAAAGCCTGGTGCCTGCGCTCTTACTGATGACCGGAAACCGAACCGTTGTTTTCCACGGCCGCACCAAGACCGGTGAGTACCTCATCTACGACCCGCAGCGCGGAGAACAGATTGCCGAGGTCGCGGAAGCGCAACTGAAGGAGGCGTACACTGGGTATGCGATCCTGTTTCGTCGCAGCTATCTGAGGGATCCGTCACTTAAAACTCAGCATGTCTCTGGTCACTGGTTTTGGTCCGCAATGTCTGCAAACCACTGGTCCTACGCACAGGTTGTACTGGCCGCTGTAGTGGCAAACATACTTGGGTTGTCCACATCTGTATTTATCATGGTGGTGTATGATCGGGTTCTGCCGAACGAAGCTACAGAATCCCTGGTGGCCTTAACCATCGGCGTCGGTTTGGCGCTTGGCTTTGACTTTTGTCTGAAAATTCTAAGAGCCGGGTTTATTGATAGGGCCGGAAAAAAGGCCGATCTTCTCATGGGGCGGCGCGTCTTCGATCAGTTGCTGAACATTCGGATGAAGTCCCGCACTGGTTCGACAGGCGCCATGGCCAATACCGTCAGAGAATTCGAGACACTGCGAGAGTTTTTTACGTCCGCCACTCTTGTTGCCGTCGTCGATTTGCCGTTTATCGTTTTGTTTATCCTCGTCATCCACGCGATAGGTGGCTCACTTGCCATTATCCCAGCTCTGTCGGTCCCCGTTGTGCTGGTCGCTGGACTGGTGGTACAAGCGTTGCTTGCGCGGCTGGCCGAAAAAAGTTTTGCCGACGGGCAATCAAAGCAATCGGTTCTGATCGAAACGGTTTCCGGGCTCGAAACCATCAAAACGACAGCTGCAGCAAGACAGATGCGATCACGATGGGACGCTGCCATGGACAGGCAATCCACCCATGGTATGCGCAGTCGAACGATTACACAATTCGCATTGAACTTAACGGGCTTCACACAGCAAGCCGCTCAAGTATTGATTGTCTTTTACGGCGTTTTCCTGATTACCGACGGTCAAACCAGCATGGGCGCGTTGGTTGCATGTGTGATGTTGACGGGGCGGGCGCTGGCGCCACTTGGCCAACTCGCCCAGACTTTGACCCGCGTAAACCAAGCGAGAAGCGCATATCGCAGTCTGAACACTTTGATGGATGCGGAAAGCGAACGCCCCACGGGAAAAGGCTGGATCAGCCGTCCTGATATCGAAGGCCGCATTTCGTTTAAGGGTGTTAGATTTTCGTATTCTGATCAAATGGATGAGACACTGTCAGGCATTTCAATTGATATCCAACCCGGAGAAAAGGTCGCTATTCTCGGCCCAATAGGGTCCGGAAAAAGCACGATCGCGCGCCTGATGCTAGGGCTTTATCAACCTGACTCTGGCTCGGTATCATTAGACGGCGTGGACATCCGCCAGATTGACCCTGGCGATCTTAGAAGGAACATTGGGTCTGTTCTACAAGACATCTGGCTGTTTTCTGGATCAATACGAGACAACATAGCGGCAGGTGCAAACAGGGCCCGCGACCAGGAAATAGTCGAGGCCGGGCGGATCGCGGGAGTAGAAGATTTTGCAGCCCGAACCGCTGCGGGCTACGACATGCAACTTTCCGAACGCGGTGAAGGATTGTCTGGTGGTCAACGGCAGGCCATAGCCCTAGCGCGCGCGTTAATTGGGCGACCACCGGTTCTTCTGTTTGACGAGCCGACAAGCGCCATGGACGTAAAGACAGAGTCCGAAGTCATCGAACGGCTGAAACAAGCGACGGCGGATACGACCATGGTAATCGTCACGCATCGCACCAGTCTCCTCGCTCTTGTGGATCGCGTGATTGTAATCGAAAACGGACGGATTTCAGCTGATGGCCCCAAAAGTATCCTGACCCAACATCTGCGTCCAACCGGAAGGAAACTGAATGCCGCGGCATCCTGACCTCGCAACACTGGCCATGGAAATGCGCGGACGGGCGCCTTTGCGTAGTTCAATGTTGCTGTTGCTCATCGTGGCGTGTCTCGTCACTGCGGCGCTATGGGCGTACCTGACAGAACTGGATGACGTGACCAGGGTAGATGGGCGGATCGTGCCTTCGGGTGACGTCCAGAAAATTGAGGCGACGGAGACAGGTGTTCTCAGGTCACTGCACGTTCTGGAAGGCCAAGTGGTAGACAAAGACACCCTGTTGATGGAGTTCGACACCACACAGATTGACAGCGAACTCAAACAGAAGCAGCAGCACGCCTTTGGTCTGATCGCACGCGTTCACAGGTTGCAAGTCGAAATCGACGAAGGGGATCTGGTCTTTGCCAAGAGCCTGATCGAGGGCGCGCCGGACGTGGTAAAATCTGAGACAGCTCTCTATCACGGTCGCCAAACCGAACTTCGTTCCGAAATTGCCATTCTTGAACGGCAGCGCTTGCAGCGACAGCGAGAATACGAAGAGGGCCTTGTCGATCAAGTCACCGCAGAAGAAACGCTCAGAGTATTGGCCGAAGAACGTGCCATCATGACACTGTTGGTGAAAAAGAAAATGGAGCCAGCGACTACTCTGTTGACCCTTCGGCGCAGCGAGGCGGAATGGTCGGGCAGAAAAACCCGCGCGGAAGCTGTAACAAACCGGTTACAGACCGGTCTTGAAGAAATCGACGATCGAATTCGCGCAACGCGAAATCGGTTCCGCAGCGCCGCTTTGACAGACCTTGCGATCGCCACTGCAGAACTTGCGGCTTTGAAACCCGCCATTCCAGCCCTCAAAGACCGTGCAGACCGCGCCCAGATAAAATCTCCTGTACGAGGAATCGTAAATCGAGTGCACCGCACGACAATTGGCGGCTTGGCGCGCAGTGGGGAAGATCTTATTGAAATTGTCCCGTTGGACGACACGCTTCTTGTGGAAGCTTATGTACCCCCAAAAGACATCGCATTTCTATACGCCGGGCAACCCGTAAAGGTTAAGATTACCGCTTATGATTTCGCTCGATACGGCGCTTTGGACGGAAACATAACCAGGATCGGCGCCAGCACTATTTCTCGGTCTGAACGGGATGACGAAGAAGTCTTCGTTGTTGAAATTAAGACGCGCCAGTCGTTTTTGGATGCAAACGGAGTGTCGATTGAGATCATTCCCGGCATGATTGCGGAAGTTGACATCCTTTCAGGGAAAAAGACCGTTTGGGAATATATTGTTCAGCCCGTGATCAAGATCAGGGATAAGGCTCTGCGCGAGTGAGCGATCCCAAACCTGGCCAATTTTGCTGTTTCATACACAGCAAAGCGATTGGTCTTTCCGCAAGTTTCAGGACCATCGCCCGCCGCGCTACAGCCAGTCCACATCCCCTAGGAATATGTAGCCGGCACCATAGATTGTCTTGATCAAGCGAGGGTTTTTTGGGTCTTCACCCAACTTTGTACGCAAACGGGAAATTCTGACATCCATGGCCCTGTCAAAACTTTCACCCGCCGCTCCGCCTAACGCTTCTTGCATTTGGGCTCGGCTTATCAGCCTTTTAGGGCTTTCCAGAAACAACCGTAGAACCTCACCCTCGGCGTGGCTGAACGGGGTTTCTTGCCCGGTTTTGTTCTCAAGGATGTAGCGGTCGAAATACGCCGTCCATCCGTTAAACCGTGCTGCGTCAGACTGTGTGGCCTGGGACCGTGGCGACCGCAGCCTTGCCCGGACGCGTGCAACGACTTCTGCCGGATCAAAGGGCTTGGTGATATAGTCATCCGCGCCAAGCTCCAGCCCTGTTACCCGGTCCTGCACTTGCGCACGGCCGGAAATGATAATCACCGCCGCACCCTGTTCCAGCGCAAGCCTGTGAACCAGCGCAAGGCCATCGGTATCGGGCAAGGACAAATCCACAAGACAGACATCCGGCGTGACACGTTTCAGCGATGCTTCAAATTCGCGGGCCCGTGAAAAACTCTGTGTCTTGAACCCCGCATCTTCGAGCGCTTCAGTTAAAATCCGGCGGATCTCGGGTTCGTCATCGACGATGGTAACCAAAGGTTGAGTCATCACGCAGCCTCCGCACGGATCAGGGCGGACAATTGAGCCCGCGTAAAAGGTTTACGCAGAACCGGTGCAAGCGTCAGCGCCTTTCGGTGCAAGGGATCGGAGTAAGGTAAGGACGTCATCAGGATACATGGCAACTTGTCCTTTAACCGATCCAGCAAATCCAACCCCGTGCCTTCCCCTTCAAGACGAATATCAGAAAGCACCAGCACGATATCCTCGATATCTGACGCAAGCGCCAGGGCTTCATCCACCGATGTCGCCTCGATCACTGAAAAACCAAGATCAACCAACATGTCACGGAACTGACTGCGCAGGTCGTCACTATCTTCGACCAAAAGAACCATACCTTCCTGAACAGGTGGCGCCGGTCGATAGGGCAATCGCAAAACAACCGAAGCCCCCGACGGGGTATTGCGCAAGTTCAGATCACCACCGGCCAGTTTCACCGTGTCATACACCATCGGCAAACCCAGACCTGACCCTTCGCTGCCCTTGGTGGTAAAAAATGGGTTCAATGCCTTCTTCAATGCATCGACAGAGAACCCCGGACCAGTGTCCGATACGGTTACCTCGACCCAAATCGAACCTACTGTATGGGCGCTGATCGTAATCTGACCCGTTTCGCCACACGCATCTCTTGCATTGAGAACAAGGTTCAGCAGCGCATCCTGCAGCATTCCGGGATCCAGCATCAAAGCTTCGTCCGGAAGAGTGTTTACCACCGACAAACCGACCCCTCGCGGCAAAGAGGGTGATGCCAGAATGCGCAGGTCTTCCAACAGACCACGCATATCGGTCGCCTTTGGCTGAGGAGTCCGGCTACCTGTCATATCGGCGATACGGTTGAGCAGTTGCCCACCCCGCCGGGCCGTCTGTTGTGTCGCTGCCACCAATTCGCGTGCAGGTTCCGGCAGATCCATCTTGTCCAACCGGGATTGCATTCCCAGGATGATCGTCAACAGGTTGGAAAAGTCATGCGCCAGCCCGCTTGTCATTTGTGCGGCCATGGCCCGTCTGCGTGTCTGCTGCAGAGCAACCCGCGCCTGTGTCTCTTCGGTGATGTCGACTGACATGACATAGACGCCGCCCACGCTGTCTGGCGTAAAGGACACGCGGATACGTCTGGATCCCTGATCTTCGGTGAATTCAAAAACCGAGGTTTCACCCTCATAGGCTTTTTTTAGGTGTGGCTGGACACGCGCATAAGAGGCCGCGCCCAATGCCCGTTCGATATGCATTCCCAAAATCTCGGATGGGCGTCCGGGCATGACGGAATTAAGCCGCCGGTTGGAATAATCGTACCGCCCGTCGGCATCCAAGTGCGCGATATGAGCTGGCATCATCTCGGTCGTCATGCGCGTGCGGGCTTCAATCTCGGTCAACTGACGCTTGGCCTCTTCCAAAGCTGCGTTTGTCGCCGCCAGTTTTCGATTGGTTGCGGACAGTTCTTCGGCGCGGTCCAGAAGCTGACTGGACAGCTCAACCGATCGGGCGCGCAGCAAGGCCTCGGCCTGTTTGGTATTGGTTATGTCTGTATAGACAGCCACCCAGCCGCCATTTGGCAACGGGGCGCCTTCAACGGAAATAACCTGACCGTTAGAACGTACCCGCTCAAGGTAATGCGGCTCGAATGTCAGGGCCTGAGCGACGCGCGTTTCGACAATTTCCACGACACTGGCGTCATCTCCATACTCGCCATTTTCAGCAAGGTATTGGATTGTATCGCGAAACAGCGAACCGGGTCGGACAAGTTGATCAGGCAGGTTAAACATGGCCTGGAACGGGCGGTTGCTGACAACAAGCCGTAACTGATTGTCATAAATAGACAAACCCTGCCCAATCAGGTTAAGGCCCGCGGTTGTCATAGTCTTGATCTGTTCTTCAGTAATGTTCAAATCCGCCCTCCGCACCTTTCATGCGTAACACCGGAATTATCGCAGGTGTAGGGGGGTTCGGCGCGACAGGTTGGGGTGAACTTCAAAACCGGTCTTTCGACATAGGCCCATCTGGCGTGATCGAGTGAAGGGATAAAGTATGATCCATGTTTCGCATCCGATGGCGCAACATAAGGCGCGTCAGGCGTGCAAGTTCAGTCGCGTATTCTGGCTTTTCAGCAACGTTCTCCATCTCTCCCTGAGCAGCGTGATCAAACAGCATGGGCGACACGTCCGCGGCGAACTCAACCAGTGTAAACCGGCGGTCGCGCAGTATTCCAAGGCATGAGTCGCTGTGGCCGGTTCCCAGTTCTTTCTGCCAGATGGTTGGTCTTTCTGGTTGGGAAAAATCCAGTTCGCTGAACGAATAGCTGCGCCAATCATCCGGCACCTGCCCGTGCAGGACCGGCATAAGAGATCGCCCGTCCATCGAGTTTGGGATCGTTTGTCCAACCCATTCCAGAATGGTTGGGGTGATATCTATGGACTCGGTTGGTTCAGATACAACCGCACCTGCCCGCGCCTGATTTTCAGGTAAGCGGATCATCAGAGGCGTATGGTAGGCCGCATCATAGACAGTCATCTTGCCCCAACTATGTCGGTCCCCCAGCATCTCACCGTGATCGGCGGTGATGACTATCAAAGTGTCGTCGTACTGGCCGCTGTCCTTGAGAAACCCGAGAACACGACCCACGTGATGATCTACCTCGGTGGCCAGCCCCAGATACACGGCTCTTAGCGTCTGGATGTTCTCGGGTGTCGGGTCGACCTGGTCAAAACCCAAAACGAAATCGGCAGGCGTCTGTTTGGCCATCGTCGGCCCAAAGAAAGGATGCAAAGCCCGCTCGCTGTCTGCCTCGGCAAAGCCAACCGGCAGGGGCAAAGACGTCGCATCATACATGTCGTTATAAGGTGCGGGAGCCACCAACGGCGGATGAGGTCGGATATAGGTCAAGTGTGCGAACCAACTTTCACCTACGCGCGACGCCATACTGTTCAGGAATACATCTGTCAGGAACGCCGTATCGCTGTCCTGGGCAGCGTACATGGCCGGGTCATTAAGGCGGGCATTCCCTCCGCCACGGGCGACGGGTTTATGGACGTCCCAGTAATCGTCGAATTCATAACCCTTTTGCAAAAGATGGGATCGCCAAGGGTAAGACTCCTCCAACCGCATTTCGACAACTTCTTCAAACCCGCGCATCGGGTTTTCATAGGATCGCAAGATCGGGTCATTGGGGTCGTGAACCCTTGGGTCTGCCGTGGTGTCGGTATAGCCGAACAACAACGGCACGTACCCAGCCTTTCGCATCTCGGTGGCAATGTTTGGTGTGTCATGCCGCAAAGGCGTTCCATTTCGCACTGAACGATGGTTCATCGCGTACTGGCCTGTCAAAATCGACGCTCTGGACGGTCCGCACGGATTCGTCACGGAATAGTGGCGGTCAAACGTAACGGCATCCGCCATGAATTCCCGCAGGTTCGGCAAGTCGACATGCGCCGCCAACGCTCCGTTCAAACAGTCGGCCCGCAATTGATCTATGATGATGAACAGGACATTTCCCGCGCGCCGCATTCCATTCTCCATGATTCCGTAGACGTGGGTCCGGGCAAACTCTGTCTTGGTTCGCGGTCGCGGGCAACAAGATTGTCGCGCGGATATCCAAACGCCCCTTGCCCAGCACAAAGCAAGTTCATGACCAAGACAAACAAGGCCAAGGTAACCGTCACGAACGCGCTGTTGTTAAGCCACATTCCCCGTTTGGCCTGCAAAAATGCATTGCAGCGCAACGCGGTTTCACATCACATACGCCCATGACACAACCAGCGATTCAATCTGACTGGAACGCCGACGGCGTTTACCTCAAGGTATCAGGTGAATTGGTAACGCAGTCCCTCAGCAGCGTTGAAAACGCTTTCTCTTCGTTCAAACCTGACGGGACCTCGGTTGTGTTGGATTTGACGGATGTGCAGGCTCTGGACACCGGGGGCGCCTGGCTTGTCGCCGATCTTGCGCGCCGTGTTCAGGCATCTGGGGCAGATGTTCAGTTTCAGGGTGTGACATCTGCGTATTCCGACCTGATTGACACGGTTTCCAAAAACATCCCCGACGAACCAGGTGCCGCAACACATCACCGCACCTTTGCCGACTGGGTTGAGAGTATTGGCAAACGAACGGTTGGAGGCTGGAACGACAGCCTGTCGATTCTTGGGTTTTTGGGCCTGACCTTGCATCGGCTGTTCAGAACTGTCCTGATGCCGCGCCGGCTGCGCCGTGCAGCATTGGTGTCGCAGATGGAGGAGGTCGGTTTCAAGGCGATCCCGATAGTGGCCTTGATGGGCTTTCTGATCGGCGTTGTTCTGGCTTTTCAGGGTGCAACGCAGCTCAAGCAGTTTGGCGCCGAAATTTTTGTCGTCGAACTGATCTCAATCTCGGTCTTGCGAGAATTGGGCATTCTGCTGACGGCCATTATTGTGGCGGGCCGGTCTGGATCTGCATTCACGGCTTCAATAGGTTCGATGAAAGTGCAGGAAGAGATCGACGCGATGCGAACCTTGGGGTTAGACCCGATCGAAGTTCTGGTGATCCCCCGCGTCGTGGCCCTGCTGATCATGCTGCCGATCCTGGGCTTCATAGCTGACATGGCCGCCCTGTTTGGCGGGGGATTGATGAGCTGGATCGACCTTGACGTCAGCCCGGGGATGTTTGCGACCCGGCTGAAGGAAAACACCGGCATCTGGCACTTTGCCATTGGGATGATCAAAGCGCCATTCTTTGCGCTGGTCATCGGTGTCGTCGCCTGTTGGCAGGCAATGCAGGTCAAAGGCTCGGCCCAGAGCGTTGGGCAGCGCACGACCGCTTCGGTCGTTCAATCCATCTTCATGGTCATTGCGCTGGACGCTCTGTTTTCAATCTTTTTCTCAGTCATGGGGGTCTGAAATGGACGGAACACCCCTTGAGAAGACCGCAAAGACCGACACAAAACGCGAGGCCGTAATTCGCGTTCGCAATCTGACCAATCAATTCGGCCCGCAAGTTGTCCATCAGGATCTGAACCTGGATGTCTGGCGCGGCGAAGTTTTGGGCATCGTCGGCGGCTCTGGCACGGGCAAGTCGGTTTTATTGCGTACAATCGTCGGGCTGAACAAACCTGCAGCTGGCAGCATCGACGTGCTGGGGGTCGACGTTTTGAACGGCCCCGAGCAGGAACGACAGCGGATCGAACAACGTTGGGGGGTGGCGTTTCAGGACGGCGCACTCTTTTCGTCGCTGACTGTCCTTCAAAACGTGATGGCCCCGATGCGCGAACATACAGGCCTGAGCGAAAGCCTGATGACCGCGCTTGGTGGGCTAAAAATCAGTCTGGTTGGGCTGCCGCAATTGAGCTGCGGAAAATTTCCGTCCGAACTGTCGGGGGGGATGCGTAAACGCGCTGCACTTGCGCGGGCGCTCGCGCTGGACCCGGAAATCGTTTTTCTTGATGAACCGACAGCCGGTCTAGATCCGATTGGTGCCGCGGCCTATGACGAGTTGATCGGCGAATTGCAACACGCTCTCGGCTTAACGGTCTTTATGGTCACACATGATCTGGACAGCCTCTATGCCATTTGTGATCGCGTCGCAGTTCTTGCAGAAAAACGCGTGCTTGTTGAAGGCCCGATTGAAGAAATGACCAAAGTCGATCATCCTTGGGTTCAGGAATACTTTACGGGCCCCCGCGCGCGTGCTGCGCAAGAGAAGGGGCAAGACAGGTAAACGTTATGGAAACCCGAGCGAACTATATCCTGATCGGCGCATTTACCCTTGCGGGTATTCTCGGCGCATTTGGGTTCTTCCTGTGGCTGGCAAAATTCGAAGTGTCGCGCCAATACGCCTATTACGACGTGCTATTCGACAACGTATCGGGCCTGTCGGCGGCCGGCGGGGTCAGTTTCAATGGTCTTCCCGTAGGTCAGGTGATCTCGTTGGATCTGGATGAAGAAGACCCATCAAAAGTGCGGGTCCGCATTGAAATTGACGCAGAAATCCCTGTCACGAACGAAACAATTGCGCAACTTCAGTCCCTGGGGGTCACAGGAGTCAGTTACGTGGAACTGACGGGGGGCTCTCCGACTGCAGAGCGTCTTCCGCAAGACAGCCTGATCAAAAGCAAGCGAAGTGCGATTCAATCCCTGTTCGAAGGCGCGCCGCTGCTTCTGGAAAAAGCGATCACACTGCTTGAGGACGTCAACAAGATCGTGGATGAGAAAAACCGTGCGGCAGTATCGGATATTCTGGAAAACGTGGCACAGGCAACGGGCCGGTTGGACAAGACACTTTCAGACTTTGAATCACTTTCCTCGGATCTTGGCGGCGCTGCCAAAGAAATTTCGGCATTCTCGAAACGTCTGGATCAACTCGCCGATACTGCAGAAACCACGCTTTCGACGGGAACGGAAACGCTTAACAGCGTGAAAACCGCGTCTGAATCGGCAACTGAGACCCTGCAAAGCGCGAAAACCACCATCGAGTCCGCCGACAGGGTCATTCAACAGGACCTGAAACCGTTTCTTGACCGGGCGTCGACCCTGGCTGAAAATCTGACCGGTCTTTCCGATGAAGGCTCGGTGGCACTGGCGACGGCGACGGAAACATTCCTTAACGCGAACGAGACCCTTGGCTCCGTTACGGGTGCGATGGAAACCGCTCAAAAAACGCTGACATCGGCAGAACGCGCTTTTGACTCGGCCAATCGCATAATTGACGAGGATGTCGGTCAGGTGATGGCAGATATCCGCAATGCGGCCAATCAGGTGGCATCCACCGTTACCAACGTCACCGAGCGTTTGGACGAAATCTCAGACGATATCTTAAGTGCGTCACAATCCGCCTCAGAACTTCTGGGAACTATCGACGGCATCGTGCAGGACAACCGCCGGCAACTGTCCGACTTTTTGCGGGTTGGCTTACCCCAGTTCACGCGCTTCATCGAAGAGTCTCAGCGTTTGGTCGTCAGCCTGGACCGGTTGGTGGACAAGGTTGAACGGGATCCCGCACGCTTCTTACTGGGGACCCAAGCATCGGAGTTTCGCCAATGATCAGGTCATTTCTTACCGCTCTGGCGATCGTTTCGTTAGCAGGTTGCACCGGACTGGGTACGCTTCAGCAGGCATCCAAGCCAAACGATCTTTATCTTTTGACACCGAAAAGCACCTTTTCCTCGTCCCTGCCGCGCGTCCAAAGGCAAATCGTTGTCGAAGAGCCTTCGGCGACTGCGGCAGTCAACACGGATCAGATCGCAATTCAGCCCACCCCCTTGCAAGTGCAGTACTTATCTAGGGCCCGATGGGTAGATCGCGCACCACTGATCGTTCAGACTTTGTTGGTTGAGAGTTTCGAAAACAGCGGCAAAGTGGCCGCCGTCGGCAGATCAACTGTTGGCCTAAGAGCAGACTATGTTGTTGTTCCCGACCTGCGCGAATTCCAAGGTATAGTCGTGAGCGAGACCGACAATTCCTCGACCGTGCGGGTCGAGGTTCGGATGAACATCAAGATCATCGATGAGTTTGAGGACAAGATCATCGCATCCAGTTCGTTCCAGGAAAACGTCGTTGCCGCCAGTGATCAAACTGAAGACTTGGTCACAGCTTTCGATGTCGCCCTGGGCAAGACAATGCGCGACGCGGTCGAGTGGAGTATCCGTAAGATCCACACCCACGCCGCAAACAATCCAAGGTCGTTCTAGACGCGATCGAAAATGGGCGCTGTCTGACAGCGCCCATCCCTGCTCACCGACCCAATGATTGCGCAAGGCGCATCAGCGTGACGGCTTCGGCTCTGTAGCCAAACGGGTCTTCGCCGCGCGCAGTATTGGCCAGGCGGATTGCATCATCAAAGGTCCAACCCCCAAGATACGCCCCACCCCTCAGCAATTGTCCAAAGCCAGCAATTGCGTATGAGAACCGCACACCGTCCGTGATCTTGGCTGGTAATGCCAGGCAGATGTCCTGCGTCAAGTCCTCGGCTTGGTCGGCGCGTCCCAAAAGGCGGAACGCCAATCGGAAAATCCGGTCGTAATGGCGCTCTAACAGGGCGGCAAACGCGTTCGCGTCACCATTGGCGGCGGCCATTGCCAGATCCTCATCCGAAGTACTCATGCGCATCACGAATGGTAAGACGGATCACAAAGGTCAATCCTTGGCGGTTCTTGAAAAAATTTAGAACCGGGATGCCTGTGCCATGTCCCAGTCGGTTTTGAACTCTGCAGGGATTGACTCCGTCAGCAGCGCCCCTTCCTCCAGAAATGTGTAGAGTTCCCCATACGAACGCTCTCGCTCGTCTGCGGTTCGGCGTCGAATGTCCGACGGGCGCAATTCTGACACGGTGCTTTTGCCCATGGCGCCCAACAGCTCACGGAAGCTTTCGAGCGTCGCGTCATGATACCTGTGCACGCGTTGGCGTTTTTGAGGAACGTTCACGGCACGCCCCCGCACCGGGTCCTGTGTTGCCACACCGGACGGGCAGCGGTTGGTATTACAATGCAGGGCCTGAATGCATCCAACTGCAAACATCATCGCGCGGGCGGCGTTGCACATGTCCGCTCCGAGAGCGAATTTTTCCACCATATCATACCCGGTGGCCACTTTGCCCGAGCAGATGATCCGAATTTTATCCCGCAAACCGATACCGCGCAGACAGTTGTTCACGAAGATCAACGCTTCGTTCAACGGCATCCCCAACCTGTTGGTAAATTCAACAGGGGCCGCGCCCGTACCCCCTTCGGAACCGTCGATCGTGATAAAATCCGGCAGGATTTCAGTTTCCAGCATCGCTTTGCAAATCGCCATGAATTCTGATGGGCGACCGATGCACAACTTGAAACCAATAGGCTTACCTTCCGACATGTCCCGCAGGTGCTGAACAAACTCCAGCAGCCCGGTCGGCCCGTCAAAAGCAGAATGAATGGGCGGAGAGATTACGTCCCGATGCAGCGGAACGCCGCGAATATCCGCGATTTCCTGATCTACTTTTGCCGCAGGCAATACACCGCCATGCGATGGCTTCGCCCCCTGAGACAGCTTGATCTCAATCGCTTTAACAACGGGATTTCGGGCCTTTTCAGCGAATTTGTCCTTGTCGAAACCGCCCTCATGGGTTCGACACCCAAAATAGCCAGTGCCAATCTGCCAGATGATGTCTCCGCCTTCGGCCAAGTGATGCGGCGACAACCCCCCTTCACCCGTGTTATGAGCGAACCCACCGTCCTTGGCGCCGCCATTCAGTGCCCGAATTGCATTCGCACTAAGCGCCCCGAAACTCATGGCCGAGACATTCAGGCGGGATGCACTATAAGGTTGTTTGCATTGCGGGCCGCCCAATGTAACGCGCTCTTCGCTTTCCGGTACGTCTTTGGGGGCCAGAGAATGATTTGCCCGGTGATACCCGACAGTCATGATGTCATATTGGGTGCCGAAGGCCTGAGTATCGACCTGACCTTTCGCCCGTGAATACACCAGACCCCGGATAATTCGGTTGAAGGGCCGACCGCTTTCATTGGTCTCAACAAAATACTGGCGGATTTCAGGGCTTACAAATTCCAACATGTAACGGAAGTGGCCTAGAACAGGGTAATTGTTCAGGACATTGTGCTTGGTGGTCAGCATGTCGTAAAGCCCGATCACCGCATAAGGCACCAGCACAATCAGCAACCAGTAGGCCGGCGGCCAGAAGAAACCCCAGAGCAGAGTTAACGGCAAGCAAACATAGCTGAGGATGTAATAGAGTCTGCGTACAATCATCGTGCTCTCCGATACCGTCATAGTCTTACCCAATCGTTGAGCAGATCCACGTTTGCTTGCAAGAGTTTACGCCGCACTTCACAAAAAAGGGCTTCATTGTGAAGTCGGGTCTTCTGTTGATCACGTTGTTTGCTGTCTGTATCTGGAAAGACAGGTAAACTTGGGCGGGATCATTGGCTGTAATAAAGACGCGACCAGCGTTTCGAACCTGGGCCCTTATGTTTTTGGCCGTATTTGTCGGTGGGGCCGCTGGTTCGCTGTTGCGCGAAAGCCTTTCAACGACGATCCCGGGTGCCCCGATTTTTACCGCGACCTTCGGGATCAATGTCGTGGCGTGTTTCGTTCTGGGTTGGCTTTATTCGATCCGACATCGCGTTCATGCTCATGTGCTGCATTTTGGCGCCGTCGGGTTCTGCGGCGGGTTATCCACCTTCTCGTCTTTTGTCCAGGAGCTCGAACGTCTGGCGGAAACCAGCGTCGTGAACGCAGCAACCGCAGCCGCACTAGAAGTCGTCATCGGTATCGCAGCGGCCATCCTTGGCGAATGGATCGGACGGCATGCCCTTGGCCAGAGGTCAGGCGAATGAACGACCTGTTCCTTCACGCGATGTTTGGTCTGGGCGGAGGGCTGGGCGCTGTTTTGCGCCATGCAATCGCATTGATGATCCGGCACGATCTTCCAGTGTCGACGCTGATCGTCAATGTGCTGGGAAGCCTAATTTTGGGTTTGTGGATCGGCTATCTTGGGGGTCCCGCCGATATGGGCGAACACGAAAGGCGATTGGTCTTTGGCTTTTGTGGCGGGTTCACGACGTTTTCCAGTTTCGCCTATCAATCTTTGGAACTGAGACGAGAGCGCACGATTGCATTGGCCGCAGGCAACATCTTCCTAAGCATCATCCTGTGTTGGTCAGCCCTTTGGCTGGGGCTTGTCATCACCCGCTAATGGGCGTGCACAGCGACCTGCGCCCCCGGCTTTGGAGCCCTGCAGAACAACAGCAATGGTATCGTCGCCAACGCCAACAAACCCAAATTGTTGAATACGGTCAGATAAGAGATCAACTCGGCCTGCCGAGAAACCTCCTGACCGAGAATTGCCGCGCCCTCTGCGCTGTCCGGCGTCAAACCAAGCGGTCCCAGATAGTTCTGCGCAGCAGTACTGTACGGCGTTACGTTTTGGCCCAGCACCGATGTATTGGTCTGCAATCCGCGAACGACCCATGTTCCAACCAAAGAAATTCCAACCGATGATCCAAGCTGTCGTGTGACATTGAACAGACCCGAAGCCTCATCCTGGCGCGCTTGCGAAATGCTCTCAAACGCCAGAATAGACATGGGGACAAACACAAGACCCATGCCCAGCCCGCTTACAGCGCCCGGCCAGGCCAACTGCCAAAACCCCGCGTCCAGATTAAGCGCACCAAGCATGAAATTCCCAATAGCGGTCAGGAGCATGCCAAGCCCGGCCAGAACACGAGGATCGAACCGGGATGACAAAACAGCGCCCGTCAAAACCATTGAAGCGCCCGCCGCGATGCCTCTGGGGATGAATAGGTGGCCGGACTCGATAACCGGGTAGTCCAACAGGTTCTGTACAAAGGTTGGCAATATGGCAATTCCACCAAACAGCGAGATTGCAAATCCTGCGATTACCAGATTGCAAAGGGCAAAGTTTCGGTCTGCAAAAAGGCGAAGGTCGACAACCGGCGTTTTCGAGGACAGACCGTGAACAAGGAACCCAAGCGCGCCCAGAACCGAAGCAATCAGTGCAATCTGAATGACGCGCGAGGACAACCAGTCCTTGGTTTCCCCCTGATCCAAAACAAATTGCAAGCAACCGATCCCAATCGCCAACAGCGCCAGACCTTTCCAGTCGATCCGCACATCTTCGGTTTCGTCGTCCGGTAGTTCTCCGGCCAAAAGCAACAACGCCATAGCGGCAACCGGCAGATTTACGAAAAACACCATTCGCCACGAGAAATACTCGGTCAATATCGCGCCAATCGTTGGGCCAAGTACCGGTGCAACGACGACCCCAAGCCCAAAGACGGCCATTGCCTGTCCTCGTTTCTCGCGCGGGAAGGCATCGAACAAAATGGATTGGGACAAGGGAATTAGGAAAGCCCCGAACATGCCTTGTGCCAACCGGAAAGCCACGATGGTTTCCAGGCTCCAGGACAGCCCACACATGACCGACATGGAGGCAAAACCGATCACAGCCGACAGTATCAATCGCCGTCGTCCTACCCTGCGGGCAACGAACCCGGTCAGGGGCATGACAATAACGGCCGAGACAATATAGCTGGTCAGAATCCATGTTGCCTGATCGGTGGTTGCGCCGAAAGCTGCTTGAATATGAGGCAGCGCGACATTGACGATCGTGCTGTCCAACACCTCGAGAATGGCGCTCAGCACCACGGCGACGACGATCACCCGATTGACGTGGCCTGCGGTCGACGGTGTCATTCCCCGGCCTGATCCGAGGTCGTATCTACCGTGACCTTCGTGCTGCCTCCTGCACGCAACGGGGCATCCGTTGGATCAAGTTTGACCCGCACTGGAAAGCGGCGCGTAACCTTGACCCAGTTACCAGTGGCATTCTCGGAAGGCAGTAATGAAAACGTATCCCCCGAACCGCGGCCGATGGAGTCGACTGTCCCGCTAAGTGTCACCCCCGGCAGCATGTCGATTTGAATTTTCACCGGCTGTCCGGGTCTGATACGTGACAGCGACGTTTCCTTGAAATTCGCGTCCACCCACCATTCTGAGGATTCAACAATCGAAAACTGAGGCGCGTTTGCGGGTACGGCGGAGCCGGGGCGCAATGTCAGGTTAGCGATCCATCCATCCGCGGTTGCAAAAACTTTGGTCCAGGCAAGATTGGCCTCGTCAATCTCCAACTGAGCCCGAGCGGACAGAACATCGTCCTGTTTGGCCTGCAAACCGCTTTGCAAGGCCAACAGACCTGATTGACTGGTTGTCAGCCGGGCTGAGACTTGCGCGAAATCCGAGGTCGCCTGATCCAATGACGCCTGCGCCAGATCACCGGTCGCAAAAAGAGCCTTGGAACGTTCAAGATTTTTCTTGGACGTTTCAAAGGCCGATTGTGCAGATGCAACCAAAGCTTCGGCTGCAGCGATCTGAGTGGCGTAGGATTCCGCCTGTTGTTCGGCGCTGCCAAGATTAGCCCTGGATTGATCCACCGACGCGCTGAATTGGGTGTCGTCAATTGTAAACAGCAAGTCGCCGACCTTGATTGCCTGATTTTCCACGACCGCGACCTCGTCCACCCGCCCCGTGACCTGAGCGGCCACATTGACGATATTGGCCCCCACATAGGCATCCTTGGTTGATGGGTACCGTTCTTGATGGCGCCAGAACATTAGCAGGCCAACGCCCACAGCAATCAGCATTGCCACCGCCGCGACGGTTTTAAAGGATTTCATTTTGACGGTCTCCGTTATTAATCGCGGTTTGGTCACATCGGAATGGTATGCATACGGACTGCCAGATTGCCCATGATCCAGACTGTTCCAACGATGATGATCAGAAGGACCAGCGTCGAAAACAGCACTAGGTCAAGGTCTTCGCGGCTACTGCGCCGACGGTCGATATGAAGGAAATAAACCAGTTGAACGATAAGTTGCGCCAGCCCAAGAAGGCCGATTGCCAGATAGACCCCTTTGGTTTCGATCCCAAAGACATAGGCGATGGAAAAGACGGCTATCGTCAGTAAAAGTGAACCGCCGTAACCAATGACATAACGCCGCCGCTCGCGCCTGTGCATTTCGCTGCGTCTATCCATAGGTCAGGCCTCCGAAATAAACGATCGTTATGATCCCGATCCAGATCAGATCAAGGAAATGCCAAAACAGCGCCAGCCGGACCACGCGCGACATCAGCAAATCCGTCAGCCCCATCAGTCGCAATTGGATGCCCAAAACAATCAGCCACAGACACCCGGCGGCGACGTGCAGACCGTGCAGCGGCACAAGACCATAAAACGCGGACAGAAATCCGCTGCGCTGCGGGATGCCGCCTTTGTCCGCCATGGCGACAAAGTCGCGGATTTCCAGCACCAAAAAGCTGAGCCCCAATACCAAGGTCACGCCGAACCACAGCACGATCCGCGAACGCGGCAGGTTGTATTTCAGGGCCAACATCGCCAGCCCGACCGTCAGGCTGCTTGTCAGCAGGATCAGGGTTTGCGCAAAGATGCTTTTTAGATCAAACAGTTCGTGCGGTCCCGGCCCACCTGCCTGAGCGTCGATCATGGTGATATAAATGGCGAACATCAGCCCGAAATAGACCAGATCGCTCATCAGGAAGACCCAAAAACCGAAGGTGACAACTTCGCTGGCCTTGTCAGCACCCGGATGCCGACGACCAAGGTTCAGGCCGGGATAACTGTGTGTTGGTGCGCGCTTCATGTGGCGACCTCCAGGTCCGGACCCGCGCGCCCCCGATTTTCCGACGAGATTTCAAAGTCGCGATTAATAGGGGCAGAGGCATGGACAAGATCCAGCCAGGCCTCATGCTCCTCTTGAACCTGCGCGGCTGGAATAACCTCTTCGATGTCCGTTTTGAACGTCCACGCAACGAAAGACAACAACATCAGAATGGTGACCAACGCCGCTAACCACCAGATCCACCAAACCAAGGCAAACATCCAAACGCCGCTGAGTACGCAGAGTATGAATCCAATCCGTGTATTGCGTGGAAGGGTGATGTCCTCATAAGCGTCCGGCGCCGGATAAGCCGTGCCCCTTTCCTTTGCGGCGGCAAAGTCATCGCGGTCGGTGACATGCGGAATAATGGCAAAATTGTATGGCGGAGGGGGTGCGGGAATTGACCATTCCAGCGTGCGGGCATCCCACGGGTCGCCAACCGGGACGCGGGTTTTCTCGCGGTCCCGAATGCTGACCCACAATTGCACCACTACAGCAAGCAGGGCAGACAAAATAACCAGAGACCCCAAAACGGCCACGATCATATAGGGATGAAAACTCGGGTCTTCCCAACTGAAAGACCGGCGCGGCATCCCCATCAGGCCAACAAAGTAAAGGGGCAGGAACGTCAGCATGAAACCGACCGTCCACAAGACAACCGTGATACGGCCCCAGATTTCGTTCAGGCGGAACCCGAAGGCTTTGGGGAACCAGTAATTATACCCTGCCAGTAGGCCAAACAGGACCCCGGGCAGCAGCACGTTGTGGAAATGGGCAACCAGAAACAGCGTGTTGTGAACCTGATAATCCACGGTCGGGTTTGCAAGAATCACGCCCGAAAGCCCCCCGATGA
Source organism: Ruegeria sp. THAF57 (assembly GCF_903914075.1). Classification (GTDB taxonomy): domain Bacteria; phylum Pseudomonadota; class Alphaproteobacteria; order Rhodobacterales; family Rhodobacteraceae; genus Ruegeria. Next base: position 37,673 of record NZ_CAIWNQ010000010.1, read on the forward strand.
CAAAGAGCATCAGGAACGCCAAACCATAGAGCATCGGCACCGAAAACCGAATACGTCCCCGGAACAGGGTCGCCATCCAGTCATACACTTTTACCCCGGTGGGGATAGCGATCAGCATGGTCGCAATACCAAAGACCGCATTGATCAGCGCGCTTTGACCCATTGTGAAAAAGTGGTGCAGCCAGACGGTGAAGGACAGCACCGCAATGGACATCGTCGCGATGACCAAGGAATTGTAGCCGTAAAGCCGCTTGGCCGAGAATGTCGCGAAAACCTCGGAATAAATTCCGTATGCGGGAAGAACCAGCAAATAAACCTCGGGGTGCCCGAACAGCCAGAACAGGTTGGCATAGTTCATCATGTTGCCGCCAAGGTCATTGGTGAAGAAATGAAAATCCAGGTACCGGTCGGCGGCCAGCATCAAGGCCGCGACACCCAGCGGCGGCATCGCAAATACGATCAGGATCGAGCTGCAGATAATCGTCCAGCAATACATCGGCAAACGCATGAATTTCATGCCCGGCGCACGCAACTTGTAAATCGTGACCGCGAAATTGATCCCGGTCAGCGTCGTCCCGATCCCCGAAACAACGATTGCCCAAATCCAGTAGTCCGGCCCAACTCCGGGATTGAAAGCGGCACCCGTATAGGGCGGATAAGCCGTCCAGCCCCCGGTCGAGAATTCACCGACAAGCAAAGAAACCATCAGCATCATCCCCGCCGAGACTGTCAGACCAAGACTGATCTGATTCATCACGGGAAATGCGACGTCGCGCGCACCAATCATCAAGGGAACCAGAAAGTTCGCCAGTCCGAAAACAAAAGGCACGGCCACGAAAAAGATCATGATGGTGCCATGCGTGCTGAACAATTCGGCAAAGTGTTCGGCTTCAAGAAACCCGTCGCCAGGACCCGCTGCTTGTTGCGCGCGCATGACCACGCCTTCAAGGACCCCGCGCGCCAGCATCACAATCGCGAAGACAATATACATGATGCCGATTTTCTTGTGGTCTGCGCTTGTCAGCCAATCGCGCCAAAGTGGTCCCCAAAGGCGGAACCACGTCAAGGCGCCGACAACAACCAGAATACCAACGATCACAACGCCCGCAGCGGCATTGGCGACGATTTCATTCGCGTTCGGAGTTTGGATGAGGCCGGCCAGAGGGAACGACTCCCAGCTTAGTCGGCCAAAGAAACTCGTATCCGCAGAACTCATTGCTGCGCCTCCTGCCCGTATTCTGCCGTTCCCGGCTGTTGATCTGCGGGCAACGGTTCTCCGTGGTGGTATCGGTGCAGGATTGTCTGAAACAAATCCGCGCCTTCTGTGGTGAAATACAGTGCATTATCCGGCATGTCAGATGTACCCAAAGCGGCCTGCACCTCATCTCGGTCCGTGCGCATGGCCAATGTTCGGTATGTGTCTGCGGTCAAGGGAATTCCGTTGGCCCGGACAGTGTCGACCCAATCGGAGAATGCGTCTGGCTGCATGGCCAGGGTCTGAAACTTTTGCTTGGTGAAGCCCCGGCCGTTATATTGTGTATTTTCACCCTGCATGGTCGCCGGGGCGTCTGCCACAACATGCAGTTTGGTTGTCATTCCCGGCATGGCATAGATCTGGCCTGCCAGAGCGGGGATCATGAAAGATTGCATCACGGTGTCCGTGGTCAACGTCATCGCAATCTGCTGTTTGACGGGTATCCCCATCTCGCCAACGCTGGCGATGCCTAGGTCCGGGTAGATAAACAGCCATTTCCAATCCAATCCCACGACCTGCACATTTAAGGCAGGTGTTTCACCAAAGGGCGCTGTATACGGATCCAGACGATGGGTGGCTTTCCAAAGATAGAAGGACAATACGGCCACGATCAGAACCGGAATACCCCACATGACGAATTCAAGTGGGGACGAGAAGTCCCAGTTTGGCCGATACTCGGCGGCACCTTCTTTGCGTCGCCGGTAACGCACGGCAATCAAGGGTACCAGAACCAAAACAGGCAAAACCGCCAACATGATCAGGACCGTCGCGCGCAGCAGGTGAAGCCTCTGAACCTCGGCGATTGGGCCACGTGGATCCAGGAAACTGTCACTCGCCCAGGCTGCGTGCGAGCAAAGAGCGAAAACTGTGATCGCAATACCAAGTGTCTGCCACACGTTTGTGAACCTGATAGTGGCCACTCCTGTCTGTCCTTTCCTGCCTCTGATTACAGGCAACTATCGGCAGACTTCCGAGTTTTCTCAAGGTTTTTCGTAACCGGGGATTGTCCTGCACCCGGTATGATCAACCGCGGAATTACGCGCAGACAATTGCCGTCAGACGTCGGTGTTGACTTGCTGCAATCCTCAGGCGAGACCTTATGCACATGCGTTGGCTTATCGTGATACTTGGCCTCTGGTGTCTTCCCACAAACGCAACCGCACTGGACCGCGGAGCGGTTGAGCGGCAATTCCAGACGTGGTTATGGGAAACCGTTTGGCCACAAGCCAAAGCCAAAGGTGTTTCCCGACGCACGATGGAGCGCGCCTTTAACGGCGTTACCCTTAATTGGAAACTGCCCGATCTGATCCCTCCGGGGGGGACACAAAAAATACCTAAACAGCAGAAACAGGCCGAATTCGGCTCACCTGCACGGTATTTCAAGGCCAACACAGTGCAGGGCGCAACATCCGTCGGCCGAAAGATGGCACAGCGCCACGCGACAACCCTTACCCAGATTGAGATCAAGACCGGTGTTCCATCCCACATCATTCTGGCCATCTGGGGGCGGGAAAGCGGATACGGTCAGGTCCCGATCCGACATAACGTCTTCGAAGTGCTGGGAACAAAGGGCTTCATGAGCACCAGATCCGAGTACTTCGCGGGCGAGCTCATCTCGGCATTGCAAATCGCCGAAGCGAGGCATGCGCCGCCGGGTGAAATGAAAAGCAGTTGGGCCGGTGCGCTGGGGCAACCACAGTTCATGCCGTCAAGCTTTTTGACCTTTGCGGCGGACGGCAATGGCGACGGACGATCCGATATTTGGACATCGCCCGAGGATACGATGGCATCTATTGCGAACTATCTGGCGCAACATGGCTGGGTGTCCGGCCGCGACTGGGGATTCGAGGTTTCTGTGCCAAAGTCCATATCCTGCGCCCTTGAAGGGCCGGATCAGGGACGCCCAATACAGGGCTGGGCAAAGATGGGGGTTTCCAGAGTTTCGGGCAAGCCTTTCCCGCAACATGAGCTTTCTGGCGAAGGATTCCTGATGATGCCTGCGGGACGAAGTGGCCCGGCCTTTCTGGTGACGCCGAATTTCTATGTTCTGAAGGAATACAACAAAAGCGATCTTTATGCCCTTTTCGTCGGCCATGTCGGGGATCGGATTGAATACGGTGTCGGCGATTTCCAAGGTCAGTGGGGCAAAGTGGGTGATCTCTATCGTTCGGACATCGCAGCTATGCAGCGCGCCCTTGAACATAAGGGGCATGACGTTGGCGGTGCGGACGGCCTTGCGGGGTTCAAAACCCGTCGTTCGATCGGGCGCTGGCAGGAAGCGACCGGTCAGGTGCCCACCTGTTTCCCTGCCGCAGATATGAAAACAACCCTAAGCCGATAGCGATTCGCGATATGTGAGGCCGTTTGTCAAAAGGCTTACGCAGCGTCAGGCGCCGTCCTGCGCTGCCACCGTTCACGAAAATGTTAAGAACGCATCTAGTTTCATCATAATATTTCCGGCGCCCCACCGTTTCCTTCACAATTCGCATACAACTGCCTAATTTGCGGGCAGAGGCTTTAACCTTTTTTTAAATAATGCCAACGTCGGCTTCAGTGAAAGGCGACTTTTGCAACCACGTTCCCGACTGAAAACCGAAAGACTGCGGCGCAGCCCATTTTGCGAACCAATTCAGCAATTTTCGGACCTGTACACGCTCTTTCGCAGTCGGACAAACAAGGCGGCTCTCTGCCATCTTGTTGGGATGGCCAACAATGCCGCCAAAAAACGGGAGTAAAAAATATGAACAAACATATTCGGACAACGCTGGCGGGGCTGCTGACCTCGACCATGATCACCGGCGCGGCACTGGCCGCCGGAACGCACCCTGAAACCGGCGAAGCATTGGCGGATGATCAGACATTCACCTATCGTATTCTGGACGAACACAGCTCGGTCGACCCGCAGGTCGTCGAGGACGTATCGGGCGCCGAGATTGTGCGCGACCTGTTTGAAGGTCTGATGAACCAGGACGAAGACGGTAATCTGGTTCCTGGCGTCGCCACCGAATTCACCACCAACGACACCAAAGACGTCTATACCTTTACCCTTCGCGATGACGCCAAGTGGTCAAACGGTGACCCGGTAACCGCTGGTGACTTTGTCTTCGCATGGAAACGCGCCGTCGATCCTGCGCTGTCCTCGCCTTACGCCTGGTTCATGGAACTGATGTCGATTGAAAACGCGGCTGAAATCATTGCAGGCGATAAACCTGTGGATGAGCTGGGCGTCACCGCAATTGACGACCACACGCTTGAAATCAAGCTGAGCGCCCCTCTGCCCTATTTTGCGCAGATGACCACGCATTCCACGACCTTCCCTGCCCCGCAGAAAGTCATCGAAGAGTTTGGCGACGCGTGGACCAAGCCTGAAAACATCGTCTCGAACGGGGCTTATGTTCTGACCGAACACCTGCCGCAGGAACGCTCGGTTCGCGAGCGTAACGAAATGTACTGGGACAACGACAACACTATCGTCGACAAGGTTGTCGCATTGGTCATCAACGACGAAAACGTCGCCCTGACCCGGTATCTGGCTGGTGAACTGGACCGCACCGAGGTTCCCGCAGGTCAATTCCCACGCCTGCAGAAAGAGCACCCGGACGAAGCCATTAGCTTCCCGCGCCTGTGCAACTATTACTACACATTCAACCTATCCGACGGTGGCCCCGAAGCATTCAAGGACCCGAATGTTCGCCAAGCGCTGTCGCTGGCAGTAGATCGCAAGATCATCACGGAAAACATCATGGCAGGTGGCCAGCCTCAGGCTTACACCTTTGCCCCTGAGGCGACCGCCGGGTTCACTGTTCCCGAAGTTGAAATGGCTTCGATGTCTCAGCAGGAACGCGACGAACTGGCCAAAGAACTGCTGGCTGCCGCAGGTTATGGTCCTGACAATCCACTGAGCTTTGAGATGGTCTACAACACCTCGGAAGCTCATAAGAAAGTCGCCGTGGCGCTTAGCCAGATGTGGAAGCAGAAGCTGGGTGTAAACGCCGAACTCGCCAACATGGAATGGAAGATCTTCCTGGAAGAGCGCGGCAACCAGAACTTCGATCTGGCCCGTGGCGCTTGGTGTGGCGACTATAACGAAGCCTCAACCTTCCTGGACCTGCTGCAATCGGACTCAGGCTACAACGACGGCAAGTATAACAATGCCAAAGTTGATGAGCTTTTGGCCCAAGCCAAAACATCGGACGATGCCGCGCCTCTGTATACCGAAGTCGAGCGGATCATCGCACAAGAGACCCCTGTAATCCCGATCTACCACTATGCTGGCGTCTACATGATGGACAGCGACGTCGGGAACTGGCCGGTCAATAACGTAGAGCAGAACTGGTACTCCAAGAACCTCTACAAAATCGCTGAATAATCATCTGTTGATCACGCTTTGCCCCGGAGACCTCTTTGGGGCAAAGCCAATAATTGGGGGCATGAAATGCTTGCCTATATCGTCCGGCGGTTGCTGATCGCCGTCCCAACGATCCTTTTGCTGATCGTTGCAAGTTTCTTTTTGATGCACTTCGCACCCGGTGGACCTTTCACGTCAGAGCGGCCACTGCCGCCGGCGGTTCTGGCCAATATCGAAGCGCGGTACGGGCTGGACCAGCCGTTGTGGAAACAGCTTTGGGACTATCTGTACAACATTGTCGTGCATTTTGATTTCGGCCCGTCCTTCAAGTTCAAGGACCGCGACGTGAATGACATCATCGCGCAGGGCTTTCCAATTTCGTTGACTTATGGCTCGCTGTCCTTCCTTGTCGCGACGGCCGTGGGTGTCAGCCTTGGGATCGCTGCTGCGATCAAGCACAATAGCTGGATCGACTATTTCGCAGTTGGTTTGGGGATCGCGGCACAGGCGCTGCCGAACTTCATCATGGGGCCGATCCTGATCCTGACCTTCACCCTTTGGCTGGGTTGGTTGCCCGGGGGCGGATGGAACGGAGGGCAATGGCCTTACCTGATCATGCCGGTGATCGCTCTGGCGACCTCTTACATGGGGTCGATCGCCCGGATCACCCGATCTTCGATGCTGGAAGTTCTGAACTCGAACTTTATCCGCACCGCACGCGCCAAGGGCTTGCCGACAAGAACCGTCATTTGGCGGCACGCGCTGAAACCCACGCTTCTGCCGGTCGTATCCTATCTTGGGCCAGTTTTTGTTTACGTTCTGACCGGTTCGGTCTTTGTCGACATCTACTTTTCAACCGGTGGGTTGGGACAAGCCTATGTGGGGTCCGCCCTATCACGAGACTATGCCGTGCTCTTGGGCGTCACGATCCTGTATGGCGTTCTGACCGTGCTGGTGAACCTGCTGACCGACCTGGCCTATGCCTGGTTCGATCCGAAAATTCGTTACTGAGGGGCGGGCAATGCTTGGAAAATCACAAAAAGCCGCGCATCTGGCCGAGGATATCACCGACTATACGGTCATTCAGGGCCGCTCGCTCTGGCAGGACGCGCGTATGCGGTTTGTCCGCAATAAGGCTGCAATGGCCAGTCTGTTCATTCTGGGTCTGATCGTTCTGTTCACGCTAATCGGGCCTTATTTTGCCGTGTGGAATAACGAAGAAATCGACTGGAATGTCATGGGTGACGTCCGGGGCATGGGGATGCCTTCGGTCGAGACCGGGCATTTCTTTGGCGTCGATGATCTGGGGCGCGACCTGTACAGCCGTGTCATTCAGGCGACCACCACATCGCTTTTGGTGGGGCTGATCGGGGCCGCGACCGCGCTGATCGTGGGAACCTGCTATGGGATTGCGGCCGGATATATCGGTGGCCGCACCGACGGCATCATGATGCGTTTCGTTGACATCTTGCTGGCGATCCCGGCCACACTGGTCATCATCCTGCTTCTGGTCGTGGCGGGCCGGTCGTTCTTTATGCTGTTCATCGCCCTTGGCGCGGTTGGGTGGCTGACGATGGCGCGGATCGTTCGCGGGCAGACACTAACCCTGAAAAACCGTGAATTCATTGAGGCCGCACGCGCCGCTGGCGTTAGTGAGTTCACCATCATGTATCGCCACATCCTGCCGAACCTGTTGGGTGTTGTGATTGTCTATGCCTCGTTGCTGGTGCCCGAGATGATCCTGACCGAAAGCTTTATCTCGTTCCTGGGTTTGGGAATTTCGGAACCCTATACCTCACTCGGCCGTCTGATCGCCGAGGGTGCTGGTACTATGGGCTACGGAACCCTCTGGCAATTGATGTTCCCCCTGACATTCTACGTCGCCATCATCATCACGATGTTCTTCATCGGCGATGGCCTGCGTGACGCCTTGGACCCGAAGGATCGCTGAAATGAGTCTGTTTTCTGTAAAGGACCTGAGCGTGCAATTCGATACACCGGATGGTGTTGTCGAAGCCGTCAAGGGCATCAGCTTTGACATCAATCCAGGCGAGTGTCTGGGCATCGTTGGCGAAAGCGGATCGGGTAAAAGCCAGACGTTTATGGCTGCGATGGGGCTGCTGCCTCCGGCCGGGCGCGCCAGCGGGTCGGCTTTGCTGAACGGCAAGGAAATCCTGAACCTGCCCGTGAACAAGCTGAACCAGATCCGGGGCGACGACGTTGGCATGATCTTTCAGGATCCGCTGACCGCATTGACCCCGCATTTGCGGATCGGCCAGCAAATGCGCGAAGTGCTACAGGTTCACGAAGGCTTGCAAGGAAATGCAGCCCGTGCCCGGTGTCTTGAATGGCTGGATCGTGTTCGCATCCCTGAGGCAAAGCGTCGTCTGGACCAATACCCGCATGAACTGTCGGGCGGCATGCGTCAGCGTGTCATGATCGCAATGTCGATGCTGTGCAGTCCTAAACTGCTGATCGCGGATGAACCGACAACGGCACTGGATGTAACGGTTCAGGCGGACATTTTAGACCTGATGGTCCGCCTGCAAAAGGACGAAGGCACGGCCATCGCCCTGATCACGCATGATATGGGTGTTGTTGCGCGTATGTGCGACCGTATTCAGGTGATGCGTCTGGGACAGTTTGTCGAAGCTGGCGACACGCGCGAAATCTTTCGCGCACCGCAGCACGAATACACCCGTACCCTACTGGAAGCGATGCCGCGCATTGATGCTGGGGACGCACCCAAGGCGCTTGGTAAAACCGAAGAACCTTTGCTTAAGGTCGATGACGTCAAGGTTCACTTCCCGATCCATGTCTCTGGCGGTCTGTTCGGACGCAAGGTACCTCTGAAAGCAGTTGATGGTGTGACCTTCGACATCCGCAAGGGCGAAACCTTGGGTGTCGTGGGCGAGTCGGGCTGCGGCAAGTCGACATTGGCGCGCGCCGTACTACAGCTTATAGAACCCAGCGGCGGTAATGTCAGTTGGCTCGGTCATCCCATCGTTGGACTAAAGCGGGCGGAACTGAACAAATACCGCAAGGATTTGCAGATCGTGTTCCAAGACCCGCTGGCCAGTCTGGATCCCAGAATGACAATCTCAGCTTCGATCGCTGAACCACTTAAGACCTATCGCCCCGACCTGACAGAGCGGGAGCGTAAGAAGATGGTTGCCGAGATGATGGAGAGGGTTGGCCTGAAAGCAAACATGATCAACCGCTACCCGCATGAACTGTCCGGCGGACAAAACCAAAGAGTCGGTATCGCGCGGGCGATGATCAACAAGCCCAAGCTGATCATTTGTGATGAGGCCGTATCCGCGCTGGATGTTTCGATTCAGGCCCAGATTGTCGAATTGTTACGCGAGCTCCAGCAGGAGTTTGGCCTGTCGATGATCTTTATCAGCCACGACTTGTCCGTGGTTCGTGCCGTATCAAACCGGATCATGGTTCTGTATCTCGGCCGGATCGTCGAATTGGGTGATGGTGAGGCCATTTGTTCCGAACCTATTCACCCGTACACCAAGTCATTGATCTCTGCGGTGCCAATCCCGGACCCGGATGTCGAGCGCAGCCGCCAGAGGCTTAAACTGCCGGGTGAACTTCCTTCACCAATGGATCCGAAAGCGGCGTTGCGGTTCCTGCCCAGCCGTTTGTCTGCAGGGCAGACAGACTATGTGCCTCAATTAAACGAGGTGAAGCCCGATCATTTTGTGGCCGAACACGATCCACTTGAGGCAATCATGGCCAACGCGTAAGCAAAGACGCCCGACACCTGTCTACAGGCTTCGGGCGTTTTTCAATTCCGCCTAGGGATTGAACAAATCAATCAGATAGTAGGCAAACAATTTTCCACTATTCGATATTATTGTTTCCTTTTTGGCAAAAATACTCAGCTTTCCCGCTGCATGTTGCCGCAGTTCATTTTGACTCCCAATCCTCGTGATGGCACCATTTCTCATAACGCAGCATCCTGCATCAAACGGCGTTGATCATTCTGCGCGCACAGCCTAAGACGAAGCCACGAGAGCAAAGCGATTTTCGGGCAAATTTTTTTAACTTGAGAGGTAACATGGCACGCAAGGTCACCAAGGCGATTTTTCCAGTTGCGGGTCTGGGTACACGCTTTTTGCCGGCAACTAAGTCCGTCCCCAAAGAGATCATGACGCTGGTCGACCGACCACTTGTACAATATGCAATCGACGAGGCGCGTGCGGCCGGTATCACCGAGTTTATTTTCGTAACTTCGCGGGGGAAATCCGCGCTCGAAGACTATTTCGACCACAACCACATCCTTGAGCAAGAGCTAAAGGCCAAAGGTAAGACGGACCTTCTTGAAACGCTTAATGCCACCAACATGGAGAGCGGTGCGATTGCCTATATCCGGCAGCACAAGGCGCTGGGTCTTGGGCACGCCGTGTGGTGCGCGCGCCGCCTGATCGGGGACGAGCCTTTTGCCGTTATGCTGCCAGACGATGTGATCGCCGCCGAAAAGCCCTGCTTGCAGCAGATGGTCGAAGCCTACCAAGAGACCGGCGGCAATATGGTTGCGGCCATGGAAGTTCCGCATGAAAAAACCCAATCTTATGGTGTGCTGGATGTTGGTGAGAATATCGGATCCGTCGTGCGCACCCGAGGCATGGTGGAAAAACCCAAACCAGAGGACGCGCCGTCCAACCTGGCCGTAATCGGGCGCTATATCCTGGGACCATCGGTTCTTTATAACCTGAACCAGAAGAAAAAGGGCAGCGGTGGCGAAATCCAGCTTACCGATGCGATCGCCGAAGATATCGGAAACGGTGTTCCGGTTTTTGGCTACAAGTTCGAAGGTCAGCGTTTTGACTGCGGATCCAAGTCCGGCTTCCTGCAGGCAACGGTCGCATATGCACTGTCTCGCGAAGATCTGCGTGACGACCTGCGCGAATACATTCACGAAGTGATTTCTGCGGACAAGGCGGCTCAGTAAGGGCCGCCTAACGCACACGGATACCCATGACCAAGCACCGGGCTGGTGGCAGCAACTGAAGCCAGCCCCGTGCCGACCGGGTCCAATCCCCAATAATTAACAATTCTTTTCTGATGCGTTCGTGCAAATCGGGAAGGCTTCACATCTCTGCACTCACTGTGGCCCACATTGCGTATGTCATTTCGACGGCCACAGGAGGACCCCGTGTCACAAAACTCACCCCGACTGGACTTGCCATTTATTCAACAATCGCAGGCACAGAAACACGTCACGCATAATGAAGCACTCAGGAAACTGGACGTGATCGTACAGTTGAGCGTCGCCTCGACAGGCGCAATCAATCCTCCGCCCTCACCGGATCAGGGAGAAGTTCACGCTCTGGGGGCGGCGCCTACGGGTGACTGGGCAGGGCAAGCTGGCAAACTGGCCGCGTGGCTGGACAATGCGTGGCATTTCGTAAGCCCAGTATCAGGATGGCGCGCCTGGAATGAAAGCCAATCCCGGCTGATCGTCTGGGACGGGTCAGATTGGGCTGATGCCCCTATTGCAACCCAAAACCTGAAAGGGATCGGCATTTCCGCGACATATGACGAAACAAATCGTCTGTCTGTTCGGTCTTCCGCGTCGTTGCTCAGCCATGATGGGCAAGGTCATCAGTTGAAAATCAACAAGGCCAACGCGGGCGAAACTGCATCTTTGCTATTTCAATCAAATTGGACCGGTCATGCAGAAATGGGGCTGTCCGGCACCACAGGATTTTCCATCAAGGTCTCACCGGACGGAAGCAACTGGACCGACGCGCTCAGCTTTGACCCGGCCTCTGCCATTGCAAGCGGTGCAGCCGTTCAAAACAGTTCAGATGATACAACGCCGGGTCGCCTGATGCGCGCAGACTTCGGCTACGGCCCCGGCAACCTGTTGGGCACAGTATCTGCAAATGGCGACGCACCGACCGGAGCGGTCATTGAACGCGGAACAACACCTGACGGGGACTATGTTCGGTTTGCAGACGGCACGCAAATCTGCACCGCGACACTGAAACCGACTTCCTGCACAGCGTCAGACGGTTCTCTGTTCGCCAGCGGGACCGACGTCTGGACGTTTCCGATTGCCTTTGCGGCGGGTTCCGCTCCGGTCGTCAGCGGTAGTGGCAGCAGCACCAGCCGCTTTATGGGGATTGATGCACCGTCGGACTTGCAGGTGGTGTACAAAGTCTTTTCGGTCAACTCTGATCCGGGTCTGCACGCGCCTGCGCTTACTGCCATTGGCCGCTGGCGGTAACGCCCGCAATGCCGCCCAGACGCTGGTTTGGGCGGCTATTTGGCCCGAAGGTCAGCATCGCCCTGTTCAAGAAACCACGCATAGGTTTCGCGTATTCCCTCTTCAAGTTTGACCTGCGCGCGCCACCCCATGTCGGCAAGCCGGGAGACATCCATTAGTTTGCGCATGGTCCCGTCTGGTTTACTGGCATCCTGCGCAATCCGCCCGGTGAATCCGACCGTCTTGGCGACCATTGCAGCCAGTTCAGCGATCGAGATATCGTCTCCGCATCCGACGTTTATGTGGCTCAGCATGGGTTGCGTATTCTCTTCATAAACATCGCGGGGCAGGTCGAGTACAAACAGCGATGCCTCGGCCATGTCATCCACATGCAAAAACTCTCGACGCGGTTTACCAGTGCCCCAGATAACCACCTCGTCCAACCCGTCCCGATGCGCTTCGTGGAAACGGCGGATCAAAGCAGGCAGCACATGACTGTTTTCCGGGTGAAAGTTATCACCGGGCCCGTACAGGTTTGTCGGCATGACCGAGCGATAATCGACCCCGTGCTGGCGGTTATAACTTTCGCACAGTTTGATTCCGGCGATTTTTGCTACCGCGTAGGGTTCATTGGTCGGCTCCAATACGCCAGTTAGCAGGGCGTCTTCACGCATCGGCTGTGCGACAGCACGCGGATAGATGCACGAGCTACCCAGTTGCAGCAGAGAGGTTACGCCTGCGGCAAATGACTGATGGATGACGTTACACTCGATCATCAGGTTTTCATAAATGAACTCGGCAGGGTACGTATTATTCGCGTGAATTCCGCCCACTTTGGCCGCAGCAAGAATGACAACGTCGGGGCGTTCCGCCTGCATGAAATCACGCACAGCAGACTGGTTGGTCAGGTCCAGTTCCGCATGGGTGCGCGTGATCAGCGAGAGCGCTTCACCCGCCGCTTGGCGATCTTTTAGACGGTGCAGGATCGCGCCTCCGACCATACCGCGATGCCCGGCAACGTAGATTTTGCGCATATGCCCCTCCTCAGCCGTTTTCCAGACTGACAGGCAGATCGAACCCATGCTCTTTCAGCAGAGCGTGACGTCTGGCTGTTTTGAGGTCTTCCGACACCATTTCGGCGCACATTTCCTGAACGGTCAGTTCAGGCTCCCACCCCAGTTTGTTTTTGGCATTTGACGGGTCGCCCAACAGGGTTTCAACTTCGGCAGGGCGAAAATACTGAGGGTCGATCCGCATCACCACGTCGCCCTGCTTCAGCGCAGGCGCCTTATCGCCGCGAACAGATTTGACAGTTGCGATCTCATCCACACCGTCGCCCGTGAACTCAAGCGAAACTCCCAACTCGTCAGCCGACCATTCGATAAACTGCCTAACGGAGTACTGAACACCGGTGGCAATAACGAAGTCTTCGGGCTGATCCTGTTGCAACATCAGCCACTGCATCCGCACATAGTCCTTGGCGTGGCCCCAATCCCGCAGGCTGTCGATATTGCCCATATACAGGCAGTCCTCGAGGCCCTGCGCTATATTCGCCAGACCGCGGGTGATCTTGCGTGTCACAAAGGTTTCGCCCCGGCGCGGGCTTTCATGATTGAACAGGATACCGTTGCACGCATACATGCCATAGGCTTCGCGGTAGTTCACCGTGATCCAGTAAGAATACAACTTGGCTACCGCATAGGGTGAACGCGGATGGAACGGCGTGGTTTCACGCTGTGGGGTTTCCTGAACCAGACCATAAAGTTCGGATGTAGACGCCTGATAGAACCGTGTTTTCTTTTCCAGACCCAAAAACCGGATGGCCTCCAGCAAGCGCAACGTGCCGATCGCATCCACGTCGGCTGTGTATTCGGGCGATTCAAAGCTGACCGCCACGTGAGATTGCGCGCCAAGGTTATACACCTCGTCCGGCTGAACCTCCTGAATGATTCGGGTCAGGTTGGACGTATCGCTCAGGTCACCGTAATGCAGGTGCAGACGCGGGTTGGGGACGTGCGGATCCTGATAAATATGATCTATGCGCTGCGTATTGAACGAGGACGCCCGGCGCTTGATACCGTGAACTTCATAGCCTTTTGCCAGCAAAAATTCGGCCAGATATGATCCATCCTGCCCTGTAATACCGGTAATAAGTGCAGTTTTTGTCATCGTCGCGTTCCACAAAACTCAATCTGGCTGATTGCACTCTCAGAAACAGCAAGATACCCCGGATTGCAAGCCAAGGCCGTCAGCAAGCGTTGAAAGCGGCGGAACTTTCCTGCGTGAATACGCGCCAGGTCCGTCATTTCGGAGAAAGGAAACGAAATATGCGTATAGCGATGATCGGAACCGGTTATGTCGGTTTGGTATCGGGCGTGTGTTTTTCGGATTTTGGCCACGACGTAGTTTGCGTCGATAAAGCCGCCCAGAAGATCGAAATGCTGCAGGCAGGGAAGGTTCCTATCTATGAGCCCGGGCTTGACGCGCTGATGGCAAAAAACGTGGCCTCAGGCCGCCTAAGCTTTACCACCGACCTTGCCGCTGCCGTCGATGGTGCTGACGCAGTCTTTATCGCGGTCGGAACTCCGACCCGCCGGGGCGATGGCCACGCCGATCTGACATATGTCATGGCCGCCGCAGAAGAGATTGCCCAGGCCGTAACAGGCTATACCGTCATTGTCACCAAATCGACGGTTCCGGTCGGGACGAACCGCCAAGTTCACACGGTTGTTTCAGACGCCAATCCTGGCGCTGATTTTGACGTCGCCTCAAATCCCGAATTTCTGCGTGAGGGGGCCGCGATTGACGATTTCATGCGACCCGATCGGGTTGTCGTGGGCGTCGAAAGTGAACGCGCCGCCGAAGTCATGGCCGAGATTTATCGCCCGCTTTACCTTCGCGACTTCCCAATTCTGACAACGGATCTGGAAAGCGCCGAGATGATAAAATATGCGGCGAACGCTTTTCTGGCCACAAAGATCACCTTCATCAATGAAATCGCGGGACTGTGCGAACGCGTGAATGCTGACGTCAAAGAAGTTGCCCGCGGCATTGGTCTGGATGGTCGGATCGGTAACAAATTCCTACATGCAGGACCCGGTTATGGAGGTTCCTGTTTTCCCAAGGACACCGCCGCTCTAGCCCGGATCGGGCAGGAACATGCATATCCCATGCAAATCACCGAAACGGTTATTCGTGTGAATGACGGGGTCAAAAAGCGGATGATCGAGAAGATCCGCGACGCGTGTAGTGACAGCTTCAATCAAAAAACCGTTGCTGTCCTCGGCGTGACCTTCAAACCAAACACAGACGATATGCGTGATGCCCCGTCGCTAGCGATCATACCGGCCCTGATCGGTGGCGGCGCGACGGTTCGCGTCGTCGATCCGCAAGGCCGCGCCGAGGGCGAAGCCTTGCTTCCCGGTGTTGAATGGTGTGACGATCCCTACTCTGCTGCCGAAGGCGCAGATGTTGTCGTTCTGCTGACCGAGTGGAACGAGTTCCGCGCGCTTAACCTGCCGGAACTTGCGGCTGCGATGAAGTCGCCGCAGATGGTCGATCTGCGCAACATCTATTCCAAACGGGCGGCCCTGAAAGCCGGGTTTCAAAGCTACGTCGGCGTTGGCCGGTAAACACCGCTTAGGTCGCCGCATAAAGCGGAACCGAATTGTCAGCGCCTTGCGCCAGTGCCTTGCTTTGATCCTGTCGTACTTTTTCATAGAGGGCGAGCGCCTCTTTCGAGAACAGTGCTTTTGGCGGCTCGACTTGCAGAAAATTGCTTTGTGCGTCCCCTCCCCGCGCTGGCATCGCGTAATCACGTTCAGCAATGAGCTGCCTTGCATTTGGGTTCAGATACCGAATCGCCAGACCAATTCTCCGGTCATCTGACTGGTTTGGCCCCGAACCATGTATCGTCAAACCGTGGTGCAAAGACATCTGTCCGGGCCTCAATTCGATGTGGGTCTTGTCTTCTTCGGCAACCTCGACATCGATCTCTTGTCCGCGCGACAGCAGGTTGGTTTCCGAATACGTGTCGTTATGCGGCAGAATCGGATTTTTGTGGCTTGCCCGCACAAAATCCATGCATCCGCTTTCCACGGTTGCCGGCGAAAGGGCGATCCACGCAGTCACCTGATCCGGTGTTTCGCCCATACCCCAATATGTCAGGTCCTGATGCATCCCAACCGAGTGCTTGGTCCCAGGTTCTTTGATGAAGAACTCGGCAGACCAGATCATGATGTCCGGCCCCAATACGCCCTGAACCACATCCAGAACACGGGCATCAAGCGCAATACGCGCCGCCATCGGCATGACCAAATGTGCATTGACCCGATTGTAAGTATTAAACGGCAACGGAAGATCCGCGTCCCGCCAGTCTCGTTCGATTTCTTCGAATTCGGCGCGTATCTCAGACACTTCTTGCTCGGAAAATACGCTCAGAGGAAACAGGAAGCCGTCTTCCCAATAGCGGGCCGACTGCGCTTGGGTCAGCGCAGACTGATGTTTGGCGGTTTGATCAGACATGTGTGCTCCTCCCCGATGCATTATTGGTAGAGGATAAGGCAGGGCTCAAATTTCACAGAACGCGATCTCTTGCCTGTCAGGCTAAGTTCAGCTTAGCCTATGTCGCATGGCGACCCGTATCCCGTCCCTGAATTGGTTGCGCGTGTTTGAGGCGGCCGCACGAACCGAGAGCTTCTCTCGCGCAGCCGCGCAATTGAACATGTCGGCCGCAGCCGTCAGCCAGCAGGTCAAGGCGCTGGAAACGCAGCTTGGGACACCCTTGTTCCGCCGTCACGCGCATTCCGTCACCCTGACCGAAGCTGGTCGCGCTTATTTGCCGTCGGTTCAGCAATCGCTTTTGATGCTTGAAACTGCGACGACCGGACTGTTTGGGGAAACAAGGGAACAACGGCTTTACGTTCAGTCCGTGTTGCTGTTCGCGCATGGGGTTCTGGCGGCAGGGTTGCCGGACTTCCATGCATCATATCCGCAGATCAACTTGTCACTGACCACCGGAAACGTGATCTCTGACTTTGCTAACCGGTTTACCGACCTTCAGGTTGTTTTTGGAAACCCGTCCCTATTTGGAACCGAAGGGGATGAATTGCTTCGCGAACATCTTTACCCAGTTGCGCCCCCGGACGTGGCGGCCCAGATAAATCAGCCTCAAGACCTGCTCAGGTTTACTCTGATTGAGGTGTCTACGCACCGCGCAAGCTGGCCACACCTTTTCGAAGCTCTTCGGTTACCAGCAGGGCAAGCCCGGTACTTCTTCGCTGATAATTCAATAATGGCCGCAGAACTGTCCGCCAGCGGAGGCGGCATCGCGCTGGCCCGCACCCCGGCGTCAGATCGGATCATGTCGTTGTCTGGTCTGGTGCCATGTCTGGACGGGGTCACAGTCCCAGGCCAAGAGGCGTATCACCTGATATACCAGTCACACGCAGCCCTGCGGCCTTCGGCCCGCGCTTTTCGCGATTGGATCATGGACTACAGCGCAGCCGTCCAGACCCTATAACGTCCCTGCCCCGTCACTTCGCGGATCAAACCCCGATCTGTAAAGCGATCTATGTTGCGCTGAACCGCCGCACGAGAGGCTTGCGTCAACTCTTGTGCCAAAGGCGCTGAAACCATGGGCCATGACCTGAGAACATCAATCAACAAGGGCGGCGTGCGCCCGCTCAGGTCGTGGATGGCGTCACGGGCACGGTCCTCCCACGCGTTCACGCGATCAAGGTGCAATAGTCCAGCCAGAACCGCCTGCCCTGCCCCCTTGATCCACGCCGACAGCTTTTCATCCGTCGCCCCCACCCCGCGCAAGGCTCCGGGCCCAGACAGCGCCAGCGGCATGAACATCGCTCCGCCCCGGCCCATAGTCGCGCCAAGCCGGGCGGCGATGATTGCGGCTTCGGTGTCCTGCCCAACCCTTTCAGACAGCGCTCGCCAAGCATGAAACCCGATTGCAGCCTGCGTGACCGGATGCAGGCCCTCGGCGTTCTCCATCACTTCAGCCAGATCGGCAACCGCTTCTGGAACCTCCTCGATTCCCTGAGCCAGTCGATCCAGAAACGCCGTCAGACCCAAGGCCCATCCCCCTTCCGACGGACCCGCCCCCGAGGTCAATCGGCGGACAGCCCAACCTGCACGAAACAGCGCCTGCACATCTTCTCCGGTCGCCCCAATGCGCAAACCCGTCCATAAAGCCAGCCGATCGACGCCGATGCGATCACCGGTCCACCAACCCAAATCTGAGACATCCATAAGGGCCAACCGATGAGTCCATCCCTTGGGTCCGGCCCTAAGACGCTCATCCAATGCGCCGAACGTGGCAGCCAGATCGGCCAGTTCGTAGGAAAGCTCGGCCTGCGCCGCCCGCCAATCGCGTGGATCGAACAGCAGGCGACGATCTGCCCTTGGCCCCGGTAGCAGGAAATCTTCTTCCACCTCTCCGTCACCGTCGTCAGGCAGAAACCAAAGGTCATCCTCTTCCGACGGGTCGGCATCATAGATGCTTGGAGGCCCGAGCGCTGTGTCGTCCTCATCTTGGTCCGGCCTGACAGGGTCTGATGTCATGTCCGCTATACTTCTGGTATTTGCAGTCCTTCACAAGGCGTTTTCGAACACCAAGAAAGATCAGCTTTTGTATGACTGGGAGTAAAGTTCTAGCAGACATTAAAAATTGGTCTGTTTATCAGTGATAATCGGCATAAACCCACGCCGTTTCCACGATCAGGCGGGGATCTGTTGCAAAGTGTCTTATTGACCGAAGAGTCTGCACC
Source organism: Ruegeria sp. THAF57 (assembly GCF_903914075.1). Taxonomy (GTDB): domain Bacteria; phylum Pseudomonadota; class Alphaproteobacteria; order Rhodobacterales; family Rhodobacteraceae; genus Ruegeria. The sequence goes on from NZ_CAIWNQ010000010.1 coordinate 56,284, forward strand.
GAACCCGCGGCTCATTCCGCCAGTTCTGCGAATTGACGAAACGAACAGATTCCGGACATAATCTAACCTTTACGGATCATATGCGCCACTTTGAACCCGTCAAGTCTAGCCGCCGCTATGGCGAAGGACTTGAACCCTATCATCGGCCGAGTTCGTCTCTTAATAAAGCAATGGTCCTATTTCACGACGTTATTCAGATACTTCCGCCTAACCATTTCGATAGTGATCGGGCAGCCTAAGCCCTTCAGCATCTTGTTTTTTTAACTTTGATGCCAGCCGTACTCGCTCCGCTTTTGTCCATGATGATCTTTCTCGGAAGGCCGTTGGCCTCCAGCTTCCACGCGAAGAATTTGGTAGCGGCGAGTTCGCTTTGACACTGTGAAAACATGAAGCCCAGTGCCTTGCCGTGGGAGTCAACGGCTCGATTGAGACAAACCCATGCTACTTTCACCTTGATGTATGTATCGTCCAATCTCTAGGAACGGTCGGACGGTCCCTTTCGCCTCCGCGCGACATCGGCGATTGAACTAGCGTATTTTGTCACCCAACAGTTCAGCATCGTTGATCTGCCGCAGCGCCAACCTCGGGCATGATATCTTCGAGGTCATGGTACTACAAACCGTATCGAAAATAGAAGAACACAGCAAAGAAAATCGCATTCTTGGGATATTGTGCGCCTTTGAAGGAGATCATGAACTGGCTTTCGATTAGTTGGGACCGAAAGCCATTCACGCGCTAGGGTCCGGACCAATTGATTTCCGCGTTGCGGCGTGTTTCATGGTTCGAAAACTGAGCGGTGAACTTGCTTGATCTCTTCAGGCTGATGGACGCGCAGATAACGCATCTGGGGCCCTTCTTCCCGAAGTCTTACGACAACCCGCTACGAATGGTTCCCGAAGACCTTCCTCTCAGCCATCGCCCTTGCAGCAGTCGTAATCTAACCGCTATAAGTCCTGACCCTAGTTGTGCACGTCCAAGACACTTGCATGCCCTCACAGTTTCGTTTCGCGCGCCGTAATTGGTTTCCAAAGTTGGGTTTTATTACGCAGTGGGATAATGACGGCGGCTCCCCTTTTGGCGATCACTACGTGACATCTGCGTGTGTTGTACGCCCCAACAACGATCATGTTGGCAATCTCTTGGTCGGATTGGATCTGGTCCAGAAGATCGGGCAGCATAGGTACGTCGACGAAGTTACTTTTCGTGAGTGTTCCTTCGTTCAAACCGAGGTGAAACTTACGCCACAGGCGCTTCTTTGAGCCTCCATGCTTGCGGGCGTTCCGTTCTCGTTCGCCTTCATCTTTGATCCCGGTCGCGTCGATCAACAGATGGAGCCGCTTGCCAGGGCATCTCAGTATCAATCCAGATCGATAGCGAACCGCGCTGTTTCAGTGCTGTGTTGTACGAAGGACAGTTCCTGGTCTTGTAGTTCGTAGGGGACCAACTACTTATGCCGTATTGCTACCCCACTGGATTCAAACAGTGAATCCCTCATACGATCTGTACAACTGGCCGTGCCTGGTAGGTCGCTGGCGTTGGCCGTTCCGAATATTTGCGACACATCCGTCAGGATCGCTCAACTGTCTGAGAGTACGAACCCATGGCCTGCAGTGTCTAACCAGGCTTTCACGGCGACTGCAGCGAGCGTGATATCTTCGGCGCCGCCCATTCCTTTGTCGTCCAACCCGCCCTTGACAACCGTCACGCGCACATCACCAAAAGGAAGAGCCGCTGCTACGGCGTCTTTGTCCACTTTGTCCGGTTCTGGTACGCCAACGGTGACATCGACACGCATCTCTGACGGGTGTTTGTAGCTTTAGAAGATCGTTAGCGAGCTATGTCGGATGGCATCAGAAACACCGCGCAGTGCGGTTTTGGTGTAGTCATGGCCATGAACATCCGCGCCCATGCCAAGTTCACAAATCAAAGGTTTCATGACTGCATCTCCACATTATAGGAAACGGTAACGATTGCATTGGCAATCAGTGTTTTATGGCCCATCATGTTCACTTCCAGCCCGCCTTTGACTGCTTCGGCTGAAACCACTCCTACCGGGGCTTCAGCCTTGACCACGTCCAGATCAACGGCGTCCGGATCGGTGACGCCCACGCGAATATCAACGATCATTGCGTCTAGCGGCAGATCAAAAGCCATGCCTGCGACAAGGAAATTCCGGTGCAGCGCATCGTGTACGACCCGGGCCGCAGCCTTGGTGTGATTATGTCCTTTGAGATCAGTGCCCATACCCATTTGCACGGCAAATTGCGTCTATGGCATTTTCGCCTCCTTTCCTGTTCATGCGATTTTCGATCAGATCATCAACGACGGCCGGCTCTGCGAGTGTTGAAGTATCGCCAAGCGATCCGTAGTCATTTTCTGCAATCTTACGAAGAACGCGCCGCATAATTTTATCCGAACGGGTTTTGGGCAGACCTGGCGCCCACTGGATTAGGTCGGGTTTCGCGATCGGGCCAATTTCCTTTCTGACCCAATCCAACAGCTCGCTGCGCAATTCATCGGTGTAGGCTTCTCCAGTCATGAGCGTGACATATGCGTAGATGCCTTGTCCTTGGATATTGTGAGGGTAGCCGACCACAGCCGCTTCCGACACTTTGGCGTGGGCCACCAATGCGCTTTCCACTTCGGCAGTACCCATCCGATGCCCGGACACATTGATCACATCGTCGACGCGACCTTTGTTCCAGTAATACCCATCCGCATCCCGACGGCATCCGTCGCCGGTAAAGTAGTATCCTTTGTAGTCGGAAAAATACGTCTTCACGAAGCGGTCGTGATCGCCCCAACAGGTGCGCATCTGCGCAGGCCAGCTATCCTTGATGCATAGAACCCCTTCCGCTTCCCTGCGCGTGATTTCTTCCCCCGTTTGCGGATCGAGGATCACCGGTTCGACGCCGAAGAAGGGCGTTGTGGCTGAACCAGGCTTGGTCGCTGTGGCACCAGGTAAAGGTGTCAAAATATGCCCGCCAGTTTCGGTTTGCCACCAGGTGTCGACAATCGGCGCGTTGCCCTTACCGACAACTTCGTTGTACCAATTCCAGGCTTCGGGATTGATTGGCTCGCCCACGGTGCCCAATACCTTAATTGCGGACAAGTCAAACTTGGTGACGAACTCATCGCCCTGTCCCATCAACGCACGGATCGCCGTTGGTGCGGTATAGAACTGGTTCACCTTGTATTTCTCGCACACAGCCCAGAATAGGCCTGCGTCAGGATAAGTTGGCACACCTTCGAACATAAGCGTCGTCGCGCCATTGGCGAGCGGACCATAAATTATATAGCTGTGGCCCGTGACCCAGCCTACATCCGCCGTGCACCAAAAGACATCACCATCATGGTAGTCGAACGTATATTGGTGCGTTATCGACGCGTAGACGATATAGCCGCCCGTTGTGTGGACCACACCCTTAGGCTGACCGGTCGAACCGGAGGTGTAGAGGATGAACAGCGGGTCTTCCGCATTCATCTCTACGGGCGCGCAGATGTCTGACGCCTCAAGCCGCATCTCGTTATAGTCAAAGTCGCGTCCATTGACCCATGTGATCTGGCCCCCGGTTCGCTTTACAACAAGGCACTTGCAATCTTGAATAACATGGTTGAGGGCATGATCGGCATTGGTCTTAAGTGCTGTTTTGAGACCACCCCTAGGTGCCTCATCCGCTGTGACGACCAGTTTTGCGTCGCAGCCATTGATCCGGGCTGCCAATGCATCCGGAGAGAAACCTGCAAACACAATCGAATGGATTGCGCCGATCCGGGTGCAGGCAAGCATTGCATAGGCTGCTTCCGGGATCATCGGCAAATAAAGCACAACACGGTCGCCCCGCCGGATGCCGATCTCCTCCATGATATTTGCCATGCGGCAGGTTTCGGCGTGCAGTTCCCGATAGCTGATGTGTTTCGCTGCCTCACAGGGATCGTCGGGCTCCCAAATGATAGCCGTTTGATCACCGCGTGTTTCAATATGTCGGTCGATGCAATTGGCACTGACGTTCAAGGTGCCATCCTCAAACCACTTTATAGACACGTCCGGGTGCCCATAGGAAACGTCTTTGACCTTTGAATAGGGTTTGATCCAGTCGATGCGTTTGCCGTGCTCGGCCCAGAAATTTTCTGGATCAGAAGTGGAGGCTCTGTACATGGCATCATAAGTTGCCTTGTCCGCGTGCGCATTGGCGGCAAAACTAGGGCACGGTTCGAATAGGTCTTTAGACATAGTTTTTCCTATTTTGGGCCAGCGACTCTATTATTTTGGCGAGCGATCTTGAGCTGTGCGAAATCTTCCTCTGCGTGATAGCTTGATCTTGTTAGCGGACTGGAGGAGACCATGGCGAACCCCTTTGACTCTGCCATGCGTTCCAACGCCTTGAATTCATCTGGCGTTACCTCAGGCGCAGGGTGTGCCCGAGCTCATTATCCGGGAGAACGCAGATGGCAAATTGCGTGCAGAGCTGAACGAAGCCGCATTGCCCAAGGTGCTAACGGATGATGGGCTTTTCTCTGCAACGTTGAAGGCAGAAACCGACGGGCATGCTCAAAGCTACTACAGGGATTGTTACCGGGGTGCCGCGAATATGGTGCGGGCAATGCAGAAACGCGCCAACACACTTCTTGAAACCGGGAATGCAATTGTTCGCCGGCAAGAGAAGTTCGTTAGAACAGGGCGTGATCGGAACAAAGTTCCGCTGACCATCGAACAGCTTGCGTCCGAGGTTGGAGTAAATAAGAGCACGGTCAGTCGTGCTTTGAAATCGTGTAGCATAATGACCGATCTCGGCACATTCCCTGCTCGGCAATTTCTGGCGCGTGGTGTTTCACCAGATCATGACGGTGAGAGAACACGCGAGCAGGCGCTCCGTCGATTGTCTATTTTAGTCAAATCAGAGAATGCAAAAAAGCCGAACTCAGACCAGCAGCTTATGCGTCAGTTGGAAACAGCGGGATTCACGGTGTCTCGTCGGACCGTCGCGAAATACAGAAAGCTGCTCGGAATTCCGGGAGTTCATCACCGTAGAAGATAGCAGGGCCAAACTGTCCATCTTGAGCTACCCCCTGAATTTCGGACACTGACGTAAGCTACGATTTGTTGTCAGCTGATCTTCGTAGAAGAGAAGTCGAAATATCCAATTCCGGCTTCCCGCGCGGCATTCAGAACGTCCCGCACGTCCGCATCCGAGGATTCCCAAAAAAGGCTCCGATACTGGCACACCCAAACGACGGCTCGGTCACTTTGAGGTCAGTATTGCCGACGTGGTTGGTTTTCATTTTGTTTCCAAGAAAAGCACCCGACATTAAGATCCATAGAGTTTTTCGGGCAGCCAGAGTACCAGTTCTGGAACAAAGGTCAGCAACAGCAGGACACCCAAGAGTGGTACCAAGAACGGCAGTGTTGCGCGCACGCATTGTTCGAATGGAACTTTCGAGACACGCGAAAGCACGAACAGAACCATACCGACAGGTGGTGTCAGCAGGCCCAGCATCAGGTTCAGGATGACGATAATGCCCAGATGCACGGGGTCGATGCCAAACTGCGCGGCCACCGGCATCAGCACCGGGACAAGGATCGAAATCGCGGCGATGGTCTCCATGAACAGGCCGACAATCAGAACGACGGCCATGATCAGCAAAAGGACAACGGCCTTACTGTCGGTGAAGGACAGCACGAATTCGGCAAAATGCGCCGCGACCTGATTGGCAGTCAGAATCCAGGCAAAGACCGAAGCTGCGCCGACAATCATCATGATCGCCGCCGTTGTTTCAATGGTTTCCAAAGAAATCACGGCCAATTTTCGAACGGTTAGCGTGCGATACACGACGGTGCCCAGGATCAGCGCATAGGCTGCCGCGCCGATAGCCGCTTCGGTCGGGGTAAAGGCCCCCGAGACGATGCCGCCTACGATGATGACCGGGGTCATCAGCGGCAGGAAGGCCGCCTTGAACCGGGTGGCGATGACCGAGGGGCTGAAGTTCACATCGCGCGGATAGTTCCGCGTGCGCGACATCCACCAAATCATGACCGACAGAGACAATGCCATCAGAAGACCCGGCACAATCCCTGCGACAAACAGCTTGCCGATCGAAACCGAGGCCATGACGCCAAAAATCACCAAAGGCAGAGACGGCGGAATGATGGGCCCGATGGTGGACGATGCCGCTGTCACTCCGACGCTGAAATCATCATCATAGCCCGCTTCGCGCATGGCCTTGATTTCAATCGCGCCAAGGCCCCCGGCATCAGCAACCGCAGCACCCGACATGCCGGCAAAGATGATGCTGGCGCCGACATTCACATGACCCAGACCGCCATGCATCCATCCGACGATGGCGCGGGCAAAGCCGAAGATGCGGGCGGTGATCCCTGCCGAGTTCATCAGTGCTCCGGCCAGAATGAAGAAGGGTATCGCCAACAGCGGGAAGCTGTCCATTCCGTTGACCATGTTGTGCATCAGTAGCACCGGCGGCAACCCTGAATAAAGGATGTAGGCAAAGGATGACAGCGCCAGCGAAAACGCAATCGGCACGCGCATAAGCATCAGGCCGAACAGGGATACGAAAAGAATGATCAGGCCCATTTGTCGACGCCTTTCTTCAGTTGCTTCACGCGCGCGACGATCTGATAGGTTACGACCCCCAGATTTCCGACGGCCAGTATCATGACCGCGACGTGCAGGTAATATTTCGGGAAAGGCAGCGACACCATTTGCTGGAATGAGGTGCGCTGTATCAGTTCCCAGGCCGACCAGATAATGACGGCGAACAGAACGAAGGTCGCAGCCAACGCAAAGACATGTACCCAACTCAGCAAGCGGCCATAGTATTTATCGACGAATTCCAGAACGATATGGCTGCCGACAGCCTGACACCGGATCGCGCCGGCAAAACCCAGAAGGATCAGGAGATACCGCGCTGCCTCTTCGGTCCAAGCGATGGAATCGTTCAGCACATAGCGGGTGAAGAACTGCAGAAAGACCACTCCGAACAACGCACCGAACAGCGCCAGCAGGCCATAGTCTGCAACGGTGATACGATAGTTCCGAAAATGCGCGTCATCTTCGGCGGCAAGGGCGTCAAAATCTATTTCAGGCGGGGCATCGGACATCAGAACATTCCTCGTTCTTGAATGCCGGACCCAGAGCAAACCGGGTCCGGCGCAGCGTATTATTCCTGGATCGCCTGCAGACGTTCGAAGGTCTCAGCATCCCAAGGCACGGTGTCACCGCTCAGCAAAGGTGCAACCGCTGCCATAAATGGCGCGCGATCTACCTCGTTCACGTTCACGCCCTGCTCGCGGAACCAATCGGCCAGTTCGGCCTCGGATTGCACGATTTCGTCCGATGTGGCCGATGCGGCCTCGGCCAGCGCATCAATCAGCGCCTGACCATCGTCACCCATCTTCGCCAACGTCACCGGCGAGACCACAACGGCCAGCGAGTTGGTGATGTGACCGGTCAGGTTGATGTTCGACTGCACCTCGTAGAACTTCTTGAACTGGATGGTAGGCAGAGGGTTTTCCTGCGCGTCCACAACACCTTGCTGCAGGGCCAGATATACTTCGGCAAAGGCCATGGGTGTCGGGTTCGCTCCGGTCGCCTCGGGGAACATCTGGTAAGCAGGCGCATTCGGCGTACGGATCTTCAGACCTTCCATGTCCCCGGGCTCAAGGATCGGCTTATTCGAGGTGACGTGGCGCGCGCCATAATAGGTCATTGTCGCAATCGTGTTGCCCGAGACGTTCTTGTATTCACCGGCCATCTCATCGAACAGGTCCGAGTTCACATAGGCTTTCCAGTGATCATAAGACCGCATGGTGAACGGATAGTCCGAGATGCTGATCGGGCCGTAGGACTGGCCCAGGAAGGCAACGCCGGTATAGATCGCGTCGACGGTACCCAGCGACAGCGCCTCATTCAGCGCGGCCTCTTTGCCCAACTGCGAAGCCGGGAAGACCTCCATCTTGTAGCGGCCGTCGGTCTTTTCCTCGAGCAGCTCGGCCGCTTTCACAGCGGCGGCGTGGTACGGCGTCGAGGCCTCATACACGTGGCCAAAACGCAGGGTTTCCTGTGCCAAGCCAGCCGTCGCGCCAAATGCGACAATACAAGCAGCCCCAAAGGCCGATTTACCAAAGTTGAACATGTTCTTCTCCTCCATGTTTTCAGATAGATGCCCGCCGGTTTCTTCCCCCGGTCGAGCTTTCGGGGGTTATTCCGCGGCCAGTTTGGGCTGGAAACGGAAATCTCTGAGTGTTTCGGGTTTGATCTCGATGGAAAATCCCGGCTGCGTCGGCGCCATATAAGCCCCGTTCTTAACCACGCAGGGGTCGACGAAATGCTCATGCAGATGGTCGACGAACTCGATCCTCTTGCTGTCCTTCTCGCCCGAGATCGCGATGTAGTCGATCATCGACATGTGCTGAACGTATTCGCACAGGCCCACACCGCCTGCATGGGGCCAAACCGGCAAGTCGAATTTCGCCGCCATCAGCATGACCGCCAGTACCTCGTTCAATCCACCCATCCGGCAACTGTCGATCTGAACGATGTCTATCGCGCCTTCCTTGATGAACTGCTTGAAGATGATCCGGTTCTGACACATCTCGCCAGTGGCCACCTTGACCGGAGCGACCCCTTCGCGGATCGCCCTATGGCCGAACACATCGTCGGGGCTGGTGGGTTCTTCGATGAAGAAGGGGCGTGCAAAGGACAGGGCCTTAACCCAATCCACCGCCTGATCAACCTCCCAGACCTGATTGGCGTCGATCATGATGTTCATGTCTTCGCCCAGCACATCACGCGCTATGGTCAGGCGACGGATATCGTCGTCCAGATCCCGGCCCACTTTGAACTTGGTATGGGTAAAGCCAGCCTCCTTGGCCTCACGGCAGAGGCGGCGCAGCTTGTCGTCGGAATAGCCCAGCCAACCCGCCGAAGTGGTATAGCAAGGATAGCCCTCGGCCTTCAGCTTTGCGACACGTTCCTGTTTGCCGAGCTCGGCGGCGCGCAGCAGCGCCAGCGCTTCATCCGGCGTGATTGCATCGGTCAGGTAACGGAAATCGATCAGGCGCACGATCTCTTCCGGGCTCATCTCGCCAACCAGTTGCCAGACGGGCTTGCCCGCCTCTTTCGCCCACAGATCCCACGCCGCGTTCACGACCGCGCCGGTGGCCAGATGAATCGCGCCTTTGTCGGGACCAATCCAGCGCAGCTGGCTATCGCCCGTGATGTGGCGCCAGAACCGGCCCATATCCTCGGTGATCCAGTCCAACTCTAGTCCGACAACCAGTGCGCCAAGCGCCTCGATAGCCGCGACGCAGATTTCATTACCGCGTCCGATGGTGAAGGTCAGGCCGTGGCCCTCATGCGCGCCGTCAGTTTCCAGCACCACATAGGCGGCAGAGTAGTCGGGGTCGGGGTTCATGGCATCCGACCCGTCCAGACTGTCCGAGGTCGGAAAGCGCAAGTCTTCGGTGCGAATGCCAGTGATACGGGTCATTTGCTTGACTCCACGGTTTGGCGCTGGACACCCAACCCTTTGATCCCCAGCTCCATGGTGTCGCCGGGTTTCAGATAGGTCTGCGGGTCCTGCCCCATACCCACGCCCGGAGGCGTTCCGGTCGAGATCACATCGCCGGGCTGCAGTGACATGAACTGCGACAGATGTGAGATCACGGTGGCGACATCGAAATGCATGGTTTTAGTTGAGCCGTCCTGATACCGGTGGCCGTTCACTTCAAGATACATCGGCAGATTCTGAGGGTCCGGCACCTCATCCCGTGTCACCAGCCAGGGGCCGATGGGGCCGAACGTGTCAGCGGACTTACCCTTGACCCACTGGCCCGAGCGATGCAGTTGAAAGTCGCGTTCACTGAGGTCATTGATTACGCAGTAGCCCGCCACATGGTCCAGCGCGTCCTCGACCGAGACATATTTGGTGTGCTTGCCGATGACGACGCCCAGCTCGACCTCCCAATCGGTCTTGACCGAGTTACGTGGGATTTCCACTGTGTCATCGGGGCCCATGATGGCCGAGGTTGCTTTGAAGAAGATCACCGGTTCTTCGGGCAGCGCCATGCCGGATTCAGCGGCGTGGTCGGCATAGTTCAGACCAATGCAAATGAACTTGCCCACCTGCCCGACGCAAGCGCCGATACGCGGCGCGCCTTCGACCACGGGAAGCGCATTCACATCCAACGCCCGCAGGGCATCAAGCCCGGCATCCGACAGCGCCTCGCCCGCAATATCGCTGACTTTGCCAGACAAATCGCGGATCGCACCGCTTTCATCCATCAGACCGGGTTTTTCTTGTCCAATCGGACCGTATCGCAGCAGTTTCATCTCAAATCTCCCTGATCAAACGGTCCAACCGCCATCGATGGCGAAAGTCTGTCCGGTGGTGAATGCGGTCTCATCACTGCCCAGATACACGGCCAGTGCGGCGATCTCGTTGGCGTCGCCAATGCGGCCCATGGGCTGACGCTCGATGAAGTCGTTCATCGCCTGTTCATAGTCGCCGGTGGCGCGCAGGCGGTCATGCAGGCTGGGGCTGTCGACGGTGCCGGGGCAGATCGCGTTGCAGCGGACGCCCTGCGTGATGAAGTCGGCTGCGATGGACTTAGTCAGGCCAATCACAGCCGCTTTCGAGGCGCAATATGAGAAGCGGTTCGGCACGCCTTTCATCGACGAGGCAACCGAAGACATATTGATGATCGAGCCGCCGCCATTTTCCAGCATGCCGGGCAGAACCATCTTCGCCAGCCGATACATCGCCTTGACGTTCAGATCAAAGCTGAAATCCCACTGGTCATCGTCGCAATCCAGAATGGACCCGGCCCCAACGAACCCTGCGCAGTTGAACAAAACATCCAGCGCTCCGGCGGTTGCGACGACTTCAGCCACAGCGTCAGCATTGGTCACATCCAGCTTCAGTGCTGTCACGCCTTCGATCGCGGCCAGTTCGGCAAGCGTCGCATCATTGATATCGCAGGCAACCACCTGCGCGCCTTCGGCCACGTATTTTTCGACGCTGGCACGGCCGATGCCTTGCCCTGCGGCAGTTATCAGCGCTTTCTTTCCGGCCAGACGGCCCTGCGGTTTGGTCATGTCGTTCTCAATCCGTATGAAATACTTCAATCATGGGCGCCCATTTTTCGCCTTCGGCGCGGCTGGGCAGCGGGTTTTGGCAAGGGTTGGTGAAGGTCCACCATTCCTGCGTTCTGGGGTCTTGCGCCATCCGGGCCGTGTCCCCTTCGAAATCGGTGCCGTGATATTCCCGGTACCCAAACAGCAGGTTCTCGGGTTCACGCAAAAAGATCGTGTAGTTGCAGATGTTGTTTTCGGCGATCTGCGCCAGCACATCCGGCCAGACAACGGCGTGCGGACGCTTGTATTCACCCAGTATTTCGGGCTTCACCCCGATCACCATGCCCATACGTTGCATTATGCGCGCGCCCCGATCTCAATCGGGTTGGACTGGGCGGCGATAGCCTGCCAATCCCACGCGATGCCAAGCCCTGGCACATCTGACGGAATGGCAAACCCATCCTCGATGTGCATCGCCTGCGTGGTCACGCTGTCAAGCTGCGGGATGTATTCCAGCCACTTCGCATTTGGCACTGCGCAGACCAGTGGCAGGTGCAGTTCCATCAGGAAATGAGGGCAGACCATGACGTTATATGCCTCGGCCAGATGCGCCACTTTCAGCCACGGGGTAATGCCCCCGATCCGGGCCACGTCGACCTGCACAATGCTGGCCGCGCCCGCTTGCAGATAGTCCTTGAACTGGCTCAGTGAATACATGCTTTCGCCGACAGCAATCGGAACCGAAGTCCGGCGCGACAGTTCGGCATGACCTGCGACATCATCGGCGGGCAGAGGTTCCTCGAGCCAGCCGATATTATAGTCTTCCAAGACCTGCGCCCGACGGATTGCCTCGGACAGGGTAAAGCCCTGATTGCCGTCGGTCAGGATCTCATAACCTGGCCCAACGGCCTCGCGCACAGCGGCCAGACGGGCGGCATCTTCACTCAGATGCTCGCGCCCGATCTTGATCTTCGAGCCCCGGAAACCCTGCGCCTGCATCGCCAACGCGTCATCAACCAAGGCTTGTGTCTCCAGTTGCAACCAGCCACCCTCGGTCGAATAAAGCGGGATGCGATCCCGCGAACCACCTGCGGCTTTCCACAGCGGCAGCCCTTGTTTGCGGCAGCGCAAGTCCCAAAGTGCGGTATCAATTGCGGCCAATGCCAGCGAAGTGATCGCCCCCACCGCGGTCGCATGGGTCAGAAACAGCAAGTCGCGCCAGATGCCTTCGATCCGGTCCGCATCGCGCCCGATCAGGGCCGGCGCGAGGGTCTTTTCCAGCAGCGCCATCACCGACGGGCCACCGGTTCCGATGGTATAGCAATAGCCCACACCCTTCGCCCCGTCGCTATCGATCACGGTCACGATGGGCGTTTCCTGACTGACAAAGGACTGAATCGCATCGACCCGTTTGACTTTGGGGGTCAGGTCAATCATGCGCAGTTCGATATGGGCGATGGTGGCCACGGTCGCTTACCCCCTCAGCCCCTCGCCGGTGCCCGCGTCGAAGACGTGGCACTTGTTGATCTCAAAGTAGTTTTTTCTTCGAGATGATATCGACCTTGGCGCCTGTGGCTTCGTCCCACGCAGCGATGCGCTGCCATACAGGCCGCAATATTGTTGAACACCGATCAGCTTGGCTTCGACTACAGCCCCAGGGAACGACTCCCAATCTGATTCGGCGTGCACAGCACCTGTGGCCATGACGGCGCCGCTAGCACGCAATCCGCTGGTTTTTCTGGACGATTTCATCACGTGCTTCTCCCCCAAATTTAGCGTTTGGCGACTCTCCCATATCGCCAATATTCGCATGTAAAACATTTATTCATAAATAAATCAACATTGACTTTTGTGGCGCATTCAAGGCATTTTGCTCACGCATTCGCCCGCAAGCGCGAATTGGGAGGAATGAGAGGAATACGTGTCGGTAACTTCAACGAAATATCGTGCCCCTGCCCTTGAGAAGGGTTTGGACATCATCGAGTTGCTATCGCTGCATGCCGACGGGCTGGCGCAAGGTGACATTGCACGCGCTCTGGATCGGTCCCAAAGCGAAATCTATCGGATGCTGTCCACACTGGTGCAGCGTGGTTATGTGATCCGCTCGTCCGATGATGATCTTTATTCACTTAGCCTGAAAATGTTTGCGATTTCACAGACTTATCCGCCTGTAGAACGATTGCTTGAGTTAGCGGCGCCCAAAATGCGGGTCGTTACACGAAAAGCCTGGCAGTCTTGCCATATGGGGATGGAAAGCAACGGAGACATTGTAGTTGTCGCGTCGGTTGCGTCGCCCGGGAACTGGGGTTTGGCAATGCGGGCCGGGACCGTTATTGGGCTCGGGAACACTGGCACCGGGCGCGTTCTGGCAGCGTTTCGCAGTGACGCCGAGCTTGATGAACTGCTGGACAATCACAGGCTCGCACAGGGTGAGCCGGAACAGGACCCCGTTGAATTCAAGGAACATGTCGCCCGCATTCGTGAGTGCGGATATGAACGAATGCCGTCAGCTACAGCGGTTGGGGTGACAAATCTCTCCTATCCCGTGCTGGACCATGAAGGGCAGGCAATCAGCGTCGTGACCTGTCCTTTCCTGGAAAGGATCGATCAGCTTGAAGTTCCGGGTATCGAAGACGTGCATCAACTCTACAAATCACTGGCCGAAGAGTTGACCGATTTCTACACGGGCAAGTCGCAAGTCTGACGCGCCAACCTAACAGTCGCTTGTCACCACAGGTCCTACGCGATGGATCAGAACGCAAAACCGATGCTCAACACCCTTCAGCATTTCTGGCGCCGCTAACTCAAGCAATCTTGCGAAGAACGCGCCGCATAATTTTATCCGAACGGGTTTTGGGCAGACCTGGCGCCCACTGGATTAGGTCGGGTTTCGCGATCGGGCCAATTTCCTTTCTGACCCAATCCAACAGCTCGCTGCGCAATTCATCGGTGTAGGCTTCTCCAGTCATGAGCGTGACATATGCGTAGATGCCTTGTCCTTGGATATTGTGAGGGTAGCCGACCACAGCCGCTTCCGACACTTTGGCGTGGGCCACCAATGCGCTTTCCACTTCGGCAGTACCCATCCGATGCCCGGACACATTGATCACATCGTCGACGCGACCTTTGTTCCAGTAATACCCATCCGCATCCCGACGACATCCGTCGCCGGTAAAGTAGTATCCTTTGTAGTCGGAAAAATACGTCTTCACGAAGCGGTCGTGATCGCCCCAACAGGTGCGCATCTGCGCAGGCCAGCTATCCTTGATGCATAGAACCCCTTCCGCTTCCCTGCGCGTGATTTCTTCCCCCGTTTGCGGATCGAGGATCACCGGTTCGACGCCGAAGAAGGGCGTTGTGGCTGAACCAGGCTTGGTCGCTGTGGCACCAGGAGCTGCTTGGTTCCGGGCTTCTGTCTCATCTCCACTCCCTGGCGAATACGATGAGCCAGAAACCCTCTCTTATCAAATCGACCTAAGCTGTCCCAATGGTGCTGACTTCAGACAAGCGAGATAAGAAACAACACCCTCAATGTATTCGGAAAAAGTGCTTTTGATCGTTATGAACGTCCAAATCATCGGATCAACCGTTGCGCCAAAGCATTTTTGATGTACTTCATCCGGGCCATCAGCGAAACGAATGGAACGCGCGTATGCCAATTCTGCCCTAAGCATTTAGCTTGCGACAAACCAGCCACGCCATGAATCTGTATCGCGCGGTCGATCACCATTTACGCCTGTTGATGACATATTCATCTGATCCTCCCGCTTGGAAGTGGTCCGCCATTATGGTTGAGAAAACGGAGGACCAAAAGATTAAGCGGTTGGCCTTCTAAGAAACCTTAGCCTCCTATCCAAGCGAAGGAGTCTATACCTGCCGCCGCGACAATCTGCAACGGTGTAGTGACTTACATGGCTACAGGTTGAAATCGATACACAACCTGCCGGTCACGTCCCCTGTCTTTAGGCGATCCAACGCATAGTTGACCTGATCCAGCGGTACAGTTTCCACATCCACTCCCAAAGGGCGCTGTGACGCAAAATCCAGAAAATCCAACAAATCCTGCCTTGTCCCAACCGAAGAGCCGAAAACCCTGTGCCCCCCGTCGATCAGCCACAGCATCGACAGATCAACCGGATCATCCACTAGCGCCACAGCCACAATATCGCTCAGTGGATTCACGGCGTCCTTGATCGTCTGCCAGACCCGAGGGGTTGGCGCGAAGTTCAGCGTCACATCGGCACCCCCCGCCCGTCGTACGGCCGCGCCCGCCTCAGGCCCGGCGAGGATACCCCAATCCGCCCCCAGACTTTGCGCCGTCTGCAACTTGGCGGCGTCCTGATCCACAACAATCACCCGCGCACCACGGGCTTTGGCGATCAGGACGGCGTATTGCCCCAACCCCCCTGCCCCGATGATCAGAACATTTTGACCTGCCTCCAGCTTGGATCGTTTCAGCGCGCTCCATGCAGTAAGTCCCGCGCATAGCAGCGGCGCCCCTGTTATCGGGTCGATCTGATCCGGGATTTCGCAGGCAAAGCGGGCCTCAAGCACCGCATATTCGGCAAAAGCACCATTCTGTTCGACGCCCCGCGCCTGTTGCGTTGGGCAATAGTTCTCAAGCCCGGACCTACAAGGTTTGCAGGCAAGACAGGTATCGTAAAGCCATGGCAACCCGACGCGAGCGCCGATGGCTGGTGCATTCCGCGTGTCTGGGCCCACAGCCACAACTCGACCGATCCCTTCATGGCCGAAAATTCTGGGGTAGGCGTCGTCTGGCAGGGCTTCATCCCGCAGATGCAGATCGCTGTGGCAAACACCGCAGCTTTCCAGTTTGACCAGAACCTGCCCATGCCCGACCTGCGGCACTGGCACCTCAGTTACGACCAAAGGCGCGCCTGGCCCCGTGCTGATCGCTGCTTTCATCTTTGCGGGAATTGCCGTCATCGCGCCGTGTTCTTTCCATCCAACCACGAGCGAATGATTGCGCGGTGGCGATCACGCCCAAAGCTTGGGAAGTGACCCCCATGCACAGTTTGTACAGGTAGATCATAGAGACGTACCATCGAGCGGTAATAATCGTCCGCATTGCTATGATAAGTGTCTTCGATCAACTCGCCATCATAGACAATATCGCCCGAAAACAAGATGCCTGTCGCGGCCTCCCACAAGGCAATTCCGCCCGGCGAATGGCCCGGTGTATGGATCACCTCGAAATGCCTGTCCCCAAGATCGACGATATCGCCATCGTCCAGCAGGCGCGTTGCCTGCGCGCCGCTGACTGCATATGTATCGGATCGGTAGGGCAAGGGCGGTAGGCAGTCGAAAATCTCGTCCGTCACATAGGGGTCGGCCAACGTCGCCCTGCGGGTTGGGTTCGCCAGAATATCGGCCTCGGCCCTGTGAACTGCGCGGTCCTCAAACTCGTGATGACAGCCGATATGGTCGAAATGTGTGTGGCTTGCGACCGCCGTCAACGCACGTTCGGTCACCAGAGGCACCCATGTTCGCAGCGACACAACACCCATACCGCTGTCGACCAGCATATCGCGGTCACGCCCACGCACATGCCACATGTTGCAGCGATAGAACGGCGTGATGAAAGGCTCATCGATCAGGGTGACGTCTTCGCCTTTGCGGGTGGTGCGGTACCAATCCTGCGGTTGCGCGCGTTGCATCAGGGGGTCTCCGGTTCGAACAGACGAAAATTCTCGACATCTGCGGATAACGATAGCACATCCCCCTGCGCCCACGCGCGGTCGGGCGCCAGATAGGCCGTAAGGCTCAGGTCCGGGGCACAGGCCGGTGACAGATGCGCCCGGCAATAGGTTCCGAAAAACGCCGCTGCAGTCACGGTGGCCTGCCCCATCGGGAACGAGCCCTGATCGTCCGCGCGGATATCCTCGGGGCGGAGGCAGATTGCGGCCGCCGCAGACGCCAGAGCATTCTGTGCGGGAAGAAGCCCAAAGGGTGTTTCTACACCAGCTCCAGATTTCACACCTTCTATATGGTTGTTTTCACCCATGAAATCCGCCGTGAACAGTGTTGCGGGGTGACGGTAAACCCGGTCGGGTGTGCCATGATCTTCGATCCGGCCCTTACTCATGACCACGATCCGGTCAGCAATGGCCATAGCCTCTTCCTGATCATGAGTGACATGCACAAAGGTTGTGCCGATCTGTTGCTGAATGGATTTCAGTTCATCCTGCATGGATCGCCGCAGCTTGAGGTCCAACGCGCCCAGCGGTTCGTCCAGCAGTAGAACGTCCGGGTTTACGGCCAATGCCCGCGCAAGCGCTACGCGCTGACGCTGACCACCGGACAAGGCATGGGGACGTTTGAGCGCCGCATCCTTCAGACCGACCAGGTCCAACATCTGTTCGGCGCGGGCGTGGCGGTCTTTCCGGCCCATACCGCTCATACGCAGGCCAAAGCCCACGTTGTCCCGCAGGGACATGTGCGGAAACAGGGCATAGTCCTGAAACACCGTGGTCGTGGGGCGTTTAACTGGCGCGACACGGGTCATATCCTGACCGCCAATCAGCACGCGGCCTTCGGTGGGTTCCAGAAACCCGCCAAGGATAGACAAAAGGGTGGTCTTGCCGCAGCCGGATGGCCCCAGCAGGGTTACGTATTCACCGGCCTCGATCTGCAGGTCGATCCCGGACAGCGCCTGAAACTGACCGAACCAGTGATTGAGACCCGAAAACGTGACAGACGCGGTCATTGGCGGCCTTTCCGAAAGATGGTGAGTTCCAGCAGCAGCACAACCGCCACCGAGATCAGGAAGACGAAGCTGCCGATTGCATTCAGTTGCGGCGACAGGCCAGACCTGAGCAGCGACCAGATTTCAACCGGCAAGGTGACGTCAAAGCGGGTCAGCAGGAAGGAGATGATAAACTCGTCCCAACTGAGCGTGACCGACAGGAAAAAGGCCGCCGCAATCGACGGCAGCAACATCGGAACCGTCACCAGCATGATCACCTTGGGCTCAGACGCGCCCAGATCACGGGCCGCTCGTTCGGCATTTTGCTGTTGCGCCCCCATCGAGGCGTAGATGATGGCAAAAGCCAGCGGCAGGTTGATAACCACGTGTCCGATGGCGGCGGTCCATAGCGAAACGCCAAAGCCCGACCGCGTCAGAACGATCAGCAGACCCAGCCCGACGATCAGGTAGCTGACAGTCAGGGGGGCGATCAGCAGCCCTCGGATCAGGGTCGATCCCGGCAGAACGTGCCGCGCCAAACCGTATGCGGCCAGAAATCCAAGCGTTACGGCAACCGCAGACGACCCGAAGGCAACAAGGATCGAGTTGCGCAGCGCTGCCATCAAATCCTCGTCCCCCAGAATGGTCTGGTACCATTGCACAGATGGCCCGTTGAACGGCGGCACCGGCAGCGATCCTTCCTGAAACGAGAACAGGACCAGCACACCCACCGGCAGGTAGATAAAGACAAAAGCGGCAATCAGGTAAGCCCACGGCAGAAAACGCATCATAACCGGTCAAGCCTTAACCAGCGGGCAGATAGCAGGTAGGCCAGCGCGACGATGCTCATCAAGACGATGGCCAGCGCCGAGGCCAGCGGGAAATCCGCACGTCGTCCCAATTGCACCATGATGACCTGTGGCACGGATAGTTCGGTATTGCCGCCCAGAATCTGCGGCGTGACGTAATCGCCGATACACAGGACAAAGGTCAGGAATGCTCCGGTGACAATACCGGGCAGCGTGAGCGGCAAGATCACGTGCCGGAAGGTTTGAAAGGCGTTGGCGCCAAGGTCCATTGCCGCCCGGCGATAGTTCGGGGATAGCTGGATCAGGTTGGCATAAATCGTCAGGGTCAGAAGCATCACAAAGAAATGCACAAAGCCCGTCACCGTCGCAAAGCGCGTATTGGCCAGCGTGATCGGCTCGGCGATGGCGCCGATCCACATCAGAGTCTCGTTCACTACGCCTTCGCGCGCCAGAACCAGCAGCCACGCATAGGACCGCACCACATAGGAGGTCCAGAATGGCAGGATCGCCAGCAGCAGGGCCAGGCGCTGCCAGCGCGGCGACACACGAAAGGCAATGATCCAGGCCAGCGGATAAGCCAGCACGACCGAGATCACCGTCACCGTCAGCGTGATTTCAAGCGAAACCAGAACGGCGCGCCACAGATACTTCTTTTCAAGCAGCTCGGCATAGTTGGCCAGCGACAGGTCCCAGACAAGCGTGCGCCCTTCAAGCGAAGCAAGGCTCATCGCGCCCATCACGACGAAAGGCACGATGAAAAAAGCGATGGTCCACAGCAGGGCCGGAGTGACAAAGCCCCAGCCCCGGATCTGGTCCTTGGACATGCTCACTGCTGCAGAGTTTCCAGCCACAGATCCTGCATTTCGATATCCAGATCCGCATCCGGTGCAGGATATAGCTGTGTCAGCGCCAAATAGTCAGGCTGCTGATCCCAGCGCAGGATGTCTTTCTGCGCATCGGTCAGAACGTCTCCGGCTTTGGCATTTGCGGGCATTCCCCAAAAGCACGAAGACGTCGCCAGACGAGCCTGCCCTTCGGGGCTGGTGATATATTTGATGAACTCAACCGCCAGATCGGGGTTACTGGCCCCCTCAACCACGCCAATGGATTGCGCCCAGCGAACCGCGCCTTCCTTGGGGATGGTCCATGTCAGTTCCGGCTGTTCCGAGGCCAGCACGGCCGTCAGCCACTCACCCCCACCGACAACGATATCCACCTCTCCTGTCGCCAGCGCCGTTTGCGCCGCAACAACCCCCGCGACCGAGGCCGCTCGGCTTCGCATGGTTGACAACACACCATCGATCTTTGCCAGATCTCCCGCACCAATCGCATCCGTTGCAATGCCTTCGGCAATAGCAGCCAGCCCCATTACGGGCAGGTAGTAGTCATAGATCGAAATCCGCCCGTCATATTTCTCGGACCAGACACTGGTCAGGCTTTCCATATCCGCGGGATCGACCTTGGCCGAGTTGTACGAGATCGTGTTGTAGCCAAATTTCTCGGTCACGGCATAGGTCACGCCGTCGACTGAGTTATTTTCGGCCATGACCACTTCGGGGAAGTAATCCGCAGTCGAGATCGCGCCCTCGGGCAGCGGGGCCAGAACACCGGCTTCGACTGCGCGGAACACGTCGATCCCGTCCACCACAAGCACATCCCAGTCGCCAGGTCTGGATTGCTCCAGCAATGCCAGCGCCGCGCCGGTTCCTTCGTATTCGCGAAGGTTGACCTTGACGTTATGTTCCGCCTCAAACGGCGCGATCAGTTCGGGATCAGTATGGTCGCACCACACCAACGCATTCAACTCGCCCTCGGCCCAGGCAGTACCAGCCATCAAGGCCAGCGCCGACGCGCCAAGGATTTTACGTCCGGTTTGCATTCGTTCATCTCCTGTTGATTACGGTTCGCCCGGTTTTTGTGTGGGTCTGTCCGAAAAAACTTGAACAGCCTCATCTTTTAAGTCAACTCTAAATTTGGATTTGTGTTACACGGGGTCGTTTTTCCACATGGCAGGATTACGAGAGCGGCAAAAAGCAGCGCGCGAGCGTCGCATTCTGGAAGCCGCATCCGCGAAATTCCGGTCACACGGCTATCGGTCGGTGAAAATCGAAGACTTGGCAGAAATGGCCGAAGTGTCGGTCGGCACGGTCTACAACTATTATGAGACCAAGGGCGACATTCTGATTGCCACCGTCGCCATGGAGGTCGAAGAGGTCATCGCCGCAGGCGCGCCGATTCTGGAGAACCCACCGCAGCGCGTTGATGACGCGCTACTGGCGTTGATTTATCAATATTATGATCACTCGCTCGAGTACCTGTCGAAGGAAATGTGGCGCGCGGCGATTGCCCATTCCATCGAACACCCCAACACACCAAGTGGTCGGCGTTACGCGGAACAGGATCGTCGGCTTGCAGCACAGGTGACCGAATTGATCAGGGTTCTGCAGGGCCGGAAGCTGGTGCGCCAAAACCTGGTCGCCACAGACCTTGGCACACTAATTTTCGGTGCTTTAAATCAGGCGTTCATTGAATTCGTCAAACAGGATGACATCACACTCGCTCAGCTCAGAACTCAAATCGCCGCGCAGATCGCACCTGTCGCGTCCCTCATGTCAGGAGATGTCCCAGTGACAAATCAATAGGGTTTTGTCGCAAATTTCTTTGAAGGCAAAGCAGGTTGAGCAGGAGAACAATTTTCCTGCATCCTGCGTGAACTGCTGTAACGGGCGGAGTCTTTACGTGAATTGACCGTTGCTGATCTAGCGAAAGATTCGCATCCCAGCATTAGTCAGATCCGGCGGCCACAGGGTCAGCGACGGCACAAAGGTCAGTCGGTGACTTAAGCCAGATTTTCAGTCTTTGGCAGCAAAATCAGACAAAATCAGTGTTTTCTCACACGGCATTTTCGCTTGCCTCGTTCAATACCGCCTGCGCTGTAACATCATCAATGACCAAAGTGCTGATATGGCCCCCATTTAGCGCAGCACGTACCGGTTCAGCCTTATCGATGCCGGAGGCAACACCAATGCGGATCGGAACCAATTTGGCGTCCTTCAGCGGCAGGCTAACAAGTCTGGAGTTAAGCGCGGTGCTGCACAGCTCACCTTCGCAATCGACCAGGTGCCCAAGCAGTTCCGCCCTGACCCCGCTATCGTAGAGCTGCGACCGGTCCTCTTCGGACAGGGGGTGCGCTTTGTAATAAGTCGCATCCTCTTCGGTTACAGCGCCCAGTCCCAAGAGAGAGACATTAGCGTTCCGCGCTTGGGTGAGCACATCGCTCACAGCACGCACTGACAGCAGAACATCGCGTTCATCCTGCGTATCGGCATGCAAGGGCGCGTGGATTAGGGTTGCCGAACCGCCCAAACCGTCCGCGATACGGGTCGCGATGTGGTTCACATCGGTATAATGCTGCCCTTGCACCCCTCCAGTCATTGGCACCACGACATTCGACGTTGCGCCGCCCGGCTTCAAATGGTCCGCGACGGCGCTGAGCGTTTTGCCGCCCGATATTGCCAAAACGTCGGTGGGTCCAAGAATATGCTGCAGATGCTGCGCCGCCGATTTTCCGACCTGATCCAGCGTGATTTCAGCGTTTTCGGTTACGGTGTTGACCACAAGGCACGCGGACAGCGGCCAGCGCTCCTTCATCTGGCGTTCCAGCTCGAACAGACGTTGGAACGGGCTGTGGATGCGAAATTCGACCATGCCCATCTCGCGGCCCTGCTTGATCAGCCGGTTCACCTTGGCCGTCGACAGTTTCAGGCTGTTGGCAATGTCAGCCTGAAGCAGCCCCTCTTGAAAATGCAGGGTCAGGACACGGGCGATCAGGCGCAGCGTGTCGGGATCGGGTCCGGATGCGTTCAATTTTCACTGTCCCTTCTGCTCACCAAATGGTTCGATGCCGCCGCCAGCAACAACGCGGTGCCAACGACCAGAGTTTGGAAATAGGCGGGCACCAGTGTCAACATGCCCACAGTCAAAGACATGATGATCAGCGCCCCGATAAAGGATTTCAGAACCCGCCCCTCGCCGCCGCTGAAGGCTGTACCACCCAACAGAACCACAAGTATAGCGGTTAGTTCCATCCCGTCGCCCGACAGCGGGTCGCCCAGCGACATAAAGCTGGACCGCGCAATGCCCGCCAGCGCCGCACAAACACCGACCAGCACATAAAGAAGGATAACCGTCCGCGCGGTGTTGATTCCTGACAATTTCGCAGCCGTCGGATTGCCCCCGGTTGCGGCGGCGTATTTGCCTAGTTTCATCCGATCCTGCGCGATGATCATTGCAATCGTAACCAGTATGGCCACCCAAAAGGCCCAGGGCAGACCAAACAGCACACCATCTCGCCCATAATCGTTGAACCAACCGGGCATTTTCAGGTCGCCACCGGATTTGATCGCCGAAACACCATCCTCAACCAGCAACAATGCGATGCCTTTATAAAGGCTTAGGGTGATCAGCGTGGCGATGACCGGCGTGATCTTTAATCGGATCACAAGAAACCCGTTAATAGCCCCCAGCAGAACGCCCAATAGAACGGTCGCAACAAAAGCCGGCAAGAACGGTACCCCGTTGATTACGAGCATAGCATAGACAACTGCGCTCAGGCTCATGGCGCTGCCCACGGACAAGTCGATATAGCCCGAGATCATCAACAACGTGAACGCCCCGGCCAGCGTCAGGATCGGTGCCGAAATACGCAGGATGTTGATGATATTGCGCTCACTCAGGAAGTTGCCACGCTCGAACAGGGGAAACTTGTCCAGGTTGGCCGTGCTGAGCACCACGACCACAAGGATCAGGACCAGATAGATGTAATAGTCCTTGAGGAACCGTTTCACACGGTCGCCGGATGTGGGGTTTTGGGTCAGATCGGTCATTATGCGTGTCTCCGGGCCAGAGCCCAAGTCTGAGCCATGATTGCGATGAACACCGCGATGGCCTTGAGGGTGAATTGCCAGTCAGGCGAAAGAACCAACCCGGTGGCCGCAGACGTCACGGTCGCCAATATGATTGCCCCGAAGAACATCCCAATTACTGACCCAAACCCGCCTGCAATAGCGACCCCGCCCAGCAGCGAGATGACCAGCGCGTCAAACTCCATCAGCATGCCACGGTTTGAGAACCCGGATTTGAATTCCGAAGCCAGCAAAATGCCAACAGCTCCGGCCATGGCCGCGCTGAAGAGATACAGCTTGATGACATGCCGCGCGTTATCGACCCCCGAAAGCCGCGATGCGACAGGGTTGGCTCCGATCAGATAGGTCAACCGGCCAAACACCGTCTTGCGTTCGACAAAAACGGCCACAAGGATCAGGACCGCCATCAGCACAACCGGCAGTTTGATCGAAGTGCCGAACATGGTCATGTTCCCCAACACACCAAAATCTGACGGCAGGTTGGTATTGCGCTGCGAGCCTTGCGTGACCACCTGCGCGATCCCCCGCGCCAGCATCATCGTGCCAAGCGTGACGATGATTGACGGCACCCGCAGCGCAACAACAAATACCGCATTGATTGCCCCGATCAGCATCGCGCCGATCAGGGCGCAGACCATCGCCAGCCAAGTCGGCATGCCCCAGCCCGAGGACAGAGCATTCGCACCTTCGGTCGACTGCGCAAACCACACGGCCAAAACACCCGACAGTGCGACGATGCCTCCGACTGACAGGTCAAAGTTTCCCGAAACCAACAGGAACGTCACACCGACCCCCAATGAGATCACCGCCCAGTTGTTCGTCACCAGGTTCACAACGTTCTGAAACTGAAAGAAATTTGGCACCAGAATGGAGGCCAATAGGAACAACGCCACAGCAGCTCCGGCGACAAGCGACGTGATGAACATCTCATCACTTAGCCTGTTGTCCCGTTCGGCCAACCTGCGGCCCGCAATTGCTTGGTCGGTCATGGATTCTCTCTGCCTCCGCCGGTTACGACATTCAGAATCTGAGGAATGTCGACCTCTGCCCCGTTTTGAATCTCGGCCTCAACCCGCCCGTCATACATCAGGAACACCCGGTCGCAGATGCCCAACACCTCTTCCAGTTCGGATGAAAAGATACAGATTGCCCGGCCATTATTGGCCAGATCGCGGATCAGATCATAAATCTCGGATTTTGCCCCAACATCTACGCCGCGTGTTGGTTCGTCCAGCAGCAGCATATCTGCATCCGCAAACAGACACTTGGACAAAACGACCTTCTGCTGGTTCCCACCCGAAAGCTTTTCGGCATACTTCTCAATCGAATTGGTCGCGATGCCCAGTTTGCCGACATATTCCCGGGCAACTTCCTTTTCGCGCTCATCCTTAAACACACCGAAGCTGGCAAGCTTGCGGATGTTCATGATCGGAATGTTGCGCCGGATCGTCAGTTCCGTGAACAGACCTTGCGTGCGCCGCTCTTCGGGGACCAGGGCGATCCCTGCCTCAATGGCCTCTTTCGGCGAGGAGGGGCGTTTACGGCCTAGAAAATCAATCTGCCCGTCCGCTTTGTCGGCCCCGTAAATGGCGCGTGCGACTTCGGTCTTACCCGCACCAACAAGGCCATAAAAACCAACGATTTCGCCCTCATTCACATGAAATGAAACGTCCTTCAGAAGGTAGTTACTCAGCCCTTTGACCGTCAGCACCGGTTTGTCGGCAATTTCACCACGCGATTCGTAGTCATGGGTGATCGCGCGACCCACCATCATCTCTATCAACTCGGGCCGACCGTTCACGTCCGCCAGAGGTTTGGTGGCAATATGCTTACCGTCACGCATGACCGTGACGTTGTCGCCCAGCTCAAAAATCTCATCCAGCTTGTGCGAGATATAGATGACCGTCACGTCCGAGTCCCGAAGCCTGCGGATTACTCCGAACAGGCGCTCGACCTCGCGTTCTGACAAGGCGGCGGTGGGTTCATCCATGATGATAATACTGGCCCCTGATGAGGCCGCGCGGGCAATCTCGACAATCTGTTTTTGCGCTACGCTCAGCGATGAAACGCGCGCACTGGGGTCGATCGTCGGTTCAATTGCTGCGAGGGTTTTAGTCACCCGCTCCTCTAGATCGGACTTGACCAGGAAACCAAGCCGACTGGCCTCCATCCCGAGGGTCAGGTTTTCCAAGACAGTCAGTTGATCAACAACGTGCAGTTCCTGAAACAGCGTGCCGATACCGCTTTCGCGTGCATCCTGCGTGCTGCTGGGCGCATAATCACGACCCAGAATGGCCATTGATCCGCTTGTCGGGGCAAGCGCGCCTGTCAGCATCTTGACGATAGTTGACTTCCCCGCCCCATTCTCGCCGACCAGGCAATGCACCGTATTCCGGTCAATATCGAACGACACGGTGTCCACGGCGCGTACACCGGGGTAGTCCTTGGTCAGATCCCTGACGGACAGAGCTTTTTCCTGTGCATTGTCGGCAAAGGCAGTCTGCACGATCATTCCCTTTATTTTCGCAAGACAACAGTGGCAGCGAACTAGTCGCTTCCATGGGCCAAGCTTATCTGATTTTGAATAGGTTGCTACCAACGCCGGCCTCAGTAGGGAGGACGAGGTTACGACGTTGGCAGCAATTAAAGAACCAACCGGGCTGATCAGGTCAAAAGTCGGGTATTAGGCCTGATCGCAACGACAGGTTCGCTCAGGGCTGGTTAGCCGCCGAACTGGTCCTTAAGCCACTGTTCTGCCTCATCTTTCGGCATCGACCAGTAAGATACAGTGTAGGCCTTATAGAAGAACTCTTCCGCTGTGTCTGAGGTTGGTGCGACCTTGCCATCCAGAACATCCATGATCAGGTCGATACGGCCTTGTGCGGTTTCAACCGGCGGCAGGCCCATCGATACTTTCAGACTGGAATTCGGATCATAGACCTGCTCGAATTCGACCGAGTCAAAATCGACGCTTGCCACGATTTCAGTCAGCGGTTTGCCGTTGTCGAACTTGCCGCGGCCCAGTTGCGCCAGGCCGGCCATAGTGCCGACGGTCAGGTTAGAGGCTTCGGAATAGATCAAGTTCACCTCGGGCCGTTGGGTCAGCAGGTCGACAATGATCTGCTTGGCCGCTTCCTGACCCTTGCTGGAATCCAGCGCGCCCAGGTTTTCAGCGTCAGGATCAACCGAAAGCACACCTTCGGCAAAAGGTGCCGTTCTACCCGAGTTCACCTCGGTATGGTTCGGCCAACCCAGTTGCACCATGACGATCGGCTTGTCGGGATGTGCCTCTTTCCACGCTTTGGCCATCTGCGCGCCCATTTCGAACGACACAGCGGCTTCATCGCTGCGTGCGGTCGGGATACCCGTGTCGGTGATCGGGCTGAAGAACGAGGTCATTACGATATCGTCGGCCAACGCGTCTTCGACGCCTGGCGTCGCGGCCTCGGCATCCCAGATGTGCAGAGTGGCTGCATCAAAACCACCGGCGGCGATCTGGTCGACATTCTGAGTCATAACAGCAGAGTCTGCCTGCCCATCAAAGACCACAACCTCAGCACCATATTTTTCTTTAGCATAGCGCTCGGCCTCAGCCGCCTGAGATTGGTGAAAAACGTTCGACAAGTCGGACACAAAGAATGCGATCCGCTTCCCATCATCAGCAAAAGCCGCGGCCCCACCAACAAAAGTCAGTGTCGTGGCCAGCAGACCCGCCTTGAGTACATTCCTCCGCTGCATTTTCATCTCTTCCCTTTTTGTTTCCTCCAGAGCGCGGCTGATCTGAAACAATAGGCATCAGAGCCGCAATTCCAGCCCGAACCTCTCCTCAGGAATCGATACTGAAATATATTACAGTGTATGTTATTATTCTCATTTTGCTTGCCTAGTCAACTGTTTTTGGCGGCCGATAAGCTCGAGAATTTTGTGGATCCGCTTTTGAAAAAAGCCCTTAACAATTTGAATATAAACACATAAAATTCATTCTCTTTTGAAGGGTTTTGCAGCACAGACGTATCCTCGTCAGCACAATGCTGACCGAAAAGAAAAATGCTCTAAATCACTGTTAGATTTTGGTGAAAAGAATCCCGCCGAGCTTACAGCTTCGCCAGCTTCTGAACGGAAATTCGCGCCTTTCCCTTCACGATTTCTTTGAACCGGACCATGTGCGGCATGCGCGCGTGACTGGTAATCACCTCAGCCCCGGACCAAACCTCGTGGATCAGAAATTCGGTCTTTTTGTCGAGTGATAAGAACACATCATAGCCCCGGTTACCTGCCTCTTGACGACTGGCATTTGCGAGATCTTCGATTGCGGTGCGCACCACTTCTGACTGGCCATCTTCCGGCTCGATGCGCGCGATGATCACAATCTCCGTCATCTCTCAGGCCCTGTTGCGGATCATGTCGGCCGCTTTCTCAGCGATCATAACAACAGGAGATGCAGTGTTGCCCGAAACGATTTTCGGCATGATTGACGCATCAACAACCCGTATCCCCCCAAGGCCATGCACTCTGAGATCCGTACCCACTACCGCCGATGCATCAGACCCCATCTTACATGTCCCGACTGGGTGGAAGATCGTGGTGGCAATGTCACCAACACCTTTCACAAGATCCTCTTCGGTTTCCATGGCTGGACCCGGCAGAATTTCCTCGGGCTGATAAGGCTTGAGGGCATTCGCCGTCATGATCATCCGCGCTTGGCGCACTGATTTCGCGGCAACACGCTTGTCATTGTCCGTGGACAGATAGTTCAAACGGATATCGGGCTGGGTCGTGGTATCCGCCCCCTGAATATGGCAGGTTCCAATACTCTCGGGGCGCAGGTTGCAGACCGAAACGGTAATGGCCGGAAACGGATGCAACGGATCGCCCAGTTTGTCGGTGGACAAGGGTTGAACGTGATACTCCAGATCGGGCGTTGCCAGATCAGGGTTGGATTTGGTGAACATCCCGAATTGACTGGGGGCCATGGACATCGGCCCCGATTGCGTTAACCCGTATTGCAGAGCGATCTTCGCCTTGCCGACCAACGAGTTAGCCATCGTATTCAGCGTTTTCGCGTTCTGTACTTTGAACACGGTGCGGATTTGCAGATGATCCTGAAGGTTCTCACCCACGCCTGTGCTTACGTGATGCACAGCAATGCCATGTTCGGCCAACACAGCACCTCGACCAACACCCGAGAGTTCCAGAATTTTGGGAGAGTTGATCGCCCCAGCGGCCAGCAAAACCTCGGCCCCAGCGAAGGCATCATAGCGAACGCCTTTTTGCAGAAAGCGGACACCTGTCACTCGCTTACCGTCGAACAACAACTCCTGTGTTTCGGCATGGGTCATTACACGCAGGTTCGGGCGTTTCATCGCTGGGCGCAGAAAACCTTTCGCTGTATTCCAGCGCACGCCATTGCGTTGGTTGACCTCGAAGAACCCGGTGCCTTCGTTACTGCCATCGTTGAAATCCGCGCGTGGCTGAATGCCAAATTCCTTTGCCCCTTCCTGCACAGCCTTCAGGATATCCCACTCCAACCGTTGTTTTGAGACCTTCCACTCACCACCTGAGCGGTGCATCTCGCTGTCGCCCGCATGGTGATCCTCGGACTTCAGAAAATAGGGCAGCACGTCATCCCATCCCCAACCGGCATTGCCCAGTTGGCGCCAATGATCGTAGTCCGCCGCCTGCCCCCGCATATAAATCATGCCATTGACCGAGGTGCAGCCGCCCAGAACCTTGCCGCGCGGATAGACCAGGGAACGCCCGTTCAGCCCCGGTTCAGCAGCGGTTTTCATCATCCAGTCAGTGCGCGGATTGCCGATGCAATAGAGATAGCCAACGGGGATATGCACCCAGTGGTAATTGTCCGATCCGCCCGCCTCTAGAAGCAACACCCGCGTCTTGGGGTCTTCGGTCAGGCGGTTGGCCAGAACACAGCCCGCCGTGCCTGCGCCGACGATGATATAGTCATATTCGCCATCAAGTTTCCGGGCGTCTGTCATGGAATTCTGGTCTTTCTGGTTAGAATGCGACGACAAGTTTGCCGATCATACGACCGGTTTCGATGATCGCGTGGGCCTCTTTCAGCGTTTCCGCTGACAAGCCGTTCAGTGTTTTCTGTTCGGTCGTTCGGATGATCCCGTCATCAACCATGCTGGCAACACGAGCCAAAATCTGCCCCTGCCGAGCCATATCTGCCGTTCCAAACAGCGAACGGGTGAACATCAGTTCCCACATCAGCGCGGCGGACTTGCCCTGCAATGCCGAGATATCCAGCTTTTCCGGCGTTTCGACGATGGTTCCGATGCGGCCCTGCGGCGCGATCAGTTCACACATGGCATCCCAATGCTGTGCGGTGTCGGCGTATTGCGTGATGTAGTCCGCGGTTTCATGCCCTGCGGCCTGCACCTCGGCGATCAGATCGCGATGGTTAACCACCTGATGCGCACCCATGTCCTTGCACCAATCGACCGTTTCAGGGCGAGATGCAGTGGCGATCAGATTCAATCCAGTCAGCTTACGTGCAAGTTGCAGGGTAATCGAACCCACCCCTCCGGCCCCGCCGATAACCAGCAGGCTGGCCGGCGTTTCATTTGTGGGAACTTGCAACCGGTCAAACAGCATTTCCCACGCGGTCAACGACACCAAGGGCAAAGAGGCAGCCGCAGCGGGGCCCACCGTCTTCGGAGCAAGTGATGTGATGCGATGATCGACCGCCTGTAACTCAGCATAAGACCCTGGGCGATCGGCATCGCCAGCATACCACACCCGGTCATCTTTGGTGAATCCTGTGACCTCGGAGCCCATATCAAGCACAATACCTACGGCGTCATATCCCAGAATGAACGGCTCGGCATGATCCTGCTCGGCTGCTGTTCGGATGCGGCGCTTGGCATCTGCGGGATTGACCGAGATTGCCTCGACCTCGACCAGCAGATCGTTGGGTCGCAGAACCGGCTCTGGCAGGTCGACATCCATCAAGCTGTCAGGCGCGTCAATTGGAAGTGATTTCAGAAATCCCACGGCTTTCATGCTGATTACCTTTCGGTTGAAGTTTGAGCACTGTCCCAAAACCCGCGCATGGCTTCGATAAGCGCGAGGTACTGCGCGTAGCGGGTATCATAGTGGGCTTTCATGTCCGCATTCGGCTGGAACTCGGCCTTGCGACGGGTCATCTGACCGATGGCCTCTTCGTAGGAGCCATACGCGCCTGTCGCCACCGACACACCAATCGCCGCACCCAAAGCACCAGTTTCCTGCGCTTCGGCCACATAGATCGGTACACCAAGGCAATCGGCGAACATCTGCGGCCAGACAGGGCTACGCGAGCCACCGCCAGACAGAACCGCCTGATCAAAGCGGACGCCTGCGGTTTTGAGAACCTCGATATGGCGGCGGTGCTCGAACAAAACACCCTCGAACAAGGCGCGCAGCATGTGGCTTTCGCCGTGCCAGCCCGCAACACCATAAAACCCACCTCGGAACGACGCCCCCTGCCCTGAACCATAAAGGAACGGATGAAAGAACGGATCATCCGCCGCAGGGGTGACCTCGGCCACCTTGTCATTGCAGAACCCAAATGGATCGTCGTGATGCGCGCCACGTTCGACGAATTCACGCACATACCATTCAAGATTGGCCGCCGACGTCGCACTTGCTTCGATATTCACAAACCGGTTGGGGCCAAAGCCCGATACCATGAACAGATCATCGTTGACGGCAGGTTTGTCGGAAAACACCTGATTGATGCTCCAGGTTCCTGCTATAATCGACGCCTCGCCCGCGCGCACGACGCCCGAGCCCATGGCACTGGACACCACGTCGAAATAGCCGCCGATCACCGGCGTGCCTTCGGCCAGGCCGGTCGCTGCGGCAGCCTCGGCGCTGACGGTTCCGGCGATATCCGCTGGGTCGATCAGGCGTGGCAGCATCTCGCGCGCATCATCCAAACCGTAAAGCGACAGCAATCCGTCATCATAGGCACACTCGGGCATCCGGGTCAGACCACCGCCCGACATGTCCGAGATCTCGCTGACCCACTCATCGGTTAGCTTGTACGTAATGAAATCCTTGCACAGAAGCACAGTGCCGGTCTGCGCATAAATCTCGGGCTGGTGGCGTTTGATCCAAGCCAGCAGAACCGGGGTTTGCGACGGCCACGGCTTTTGCAAACACAGCGCGTGCAGGGCATCCCCTGCGGCTTCTGACAATTCCTCAGCCAGGCCAGCAGCACGTGTGTCCAGCGACTGAATACCCACTAGCGGTTCACCCGCCTTGTCCAGCAGGTACAGCCCGTTGCCATGCCCGGCACAACCCACGCCAATAATCTGATCCGACGTGATCCCGGCCTTGTCGATGCAACCAGAGATCACCTGCCGTGCATTGGCCCAAAGCTCATTCAGGTCGCGCTCCACGTGCCCCGGCTGCGGGGTCGACGACTGACCGTCCAGCACCTCCATCGCGACGGGCCGCCCATTTAGGTCGAAGAGCACGGCCTTGATGACCGTGTTCCCCGCATCCAGCCCCAATATGTATTGGTTGTTAGCCACGGTTATAGATATCCCACGCTTCTTCGCCGCTGGCCTTCTCATGGATCATCGCCATCAAAGCTGCCACAACTGCCTTGGGATTGTCGTGCTGATAGATGTTGCGGCCATAAACCATCCCTTGCGCACCCTGCGCCATCAGAGCCGCCGATTTCATCAGAACGTTCTTCAGGTCTTCCTTACCACCGCCGCGCACCAGAACGGGCACGCGCGCAGCCTCAATCACGCGGTGGAAGTCCTCGGGGTTTTCGGTCGGGTCTGCCTTGATGATGTCAGCCCCCATTTCCGAGGCCAGACGCACCAGCGTCACGATCTTTTCTGCGTCACCATCCACCTGATAGCCGCCGCGCACATCGTTGGGCAGCATGACCAAAGGTTCGATCATCAGCGGCATCCCGTATTTGTGACAAGCCGCGCGCACCTTGCTGATGTTCTCGACACACTGACGAAACAGTTCAGGCTCGTCCGGCAGCATGAACAGGTTCACGACAACGGCGGCGGCGTCCATTTCCAGTGCGCCGATAATCGGCTCGTCTGCGTTTTGCAGCATCGACCACATCACCCGGTGGCGCTGATCGTTATAGGGGTTACCCATGTCGATCCGCATCACCAGCGCGGGTTTGTCCTTTTCGGGGCGCGATTGCAGCAGGTCGGCTTGCCCATAGGCACACTGAATGGCATCCGGCTTGGCACCGATCAGCGTGTCCATGACACTCGCCATATCCTCAAGCCCGACCATAAAGCTGGGCTC
This sequence comes from Ruegeria sp. THAF57, assembly GCF_903914075.1. Classification (GTDB taxonomy): domain Bacteria; phylum Pseudomonadota; class Alphaproteobacteria; order Rhodobacterales; family Rhodobacteraceae; genus Ruegeria. The sequence continues at coordinate 89,108 of NZ_CAIWNQ010000010.1, forward strand.
ATTGCAGACCCCGTGGTCGATCGCCACGTCCAGACAGCCCCCGTTGGTAAACATCCGGTTCATTCGGGCTTTGGTACTTACACGCATTCTGTTCTCCGTTCCTTGTTTCGTGCAGTCAGAGTCTCGGCTGACACGCCGTAATACTCGGACAATTCATGGATTAGCGCTTGGGTCTGATCAGTGATTTCCTGCGGGCTGATACCGCGTTCGGTGGCCACAACAGTTCCCAACTGGCCCAGCAGCGCGTCCGAAATCTGCCCTGTGATCGCCAAAGCGGTCCGGCGCAGGACTATATCAGACAGGGTTTCGACAAATTCCGTGCGCAGCAGCCAAATAATCTCGGCCTCGGTATAGGGGCAGCCAGCCAACAGTGGCGTATCCTTAACCGATTGGCAGAACTGGGCCACATCGTCGGCGTGCGTGCCGTAATGTTCCATCAGGTGCAGCGCGCGGTCGGACGATATGTGAAAGTCCTCGACCAGCCTTTCTTGCAGCGTTTTCGCATCATCGGGGAACTGTGCTCCGCCCCCGATAGACAATCCAAGGGTCGATGTCTTGCGCGGTTTTTCTAGCTCGGCCAGAACCTCATCCGTGGTCTGTTCCCCAAAGGCACGGAAGGTGGTCCATTTGCCACCAACCATGCAGAACTGCGGCACCAATCCGTCCAGCCGCTTTGTGTAGTGACCACGCGAAATCCGACCGGTGAAATCCTGATCACTGTGCGGCAGCGGGCGGATCCCGCTATAGCTGAACACAACCTGTTCGGGGACGATCTGAATCTCTGGAAATACCAACCGCAGAGAACCGAGGATATAGTCAAACTCTTCCGGCTCACATCGCACGCGCGTCGCCTTGTCGACGCGAATATCGGTTGAACCCGCCAGCACCTTGCCCTGATAGGGGAATACGATACAGACCCGCCCGTCGGTATTTTCGAAATAGATCATATGACCGCCAAGCGCCTGCAACAGCGCCGGGTTGTCGATGATCAGGTGTGAGCCCTTGGTGCCCGAGACCATTTGCTGATTGGCTTCACCGCCCAGGCTGCGGACTGTATCATCCAGCCAGGCACCAGTGGCATTCACGATCACCTTGGGCTGGACTGGCAATTCCTGACCGCTGCGCCGGTCTGTCACAGCATAATCTTCACCGTCCCGCGTCATCTCGGCATAGTTCAGAGCTATGCAATCAGGCGCGGCGATCTGAACATCGCGGATCATTTCAACACACAGACGTTCCGGATGCGTGATCTGCGCGTCATAATACACGGCTGATCGAGTAGCCTTGGGCGTTAGCGCAGACCAGTCGTTGCGCGTTCGCCCTGCGCTGTTGAAATGATGCTTTGGCAGGATACGCCGCTTGCGCGTCACCCAATCATACAGTGACAACCCCAGCTTGATCGGCACCGCACCCCTGCTTGACGGCTTACCCTGCCAGCCCACAAAGCTGGCCACCGCGTTTAACATACCCGAAAACACCGAAGTGATCGGAATAACCGTCGGCAAAGGCCGCACCATATGAGGAGCGTTCAACAGCAGCGCGTCGCGTTCGCGCAGCGACTCCTGCACCAGATCGAATTCGCCATTCTCTAGGTAACGCAATCCACCATGGATCATCCGCGACGGCGCGGCGCTGCACCCCGAGGCAAAGTCGTTGCGCTCAACCAGCAAGACCCGCAGCCCCTGCAAGGCCAAATCCCGATACACTCCAATCCCGTTTACGCCCCCGCCGATAACCACAGCGTCAAACGCAGCGTTCTCGTGCAGCTTTGTCAGGTTTTGTTGTCTTTGTTCTGACATGGTGGTCCTGTTCGTTGCGGGGGCCTTGGGGTCTTAGCTGTCGAGATCGCTCAGGTGCGCGATAGCTTGCGCACTGATGTCAGCGATTTCAGCTTCGGTCAGGCGCAATTGGCCCGCCTTGGCATTCTCGGCCGCCTGTGCCGCGTCACGCGCACCGCAAAGCGAGAAGGTGATACCGGGTTGTTGCACGGTCCAAGCGATGACCGTCTGCGCCAGCGTTGCGCCATGTGCCTCGGCAATGGGCGCGATGGTCTCCATCAGATTGGCAACCTTCTGGCGGTTCGCCATCGAGAAACGCGGATTGTCCTTGCGCTGATCATCGCCGGTGAACTCACGATCCGGCCCGATCTTGCCACTGAGCAGCCCCAGCGCCAGCGAGGAATAGCTAAGGACCGACACACCATTCTCGCGGCACACAGGCAGCAGCGTGCCTTCGATGTCGCGCTTGACCATCGAGTATTCTTCCTGAATGGCGTCCAACTGACCGGCGGCGACATAAGCCTTGACCTCATCGACCGACGTATTGCTGGCCCCGATCGAGCGGATTTTGCCCTGCTGTTTCAGGGTCTCTAACGCCTCCATCGTCTCGGCGATGGGGGTGGTCGGGTCCTGCCAATGGGTGATGTAGTGGTCGATGTAATCGGTACCCAGTCGGGTCAGGCTCTGTTCGACCTCATAGATGATCGCATCCTTGCCCAGATAGCGATGCACCGGCTTGCCGTCATAGTCGAAGAAATGGTTGCCCTTCTGGGTATGCCAAACCAACCCGCATTTGGTGGCCAACACCACCTTGTCGCGGCGCCCTTTCAACGCCTTGCCAACAATATCTTCGGCTACGCCCTGCCCATAGGCAGGGGCCGTGTCGATCAACGTAATCCCCGCATCGACCGAGGCCTGGATTGCAGCAATGGATTTCGCCTCATCCGTTCCGCCCCACATCCACCCGCCGATGGCCCAGGTTCCAAGGCCAACGACAGAGGCTTCGATTCCAGAGTTTCCGATTTCCCGCGTCAACATTTCATGCGACATTTCGTGCTCCTTCCATTTCCTGTAAGACTGCAGTCGCTGTGCTTTCGTCCAAGATCAGCGAATTGAGAAACTTTCCGTTCAGTACCGCCTTGATCGGCAGTACTTTCTGTGCTCCGGCGGTCACCCCGATCACCCGCTTGCAGTGCGCAAGATCGTCTGGTGACACCGAGACCAGCCGCGAGTTCAGCGCATAGTTCGAGACCGAGCCGTCGATATGGATCAAGTGGGCCAGAAACTCTCCGATCACGCCCATGCCCATCAGCATCTTGCGATCTGCTTCGGGCACCGGGTGAAGGTCGTAATAGCTGGAGCCTTCCGGCTCGATCGACCCAACCCCTACAAGCGCCACATTGGCATGCCGGGCCAGATCCAGCACCTCGCGGATCGAAGAGACCTGTTCCAGCATGTCCCGCTGTTCGCGGCTCTCGGCAAAAAGCGGCGCGTGCAACAACATTGTTCTGCCGCCCAGCCGCTCTGCCATCTGCGTCGCCAAGTGGTTCACATCTGTATAGTATTTGCCCTGAATGCCACCGGTCAGGGGCACTACAGTAACATCGACTGCGCGTTCGACCTCCAACGCTTCGACCGTGGCGCTGACGGCCTTTCCGCCAGTGATCGCAATGACATCCCCATCGCTCAGGTTTTCAATCAAATGGTTGGCAGCGGCGCGCCCGACCTGTTGCAGAGTTGTTTCTTCGCTACCCACAACCGAAGGGGTGACGATGGCCTCAGACAGACCTGACGACTTTGTCAAATCCCGTTCAATATCCATCAGCGTCTCAAACGGGCTTTCAATGTCGATCTTGACCATGCCCATCTTGCGGCCCTGTGTAATCAGACGGTTGACCTTCGAGTTCGACAGGTTCAGCGCCCGCGCGATATCGGCCTGTTTCTGGCCTTCCAGATAATGCAGGACCAGAACGGTGTGAATCTGCCGGATCAGTTCAAAGTCTTTCTTCTTGTCGACCATCACCCTCGCCTTTTGTTCAGGTAATGGTCGATGGTCACCGCCGCCAACAGGATCGAGCCGCGAATGATGTCCTGCCAGTAGACCGACACATCCAGCAACGCCAGGGAACTGGAGACCAGCGACAAAAGGATCACGCCAAGGATTGCGCCAAGGATCGACCCCGACCCGCCATTCAGGCTGGCCCCGCCAATAACGGCGGCGGCGATGATGGTCAGCTCCAACCCCAACCCGAAGGTCGGTTGGGCGGAGCCGAACCGCGCCATGTAGATGATGCCAGCGATGCCGCACAGAGTTGAACAAAGCGTGGTGGTCAGGAAGATCACCTTCTTGGTGCGGATACCCGAATAGGCGGCGGCCTTCTCGTTACTGCCAGTGTAGAACACTTTTCGGAACATGGTCGTGCGCCGGAGCATGAAGTCAAAGGCGATCACGAAGACCAGAAAGATGACGATCACGATCGGGATCGGCCCAATGGTGCCCTGCCCGATGAACTTGAACTCGGGCGGCAGGGTATAAAGGCCCAGAGGCCGCCCACCAGTGAACAGCAGGCATGCGCCCCGCGCGATCACCATGATCGCCAACGATACGATGAAATGATGCAGCCCTACGCGCGTCACGAAGAACCCCATGAACGCGCCAATACCCGTACAGAGTGCAATTGCCATAGCCGAGGCCACCCATGGGTTTACCCCACTCAGAAACAGCCAGCCCGCGATCACCATGGCCAGCGCCGTGACCGAGCCCACCGAAAGGTCAATGCCTCCGGATATCAGCAGGATCGTCATCCCGATCACCAGCAGGCCATCCACGGCAAAGGCCATCGACATTGCCCGCATATTAGCCCAGGTCAGAAAGTACGGTGAGGCAAAGGACATGATCAGGAACAACGCCAGAATGATCACGATCAACCCGGTTTCGCGCATCCGAAACAGCCGTTTCAGAAACGGCGTATTGTCGGCCGAATCCGCTTGGGCCAGATTTACGGTGTTGTCCATTTTGATTTCTCCACTCATGCGACCGAGGCCTGCGCGTCCGTGACCGAAGCCAGATGCATGATGTTTTCTTCTGTCATTTCTTCACCCGTAACCTGACCGCTGATACGCCCTTCGCGCACCACCAGCACCCGGTCACAGACACCAATCAGTTCGGGCAACTCGGACGAGATCACCACGATCCCGACACCATCGTTTGCCAAGTCTCTCAGAATCTTGTGAATTTCCGATTTCGCGCCCACGTCGACACCTCGGGTCGGCTCATCCAGAAAGATCAGCCGCGGATTGACCGAGAGCATCTTGGCGATTGCCACCTTTTGCTGGTTCCCCCCAGACAGGGACGAAACAGGATCACTCAACGATCCGCATTTCAGGTTCAGTTTACGCCCCAAAGCCTCGGCCTGAGCCTCTTCGGCGCCGGTCTGAATCAACCCGAGCGGCCCCGCCACTTGTTCCACCTTCAAGGCTGACACATTCGACGCAATCGACATATCGAGGAATACGCCATCGCCTTTTCGATCTTCTGACAGGTACACCATTCCCTTGGCGATGCTGTCTTGATAGTTGCGCAGCGCTAACTTTTCACCATTGAGCCAAACGTCCCCTGTAACATCCCCTTCAAGCTGGCAAATACCTTTGACGATCTCGCTTCGTCCGGCACCAATCAATCCCGCGATGCCCAGAATCTCGCCTTTCTTCAGCTCAAAGCTGACGTCGTGAAACCGCGTCACTTCGGATAGACCTTTAACTTTGAGGACGGTTTCCTCCGAAATCGCGCCCTCGGCGGCCTTCTCGGGATACAGGTTATCGATCACCCGGCCGACCATCGCATTGACGACATCGCTGGGCTGAATGTCGGCCACATCATTTGTGACAATGTGCTGCCCATCGCGGAACACCGACACGCGGTCGCAATTGTCGAAAATTTCGACCATCCGGTGCGAGATGTAGATGATCGAAATTCCCTGATCCGCCAGATTGCGCATGATCCCAAACAGGGTCTGTGCCTCGGTTTCCGTGAGTGCGGCTGTAGGCTCATCCAAAATTAGAATGCGGCAATCCAGCGTCAGGGCCTTGGCAATCTCGACCAGTTGCTGGTTCGAGATAGATAGGTTTTTCACCAGAACCGAAGGATCGATATCGCTGAGTTGGCGAAATACATCCACCGCCTCGCGTTCCAGTTTCTTGTAGTCCATCAGCCACGACCGGCTGACATTCGTGGTGGCCATAAATATATTCTCGGCCACCGACACATCCGGGCACAGGGCGATTTCCTGATGGACGAAACCAATGCCCAGTTGCTGTGCCATTGTGGGCGACGAGATTTTGACCGCTTTACCGTCCAGCACAATATCCCCGCTGTCCGGTTGCAAAATCCCGTCGATCACATTCATTAGTGTCGACTTGCCCGCGCCATTCTCGCCTGCAATCGCGTGAATCTCACCCTTTTTTAGTTCGAAATTTACCCCGCGCAGCGCCTTGACCGGGCCAAAGGACTTGCTGAGGTTTTCGATTTTGAGGATCACATCCTGCATCACGATGTTCATTTCTTGGCTAACTAAGTCTTAGAGTTGAGGACCGCTCACCTTAGAAGAAATCTTTGGGCGGCAAGCGGTCCTCGGGGAGAAGCTTATTCCCAATCAGGCCGGGTCGCGGCCTTCCATGTAGACGTTCAGATCAAAGCTGTCGGCATTGTCCTTGGTGATGACCGCAAAGCCATTGTCCATGAACGGGATCTGAACCGGATTGAATCCGCTGGTCTGCCAGTCGTTGAACGGATCAAAGATGTCCGCCCGGTTTGCCAGGTGCACCGCCATGAAGCCCATGAAGCCCTGCACACCCTGGTTGGGGTTCAGCGACATGTGGATGTTGCCCGCGCGAATATGCTCCAACGTGGTGGGTGTGACGTCCGCATGCATGATCAGGATGTCCGATTCAGCTTCCAGTTTGACGGCCACGGCGCCTTCGGCAGAACCCGCTTCGGGGATCCAGATCGCCGCGACATTCGGATTGGCCTGAATGATCGAAGCCGTCGCACGGTAAGCCGCGTTGCTGTCCTGATTGGTCGCCTGACGGCCCACCAGTTTCATGTTCGGATAGTTGGCCTCCATATACGCAATCAGCGCGGTGACGCGCAGGTCATGGTTCGACTGGCCGGGGTTCTCCAGAACCGCATACTCGGCGCTGTCGCCTACCTGCTTGACGATTTCTTCCGCTGCGAATTTTGCCTCGGCATGGTTGTCCGAAGTGATGTAACCGGTCCGCTTGGAATTCGGGCTATCGGCGGCAAAGGTCACGATCTCGGTGCCGTTGTCGATGGCGCGGTCAATCGGCTCGATGAACGGGTCAGATTGCATCGGGTGCAGCAGAATTCCCGCAGGCGATTTCACCAGATCCTGCTCGAACGAGGCGATCTGCTTGGTGATGTCGTAATCCGGGGTTCCCGAGAAAACGGTCTCGCATCCGAAGGCTTCGGCGGCCTGCTTGAAGCCCTGATAGACCGGCACCCAATAGGGGTGACCCGAAACCATGACGTTCATGATATAGGTCTCGCCCGGCTCACACATGATGCCTTCGGCCTGTGCCGGAGCCGCCGCTACACCAGCAACTGCAATTGCGGCAGATGCAACAAACCCATTGATTTTCTTGTACTTCATAGAACTCCTCCCAAGAGCGTGTCCCTGCACCTGCCTCGTAGTCTTCCTCCATTACGCGGCAATTGCAAGAAATTTCATTAATTGCGTGTTATTGCAGTAATGTCGTTTTAGAGGGCAGCCGAAACGCTCGTCAACAGCTTTATGAAATTTTTTGTTTTTGCTGAATTTTTTTTCAATCATACTCAAGAGGAGTACCGTCACCATTAAGGCTGGCTTAAACCCACGTAGGACGTCAGGGATCAACAATGCTCTTTTGAAAAATATTTCACAATACGTAATAAATTCAGATATGCTTTGACCCACCAATTCCTATTTTGCACGCTCGGTCGAATATTCGTGTCGGCGAGGTGCGATCGAAACTGCGCCAAAAGTGCCGCACGAGGTATCTGGGAGGATAACTATGAACAGATTTTTGGCACCGGCTTTCGGACTAACACTGGCGACTCTTGCGGCGACTTCTTCCTCTGCTGCTGAAGAATGTGAAGGATTGAATTTCGTTTTCTTTCCCGGAGGTCCAGAAGGAGGAACCTTTGCGTCTGTGGTGTATAACGGCGCTGTCATGGCCTCTGAACACACTGGATGCGATGTCGAATATGTCTGGTCCGACTGGAACTCGGAAAAAATGGTCCGGCAGTTTTCAGAAGCCGTCGCACGCCGCCCGGACGGCATCGCGGTCATGGGACATCCCGGCGAATCTGCCCTGTCTCCGCTCATAGAGCAGGCGCGCGAAGCGGGTATTCTGGTTACAACGCAGAATGTCGACCTGCCCAACATCGAAGCCAAATATACCGCTGATGGGTTTGGCTATGTGGGTTCGAAAAATTACAGCTCAGGTCAGAATCTGGCTTCGGGAATGATCCGCGAATGTGGTGTTGGCGCTGGTGACAAGGTCTTGGTCTGGGGCCTTCTGAGCATGGAACAGCGCGGGCTACGTACCCGAGGCTCGATCGAGGTTCTCGAAGAGGCCGGGGTCGATGTGGATTACCTTGAAATTAACCCCGATATTTCAAAGGATGCCTCGCAAGGAATTCCAGTTTTTGCGGCATATGCGGCGGCGAATCCCGATCTGAAAGGCGTTGTGGTAGATCATGGTGCGCTAACCGCCCTGGTTCCGACCTATATGAAAGCGGCGGGGAAAGACGCTGGCTCGATCTGTATGGCAGGCTTTGACCTCTCTGCCGCTACCGCGCAAGGTATCGAAGACGGCTACATCACTATGGTGCTGGACCAACAGCCGTTCCTACAGGGGTATTTGCCTATCGTTCAGATGTTCTTGTCCAAGAAATTCGGCTTCGCGGGCATGAATATCGACACTGGCGCTGCAATGATCACCAAAACCAATGTCGGACCGGTTTCGGAACTGGCGGCAGCCGCAATTCGCTGATCCCTGAAAAATGCCGGAGGTGCGTATGCCGCGCCTCCGGCCATTAGTGGAATAACGACAGAGATGGACCTATCGAACAGTTTGCTGAGCCTTGAGAACATCCACATGTCCTTTCGCCGTGTGGATGTGTTGAAAGGCATCGACCTGACCATAAACCGGGGCGAGGTTGTCGCCCTGGTCGGGGATAACGGGGCCGGGAAATCAACAATCATTAAGGTCATGACCGGTGTCCACCACCCCACAAAAGGCAAGGTGTATATCAAGGGCGAACATGTGAACATGCGCTCGGTCCAGGATTCGCGGACCCGTGGCGTGGAAACCGTGTATCAGGAACGCGCCCTCGCCGATCAGCAGGAAATCTGGCGGAACGTCTTTGCCGGGCGCGAGATCCGGAATCGCTTGGGGTTTATGGATGTCAAACGCCAGCGCGCCGAAGCCGCGCAGTTGCTGCGCGAGCGGATGGGATTCACGTCGCGCGCCATCACTACGGACAGTGAGGTGGCCGGTTTGTCGGGGGGTGAGAAACAGGGCGTGGCCATTGCGCGCGCGCTGTTTTTCGAGGCTGACTTGATCATCCTTGATGAACCCACCATGGGGCTCAGCCTGAAAGAGACCGATAAGGTTCTGAAATTCGTGCGCAATATCCGCGAACAGGGCAAATCGGCCATCCTGATCGACCACAACATCCTGCATGTCTATTCGGTCGCGGACCGGTTCGTGATTTTGGATCGGGGCAAGATCGCGGGACAGTTTACCAAAGATCAGATTAGTCGCGAACAACTGATCGACATCATGGTGGACCTGCACCAGACCGGCCAGATCAAAACACACTGAAGGAGCGCGCAGTTCATGGACAGTTCAATGCACAATCCTGCGGCGACCCCGGAAAAGTCCGGCCTGTCGGTCGCTATGGCGCGCAATCCCATCGACGTGGCGATCACGGTCATCGCCATGCTGCTGTTCGGCATGTACCTGATCGGCGCGCCCGAGGTCTATCTGCACTTCGACATCTACCGCTCGTTCATGTCGACCCTGCCATACATGGGTCTGCTGGCGCTCGGCGCGACCTTCATCGTAACTTTGGGTGAGATTGACCTGTCCTTCCCTTCGGTCATGGGCGTAGCGGCTTGGGTCTTTGCAACTGTCTTTACGATGACCGGCAGCATTCCAATCAGCTTTCTGGCTTGCATCGGAACCGGGATGATCTGTGGTGCGCTGAACGGCCTGTTGATTACGCGCATCGGCGTACCTTCGATTGTGGCCACCATCGGCACCATGTTCTTGTGGCGCGGTCTGGTGAATGTTCTTGCGCAAGGCAAGGGCATCCCGCTGGTCGAGATGCGTGACAGCGTGTTCTACGATGTCCTGGTCGGCCGCCTGTTCGGGCAGATCCCGATGCAGTTCGTCTGGTTTTGCCTTATCGCCATTTTGATGATCGCAATCTACAAACGCCATGTGTTCGGCAGCCATGTACTGTTTGTCGGCGACAACAAAAGCTCGGCTCAGATGATGGGCATCCGGGTCTATCGAACCCGCATGACCTGTTATATACTGATGGGGGCGATGTCGGGCCTGTCCGCAGTCTTCCTGCTGTCCGAAGTCACTTATTTCTGGCCCACCACCGGCGATGGCTTCCTGTTACCCGCGCTAGCGGCGGTGTTTATCGGAGGCACATCGGTCTTTGGCGGGCGCGGGTCGATGTATGGAACCTTCGTGGGTATCCTGATCATCGGATCGCTTGAGGCCGGTATCGTCGCAATGGGCGTGCAAGGCTTCTACACCCAACTGATCTATGGTCTTACGATCACGGTCGCTGTCTCGATCTATGCTCTGGTTATGAAAAAGTGACGTCTTTTCCCAGTACAGCACCGAGATACGGAAGTCCCCATATGGCCGCCAAGACAAAGATAACCGGTATTATTAGCGATTTGGATGGCGTCCCTTACAGAGGAGACGACCCGATAGAGCCAGCCGTGGCTGCGTTTAATCGTTGGGCGGACCGGCAAATCCCTTACGTTATTTTAACAAACAACTCTTCAGCACAGTGACGCGCATGCCGGACTGATCATATCCGAACACCTTGGCGCCGAAATCGAGCGCCAGTCGATCTTTGCCGCCATGTTATGATCCAAAGGCACGGTCAACAGACCTTTGACCATCACCGCGAAAACGCCAAAACGACAATTCCAATGGCAACGGTGATCGCCGCAAAAAGTCGATTGGATTTAGGCCCTTCGCCAAACCACATAACGCCGATTATGGCGGCGAAGACTACAGAACTCTCGCGCAGTGCGGAAACCATGCCCAAAGGTGCAAACGTCTTGGCATATAAAACAAGACCATACGCCAGTCCCGATATTACCCCGCCAGCCAGACCAGCCCAAACGAAGTGTCTGGGCATAGCTACAAGTCTTTGCCAACGAGTCGTAAAGACGAAGCAGGCAACGAATATTTCTGCAACAAACAGTAACGCGATATAGCCCAGTGTGTTTTCGGACAATCTTATGCCTATTCCATCAACAATTGAATAAGACGCAATCATCAGCCCGGTGCCGAGCGCTGCCGCTATTGCGATCCAGTTGGTATGTTTACCCAATCCGGCAAGAGCCAGAAATCCAATACCCACAGAAATACAAAGAATCCCGATCCACGCCCCGATCGAAAGAAACTCATTTGCGAAGAAGATCGCGCCCAGTGCAACCAGGATCGGTGTTATTCCGCGTGAGATCGGATAGACCACCGACAAGTCGCCATGTTTGTAGGCGGCGTTCAAAAACCAATAATACCCCCAGTGGATCAGGGTCGAGGCGACGATAAACGGAACCGCCGCCCAGACCGGAAAGCCCAGAAAAGGCAGTGCAAACAACGCCGGAATAGCGTGACCCAGCGACACCAACCCCAGAACGATGGCTTTGTCAGGTGCGCCCTTGACGATTGCGTTCCAGGACGCGTGAAGAATTGCCGCCGTCAAAACGATCAGCACAATCGAGAGAGTCAAGCTTGCGCCTTTATCGCCGCAATGACGGTATCCAGCGCGCGATCCAAATCATTCCGCGAAATGGTCAGCGGCGGAGAAAGCGTCAGCACGCAGCCTTGACTGATCTTGAAGCTTACACCGCCGTTGAGGCAATCATAATAGATGCGTTCGGCATTGGCGTTGTCTGCCTCGCGGGTGCTGCGGCTTTTGACAATCTCGACCCCGAACATCAAGCCACGGCCCCGGATATCCCCTACGATCTCAACCTGAGCCAGCTCGGATTCCAGCCGCCCCATCGCGTGGGCCCCCAGTTCGGCCGACCGGTCGACCAGGCCCTCATCTTCGATGATCTGGATCGTGGTCAAAGCGGCACGCGCGGTGACCGGGTTTTTTTCATGCGTGTAATGCCCGATCGCAAAGTCTCCGCACACGTCCAGATCGCGGCGGGCGATGCAAGCGGCGATGGGCAGGATGCCTCCGCCAAGGGCTTTGCCAAGGGTCACGATGTCGGGCACGATCTCATCATGTTCGAAGGCGAACATCTTACCGGTCTTGCCCAGGCCGGTCGGAATCTCATCCATGATCAGCAGCGCGCCATGCCGGTTGCAAGCCTCGCGCACCGATTTCCAGAACCCCACCGGGGGCACATAGGGCACCGCGCGCATGGGTTCCGCGATCACGGCGGCAACATCGCCTTCGCGTTCCAAGGCGAATTCAACCATCTTGGCGCAGGCCAGACCGCAGGTTTCAGGCCCGGCGTGGTTATACGGACAGCGATAGCAGGCGAAGGGTGCGACGTGTTCGGCCCCCGGCATCAAAGGGCCTGCGATATGGCTGCGAAACGTGGCCTCTCCGCCGACTGAGGCCGCACCAAAACCTGCACCGTGAAAAGCGTCCCAAAAGCTGACGGTCTTGAACCGGCCCGTCGCAGCCCGCGCGATTTTTAGCGCCACCTCATTGGCGTCCGATCCGCCGGTTGTGAACAGGATTTTGCCCAGATCACTGGGCGCGATCTCGGCCAACTTCTCCGCCAGTTCCACCGCAGGATCATTGGTAAATCGGCGCGGGGCAAAGGGCAGGTCATCCAACTGTGCCTTGATCGCCTTGACCAGACGCGGATGGCCATAGCCGATGTGATGGACCGAGTTGCCATGGAAATCCATGTATCGGCGGCCATCCAAATCTTCGATCCAGATACCTTCTGCCTTGGCGATGGTGCTGACGCAGGGGCTGGACAGGCTTTGATGCAAAAACGCATCGGAATCCCGTTTCAGCAACGGCGCGGACCGAGGGCCAATCGACGACTTTAACCAAGACCTACGCGCATCCGAGGTGTTGGACTCACCTTCGGTGTGGGTAATGCTGACTGACATATGGTCCTCGATTCTGGCTCGCATCCGGTGAAGTCAAATGCGCGAGGCCCCGTTTGGAGCCCCGCGAGCTGGGTAGAAATTCTGGTTTCTCTAATTCCCTTACCTTGGCCACGGCAGCGAATAGGTTTTGACGTTGGTGAAGAACTTCATCGCTTCGATCACGCCTTCTTTCACGCCGTTGCCACTGTCCTTGATGCCGCCGAAGGGGGACATTTCGATGCGGTAGCCGGGTTGCTCCCAGATATTGCAAGTGCCAACGTCGAGGCCGTTGATATAGGCAATCGCACGGTTCAAGTCGTTGGTACAGACACCCGAGGACAAGCCGAACTCGGTCGAGTTCGAGATCGCCATCACCTGATCATCATCGTCGGGCACGCGGACGATGGGGATAATGGGGCCGAAGGTTTCCTCCATCACCAGCTCGCTGTCATGGGGCACTTTATCGACCACGATGGGCGGCAGCAGCGCGCCCTGACGACCGGGGTGATAAAGGATTTCAGCACCCTCTTTTTCGGCCATGTAGACGCGGTTCTCAAATAGTTCCGCCGCCTTGTCATGGATCACGCAGCCCAGCTCAGTCTCGGGGTCCTGGGGGTCGCCGAACTTGATCTTCTTGGCCTTTTCCAACACCAGCGGAACAAACTTGTCCGCCACACTGTCCTGAACCAGAATGCGCTTGATCGCGGTGCAGCGCTGGCCCGAATTGCCGGTGGCACCGGCCACGGCAATGGTCGCAGCCTTATCCAGATCGGCATCGGTCAGATCGTTGAGCACAATCAGGGGATCATTACCCCCAAGTTCCAGCGCCTGGCGTTTGTAGACCGCCTTGGCCGCGATCATCTTGCCGACCGGAACACCGCCGGTGAAGGTGATGATGTCGATCTTGTCATTGGTGATCATCTCGTCGCCGATATCCTGCGGCCAGCCGGTGACCACCTGGAACATCTCGGGCGGCAGACCGGCCTCGTACAGAATATCCGCCAATGTCAGACAGGTCATCGGTGTCAGTTCCGTCGGTTTGCAGACCATACAGTTGTTGGTGGCAATCGACGGCGCGATCTTGTGGCTGACCATATTCAGCGGGTGGTTAAAGGGCGTGATCGCACTGATCGCGCCCACGGGTTCGCGCGTGGTGAAGATCTTGCGATCCTTGCCATTGTGGGTCAGGTCGCACGAGAAGATCTCGCCATCATCCTTCAGCGCCTCGGCGGCGGCGAACTGATAGACATCCTGCGCGCGTTTGGTCTCGTAGATCGCGTGCTGGTGGCAAATGCCCAGCTCCAGCACCAGCCATTTGGCCAGGTATTCGCGCCGCTCGCCGATCAACTCTCCGGCGCGTTGCAGGATCTGACTGCGTTCGTACCGGGTGAGCTTGGATTCGTAATTCGCCGCAATTTCGAACGCCTTGCGGGCGTGCTCGGCCTTGCCCGCGGGGACATGGCCGATCACTTCGTTGGTGTAAGGATAGAGAACGGGCACCGTCTCGTCGGTAAAGACGATCTCGCCGCCGATGCGCATCCCCTCATTTCTGATCTCTGTCATCGGTTGATCTTTCATGGCTTACTGGGCCGCCGCTGTCGTGGCGTAGAAAAACGCATCAAAGTTGCGCAGATCGGGCGCGTTGCCCAGATCAATCACGCGGTTGACGATGAAGGGCACTTCCTGCTCGGTCAAGCCGCCATGGCTGCGCAGCGGCTCGCCCAGGGCCGCCAGATCGTGCCGGTCCGCCGAGGTGCCGATGGTCATCCCTCCGGTGCAGACCATGGTCAGATCCCCGATGCGGTCGGCGGGCAGTTCGTATTTGGCAACCGCCTCTTCCTTGGTCAGCACTTCCATCATCTCAGGAAGTGCAGCCACCTTGGCCTTGACCTCGGCACGTTCGGCACCTTCGGGCAGGTAGACCGTGGCAAACGATCCCAGCGCACCGTGATGGACCACATACGGGTCGGTGATCGGCAGGATTACACGGGCCTTGCCCTCACCCAGCCAGTCGTCAAACACGTCCTGCATATAGATGACCGACGGCTCTTTCGAGGTCGGTTCGTGCTTGGCCTTCATGCCGTGGTCGGCGGTCACAACAATGGCGGCACCCATTTCATCCAACTGCGCCAGATACTTGTCAAACATGGCGTAGAAATCCAGCGCGCCCTGCTCTTCCGGGGCGAACTTGTGCTGCACATAGTCGGTGGTCGACAGGTACATCACGTCCGGGCGCATCTCTTTCAGCAGCTTCACACCGGCGGCAAAGACAAATTCCGACAACTCGGCGGAATACACTTCCGGAACCGGCATCCCCAGCCAGGCGCTAGCATTGTCGATGCCGTGTTCTGCCTTGGTGGTTTCGCCCGAGCGTTCAGCAGAAAAGGCAACCGCGCGGTCGTCGTCGAATTTCAGGCCTGCGCCCAGCAGTGCCCGCAGTTTGTCCTTGGCAGTAACCATTGCGACGCGATAACCCGCCTCATAGAATTGCGAGAAGATGGTTGGCGCACGCAGGAAGCGCACATCGTTCATCATCACCTCCTCACCGGTTTCCGGGTCGTAAAGGAAATTACCGCAAATCCCATGCACGATCGGCGGGCGACCGGTGGCGATCGACAGGTTGTTGGGGTTGGTGAAGGACGGGATCACAGAATGCGCCAGCCGGTCGGTGCCGGTTTCGCGGATACGCTTGAGCGTCGGCATCAGCCCTTTGGCGATAGCCACATCCAGATAATCCGGCTCGCACCCGTCCAGACAGATGGCAATGGCGGGGACTTTGGGGGCAGGATAAACGCGCTCGTTCGCCGTCACGGGGGTTTGAATAGTCATTTAGGGGTGTCCTTGTTTCTTATGCGGCCAGCTTGGCGCGTTCTTTAAGTGCGAGTGCCGGAGGAGCCGCGCTGGCGACCCCCATCTCGGCCAGAGTTTCCTTAGCAGCAGCAACAACCTGCCGCATCACATGCTCATCCATCTGCCCGATGCAGCCGACGCGGAAACTGTCCACAACAGTCAACTTGCCCGGATAGATGATAAAGCCTTTGTCCTTCATCAGATCGTAGAAGCGCGAGAACACGAACTTTTCGTCCGCAGGGCAGAAAAACGTCACGATGATCGGGCTTAGCCAGCGGTTCTGCAGCAGCGTCTCGAACCCAAGCTCGCGCATCCCTGCGACAATCACGTCGCGGTTATTCGCATAGCGCGCACCGCGTCCTGCAACCCCACCTTCGGCCTCATGCGCCCTAAGCGCTTCGAGGAAGGCCGCAACCACGTGGGTCGGCGGAGTAAACCGCCACTGGCCGGTCTTTTCCATATGCGCCCATTGCGCATGTACATCCAGCGACAGCGAGTGGCTGTTGCCCTTGGCGGCCTTCAGCTCATCCTTGCGGGCGATGATAAAGCCAAAGCCGGGCACGCCTTCGATGCATTTGTTAGCCGAGGACACCATCGCCTCATACCGGATTTCTGACGGCTTCAGTTCAATAGCGCCAAAGGCAGACATCGAATCGATCAGCAGCTTCCGGCCCGCCGCATAGACCGCCTCGGAAATCTCTTCGACCGGGTTTAGAATGCCCGAGGAAGTCTCGCAATGGATCGCGACCACGTGGGTGATTGCCGGATCGTTGGCGAGGATTTCGGCCACTTCCGAACCGCGTGGCGGCAGGTAATCACCCTTGTCCAGAACCAGATGATCGCGTCCGAGGTATTCCAGCGTCTGCGCCGAGCGCTGACCATAGGCCCCGTTCGCAAGAACCAGTGTCTTGCTTTCCCGCGGAATGAACGATGCCAGCATTGCCTCGACTGAAAAACTGCCACTGCCTTGCATCGGCACACAATCATAGGCGTCACCGCCTTCGCCAAGCAAGGCAAGCAACCGGGTGCGCATGTCACGGGTCATGGCGCGGAAATCATCATCCCAGCTTCCCCAATCGCGCAGCATCGCTTGTTTTACAGCATAAGATGTCGTCAATGGACCTGGCGTCAGAAGAAATGGTTCGCCCAGTTTCGGCGACAGGATTTTTGGATCTGATTGGATCATTTTGGCGCTCCGGGAGGTCATCTTAGGACTACATTTGCATCACGAATTTCCATATGTAAAATCGCTAAAATCAATCTGATCATAGGCAGAACTTATGGAAAATCAGGAAGGAAAAAATGCGACATAGCCAGCTGAGAGCGTTTCATTATGTGGCCTTGCACGGTGGGTTTTCCCGTGCAGCCGAAGTCCTGTTTCTGACCCAGCCGGCTGTTTCGGAACAGGTACGCAGGTTGGAGCAGGAACACGACCTGTTGCTGTTCCAACGTGAACGCAAACGCGTTTTTCTAACGCCTCAGGGCGAACGTTTGTTCCGATACACCAAACAGTATTTTGAGATAGAAGCTCAGATCGAAGATTACCTGTCGGAATCCAAGGCCGCTGTAGAAGGTGAGCTTCGTATCATCGCGGACTCGGCGCACCATCTAACTGATTTCCTTGGTCCTTTTCGGGCCGCATTTCCTCTGATCAAGCTTACTGTGAGATCAGGCAATACCAACGAAGTCCTGGACGAGCTTAGGGCCTATAACGCCGAAATCGGTATCGTTGGCAGCCCCTCTCCTGGCAATGACATGACGCTTTTGAATTTGGGTGAGTCGAGCATCATAGCCTTCGCAAACAGTGAATTGTTACCAAAGGCCACGACCAGTCTAAGGTTCAACGAGTTGGGCACATTGCCATTGGTGTTTCGAGAAAGCGGCTCAAAAACCCGCCAGAAGCTGGAAGACGAGGCTGAAAGAAGAAAGACAAAACTCAATCCGGCTATTGTGGCCGAAGGACGCGAGGCGGTGCGCGAACTGGTCGCATCTGGCGCCGGGATCGGATTTGTCTCCCAAGCTGAATTTGGCCGCGATGATCGCCTCAGACAGATTGAACTTAAGGACGTGGACCTGCGTATGGGTGAAAGTATGATCTACCTCTCACAACGCCAAGAGGTCAAAGTCATCCGT
The DNA here is from genome assembly GCF_903914075.1 of Ruegeria sp. THAF57. Classification (GTDB taxonomy): domain Bacteria; phylum Pseudomonadota; class Alphaproteobacteria; order Rhodobacterales; family Rhodobacteraceae; genus Ruegeria. Next base: position 107,251 of record NZ_CAIWNQ010000010.1, read on the forward strand.
ACGTTTATGGATTTCGTCAAGCGGGTACAGGCGACAAAGCCAAACTCCGAAGCGGTGTAAGCAGCCCCGGAGGTTGGCAAATCAGGCCCGGCATCAGCGGCTGCGCCAGGCTTGAGTGCGGCTCAGAATGCCTTTTGATGCAATCAGGTGCAGAATTCGGGCCGCCGCATTGGTGTAGAAGATCATCATTCCCATCGCGGCCGCAGGTGCGATGTCGCCCGCATCATCCATATTCAACACCGCAATCGAGGCCAGCGTCGTCTTGGGTGAATACAGGAACACCACCGCCGAAACCGTCGTCATCGCGTTGACGAACAGATAGATCGAGATATCCAGGATCGCAGGCAGACATACCGGCACCGTCACCCGCGCGAACAGCTTCATTGTTGGCTGCTTGAGCGAAGCCGAAACAGATTCAAACTCTGTATCCATCTGCTTGAGAGCGGTCACCGCCGTCAGGTGCGACACGGTATAGAAGTGGGTTACCGAGCAGATTACAAGGATGGCCATCGTACCGTAGATTGCGTTTAGCGGGTTTGAGGGGTTGTTGAAGAAGAAGATATAAGCCAAACCCAGCACCATTCCGGGGATCGCCATCGGCAACATGGCAAACATCTGGAACAGCGCCCGCCCGGTTTTGAAGCCGTTAGACTTTTCAACCAGATAAGCCCCGAAGAAAATGATCGAGGTGCCGATCACCGCCGTCAACAGCGCCATCTTGATCGAATTGAAGTACGACCCCCAGCCACCGCCATCCATCTTGTCGAACTGATAGTTGTTCAGGCTCAGGCTCAGGTCATATGGCCAGAACTTGATCAGCGCGGCGAATTGGCAAACCGCCAGCATTCCGACGATAAACAGGGCAACCATGCTGCAATAGATCAGCATGATGCGATCGGTTTTCGGGTGCGGTTTCGGCCGATACGGCACCGAACGCGCCGACAGCAGCGCCACCTGTTTCGACTGCACCAGACGGTCGATGGCAAATGCCAGAATCGCCGGAACCACCAGAACAACCGAGACGACAGCGCCCATTTCAAAGTTTTGTTGGCCGATTACCTGCTTGTAGATATCCACCGCCAGAACGTTGAACTGACCCCCGATTACCTTCGGCAGGCCAAAGTCGGTGATCACAAGGTTGAACACAACAAAAGCCGCCGAGATCAGGCCATAGCGCGCGCCCGGAATGGTCACTGTCCAGAAGGTACGCCAGGGGGTTGAGCGAAGACTCGACGCGGCCTCATATAGTCGAGCATCCGAGATTGCCAAAGCCGTTGATATGATCAGGAAGGCATGTGGGAAAGTGAAAAAGACCGAGCCGATGACGATGCCGATGGGGCCGTAGATGCTTGCTCCAAACAACAGCTCTTTCAGCATCCCCTGATTGCCAAACAGATAAACCAGTGCAATGCCAGGCAACAGCGAGGGAACAAGGATCGGAGCCATGGCGACCAGCCGGAACATGCCCGTGAACCGCATACAACTGCGGTTCAGTGCATAAGCAAACCAGAAGGCCAGCGTGACGGTTATGATCGTGCTGACGATCGCAATCCATATCGAGTTCTTGACCGAGTTGAACAACGCCGGAGTCGAGAAATAGTTGGCGAAGTTTTCTACACCCGTCGCTTTTATCGGGCGCAGTTGCACGCGCCGGAAGGTATTCGAATCCAGCTCGACCCAGTCCGTGCCTTTCTGCAGGTTCGACCCGATCAGGAACCGACCATCGGGCACCGTGTTTCGGATTTTATACATCACCGGACTGCGGAAACTGAAATCGGGGAAGAATGGCGTAACCGAGAGCCGCCCGTCAGAACCGGTCGAAAGTTCCTGATCGGTATAGGCCCCGGTTTCCGTATTCAATTGGGTGCCATTCAGGATGGTTCCACTGAACACACCATTGTCGTCGCTGACCTGAAACTCGTATTGCGACAGCTCTATCCGATAGGTCGAGAAGGACTTGGACAGCATCGCCCAAAGTGGAAACGCCAGCGTCACGACCAGGTACAGGGCGATGACCATCATGCCACCGCGCATGATGAGGTCGTCGCGGCTCAGCTTGCCCTTGATCAGCGGACCAGCGGGGAGAGAGGTGGTGTCAGTCATCAGCCCTCCTCCGCCGGGGTGAAGGCCATCAAACGGTTGCGGGGCAGTTCGATCATCATCTGCCCGCCCGCTTCAAGACCCAGACGACGGACCGCATTGATCGAGAAGTCACCGATCAGTTCTTTCGCACCGAAAATCTGATGCGACAGGCGGCAGCGCCAGAACGAACCGAGGAACTCCATTTCAGTGATCAACACCTCAAACGCATTTTCTGGCGTCGTGATGACGTCCGGCGCGTCCGGTGAACGCGCGCCTTCGCCATGCGGAATGATATCCTCGGGGCGAACGGCCGCGACGATCCGGTTGCCTTTCTGCAGGCTGTGCGGCTCGCATTTCAGGATTGAACCGCCCAATTCCAACGTCTCGGCATCGCCTGCGACGGCGGGTAGCTGGTTCATCGCACCAATAAAATCGGCCACGAATAAGTTCGACGGGTGGCGGTAGATCTCGGTCGGGGTGCCAACCTGCTCGATCACGCCATGGTTCATGACAACGATCCGGTCAGCCATGGCCAGTGCCTCTTCCTGGTCGTGTGTCACCATCACGGTGGTCACGCCCAGCTTACGCTGCAATTCCTTGATCTCGTGCCGCAAATGTACACGGACCTTGGCATCGAGCGCCGACAGCGGCTCATCCAGCAGCAACAGACCGGGGTTGGTGGCAATGGCGCGCGCAAGCGCGATCCGCTGTTGCTGTCCGCCCGAAAGCTGGGCTGGGTATTTGCTGCCTTGATCCGGCAGACCCACGAGGTTCAGCAGCTCGGCCACGCGCACAGCAATCTCGGATTTGCTGCGGCCAGTGTTTTCAAGCCCAAATGCAATGTTCTTTTCGATCGTCAGGTTCGGAAACAGCGCGTAAGACTGGAACACAATGCCAAAATCGCGCTCGGACGGGGGCAGGTTCGAGACATCCTTGCCATCCTGCATCACAGTACCCTTGGTTTGCAGGTCCAGACCTGCGATCGCCCTCAGAAGGGTTGTCTTGCCGCAACCGGAAGGGCCCAGAAAACAGATGAATTCGCCTTCGTTGATGTCCAGCGAGATATCCCGGAGGGCCAGAAATTCGCCAAACGCTTTCCAGAGGTCTTGGATACTCAGATAGAGATCACCGGGAGAGGTTTTCTTGAGCACGGGGAGTGGTCCTTGAGCTTTGCGCAGCAGCCATGACGCAAGAATGGCCAGAAATTCGCCGCGTCGGTCATATGAATTATTAGGGGAGGCGTATCCAGCGGTTGGAGGGGCATTAAGCCCCTCCGGCTTGAGTGGTTATTCTTTGGGCTCGGATTTACCATCATAGCGCGACTGCCATTCTTTCAGGATAGCGGCGCGATTATTGGCTGCGAACTCAAAGTCATTCTCGATCATCGCGTCCAACAAACCGTCGGGGAAATGTTCAACCGGCTTGGCAACGCCCGGCATAGCGACAACGGCATAGCCCACGTTGTACATTTCGTTGGCTTCTTTTGTGACCGAGAAATCAACAAGTTTCTGTGCCGCTTCCTGATTGGCCGTCCCGGCAACAATCGCGGTCGCTTCCATATCCCAGCCGACGCCTTCGCTTGGCACGATGATTTCCAGTGGCGCGCCCGCGGCCTTGGATTTGGCACCGCGGAACGCAAACGAAATCCCGATCGGGATCTCACCGGCGGCGGCCAGCTTGCACGGCTTTGAACCAGAGTGGGTATAACGCGCAATGTTCCCATGCAGCGCGTCCATGTATTCCCAGCCACCTTCTTCACCGAACAACTGCAACCAGCTTGAAACGTCGAGGAATCCGGTCCCAGACGAGTTCGGGTTCGGCATGATGACATGACCCTGATACTGTGCGTCGGTCAAGTCTTTCCACGATGTCGGCGGCGTTAGGCCCGCCTTTTCGGCCTCGACCGTATTGTAGCAGACCGAGGCGACCCAAGCGTCCATACCCACCCAACTGGGAACATCGCCGCTGTCGACGAATTTGGGATCCAGCTTTTCAACACCAACCGGTGCATACGGTTCCAGCATGTCTTCGGATTTCAACAGCAGCAGCGATGTCGCGGCCAAACCCCAAACCACATCAGCCTGCGGGTTGTCGCGCTCGGCCAGCAACTTGGCGGTAATGATGCCTGTGGAATCCCGCACCCAATTGATTTTGATATCTGGGTGAACCGCGTTGAATTCTTCGGCATAGCGGGCCAGATCTTCGGCTTCAACCGCGGTATAGACAGTCAATTCAGTTTCGGCAGCGGCAGCGGTAGCCATCAGGGCGCCCGCGACAGTGGCGACGAACTTGGACGTATTTTTTTTCATGTCTTCCTCTGTTGTGTAGATTTTGACGTAGGCACCATTCTTGCGTGGCGCTTCCTTTACCTGTTCTCGGCGCGGATAATGTTGACAGAAATCTAGAACAAGAAAAGTCGATAATTTCTACTACATCATAAACTGTATTTATACATTTCAAGCGCGCGGGAAATGCAGCGGCATCTGGCCATTCCGCCGAAAATTTAGGCAAATATGTCATTCAACCGTCTGGGCACCTAAAAAAACGCCCCATCCAAGCAGCGTATGCCGTATTATCGACGGCCGTTTTTCGAGATGTGCTCAAAGGCTCGCGCGCCTTAGGCGCGCGGCAGTCGCGGGTTCAGAACTTTGGTTCTAAAAACTGTGTTCAAACACTCGTTTTGTGGTCGCGTGCGGGCAGAGTTTCGATCAAGCGCGTTTCCAGAAGCTGTCCGCTGGAATAAAGAATTGGCGTCGATATGGCGGCGACGTGACTGTTGAATTCGCGCAAGGCCCGCAAGGTCTCCAGATGCACGTCACTGGTTTCAAAACTGTCAACCGCACCGTTCTGCAAACGTCGAAAATGACGTTTTCGGCTATCTCGTTCGGCGCGCTTGATCTCGGTCTTTTCAGAATTCAACAAACGCGCACTTTCCAGATCTTCCGAGATGATCACATTGCTCGCCAGCTTTATGTTTGCCAGAATCTTTTCGTGCATTGCCTGCAGTTCCGCCCAGCCTTCACGCGAAAACTGTTTCCCGGATTCCCGGAGTTCCAGCGCAAGGACCGCAAGCCGTTTTGCAACCACATCTCCGGCAGTTTCCAGACGAACCGCGTATTCCAGAACATCCCTAGCAATATCCGAGCTTTTGGAATTCATCTTGTCAGCAGGAAGAGCGGCCACGAAAGCGCGGATGTCTGTCAGGCATTGATTGACATCCAAATCGACATCCTGAACAGCCTTGATCTGTTCCTCAGTCCCGGAACGATAGAGTTCAAGCAAAGGGGTGAACATCATTTGCACCAGGTCTGTCATCCTCAGCAGTTCCCGCTTCAAAGCGGAAACGGCCAGCATGGGATTCTCTGAGGCCGAAGCGTCAAGTGCGCTGATTGGTCGACCCATCGGGTCCGCCTCGACCATGGGTCTGGGCTCGGGGAGCAGTCTTTCGAAAGGCGCCTGAAGCGCCCGGCAAAACGGCAGCGCCAAAACAAGCAATACGGCATTAAAGGCCAGGTGCGCCCCAACCAACATCTGACCATGGTAATCTGAACCCAGCAAACCCGATCGTATCGCCAGGTTGGCGGCAAACAGGCATAGAACGGCCCAGACCCCGCGCAACAGCAGATTGGCAAAAGGAATGCGCCTGGCGCTGATCTCCATCCCTCGGGTCAACCAAACCGGGATGAGCGCGCTGCCGAGATTGGCCCCCAAGACCAGCGACAAACCAGCAGCAAATGGCAGCGCTCCGATCTGAACCAGTGTCACACACATCAGGATTGCCGCCACCGAACTGTGCATGACAAATGCCAACGCACCACCGACCAAAAAGGCTGTCACGTAGTCGCGGACAAGGTAATCAGCGATTGCAGGCAGGAAGGCACTGTCGCGGATCGGGTCCATCGCCTCGCGGAGAAAGCGCAGAGAAATCAGTATGAACGCAACCCCCATAAGGATGCGCCCGATCTGGCGCGGTTTCTTGCGTTCTGTCTTGACAAACAGCCACCCCCCGACGGCCAGCAAAAGCGGGACCAGCCAGTCCAGCCGAAAAGACAGAATCTGAATAACAAGCGCCGAGCCCAAATCCCCGCCCAGCACGATGGCCAGACCAGCGGAAAACGAAAGGTACCCACCGGCGGCGAAACCGGAAGCCAGCAGCGCGACAGCCGCTGAGCTTTGCAAAACCACTGCAAGTACTATGCCGGTAAAGCTTGCACCCAAAACACCATTGTTGCGTGTAAGAACTCTTTGGAACGAGGCGCCATAGCTTCGCTCGATCCCTGTGCGGACCATCCGAACCGCAAAAAGCAAAAGCATCGTCGCGCCCGCAAGTTGCATTATGAAAGTCAGTATTGCCATTCTTCAGTCCACGCATTCATTTGGCTTGTACGTTGCAAAGCATCCTCAGTTTAGGCCCGCGCCTTGCTGAGGGGGATGTCATTCCGGGTCTACGAAAGTTTTGATTTCCCAGCGCGCAAGACTTGCTGCCAGTTTCTTTCCAGGCGCAGCATCCGTCACCAATTGGTCCACGGATTGCGGCTCAAAACTCTGATGTGGTCCAGTTGTTTCGAATTTCTGGTGGACCATGGCGACTGTCGTCGAACTGCTCCGCTCGACAACAACCGAAGCCAGCTCGCTTTCGACCGCGCTTTGGTACTGAAACCCAAATTTGGAGTCCAATCCATCCGGGCTCAGGATGGCGTTGTCATAGGTATAGCGACGCGCCTGAGCTTCAGCAACAAAGCCGAAGGTCCCCATTTCGTCTTTTCTCATTTCACCGCCAAGCACGAACACACGATTCCCGTTATGCTCGAGAAGTTTGTGCGCGACATTCATCGAATTCGTGACAACCAGCAGGTTTCTTTTGCCTCTCAGGGCTTCGGCCACGAAGACCGTTGTGCTGCCGACGTCCAGAAACACAGTTGCGCCGTTCGGCACCAGGGCGGAAAGCGTCTTTGCAACCTTGAGTTTTTCATTGGTGAAAGCGCCTAAGCGCTGGAAGAAACCGATTTCACCCTGTTCTTCCAGTAAGCGTACCACCCCATGATTTCGTTCTACGATGCCCAACTTGGAAAGCGACTTAATGGTGCGTCGAATGGTTTCTTCCGAAACACTCAGCATTTCTGCCAACTCGATGTTGCGTGCGTGACCACCCAACTGGCGCAACGCGCCTGTTAGCTGCAATTCTCTTGGAGAGATTACCTTTTTCTGAGCCGCCATTTCCAGAATCCGCCATCAATCCACAAACACTTGCATCTGCCTCAGCATATGTACACAATTTTGAAGCTTTTTGCAAAAGATTCCACAAAAACGAGGTACCCGCCATATTGCAGACGCTGATAGTGTTGCTTCAGTGCCCCCTGGCCCGTTCCGACAGTTTATCCAACTGGCGGGATAGTCGCCTCTCAAGTTTAGTCTCTACAGCTTTCAAAGAAGTTTGCGACAGAGCCCATCCTGATAGACCAAAGGCCGGTCATGTACTAACAATCAGACTGGTCCATTCAGGTGAAGCTGATCACCGTGAAGAACACCGTATTTTGGAGTAGACGGAATGAGCGATGTCGCAGATGAGCTCGGTGGCATGAACGAACGGATACTAATCTGTGACGACGATGTGGAATTCGCCGAGAACATATGTGAATTCCTGCTCGGCAAAGGGTATCAAGTCGATCACGTGCCAAACGTACCCACGGCCCGGGAAAAAATAGAGGCCGAGACATACGACCTTTTCCTTCTGGATCTCATTATGCCCGGCACGACTGGTAAGGTGCTGTGTCGAGAAATTGCGGCGCGTCTTGATGCCGGGATCATTATGATCAGCTCGGTTGACGACGATGCAGAACGTATTTCGCTGCTGGAACTGGGTGCCGACGACTATATCATCAAACCCTTCAACGACCTTGAGCTTTTGGCACGTATCCGAGCGGTCATGCGGCGTCGTCAAAGTGGTCAACAGGGTCAAAAACGCCTGAACCGATTTGGGCCGTGGGAGCTTGTCGAAAACGAACGGCATCTCAAGCACGATGATGGGCGCATGATCACCCTGACCTCAAGCGAAGCACGCGTCATGCGGTTCTTCGTCGAAAACCCCGACGTTCTTTGCACCCGAGAAGACCTTTTGGCCGTTGCGCGCACCAGACAGCACGGCGGTGCCGGTGATCGCAGTGTTGACGCCCTGATCAAACGGCTGCGATCCAAGATCGAAGCCGATCCTGCCAACCCCGATCACATTCGCACGGTGTGGGGTCAGGGCTACATATTCCGACCCAGCTAGGTGTGCTTGTCAATCGGTAGAAACACGCTTGCCCTCAGACCCCCGCCTGTGCGGTTTTCCAAGGTAACAGTACCCCCCTGATCAACTAAAATGGTTCTGACAATCGCCAGACCCAGCCCACTGCCCGGCCCCTCAGCGCCAAGCCGCTGAAAGGGCTCAAAGGCGGTCTCAAGCTGTTCAGCCGGAATGCCGGGCCCTTCGTCGTCGACATGAATCGCAGCCGTGTCGCCGGATGTGGTCAAGGTGACTTTTGTGGCACCCCCATACTTGACCGAATTCTCCAGAAGGTTCCGCAGAACCCTCGTGATTGCATTGTGGCGCCCGCTCACGATGGCAGGATGTTCGATTTGGCACGTTACATCACGGCCCGCATCAACCTGTTCATCGACCAATGCCTCGATCAGCGAGCGCAGGTCGATCCTTGCGATCTCGCCGTCATAATGTGTCGCGTGGTTTAGGCTTGTGACGGACATGACAATCTCACGAACCGAGTCCAGACGTTTGAGAAGCCTATCCTTGGTCTCTTCCGGGCTGACATTTTGCAGCACGTCATTCATGCGTTCGATCGGCCCTTTCAAGTCGTGACCCAGACTGCGCAACAGCGTCGTCTTGTATTCAAGGGCTAAGACAATCCGCGCCTCCATGCGGTTAAACGCGATAATGGTGTTGCGGATGTCGATAGCACCAGTCTCGATCAGCGGGCCGACCTCTTCCCCCCGGCCAATCAACTCGGCGTTGACGGCCATTGCGCTGAGCGGCCGCATGACTTTCTGAATGAGAAGCGCAAGAATACAGAGCAGCGTCAACGCGACCAGACTGTCGATAGACCCAACAACGACCAAGGGTACGATGCTTTTGTTTTTCATAAGCAAGTAGCAGTTCAGCCATTCATCGTCATCCTTGAGCCGAACCGAGAAAACGCTGACCAGAAACGCGTCAACGCTTTGTGGATCCAGAGGCTCTCCTGAGTGGCTCTTGAACAGTTGCAGCAACGCGCTTTGGTCGTGTCTGGCATCAACGACCGTGTCCGCGACAGACAGTTCCGCGACGGCTATCCCTCGGTGCTCCAACCGCGCCTTCAGCCAGTCAGCCAGTTTTGGGCGATGACGGCCACCCATCAGTTCGGATGCTGCATCCTGCGTGCCTACTCTGACGCTCCATTCTGCAGGAAAGAACCCATGCGCTGCTTCGGCGCGGCTGTCTGGCGGCAAGTGGGCCAGGGTCGAAACGACCTGAGCAAGGAAAGCATCACCCCGATGTCGGATCTCTTCAGCACGAGAATTTTGGATCTGAACCATGTCAGTGACAACCGAAAACACGCCAACAATCGTCCAACTGACGAGCACGATACTCATAATCTGTGTTCGAAGTGTCAGATCATTCCAGCGCATCGCGCATAGGCCCCTTGTCCATCCCCTTAGACTGGACGCTAGTCCAAATTTAACCGCTTTCCCAAGCGGAAATTGCATCTTCGTTTCAGCAGCGGATGAAAAGGATTTTGACCCTGTCCCGAAACTGGGCAGAACGTGCGGCAAAGCCACCTCGCCCCGAAAAGGGCAGAAAAGCCAATTGAATCAAAGTGTGACAAAGCCTTGGGCCATTCGCTTTCGGCTCCCACGTATTTCACACAGACATCAATTGGAGGCCCGTTATGAGTTCGCATTCTACCGTTCATCCTCAGCTCACTGCAGCCAAGCACGCGCTGAGACGCAATCTGATTGCCACCGGGATTTTCAGCGGTGCGGTGAACCTGCTGATGCTGACAGGTCCGATTTTCATGCTGCAAATCTATGACCGTGTGATGGCCAGCCAGAGCGTGAATACGCTGGTTGCCCTCAGCACACTTGTTGCAGGTCTGTATCTTTTCATGGCCCTGATTGACGGTGCCCGGACTCGCGTACTAGTCGCCATGGGTCATCGTTTTGAACAAAGTCTGGCCCGGACTGCGTTTGACTGTACCCTCGCGGAACCGTCCCGTATGCGTACCGGAGGAAACCCTGCCGCGGCCATCCAGGATGTCGAGAAAATTCGTGGATTCCTGTCGGGTCAGGGCGCAGGTGCGCTTTTTGATCTGCCCTGGATACCGGTTTACCTAGGCCTGGTTTTTGCCATGCATATGTGGCTGGGCTTGGTTGGTGTCGTAGGTGCGCTGGCTCTGGTTGCCATCGCGATTGTCACCGACATCAAAGTGCGCACTGCAGCTTGCGTTCAGTCTGAACATGCTGGCAAACGCGCGCGTCTGGCCGAAGCCAGCCGCCGTAACGCTGAGATGATCCGCGCCATGGGCATGCAGTCCAACCTGGGCCGGACCTGGCAGGACGTGAACGACCTGCATCTTGGCGCAAGCGCCAAGGCCGCAACAACGGTTGGCGTTTCTGGCAGCTTTACCAAGGTTTTCCGTCTTGCATTGCAGTCTGGCGTTCTGGCCGTCGCCGCTTACCTGGCCATTCTCGGGCAGATCTCGGCGGGCTCGATCGTGGCAGCTTCGGTTATTATGTCCCGTGGTCTGCAACCCATCGAAACCCTTGTGGGAAGCTGGCGCAGCCTTGTGGCAGCGCGGCAGGCCTGGGCACAACTGAAGGACACACTGTCAGGAAACGAAACAGCGCATGGAATCTCGCTGCCCAAGGCTTGCAAGTCTCTGACCGTTGACGGGCTGATCGCCGCCCCCCCGAGCGCGACGACCGCAGTTCTAAAAGGCGTTGGGTTCGATATGAAGGCGGGTGAAGCTCTGGCAGTGATCGGTTCGACCGGAAGCGGTAAGTCGACCTTGGCGCGTACACTGGTTGGCGCGTGGTCGGCGGCCAAAGGCAACATCAACCTTGATGGTGTGCCAATTGATCAGTATCTGCCCGAAGAGCTCGGCCCTCAGATTGGCTTCTTGCCTCAGGATGTCGAGCTTTTTGACGGCACGATTGCCCAGAACATCGCCCGCTTCGACCCCGAAGCAAAAGATGAACAGGTGATTGCAGCGGCCAAGGCTGCTGGTGTCCATGAACTGATTGCCAGCCTCAAAGACGGCTATGCCACTTCAGTTGGTGAGCGCGGAGCGGCTCTGTCCGGTGGTCAGCGTCAACGCATTGCCCTTGCCCGCGCGCTCTATGGCAATCCCTTTCTGGTGGTTCTGGACGAACCGAACTCGAACCTAGATGCAGTTGGCGAGGCTGCGCTGAACCAGGCGATCCAGGCAGCCAAGGCGCGCGGCGCGGTTGTGATCGTCATTGCGCACCGGGCCAGCGTGCTGGGTTCGGTCGACAAGATCCTGATCATGGAAGACGGCCGCGCCGGAGACTTTGGCCCCCGCGCCGAAGTGATGGAGAGGTTGCACCAGCGCAACCAAGCCGCCGCTGCCGCTCAGTCAAATCAGACGGCAGTCGAACAAACACCACAGGCCGCCCCCGCCGAGGCGAAACCTGCTGCTGTTGCGGGCTGACATCAGCCTTTTCTGAAACTGAATGGATGGAGGAAATCATGAATACCAACCAAAATACCAACACCTCGACCGAAGGCTTTAAGGACCGCTCTGTCCGATCCATCGGATTTGGTCTGGCCGCCATCGCTGTGCTGGCCATAGGCTTTGGCGGATGGGCGACGACAGCGCGCATGTCCGGCGCTGTAGTGACGGCTGGCAATGTCGTCGTCTCGTCGGACCTGCGCACCGTACAGCATCCCGATGGCGGCATCGTTGGCGACATCCACGTCAGAAATGGAGATCGCGTACAGGCCGGGGACGTCGTTCTGAGGCTTGATGACCAGTTACTGTCGGGCAGTCAGGCGCTGGTCGATGACAGGCTTGTCGCGATCGAAGCGCAGCTGGCCCGTCTGACGGCCGAACGGGATGGGTTGGATGACTTGGTATTGTCCGATGAACTCGTCTCGCGTCAGGACGAGGTCAAAGTGCAACGTGCCTTGACAACCCAAAAGGCAGTGATGGACGCGCGTCGTCTGTCTCAGGACGGAGAGGTTGCCGCGTTGACCGAGCAAATAACGCAGATTGAACAGGAAATCACCGGCCTTGAAGCGCAGCGTGCTGCGGCAGACGAAGAGATCACGCTGATCGAAAGCGAACTTGTCGGTCAGAAACATCTCCTGGAGAAGGGTCTGACGCCTGAAACCCGGGTGATCGCGCTGAAACGTCAGCGCAGCGGTCTGGTCGGCAACAGCGGCGGCCTGATCTCACGGATCGCCGTCGCCCGTGGTCGGATTAGCGAGACCCGGATCAATATTCTGCAACTGGAAAAAACCTTCCGCGAGCAGATCATGAACGAAATCTCGACGCTTGAGGTCGAGCTGGATGGCCTCAAGGAACGTCGCAGCGCCGCGGAACTGCAATTGTCGCGTGTTGATCTTCGGGCTCCGGCCGACGGCATCGTGCACGAAATGATGGTGAATACGGTCGGTGGCGTTGTATCCCCGGGCGAGACGTTGATGCAGATTGTGCCCGAAGGGGACGGTCTGGTGGTGACCGCCAGCGTGATGCCGCAAGACATCAACAATGTTGCGGTGGGACAGTCTGCCAATGTCGTCATCGCAGCCTTCGACCATCATATAGCGCCCCGGCTGGATGGACGTGTCGAGTTTGTCTCGGCTGATCTCAAAACCGATCCAATGACCGGAATGCAGTATTACGAGGCACGGGTCGCTCTGGAGGATGATGCGTTTGCTCTTTTGGAAGAACGTCAGCTCAATCTGCTGCCGGGTATGCCAGCCGAGGTCTATATCGCGACCGGAGAACGGACTTTGATCGAGTATCTGATCGACCCCCTCAGCAAGCAGATCAGGACGACATTCCGCGAAGCCTAGAAGGTTTCATGGGGCGGCAGGCACCGCAAGCTCTAAGCACCAAAAACAGGTACGGCCAGCATCAGAAATGGTGCTGGTTTCTTGCTATCCGTCGTTCAGCAAATTCGGAGCGGGCTTGGCGCAGTTCTATAGGGTAAAGCGCAAGCTTAAATCGAATTTTTTGTCATACTTTGTAACATTTTAGACCTCTTTCACGCGTTGTAACAGCAGGTCTGAATAACCACCTTTTTTTCATACCCGAGGAGGAAGTTTTCAATACATTTTTGGGTGTCAAACAACGTGTGAAACAAGGAGAAATACTATGAAACATGCAACCGCTAAAAGCTTCGAGCCGACCAATGACGACGTCATCGCCGTACCCCCAATTCTGCCTCACCCAAAGTGCGGCACCGAGGTCCCAAACGATGGTGAAGATCTGATTGCAGTGAACCCCCTGCCCCTTGGTGCGGTTCCTGCCGAAGGTTCTGGTGACGACGTTATCGCCGTGCCGCCGATCATGCCCGACCCAAGATGCGGCACCGAGGTACCACAGGATGGCGAAGACCTGATCGCAGTGAATCCGCTGCCCTATGGTGCGGTTCCTGCGGGTGAAGGTGATGATCTGGTTGCCGTGGCTCCATTGCCGCATGGCGCAGTTCCTGCCGGTGAAGGTGACGACGTCATCGCCGTGCCGCCGATCATGCCCAATCCCAGGTGCGGTACCGAGGTGCCTCAGGATGGTGAGGACCTGGTCGCAGTGAATCCCCTGCCCGTTGACCCGATCGTTCTGGACATGGGTGATGACGTCATTGCCGTCCCCCCGATCCTAACTGATCCCAGATGCGGCACCGAAGTCCCGGAGGACGAGTATGACCTGACGGATATGACGCCCCCGCCGCTGTGCGAAATCGTTCCGACCATGGGCGGAGAAGACATCTGCGGAACCCCCGTTCCAACCGATAGCTTCTTTGTTGACCTGGTTGCCTAAGTGGGCGAACCCACCGCGATCACATATCGCGGCTCAACCAAAACCCGGGCGACTGAGTTTCAATCAAAACAGACGCCCGGGCAAGCAAAGAGAATAGTAATAACTTACCGGCTGGAGCCTGAAACGGCGCCAGCCGGATTGCCCCTTTTCGGATTGAGTGAACTAAATTTTTGTCATACTTTGTAACAACTTAACTCGTTTTTCACCGTTGAGATCAAGGATCTGAAAAACCACATCTTTCCTATGAACTGTGATGCGAATGGGTCCGTCTTTCGGGCCCTGATCATCCAAAAAAACAGGAGGAAAGACATGAAACATGTTAGCAAATCTAAGGTTCACTCCGCTGCAAAAGGCACGGTCAACGTAACGATCGGAATCGGCGAAACCGAGGACGAAATCATCGTTGTACCGCCGGTATATCCTCAGCCTGAAGGCGTTGATGAAATCTCTATGGACGACGAGCAGATCGGAGGGTTTCTGACCCTTGACGCCGATGCAGAGGATACAACCGTATCCGCGGACGAGGCCGGTCTTTGGATCGACAGTGCCAGCACCGCAACCATAACGCCCCCTGCGCCCGATCAGAGCTGGGCGCGCAGTGGCACCGAGCTAAACAAGTTCAGCTATGTGTTCAGCGTGAACAAGTTCCTGTCTGCTGGCGAGCACCGCATGGCCGAAGGGCAGACCAACTTTACGAACTCGGTCCAGAACGGGGCGAAATCTAACGAGAAAAAAGCCTTTACCAAGATTGTCGGCAACAGCGGGGACAATGTCATCTACGGTATGGGATCTCTGACTTACCAGCACCGAGGAGAAGATATTCACACCTATATCCACGATGACCTTATCTATGGTGGTGCTGGCAACGACATCATTTACGGCTTCGCAGGCGATGATGTTCTTTTTGGTGAAGAGGGCAACGACGTCCTCTATGGCGGAGACGGAAACGACTACTTGTCGGGTGGTGAAGGCAAGAACGTCCTCGTCGGTGGCGCTGGCAATGACATTCTGGTTGCCGGGAACGAAGGTGACAAACTCTTTGGTGGTACCGGCAGCGATCAGCTTTATGGGGGGGACGGCGACGACATCCTGTCCACTGGATATATCGAGACAGGCAGCGCGGATTTCCTTCACGGCGGCAAAGGCGCTGACACCTTCATCATAGGAGCCGTGCCAGAACCGGCACCGGTTGTGCCAGGCAACGAGTCGTCAGGTGGCCCATCCGCAGGTTTGATCACGGGCCTGACCGGTTTCGCGGTTGCCAAGATGATGCCCGGTAAAAAGTTCATGGAGTATGTGGCCAAGACCGTTGTCGGCGGGCTGATCGACATGTTCAAAACCGATGAACAGCCGGTTCAAACCGAAGAACCAACCGCATTGGCTCTGGTGACAATCAACGACTTCAACCCGCTTGAAGACAAGATCACCGTGCCTGTGAACGTGACAGGGCTTGTGGCGATTGATATCCAAGCGTCGATGGTGGCCAACGCAGCCTTTGACTTGGTGACAATTGATCCCGCCGACAATAAGCCAAAGGTGATCGCAACATTTTTCTGGGATGATGCGTCAAACATCTTCCCGTGGGCCGAAACCATCTCGCAGGGGAATGCAGATGCGTTTATCCAGCGGTTGCGGGAAACGGCAATCATCAGTGGTCCGGATGGCGTGCAGTATGGCATGGGGCAGCGGATTGATCTGGGCCTGAGTGCCGAGGAAATCGCAGGGCTCGGAACCAGCAAATTCGTCTCGTTTGGTGCCTTCGGCGGTATTTCGATGGTCGGCAGCGATGACGGTGACCGGCAGCTGGGCACCAACCATAACGATGTTCTGCAGGCCTATGTCTCGGAGCGGGATATATATGGCGGTGACGAGGCCGAAATTCGTAACGACGGTAACGACGTGCTGCACGGCTTTGGCGGCGATGACATCCTTGCGGGTGGCGGTGGCTTCAACAAGCTCTATGGCGGCGAAGGCAATGACACCGCCTGGTATGGTGACAGTCTGAGCGGCATTTATGTCGACATGACCGACAAGAAGTCTGATACCCACGGCGACTATTACTGGGCCTGGCACGGCAACAGCGCCAGTTCTTTCGACATCAATGCGGAAGATCGGGACACCGAAGGGCATGACTTGCTTTGGAGTGTGGAGAACATCCACGGCAGCGATCATGACGATGTCATCATCGGCGACGACGACAACAACATCTTCACCACCGGTGCAGGCAATGACGTTCTGACAGGTGGAGGCGGTGCCGACACGTTTGTCATGACCGGCGGAGAAAACGAGATCACCGATTTCAGTGCCCAAGACGGCGACCGGATCGAGATCGACATGGGCGCCTATGGCATGACGAACTGGTTCGATCTGGATCATCGCATCGAGAACGGAAAGATCGTTCTGTTCAGCAAGGCGACCGGCGAGGTCATCGTGCGCTATGATGATGGCGGGAATGGCTTTGACATTTCCCTGATCGACCTGCGCAGTCTGATTGGCAACGATGAAGACGGCTATCAGGTTGTCTATGAACCGCCCTTTGGCGCGAACACGCTGGAGTGGTTCGAAAAATACGGCAACCAGATCAGCGTTGAAACCGGCGAAACCGCCCATGGTACTGATAGCTGGGACTATATGATCGGTGGCGACGGCAACGATCTGACCAACCTCTATGGCGGCGGCGGAGACGACTATCTTGTCGGCGGTGGCGCTTCCTTCACCACTCTGGATGGGGGCGACGGCAACGACATCCTCATGATACGCAAAGGGGCGTTGATCACCAATGCCTATGGCGGTGATGGGGATGACGTTCTGATCCTGGATGCGGACCAGCAGATGCAGGCCGGATTTGCGAGCCTGTTCGGTGGGGAAGGCAGCGATACCTTTGTCATCACCGGCCCGGGCAGCCAGTATGGTGGTCAGGTGATCCGGGACTTCGACGCAGACGACTCGATTGTCCTCGATCTGGATGGGTTCGGGATCTCATCTCTGGACCAACTTCATATCGAATGGCGTTCCAATACGCATTGGGTCACGGCAAACGGCCAAAAAGTCATCAGTGTCCAGGGTGTCGATGAGCATTTCGACGTCATGCAGCACATCAGCGAACTGACGGTTCAGCAATCGCAGGACTGGGGTATCTGATCATCGCCCAACCTACAAAACGTCTCAGCCGGTCCTGATCGGCTGAGGCTTTCTTGACAAGTTCGATCAGACAGTGACGCAAAGTTAATTTTTGCGTCATTCTAAATTTGGCAAAGACCCGCGTAACAGCGTCGATCTATTGCCTATAATCTCCATAACCCTATGACAAATGGCGTTTTTCGGCACATCGAAAAGGGTGATTTAGGCCCATATCCGCACAGTAAATTTTGTTAATGAACTCTTAACGTGCCCTGAACTTCTAACTTGTTACGCAAGTTGGGTCCGGCGTGGTCGGGCGTAGAAAGCCGCAAAATTTCGGCTGAAACAAAGACAAGATGGGAGTCTATTTCAAGATGAGTAATGGTACATATGAAGAGTTTCGCGACGCGCTACGCGCGTTTGAATCTGGCTGGGACCGGGAACGCTATGACGCTGGGGCCATCCAGGATTGGCAGTTGAACCAATGGGCCAGAGGGGAGGTGACGGACTTCTATCCAAACTATTCCAACTGGTCGGACCTGAGCAGCGATGAATGGGACGCCATGTCTTATCGCTCGATGAATTCTCTGGGTTTTGTAGGCTATCAATTCGGCGAGGCGTTGCTGATCGACCTGGGATATTACACCGACGACGTCTATTACGGAAACGGTGCAGCGTCGAACACATGGGACGGGACCTGGACCGGAAAAAACGGGGTAAATTCCCTGGCGGACTTTACCACCGCCGAAGCGCAGGAACGCGCAATACAAGAAGCCTTTGGATATAACCTTCAGGTCATCGAAACCGGGCTTGGGTATCAGGGGGAAAGCCTGTCCGACTATCTGGGAACAACCCGAACCTACATAGAGAACGGACAGGAAATTTCTGTCATCCTCACCCTAACCGGTATTATGGCCGCCGCGCATCTTCGGGGCGCGTGGGGAACATTGTCGCTGCTGCAAGGCGGAAATGTCTCGACCGACGAATACGGCACCTCGATCCTGCGCTATGTTTCGCAGTTCGGCGGGTATGATGCGCCGACGGTTGAAGATGCGATCAAGGTCTATACGGATGGTGTTCTGCCCACGGATACAGGCGACACCGGGGAAACCTCTCCGCCTATTGTTCCGCCAACAACCCCGCCAACGCCAACCGAACCGACCGGTAATGGGACGGCGGATACGACCGAGGCGACGGCTGATGTGGTGATCACATGGGCCTGGGGGTCCAACACCACGGTTCCCGATTTTGACCCTACATCAGATACGATCTTTATCTCATGGGTCGGTGCCGACGCGCTGGACGTCAGCGAGGTGAATGACTCGGTCGTGTTCGCGATCCCGTCGAACAACCAGACGACGACACTCAGCGGTGTGACCCTAGCCGATCTCAGCGCAGCCAATTTCACCATTCTGGACGCCACCGCCGCAACCGAAGTGCTGAGCCTTGTCGGAGGCACCACCACGCCAGACCAAGGTGGCCACGGCCATCAACACATGCACGTTACCCTAAGCCTTGCCAGTGCCGCGCAAGTCATCAACGGGTTCATGCCCGCAATGGGGGACGTCATCGAAATCGAGGCGGACATCACCGCCGAAGCCTTCGCGATCTTTGAAGAAAGCGGAGATGCCTTAGGCCAGACTGTTCGGATCGAATTGACTGACGGGAGCGGAACCAAACAGATCATTTTCACCGGATTTGGTCTGACTGACTTCGAAATCAGCAACTTTTCGGTCGCGGATCAGGCGGTTCTGAATGAGGTATCCGCGGCGCTCGGGCAAGTCGTCACCACTCCGGGCACTGGGCAAGGATACACACTTGCCTACGATGCGGATGGATCGAACCCACCTGCGATCAATGGAAACACGGATGCCGGAGGGTTGAAATACCGCGCCGACAGCAATGCCGACGACATAACCGGGTTCCGTCCCGGTATTGATGAGCTGGATTTTGGCGGAACCTCGGTCCACGGCATGATCGTGACCAAATCACCTGCCGGAGAAATCGTCATCGACAGTCCGTGGTCCGATGCGGCGCAGATTGTTCAGGGCGTGACGTTTCAAGACGTCACGATCGATGATTTCGGCATCGTCGGGAACGAGCATCTGCGGCAGGACATGGGCGGCGTCATCAGTTGGGAACAGGGGCTTGGCCCGCGCGCAGCTGATACCGTTTATGTCCGCAGTCACGAATACGGCGTGCATGAGGTGATCGACGGGTTTGATCCGACCACCATGAAGCTTAGCTTTCTCTACTTTGGGACACGCGAACGCCTGACCGTGGAGGACAGCGGCGAGGGTCTGCTGATCTCGTCCCTTCCGACCGGGCAGAGCATCACACTGACCGGTGTGACCAAAGCCGATCTGATCCCGGGCCTCATTGAGTTCCACCACGATCAGGTTATGGAGGATAATCTGGAGGTGCCCTTCGGCTTTGATCAGAACGACGTGACTCTGGTTGACCGCACTATGTTGCTAACCCCGCAAGCCCCTGCGGGGCAGACAACAGACGGGCATCAAACCAGAACCGGCGATCTGACCGGAACCTCCGCGGGTTCGGACAATGGCAATGGCACGGATGACGGGTCCACCGGGTCGGGTGACAGTCAATCTAGCGATACGCAGACGTTTGGCGCGGGAGTGGATGTCGCCGAACTTACGTGGAACTGGGGCGCGAAAACCGCGATAGCCGGCTTCAATCGAAAGGAAGATGTATTGGATTTCAATTCTCTGGGTGCAGGCGATGTCGCAGTCAACGAGATTGGCGATGATCTGGTGTTTGAGGTTGTCGGCAATGGGGGCCATACGATCACCCTCAAGGATGTTCAGGCAGAAGACCTGAGCCTTGGCAACCTGACGGCCGACGTTTGGAATACGATCGACGAGGCGAACAGCGCACTGGTAAGCCAGCTTGAAAACCTCGGGATGTCGATCGCCTGATATCTGCCCATGAAACGCCCGCCCAGTTTCTTGGGCGGGCGTATTTGATCTGAAACATCGGGAACTATCGCAAGGCTAAGGGCGGTTTCAGCGCGTAAGAGGGGACGACCTCCTGTATTTCAAATTTAAATCCGCGTCGTCATCTCACTTGAAACGCCATATCCCAAGGGCGTGATCCGCCTCGCTGCGTTCTTCGTTGTCCATTACCGATAGAGATGGTGAAATGAAAATACTTGGACAACATCGACAAACGGGACCGCCTGTTTCGTCGAATTCGAGCATTGGCAATCTGAACCTGAAGCAATCGCAAACGACTGTATCGATGCGTTCCCGTTCCTCACATCGGATGAGATGGCCGGGTATGTCATCGGGCAGGCCATCGAGGTGAACAGTGCCCAACTCATGCCATAGCGATACAGGGATGTTGGAAGAACTTCGTCACCTGATGAGTGAAACACAAGCCCTTGGCGCGCGAGGTCGGGTTGTCCGACGGCCTTCCCCGTTTTATGGGCTGCCGCAGGGCCACCACGTGGCGTTGATCATCTGCAATGTGTTCGCTTACCTGCAAACAAAAACGTTGGAGCGGTCGCTAAATCCGGTTCCCTTTGACCGACTTGCCGCGCTATCTCTTTCGCACCGCAAGTCGAGGAGATGCAGCGCATGAGCGAGACGGTCAAACTGAATCTGGACGACATCCAAACCCTGTGTCAGACCGTGTTGGCCAAGTCAGGTTTCGGGCCTGATCATGCACAGGCTATCACCGAGACATTGGCCACCTGCCAGTTTGACGATTGCCAGTCTCATGGGCTTTTCCGGCTTTTCATGTGCGCCGAAACGATGAAGGCCGGGAAGATCGACGGGCACGCCGCTCCTGTTGTGACCCCATCCGACAACGCAATTGTCCGCGTAGATGCCCAAGGCGGAATATCCCTGCTGGCATTCCAAAGCGCCCTGCCAGTTCTGATCGAAAAAACCCGTACCCACGGTATCGCTGCGATGGTCATAAACCGATGCTATCATTTCTCTGCATTGTGGCCCGAAGTCGAGCGCCTATCCTCGGCTGGTCTTGCAGCAATGGCCATGGTGCCCAGCCATTCATGGGTGGCCCCGGCAGGCGGCACCCGAGGTAGTTTGGGGACAAACCCGCTGGCATTCAGTTGGCCTCGTTCGGGCAAAGATCCCTTTACCTTCGATTTCGCCACAAGCGCCTTTGCGCGCGGAGAGATTGAGTTGTACCGCCGGGCCGGAAAACCGTTGCCGGAAGGCGTGGCCATAGACAAGGACGGAAACCCGACAACCGACCCGCAGGCCGCAATGGAAGGGGCGATGTTGACGTTCGGCAGTTACAAGGGATCAGCCCTTTCGATCATGATCGAATTGCTGGCCGGACCCTTAATTGACGATCTTACCAGTCTTGAAAGTATGGAATTCGCCGAAGGTGCGGGCGGTGCCCCCTATCACGGCGAGATCATCCTGGCCTTTGACCCTGCCCAGTTCAGCGGAGGTCGCGTGTCGGAAAATGACGCGCGGGCCGAGCGTCTGTTTGCGGACATTGCCGATCAGGGGGCACGCTTGCCATCCCAGCGCCGCTATGCTGCCCGCAGTCGGAATATGGCCCGAGGCTTTGTAGAGGTTTCGAAATCGCTTTACGACGATCTGCAAGTGCTTGCCCAACAAGTCTGACGCCCCTTCCCCTTGGTGATGCGGCTGGCTAAGAAGGTTCTCCAATCAATTTCAGGAGACCCAATTGGACCGCATCGCTCGCATCATAGCCACCGAAATCAGCGCACGGCCCGAACAAGTCGAAGCGGCGGTCAAATTACTGGACGAAGGCGCCACTGTCCCGTTTGTAGCGCGCTATCGCAAAGAGGCAACAGGTGGGCTGGACGACACACAATTGCGCGCGCTTTCCGACCGCCTGACATACCTGCGAGAATTGCAGGCGCGTCGCGATACGATCCTGAATTCAATCAAAGATCAGGGCAAACTAACTGACGATCTTGCCAAGTCGATCATACAGGCCGAAACCAAGGCACAGTTGGAAGACATCTACCTGCCCTATAAGCCCAAACGCCGCACCAAGGCGATAATTGCCCGAGAAAACGGGCTTGAGCCGCTTGCAGACGCCATTCTAGCGGACAGGACTGCGGACCCGGACGTATTGGCCTTGAGCTACCTGACCGAAACGATTGCAACGACAAAGGACGCTTTGAACGGTGCCCGCGACATCATCACCGAGCAGTTGGCCGAAAACGCCGGATTATTGGGTGAGCTTCGAGCGTTCATGCACCAAGAGGCATTACTGTCAGCCAAGGTGATCGAAGGCAAACAGCAAGAAGGCGCAAAGTTCAGCGATTACTTTGATCATTCCGAACAATGGGCAAACACCCCTTCGCACCGGGCGTTAGCCATGTTGCGCGCGTCCAAGGAAGATATTGTGACGCTGGATATCGCGCCCAACCCAGAAGATGGGGCTGCGCGGGCGGAAGCGATCGTAGCTGCGCATCTCCATACGCGTACTGATGCGCCTGGCGACGTCTGGCTCCGCAAGGTTGCCGGCTGGACTTGGCGCGTCAAACTATCCTTGTCGATGATGGTAGAGATGATGGCGGAGCTGCGCAGTCGCGCGCAAGATGAGGCAATTCTAGTTTTCTCACGCAATCTCAAAGACTTACTGTTCTCCGCACCTGCCGGAACCAAGGCAACATTGGGTTTGGACCCCGGCATTCGCACCGGAGTAAAGGCGGCAGTCGTCGATGCAACTGGAAAAGTGCTTGAGACAGAAACACTTTACCCATTTCAGCCCAAGAATGACCTTCACGGCGCGAAACACACGATTCTGAGTTTTGTGCGCGCGCACAATATTGAGCTGATCGCCATAGGTAACGGAACCGCAAGCCGAGAAACCGAAAGGCTTGTTTCTGATGCATTAAAGCAAATTCCAAAGACTGAAAATACGCCGACCAAGGTCGTCGTGTCCGAAGCTGGTGCTTCTGTCTATTCGGCCTCTGAACTTGCTGCACGTGAGTTCCCGGATATGGACGTGTCATTGCGAGGCGCTGTTTCGATAGCACGCAGGTTGCAGGATCCCCTGGCTGAACTGGTGAAGATCGAACCAAAGTCGATCGGGGTCGGACAATACCAGCACGACGTCGATCAGCATCGGTTGTCACAGTCTCTGGACTCGGTCATCGAGGACGTCGTGAACGCAGTCGGTGTTGATCTGAATACGGCCTCAGCTCCCCTGCTCTCACGTGTCTCTGGTTTGGGGCCTGTTTTGGCGGACTCAATCGTTGCCCATCGTGATGTGCATGGCGCATTTAAATCTAGAAACGACTTGTTGAACGTCGCGCGCCTAGGCCCCCGAGCCTTTGAACAATGTGCAGGCTTCCTTCGCATTTTAAATGGGTCCGAGCCCCTGGATGCGTCTTCGGTACATCCAGAAGCCTATGACGTTGCTCGACGGGTCGTCACTGCCTGTGGGCGGGATATTCGTCAGATCATGGGGCAAGAAGATGCCTTGAAAAACCTGCAAGCCGAGCGCTTTACCGATGACAAGTTCGGCCTTCCCACTGTTCAGGACATTTTCGCGGAACTTGAAAAGCCTGGGCGCGACCCTCGACCAAGCTTTGTCACGGCTTCGTTCAAAGACGGGGTCGAGGAAATTTCAGACCTTAAACCCGGAATGAAGTTGGAGGGGACGGTTACAAATGTCGCGGCCTTTGGGGCGTTTGTCGACCTCGGCGTTCATCAGGATGGATTGGTTCATGTGAGCCAACTGGCGGATCGGTTTGTCAAAGACCCTCACGAAATAGTTCAGGCGGGCCAAGTCGTGAAAGTCACCGTCGTCGACATCGATGTCAATCGAAAGCGAATTGGCCTGAGCATGCGCAAAACCAGAACGGCGTCGGACAATCAAAAACACGACGACAAGAGAACATCGAGACAATCCCGAAAATCTAGGCTAAACGAAAATCAACGCGCAAAAAATGACAAAAATGCACACCACAGCGCACTTGGTGATGCGCTTCGATCAGCGATGAAGAAGCAGTGAGGTCTGTGACCTTCAATACCGCATCTCTTCTATTCAAAAGCCTCTGGCTCTAGTTCCTCCCAGAAAGCAAAAATCCTGGTGGCGTTCAGACCTGAACGCCATCCATGCGAACGGAAATGTTCGCGATCGAGGTCATTGTCCAGACCTGCCATGAACAGTCTTTTGTCAGCGTCGCGTTGCGTGGGGTTTCGCCGCGAAACCAACTCTTCTACCACGGAGAGTTTTCTGGACCTTTCGGTGCGCTCCGCAGCGCGGGCGGCGTAGGCCTTTTCTTCCTGAGCTTTTTCTTCCTGTCTCAATCGCGCAGATTCAAGCGCTTCGGGACTTGGGGCGATCTGTGCTTCTTCGATTGGCGGCTTGTAGTCATCACGCAAGGCAGCGGACAGGTACCCGAGAGTAGACTTCACACCGCCCTGCCCTGTCACATAATCCAATTTTTGCTGAATATATTTTTCACCATGTTCAGCGATCCACTGCCGCGCCAGCCGGTCTGAGACCCCTTGCTTACGAAGTGTTTTGTAAACCGCCAGATTTCGCACACCATCGCTATCGTCGATTTCGAACATAGCTTTCTGCGGGTTCCCTTTAATCCGGAACCTTATATCCGTGACCGAACGCCCCTTTTTTTGAAACTCTGGCTCAATAAGTATATCCGAGCTTTTGTTTACTTCATTGACGGCTGGTTTGATTATCTTTGCGTTTAGGTGTTTGAAGCTGCTGTAGTAGTCGCTGCCATCAACACCCATGAGTTTTCTAAACACATCCAAGGACCACCATCCTGTGGATCCGGTCCTTACAAAACGATAACAGTTTTCATAAAGCGCCAACCCATGACCGGAACTGAAATTGCGCTGGATTTGCACATTGATCAAAGCATAAATCTTTGGGTCGTAGAGTTTCTGCGCCAGCGCGGGCGAGTAGGCATATTCACAAACACCACTTTTTAGCTTTGCAAAGCTAAGCAGCGAAGAAACGCCCCACTCTTGCCGGCCTTGCTCATCCAACATGTCCCATTCTGCGACAGTTTCCGCCAAAGCACGCAAACTTGCGCGCAATGTATCAAAATCATTGGAGTTATAACCAACCATCATGGCAAGTGTGCGTGCATCTATCGTGTGCGTAGATGCAGAAGTCAGCGCATCGTATGCATTGAGTAGCAGCACGTTAGAAAGCTTGCGTTGAAGCAGCGTGAGTTTACCGCTGATATGTATCGCGGCCACATTCTTTTTTACCGTCTCCCGACGCAAGGCGCCTGAAAGGTGGTCCATGTCCAATTGTGTTTCCGGCATGATTCTGCCTGACTGCTCGTTTCAGTATTTGTGGCACGAAGGGTACCCAAAGATCAATCACCTTTAGGTACCCAAATACAGTATAAGGCAGCTCCTGCAAACGGGTACCTTATTGTGGTGCTCATAAAGTTATCCCCAGAAAAAGACCTCAGGCGACTCTGAACGCAATCGTACACTCTAACCGGCGGTAAGGAATGCGCATGAATAGGGTCTGAAACTCAGGAAAATCAGCCAACCTGAGAATCGGTGCATGTCATACCGAGTCCTGCCACCCTTGATCCCGTAACTTGGTACCTTTTAGCCTGAGAATTGGCACCCATTAACCTGTAAACAGGGACCAAGTAGAGAGTAAGACGTTGTTTTTATTTGTTTTCTTTTCCGCAAAGTTATTAAACTATCTAAAAAATAGAAACTATTTGTTGTGCTCATTTTTAATATTTCGAAAGTTTCGTGGCGAAACTCAATCAATTCTTGATTTTCTGTGGACAACTTCAGGACCAAGGATAGCTTTTGTGAAAAATGTGCGCTACCTTGCGCTATATACGCCGCTAAGGCGAACATTTCCTGAGGCTCAGACAGTGAACAAATCCAACCCTCCTCAACTACCACCCTATTTGAATCTCGATCCGAAAGCAGCAGCAAGTAAGTTACCGGACCCTATAGGGACTTCTCGATTCGCAAAAGCCGCAGCATTCTGCACGAAAGGCCGAGAGGATTTGGCGCGTAGAGGTTACGCACCCGACGGCGAAAAACGGCTCCGCCGCTTTTCAATTTGGGAGATAACAAAATATCTCATTCCAGTCGCACCAGCGCACCTACGGCGAGTCCTCAAGGCAAACCCAGACCTTCCACAAGGTGAAGGTGAAACGGGTTCCAAATGGTTTTCTTTGGAAGAGGTTCTGATGCTGCGTAAACACTTTGCGGCGGAAGGTGTTAGTACCAAGGAATATTTGCCATATCGACCTGAGGGGTTGCCAGCAAAGGTTGTTGCAGTCGCAAATTTTAAAGGGGGTGTCGGGAAAACATCCACTGCAGCACATCTAGCCATGTCCGCCGCCTTGGATGGGTATCGTGTTCTAGTGATTGATCTCGACAGTCAGGGGTCGATGACGTCCATCTTGGGGGGCAACGTCGCAGACGAGTGGCAGACTGTGTTTCCACTGATTGCAAAAGATTACGCACAGGCCGTCCAGCAGGAAAACCGAGTTCGGAATGCGGCTGGACAATCAGAAATTCCGCTGGATGAGACCTTGAATGAAGCGCTTAAGACTGGTCCGGGCGACGTAATACAGAAAACCCATTGGCCCAACATCGATCTTATTGGCGCTCAGCTTAACTTGTATTGGGCAGAATTTCAGATACCGGTCTGGCGAATGGGTTTGCGGAGTTGGCCGTTGTGGGATGGCTTGACCAATTTCCTGCATCAGGACGGAGTTTTGGACGACTATGACATAGTGTTCTTGGATACCCCTCCTGCACTTGGGTACCTTACGATCAACGCTCTGGCTGCGGCGGATATTTTGTTGGTGCCCCTTGGGGCTTCATTCTTGGAGTTCGATTCGACCGGTCGATTTTTCGACATGCTGTACACGACCTTCGCGAGTATAGAGGATGGAGAGAACGCCGCTCAGCGTGCAGCGGGGCTTCCAGAACTTAAATTCGAATGGGACGTTGTCAGAGCAATCATTACTCGGTTTGACGCCAGTCAACAGACCGATATGGCAAATGTGATCCAGGCCTATTTCGGGGATTTCATGAACGCCTATAGACAGGACTACACCGCTTTAGTTGGGCAAGCCGGTGAGCAGGTCAATGGTATTTACGAAGCGGATTACCGGGACTTCAATCGCGATACTTATGTGAGGGGTCGTGAAACCTTCGACAGGACTTATGCGGAATTCAAAGAGGTTCTGATCGGATGCTGGTGGCGGGATACCCATATGGGAGACAAGGCAGATGGCTAAACGCAGAAGATTGTCCGCTCCGGACACAACAGAGTTGGAGCAGATGGAGGCTGGTTTCGCGGCGAAACCCTCACTCAATCCATTTGAGGCAAAAGGGGCTACGCCTCCAATTGCCAAGGTTGCTGCCGAAGCCGCCACATTAAACAGCATGGCTTCCGTCACGGATAGGGTGGCATTGGCTCAGGACCAAGGAGATGCAGCGCGTTGGCGTGATGCCCAGGAAACTGGGCTCGTTGCGGAAATGATTCCGCTGAATCAAATAGATGCAGACTTCATCCGCAGGGACCGTATGGTCGAAGATGATGAGGCCATGAACGAATTGTTGGATTCACTGCGTTCGCATGGCCTGAGAACGCCGGTCGAGGTAACGAAGAACGAAGACGGTTTTGGGCTCATCTCAGGATACCGAAGGCTCAAAGCGTTCCGACTGCTTGCCGATACGG
This sequence comes from Ruegeria sp. THAF57, assembly GCF_903914075.1. Lineage (GTDB taxonomy): Bacteria > Pseudomonadota > Alphaproteobacteria > Rhodobacterales > Rhodobacteraceae > Ruegeria. The sequence goes on from NZ_CAIWNQ010000010.1 coordinate 135,183, forward strand.
ACAGCTCTTTTTCATCGATCCCGGCCTTTGTGCGAGAGGCGGGCTCGGGGCAGGGCGCCTATATTTCAATGGTGGAAGAAAACGAGATACGGTCAAATCTGAGCTCGTATGAACGTGGGCGAGTAGCTGTTCTGGCGGCAGGGCAGGGGGTCTTCGACTCCACCGAGGCCGCGGTTGATGCGCTATTCGCGGCTGCTTCTAAGGCAAAGCGATCCAAAGTTAGAAGTTTTGCGATCGTTCATGAAGCGCTGGGTGATCTCCTGCAGCATCCAGTTAGTCTTACGGAAAAAGCCGGTTTGAAATTAGCCGCGGCGCTTCGTTCCGGCGCGCAACCAAAGTTGCGCCAAGTTCTGGCGGACGCTGGTGCGCTTGAGGTGCGGGAAGAGTGGGCGTTGCTGGAAGAAGCCCTGAAATCAACACCGAAGCCAACAAAGGAAAAAGCACGCGGTGGACGTCCGCAACAAGTCTTGCATCTGAAACCTGTGCAGCTTCCTGGAGGCGGAAAAGTCTCAGCAGAGCTTTCTTCGACGGAAGTGCGTATCAAAATCAGTTTGCAGGACGTCTCAGCTGAGGATGCTGAAGAACTAGTGCGGCAAATAGCGGAACACCTTAGTTAGCTTGGTGGCGAGCCTCATCTTAAGTAACTACTCGTTTTGCAAGTTCACTCCGGAGTGTCGATCTCGGTTATTGCTGAGTTGTGCGCAAAATCCGACAATAAGGATCATTATGCCTTGGGTGAGTAATATGGCTTAAGACTGAAAATTACTCGACAACATGGTTGCGGTCCTTTGACCATGGATCCGTTTCAGGATTTTTTTGCTACACTTGGATGGCATGAAGCAAACGGATTGCCATGTTTGCCGACGGATCGGCGAAGGTATTTTCACATGCTTTTCATACTAATGTTCGTCTCGTCCATCCTTCAGGAACGGTTCGGATGTTTTTCGCGCCTTAACGCTGAACCGGCAATTCCGCCCGAGAATCGTGTGGCTCGGCTGTTTAGCGTAGTGTGATCAACTGATACATTAGGCTCGGCCATTATCTTTTCCAGATCACGGAAAGATACGCCGGGTCTGGCGCAAAAGAAAACAGCATGGGGGATCACATCTTTAGGATTCCGGGCGCCTTTGAAGGAAATCGTGAACGTACAATAGATTATTATCATTCCGGAAGTCATTCACTGGTATGTGGAAGCGACGTCAGAGGCCAAAGGTTGCAACTGATTCCCCGAGCGTACCGCTCGCCAAGTTGCAGCATTACACTGCACAGGGGTGGTCTCTTTGTGGTACTGTGCTGTCAGCGTATCAGAGCTTCAAGCCTTGCATCCGGGAACTGGGAAATGACCGAACGGATCTGCCTCCCGCGTGTTGCACACTGGGTGGTCGATAGCCTGTCCGCCAAAGCAGCGTTCGCCGCCGAGACAATCACCGTGTTTTGAAATGTCGTTGGGGTCTTAGGGTCAAATATTTGACTCCGTCCCCGAGCCCACGTTATGGCCACGGAGGGTTAGGTCGCGACGGCCCTGTCAAGTAGTTCCAATTGGCGGTGTACTATCCCTTCCGCGTTGGCTAAGCCAATATCAAATGCTGCCCCATCTCTATGGGCTCCACGGGCAGCGAACTCGCCCGTATTGATCGATCAGTTCGCAACTCAAACCTGGCCAGCATGTCGGCTATGTGATCGGTCACGGCGCCTTATGCAATTCCGTTCAGCGTCAATCAGGAGGTACCTGGCACCGGCAAACGGATCCTGTCGCTGCTGATTGGACCCTGTGCCAGCCCAACTTCTGATGCGCTAGTCGGCGTCCGGCGGTATCGGCATTGTGGGCCAGTGCCAGCCACGCAGGTTGAATGGTCTTATCAAAAAGCCCTGTCCGAGGCATCATGCAGAGCGGTACACAGGCTAAGCACCTGCAACGGCTCGGGCGAGGGGTTGGCCAGATGCCCCGTCCGTTCAGGTGGCACAGTTCCGATCCGGGGCGATACAGGCTGGAGTTGTTTTCCAGCCGCGTTACTTCGGCAGCAACCACGTCAAAAATAGGCGCGGCCTCGGCTGCGGTCAGGCCCTCAAGCCGCAGGCTGGCTTTCGCCCCCATCGCGGTGACCTGCGAGCGGGCCGATGTGGCGGCAGCGACCGGCATACAGACGCAGGCGGCCGAAGCTGTCTCGACCTGCGAAGTTAAGCAAATCCCCAGTCCAGTGCTGATATTCATGATGAAGGAAGACCCTGAAATAGGCGTATTCATTCTGGCATCGACCTTCACCCATCTGCATTCTTTGATGTCCCAACTGGAGCAACTCAAGGTGCAGACCGGGGCTCAGCGGGTGGCGGAATTCGTTGCGCGCCTGTGCGACAGCGAGGACGGGCCATGTGAGGTCGAATTGCCCTACGACCAAATCCTGATTGTTGGTCGTCTGGGCATGAAACCGGAAAGTCTGAGCAGAGTGTTTTCCCGTCTGAACCAAAGGGTGTGCGGATCAACAGAAAGCTCGGATATTCAACATCTGCGGGACTACACGGAAAGCGACCCTTCTGAGCGCTAGTTTAACTTAATTTAGCTCATATGAGTTATCGTTTGTAACCAGGCCCACCATAAATTGGGTTGCGACAAGTCCCCTATCTTTCTGAAAAGCAAAGAGGACGGAAATTGGCGCACACGTAAGTAAATGCGCACGAGCGCAACTCGAAGACAGTATCCTGGATGGTAAACTCCAACCGAGGCAAGCGAAGTCGAGATGATGAAACTAGATAGCGGAAACCGTCGCAACGACGCTAGAGACACATGTTCGTTGGTGCTTACGTCAGACTGTCGGATCGCATTTTCATTAGCGAATAAAACAGTACGCGTCCGAGCCTTCACAATAACTCCATCGGACGAGGTTATCCCGACTCCACCATCGCCTCGTTTAGCGCGGTAAGGAGTGTCGGCATTTTCGGAGCCAGCGATATCGTGCTGGCCAGTGTATATGCTTCGAGCGTTTGAAAAAACGCCTCCTGCGCAACGCCAAGTGCAACCGACAAGCCGCAGGCGGGGGACAGTTGGCAATGCCCTCCGTCCGCGCTGAAACATTCAACCAGTGGTTTGTCAGCTTCAAGATCGCGCAGCAGTTTTCCAAGGTTGATTTCTGCCGGGTCGCGGGCCAGCTGAATACCGCCCGAGCGTCCGCGCAACGCTTTGGCGTAACCTTCGTGGACCAGCCAAGATGTAACCTTGGCCAGGTGGTTGTATTTGGCACCATGAAGTGCCGCGATCTGGCGCGTCGTCAGCAATCGGTCGGGCGACGCCGCCAAATGGACCATCACGCGCAGGGCATAATCTGAGAACATCGAAAGCTGCATGATTCTCTGCTAGCACGAATTAATACGCATCCCAAGTACGAATTTAAATTGACATTTGAAATACGGATTATTAGGCCATGAGAAACAGCCATTTGATGGGGGACCCATGCAAACGACGATTCTTTTGATAACGCTGGTGCTGATGGCAGGTGTCTTGACCCTGATCCTACGCACTGTTCGTGCAACTGACGGGCCAGCGCCGTCGCAGACGGTGAACCGGACCCGTTCGTGGTTGATCTGGGCCATGATCGCGGGCGGCGTCATCATTTCTGTCGCCTCGCTTCGGGAATGGCCCCACGCCGACGCCGGAGGTGATGCTTTGGTGGTGAATGTGACCAGCGGGCAGTGGTGGTGGGACACGGACACAACCGAAATCCCGCTGGGCCAACAGGTCGAGTTCCGCGTGACGACCGAAGATGTCAATCACGGTCTGGGCATCTATGACCCCGACATGCGGCTGGTCGCACAGGTGCAGGCGATGCCTGAATACATCAACAAGCTGGTCCACACCTTTGATGAACCGGGCACCTATCAGATCCTGTGCATGGAGTTCTGCGGCATCGCCCATCACGACATGACCTATGAATTCGACGTTGTGGAGGCCAACTGATGACGACGGCAAGTATTGGAAATGAAACCGCAATCGCGTCGACCCAGGCCCCGGTTGTCAAGCTGACGATGCTTTTGTCCGGCGTTGTCTTTCTGCTGATGATGGTATTCGGGCTGATCATGCGGGCCGCGCAAGGCGGGCTGATCGAACTTGACCCCGAATTCTTCTACCTGCTGCTGACCGCTCACGGAGCAGGCATGGTGGGGTCCGCCGCGCTGTCAGGGGCCGCGATACTGTGGTATTTCAGTGCGCGTTACCTTGATCTGCGCGGCGGAATTTACCTGGGTTTCCTGGGCTTGTTCCTGCTGGGGGTCGTTCTGATACTGGGGTCGATCTTTGTCGGCGGCTATGGCGGGGCCTGGACCTTCCTGTTCCCGCTGCCGGCCCTGTCGGGCGGCTTATGGGAGGCTGGGGCCGCTGTGGCCTTTTGCCTTGGGTATGTCGCCATCGGTGTCGGTTTCCTGCTGTATTACCTTGAGCTTGGGCTGAAGATATCGGCACGCTATCGCGGCTTGCTGGGGGGTCTGGGCTGGCGTTATCTGTTTGGCGGCAGTGATGCAGACCTGCCACCGCCGACCATTATCGCGGCCTCGTCGGTTCTGGTGTTCAACACGATTGGTATCGTCTTTGGTGCGGCCGTACTGGCGGCCAGTATTGTGAACCTGCTATTCCCGTCTTTTGCGGTTGATCCGCTGCTGGCCAAGAACGCGATCTATTTCTTTGGTCACGTGTTCATCAACGCCACGATCTATATGGCGATCACCGCCGTTTATGAAATCCTGCCCACCTATACCGGGCGGCCGTGGAAAACCACGCGAGTTTTCGTGGGTGCTTGGGCGGCTGTGGTGATCTTTGTGCAGGCGGTCTATTTCCACCACCTGTTGCAGGATGTGAACATGCCCGCCTGGACACTGGCGGTGGGGCAGATCGTGTCCTATGCCTCGGGCATTCCGCTGATCGGGGTCACGGTGTTTTCGCTGGCCGTTTACATCAAGGGGTCTGGTCTGAAATGGGACCTGCCCGTCAGCCTGCTGACGCTCGGCGTCATAGGATGGGGTGTCGGTGTTATCCCGGCCATCGTCGATGGCATGGTTGCGGTCAACAAGCTGATGCACAACACGCAATGGGTGCCGGGCCATTTCCACACCTATCTGCTGCTGGGCGAGGTCGCGATGGCCTTTGGTTTCGCCGCCTGGCTCGTGCGCGATGCAGCAAGACAGACCATGTCCGGCCTCGATAAACTGGTGTTCCGGGCCTATGTGCTGGGTGGGGCGGGTTTCACGCTGATCTTCCTGTGGTCGGGTGCCAGCTCGATCCCGCGCCGCTGGGCCGTGCATTACGAGGACTGGCAATTCCAGAGCCAGCTGGCGAGCGTCTTTGCACTGGTCGTCATTCTTGCCACGACCGTGCTGGTTCTCCGCTATGCCATTGGTCTGTTGCGGAGGTCGCCATGATCCGGCATCTGATCCCAACATCGGTGGCCGTGTGTCTGGGGGTCGCCGCCCTCTGGCAGGCAACGGACGGGTTACGGGCGATTACCGCTGAAGGGGCCCGCCGGGTGCAGGTTGCGGATAATCCACAGCCGGTGTCGCAGGTGATGCTTGAGACCATGCAAGGCGACTGGCGCGCCCTGCATGGCCCCTCGCCAACGCTGGTCGAGTTCATCTACACCACCTGCCCGACCATCTGTCAGGCCTCGGGCGGGGATTTCGCTGAGCTGCGGGATCACCTGTCTCAGGCGGGTCTGTCGGTGCCGATGTACTCCATCAGCTTCGACCCTGAGGTAGACGATCTGTCTGCCTTGCAATCCTACGGAGAGCTTCACACCGCAACCGGTGCCCCCTGGACCATAGCGCGCCCGGTGCCCGCCGATCTGCCGCAGTTGCTGAAGACGTTTCAGGTCACGGTGATCCCGGATGGCTGGGGCGGCTACGAACACAACATTGCGGTCTTGCTGATCGACGCGCAGGGCAGGTTCGCAGGGGCCTTCGACACCCGTGCCTTCGATGACATCCGCGATGCTGTCGAGGCGGCGCTTTGATCCGTCTGGCAAGTGCGGCAGCGGCTTTTTTGGCCGCTTGCTTAGCGCAGCCCTGGGTCGCGGGGGATCCGGTGGTGCATGTGCTGGTGCAGTTTCCGCTGCTGGCAGCGGCGGGGTATCTGCTGGCCATCGGCCAGCGCGTGCCACCGTCACTGACCGGACCGCTTCTTGTGGTGGCGCTGACCACTGCGGCGATCTGGATGCTGCCCCGTTCGGTGGACGCCGCCCTTGCCGACACCGGCTGGCATCTGGCCAAGTTTGTCACCCTGCCGCTGGGGTTCGGGGCCCCTCTGGCGCTGTGCTGGCCGACGATCGGCCCAATTCTGCGGGGGTTCCTGAAGGCCCAGTCGGTTTCGATGCTGCTGTTTCTGGGTTTCCTCTACACACACGCGCCGGTGCGGATCTGCAATTCCTATCTGGTCGATGATCAGGTCCGGCTGGGGCTTGGATTTGTCTGGGCTGCATTGGCTCTGACCGCGATCTGGATGATCCCGGTTTTGTTCGGGCGTATGCCCGAGATTGCGAAAGAAGAACGCTATGAGTTTTCTCGACACGGTTAATAATTTTGCGGAATCTGCCCGGGCCAAGCGGGATCATCTGTCGAAGGACCCGGTTGGCTTCTTTGTCCTTGCCATGATGGCGGGTGCCTATGTGGGGCTTGGTATCCTGTTGATCTTCTCGGTCGGGCAGGGCGTTGACGCGGGCATCCGCCCGGTGGTGATGGGGGCCAGCTTTGGCGTCGCGCTGATGCTGGTGATCTTTGCCGGGTCCGAGCTGTTTACCGGGCATACGATGTATATGACACTGGGATGGTTGACCCGGCGCACAGGGCCGGGTGATCTGTTGCGCTGCTGGGGTGCAAGCTGGGCCGGAAATCTGGTTGGCGCAGGCATTCTGGCACTGTTGTTTGTCTATGGCGGCGGGGGCCTGATTCTGGGAGCGTCCGATGACACGCTGATCCATGCGGTTGCAGCCAAGAAGATGAATGCGGACGCGCTGACGCTGTTTCTCAATGGTATCCTGTGCAACTGGCTGGTGTGTCTGGCGATCTGGATGTCGGCGCGCGTGCAGAATGACATGGCAAAGATCGCCCTGATCTGGTTCTGCCTCTATGCCTTTATCGCCGCAGGTTTCGAACATTCCGTGGCCAACATGACCGTGTTTTCCGTCGCCCTGCTGTCGGATCACCCAGACACGATCAGCATCGCCGGGGCGTTCCGCAATCTGCTGTTCGTCAGCGCCGGTAACGCCGTGGCAGGGGCCGGGATCATGGGGCTGGGCTATTGGATCGCAGCAGGTCGGCCATCGGCCGCGCGCGAGAGAGAACACGCAAAACAATCGTAATTTCCGACTGACAAGCCATTCGGGGCGCGCTGTGCCCTGATTGGGAAGCTGGCTGCGACATAATACGCATTGAAAATGCGTATTATGAAAATTAGAAAATAACCAACTGAATTGGAGACCCTGATGAAACAAACTCTGCTTGCAATGATCGCAATTCTCTCCTCGGCTTCTTTTGCAGCGGCAGACGGGGACGCCACCGCTGGCGAAAAAGTATTTCGCAAATGCGCAGCCTGTCATTCGGTGGACGGCTCGAAAAAGAAACCCGGGCCCCATCTTGCCGGAATCCTCGGGCGCCCGGCAGCCAGCGTCGAAGGATTCAAGTATTCGCAATCGCTCTCCGAGGCCGGATTGGTTTGGGACACTGAGACGCTGACCGCTTTTCTTGCAAACCCGCGCGAAAACGTGCCGGGCACAAAGATGTCCTTTCCCGGTATCCGCAAAGAAGACGATCTGACCAACCTGATCGCCTATCTGGAGGGGTTGTGACGATGGCCCTGCCAAAGTTCCCCATCACCGAAGCCGAGATCGACAGGCTGGTTGCCGTCTTTTACGCGCGCGTTCGTGTGCATCCATTGCTGGGGCCGATCTTCATGGATGCGGTTGGGCCTTCGGATGCGGCATGGCGTGAGCATGAGGACCGGATCGCGTCGTTCTGGCGCAATGCCATCGGGCTTGATCGCAGCTTCTCGGGCAACCCGATGCTGAAGCATCTGGCCAATTCGGATGTGCAGCCCGAGCTGTTTCCGGTCTGGCTTGAGCTGTTCAGAACCACCGCAGCCGAGGTTCTGCCGGGCGAAGCCGCCGCCGGTATCTCTGCGCTGGCGGACCGCATCGGGCGCAGCCTGTCGATGGGCCTGGTTCAGTTTCGCCAGAGGGAAAGCGCCCCGCCGAAGCTTGGATCTTTGGCCTAGCGGAGGAGAGCAGAATGGACCTGACACTCGATCACAACCCCAGGTGCAAGGCGCGGGTGCTGAGCACCCCGTCGCTGCAAACGGTCACAAACTGGCTAAGGGCCGGGGTCGCAGATTTTCGCGCCAACCTGCGGGTTTCACTGCTCTATGGGTTCGGTCTGGCCGGGTTGGGCTGGGCAACGATTCTGGGATTGATCGCCACCGGGCTGGGCTGGATGATCCTGCCTGCGCTGGCCGGTGCAATGCTGGTGGGGCCGGTTGCCACCGTCGGGTTATATCAGATCAGCCGCCGCGCGGGGGGCATGGACAAACCCGTGGCCGCGCCGGGGCAGGTCTTTCTGGTCGGCGTCGTGATGATGATACTGGTCCTGTTGTGGATCCGGTCGGCTACGCTGTTATTCGCGGTGTTTTATGGCCTGCGCCCTTTTGCGGGGCCGGTCGAGTCGGCGCTGACGGTATTCTCGTCCGGCCACGGGCTGGCGCTGTTTGCAAGTGGTCTGTGTGTGGGTGGCCTGTTCGCCGCGTTTGGTTTTGCGATCTCGGTCTTTTCCTTTCCGATGCTGGTGCATCGCGAGGTCGACGGGTTCTCGGCCATGGGGCTGAGTTTCAACGCAACCACGCAGAATTTCTCGCTTTTGCTGCTTTGGGGTGTGTGCATCACGGGATTGGTCAGTCTGGGCGTGCTGACCGGACTGATCCTGATGATCCCCCTGTTTCCGATCCTTGGATATGCAACCTGGCATGCCTATGCCGATCTGTTCGAAAGCTGAATCCATGACCGATATCTTCCCGGACAACATGACAAAATACTCGGAAACGCCGCTGTTTACGCAGGATACGGTGCCTGCCGCGCTGTTGCAGGACCACCAGACCAAAAAGGGGGTCTGGGGCCGGATCGTGGTGCAATCGGGCACGCTGATCTACCGCCGACAGGGGCACCCGCCGCAAGAGGTGTCACCCGATCACGCCGCCACGATCTTTCCCGAAGACCTGCACAGCGTCGAGCCGCGCGGCACCGTCGCCTTCCGGGTCGAGTTTTATCGCGCTGACACGAAGGGCAGGGACCTATGAACCGGAGTATTGAGATCTTGATCGAACTGGTGGCGGTGCTGATCGTAATGGGGCTTGGCATCGCCATTCTGGGATGGGGCCGCGACACGGGATATGTGCTTCAGGGCTGGCTGATCGCGGGCGTTGCGGGATGGGGGGCGATGTGGCTGATCAACCGCTTGAACGCCCCCACACCGAAAATCCCGCTGCAATATAAGGACGAAGTGACCAAATGGGCGGTTCTGGCCTGTTTCGGCTGGGGGGTGCTGGGCTTTACCTTTGGTGGTCTTTTGGCCTGGCAACTGGCCATCCCCGCCTTGAACGGCGACATGGCCTGGAGCAATTTTGGCCGCATTCGCCCGATCCACACGACCGCAGTGATCTTTGGGTTTGGCGGCAACGCGCTGTTGGCGACCTCTTATTACGTTGTTCAGCGCACCTCACGCGCGAGGCTGGCCAGCGAGACCCTGCCCTGGCTGGTCCTGATCGGATACAACCTGTTCGTGTTGTTGTCGGTGACGGGCTATCCGCTGGGCATCACCCAGTCCAAGGAATATGCCGAACCCGAATGGTATGCCGACCTGATCCTGCTGATCACTTGGGTTGGTTATCTGTGGCTGTATCTGGCAACGCTGGCGCGCCGGGCCGAGCCGCATATCTACGTGGCCAACTGGTATTATCTGGGCTTCATCGTGGTGATTGCGATGCTGCATACGGTGAACAACCTCGCGGTGCCGGTCTCGTTTGCCTATGCCAAAAGCTATCCGCTGTTTCCCGGCGTGCAGGACGCGATGGCGCAATGGTGGTACGGGCATAACGCCGTGGGCTTTCTGCTGACGGCAGGGTTTCTGGGTATGATGTACTATTTCCTGCCCAAGGCCGCCGGTCGCCCGATCTATAGCTACCGGATGTCGATCCTGGGGTTCTGGGGGATCACCTTTCTGTATCTGTGGGCCGGGTCGCACCACCTGCATTACACGGCGCTGCCGGACTGGGTGCAGTATCTTGGCATGACCATGTCGATCATCCTGCTGGTGCCCAGCTGGGGGACGGTGTTCAACGGGCTGCTGACCCTGAACGGCGCGTGGGACAAGGTGCGCACCGATCCCGCAATCCGTTTCATCATGGTGGCGATCTTGTTCTACGGGCTGACCACGTTCGAAGGCTCGTTTCTGGCCATCCGCCCGGTCAACACGCTCAGCCATTACACTGACTGGACCGTAGGGCATGTCCATGCCGGGGCGTTGGGTTGGGTGGCGTTCATCACCTTTGGGGTGATGTACAAGCTGGTTCCGTGGCTGTGGCAGCGCGAGGGCACCTATTCCCTGCGGCTTGAGGCCTGGCATTTCTGGCTCGCGCTGACGGGGGCGGTGATCTACGTGGGCGCGATGTGGAACAGCGGTATCACCCAATCGCTGATGTGGCAGACCTATGATGCCTCGGGCGCATTCACCTATTCCTTCATGGAGTCCGTGGACGCGATGCGCCCCTATTATACCGCGCGCGCGATCGGAGGGCTGCTGTACCTGCTGGGCGCACTGGTCGGGGCCTTCAACATCTACATGACAATCAACGGCCCGCGCCGCTCGGCCCGGCCCGCAGAGGCGGGACCGTTGATGCAACCGGCGGAGTAAATCTGATGAACCAGGCCAGACTTGAACGCAACGGCATCGCCTTTGCCTGTATGATCCTGTTTGTCGCCTCGCTGGGCGGGATCTTTGAAATCGCCCCGCTGTTCACCATTGAAAACACGGTGGAAAAAGCCCCCGGTATGCGGCCCTACACGCCCCTAGAGTTGGCGGGCCGCGATATCTATGTGCGCGAAGGCTGTTATGCTTGCCATTCGCAGATGATCCGCACTTTGCGTTCTGATGTAGAGCGATACGGGCATTTCAGCCTAGCGGCCGAGTCGATGTATGACCACCCGCACCAATGGGGATCAAAGCGCACCGGCCCCGATCTTGCCCGGATCGGCGGTAAGTATTCGGATGCCTGGCACGTGGCGCACCTGAAATCGCCACGTGCTCTGGTCCAGGGTTCGGTGATGCCGGGCTATGGTTTTCTTGCGGAGAACAGGCTGGATACGCAAAGCCTTGCTCCGGCTTTGACGGCCCTGTCGCGGGCGGGGGTGCCATATTCGGATGCGCAGATCGCGCATGCAGAGCAAGACGCGGTTTACCAGGCTGATCCGGATGCCCTGAACGAAGACGAATTGATCGAACGCTATGGCGACAATGTTCAGGTCCGTGATTTCGACGGCAATCCGGGGCGCGTTACCGAAATGGACGCTCTGGTGGCTTATCTTCAGATGCTTGGAACATTGGTCGAGCTTGAGGCCCTGAACCCCGAGGAGATTGCCCGATGACGCCTGAAACCCATGATGCGGTCCTGGTCTTTTCAAAAACCTGGGGCGCGGTTTACCTGCTGGTCGTATTCTTGCTGGCCGCAGTCTGGATCTATTGGCCCTCGCGCAAGCCCACCTATGACGCCGCCGCCCAAAGTCCGTTGCGCGAGGAAAGGATACAGCGATGAAGCGCGAACTGGATGAGGTTAGCGGCCGCCACACCACGGGGCATGAATGGAACGGGATCAAGGAACTGGATACCCCGATCCCCAAGGCGTTCCGTATCTGGTTGTGGGCGTCGATCGCGG
>NZ_CAIWNQ010000011.1 GCF_903914075.1 Ruegeria sp. THAF57
ATGACTAAACGCGCAATCAACGCCTGCTCGTAACACACCAATAAGCCAAGGCCCGGAAACAAAGGGCCTTGGTTAAGCGGTCAAATGTCTGACCCTACCGCCAGAGGACAAGCAGTAGGCGGACGGGTTTCCGTTTGTTTTCGCAAGTGTCCGTTCGATTCCATCCACACTCAGGTAACAAAACGCTGTGGACAGTGCATCGGCGGTTGTTGCATTCGAAGCTTCAACGCTGACAGTCGACCACACCGGCGCGCCGTGGTTTCTGGGATCAAGAATATGGGTGTGCTCTGCGCTCAACCTCATCGCTTGCGGGCTGGATGTTGCGATCGCTCTGTCCTTCAGTTGGACAGTCTGAACTATGCCATGACGAGGGTCGGAAATTCCCAAAGTCCATACCTTACCACCGGCGTGAAACTCTCCGACATTGACCAAAACTTTGGTCCAGCCTGACTGTTTGAGGGCACTGGCAACCATATCTGTCGCATAGCCCTGCGCGATGCCGTTCAGTGTCAATTTCTGACCACGGCCAAGAATAATTCTGTCTGGAGAAATCTTCACACGGTCCCAGCCAATTAAGCCTTTTGCCGCGTCCAGATCTCTGCCCTTGGCCAATGCTTCCCACAACGGTTGAACCGTTGGATCAAATTGGCCACCTGTCAAAGTGTGCGCCTCTTGGCAGGCCAAAAGTAGCTGAAAAAATTGCGGTGATGGGTTGCGCAGGCTGCCTTGGCTGTTCAACTGCGACAAGGCTGAACTGGGGCGATACAGGCTGAATTGGTCCTCACAATCTTGCAGCAACGCGGTCACTTTTTCTATGGCTGCGGCGGCCGTGGCAGGGTCTGCGGCAAAGGTCAGGCTGACTTCGGCACCCAAGGCGTATCCGCGCCAGGTCGTTGTCTGAGCGCCAGCAGGGGCGGCAATTGCAGCGGCAGAGATTGCTAGAAAACGGCGGCGTTTCATCACTTGGCTGCAACCTTTCGTTCCTGGCGGCGGGCGGCAATGATCAATGGGACGCAGCGCTGACGGTCGTCGTGAATTGCGACGCAGTCCAAACATTGGAAGCATTCATCGTACTGGATTTCTCCAGTCTTTTTGATTGCGCCGTATTTACACTTTACCCGGCAAAGTTGGCAGGGTGAACCACAATCAGCCCTGCGGTCGATCCAATCGCGTCCACGTATGAGCCCTCCGATTGCCAGAAACGCGCCTAACGGGCAGACATAGCGGCAAAACCCTTTGAACATGACCATGCCCAGGAACAGCCAAAAGGCGGCATAAGCGACGTAGTACCATTCGCGCACGAAGAAAGTGGTAATAGCGGTTTTGAAAGGTTCGACCTCGGCGGCTTTGTCGATCTGGTCGGGGATCGTAAAAACGACGACGACAAGAGCCGCGAGCACCACGTATTTCAACCATTTCAAACGCTGGTCCCATTTGTCGGACGGTTCTATTTGCGGAATCCGCAGAGCCCTTCCTACATGGTGCGCAAATTCCTGCAGCGCGCCAAATGGGCAGAGCCAGCCGCAAAACAGCCCCCTGCCCCACGCGCCAAGACCAACAATCGAAACCGCCCAAATCAGGAGCGAAAAGGGATCATAGAGAAGAAACGCAAAGCTGCCTCCCTCAAGTGCGGCGCGAAGGGAGCCGAGAACCGTCACGATTGACAATTGCCCCTGACCCCACCACCCGACAAATCCAACGACAACCGCCAGAATGCCCAGGCGGTACGGAGTGAACATTGGCTGGGCGGCAAATGAATTCATTCGGAATCCAAGCGTGGACACCAGCCCAACCAAAAATACCGACAGGATAATCATGTCGGATTGGCGGCTTCTCAGAGCCTCCAACCACGGGGGTGCAGGTTTGATCTGAACGGGCCGGGAAAAGAAACGATCAGGGGTTGTGTGTGAGATTTCGAGTGTTACCGACCCGGTTTCCGGTTGGAATATGCCATGTTCCCGCACAGCCAATACCTTTAGAATCCAGTCCCGCGACGGATCAAAACCCAATCGCCGGTCTGTCCGCAGGATCATGGCAGTGCCATCTGGCGCGCCATCTGCCAATTCAACAAGCAGGTCGGCATCGCGCAGGGCCACTGGCAATCCATCCTGCTCCGCTGAAATCCAATCTGGCGCTGTGTTTCGAACGAATTCATCACTGACAAGGCCGTGTCGGGCGGTTTCGATCAGAAGGATCGGCTCGTCATTGTCCGAAATCTCCATAAAACCCTGCAATTCTTCGAAACTGCCTGTTGAAAGCGCAGCACGGGCAATTGATTTAGGACCCAAGTCCACGATCCACAGGTCGAGATACGGCTCATCCGGGTAATCCTGCGCCTCGGGGTCGTCATCTTCCCACAAAGTGCCAGCAAAAAGTGCTTCCACTTCGGAATTTGACAGCGTTTTGTGGGTTGCGATCCCGGTGGCGATCAAGTCATCCCAAGTCAGGTTTTCGTCATGATCCGGGTTCGGGAAGGCGGGCGGTGACGTTGCCAAGCCCTGCATCTTTTCCCGTGCCACCGCAAGAGCAGCGCCCATGACCGATTCATGCGCGATGCGGACACTGGCCGTGGCCTTGGTCACGCCGTCTAGGTAAACAAGCTGTGATCCCGACGCGGCGTCGCCGTACTGTGTGCCGACCACGATTGAGTCCGAGATCGAATGTCCCCCATACTGCTCAAAGAACTTGTGAAAGGGCGCTTGTCCCAAACCTGAGACAAAGATCGGCTCATTATGCTCAATCAGTTGGACGTCCATGAACCGCCCTTCCAGGTCCAAAACAACCAACATATTGATCGGCGCTCCGGAAAATCCCGGCAAGGGCGCTAAGGGCTCAGTTTCAAAAACAAATCCGGCCTCGATACCGCCCGAATTCAGCAGCGCGTAAACCCCCTTGTCATTCAAGGCATCCCCAAGGGAAAACGGCGCACGAATAAAATCCTCGAGTTTTTCCCGCGGCAGCGGCTCAGCCGCAGCCATCAGGCTGCCGAATAGCAGAATAACAATTGCAACCAGCTTGCGCATGGGCTGAACACTATATTTCCCATCACACTCAGGACATTCGACGAAAGTCCTAAAACGCAGTTTGCCTATCGAGGACCATTGACGATGTGCGTAATGGATCAGACAATGAGATTACAGCCTTACGACCAAAGCAGCATTTTCCCGATAAGGTGCCGGTTGTAGGTTTTTTGCTGTAAGCACCCAGCTGTGGAGGAATCAATGACCTGGAGCACGCCGAAACTGAAGGAAGTGAATTGCGGCATGGAGATCAATATGTATTCTCCGTCCGAGGACGAAGGCCGCGAGCACGAGCGCGACCTGTTCTAATTACTTAAGCTCAGCGGAGGCCCGAGGTGCGATTTTTGGTTCTTGGGGCTTCTGCTGGTGGCGGACTGCCGCAATGGAATTGCGGTTGCCGGAATTGCCGGGACGCTCGTAGCGGGCTTATCCCTCCATCGGGTCAGTCTTCATTGGCTGTGTCACCTGACGGTGAAAGCTGGAGCATTCTGAACGCGTCACCAGACATCCGGCAGCAGATGCTGGACAATCCTCAACTGCATCCCCGATCAATTCGCGACGCACCTGTTGCGTCGGTTCTGCTGACGAATGGGGACATTGACCACATCGCGGGCCTTCTCAGCCTGCGCGAGCAGACGCCGTTTTCGCTGTTTGCCACCGGAGATATTCTTGATGTTTTGGCAGCAAACAGAATTTTTGACGCCGTGAACCGAGAAAAAGTAACACGTTCCCGCATAGCCTTGGACAAAGACTTTGCCCTACAAGACGGTCTGCAGGCACGGTTGTTCGCTGTTCCGGGAAAGGTTCCCTTGTTCATGGAAGGCGAGGCCGTAGACACCGACCTGATGGGCGAACAAACCGTAGGGGTGCGCCTTTCGACAGGTAACAAAGTGGCTTATTATATTCCCGGCTGCGCCCGGGTAACGCCAAAGCTGCTGGATCAGCTTCGTGACGCGGATCAGCTCTTCTTTGACGGAACATTGTATGAAGACGACGAGATGATCCATACAGGCACCGGGGTGAAAACCGGTCGGCGTATGGGACATATCTCGGTCAACGGACCTGAGGGGTCGATCGCGCAACTGGCCGGAGTGACGGCTGCCAAAACGTTCATCCATATCAACAATACAAACCCGATGTTGCAGCCACACAGCCCCGAGCGCGCTGCCGTTGAAAAGGCTGGTTGGTCAATCGCGTTTGATGGGCAGGAGATCGCAATATGAGCCGAGAGACCCTGGAAGCCCGTCTGCGGCAGATCGGACAAGAACGGTATCACGACAAGCACCCCTTTCATCACCGTCTTCACAGCGGGCAGTGTTCACCGGATCAAGTGCGCGCCTGGGTGATCAATCGCTGGGCATATCAAGCCGCAATCCCTTTGAAAGACGCAGCTTTCATGTCGCGTTGCGCGGACCCGGACATTCGCCGTGAATGGCGCTCACGCATCGAAGATCATGACGGCGGCGTTGAAGAAGGTGGCGGCATCCGACGTTGGTTGAAACTGGCCGAAGCCGTGGGGTTGGACCCCGACTATGTTGCATCGGGCCGTGGAGTGCTGCCCGCAACTCAGTTCGCTGTCGATGCCTATGTCCATTATGTCCGTGAACGCCCGATGCTTCAGGCGGTCGCGTCATCTCTGACCGAGTTGTTTGCGCCCAAAATCCACGAACAGCGGATCGAAGGACTGTTGGCTCATTATGAATTCGCAAACGCGGATAGCCTGTCCTATTTTCGTAAACGCCTGACACAGGCACCCAAAGACGTGGCCTTTGGCCTCAACTGGGTGTTGGATCATGCGGATACAGCCGAAAAAGAGGATATGGCCTGCGACGCGCTGATATTCAAAACCAACGTGCTTTGGGCCCAGTTGGACGCGCTATGGGCAGCTTATGTCACGCCGGGCTCCGTCCCTCCCGGTGCGTGGAAGCCCGGAGAAGGCATGGCATGACCCTTACGCTGCGCAAAACCGACCGTCCTTACCTGCCCCGCGGGGTGCGCGTACAACGAGACGAGAAACGCAACCGAACCGTTTTGATGGCGCCCGAAAAAGTCATCGAGTTGGACGATATCGGAGTTGCGATCCTGTCACGGATCGACGGCATAACCAGACTTGAAGACTTGGTTCAGGATTTAGCCGCCACCTACAACGCGCCAGCCGAACAGGTGGAACCTGATGTCCAGCGATTTCTGCAGGCCTTGCGCGGCCGCCTTTACGTAATGGTGCAGGAATGACCCCATCTGCGCCAATAGCCCTGCTTGCCGAGCTGACACATCGCTGTCCGCTTAGTTGTCCCTATTGCAGCAACCCGGTCGAGTTGGAGCGTAAAGAAACCGAACTGGATACGGAAACGTGGAAAGAGGTCCTGGGACAAGCGCGCGACCTTGGTGTTTTACAAGTGCATCTGTCCGGTGGAGAGCCTGCTTCGCGCCGCGACCTCGAAGAACTTACGGAACACGCGGCGGGGCTTGGACTTTACACAAATCTTATCACATCGGGCATCGGATTAACACCTAGGCGTCTGGACAATCTGGAAGCCGCAGGACTGGATCACATCCAATTGTCGCTTCAGGGCACAAACGCCAACCTTGCAGATATTATCGGCGGGTATCGCGGTGGTTTCGATCGCAAGATGAGCGTTGCCAAAGACATCCGCGAAAGGGGCATTCCGCTTACGCTGAACGCGGTAATGCACCGGAAAAATCTGGATGATCTGGACCGGACCATTGAAATGGCCGTCGAACTTGGCGCGCGGCGGCTTGAGGTTGCTTGTGTCCAATTTCACGGCTGGGCGCTGCAGAACCGCGCCGCTCTTCTGCCGACTCGGGAACAGACCCAGGCCGTGAAGGAAACAGTGGCCGAGGCCGCCCGTCGGTTGCAGGGGGTTCTGGCCTTTGACTTCGTCCCACCAGATTACTATTCCGATTTTCCCAAGGCCTGCATGGGCGGGTGGGGATCAACCGGTTTAAACATCACGCCCAATGGTACGGTTCTGCCCTGCCACGCAGCACAGACGCTGACCCATCTCAGGTTTGAAAACGTACGCGACATCGGGCTTGAAGATATCTGGTACAATAGCCAAGCCTTCAACGCCTATCGCGGAACAGATTGGATGCCCGAACCCTGTCAGAGCTGCGACCGAAAAGAGCTGGATTTTGGCGGCTGCCGGTGTCAGGCCCTTGCGTTGGCTGGCGACGCCGGAGCAACGGATCCCGTATGCAGGAAATCGCCCCTTCACGCGAAAGTCACTGAAATTTTGCATCAGGAACCAAACGCGCACGATAGCGACCTAGTTTACCGAAAACTTTGACCCTTGATAATTGGCGGGGCTTTATTGCGACGCCGCTGTTTCTTGCGACGGTCCAGTCCACCCTAATGCGACCAGCCTATCAATGACCGCCGCTGCATGTGCGTCATTCCTGTAGATACTTTTCAACATCGCATCGACCGGCACTTCCGGCCAGGCAAGCTCCAACTCTGCCAGTTTCGCGCGCGCCTCTGACTCGCGCCCCAAAGCCGCTAACGAAGCGGTCACATAAGCCAATGACGGCGCGCTGAGAGGGTCGCCTAGCTCCTTCGCCTCTTCAAACCTTGCGATCGTCGTTTCAAATTCACCTAGATGAAAATGTGCGGCTCCAGAGATGTTGCGATTGGCAAACCGTTGATTGCTGGACTCCAGCAAAGACAGACGATCCGCAATTTCGACCGCTTCTTTGAAGTCACCCGAAAACAGGGCAACGGCACCCAGAAAATCCAGAATGGCACCGTCCGCCGGGTCAAGCTGGGATGCACGCCGCCCAAGCGTCAAAGCCGCTTCATAATCGCCATTGGCAAAATAGGCCCAGCTTTTTGCCGACTGGCTCCACCCTTGCTCGGGTGCCAGTTGCATCGCTTTGTCCGCGAAATCCATAGCGGCCGTCGCATAGTCAGCTTTGGCCTGCAACTCGGGGATCAAGATGGACAGCGTCGCCAGAGTCTGTGCCGCCCCAGCGTACCCTCCGAAATAGGTTCCATCCATTTCGATGACCCGTTCAAACACCGAAAGGACCAGTATCTGTCTTGGCAAATCAAAAATCGGGAAAGTCATAACGCGCGCCTGTTGTGCCAGGTTGTAGGCCTGCAAAGCGGACGGAGACTTTTCATAAATCGCGGCATTCCGTAGCAAGTCGGGCTTTCCCACCGCAACACTATCAGGCTTTGAACCGGAACCCCGCTCCGACGTTACAGGCAAAAAGCTGACCGCCAAGACCGCGCCCAAAATCGCACCTGCGGTAAACGCCGCAAGTGGCAGCCAGAGTGCTTTTTCTGACTTACGGGGATCGGGCTGAATACGTTTCGTCGCAGGTTCAAACCGTGGGCGATACCCTCCTGTGTCGATGTACAATCGAACAGGGTCAAACTTGCCGACACCCTCGTAATACAGTTCCAGAAGCTGCCGAAGTCGCCGTGCGTCTACGCGGACGACATTTTCCGGGTCTATGCCTTCTGTCGTGTCGCGGTCATAGACATCCTGCGCGACCGTCTTTCCGCGAATATCGGCCCCCCGCCCCGCGATCTCTTCCTCAACCACATAGGTTAGAAACGAACGCAACCTATCCGCGCCATCGAAATGCGTATCGTCCAACACGTTGGCAAGCGCACGACGCTTGTCTTGTTCCGAGATTCCATCTGAAGCGGCCATCACATTCAGATAATTGCAATTAATTCGACGTGAGTCACCCGGATTCTCACCGTGAGTCACTTACGTGGGGTGCCATTAAGGTGCAGAATTAAAAGGCTACACCCCGCAGATAAGCCTAACTGGTCTGCGATCCGAATTGCATTGTCATTTGATCACAAAGGGGAAATCCATGTCACGGCGCACACGTTTTTCACATCTCGGCAAACACTTTTCGATCGGGCTGGTCTTTGGCGCGTGGGCCATAGCGCCCCAGACTTTCACCGACGCCATAGAGGCTTTGTTCGTACCAGGTGCCGCCTATGCACAAGAAACCCAGGAAGTTTCGCCAACAATGGTGCGCGACCGCCCGCGTGACGTTTATTACCCGAACACCGAAGATCTGGCTGAAGACGAGATGCGGGTCATCGCCTGCGGCACCGGGATGCCAACCACGCGTGCAGCACAGGCTGCGGCGTGTTTCCTTGTTGAATTGGGGAACGGCGACAAGTTCCTGTTCGACATCGGATCAGGTTCAGCGGAACGGATTTCTTCGTTGCAAATCCCCTACAACTATTTGGACAAGGTCTTTATCGGGCACCTCCACACTGACCATTTCGGGGCCTTGCATGACCTCTTTATCGGCGGGGCATTGATGGGGCGAAACGTGCCATTGCGCGTGTGGGGGCCAAGCGGCCCGGTCGAGGAACTCGGCACGGCATATGCGTTGGAGAACATGCGCAGGATGCTGACATGGGACCTTGCAGCAAGGGCGGGAAACACGGATTTCCGAGGCTATAGCCTCGAGATAAACGAGTTTGACTACACCGGCGAGAACCAGATTGTTTATGAAAGCAACGGTGTGACCATCCGTTCCTTCCCGGCAATTCACGCTATTGATGGGTCAGTCAGCTATTCATTGGAATGGAACGGTCTGAAGTTTGTTTTTAGTTCTGACACGTATCCTAACAAATGGTTCAAGGAACACGCGCAAAATGCCGATCTTGCGATCCATGAGTGTTTTATTGCGGTGCCTGAATTGGTCACGAAAATGAAATTTACGCCCGAGTCCGCCCTTCTGGTGGGAACCCAAGTTCACACGGCGCCCGAAGCCTTTGGAAAAGTAATGAGCGACATAAAACCCCGCATGGCCGTCGCCTACCACTTTTTCAATGACTTCGACACGGCCAACGGTGTCTATGAAAGAATACGCTCCACTTATGACGGACCGTTGACCCTTGCAGACGATTTCATGGTCTGGAACGTCACCAAGGACGACATCTCAGTTCGCATGGCGGTCACAGAAGAACACACATGGGCGCCGCCACTGGCCGCACCCGCACAGGCGCCCGATATGCAAGACCGTATCAATTTCTCGGAAAAAGCAGGCGTACCACAAGAGGTCATGACGTTTTCACAGTTCACTCTGGACGGGATCGACGATGTGGATGATGTGCTCCGCCCAATCTACGAAGAAGCGTCAGAAGTATTGGGTCAAACGTTCCCCTACCCCGGAGATGAACAGTAAATCGACATCGCCGGATTCGGGGCGGGTATGACCGTGGGTGGAACCGATGGTTGCCATTCGCCACGTGTCAGACATAAATGAACGGTGGAACCTCACCGCCCGAGGTGGACTGATCAGGTTCGACGTGAACGGGGATGATCAGCGATACCTCGTTCTGGCCGGGTTTGACTGGGAAGGTTGGGAGGACACACAACTTCGCTTTGGGTATCAGTTCCATGTTGTCGACTTTTCGGCAGATCGGTCTGACGGAGAGTTTGATTATGACGTCGGTCAAAACGGTCTTTATGCAGCTATCACTTTTCGTTTCCAAGACGCTCGCACGCTCGGTGAACTGGTGTTTTTGGGCATTGTTTTTGGCCTGCGTGTTGACCAGGCCCAAGGATAGTGCCGCAGACCTCGTGTCCCCTTATGGCGGCGAAACCGCTCCCAATTTTGCAGAGCTGTTGGTCGAAGCCGACCGCGTTCGCGTCGTGCTGGAAATAGATCTTAGCGACTATCCGTTTTTTGTTGCGCCTGATGACGGAACAGGGCGCACGCTGGCCGCCCGGACGGGGCGGACATTTGGTGTGGCAGCAGACGGCAAAACTCTGACCCCAGTGGTTCGGTCGATAGATGTTCGCAGCAGAACACCCAGATTGACCGCCGCCAGCAAAGTCATAGCCCCGCGCCCCCGAAGCGAAGACGTTGTGTTTGTTGAAATGGAATTCCAATTCCAAGGCCAGCCGACACAGATCACGTTTACGCCGCCACTAAATGAAAACGGCATTCCCTTGGCCTCAATCGGTATGGTCGCCGAACATCTTGGGGTCCCCGTTACCGATTACCGGTACCTGTCTCGCCCGGAAACAATGCTGCCCAACTGGGAAGACCCATGGTTTACAACCTTTGAAAACCCGAATCTGACCCGCCATCACAAATCCCCGCTCATGTCGTTCCTGTCGATGGAGCCCCGAGAGGTTCGCCATGAAATTATCTTTCGACTGAAGGACTTTGAAGCATGGGCAGATCTGAATTTGGGCGCGGCGGAACGCCTTTCACCGGATCAGGTTGCGCAGGTGAAATCGGAAGCTGCATCCTTTTTTGAACAGCACAACCCCCTGTCAATCAACGGTACAAGCGTATTGCCCCGCGACGTTCAGGTCTCGCGGATCGCGGTCGGCGCGGACGGGTTGCGCGTATTACCCGACGAAGCCGAGGCGCAACGGACAACCATGTTGATGGGCGCTGTATTGTCCTATCCACACGCAACGCTGGCTGATCGCGTAGAAATGACCTGGCAACTTTTCCCTGACGGGACCGACATCATTCCTATAACCCTGAGCGATCCTGCCGGGGCCGTCCCCTCGCAAATCTACAAGTCGGACCCGACCGTGGTCTGGAACAATCATCTGACGTCTTGGGAAAACCCCAAAACGCGGCCCGTTGTCGTAAATTCCGCTGGTTTGATATCCCTTCCCATGGTTTCGATCGGCTTTGGCTTGGCTGCCCTAATTTGCGCGGTGCTTGCGCTGCGCGCTGCCGATAGTCGACGAACCGTTTTTGCTGCCATGCTCGGTGCCTTCGCAACGGCGGCTCTGCTGACCATACCAATCCGCTATGCCGTGCCAATGGTGACGGCCACTGCACCTGATGACGCGACCACTCATCAAGTTGTGCAGGGTCTATTGGGCAACCTGAGCGTCGCGATGCTGGAACCCGATATAAAAGGTGTGGAAGCGGCGTTAGAGCCGTTTGTCACACCCGACAATCGCGATCAAATTCGCGATGAGCTGCGTCGAGGCCTATCCGTAAGCCTACCCTCGGGGGCTTTGGCAAAGACCGACAAGATCGTCGATCTGCGGATTGAGGGGCTGTCGTCCGGCGAAGACAGAAACTCGCACCAGATTATCGCGAATTGGACAGCAAGGGTCAGCGGCGGCCATTGGGGACATCTGCATCAGCAATCAGTGCTGTTTCGCGGATTGATGAACGTATCGCGGCATGGCGACCAATGGCATCTGGATGGGCTGACCGTCCTGAACGCGCAGAAGCAAGGATGACATAATGCGATTTGCAATACACTTTGCGGTTCTGGTTTTATCATTTCTGCCTGTCGCAGGTGGGGCCTGGGCGCATTTTAACCTGAACCAGAATGTTCGCATATTTCATATCGTCCAGGACGACAGCGGGCTAAATGTGATGCTGCGCACGCCGATGGCTTATATTCTGGCGGATAAAGTTGGGCCTGCCGGGGCAGACGGCCTGCCCCGCCCTGCACCTTTCACAACCAATGAATTGCAAGACGGTGTTGTCATGCACCTGGTCGATGTTGAGGCACTCAGGCGCGCGCCATTTGCCCTTGCGGATATTGTCCTCGACGAGCTTGTAATCGAGCAGGCCGATGGTCGGCTCCAAGGTCATATCGTCAATCTGAACGTCTATCCCATCGGCCAAGAGCCAGGATTTGCGACAAAAGCCGAGGCAACAGAAGCCTTGGCAGCGACTGCCATCAACATAAGTAGCGATCAGCAAGTTTACGTGGGTGATGCCGTCGTTGATATATGGCTGACGTTCGGGGATGCGTCAGATGCCGCCTATGCGCTGTCGATGTTGTCAAACCCCGGTCTGGCGGGTCAGGACGAGACCGCCAACCTTATACTGAATTATCACAACGGCGAAACGCGAACCTACCGCGCCAAGGGCTTGCTGGCCGAACCTATCGAAATCACTGGAACAGCATCCTCTGCCGCTGCGACTTTTGTCGTTGAAGGCGTCCGGCACATAATTGAGGGCATTGATCATGTTCTGTTTGTCCTGTGCATGGTAATCGGATCGCTGAACTTAAAGGCCCTGCTTGCGCGGGTGACAGGTTTCACGCTGGGCCACAGCGTTACGTTGATCATGGGGTTTTTCGGTCTGGCACCTTCTGCCCCTTGGTTCATTCCGGCCGTTGAAACGGCAATCGCCATGACCATCATTCTAGCGGCCGCCGACGCCGTGTTTCAAAGATCGGGGGGCAAACACTCATATCTTGTTGCGGCTGGCGTAACGGCTGGTGTCGGGCTTTTGCACGGGTTTGGGTTCTCGTTCATGCTGCGCGAAATTCTGAAAGTTGACGCGGACAATGTTTGGCAAAGCCTTCTGGCCTTTAATGTCGGCGTCGAGATCGGACAGTTGATGATCGTTCTGGTGACATGGCCGTTGGTAGTAATCCTCAGGCGAATGCCAACATCCGTTTGGATCGGGGCCCGGGCTTTCATTGCCGCCTCGATTTCGGTTGTTGCATTGATCTGGGTTGTTGAGCGCTTTTCCCTGCTGATCGCTTAAAATCAGCCCCCTGCTGAGCGCGTTTTTCCACCTTTGCTCAGGGACTTTGCCAACGCGCTCAGATCGCCGTAAATGCGCCCAGCCACAGGGTGCCAGTCGCCGACATCCCGGCCTTGCGTTTCGACCACAAAATCATCGCCCCTTGCCGCCGGACCTGTCAGAGCGGCCTTGGGTCCTTGCGCGCAGACATTTTCGCACGTCCCGCTCAGCAGCGTTTCGTTCAACTGTTGGGCGACGTCATCCGGAACGCCAGCCGCGTCCCATGCTTCACGTGCAATCGCTTGCAAAACGACCGTGAAGTTGTTCGAAATGACCGCCGCGGCGTGGTACAGGCTTTTACCTTCAGACTTGATAGGAAAGCACTTGGCACCAAGTGCTTCAAACATCGTTGTCGCCACTGCCGTCGCTTCGGGATCACCTTCAACACCGCAAAGCACCCCATCGAACTGACGCGCGGCGGCACTTTGATCAGCAAAAGACAGAACCGGGTGAACACTGGCCAGCCGCCAGTTCAAGGATCGCAGTGGTGCCATCTGATCGGCAGGAAAGAATCCGCTGCAATGCAAGGCCACCGAAGGCGTCGGGCTGGCTGAATAAGCCTCGGCAATCTGCTCGGCAACGCGATGAATCTGAGTATCCGGTACGGTCAGTATCCAAACATCCGCCGGACGCAACTCAGCAAAATTATCAACGGCCCTGCCCTGACCGATCAGCTCAACAAAATCCTGCGCAGATTGCATACGCGCATTCAAAACATCTTGGAGAATGTAGCCGTCTTTGGCCTGCATAAGCCGGGCAATCGTTTGACCCACCCGCCCGGCACCAATGATATTCACCGTTGAACTGTGCATGCCGGTCACCTCCTGTTCTGGTCGGGTATTTTATTGATTAGGCGTAGAAATATCTCAAGCAAACCCGCGGAGAATTTAATGTTACAAAAACATTGTAACTTTAGTATTTCCGTAACATAATAGGGTCAACAAGACCCAGTTCTGATCCAAAACAGGATCAGACGCGACCTCCGCATATGCGGATTTTTGCGTTTGAGGAGGACGCAAGCATGTATGCACAGATGGTCAAGTCCACCGGTAAGGGCGTTCAATCTCGGGACGATATGAGCCCCGAGGACAAAGCCTTTCAGGATCGTATCGACCGGGGGGAAAAGATTGAGCCAAAGGACTATATGCCCGAGGCCTATCGTAAGACACTGATCCGGCAGATCGGTCAGCACGCCCATTCCGAAATCGTTGGCCAACTGCCCGAGGGCAATTGGATCACTCGTGCACCGACACTTGAACGTAAGGCCAATCTGCTGGCCAAAGTTCAAGACGAGGCCGGGCACGGGCTTTACCTTTATTGTGCGGCTGAAACACTTGGCGTCAGCCGGGATGAGTTGGTTGAAATGCTGCATTCCGAGCGGATGAAGTATTCGTCCATCTTCAACTACCCCACCCTCACATGGGCCGATATGGGCGCGGTCGGCTGGCTGGTCGACGGGGCTGCGATCATGAATCAGGTTCCGCTGCAGCGTACCTCTTATGGGCCTTATGCCCGCGCAATGGTTCGTATCTGCAAGGAAGAGAGCTTTCACCAGCGTCAAGGCTATCACATCATGATAAAAATGGCGAAAGAGGGCACCGCTGATCAAAAACGCATGGCGCAGGATGCGTTGAATCGGTTCTGGTATCCTGCGTTGATGATGTTCGGTCCGTCAGATAAGGACAGCGTGCATTCCGCACAGTCGATGGCCTGGAAAATTAAAATCAACACCAACGACGAGTTGCGACAGAAATTCGTCGATGAAACCGTTCCGCAGGCCGAGTTTCTAGGCCTGACGATCCCCGATGAAAACCTGCGCTGGAACGACGAGACCGGCCATTACGAATTCAGCGAACCAGACTGGTCGGAATTCTTCGAAGTGATATCCGGCAACGGCCCCTGCAACGCCGAGCGCCTGAGCACACGCCGCAAGGCGTGGGATGACGGCGCGTGGGTGCGCGAGGCGATGCTTGCCCACGCGCGCAAATCCCAGAAACGCTCTCAAGCAGCGGAGTAACCCGATGACGCACGAAAACGAATGGCCCTTGTGGGAAGTCTTTATCCGTGGGCAGCATGGCATGAGCCATCGCCACGTCGGATCGTTGCACGCCGCAGATGCCGAGCATGCAATCCGCAATGCGCGCGATGTTTACACGCGCCGCAACGAAGGCGTCAGCATCTGGGTTGTCGAAGCCAAAGAGATCACAGCGTCCAACCCCTCGGACAAAGGACCGCTATTCGATCCGGCCCGTGACAAGGTCTACCGGCATCCAACGTTTTACGACATCCCCAAAGAAGTTGGGAAAATGTGATGACACTCTCTGCTGCTGAAAACCCTCTGTTCGAGTTCCTTCTCAGGCAGGGGGACAATGCCCTGGTGCTGGGGCATCGAACGTCGGAATGGTGCGGGGTCGCTCCGGTTTTGGAAGAAGATATCGCGCTGGCGAACATGGCTCTGGACCTGATCGGCCAGACCCAGTTGTGGCTGGGATATGCCGGTGAGGTCGAAGGCGCCGGGCGAACCGCCGATGATCTGGCCTTCCTGCGTGAGGTCTACGATTATCGAAATCTTCTGATGCTCGAAGTGCCAAATGGCGACTTTGGGCGGACGCAAATGCGCCAGTTCCTGTTTGACGCCTTTCAGGTACCGTGGCTGACACGCTTGCAGGACTCGACAAACACGCGCGTAGCCGAGATCGCAGCCAAATGCTTGAAAGAGGCGCTGTACCACCTCGATCGATCCTCTCACACGGTGATTGCCTTGGGGGATGGCACGGAAGAAAGTAACCGCCGCATGTCGGACGCGTTGACGTTCCTTTGGCCCTACAGCGGAGAAGTTTTCAAAGTCGATGCCACGGATCACGCCATGGCCGAAGCAGGGGTCGCGCCGCTGCCCTCGGACTTACACTCCGTCTGGCTGGAAACGGTTGAACGCGTGTTGACCGAAGCTTGCCTGACATTGCCCGAGGGAACATTTGCCCAATCAGGTGGGCGCACCGGGTTTCGACACACCGAGCATCTGGGACACATGCTGGCGGTTATGCAAACCCTCCAACGCTCTTACCCCGGAGCAGCGTGGTAGCTGCAATGCCTGTGACCGAAGCACAGATTTGGAACTGGCTCGAAGGCGTCCCCGACCCTGAAATCCCAGTGATCTCGGTGGTCGATCTTGGGGTCATTCGGGACGTGTCGGTGTCCGGCAACGCAGCGACGGTGACCGTTACGCCAACGTATTCCGGTTGTCCTGCGATGGCGGTGATAGCAATGGACATAGAAACAGCACTGGCCGCCAACGGGGTTGAAAACCTGCAGATCCAAACCCGTATCGCGCCACCATGGACGACCGACTGGCTTTCGGAAAAAGCCCGCTCTCGACTGGAGGAGTTCGGCATTGCGCCACCGCAACCCGCGGGTGGACCAACGCGGTGCCCGCATTGCAAATCCGACCAGCTTGAGAAAATCAGCCAATTCGGTTCAACCCCCTGCAAAGCGCAATGGCGTTGCCAGAGCTGTCTTGAACCATTCGACTATTTCAAATGCATCTGAGGTCTTGAGCTATGGCGACGTTTCACCCCCTGACCGTGACGGACATCCAAAAAACCATCCGCGACGCAGTTATTGTGACCCTGAACCCCGAAAACCCGGACAGATTTGCCTTTGCGCCGGGCCAGTACCTAACGTTCAAACGGGACTTCGATGGTGAGGAATTGCGGCGCTCCTATTCTATCTGCGCTGCACCGCATGAAGGTGTTTTGCAGGTCGGGATCAAAAGCGTTGATGGCGGCGCGTTTTCCAACTGGGCCAACACTGAATTGCAAGTGGGCGATGTCATGACTGCAATGCCGCCCATGGGTAATTTTCATGCGGCGTTGGATGCTGATGCCCCGCACTATCTGGGATTTGCGGGGGGATCGGGCATCACTCCGGTTCTGTCAATCCTGAAAACCGCCCTGTCCGAAGACCCCTCTGCCCGGTTTACACTTGTCTACGCAAATCGAACCCCAAACACGATCATGTTCCGGGAAGAACTGGAGGACCTTAAAAACCGGTACCTGCACCGGTTGAACATCGTCCACATACTTGAAGATGACAGTCAGGAGATTGACCTGTTCCGGGGGAGGGTCGACGGCGAAAAATGCGCGGCTCTGTTTCGGCATTGGATCGACATAGGCTCTGTCTCGATGGCGTATATCTGCGGGCCGGAGCCCATGATGCTGGCGATTTCGCAATCGCTCAAGGATCATGGTTTGACAAAGGACCAGATCCGGTTCGAGTTGTTCGCCTCATCCCAACCGGGCCGGGCCAAAACCCGCCCAACGTCAAAAGCCATTGACGATGCAGGCATCAAGGGGCGGGTTACACTGGGCGGCGTTAGCCGCAGCCTGACCATTCCAAAGGATACCAGCCTGTTGGAAGCCGCGCTTGCTGAAAACCTCGACGCGCCTCACGCCTGCAAAGCAGGGGTGTGTTCCACCTGCAAAGCACGGGTGATCGAAGGCGAAGTAGAAATGGTGGCAAACCACGCACTGGAAGATTACGAAGTTGAAGCTGGTTTTGTTCTGACCTGCCAGTGTTTCCCAGTCTCAGACAAAGTAGTGTGGGATTACGATGAGGCAGGCCACTAACTGCCGGCCTGAACCCCGGGCAGACCTGCAACAGTGAATTGCGTGACAGTTTTTGCATAACCCTCGCGATCCGATCGCGTCGCCTTTGGGTGCCACATGTAATACCAATTCAACATGCCAAAAACGGACATCGTCAATTCGCGCAACAACCGGGGCTGCGAACTCAACTTGCCGCCGCTCACCGCATCCAGAATACCGCTCATCTGAGTGACCATATCCTTTTGATAGGCTTTCAGCACCGTCTGCATGGCGTCGGGCAGCAGTGAAACTCCTTCGCTCTGGATGTTGTGTTCATAATCCATCCCTTCATAAGCCAGAAGGTATTCGCGCAAGACCAGATGCAACTGTTCTTCGGGCGGTTTGCCTTCCAATTCGACCGAAGAGACGCGGTCGTTCAATTCGGAGAGATAGGAATCCAGAATATCGAACAGCAACGCCTCTTTACTGTCGTAGTAGTGATAGATGTTGGCCTTCGATATGCCCGCGCTTTTTGCCACCTGGTTCATCGAGGCACGTGCAATCCCTTCGCGGGCAAAAACACTGGCCGCAACCGAAAGGATGCTCTGCCGTTTTTTATCGTGGTCTTTTGCGATCGTACGCGCCACGGGCTCACTCCTTTGGTCTGTTGTCAATGACGCGTCGGGCCTTGCCCTGACTGCGTTCGACAGTGCCGGGCACACCGACACTTACTGTGGTTCCGATCCCTATCGTATCTTTAATCTTCTTAGACAAGGCCCCGGCCATGGTATCCCGTGCGTCATCCGCTGCTGCATCAGGCGCGGCTTCGACATGTACGGTCATCGCGTCCATCCGGCCCGAGCGAGACAGTTCAATCTGGAAATACGGCGCGAGTTCGGGGGTCGCCAGAACCAGTTCTTCGATTTGGGTCGGAAAGACATTCACGCCGCGCAGGATGATCATGTCGTCGGAACGTCCGGTAATCTTCTCCATCCGCCGCATCGACCGCGCCGTTCCGGGCATCAACCGGGTCAGGTCGCGCGTGCGGTAACGTACCATCGGCAGCCCTTCTTTGGTTAGCGTTGTAAAGACCAACTCTCCGATCTCACCGTCTGGCAAGACCTCGCCGGTCTCGGGGTCGATGATCTCGGGGTAGAAATGATCCTCCCAGATGTGCAGGCCGTCCTTGGTCTCGACGCATTCATTAGCCACACCGGGACCCATGATTTCCGACAGGCCATAGATATCAACCGCATGCATATCGAACGCAGCCTCGACCTCAGCCCGCATCGCGTTCGTCCAGGGTTCGGCACCAAAAATACCAACTTCCAGCGAACTGTCCCGCGGGTCTATTCCGGCGGCATGAAACTGTTCAAGGATGTTGAGCATGTAGGACGGGGTCACCATGATCGTACTGGGTTTGAAATCCTGTATCAGCATCACCTGCCGTTCGGTCATCCCACCCGAAACAGGTACGACGGTGCAATTCAATTCCTCAGCCCCGTAATGCGCGCCAAGCCCGCCGGTGAACAGGCCATAACCATAAGCAATATGGACGATGTCACCGGGCTTGGTTCCGCTGGCACGCATCGACCGTGCGACCAGTTTTGCCCAGTTGTCGATATCACCGCGCGTATACCCGACAACCGTTGGTTTGCCCGTTGTCCCTGATGATGCGTGCACACGCACGATCTGTTCACGCGGGACAGCAAAAAGGCCAAAGGGATAGTTGGCCCGCAGGTCATCCTTGTAGGTGAACGGGAACTTCGACAGGTCCGCCAGCGATTTCAAATCATCCGGGTGCACCCCTGCGGCATCAAACCTTTGGCGATAAAAGGGGACGTTTTCATATGCGTGCTTTAACGACCATTGCAGCCGTTGCAGTTGCAAGGCGCGAATTTCGTCGGTGGATGCTATTTCGATCGGGTCGAGCCTGTCTCGGGCTGGCGTCAGGTCTTTCATGGGCTCCTCCCCTATTCCTCAAAAAGCTGGCCCGGAATGGCGCGGGAGCAGCCTCGGAATTCTGCGATCACTGTGTTTTTTTGGTTGGTGACGGTGACGTCATAAATGCCGTTTCGTCCGGTCAGACTGACTTCGCGCGCCTCGGCGAAAAGCCGGTCACCCAATCGGCCCGGCGCAATGTATGAGATATCGTTGTGCTGCGCGACGGTGGACTGATTTTTGCTGTTGCAAGCAAACGCAAAGGCGCTGTCGGCCAGCATGAAGATCACACCGCCATGGCAGATACCATGTCCGTTGGTATGGTGTTTCTCGATCATCATGGACAGTGTCGCCCTGCCCTCATCCACGTCGTCAATGCGCATGCCAACCCAACGGCTGGCGTTGTCCTCGCGCCACATGGCGTGCGCCGCACGTTCCGCGCGCTCTTTAGGCGTCATGCTGGCGGCCTTTGGAATTGAACAAACAAACGACCAACTTTCGCTTCACCCGGCCCGTGCTTCCCACCGTCATGGACACCACATTCTCCTTGATCTTCCTCCGCCCTGTACTTAAACATTTCATAAACCGACCGGTAGGTCAATTAATGAGTTGAGTCACACCGAACCCAGACGCAAGGACGGCCTCATGACTGTACAAAATGTTGAAAGCTACATCGCCGGACAGTGGATCGGATGCGACAGTTCAGCCCGCGATATCCACTCGGCCGTAACCGGTGAGTTGATTGGAAGGGCCGGGAACACTGCGCTGGACATTGGGGCCATGTTGGACTTCGCGCGTTCAAAGGGCGGGCCTGCCCTGCGCGGGATGACGTTCCATGATCGTGCGCGCATGCTCAAGGCGTTGGCGGCGCACTTGGGACAACACAAACAAGCCCTTTATGACATTTCATTCGCGACGGGCGCGACGCAGAAAGATCACCTGATCGACATTGACGGCGGTATCGGCACATTGATGGTCTATGCCAGCAAAGGTCGCCGTGAAATGCCGGACGACACCATCTATTTGGATGGTGAGGTCGAACGGTTGTCCCGGCACGGCACGTTTCTGGGGCAGCATATCTGCACCTCGCTGACCGGAGTGGCCGTTCACATCAATGCCTTCAATTTTCCTGTGTGGGGTATGCTGGAAAAGCTGGCCCCAACGCTTTTGGCCGGGGTTCCTGCAATCATAAAACCGGCAACGGCGACATGCTATGTCACCGAACACTGCGTAAGGATCATGCTGGCTAGCGGCCTGCTGCCAGAAGGCGCCATTCAGTTGATTTCCGGCGGGCTCGGAGACCTGCTGGATCATTTGGGCGGGCAAGACATCGTCAGCTTCACCGGTTCGGCTGCAACAGCAAAAACGCTGCGCGGCGCATCATGTTTTCAAGGAAATGCAACGCGGTTCATTGCCGAACAAGACAGCCTCAACGCGTCGATACTCGGCCCAGATGCCGTGGCAGGCACGCCCGAATTTGATCTGTTCATCAAAGAAGCCACCCACGAAATGACCGCCAAGGCAGGCCAGAAATGCACCGCCGTTCGCCGCATCATGGCCCCGGCTTCTCAGGTCGAGGCCGTAATTGACGCCCTAAGCAGACGGCTTGGATCGGTCATCATTGGGGACCCCGCGGCCAAAGAAACACAAATGGGTGCCCTCGTGTCTCAGGCCCAAAGACGGGATGTTCTGGAAAAGGCCGCCCTAATCGGGCAAGAGGCGGACCACGTTTTCGGAAACCCCGATGACTTCGTGGTGCTCGGAACGGACCGAGACAAAGGTGCCTTTGTCCCGCCGATGCTGTTTCATTGCGCGTCGCCGGACACAGCCAACCTGCTGCATTCGGTCGAAGCGTTCGGCCCCGTTTCAACCGTGATGCCCTATCGCGATCTGGAACACGCGGTCCACATGGCCAACCGGGGTGGCGGTAGCCTCGTGGCATCGGTCATCACGAACGATCCCGACGTCGCCAGAACTGTCGCTTTGGGCGCCGGGCCGTTCCACGGGCGACTGTATTTCAACAACCAAACCTCGATGAAAGAAAGCACAGGCCATGGGTCACCCCTGCCGCATATGGTGCATGGCGGGCCCGGTCGCGCGGGCGGCGGCGAAGAGATGGGCGGTATTCGCGGCGTGATGCACTATATGCAGCGCACCGCCATTCAGGGCAGCCCCGACATCCTGACGGCCATTGGCCGTAAATGGGTGCCGGGTGCCACCGAAATCACTGATCACGCCCATCCGTTTACCCGTACATTCGACGCCCTTGAAATCGGGGAAACACTGTATACTGCGGAACGTGAAATTACGCTGGACGACATCGAAACCTTCGCTCATTTCACCGGCGACACGTTCTATGCTCACATGGATGATGCCGCGGCCAAGCGGAACCCGTTCTTTCCGGGCCGTGTTGCGCACGGCTATCTGTTGCTGAGCTTCGCCGCCGGTCTGTTCGTTCAACCCGACGAGGGGCCCGTTTTGGCTAATACAGGACTGGACAATTTGCGGTTTCTCAAGCCAATTCAGGCCGGAGACAGCATTCGCGTTCGTCTGACCGTTATGCAAAAGTCACCACGAAATCAGGACTATGGTGAGGTCCGGTGGAAAGTCACCCTTCTTAACCGCGACAGTGATCTTGCTGCCGAATATGAGTTGTTGACCATGAACGCCTATCATCGCGATGAGCCTTAGGGTTTTCTCATAGCCACATGGCGCGATGGCGTGATAACTAGGGGGTCAACTTCCATTTATCCCCTTTGGAAAGACCCGAATTTGACAGCCGCTGACGCCCTGATTGACGACCTGTGCAACCTTGAGCCGATCAAGACATGGTCGCTGATTGTCACGCTGTTTGGCGATCTCAGCGACCACCACATCACGGGCAAGGAACTGGGCCTGCTGATGGGACATGTTGGCATAAAAACCGAGGCCATACGGGTCGCGCTGCACCGGCTTAGGAAAGACGGTTGGATTGTGTCGACAAAATCAGGGCGGGAAGTGACCTATAGCCTTTCGGATGTTGGTCTGGCCGAGACACGCGCCGCCTACGAAGACGTTTACAGGCGGGACGTAAAATACCCACAAGGATGGAAGTTGCTTTTGACCAAAAGCGATTATGCCGCCCCAGACCCCGCAATCCGCATTGAAAGATCATTGCTGCTGGTGCCTGTCGAAGCTGTCCTACTCGACGGTGCGGCGCTTGGGCTGCAGGCAGATACGGACCATATACCGGACTGGTTTTCTGATCGCATTGTTCCCTCTCAAACTTTGGTTCTGGCGCAAAAGCTTTGTGAAATTGCCGAACGTCCGGGCATCGGCGACCTGTCTCCCCTTTCCTTGGCTGCGGTTCGGCTGCTGCTGCTACATTACTGGCGCAAAATAGCCTTGCGCAATTCCAGTTGGGCGCACATTTCGATGATCCCGCAAGGACCACTTGCACAGTGCCATCATCGCGTGACGCAGGTGATGGCTGATCTGCCCAGACTGGATCCCGCTGCATTCGCCAATTGACACGAGGGCGATTGTTTTTCGGAAAACCCACGTGCCAGTATAGTTGACCGACCGGTTGGTTTATGAAACTGTAGTCCAAAGCTGCACGCAGCTTTTGTTATGGGAGGATAACATGAAACAGACGCTTGCTGCCTTTGGGCTGGGGATTTCCGCGTTGCTGGCAGGAACTGCTGCCTGGGCTGAAAAAACAATGGTGGTTTCCTCGTGGTTGCCACCCAGCCACATCGTGAACGAGATCATCTGGCCAGAGTTCATTTCACGCATCGAAGAAGCAACCGATGGTCGTGTAACCGGTGCCATCGAGTATAATCTGGCCTCACCCCCGGCGCAGGCCGACCTGATCGAAGACGGTGGCGCGGATGCGGCCTGGATTTTCCACGGGTATAACCCCGGCCGTTTTGTCACCACCAAACTGATCGAAATTCCGGGTCTTGAAGGTAACTCTGCTGCTGCATCTGCGGCCCATTGGCGTGCGCACGAGCAATATCTGGCCGCGGCAAATGAACATGACGGCGTTGTTCCGGTTGCCATGATGGTCCATGCCCCGGGTATGTTGCACCTGTCCAAGGAAGTCAGCTCACTTGATGATGTCGCGGGCCTCAAGATCCGTTCGGGCGGTGGCGTTATGGGGGATGTCCTCAAAGGTCTGGATATGGCGGGCGTTCAGGTTTCCGCGCCAAAGGTATATGAAACCGTTTCAAACGGTGTTGCAGACGGAACATTCTTTCCGGGTGACACGATTGCCATTCTACGCCTGACCGAAGTTCTACCCTACACCTATCGCGTACCGGGCGGATTCTATCGCGGCTCCTTCTCGATCATCATGAGTGAAGAGTTCCTTGAGTCTGTTGGCGAAGAGGACGCCGCAGCCATCCGCGCGGCATTGGGCGAGGATTTCTCGGCCTTCGCGGGTAAGGCCTGGGACGTCGGCAACCAAAGAGGTCTGGATGCGCAGGCTGCTTCGGGGCAGATCATTGACCTTGAAGGTGATGCAGCCGCCCCATTTGAGACACTGGTGCCGCAGATACAGGCATCGGTGCTTGAGGAAGTCTCAGGCAAAGGCGTCGACGCAGAAGCCGCGATGCAACTGATCCGGGACACCATGTCCGAATACAGCGCGAAATGAGCGCACAATCGAACCTAAAACGGGCAAGCCACTGGTTTGCCCGCTTTTGTCTATTGGGCAGCGGCCTTTGCCTTATGCTCGTTATGGGCCTGACAGTTGTCGAGGTTATTGGTCGCTATATTTTCAACGCACCGATTTTCGGGCGTCAGGATCTGGCGCAAATCCTACTGGCATTGTCTATCTTCTTCGCGTTTCCCGTGGTCACCCTTCGGCGTGAACAGATTGACGTCGACCTGCTTGACCACCTCTTCACACGTCGCGCTGCATTTTGGCGAAACCGTTGTATCGACGCGTTGACTTCGCTTTGCCTGCTAACAATGGCAGTGTGGCTGTTCGCGCGCGCGGACAAAGCGCTTGAGCGGGGCGTTACCAGCGAGTTGCTGTTCATTCCAAAATACCCTCTCATATATTTCATAGCACTCGTCGTGGGTTTGACCGGCGTGCTGTTGGCAGTCAGTGCCATTCTCAAAATCATACGGCCGACCGACCCCGAAGGACTCTGACCCAAATGGAAGTCTCACTGATTGCTTTTGCGCTGGTCATCTTTCTTGTGCTGCTGCGCGTTCCGATCGGCATCGCAATGGGATTTATCGGGGCTGTCGGGTTCGTTTATCTGAGGGACGGGCGCTGGTCTGCAGGGTTGGGCCCGGCAGCAGATTCGATACTGGACGTAACGCAGAACGACGCGCTGTCGGTGATACCGCTGTTTATCTTCATGGGAATGATCGTCGCACAAAGCGGTATGGCACTGGATTTGTACCGCGCCGCCTACACGTTGGTCGGGCGGTTGCCGGGCGGTTTGGCGATGTCGACGATTTTGGCCTGCGGTGGCTTTTCTGCAGTATCAGGCTCGTCGCTGGCCACGGCTGCAACCATGTCCAAGGTGGCTCTGCCGCCAATGCGCAAGTTTGGCTATCACGATAGTCTGTCCACCGCATCCGTCGCCGCAGGCGGTACATTGGGCATACTTATCCCACCCAGCATCATCCTGATCATCTACGGCTTCTTGACAGGTCAATCTATCGGGAAACTTTTTTTGGCAGGCATTTTGCCCGGCCTTCTGGGCATACTGCTTTATCTTGGCGCAGTCGCCTTCGTCGTCTGGCGCAAGCCCGAGTACGGTCCCGCCGGAGAAAAAAGCTCGTGGACCGAAACACGGCAGGCTTTGCTGCGTGTCCTTCCGATCCTTGCCCTGTTCACGCTGATCATTGGCGGATTATACGGCCGCGTCTTCACCGCAGACGAGGCGGCGGGCGTCGGTGCATTTGGTGCGATTGTCATTTCAATTTTGATTGGCCGATTCACGTTCAAGGGGCTGATTGAGGCGCTGGTTCAGACGGTGAAAACATCCGTTGGTTTGTTCGTCCTACTGATCGGCGCGGATATCTTTAACCGGTTGATTACACGCGCAAGACTACCGGATGATCTGCTGGCGCTGGTTCAGGGGGCCGGGTTAGAGCCATTCACAATTCTGCTGATCATAATTTTGATCTACATCGTTCTGGGCGCCGTGTTTGAAAGCTTGTCCATGATCACACTGACCGTGCCGGTCTTCGCTCCTTTGATCGCATCCTTGGGTTTTTTTGAAGGCGATATCACCGGAGAAACCGCCCTGATCTGGTTCGGGATCATTGTCGTGGTGGTGACGGAAATCTCGCTTATTACACCACCTATCGGCCTGAACGTGTTTGTCCTGAGGTCCGTGGTACAAGACGTATCAACCGCAACAATCTTCCGAGGTGTGACGCCATTCTGGGCTGCCGATATCGTAAGGCTGGCCCTTCTGGTGGCGCTTCCTGCCTTGTCGCTGTTCCTGCCCTTAGGCGTTTTCGGGTTCGGACCATAGCTTGTTTGCCCGAACCCTCAAACCCGGCACCGCGCTGTTACGTTCCCGACAGTGCTACGTGGTTCAGGCCGCCGCATTCGGCTGCGGGGAACGGACAAGGTGATCCCAGGCGTCGAATTGCGACAGGAAAACCTGCCCATTCAGACCCTCAAGAAAACGGGATCGCCTCAGCCGGTCCATCACAGGTCCTTTGACCTCTGACAAATGCAGGCCAAC
The DNA here is from genome assembly GCF_903914075.1 of Ruegeria sp. THAF57. Classification (GTDB taxonomy): domain Bacteria; phylum Pseudomonadota; class Alphaproteobacteria; order Rhodobacterales; family Rhodobacteraceae; genus Ruegeria. The sequence continues at coordinate 25,771 of NZ_CAIWNQ010000011.1, forward strand.
ATCCATATCGGTAAGGCGGAGGTTGATGGAATCCAGACTTTCCAACGCTGAATAGTCAACCTCGTTTACAGCCGAGCACATCAGTACAACATGTCGTACCGTACACCCCTCGGTTACTCTGCTTTGAATGTAGTCCTCCAGAAACCTCGCGTTCACGAAATACAGGCTTTCATCAACCCGCAGGTTGACGACCCTTGGATCGGTCAGAACCGCGTGCCGGTCGATATTTCTGAAATGCTGGGTGCCGGGAACCAGGCCCACCTCGGCCACATGGGGTTGGGACGTCTTGTAAAGGTGCAACAGAACAGAAAGCACGACACCCGACGCCACGCCAACCTCGACCCCAAGAAGAAGGGTCAACAAAATAGTGGCCGCCACAGCCACAAAGTCGGCGCGCGAATAGGACCACGTCTTTTTCAGGATCGACAGGTCCACCAGCCCGAGGACTGCAACAATGATCGTGGCCGCCAGAGTCGCCGTCGGCAGAAAGTAGACCAACGGTGTCAACGCCAACGCTGCAACCGCCAAACCGATTGCTGTAAACGCGCCGGCGGCGGGTGTCTCAGCACCGGCATCAAAATTCACCACCGAACGGGCAAAGCCACCCGTCACCGGAAACCCCCCGGTAAATGCAGCACCCAGATTGGCGGCGCCCAACCCGATCAGCTCCTGATCCGGGTCGATCCTTTGTCTTCTTTTTGCAGCCAGTGTTTGCGCAACAGAAACGCTTTCGACAAAACCGATGATCGAAATCAGGATTGCCGGAAAGAACAGCGCCTCAATCAGATCGAAAGACAGGCTTGGCACCGTCAAAGGCGGCAAGCTTTGCGGGACCGCGCCAACAATGCGCACACCTTGATCTGCCAGATCAAATGCCCAAACACTGACAGTCGTGGCCACAACAGCGAAAACCGGACCCGCTTTCGTCAAAATATCAGCCAAAAGCGGAGGCGTTCGCAATTTGGTCAGTGTCGGTCTCAGGAAGCTGCGCACCCAAAAAAGAAATAGGGTTGCGCCCGTCCCAATCGCCACCGTTACCCAGTTTGTCTGGCTCAGGTGCGACAGGATTGAGCCGAGCATCTCGGGCAGAGTATGACCATGTGCCTCAATGCCCAGAATATGCTTTAGCTGGCTGGTCGCGATCAGAATGCCCGAGGCAGTGATGAACCCGGCAATCACCGGGTGGCTCAGGAAATTGGCCAGCAACCCCAGCCGCAGCACACCCATGAGCACCAGAAACCCACCAGACAGCATAGCCAATGTCAGGGCGGCGGCAGCGTATCCGGCGGTGCCCTGCTGCGCGACCTGCCCGATAACTGAGGCCGTCAAAAGGGACACAACAGCCACAGGTCCAACCGCCAGCGAACGGCTGGTCCCGAAAATCGCATAAAGCATAATCGGAACAATCGAAGCGTAAAGCCCGGCCTCGGGCGGCAGCCCGGCCAGCATCGCATAGGCTAGCGATTGCGGGATCAACATAATCGTGACGATCACCGCGGCGATCAGGTCGTTTGACAGGGCCGAACGCGAATATGTTCGGCCCCAATCCAATACCGGTAAGTAGCGCCCAAAACCGCGGCCCAAGTTAATTTTCATTGGCATCAGTCTACAGCGATCAGATTATGAAAGAAGTTCAACGCGGCATCGTATTTCTCAACATACCGTTCAAGCGCGGGCACATAATCTTTCACGCCGAACAATACGCAACCTGCGTTCATAAACTGGACGTCGATATCCTTAAGCACACCCCGGCAGAACCACGCGTCGCCCGACAAATACATCGCCTTTTGCGGCGCACCGGCGCATTTGATTGGCATTGGCAGCTGGGTTAACAACGCCCTGCCCTTCCGCATCTGCCGCACCAGTTTCCACATGTAAGGTGCAAGATCATAATGGCAGTTCGAAGTGACACCTTTGCGGCCCAGCGTTTCTTCCAAACCCTTCACTTTGCCCCAGTCAAGCTTGAGGCCCGGGCAAACAAACAACCGGCGGTATTTGACCACGCGGCAGCCATCTAAGATCACGGCATCATTTTCGGGTTCAAAGGCTGCTAAGGCTGACTTTAACCAGTGCACGCCTTTCGAAATGAGGCTGCCCATGGTTCGGGCTGCGCTCTGAGCGTCAAAAATTCCACCGCCGACCATGGTCCAGCCGGGTTGATCATAGAGGATATCGGCAGGGCCGATCACAGCAACATCCAGATCGGAATCTCGTGACTTCAAGCTCGCCGCGACAGCGATACCACCGGCACCGCGACCCACTATAGCAACGTCAGCATCACAAAGTTCGCCCCCTGACCCAGCCCCGGTCGCCTCGGCATCCACGACCGTGATCTGCGGACTGACCGAAAGCTGATCCGTAATGTTGCTGATATCCACCTGTCTCATCCCTTTCGCCGTCACAGAGTATTCACCGGTACTTTGAGCATGGGATTTCCGTCGGACTCCCGAGGTGCTTGGTCCGCCCACACGTTGACCCGTAGCGACGGAATGATGAGCTTGGGCATATCCAGACCAGCGTCACGCTCGGAGCGGAATTTGAAGAACTCCTCCAGTCGCGCGCGAATATCGGCTGGCAGTTGGCTCAGCCCTTTGAACCTATCTAACCACGAAACGTCCATAATTCTGCTCCAGCCTACCTGCTTAGTCGCATTTCGAATGGCAAGATACATCTAATTTATAGAATATAACAGAGATTCGAAACTGACAGTCGGGAAAACCAGATCAAATCTTGACTGAAAACAGCGCCAGAATACCTCCAAGTAAATTCACAGGCGCGCGCCTACCTAATGACAGAAGGCAAAACATGTCCAAGCGGCTAGCCATTATATCCAGCGGCTTGAACAGCCCCCTAAGCAGCGCCGTGGAGTTTGCACAACGCGCCAGAGACACAGGGCTCGAGATAACTTTTCTTGCTCCGGAATCCTCAGCGTCGATTCTTGCACATGCGGGCTTGGAACATTTCGTAATTCCAAACCCGAAATTTGATGCGTTCACGCCGTTAGTTCCCGCCGAAACGGCCCGGTCAATGACCAGGCAAGAGCGCCTGAAATCCGCCGTAGCTGCATTTGAAGTTGATAAGCTACAGCGGGACTTGGCCCGTATTTCTGCCGATGCGATATTCGTCGATTGCGAGTTACATGCGCATATCATAGTTGCGATGACGTTGGGTGTTCCGGTCGTTCAATTCAGCAACATGTTTTTGTCACCCCCCAGCCCGCAAGCCCCCCCGCTGAACAGGCGTGGCATACCGGGGCAAGGAGTTCGCGGCAGCAAGCTTGGGATCTGTTTGCTGTGGGTGCAGTTTCTTGCGTGGAAAAACCTCAAGATTCTCAGGAACCGGATTTCCAGCAAAAGTACGGATTATCCGACGGCTGTTCTGGAACTGGCCCGGCAATACAATGTGCCGATTTCCAAACTTAGGCGGCGTGTATGCTGGCAGATGCCGTGGACCTACAAAATCCCGACGGCTTTGTTTTTGCCCAAAGCGTTGGACCTGCCATCCAAACCCTATGAATACATGACGTACCTTGGCCCGATGATCATGAAAAATCGGCCACAGAAATCTTACGATGCAAATACGGTTGCCCAGTTTTGCGATCTCGATTTGGGACGCGGGCGTATCTTCGTCGGGTTTGGCACCATGATGAAAACAAAGGGCGACTTGATCTCCAAACTTTTGACGGTGGCCGAGCGTCATCCGGAATGGCACTTCCTGTTCACCGCTGGCAAAGACTGGGACCGCGCCTCTGAATTGCCCGCACCGGAAAATGTCGACGTTGTTCCATGGGTCCCCCAACACCGTGTTTTGGAACACGCTGACATGGCCATTATGCATGGAGGCACCGGCGGTTTGGTCGAGGCTGTTGAGACCGCGACCCCGCTTTTGTTATATCCTCATGTCAACGACCAGAAAGGCAGCGCCGCGCGGGTCGTGTTTCACCGCATTGGGCGCGCAGGAACGCCCAAAGACCCCATCGACAAGATTGAAGAAGATATCCAAGCCGTGCTGGAAGACAAAGACATAGCCCAGAGGTGCCGTGATATGCAGGCCGAGTGCCGAGCAGAACAGTCCGGTGACACACTAGAGCGGTATTTGCAAACGCTCGTGGGCTGAGGCAATCACCCGCAATGCTAAGGCACAGCACTTTTTTTGATCCTATCGGGACTTGGGCACGTAAAGGATTCAGAAGCAGTCGATGAACCCTCAAAGTGCACTACAAATCTCAGATCAACGACTTAGGCTCTGACGCCAAAAGCTTTGCGGTTACGCTTCCGAACGTTACCGCAAAAAACCTACGTGGGGTCTGGCAGACGATTGCCGAGTTCGGAAGTTTCGACTTTGCTGTCCCGTCCGAGTTCGGCGGCTCCGGCAGAACGGCCCAAGAGTTTTGCAGCCATTTTCTGGGGTTCGGCGAAGGATGTCGTGACAACGGACTGGCAATGGCCGTGATCTCGCAGATTTGGACCATGCAAAAACCGCTGACCCGCTTTGGTAGTTCTCAGGTTAAGGCCGCGTATTTGCCTAAATTGCTGGCTGGCGAAACCCTCAGCGCTTTTGCTTTGACCGAATTGCAGGCAGGGTCCGATGCTCTTGCGCTCAGGACGCGTGCTGATCGTGTGGAAGGCGGCTATGTTTTGAATGGTAGCAAGGCTTTTGTCGGTATGGGGCCGATCTGCGACATCGCAATCGTCTTCGCTCAGACCAACCCGGAAAAAGGCCGCTGGGGGTTATCAGCCTTTGTCGTCCACGCCGAGGACAAAGGGTTTATCCGGCATCCGGCTCAGGGCAAACTGGGCTTGAACAGCGTTCCTCTGGGTGAACTGGAGTTTCGGGAATGCCACATTCCCGAGGACCGCCGACTGGGCCCCGAAGGCGCAGGGGCCGCTATCATTCAAACGACCCTGGACTGGGAGCGTTGTTTCATCCTGACATCGCAGGTGGGCGCGATGCGCAGACAATTGGCTGAGTGCGCCGATTTTGCAGCGACCCGCAACCTGTTTGGACAATCCATTTCCGAGTTCCAGTCCGTCGCTAACCGCATCGCGGATATGCGGGTGCGTTTGGAAACGTGCGAGTTGATGCTGGAACGCGCTGCCGACCTTTACGACGCTGAAAAACCCCTCACCCAATTTGCGGCCATGGCAAACCTTCACATTTCCGAAGCCTTCCTCAGTTCCAGCCTGGACGCTCTCAGGACACATGGCGGGCGCGGATATCTGGCGGGTACGCCAGCTGAACAAGACGCAAGGGACGCGCTGGGTGGCGTGATCTACTCGGGCACCTCGGACATTCAGCGTCAGATCATTGCCAAAATGGAAATTGGACAGCGGTCCAAACCAAACAAACTGGGAGACTCAACCAATGGTTAACGGCCTTGTTTCAAGCCATATCCATCCGTCGCCGCGCCGATCCGTAATGTGCAGGATACATCAACAAGTAGTGGCGTTTGCGGGCCTTTTCCTGATGATGCTGGCGTCTGTGGCTAATGCCCACAGCTTTAACGAAAGTTACGTGTACTTTGACGTCACCGACGACAGTCTGAGCGGGCGCATCGAAGTAACTCTGACGGACCTGACCCGCGTGCAGCAGGGAACCGCAGAAATCGAAACCTCTCTGACCGAGGAGGAAGTCACCGCCGCGCAGCAGGCTTTCTTCGACTACTTCGAAGAGCGCATGAACCTGTCTTACGAAGGACGTCCATACGAAGTTGAATTTGATGATATTTCTTTCTTTGGCACGTCCGTAGATACGTTTGCCCAACTTCACTTTATCGTTCAAGACATCACAGAGACACCTACAACGATCCAAATGTCGTATGACGGGTTGTTTTCAGATGTCGACCCGACACATCGGGGGTACGCCCTGATTGGAAGCAATACGCGCAACGGGATGGACGAAAACGAGGCGTATATTTCACTGATCTTTGCGCCCGGGGAAGGTCAAAAAGACCTGTATCTGAATGACGAACCCACCAAGGATATTGCGCTCACCTTTTTCGAACATGGCGTTTGGCATATCTGGCTGGGGTTTGACCATGTCCTGTTCCTGATCACGCTGTTGCTGGGTGCGGTCATGCGGATCGAAAACCAACGTTGGGTTCCATCCGAGAGCATTCGGGACAGCCTGCGTGAAACCGTCAAAATCGTCACGGTTTTCACGATCGCACACACAATCACCCTCTGCCTTGCGACATTCGAGGTCGTCACCCTGCCGGTTACGCTGGTTGAGGCGGTCATCGCATTCTCGATCGCGGCCGTGGCGATTGGTAACCTGATCCCGAGGTTCCACGCTGGATCGTGGAAAGTCGTGTTCCTGTTCGGTATCTTCCACGGCTTTGGCTTTGCAAACGTACTGGAACCGCTTGGACTTGATCCCACCCGCAAGGCGCTTGGATTGGCGACATTCAACATCGGGGTCGAGGTCGGGCAGCTTGCAATCGTCCTTGTCCTGTTCCCGATCTTCTTTGCCTTGCGTCGTCTGACTGCTTATCGCGTGATTGGCCTGCAATTCGGCTCGGTCGCGTTAATCGCAATCGCGGCGTTCTGGTTCTATGAACGAACCGTGGGCTGGTTCCCCGTGTTCGATGAAACAGTGGCAAAGGTTGCCTTCTGATGATCAACCCGCTCCTCCTCGACCACGCTGTCAGGCATCACGCCCGACACACTCCGGACGCTCCGGGTCTGAGTGTGTTGGGCACGGTGACAACCTATGAAACCTTGAACAGCGAAATCGACAGGATAGCGGCCTGTTTGCTGGACCGCGGCGTTCAGATCGGCGACAGAATTGTTTTGTGCACGGCCAAGGGCTTAAAAGCGATTGCGGCCTTGCACGCGATTCTTCGTGTCGGCGGCGTATATGTTCCACTTGACCCGACAGCCCCGGCAAAACGTATTGCAGAGCAAGTTTCAGTGGTTTCTCCAAAATATGTCCTCGCGGATACGCCTCGACTCGCCCTTTTCGCAGGGGTGTTTGCCGCACCTCAGCTCATTGATATTTCTCAGGATTTCCCTGAGGCAAATATGAATGACGAGATGGCAGATCGTCAGGCCCGGCGATCGGAATATGACGCGGCCTATATCCTGATGACATCGGGCACGACCGGCACACCGAAAGGAATTGTTCACACCCACAAAAGCGGCCTCGCCATCACACAAATGGCTGCCGCACGGTGCCGGCTGACATCAAGCGATCGGATCAGTCACCACACTCCGCTGCACTTCGACATGTCGATTTTTGACATTTTCTGCACGTTCCTGTCCGGGGCCTGTTGTGTGGTGATCCCGGAAGCCTATACCAAGCTGCCCGCTTCGCTGTCCCAGCTCACGGAACAGGAACGTATTTCGGTTTGGTATTCCGTCCCTCACGCCATAATTCAGTTGGTCGAACGGGGCGCTTTGGCAGACCGCAATCTACTAGCCCTGCGCATCGTGATGTTTGCAGGAGAGGTTATGCCGCCTTCTTCCCTCAGGTCATTTTCAAAACATGCGCCAAAAGCAACTTTTCTTAACGCATACGGGCCGACCGAGACTAACCACTGCACCACCGCTGAGTTCACGCATGCCGACCTGGACGGCACCACCCCTTTGCCAATCGGCTTTCCGGAACAAGGGGTCATCGCCCGCATCGGGACAGAGGCAGACGAAGCAAGCACAGGCGAGCTTCTGATAGCCTCCGATCAGGTAATGTCGGGGTACTTGAACGCGCCAGACCTGAACCGGGCAGCCTTTTGTACCTTGCCGGACGCATCCGGGCAGCCAAGGCAATTTTACCGAACCGGTGATATCGTCCGCCGCGCGCAGGACGGTCAGCTATTTCTGGTCGGGCGCAAAGACCGTCAGATCAAGCTGAGGGGCTATCGCATCGAATTGGACGAAGTAGAGCTTGCCCTGGTCAACTGTGCCCAAATCACCGAAGCGGCGGTGATCTTTTTCGAAGACAAAATCCAAGCCTTTGCAACAGGGCAAACCGGCGTTGATCTGAACGAAATCCGGTCCAATCTGGAGACCGTGTTGCCGCACTATGCTGTCCCAAGCCGGATAGACCTGCTTAGTTCAATGCCGCGCACCTCGACCGGAAAGATTGACCGTCAAAAGCTGATAGGAATTGCGAATGCGCAGCGAGCAGCCTGAAACGCATGATCATGCATTGCGCCACTTCGTTCAAACCACCCTTCTGGGTGGTCGGTCGGTGACAGATGATGAAGAATTGTTGCTGAGTGGAATGATCGACTCTTTGGGGGTGATGTCGCTGGTTTCGTTCATTGAGCAAACCTATCAGATCGAAGTGCCGTTTGTGGACGTCACCCTTGAGAATATGGGCACGATCAAAGCGATCATGGATTTTGCGGAAACGCGGCTAAAAACACGTGCGGACTGAAAGAATGTCGTATCCTCTGACCGAAAGCCAAACGCTATTTTGGAAGGGCCACCAGCTTCAGCCGGACGTACCCTTGTACAACATGGCCTGGAGGTTCGATCTGCATTTCGCCGTTCAACCCGAGGTGTTCAAGGCCGCATTCCTTGAAACGCTTGAGCTTAACCAAGCACTCAGAACCGCAATACGTGATACACCCGAAGGTCCTGTCCAATTTGCCGTCGAGATGTACGAAAATCTTCTCGAGATCAAAAACCTCAGCGATAATGAAAATCCGCAGGAAACGCTAACTTCGGGATTGGCGGACTGGGTCCAAACCCCTTTTGAACTGACCGCAGGAACGATGCGCAGCCGGTTAGTGAAGTTGGCGAATTCACACTGGGTTTGGCTTGTGTGTCAGCATCACATCGCCTGCGACGCGCAATCAGGCGCACTCATGTTCGAGCAGGTCTCGCAGCGCTACGAACGTCTCCAAGGGTGGCGTACCGAAAAAGTCGAGAACCTGCCCAACTTTTTTGAACGTCAGAATTTGCAATCTTCCTCGATGGGCGCGACACCTGTCGCTGCGCCAACGGCCAAAACACCTGCGTACGGCAGCGATCCGCAGCGAACCTTCCCTTCGAAGCGTCTTCGCATACCAGTTGATCCGGCACTTTTCGGTGCTTTGGAGAATGCAATTGCCAGGCCGGAATTCAGACTTTTCACGCCCGAGCTGTCGCGGTTGGCCATCTACCTTACGGCTTTTTTCGCCCATCTTCACAGGATAACGGGCGACGAAGAGATTACGATTGGTCTGCCATCGCACAATCGACTGACGCCGGATGATCGAAGAACGATTGGACTGTTTGTCGAAGTCTTGCCCCTCTCAATCCAATTCGATGCGTCGGACACCCTGCTTGACCTTCACGGCAAGGTAAGAAAAGGGCTGGGCGTTTTCTTGAAACACGCTAAGCCGGGAGCGGTTTCAAAGATAGACACATCTGGTGTAAGTGCGGTCTGCAATTATATTCAGGCCCGCTTTGATGCGTTTGCCGGCCACCCTGCCTCGGTCGAATGGCTGCATAGCGGCGCACATGACGCAATCCATGCACTCAGGCTTCACGTCATCGACTTTGAAGGAAGTGGCGTTCCAAATCTAAGCCTGGACGTTCAGGATAAAATTCTTGAATCAGTATCAGAGACCAGCCTTTGCGCACATTTCGTCAAGTTTCTGACCGCCGTAGTTTCAACCCCAGAAAGCCTCGTGACGGCCGTTGCATTCTCGGCCGGACCCGAGGATCTGTCACTTGTTCAAGGCCCGGCAGAACCTCAATCCGCACAAATCTCCGTACTGGAAAGGTTCAAATCACATGCAAGAAACACGCCTGACCAGATTGCCCTATCCCAAGCAGAACACGGGCTAAGTTACGGACAGCTTGACGAACACAGCGACCGCATTGCGGCCCATTTGACAAGGCTTGGTGTTTCCCGCGGTTCCTGCGTAGCGGTCCATCTACCTCGGTCCATGGACTTTGTGATTGCCGTATTGGGCGTTCTGAAGGCCGGGTGCGCGTTCGTACCAATTGCGACCAACATACCCCCGGCACGCGTGGAAGAAATTCTACTCGGGAGTCGTGCATCCGCTGTATTTGTTACCCCAGAAGACCAGCGTAAGTACCCTTGTAAAAGCATTGCGGTCGAGGCAGCCCGCCACGACGACACTGTTGTCAGCGAGGCAATCGAACCCGACGACACTGCATACGTTCTGTTTACATCAGGGTCGACAGGTGTACCCAAGGGCGTCGAAGTAAGCCACGAAAACCTGACGCGATATATTGACTGGGCGGCTCGGTCTTTTGCTAACGACCGTCCTGCTCATTTTGCGTTCTTTTCGTCCGTGTCGTTTGATTTGACCCTGACGTCGCTGTTTGTCCCTTTGATCACTGGCGGGACGATCAGGGTTTATCCCGAACGCTCTGACCCGGACCTGGCCATCCTTGACGTCTTTGCCGAGGATAACGTCAACATCGTGAAACTGACCCCGTCGCATCTGGCTTTGGCCTGCACGCAAGCGCAATCCGTCCGACGCATCGAAACGCTGATACTTGGCGGTGAAAACCTGACTTCCGCGCTTTGCCGTCGTGCGCTCAACACCCTGTCACCGTCATTGAAAATCATCAATGAATACGGCCCCACGGAAGCCGTCGTTGGGGCCATGCACCATAGGTTTAACCCCGACGCGGATACGCAGTCGTCAGTTCAGATTGGCCAACCTGCAGCGGGGATCACACTGTCTGTTCGGGACGCGGCGCTAAATATCTGTCCCTTAGGAGTGACCGGAGAAATCTTGATCAGCGGTCGGCTGGCTGACGGGTACCTGAACAGCCCGTCCCTGACTGCTGAAAAGTTCATCGACGATCCTTTGAACCTACAGGATAAGCTATATCGGACCGGCGATCTTGGTCGCATCACGAAGGATGGGCGTTTTGAATACCTTGGACGCGCGGATCAACAGATCAAGAAAAACGGCGTTCGCTTCGAGACTGCGGAATACGAACAGATTCTGCGCCATTTGCCTGATGTCGACGCGGTGCATGTCACCTTTACTTCAACCGATCACACCATCGTATCAACGCAGCAGTGCAAGAAATGCGGGCTGACGGACGCTGTTCCCGGGGTGCATTTTGACACGCAAGATATGTGTACGATCTGTGCCGAATTTTACACCTATAGAGACCGCGCCGGGGCCTATTTCCGCGCCGAACCCGAACTTGAGGACAAGATTGCCCAAGCCCTTCGCGCCAGCACTGGCAAATACGATGCCGTCATGATGCTGAGCGGCGGTAAAGACAGTACCTATGCAGCCTATCGTCTGGCCGCTTATGGGCCCCGAGTGCTCGCAGTAACTTTGGACAATGGGTATATCTCGGACGAAGCCAAAGAGAACATTCAAAGGGTGGTTGACGACCTGAACTGGGATCACAGGTACCTGTCCACGGACAAGATGAACCAAATCTTCGTAGACAGCCTGAAAACGCACTCCAATGTCTGCCAAGGATGTTTCAAGGCACTTTACACACTGGCCTTCCGAACGGCCCTGTCCGAGGGGGCGGCAATGGTCGTCACTGGCCTGTCGCGCGGCCAGTTTTTTGAGACGCGGCTGACGCCCGACCTGTTCCGCCACTCAGCGCCGACCTGCGCGCAACTGGACGATATGGTTACGCAAGCCCGCAAGACCTATCACGCAGAAGACGACGCAGTATCGCGGCTTTTGCAGACCGACGACCTGAAGGATGGCCAGTTTCTGAGTCAAATCGACGTGCTGGATATCTATCGCTATGTCGATGTGCCTGTCTCGGACATTTATGAGTTCCTCGACACACAAACCGCTTGGAAACGCCCAAGTGACACGGGACGATCGACTAATTGCCTGATCAACGATGCCGGAATCCACGTTCACAAAACGCGGGAAGGATTTCACAACTATGCCCTGCCCTATTCCTGGGACGTACGAATGGGTCACAAAACACGCGATCAGGCGCTGGACGAGTTGAACGATGAAATCGACACGCAAAGAATAGAATCGATCCTGGAAGAAATCGGATTTGACGAACCTGTTACGCGGGCGCCTGCGCTGACGGTTTATGTGGCAGGTCATGATCTGAATGGGTCGCAGGTCTGGGATATCCTGCGCGAACACCTGCAACGCGAGATGTTGCCGGATCAGGTAGTGATCCTGGATGAAATGCCCCTTAACGCCAACGGCAAGGTAGATACTTCTAAGTTGCCCAAGGTCGCGCCAAAAAACCCGCCCCCGGGCAATCACGTCGCACCAGAAACCGAAACGCAACGCCGATTGGCTGCAATCCTTTCTGGTGTTCTGGGCGAAAAAGACATCAGCGCGACGCGAGATTTCTTTGACTTGGGCGTAGACAGCATCGCCGCAATCGAAGTTGCAATGAAAGCCAATGAGCAAGGCATCAACCTGCCTGCGACTGCGTTGTTCGAGTATCGGTCACTCAGGGCATTGGCCTCTTATGCGGACACGTTGCCAGATGCCCACGGCAGCGATGACGAAGACGCTCATCTGATCGACTTGGACGACGATGATCTGTCGCGCATAACTGAGGCTTTGGACTGACATGGGGCTGCCCAAAGGCGTTGCAGATATCCTGCCGCTGACCCCGGCCCAGCAGGGAATGCTGTTTCATACTGTGGGTGAGGCAGCCCTGGGCGGACAGTATGTTGCAGTCATCAGTTGCGCCTTGAACGGCCCGCTGGATCCGAACCGCTTTAAACGTGCCTTCAAAGCGATGCTGGCAGGGCGTGATGCGCTTCGTGCCGGTTTCGTTTGGGAAGGCGTGAAACAACCCGTGCAAGCCGTACGGGAAGAGATCAACCTGCCTTGGACCGAACTTGATTGGAGCGGCGTCAGGAATGTCGATCAGCGGTGGGATGATCTGCTGCGGCTGGAACAAATTCGTCGCTTCGACCTCAAAAAACCACCTTTGATGGCAGTAACCCTGATCAAGTTATCTGACTCAGCGTGGCGACTGGTCTGGACGGCTCACCATTTGATCAGCGACGGATGGTCAACAAGGGTCGCGCTTCAAGATGTGTGTGCATCCTACAGGAATCCAAACGCTGTGCGCGACCAGGCGCCCAGCTTCAAAAGCTACCTCATTTGGCGGCGAAACCAGAAAAATCTAACAAATCGAGAGTTTTGGACCGACCAGTTTTCAGGCCTCACAGAACCCAGCACCTTGCAAACCACGGCGACCAACCCGGAAGGGGTGCTTCAGGAAAGGCGGGCGGAAGAACTGGGTCATGAGCTGATGAGTTCGATCGAGAATCTGGCACGTCAGCTTAAGGTGACTTCAAACGTTATTCTGTCGGCCGCATGGGGTTTGACGCTGCGGCGACTGCTGCAACAAGACGATGTGGTCTTTGGCACGACAACTGCGGGCCGACCACCCGAAATCCCCGGAATTGCAAAGGCCATAGGCGCATTCGTCAATACTCTGCCCGTGCGGTGCAAAATCGACCCTGCGCAGCCGGTTGAGAACTTCCTGCTTGATCACGCGCGCTCAGACCTTGCGCGTCGCAAGCACGAATATGCGTCGCTTGCCGAGGTACAATCCTGTGCGCCGTTTGCCAGTGGCACGCCTTTGTTCGATACACTGTTCGTCAACGAAGGGCTTGCACAATTGAACATGGATTTGGGCGATGTCGACATGACCAGCCTGAAGACGACACAATTCAGCAACTACCCACTTACCCTGTTGGTGACGCCAAAAGACCGACTGACTGTCGAACTTTATCATGATCCATCGAGACTCAGCTCAGAAGACGTGGAGTCCGTGATCGCCGATTACAAAGATATCTTGTCAGCAATCACAAATGACCCAAAAGTCGCGGTCAAGAATCTGTTGCGACAGGCGCAAAACGCCATGAAACCTTCGCCGGAACCTGACAGCGAAGATGTCATTGAACGATTTCTAAATTGCGCCCGAAACTCGCCCCAAGCAGCAGCGATATCTGACGGCGAGGCTACGCTTACTTATGAGGAACTTTCGCTTGGCGCGCGGAAGATTGCACAGGCTTTGGTGGATGCCGGGGTCAAAACAACAGACATTGTGCCGGTGGCGTTGCCGCGTGGAGCCGAGGCAATCTCGGCCTTCTTAGGCGTTATGATGTCCGGCGCGGCCTATGTCCCTTTGGACTTGGACTACCCTTCGGAGCGTATCTCGCAAGTCCTGAACGCAATCGAAGCCCGTCACGTCGTCACCGACCAGATCGGACGCACCAAGCTGCCTGAAACCGGCGCTCACCACGTTTTGCTAAACTCTTTAGGCAATCCAATGGACAGTGTGGACGTCAGGCGCGGTGAAAGAGCTTACGTCATGTTCACGTCCGGGTCTCAGAGCTTACCCAAAGGGGTCGAGATTACGCGTCGGGGATTGGCACTATCAACCACCGCAAGAGACACGTACTACAAGGGACGGCCAAGCGTCTTTCTGCTTTTGTCTTCGCTGGCATTCGACAGCTCTGTGGCCGGCATTTATTGGACCTTGTGCTCAGGCGGGCAACTCGTGATCGCGCCAAGGCGTGCCGAACAGGAACCGTTAAAGCTTGGCAGGTTGATTTCGCATCACCGGGTGACACACACGCTTTGCCTTCCGGGATTGGCGCAGGCACTTTTTTCGGCGGTTCCAAGTCACGATCTTGAAAGCTTGAGAACCGTGATCACAGCCGGAGAGCCCTTGCACCCAGCCATCGTCAGGCAATTTCGAACGGTTCTTCCCGGTCGCCGATTGGTGAACGAATATGGCCCAACCGAAGCAACCGTCTGGTGCACAGCCTATGATGCGACCAGCCATGTTGAAGATGCGGACATCCCGATCGGCTCTGCAATCCCCGGTACTTGGGTCGGAGTTGTCGACGCGGACGATTGCCCTGTCAGCGCCGGTAAGATTGGCGAAATCGTTGTGGCCGGTCGAACAGTTGCGCGCGGCTATCTGAACAATGCCATTCAAACTCAGGAACGCTTTTTTCATACTGGCTTGAAGGACATACAAGCCTACAGGACTGGAGACTTGGGAATAGCAGATGCGTCGGGGCACATCACATTTCTGGGGCGCAAGGACTCACAGGTCAAAATTCGCGGCCACCGCATTGAGCTTTCCGAAATAGAAACCGCAGCCAGCACCGTGACACCCAATCAACCCGTCGCGGCTGTCGTGCTTGATCAGGCAGGTTCCAAAAGTATCGGGATCGCAGTCGAAGGTCGGGCTGATGAGGCTCTCTGTCAGACGGTCAGGGGGCACATCGAGGCAACCTTACCAAGTCCATTTCATCCAAACCTGGTCGTGAACATCGAAAGGTTCCCGCAACTTCCGAACGGCAAAACAGACCTAAAGAAACTGGCCCAGATGGTCTCAGACGTCAGGCAGGTACAGCTCGGCAACCCGCCCGAGGGGGAATTGGAAGGGCTGCTTGCTGAACTTTTTTCCGACGTGTTGCGAACAGCTTGCACCACGCGGGACGCAAATTTCTTTGATATGGGAGGTGACAGCCTGACGACCATCGCCGCCTATGCGAAGGGTCAGGAAATGGGATTGGAGTTTGAACCGACTGACCTGTTCAGTTGTCCCACGGTCGCCGAACTGGCAAAGCGCATCACGGACCGGATGACGAACGTCACATTTTCTGAAAACGACAGTACAATGCAGGTGTCAAACCCCGGACCCGGTAAGAATACCGTTGTCATCGCGCATTGTTCGGTCCAATTCAGCCGCTATATGGCGCGCAGCCTTGGCCCGGATTATTCCGTTGTCCTGATCCGCAGTCACCGGACACTGGGAATGGACATTCCAGTTGGCAAAACCTTCGATGATCTGGCGGCAGACGCTAAATCCTACTTGGGTCAATCGGAAAACACGGGGCCGATCGTTTTATGCGGATATTCAGCCGGTTGCCCGTTGGTCATGGAACTGGCCCAACAGTTGGGGCACGACAGGGTTAAAGGCTTGGTGCTGCTTGATCCTCCGATAAAAATGGTGGGCGAAGAACCAAAACTGCAGCCGATATTTTTTCGAACATATAAACGCTGGCGATACCTGTTTCGGAATTTCAAACGAAAAGCCAAGGCAAAACACACCCTGCCTGCGACCATGGCCGCGCTGCATGAGCAACCGGATTCAATAGATCTCCATATCGAAGCTGTAGAAATCTCTCATGGGTTGGCGATCAGTGACTTCCGCGTGCCCAGACTTGACCAACCGGCCCATGTGTTCTTGACGCCCGGCAATCCGTCGCTTGCAACTGGCGATGTTCTGGACACGCATTTGCGCCGCAAAACCTGTCACATGCTTGAAATGAAGCACGAAGAGCTCATGCAGCGGCCAGATGCATTTCTGAACATCGCAACCGCGCTGAAGGATCTTCTGGATCAAGGCCCGCCCGGGTCGGGCTAAGAACGCCTGCGCCCCTTTTGCCTATCAATCCTCAAGACCAAGTTCGCGCAACACCTCATACCTGCGTTCAGGTATCGACTGTTCGATATAGGCCAGATCAAAAGGGTGGATACTGGCGATAGAAATCCCCGGCTTTAGCCTTCTTGCCTCAGAAATAAGTGCCTGTGCTCTTTCAGTATTGCCACTCTTCCACGCGGCGACGGCAGGCCAGGTCAGAAATTCAGCCCGGTAAGTTTCGGGTAATACTTCCAAGAAAGCGTCGGTCAAAGCGTTGGCGCGCTCAAATTCGCCAGCGTCAATCAGCGCACCGTATTCGTCCACGATCAGCCACCACAGGGAAACGGGAGTCATGCGCTTTGCTCTGGTAAAATACGGAAGAGACTCTTCGGAAGCACCTGCATATTTTAATACCCAAGCGGCACTTCGAATGACCCTGGCGTCACCCATCCCCCCCTCCAACGCGAGATGGGCGTATTCCTGCGCCTCTTCCCCTCGCTTCTGCACGACGCGTAATACAGCCAGGTTGGACAGAGTGGCCGGACGTCCGGGATCGATGTCGAGCGCCACTGCAAGATGATCTTCGGCAAGGGCAAGCGACTCTTTCGGGTCCCCGGAAAATCCAAGCCTAACATCCATGATATGTGTAAATGCCATGCCAACCAGCGCATCAACATATCTTGCGTCACGTTCAAGCGCCGCCTGATAGTGCTTACGCGCCGTCTTGTTGTCTTCGGCGGTGAAGCGAACCCGATGCGCGCGCCCCTTTGAGTTTTCCGCAAATGCCACAAGGTCATTTGTTTCGCGCAGCGTCACCCTGTCGCCGTCGACAGTCCCACGGTAAACCTGCTCTAGCACGGTCAGTGTAATTTCGTCCTGAATATCAAAGAAATCACCCGATTTTCTGTTAAATGTCTCGGACCAAAGGTATTTTCCGGACGTGGCATCCAATAGCTTGGCCAATATCCTTAGGTCTTCGCCAGATTTCTGGACGCTGCCCTCAAGCACATAACGAACGCCATAACGCGCCGCGATGTCGCGGCTACTAAGGCCCTCACCGCTGTCTTTCGCACTTGTATCCTGACCGATGACCAGCAAATCCGGTAACTTGGCAAGGTTCGTCGTGATATTCTCGCTTAATCCGTCGGCCAGATACCCATTTTCAGCCTCTCCAGGGCCGATATAGTCAAACGCCAAGACCGCCACAGAAGAGTCGTCAGGCATGGTCTGCACATACCCGTCCACATCCTGTTGCGCCAAGTTCCCTCGCTGAAACCACCACCACGCGCTAGCGGTAATGAGCAGAGCGATGCCCGCGACAAGCAAGATTGCCGGGCTGATCTGTTCGGACTTGGGCCGCGATGCTGCTTCAGCCCCATTTTCAATTTGGAATGCCCTGATGGATCGAGAGAGGTTCTTGACCCGAACTTCACCCAAATCCATCAGGTTGACATCCAGCTTGTCTCTCACCTGATCCCGTACCGCACGGCTCAGCAATACTCCGCCGGCCGGTGCCAATTGCTCAAGCCGCGCCGCGACGTTGACCCCGTCGCCAAGCAGGTCATCGCCATCAAGCACGACATCGCCGACGTTTATCCCAATCCGGTAGGCAATACGCCGGTCCGGTGGAATTCTTTCGTTTCGCCGCGCCATCCCGGTTTGCGTATTAATGGCAAACCGAACCGCCTGCACCGCTGAGGGAAACTCAATCAGCAAGCTGTCGCCGGCAGTATTCGCAACGCGACCCGAGTATTTTTCGATCAGGGGATCAAGCAACGCGTCACGGTGAGAACGCTGTGCCGAAAGCGTTCCCTCTTCGTCTGCGGCGACCAATCGCGAGAATCCAGCGATGTCCGCAGCAACTATCGTTGTAAGCCGACGTTCCATATGGGTTTCTCACCCCAAAGGCTAAGCGAGAACCCACAATCGGTCTATACTGTGCGCTGGACGTCGGCTGAAACATGACAAAACGCTACTGCGAACGCTTGACAAAGCTTTGTTTATTAAAATCTATTTCCTTCCACCGACCTGGCGGCTTCAGGGTAACAGATCAAAAACCTGACTGAATCCGCTCAAGTCAAACCCAAAAGATATTGGTTCCATAGCCGTATTTTTGGCCTCAACAGTAAATTGCTTTCCGGCACGCATGGACGCCAACCAGTCCGACGAAACATCAGAACGAACGAAACACCCCTGCGCCTCACAAGTCAGAAACTCCAGCTTGGCGACCTCGGCCGTATCCACCTTTGCGACCAAACCCTCGTTGAAAAGAAGTCCAAAAGGCAGAGTCAGAACTATTTCAGTATCCTCGCCACCGGCAGGCTTGACCATCGCCACCGATGCCAGCCGTTGATTGTTTTCGCTCAGGACGATGCTTTGGGTCATTTCACAAATCAGCTCAGTCCCACTGACCAGATTGCTACAGTTGATGGACCACGGGGGCGCCGTTTCCTGTGCTGTAGCTGCATGAACCAGCCCAAGCGTCATCACGGTTGCGCTTACCCAGATTTTCATTCTGCTTTTCCCCATTTTCTTAGAATTGGATTCCGACCCCAAGACCAACCTGCAAACTTTCAGTAGAGTCGCCGAACAGGTGATCAACGTTCAGGTTCACAAAGCTGCTGTCATCGATAGCGTAAAGCCCAAGCTCGGCCGAGACCAGCCCGTGTGTATCGCCGACGTAGCTGGTATTCGTAAACCCGCCGTCGGCTGCGCTGGCACCCGCGAAACCCGCACGCACCGACACAACATCATCAGATGAGATGATAACACCCGCCCGCAGACTTGCCCGCAGCTTTTGTCTGGGTGTCAGATACTGCTCGGTTCCGATCTCAAGCGACGGAGTCATCGAATAGAACATCTCGTTCGTATCTTGCAGAACGATACCAGAGAGGGTCGCGTCTCCGTTGCTTTCCGTTGCCAGCCGGGTCGCGTCCAACGCGAGTTCCGGTCTCAGGTAAGAATTCCCACCGGCAAACCTGTAATCATATGCAAAGCTTAGACGTAGGTTCACGTGGTTCATCTTGTGCTTGATCGAATTGACCCCGGTTGTATCTACCACCGTTCCATTCGGCAGCGTGCCGCTAATTCCACCCGGCCGCTGGGTGTCATAGTCTGACCAACCGCCAGAAAGCATCGCTGCGAGTTCCCATGAACTGATATATTTGGTCAACGAAGCGCCAAGGTTGTAACGGTCGCCGGTGGCGTTGTAGTCCGCGCCATTCCGAAGGCTGATCTGATCATACCCCAATGCGAATCCTGCGTAGAGTTCATCGCCAACCGGCAGACGCATACCCGCAGTCAGATTTGTGTTGTTTATATCCAGTTCTTCATAATAGCGGATCGCACTACGATCCACGAATGATCTACCGCCCGAGAACCAGACGCACCGGCGCGGATCGTCTCCGGTTTGATAATCCGTGTAACGTTCGCAATTGTGAAGAACATCGGCAAACTGACGCGTGCCATAATAGGCATCCACCGCGTCCGCTGCATAATCAGAAGTTGTGAAGCTGTCGATCGCGGCGATGACTTCGGCCTCTGTTTGCATATTGCCAATCAAGGCGAACATTTCACCCTGTGGCGCGGAACCCTGCCCGTTCAGAACCTGAGTGATATAGTCGCCTACGGACGCCTGATTTCGGTTCATTCCGGGGGTCGAATAGTCGGGCGTGATCACCAGATCAACCGAGCTGCCATCCGAGGTAGACCCATTCAGCCCGATGGAATAGTCCAGAACAACCGTGTCCTGAATTGTGGTTCCGGCATCCGCTGCCGCGCCGACGGGATCGATAATGACCAGCGGCAAAGCACGCTGCAACGTGTTCAGCCGCGGTGACAGGGTTCCACCTATCGTCGCATCCCCAGTCGCGGTGATAAGATCGCTCTGACCGCCTGATGCACCGGAGGTCAGGAAATACGCATCAAACACCGAAGACGCCGTAGGTCCAAACGCAATACTACCGTTGAGGTTTGTTGTCTGACTTGCATTTTCAGTGAACGTAAATGCGCTGGCCCTGACATTGGGCGACAATGCCGCGTTCATGTTGGCCTCTGCACCCAAAACAAGGCTACCATTCACCTGCAACAGACCATCTGCGCCCAGATCAACCGTGTCCAGAGCGTAGAACGATCCGCCCTGTTCAACCGTCAAACCGTTTGTTCCACCGCCTAGGTTCAAGTTACCCAAGGCCGCACCGGCAAGCGAAATCTGATCATTGCCTTCCCCGGCATTAACGATCTGACGGTTTCCGGCCAGCAGGACTGACTGATCCGAAAGCATCAGCGCGTTGTTTGTTCCCCCGGCCATGACAACCGAAGCCACCGTGCCTGCATCTCCGGTCCCGCCAATGACGACACCGTTCAGACCAAGCGTCAAAGCATCCGCTCCATCCCGCCCTTCGGATTGGGCAAAGACTGCAATGCCGCCTTCGCCAACAGACAGGGCATTCCCGTCAAAACTCAGATCAACAGCACCACCTACACCAGCGCCCCCTGCCGCGCCACGGAAGACCGAGTCGACGATACCTCCGCCGCCACCAAGGGACTGTGCGATAACGCCGATCGCGTTCTCGCCGGTGGTCATGATGTCGCCGGTCTGAGCAAACGAGATATCGCCACCATCGCCGCCGTTACGTGCCGAGAGTGTGACGGACACCTGACTTGCATCAAGGTCGGTCGACACAAGACCACCGCCGCCGCCGATGCTTTGAAGAACGAAGCCATGTGATCCAGCGCCGCTGGTTGTCACGTTACCAACGTTGGCAATGTCAACGGCGCCGCCAGCACCGGTCGAGTCATCCTGCGCGCCCAATGTCACTTCTGCGCGCCCCAGACCAGCAATTACGACCTCGCCACCACCGGCACCGATGCTTTGAACGCTTTGACCAAACGAGGACTCTCCGCTGGTAAACACGTCGCCATTCAGCGAAAGACTGATGTCCCCGCCATTGTTTCGGAAACTTGGATCAGCGCCAAGGATGACCGATGCGATGCGGTTGTCGCCAGCATTTCCGCCACTTTCACTGTTCAGCAAAAGCTTTCCGCCACCGCCGCCAATGGACTGCGCCGAGCCCGCGGACGAGAACGCCCCGTCCGTCCCGACGTCGCCATCGCGGTTACTGTTGATATCACCTCCACTGGCGTCATCAGTGTTGATTGCGCCCAGACGTGCTGACAGGTCGATCCCGTCGCCGTCATCAACCCCGACTGTTGTTGACGACGACCCACCGCCACCCCCGACACTTTGCAGCATCAAGGCCGTTGACCGGTCGCTGCGGGTTGCAAGGTTACCGGTATGAGATTGCTCAATGTCGTTGCCCGCCATCCCGGACACTTCCGTCCCGCCCAAGGCAATATCGCTGCTGACGACCGTGCCGGTCCCAACAGATCGCGCCCTAGCCACAGAAGGAGCTTTGAAGTCCGTGAAGGTATCAACGTTTCCGCCGCCTCCGTTAACCGTCTGGACAAAAATTGCCTCACTGCCCGCGCCCGTTACTAGAATGTCACCGGTTGAATTGACGGTGGCCGAGCCCGCTGTTCCGGTTGACCCCTCCCGTGCCCCCAAAACCTGCGAAATCGTGTAGTCAAGCACTGAAACCAGTGGGGATGAAACCGAATACCCAGCAGTACCGCCGCCGCCGCCGACGGATTGCGCATAGATTCCATATCCGTTTTCGGCGTTTACGACGATGGTTCCCGTGTGGTTGACCACGACGTCTCCGCCATCGGCCCCAGAACCTCCAGACCCACCCAGCGCGATCTTTGAGAACGACTTGCCGGTCATGGTGTTTTTTAGATCGTTCACGTCCATAGAGACGGCAAACCCACCATTGCCGCCGCCACCGCCGACCGATTGCGCCAGAATGCCATAAGCACCTTCACCATCAACCTGAATATTGCCGTTATTCGTGACCGTTACGTTTCCGGCTTTGTGTCCTGACCCACCAGATCCGCCGATGTTCAACTGAGCAGTGGGTGAGCTGCTGTCACCAGTTTTCAGGCGGACTGTGCCTGTGATCGAGCTGCCCCCATTGCCACCGCCTCCGCCAATCGACTGCGCGAGGATTGCATGAGCCCGTGCACCGGATGTCATGATCGTGCTGGCGTTCGTGACCGAAACGTCGCTTCCGGTTCCGCCGTCGCCGCCAGAACCGCCCAACCCGAACTGGATCGCCCGCCGTGTGCTGGCTTCGGCACCGCCGTAGCGCCCGTCGACCGAGATCGTCGAACCACCATTGCCACCGCCGCCGCCGACAGATTGAGCAAAAATGCCGTGGCTTTCTTCTCCCGACGTGACAATCGAAGCATCTGTTTCGTTAACCACGGTGACAGTGCTGGCCGTCGCGCCGGATCCGCCGGTACCGCCAATCAATATCGCATTGGTAGTCGCACCATCAGAGGACCGGCCAAGCACGATGTTGCGAACCTGCTGCGCATCCCCGCCGCCGCCGCCGACAGACTGAGCGTAGATACCAATCGACTTGTCTCCGGTTGTTCTGATCGCGTCCCGGTTTGTGACAGAGACCGCGGCCGAGGACGCGCCGGTTCCGCCGTTACCTCCGATAGACAAGGTTGCGGTGTTTCCGATTTCCTTGCGCAAGTTGATGATGCGGTTTTCAACCAGTCCGCCCATACCGCCACCGCCGCCGACGGATTGCGCAAAGATCGCATGTGCCATCGTTCCGGAAGTCCTGATAAAGCCTTCGCTGACCACAGTCACGGTATCCGATGTCATTCCGACACCGCCGGTTCCACCTATGTTGACCGAAGCAGCCGTGCCCACGGTCGAGGGTTTGACGAAGGATTTGATTGTGTCGAGGTTCGATTGGCCGGCCTGCACCATACCCCCGGTGCCACCCGCACCGCCAATAGATTGTGCCATGATCCCAACCGAGCGATCTCCGAAGGTTCCAATGTCTGCCAAGTTGGTTACATCGACCTTGCCGCCAACACCGCCAGTGCCGCCAGTGCCTCCAATCGACAGCGACGCCGAAATACCGCCACCGGCCGAGTTGCTGGCTTTGCCACCATTGCCTCCGCCGCCACCGACAGACTGCGCGAAAACTGCATGGGCATCGCTGCCCTGAGTGACCACAAGGCCCTGGACCGACGCCGTCACGTCGCCGGCCGCACCACCCAGGCCACCTTCAAGACCGACAGAGACGCTGGCCTTGTTGCCCTTGCTGTCTCCGGTTTTGGGCGTTCCGATACTTGCAGAGATCGAAGACGAGTTACCACCACCGTTTCCAATGGACTGCGCAAAGAAGCCGTATGAACGGTTGCCCGAAGTACTGATCACCCCGTCCGAGCTGGCATATACGTCACCGCCACTGCCGCCGGTGCCGCCGGTCCTGCCGATCTGAATGTTGATATTCCCACCGTCAACAGCCGTAGAGGCCGAGTTATACCCGGCATTACCGCCGCCGCCGCCCACCGACTGCGCAAACAATCCATGAGAATCTGCACCGCTCGTAGTTATATCGCCGGTATTGCGGACATCAACCGCACCGCCAACACCACCTTCTCCGGTGCCGCCGCCTACGGCAATACCAAATCCCTTGTTTGTCTGGTCGGATGACAGCTCATAGGTCATTCCAAGATTCAGCGCCGCATTACCGCCTCCGCCACCGATGGACTGGCCGAACACACCATGGCTGCCGTCTTGCAAAGTAACAACATCGCCATAATGGTCGATGTCCACTTCGCCACCATCTCCGGCCGTTCCGGCGTCTCCGCCGATTGCTACCACCGCCGAGACACCGGTTTTGTTCCCCGAAGAATCCGCCGGGTTGGTTTTGCCTTCAAGCTCGTCCAGGACCTTGTTGTAGTTGGCAATCACCGAGTCATCGACGCCGGTGTTAGTCGGCGTTTTTCTGTCGGTGGAATCTCCGGTTCCACCATTGCTTTTGTTGCCGTTCGTCTTGCTGATGCCGACAACTGCGTTGATCCCGGCATCCCCACCGCCACCGCCGATGCTCGAGGCCTCGATCCCGTGCGACCCTGCGCCGTCAGTCGTGATAGTCCCCGCAGCCGCACCTGCTGTTCCACGCGCAACAGTCACATCGCCTGCGTCACCTCCGCCGCCACCAAAGCCACCGATACCCATCGCGATCGGAGAGCTGTCCTTGGTACCAACAAAGGTGGCGTTGATCCCGCCTGTGCCGCCGCCGCCGCCAATGCTCTGGGCAAAGATTCCACGCGCATGATAGCCATTGGTTGTTATTTCGCCGGTTTGGGTGACAGAGACGTCCCCCGCATCCGAACCAGTACCACCATGGCCACCAAGCCCGCCGACAATGCTAAGGTCTGTCTTGCCGTCCGAGTTATTGGAGTCGCCATAGTTCAGTTGCCCCGTCACGTTCAGTGCACCGTTACCACCGCCACCAGCGATCGACTGGGCCAGAACACCATGTTTCCAATTGCCTGCTACAGTGACGCTGCCCAAGTGATCAACTTCTACGTCGCCGGAAATATTGCCATCCCCGCCAAAGCCACCAACGCCAAATGTGACAGACGGAATTTTGCCGTCCTTGCTCAGCGCAATGCCACCAGACACGTTAAGACCGCCATTGCCGCCGCCGCCGCCGATAGACTGCGCCATCAGACCGGCAGACCCGTCAGTATCCGGTTTTTCTTCGTTGAAAACACCCATGTCGATGAACAGACGCTCCAACCCATAAGTCGAGGCAAGTTCCTCGGTGTCGTCAACGATTGTATCGCCAAGGAAATCCCGCAGCTTGGATTCAAACGTGGTGTCGTCCGGGATCGAGATATCGTCAGGGTTGGTCGTGACTATGATATCTGCCTGTGATGTAACCGTGACATCACCCGCCTTACCGCCGTCACCTGCAAAGCCGCCGACACCTACGATCAGCGAACTGTCCGAAACTATTCCGCCAGATACGTTCAGACCGCCATTACCACCGCCGCCTCCAAGAGATTGAGCAAGCAAACCGGATTGCCCTGTGCCATGTGCCGTGATCGTGCTGCCCGCACCAATATTGACGTCGACGTCACCGGCATCACCGCCGCCACCGCCAAATCCGCCAACGCCAACTACAACCGCGTAAGACTTGCTGCTGTCTGTCTGACCTGCGCCCGGTTTTCCGCTGATCGCGATCCCGCCAGAAACATTCGTTCCGCCATTGCCACCGCCGCCACCAAGGGATTGGGCAATGATGCCACTGGCACCAGACTGCAGGTCAGCCTCGTACGTGCCATCGGATTGCAGCGTCATGGGGACAGTCTCAATGTTTCCGGTGTAGTCCAGATCAACAGAGCTTGCGTCGCCGCCCGATCCGCCAAATCCGCCAACACCAGCAGCAACTGAGAAAATCGTGTCAGACCCTGAAGGTTTGGTGAGCGCCAGAGAGCCCGAAATGTTCACCCCTCCGGTGCCGCCGCCTCCGCCGAGGCTTTGAGCGAACAGGCCATGCGACCCATCACCAGCCGTGGCCACGTCACTGGCCACGTCCAGAGTTACGGCACCAGCATCGCCGCCGCCTCCGCCGAAACCGCCAAGACCCAATCCAACTGCTGCGCCGGATTTGCCGGTCAGATTAACCGCACCCGATACGTTAAGGCCGCCGTTACCGCCGCCGCCGCCAATGGATTGCGCCATCACACCGATGCTGTCCGCACCGGTTGTGACAATCGAAGTT
Source organism: Ruegeria sp. THAF57 (assembly GCF_903914075.1). Lineage (GTDB taxonomy): Bacteria > Pseudomonadota > Alphaproteobacteria > Rhodobacterales > Rhodobacteraceae > Ruegeria. The sequence continues at coordinate 51,761 of NZ_CAIWNQ010000011.1, forward strand.
GTATCGCTAGCAACAGTGGCGGACCGCAATGTGCTAACCACATCGCCGCTATTTCCCGCTCCACCACCAAAACCACCGACACCCAAGCTAATCGCGCCGCCATTCTGCTGACTGATGCCCAATGATGCGGAAATATTCGTCCCGCCATTGCCGCCGCCACCGCCGAGGCTTTGCGTCAGAATTGCTGTGCTTCTGTCTCCGGTAGTTGTTACGCCTCCGGTTACTGTCGACTGAACCAATGACCCGGCATCTGCGCCGCCGCCGCCAAAGCCGCCGACGCCAATCCCCACCGCAGCATTGGTAGACCGTGACAAGGATAGTGCCGCCGAAATATTCGTCCCGCCGTTACCGCCGCCGCCGCCAAGACTCTGCGTCAAAATCCCGACCGAATCCGCACCGGTTGTCATCAAATTACCGGTCACCTGCTGCGTAACATTGTCCGCTGCGCCGCCGTCACCTCCAAAACCACCAACGCCGATCCCCAGCCCACCCGAGAAGTTGCTGGCAACCGAGATGGCTCCCGAAATGTTGGTCGCGCCGTTGCCGCCGCCACCGCCAAGGCTTTGGGCAATAATCCCGGCGGAACGTGCCCCGCCGGTGCTGACGTTGCCCGCAAATGTGTTACTAACCGCTGCGCTTGTACCGCCGCTGCCGCCAAAGCCGCCGACACCGATACCGGCAGCACCGGAACCCGTGCGTGCAATACTGATTGCACCCGAGATATTGACGCCGCCATTGCCGCCGCCGCCACCAACGGACTGAACCAGAACACCAGTCGCGTTTTCGCCTGCGGTCACCACGTCGCCGGTAACTGATCCCGTGGCCGTGCTTGCATTGCCGCCGTCGCCGCCTGACCCGCCAATGCCAACGGCGACCGCGCCACCTCCAGTTCCCGAGAAATTCACGGCTGCTGAGACATTGAGCCCCCCGTTACCGCCGCCTCCAGCAGCAGATTGCACCACAACGCCGCCAGCGTTGTCTCCGGATGTTGTAACATTGCCCACCACGGTACCGGTTGCAGCGGCAGAATTTCCGCCACTGCCGCCGCTGCCGCCCAGCCCAACCGATGCACCGCCACTGCCTTTGCCAGCAGCCGTGACGGTTGCCGAAACATTCAAGCCGCCATTCCCTCCGCCGCCGCCGAGGCTTTGAACAACAATCCCTGTGGACTCGTCTCCTGCGGTCAGGACGTTTCCGGTCAGGGTTGCTTCGGCCGTGCCACCGTTGCCACCTGTACCTGAAGCACCGCCCAATCCAACTGACGCACCCCCTGATCCTGTACCCGCCGCAGCTACCGCGACCGAGATGTTCATCCCACCATTACCGCCGCCGCCGCCAACAGATTGTGCCAGCAGACCAGTTGAACCGTCGCCGCGTGTTTCAAGGTTGCCGGAGATATCTGCAGTAACAGCCGATGCGTTGCCGCCCCCTTCGCCACGTCCGCCCAGACCGACTGCGGCACTGCCCGACCCTGTACCGGCACCTCCGACTGAGGCCGAGACGTTGAAGCCCCCGTTACCGCCACCGCCGCCAATGGACTGGGCAACGACAGCGCTTGAGTGTTCTCCTTCCGTGCGGACGCTGTTTGCAACCGTCAGGTCGACAACACCGCCAGTTCCACCGCCACCGCCGGACCCACCTAAACCAACGCTGATCGCCCCGGACCCGGTTCCCGCGCCAGCCAAGGCCGGCGAGACGTTAAAGCCGCCGTTACCGCCGCCACCACCAACAGATTGCGCAAGAATGCCCACTGATGAGGCACCTTTGGTCACCACATCGGCCGAAGTGCTGGCAACCACCTGGCTTCCATCACCGCCACCTTCACCAGAGCCTCCTAGCCCGACGGACAAAGCGGCGGCCCCGGTGCCCGCGCCTGATACCGACGGCGAGACATTGAAGCCCCCATTGCCACCGCCGCCACCGATGGACTGAGCGACGAAGCCACTGGACGCAAACCCGTCGGTTAGAATGGTACCGCTGGACGTCAAAGAAACGGTTCCACCAGCCCCTCCGGTACCGCCCGACCCACCCAGACCGACGCTAACGGCGCCGCTAGCCGTACCTGCTCCAGACAAGGCGGGCGCCACGTTAAACCCTCCGTTACCGCCACCACCGCCGATGGATTGGGCGACGACGCCGGATGAATGATCCCCTTGGGTTTCAACGGAATTTGTCGATCGTCCGACTACGGCACTACCGTCGCCGCCACCTGCACCCGAGCCACCCAAACCAACAGAAACGCCTGCGCCGGCAGTCCCTGATCCTTGAACCGAGGCGCTGACGTTGAATCCTCCTTTGCCGCCGCCACCGCCGACGGACTGAGCAACAACACCGGATGAACGATCACCTGTTGTAACCACCGAATTTGTGCTGGTCAGGTTGACCGTTCCACCTGTTGCGCCGGTTCCACCGTCACCGCCCAAACCAACGGATACGGCACCGCTTCCAACGCCTGCTCCGGCGATCGACGCGCTAATGTTGAAACCACCATTGCCGCCGCCGCCGCCGACAGACTGGGCAAGTATGGCCGTTGAATCAGTGCCACGGGTCGTTACCGTTCCCGTCACGCGCCCCGTGACGGCCTGGCCAATACCACCGCCTGAACCACTACCACCAAGGCCAACGGAAACAGCGCCGCCACCGGCGCCCGCGCCGGCGATTCCGGCAGTAACGTTGAAGCCACCATTGCCGCCACCACCGCCAATAGATTGGAAAACTACGCCGCCTGAGCTGTCAGCGAACGTGGATACATTGCCTGCAACCTGACCCTCGACAATTCCCCCGTTGCCCCCCGCGGCACCACTACCGCCCAGACCAACGCCGATAGTCCCGGCCCCTGCGCCACCGCCTGCAACACCTGCGGTCACATTGAAGCCACCATTGCCGCCGCCGCCGCCAATCGACTGCACGACAACACCGGTCGAGCGCTGACCTTCTGTCTGCACATCGCCATTTACTCGGACGCCCGTAACGGTTCCACCGGCCCCGCCCGTACCACCAGATCCGCCAAGGCCAATATCCACGGTTCCGGCACCGGCCCCACCTGCGGCCAGTCCTGCGGCAACGCTGAAGCCGCCGTTTCCGCCACCACCGCCAATCGACTGTACGACGACTGCACCCGAGTCATCTCCTCGAGTCGTTACATCCGCGTCGACCTGAGCTTTTACGGTTCCACCTGCGCCGCCGACACCAGCCTGACCACCCAACGCGACGCTAACGGATCCTGCTGCCGCGCCGCCAAAATCTGCACTGGCCCCGACGCTGTACCCGCCATTGCCGCCGCCACCGCCAACGGATTGGGCAACCACACCACTGGAAAATGCACCGCTTGTCTCAATTGAATTTCCACCGGCAACCAAAGTGACATTGCCACCGGTGCCGCCACCGCCGCCGTCACCACCAACGCCGACGTTGATTCCGACCGCGGCCCCAGCACTTGCGCTGATGCCCGCAGCAATACTGCCGCCACCATTGCCGCCGCCACCGCCAACGGATTGAGCGATCATCGCGGTAGAGCTGGTTCCAGTCGTGGTTACGTTCGCGTCAGTGTAAACCCGAACAACCCCGCCATTCCCTGCACTTCCGGCTTGGCCGCCAATTCCCACCGAGACGTTTCCGGAAAACAGGGCAGACGCCCCACCTGTTGCCGCGACCGCCAAGCCGCCATTGCCGCCGCCACCGCCAACGGATTGAAACAGCATACCGGTTGACCGGTTTCCGGTCGTCACAACAGTGCCTTCAAAACCCGCGGCCGTAGCCACTCCGCTGCTGTTAAATTGCCCAATAGTCACGGAGCCGCCTTTGCCGCCGGTTCCACCTTCGCCGCCAACACCAACAGCAATCGATCCCGAAACGGGACCACCTGAAGCCGCAACCGAGACTGCATACCCGCCATTGCCACCGCCGCCACCGACCGACTGGAGCATGACACCGATTGCATCGTCGCCCCCGGTTTGCACCGAAGCTGATCCACCGCCGCTCAGGGTGACGTTCCCCCCGTCTCCTCCATTGCCGGCAGAGCCTCCAACAGAAACTGAAGCAGCACCAAATGCACCAACCGCCACAGATACGGCACCGCCACCATTGCCGCCGCCGCCGCCAACGGACTGCGCGAACACACCTGTCGAGCGGTCGCCTGATGTCTGAATGGCAGAAGGCTGGCTGTTGTTGGTGTCCGACAAGGTGACGTTAACATTTCCGCCAGCGCCACCAGACCCGCCGTCGCCTCCGATTGCGACGCCCACAAACGCTCCGACGGCTCCGGATGAACCGCCATTGCCGCCGCCGCCGCCGATGGACTGAGCCAAGACACCCATGGCGTCGTCTCCGGTCGTGGTGATAATTCCGTCGTTGACAATCGTCACGGTCGAGCCACTGCCACCCCCGTTACCTTTGCCGCCAACCGACACCATTCCACCGGACGATCCGCCGTCACCGCCGCCGCCGCCAATGGATTGAGCGATTATCCCGCGCGCACCGTCGCCTGTCGTAACAATGCGCCCAAAGTTGCGGACACTGACCGCAGCACCCGTGCCACCTTTCGATCCGGTTCCGCCAATGGCGACCAAACCAAACGAATTCGCGCCGGTGCCTCCGCTACCTCCGATGGACTGGGCCATCACGCCGTCAGACCCTTTGCCCAAGGTCAATATGCTACCCGTTCCCTGAACAGTGACGCTGACTGCGCTGCCGCTGCCACCATTCGATCCGACGCCTCCCAAGGAAAGAGAGACAAGCCCGCCCGACGTTCCCCCCGAACCGCCGCCGCCACCAATGGACTGGGCGACAATCCCACGGGAAAAGTCGCCTTCTGTTTCAATGGCTCCGCCATGAGAAACTGTGACACGGCCACCATTGCCACCATTATCCGCGCCACCAATCAACGATACCAATAGGTTACCACTGGTACCGGCTGACCCCCCTGAGCCACCGATTGACTGAGCGTAGATCCCGTTCGCGTAGTCGCCCGTTGTCAGAATGCTAGCTGACGACGTAGTATTGACCACCACATTGCCGCCGCTGCCACCAAAGCCACCGTCACCGGAAGCGCCGACCAATCCCCATTGCGAACCGCCATTGCCGCCGTTGTTCGAAACGCTCAACGCGTAAATGCCATCCGCCTCATTGCCGCTGGTTGAAATCACTCCCCGCTGTGTGACCGTGACATTACCACCATCTGCCGAATGACCGCCCGTGCCGCCGCCCGGCGCGGCAAAACCGCTTCCGCCGTTTCCGGCTTCACCACTTCTGCTAAAGGCGAAAATTCCCTCGTTTCCTGTTCCTGATGTCTGGATCGTACTGCCTTGGGCCTGGGTCGCATTCACGGTGCCACCTTTGCCTCCATCGCCACCATCTCGCCCATCCCAGAAGCTGAGGTACGAGTCACCACCCTGCCCGCCGTCACCACCGACGCTTCCCACTTTCCAGCCAATATTGCTGGTTGCATTGACGTTCCCCGAGAGGGTTTTTGTCTGCGTCGGGCCGGTTGCTCCGTTGCCGCCGGAACTGGGTGGCACCACAACGGCACCGTCCCGGCCATTTCTTCCATCACGGCCGTAGACAACCTGACTTACCCCATTTGGCCCTGACACGTCTTCCGGTGGGGTTACAGCACCAGGAGTTCCAGAACTGTTGAAGCTGTCATTGTATTGAGCAACGGTCAGTCGCGTGGACAAGCTGGCGGTGCCACTCGCGCCAGAGTTGCTAATCTGGGCAGTCGTTCCAGAAATGGAAACAATTTCGAAAGCAAGTGGGGGATTGTCAGAGTTATAGATGGTGTCGCCAACGTCTTTCACCAAAAACACATAACCATCAGCCGTTTCCACAAAAGCAGTTGTACCGGCGGTTGGCGTTGACGCCGGGTCAACAATTAACTCGACGACGGTTGTTTCCTTATCCGTTTCCGGGTTGGTAACAATATCATCAACTTTTGAATCAGCCGTCGGAGTTGCATGTGAAGCTGTTGAAATAAAGGCTAGAAATGCGGATACACTCAGCAGACTTGAAACTCTATTCACCCGCAAACCCTCTACCAAAACACCCAGTCTTACACAGGAAGAGGAACCACTCTGTCGTAAAGACAAAGCGTGATCTGCGTCCTCCCCATCACCTTGAAATGCACTCTACGCACTCGCCCAAGGACAAAAAACTGACAAAAAGTTAACACCTCTCAGTTTCGTGAACTGCATGGCGGAAATGCAACATCTAGGATGAATCTATTAAATTATCCGAATATTATGGTGAAAAAAGGTTCGGCGAAGCCGGCTTGGCTTGATCAAACTTGCCGCCACTTCACAACCTAAGGGTTTTAATCCAATATGGCGGGTTTCAGCGTCTGTCGCAAGGCAAGTGGGACCTGGAACTTTGCTGAGAAATTGGCAGCCACGCCTTAAGAAAGGATACCTCAGCCCGACTTGACGACCTCATTCACCTGCCGGAGGCAGAGCCTTTTGATAAAGGTGCCAGGTCGTGTGACCAAGGATGGGCAGGGTTAAGATCAGCCCCAGAAACGCTGGAACCAACGACAACAGCATAGTGACCGAAATGATCGCCGCCCAACTGAGCATGACCAGCGGGCTTTCCGTCACCACGCGGATTGACGTCAGCATTGCTGTGACGAAATCGGTTTCCCGATCAAGCAACATGGGCATGGCCACGACCGTCACTGAAAATAGAACAGTCGACAAAAACGCGCCTGCGCAGGTCCCGATTACAAGAAAGGTCCAGCCTTGCGGCGTAAAGAATATGGTGTTCAGGAACCCGTCAAAATTCGAAAAAGAGGCATCTTTCAGAATAATCGCCAGCCATAGCCGTATCTGATATATCCACACCCAGAAGATGAACAGGGTGACAAAGGCCATCCAACCCATTTCACGTTTCCGCTGATTGGCCATGACAGTGAGGATTTCAGACCAGCCAAAGCTCTGACCCTTCTGCAACCGTCGCGACATCTCATATAATCCGGCCGCCGCGAAAGGTGCGACCAAAGGAAAGCCGACGGCGGCGGGTATAATCATCCAGATCTTACCCAGCCAGACCAGGCACCACACAAACAGAATTCCGAAAACCGCGTAGAACAGACCAAAAAAACCGCTCATCACAGGGCGCGCAAGAAAGTCTGAAAATCCAGCTTTCAATGATGCTGAAACATCCTGCGCAGTCACCTTCCTGACCGCTTGTATGGACGGTTGGGACTGGGCCGGGCTATCCGGCGGTGTGGAACCTGCAGTTTTAGGTGCCATGTCACACTCCTTCCAAGCCATGATACTGCGCTCAAGCTTTTGCTTCCAGCCTGTGCGTTGAAATTGACGTCTGTCTTGGAAGCCGGGCACCCAAGCCCATACGACTGTTGCCCTAGACAAATCCGCCTGCCCGTAAGAACCTGTGCGCAATCAAAAAATAGGGAGTCGTTTAGATGAAACTGATTGCTTGCACGGCTTTGACCGCAATTGTCTCTGCAACCGCAGCGTTTGCTGCAGGCGACGGGACGTGCGCGGCAGGGAAAACACTGACCGAAGGCACGCTGACGATCGCGACCGGAAACCCGGCCTATTATCCTTGGGTTATGAACGACGCACCAGAAAGCGGGGAAGGGTTTGAAGCCGCTGTCGCCTACGCCATCGCCGAAAAAATGGGTTTCGGGAAAAACAACGTCACGTGGGTTCGCACAAGTTTTGACGAGGCGATCCAGCCCGGAGCCAAAAACTTTGACTTCAACATGCAGCAATACTCGATCACGCCTGAACGCGAGGAAATGGTCGATTTCAGCTTGCCTTACTACACGTCTGCCATGGCAGTTCTGACCACCCAGAATGTTGTCGATGCAGGTGCTCAAGCAACCTTGGACAGTCTCAAGGGGCTGAAATGGGGCGCGGTGGCCACCACCACGGCGATTCCCATGTTGAACGAGGTGATCCAGCCCTCGGATGAGCCGCTGCTTTACAACGACAACGCCGATGTGAACGCCGCCATCATGGCGGGCCAGATTGATGCCGCACTCTATGACTTACCGACTGCGCTGTATCTGTCGGCCGTTGTGGTGGAAGGTGGCGCCTTGCTGGGACAGTTCCCTCCGGATCAATCAGAAAGTCCCGACCAGTTCGGCCTTTTGATGGAAGACGGCAGCGCGCTGAGGGAATGTGTCGATGCGGCCATCACGGAGCTGACCGAAAGCGGTGAACTTGCGGCCATAGAAGCGCAATGGCTGTCCGAGGCGACGGGTGTGCCGGTCATCAAATAAATGGACGAAACATCGTTGCAAAAAGGCGTAGCCGAGCGTTCGGCTACAACACCCACGCGGCGCGAGGTCTACGAGGCCGGGATACGGCGCCGATCCAACCGGATCGCGCTGATCTCGACGGTCAGCGTTGTCCTTGCGCTGTTCGTTCTGGTTCCTCTCGCCCCCGGTTGGGAAGCGGTTCAGCGCGCCTTTTTCAACGGCAGGGTGTTCACGGCAACATTTCCCGGGTTACTTGAAGCCTTTCTTCTGAACGTGATGATCTTTGCGTGGTCCGCGCCGCTGATCGCGATCACTGGCCTTGCCATCGCGCTGTGTCGGGACGCCCGCGCGCCCGCGTTGTTTCCACTGCGATTATTCGGGATCGCATATACCGACATCTTCCGCGGCCTGCCCGTGGTGCTTGTCATCTACATTATCGGCTTTGGCATACCCGGTCTGGGCCTGCCAAGACCTTGGAACAGCCCGTATATCTGGGGAACCTTGGCGCTGGTTCTGGTCTATTCTGCGTACGTGGCCGAGGTGATCCGTTCGGGCATCGATTCGATCCACCATTCACAACGCGCGGCGGCGGCTTCACTGGGCCTCAGCGATCGGGACACCATGCGCTATGTCGTGCTGCCCCAGGCCATTCGCAATGTGGTTCCCGCCAATATGAACCTCTTCATCGCCTTGCAGAAAGACGTGGCACTGTTGTCCTTTATCGGCCCGGTGGAGATTTTTCGTCAGGCAGGTGTCTATAAATCGCTCTACGCCAATTTCACGCCCTATGTCGGCGCTGCGCTGATCTTTCTGGCATTGACCATACCTGCGACACGATACGCGGATTACCTGATGAACAAACAAAACAAGGCGCGCACATGACGGCGAAGTTATCCTTGCGCGGGGTACGAAAGCGATTCGACGACCACGAAGTCTGCAAAGGCATTGATCTTGATATCGCTGAGGGTGAGATGGTGTGCCTGATCGGCGCCTCTGGCTCAGGCAAGTCCACGCTTCTGCGCTGTATGAACCTGTTGGAACCGATTGACGATGGTTCGATCTGGCTGGACGGGACAGATATTTCCGAGCCGGGCCTGGACCCTCAGCCTGTACGCCAGCAGATCGGCATAGTCTTTCAAAGCTATAATCTGTTTCCGCATATGACAGCGGCGGAAAACGTGATGCTTGCCCCGCGTCGCGTGCGTGGGCTGAGCAGAGAAGACCTTCGCCCGCGGGTCACGCAACTTTTTACCCGTTTCGGTCTGGGTGAACGGATGGATCACTATCCGGATCAGCTGTCAGGGGGGCAGCAGCAACGTGTGGCAATCATCCGGGCGCTTGCGATGGAACCGCAGATCATGCTGTTTGACGAGATTACAAGCGCGCTGGACCCTGAACTGGTCGGCGAAGTTCTAGACGTGCTTCGCGACCTGCGAAAACAGGGGATGACCATGGTTCTTGCCACGCACGAGATGGGCTTTGCACGTGAACTGGCCGACAAGGTGTGTTTCCTTGACGCGGGCCGAATCCTGGAACAAGGCCCGCCAGAAACGCTTTTCTCCAACCCCAGCGAGCCCAGAACCAAGGCCTTTCTTGCCCGCGTACTTTAACACGGCAATGTGCGGTCTTTCATACTGAGCATTGAAGTTCACCGGACCACGCGTCCTCGCAAACACAACTATTGTCGTTTGATTTCAATTTGGTGCGGGTGGAGGGACTTGAACCCCCACGCCTTGCGGCGCCAGAACCTAAATCTGGTGCGTCTACCAATTTCGCCACACCCGCACGATGACCGGGTCAATAGCAAAGCTTGAAACTAAGTGCGAGGGGGAAAGTGCAGCCTTTCTCAATATTCTTTGCAACCTGTCTGCACCCTTTCTTGGCTTCACACAAATCGCTGCACGAAGAGCCGTCTAAAAGTGGGGAAGCAGTCAATAAAACCAGTTTGAAAACATGCAATGCCTTTCTAAGTGAAAGCGCGGCACAGCCACCGCATCACAATTGCGCCACAATTCAAACGCCAAAAAATCTTATTCGCGTCAAACAAATTCCGCCTTGGGGGTCATTGATGTGCGTGTGGACTTACTGAGTCTTTTTGCCTTCGGGCGCTGTACGAGTTCTATCTGCTCAACTCAAAAACAAGGGCTTAACCGTGACCAATATGATGACTTCCGCTGCTGCCGAGCAAGACGCAATTGGTCTTGCACGCGAGAGCTTTCTCGGTGAACTCAAGACCCTGAGCCGCGACCACCCCGACACGGGATTTGGTGTCGCGCTTCGCACACATTCGGGTGGCCACTATTTACTTGCTAACTCGCGTATGCCGCTGCCAGAAACCAAATCCGCCGGGTTCCCGACCGGACGCAGCGTAGCTTGTCTTGAGAACAGCGAGCAATTCAGCTCTATCGAAGTTCTGGCTGATGAGACCGCCTTCGACAAGATTTCCCCCAGCGCCGAGGCCGCAATTTTGGGCAACGCCCTGAATTTGATTGCCCGCATTGATCTGCTGACCAGCACCCAAGCCGATCAGGTACAGCATCACATGGCGGCAACAGGAACCGGAGGCTAATCATGGCGCGCAATGACCATCTTCTGTCCGTCGGAAACGAGGCGCTGACGCCCATGACATCGGCGATGGCGGCCCTGACCACGCAGATCGACCAACTGACAGAGGTGGCCGACGCGCGCTCTTCCGCCCGTCTTGCCACGCTCAAGACTCGTATGGAAAGTTTTACCGCCAGCGTGACGCTGGTTGGGCAGGTCAAGGCCGGTAAGTCCTCGATCGTGAACATTCTGGCCGGGCGCCCTGCCCTTTTGCCGTCTGACGTGAACCCGTGGACGTCGGTTGTCACGACGCTGAACATCAATACGCGTACCGAAGGTGACACGAAATCCAAGTTCACATTCTTTGAGCAGGAAGAATGGGATAACCTGATGGTCGGCGGTGGGCGTCTTGGCGAATTGGCCAACCGCGCCGGCGCAGACGACGAAATGGACGACATTCGTCGCCAGATCGGAGAGATGAAGGAGAAGTCCGAAGAACGCCTTGGCAAACACTTCGACCTGATCCTTGGGCAGAGCCATCAGTATGACTATTTCGACGAAGAACTGATCCAGCGTTACGTGTGCCTTGGCGATCAGGATGATCCTGACATCAACCCCAAAACAGGGCGGTTTGCAGATGTTACAAAATCTGCGGAACTGTACATGGATATCCCGCAATACCCGATATCCCTGAAACTCTGCGACACGCCGGGTGTCAACGATACCTTCATGGTGCGCGAGCAGATCACCCTGCGCAGCCTGCGCGGATCCGAGGTGTGCGTCGTTGTTTTGGCTGCAAGTCAGGCCCTGACGACCATGGACATGGCCCTGATGCGGATCATTGCGCAGTTCGAGAACCGTCAGATCATTCTGTTCGTAAACCGGATCGACGAACTGGCCGATCCGGTTAATCAGGTCCCTGAAATTCGCGACCGGATTCAGGACACGTTGAAACAAAACAATATCGACGCAAACACTAGCGTCGTATTCGGCAGCGCGCTTTGGGCCGAAGCCGCGCTTACGGGCAATCCTGACATTTTGAACGAAGATTCCCGTCAGGCGTTGAACACCTTCTATCTGGCGGCCGGGTTTGGGGATCAGGCCCCGTCTTTGGACAAGATCTGGGCGCTGTCCGGGTTGCCGGATCTGTTGCTGGCAATGAACGAACGCATAGCCGAAGGCGCAGGACACCGGCTGCTGGAGCGGGTGCGCCACAAGGCGAGAAATATCGCAAGCCAAATCCGCGCAACGGCGGTTGCCAAAACACTGTCTGGCGGCGAAGGCGTTGTCCGCGATCTGGATGGCGTTTCAACCGAAGAGGCCATCGAAAAGGTCACTGAACAATACGAAAAGAAGGTGGCTGAACTGACCTCGTCCCTGCGCGACAAGGTCTTGGAAAGGCTGAAATCTGCTGAGACAAATTTTGTCAAGCGCGCGACGGACTCGCTGATCGCGCATCTTGAACAAAACGGTGAAGAAGGGACGTGGCAATACGATCCTGCCGGGTTGAGAACCCTGCAAAAGGCGGCGTATTTCAGCTTTGCACGCTCCATGCGCAAGGATGCCGGGGCGCTGTATGCATCAGCGGCTTCAGACATTGAGGCACTGTATCAAAAGTTGTTGGGCAACCATTTGGGCGAATTCACGATTGAAGCACCGATCGTGCCCCGGGTGCCACCGCCATTGGGTATCGGGCGCACCATTGCCCTGGACCTTCAAAGCACATGGTGGCGACGGTGGTGGCAACGCCGAAAAGGGTTCGAAGCATATGCTGCAGATTACACCCGTCTGATTGCATCCGAGGCGAACTCGATAACCAAGGATATCGAAGAAAACCAGATTGCAGCGGTTTTGGAAAACGTACGTGCCAGCCTGTCTGACTTTATGCGCGAGCAAAAAGAGACATTGCTGAGCATTTCGGCAGCCGCCGAGAATGATCCCAACCGGAACGCAGCGATGATGGCTGGAATGGTGCCGCAAAAATCCCGCGACGACATTCTGGGCGACATTCTCAAAGATCTAAGCAACGAGGCAGCATGAGTATCACCATGGCAAAAGATTCACAAACCCGCTTCGTTTCTACCAAGGCCTGGAATCGTATCGAACACTGGTCAAGGCGCAAACCCATTTTTGCGCTCATGGGAGAGTTCAGCGCCGGTAAATCGACCTTGATGAACTTTCTGCTGCGCTCGCACGCTTTGCCGACGCAGGTGACGGCGACGCAGTTGCCCCCGGTTTGGTTTAGCTGGGGTAAGCAGTCGGCCTATGTGCAACGTCATGACGGCACCCGTCAGGCTATCGGACTGGATCAGTTGGAAACGGTTGGCGTCAACGACGTCCAGTTCATCCGCATTTACCTTGAATCCGATATTCTGGAAGCTGTTGACCTGATCGACACGCCCGGAATTTCCGACCCGAAGATTTCGGACGACGTCTGGCGCCGCGCCGTCGGGCAAGCAAATGGGGTTCTTTGGTGCACCCATGCGACGCAAGCCTGGCGCGAAACCGAACGTGCGACTTGGGTGTCCCTGCCCGAGCGGCTGCAAAACAACTCGTTGCTGTTGGTAACGCGGGCCGATGTACTGGCTTCGAAGGACCGCCAGAAAGTTCTGCGTCGGGTCAATCGTGAAGCAGGCCACCTGTTCAACCGCTCAATCCTATTTTCCGCACGCGACGCTATTACCGCACGCGACAAAAGCGGTGACGCTGATCTTTGGGCGCGCAGTGGCGGCGGGAAAATGGTCGATAGCTTCCTGGAGATCACCGAACAGATCATGGACAATCGCGCCGAATTGCTGGCGCGTTACCAGGTCGACAGCAGCCTCGCGATCACGGAACCCGTGCAACCGCTGCGGCCAAGAAAGGCAGCAGAAAATGCCGAGCAATCAAGGCCGTTGAAACTGGTCGATCCGGTCATCGCCGATAGCGAAGCTGGCAACGAAGTCGTCACAAACTTCCCTGTGCGCCCGGCCCGTGTAGAAGCCAGAACAGAAGAGACCGCCCGAGCATCCAGAATTAACTCGGATGAAGCGGATCGCCTGCGGGCTGAAATGGAAACCTCGTCCGAGGTGGCCCCCATCGCTGAAACGCAAGAGCAAGAGGATGACTTGCGCGCCTTTTTCAAGGAAACGCCAAGCCAGAATTTGAACCTGTCCGAAATCCCTTCCGAGTCTTTCGAAGAGGACAGCCCTGAGTTGGCTTCAGGGCCTGAAATGGATCACCCGGAAGAAAGTTCGATTGAACCCGACGGGTTCATGGTGTCGCTGGAAGATCGATTGGCGGATACCCCCGAGCAGGCAGAGGACACTGAGGGCGCAAGCAGCGAACTGAGTACAGATGACTCGGTGTCGTCCATTACGGCCCTCATGGCAGAGCAGACGACTGACGGGGAAGATGAATTCGAACCTGAGCCCGAAAGCAACGGTTTGATAGACATGCAGGTTGTTCCACTGACCAGTGGTGGTGCCCCTGATGCACCCGCTCAGAACGAAAGGCTGGAAGATCTGCTAAGTGCCCCGGCGGGATCACCCCTAAGTGCGGCTGCCATGTGGCGCGAGGTTACAGAAGATGAAGACCTGCCAGACGATGCGGAAGGTCTGAAATCAATGTTCCGGTCCTTCCTTCAGGAGTTCGACCAGATTGCGGCAGAACACAGCGCCCGCAAGTCCAAAGGTTCGGTGTCCTCCATCCCGAAGCCAAATGACAATAACGGCGCAGAGTGGCATGTGTTGTAGAAATAATAGGGCAGAAAAACAGGGCACAAGATGTCTATCGAAGCAGCTTTAAATACCGCAATTCATACCATACCCGACTGTATTGCAGCCGGGTATGTCGATATGGAGACCGGGATGTTGCTGGGAACAAGTTTCGCCAGCCCGGAAGACGCAACCGCACTGGACAGCTTGGCCATAGCGGTAGCCAACCTGTTTCAGGGCCGCGGTGTACGCGGCTTTGAAGAGCTGTTGCGCGCAAACGGAACCGAGGAAGCCGGGCAATCGGGATTTGGCGAGATCGCCGTGTTTTCAAAAGATCGTCTAAATATCTTCCTTCGGACACAAGCTTACCCGGATCACGTGGTCTGCTACACCTGCCGTAACAGCGCCAATGTTGGGTTGGCGCTGACCAAATCGCATCTCAGCCTCGGGCCGGTTGCGGCTGCAGTTTAAGCGCGGATAAAGAGGTCTCGATACTATGGATACAGCGATACTCGATCTGCTCGAAGATATTGGACGCACCTCGGTCGCGCGCCTGAATCCTGCCGTAACGCTTACGGCAGAGACAGCAACCGCCCGTCGTGAGCAAGTCCTGCGCACAATTCGTGGCACGGTTCTGCCCCGTCGTTTGGAATTCACCGCAGCAAATGGCGATTGCCTTGCGATCGAAGTCAACAGCTCTCGGGTCACGGATGTGTTTCGTGTGCGCTCGGGCCTTGTTCCTGACTTTGAAACGGAAGCACGCGAAAATCTTGCGGAAAAGCTTGCCCAACTTGTATCCGATATCGCTGCTGCACCGGGGCCAATGGAGCTGATTTCTCTGCAACCCGATATCGCGTTGGAAGCTGATGATGTCGGGATCACCTTCAGCGAAATCTCGGACGCGTGCCATTCGATCGAGTTGCCTGCGGAACCTGTCGTCTCGATCGTGCCGGATCAGGAAGAAGACGATGTAACCGACACCTCGGACGGGTTGGCCAGCCAATTCTATGCCGGTACCGAGCGTTTCGCGCAGGGACGTGTTCAGGTAGACATGTCTGATGGTGAAGCCATACAAGCGGACGGAGCCTGTGCCCCGAAACAGCCCATGTATGCCGGCAGCGACCTGCTTAAACAATTCGCCGCTGATCTGGCCGGCTGGGACAAGGATACGTCGGCGGAACTGGATCATCCCCAACTGATCGTCCTGAGACCCTCGGGCGGGAAGGGAACCGCACTGGCAGTCCTGCATGACGGCACCCAGATCTCGGCTGCCGTGCATGAGGCACGTAAATTGGGCGCGGTTGTCAATCTTTGGAAAACTCTCACCGAGGCCGACGCATGAACCGGCCCCTAACATTCAAATTTTCAACGAATTCAATCCTTGATTAGGATTAGCCAGGGTAAGTTTTATGAGTGAAAATCAACGACGTGAGTTGATACGCATCGCCGAAGAGATGAACGAGGTCAGCAATGAAGAGACCCAGCAGTTCATCTCGCGGATCGTCAGCGATCTTTCTAACCTGAAGCCGTCTATCGCGTTTGTCGGGCAAATCAAGGCTGGTAAATCCCGGCTGATCAATGGATTTACCGCGCAGGCTGGGTATTTGCCCTCGGACGTAAACCCATGGACGACTGTCATTACCGATATGCATTTCGGTCATCCGTCCGGGCGAACCGACGGAGCAGAGTTCCATTTCTTTGACAATCGCCAGTGGCAGGCCCTCATCGCTGAGGGCGAAGAGTTGCGCAACATGTTCCCCGATGACGAGGACAGCTATAAGCGCGAGATGATCGAAGAGCAGGTCGACGCGATGAAAACCCGCGCCAAGCTGCGTTTGGGCGAAAGCTACAAACATCTGCTGGGCCAGCATCACGATCTGGAAAAACTCACATCCGAAGACTTGGCGCGCTATGTCTGCGCGGGCGACGATCCCTCAGAGGATGGCGTGTATGATCCCGGTTCAGATCGTGGGCTGTACAGTGACATCACGCGCAAGGCCGAAGTATTTTTTGACATCGGTCATTTCCCATTTCCAGTGACGGTCACAGACACGCCGGGCGTTAACGATCCCCTTCTGATCCGCGAAGAAATTTCGCGCCAGTATCTTAAGGAATCCGATTTCTTTGTTGTGGTTCTGTCAGCGCATCAGGCACTGTCACGAGCGGACCTGAAACTGTTCCGCCTGATGCAGGCGCTTGAACTAGGACAGATCGTTGTCTTCATCAACCGCGTCGATGAACTTGGCGGGGGCGCAGATGACGCCACCAAAGTACGTTCCGATGTGATGGACGGGTTGGATAAAGCACTGGGCAACTCTGACATTGATGTTCTGATGGGCAGCGCGCAATGGGCGCATTATGCACTGACCGGCGATGAAACGGGTATTAACCACGACGATGTCCTAGCGTGGCTTCGGGCCCACCCCGAACAGATGAAACAATATCTGGACGGCGTGGAAGAGATCAAACAGGGCCCCGGTCCAATCAGTCGCGAGGGCGTGCTGCGCTTTGCGGCGATGATCGCCTCTGGCCTTCCGGATTTGCGTCGGCACGTGACCAGCGCCCTGAATGACGGACCCCGGAACGAACACCTTCGCATGGCCTGGCAGCACCTCAACGGTTTTGCCCAAGGTGAAGTTGAGCGGTCCAAAGCGCATCTGCGTGCCATTGACGATGAAACAGCAGACAGCCCGAACTCAGCGTCTGAAAACGACAAGACTTTGGCAAACCTTCGGGAATTGGTCAGCGATAAAACCGCCGGAATCGTCAATGATATGGACGAAGTGCTGGCAAATCTGCGTGGCGTCATGGACGACACGGTGGCCGAGGCTGTCTCGGGCGTCGTAAGAGGGCCCGGTGGGGCATCACCACTGCTGGCCAAGGGCGGTGAAACGGAACTGAACTTTGGACCGCTGCGCGATCGCATGCGCGAACTGGTGCAAGGGGCAACTCAGGTTGTGCGGCAAAGAATGCTTAGCGAATTGTACGCTGTCGACATGCAAAGCAATGCGGCCCTGCGCTCGCTTCCCGGCTGGCAGGACACGACGGACAATCGTATGAACACCAGCGCGGTCAGGTGGTTCCGTCCGGACACAACAGCCCTGACACGGGGCATCACGGTGGAATTGCGCGTCACTTGGTTATCGCGTCTGATTTCCAGAAAAAGTGTCGTTTCGCGGGCTGAACAGATGATCGTTCAGGAATTCGAGATGATTGGCGACGATCTGGTGGACACTGCGCGAGCAGACCTGCTGGAACGGTTGAATACTGTTCTGGATCACTATCTGGCGTTGTTGGCGGGCCACCTTGAACACCGCTCTGGTACTGGTGAGACAAACGCCAGAACCGAAGCACAGCACGCGTTTGACAGCGCCCAGCGTGTTGCAGATGAACTGGAAGCCGTCTTTGGCCCCGACTCCTCTAACAAGATACTACCCGAGGCTGCGGAATGATCGAATTTCCCCGAACCGAACAGGAAGTGCGCAAACTCGAGCACTTTCTGACCGTCACTGAAAAACTGCCGTCGGATCCGGTGCTGAACGACCTGCGCGAACGGGCACTGGCCCATGCCGAGCGGCTTTCAAACGCGGTGAATATCGGTTTTGCAGGGGAATTCGGGGCTGGTAAGTCCAGCCTCGCGAATATGTTGGCCGGGGCGGATATATTGCCGACCGGGCCGCAGCATCTGAAACTGCCGCTGGTGATCGTGGCCTATGCCGAAGCACCAGAAACCACCGTCGGGTGGTGGGGCAAAGAGCCCAAAGTTTACTCAGGCATCGCGTTGGAAAAGGCGGCGGCAGACAATCCTGATTTTATTTCCGTTGGTCTGAACACGCCCGCCCTGCAAGAGATTTCACTGTTTGACCTTCCCGGCGCAGGCGCGTTGGACGAATCCTACAAGCCTACGCTTGATCTGTTAAAATTCGTCGACTGTGCAATCTGGTGCACCAACGGCACCAGCGCGTGGCGGGAGACAGAGCGTCATCTTTGGTCACAGGTCCCGCAGGAACTTCGGGCTAACAGCCTCTTGGCAGTTACTCATGCCGATCTGCCGCCCGTCAAAGAGGCAATGGATCGGATACTGGCGCGCCTGAACAAGGAAAAGGGCGACATGTTCCGGTCCGTGGTTCCGATTGGAACCCCTGTTGCTGTTCGTGCCATGTCGCAGGAACCTGAACCTGATTTTGCCCTGTGGGAGACCTGCGGGGGCCAAAACTTGGCGGAGCATATTCTGGAAATCGCCTCGAACCGGCGCCTGTCGGACATCGAAGCCGCGCGCAGTGATCTTGAGCAGGACCTGATGCCCTATCTGGATACGCTCGAACCACCCAAGACAGAACAGAGCCTAACCGAAATTTCGCCAATTCAAACGACGCTGGAAGCCGCAATGCCGGCGTTGGAAAACCCGATCCTCGAAGACTGGCTGGCCGCGATTGCAAGCATCTACGAAGATCTGAGGGAAAGCTCGGACATCGAACCATCTGCCTTCCTGCATAGTTGTCAGGAAATCGTCGAAGACTTTGCCGAGCGTCTGGAGCAAGGTGGGGAAATCAGTTCTGAGGCCGATTGGATTCCGGGTGAGTTTGAAAAGGCCACTGACCTGTTGCTGTTGCTCCAGTTTGAGTCCGGTGACGCCCCGCTCAGGGACGCGATCAGCATTCTGGCTCAGCTCAGCGACAACCTTGCATGGGCCGGTAGCCGCGCAGACTCTGTACAGTCCAAGACCGGCACCTGACCATTTCGCGCTATAATTGAGCAGCAAGGCGGCGATTCGAAGACCATAGAATCGGGCCGCTATTGTTTCGGAATCGGCCACCAATCATTGCAAAATCGCGATTCAGTCCGCAATTAATGCGCCCCATACATCAATATTTAGACCGTTTGTAGAACCTTACTACAATATATAGTTTTTCCGCAATTCCAGTTCTCAGTGAAGCCATGAGGCGGCCCCAATAAAGTCAAATTTGAAACGTCTAACAGTCTCAAGTGTCCTGCGGTTGTGTTTGGTTGTGAGTTGTTGGGCTGTTTGCCCCGTTAAATGAACCGCAAAATGATTAGAACGGGCGGGAAGAAATGAGCCACAACCAGGCTGTCGATGCGACGCACGACGAACCGAAAATTGAGGGACTTCAACCGGGCGCCAAGCTTTTGCGTGGGCAGTATGAGATCCTGCGCTTTCTCAGCAATGGCGGCTTTGGTATCACCTATCTAGCGCGCAACAGCCTTGAGCGGGAAGTCGTCATCAAGGAATGCTATCCGGGGGCGTTGTGCCGCCGAAACGGCGATCTTGTAGAACCTGTCGAGCCTGGACTTGAAAGCGACCTACGCTCGATCATTGATCTGTTCATTCAGGAAGCCCGCAATCACGCGCGCCTTGTCCACCCCAACATCGTCGACGTTCATCAGGTGTTCGAGGACAACAATACCGCCTACATCGCCATGGACTTCATCCAGGGATCCGATCTTCTGGATTATGTCGAAAACCCAGACAACGACGCAGGCCCTGATTTTATCGTTCAGGTGACCGAGAAAATGCTGTCTGCTGTGTCCTTCATTCACCAAAGCGGCATGTTGCACCGGGATATCTCGCCCGACAACATTCTGATCGACGAGAATGGCGAGCCCGAGTTGATCGACTTTGGCGCGGCACGAGAACAGGCCGCCAACCAATCCGCCGCCCTTCTGACGCTGCGCGTAATCAAGGATGGCTATTCGCCACACGAATTCTACGTCCGCGGTGCCGAGCAAGGGCCCAGCAGTGATTTATATGTTCTGGCAGCGACGCTGTATCATGCGATCAGCGGTGAACGCCCGATTGACGGACAAACACGTCTGAACGCCTTCAACAACAGTCAGGATGACCCGTACGAGCCTTTGAGCGGTCGATTTGACGGGTATCCGGAAGGCTTTCTGGAAGCGATCGACAAGGCGATGGAAGTCCACGCAACGGATCGTATGCAAAGCGCGCTGGATTGGCTGCGTATGTTCCGTGGTCCGGGCGTGATGTTTGACTCGTTCGATTACCGGCCCGTTTCGGTGATCGTCGCAATGGACCGCAAGGATGAGGCTGAAGAAAAAGCCCGCATCAAGGCCGAAAGCGAAAATGCTGAGGCCGTTGTAACGGCATTGTTGGCCGGAAACTCGGACATTGTTCTGGGCAATGAAGACAAAAAAGAAGATGAGCTGGCCCAGTTCACGCCAAAAGAAGAACCTCCGGTCGCAGTGGACACTGTCGTTAAAAGCGGATCGGGCGGCAGCGGCAAACTGATTGCAGGCGTCGCGGTCGTCGCTGCAGCGTTGGCCGCCGGTGGGTTTTTCCTGATGTCCGACACGGACAATGCGCCCGCACAAGATACAGAAGTATCGCTGGCCCCCAGCACAGAAAATCCCGAGCCCGCAGTTGAAGTATTGTCAGAAGACACTCAGGACGCACCTGAGGTCCAGGACGCACCTGAGGTCGCGACAGAACAGACACCCAAGCAGGTAGAACCCGAGCCAGAACCTATTGAGCAGACCCTGGTTCAACCGGCTGCCATACAAGAGGCAGACGCCCCGGCAGCCGGAACCCCAACCGAAGCAACCCCCGCCCCGGTGGAAACCGATACACTTGCGGAAACCAGCACACCCGTGGAAACCGGCACACCTGCGGAAACTCAGGTCGCGTTTTCCCATTGGGACGTTGAAATTCCGTTTCAGACCTCCAAGCGCCGGGCTTCAACGGGCAACGTGATCGCAGTCACGGGCGTAGATGCAACCCGCGACATGTCGATCATCGGCGAATGGGTTCAGCGCGGGGCGGCTATTTACACCTTGAACGGCAAGCCGGTTCAGGCTGACGCCACCTTTGCCGCGCAAGTTTTGAACGACCTGAACGTCGATCCCGACGGATATATCCGTACTACCGCACGTTATCGCGCGTTGGGTAAGACACGGGCCCAGAACGGGTTGCTGGCATTGCCTGCAATTCGCATGGTCGGCCTTGAAAACGGGTACGGGTTCAAAATCCGCAATTCCGACGGCGCTTCGTGGACGACAGTCACCGAAACCGTTCCGGCCGATGCGGCAGGCGGTTTGCGGGAAGGCGACGTTTTGGTCTCTGAGGCGCAAACCGGAACTGCAATCGACGGACCGGAAAGCTTGGATACCGTCCTGAGCAGCCTTGTTTCTGAAGACAAATCTCAGGCCCGTTTGACGGTGCTACGAAATGGCGCCGAGGCAGAAGTTGTCATGCAATTGGTGCAGGAGTGATCAGACCGGTTCGATTGTAGTCCGCCAGTGTGTGTTTGCTGAGGGTCGCGCAAAAGTCAGCGCTACCCCGACGGGGACCGGCCCGCCGCGGAAAGTATGAGTGACAAGAGTTTTCAATCATCAGTACCGCTGCGCGATCCTGCGCAGAGGTGAGTAGCAGCCCCACAGGTCAGAAAGCCTGTGCCCAGTAACAAAAGGTGTCGTCACCATGTTCAAATACAAAAGCCCTCTCAGCCGGCTTCTCGAAGGTGCCGGCAAACCTAAAGAAGCAGAAACCGAGGAAGCCACGGCCCCCGAGGCGGAAAAGCCCGAGCCGATTGCAGATTTCAACGCTCTGCGCGAGGCGCTGGCTGGGGGCAATATGTCGTCGTCTGAAACCTACGAAGACAGTGACGAGTTGCTGCCCGAAGACGAGATGCCAGAGTTTACGGAAGAGGCAGACGCCGACGCCGCCGACGATACGGCCGAGGACATGGATGAAATCGTGATGACCGAGGTCATCGCCGAGGTTCAGGAAACGCCTGAAGACGAGATGGTATCGGAAGAACCCGAACCAGAGCAGGTTGTGACACTGCATGTCGCGACCGAGGAAACTGTGGTCGCGGAAGAGATCGTCGTCGTTGATGCAACTCCGGAAGACACGGTTGTCGAAGTCGTTGTGGAAGAGCCCGAGGCGGCAGTTGAAGAACCTAAGGTGGACGAAATCAAAACCGTCGCTCCAACGCCTGCGCCCGAACCTGCCTCGGATCGTCGCGGCCGCGTCAAGACAACCTTCCTTGGGTTCGAACGTGCCGATACGCATGTTCAGGACTTGATTGAAACCGCAGAACCGGTCGCCAAAACCGAAGCTGCTGAGCAGACATTTCCCGTTGGATGGCTTGTGGTGACAAGCGGTCCGGGCCGCGGAACAAGCGTCACCTTGTCCGAAGGTCTGATGCAGATCGGTCGAAACGATGATCAGGCCATCCAGCTTGATTTTGGTGACACCGGCATCTCTCGCAGCAATCACGCTGTGATCGCCTACGACCCGGAAGATCGCAAATGCTATCTGGGACATGGCGGCAAGGCCAACCTTGTCCGCCTGAACGGTAAACCGGTTCTCAGCACCGTCGCCCTGAACAGCGGAGATCTTATTCGCATCAGCGAAACCACGGTCCGTTTTACCGCCTTCTGCGACGACGGCTTTGATTGGCGGGATGCCTGATTTATGCTGGCGAACCCGGCATATGACGTAGCGCTGATCCTGGATCAGGGTCAGCGCGAAACGCAGGAAGACGCTGTCGCATCGCGTATGTTCGACGCGTCAGACGCTGCCTATGTTGTCGTTGCAGACGGTATGGGCGGGCACGATGCCGGGGAAGTCGCGGCAGAGTTCGTAATCAATGCCTGGCGCGAAGCACTGGACCCCGAACTTGAAACAACAACCCCGTCAGAATCCAACCTGATAGACGCTTTGCCGCTCGCGGCAATGCTGGCCAACGCCGCGGTCTCCAATCACTGCGAGGAACAAGGCCAGGGTCTCCAGATGGGCTCGACGCTTTTGGGCGTTTTGATCCTGGGTCGACGGGTATTTTGGATCTCGATCGGTGACAGCCCTCTTTACCTGTACCGGGATGGGACCCTGAGCCAGATCAACGAAGATCATTCCATGGCGCCACTCATTGATGCTCAGATCACTGACGGCACACTGACCGAGGATGAGGCCCGAACACATCCCGACCGCAATCAACTGACATCGGTGATCATGGGCCGGGCCATCCCAAAGGTAGACTGCCCTGAAGACCCCGTGGCCTTAAAAGGCTCTGACGTTCTGATCGCAGGCAGCGACGGGCTTCAATACATCACCGATGCCGAAATTCTGGCGGTTCTTCAGGCCAACTCTAATGCGCTGGCGCAGGACATTGCCGACGCCTTGTTACAGGCGGTTAAGGCCAAGAACGACCCTGATCAGGACAATGTCTCGATCGGTGTCGTGAAACTCACAAAAAACGAATGAAGGCAAAGCGACAGGAAAAATGAGACCTAATCTTATCATATCCAGCCTGGCACTTGCTGCCGCCGCTGGTGCGGCCTCGGCGCAAGAGGCGTGCTCCACCTATGAAATTCAACGCGGCGACAGTCTTCGCGAACTGACCATCGAGGTCTATTCCACCGAGGACTTTCGCATCATTTTCGACGCCAACCGCGATGTGATCGGTAACAATCCGAACATCATTCGTGTGGGCGATGTGCTGACCTTGCCTTGTCTCGAAGATATTGGCCGCGCACCAGCCGAACCTCAGACTGAGGCCGAAGCAATGGCCGCAGAGATGGCTTCTGAGCTGGTCAAAGCCGCTGAGGACCGCGCAGCCAAAGCCATCGCCGAAGCGAAAAAGGCCAGCGATGACGCCGTCATTGCAGCCCGCGCCGAAGCGAAAAAGGAAATCGAAGCCGCGCGCAGCGAAGCTGCCGCTTTGATCCGCAACGCGGATGCTGCCGAACAGCCGGAAATTCGTGACCGTCAATTGTTGCTGATCACCGGCGGCAACTATGCCCCGTTTACGGACGAGGCCCTGCCCCATCGCGGCCTGTATACAAACCTGGTCGAAACGGCGATGCTGCGCGCAGCACCCGAACAGGCCTATAAGATTCAATTCGTAAATGACTGGTCTTCGCATCTGGATCTGCTGATGCCGACACTGGCTTTTGACGCAACCTTCCCTTGGTCGCGCCCCGTTTGCGAAGAACCCGCGGCCTTGTCGGAAAAAGACCGCAACCGCTGCGAAACCTACAACTTCTCGAACCCTTTTTATGAGGTCGTCGATACTTTCTTTGCGCGTGAGGGGTCGGGTTATGAGCAAACTCTGACTTACGCCGACTTCGCCGGAACTACGATTTGCCGCCCTGAAGGCTGGTCGCTGTCGCACATGGACTCGGTCGGTCTTTATGAGCCGGCGATTTCCCTGATGCGCCCGGTTTCCCCGGACGACTGCTTCCACGCCTTGATGGACGGCACTACCGACATCGTGGCGATCGAAGCCCATTTGGCCGTCGAAGCGATTGGCCGACTGGGGTACGAACACCGCATTATCGAAAACCCCAACCTGGCGGCGATCAAGTCGCTTAACGTCATGACCCACAAAGATAATCCGGATGGGGAAGCGATCCTTGAGACGCTCAACCAGGGTCTGGCGATCATGCAGCAATCAGGAGAGTGGCGCGACATCGTCTCAACCGCTCTGCGTCATCAAATGGAAAATGGCTAAGGCCCCGATCGGCCTGACAACACATTAGTCTGGAGGAAGTGGACATGTTTAGTTTCAACCTGAAGAAAGTCGCGCTGTCGGCAACTGCCGTCACCGCCCTGAGCGCCGGAGCCGCCGCCGCGCAGGAAGCTTGTACAAATTACACCGTCGAGGATGGCGACACGATGGCAACAATCGCCATCGCAGCCTACGGCACGTCGAACTATCAGCCGATCTTTAACGCGAACCGTAACGCGATCACGAACCCGAACGCGCTTGAGCCGGGTTTGGTTCTGGCGCTGCCTTGCGAAGACGGCAGCCTGCCCAACGGTCAGAGTGCGCAGGAAATCATCGCTGCCGAAGAACAACGTGCGGCAAGCATCAAGCGTTCGAACGTTTACGCACCGCCGATCAAACTGGTCGCGGGCAATGGTTGGGAACCCTTCACCAGCGAAGGCCTGAGCGGGGGTGGAATTATGACCCGTCTGGCAACAACCAGCCTGCAACGCGCTGGCAACAGCCGTGACTATTCGGTGAGCTTTGTGGACGACTGGGGATCGCATCTGGACACCCTCCTGCCGCTTGGTGCTTTTGACATTTCAATCGCCTGGACCATCCCTGACTGCACCAACCGCACGTATGAGTGGTCCGCTGAAACTGAGGCGCGATGCACCCAGTTTGTCGCCTCGGTCCCGGTGTATGATGTCGTTGGCGGATTCTACACTCTGCCGGAAAACGAATACACAAACGCAACGACCTTCAGCGATCTGGAAGGTGCCACGGTTTGCCGTATGGCCGGTTGGAGCATGGTCGTACTTGAAGAAATCGGTCTGAACCGAACCAATACGACTGTTGTTCAGCCCAACACCGCTCGTGAATGTCTGGATGCCGTCCTGACCGGGACTGCCGATGTTGCCGCGTTCGAAGTTGAATTGTTCGCAGCAACCATGAAGGACATGGGCCTGACGTCGGCAGATATTGTCGAGAACCCTTACGTTTCCACGCTGTCGTCGATGAGCTTCCTTGCGCATCGCACCAATCCCTTTGCTCGTGAATACATCGCGATGATGAACAAGGGTTTGAACGAAATGCGTGAAAGCGGCGAGTGGTACGCGATCATCTCGGATACTCTGCGCGAACAGAATGAAAAGCTGAACGCAGCATCGAATTAAGAAACTGTAACGGGGCTGGCATGTCGTCAGCCCCGTTACACAAACCCATTCGCTTGCCGGAGAGGCTATGCCCGCCCCGGCCACAAAAAAAGGGACCGACTTTCAAGGCCGGTCCCTTTTTTGATGTTTTCCTCTCACGCACTTGCATGAGGGATTCCAGATATCAGTCGATCAAAGCGTTCAGTGTCGCGCTTGGGCGCATGACCTTGGCAGCTTTGGCGGGATCGGTGTGATAGTAACCGCCCAGATCCGCGGCCCCGCCTTGAGCAGACGCCAGTTCGGACAGGATCTTCTCTTCTCCATCCGCCAGGGCTTTGGCCAAAGGCGCGAACTCGGCCGCGAGTGCCGCGTCATCGGATTGCGCCGCCAAGGCTTCGGCCCAATAGCGGGCAAACCAGTAGTGGCTGTCGCGGTTATCCGGCTGACCAACCTTGCGGCTAGGTGAACGGTTGTTGTCCAGAATACCCTGCGTTGCGGCTTCGGCTGCGGCGCCCAGAACGCCTGCTTTGGCGTTGCCTTTGCTGTCGGCCAGGAAGTTCAGCGATTCACCCAATGCGCAGAATTCACCCATCGAGTCCCAGCGCAGGTGGCTTTCCTCGACCAGTTGCTGCACATGTTTCGGGGCCGAACCGCCTGCACCTGTTTCAAACAGACCGCCGCCATTCATCAGCTTGACGATGGACAGCATCTTGGCCGAGGTGCCCAGTTCCAGAATGGGGAACAGGTCAGTCAGATAGTCCCGCAGCACGTTACCGGTGATCGCGATCGAATCCTTGCCCGCCGTGATCGTTTCAAGCGACTGACGGGTGGCTTCGCGCGGTGCCATGATCAGGAACTTGTCGGCTACACCTGCGGCTTCAAGCGCCGGTTTGACGTATTTGATCAGTTCGGCATCATGGGCACGGTTTGCGTCCAGCCAGAAGATCGCCTCGGACCCGGTCAGGCGCTGACGGTCCATGGCCAGTTGAATCCAGTTCTCGATCGGCGCTTTCTTGACGGTGCACGAGCGCCAGATGTCACCCTTTTCGACATCGTGCGAATGCAACACGTCACCATTGGCCAGCACGATGCGAATGGTGCCATCAGCAGGTGCCTGGAACGTCGTCGGGTGCGAACCGTATTCTTCAGCCTTCTGCGCCATCAGACCGACGTTTGCGACCGCACCGGCAGTCGCTGGGTTCAATGCACCGTTGGCTTTGAAGAAGTTGATCGTCTCGTCATAGACCGACGCATAGCAGCGATCAGGGATTACGCAGTTTGTGTCGCCCTTGGCGCCGGCCTCATCCCAGCCCTTGCCGCCTGCGCGGATCACGGCGGGCATCGAGGCGTCGATGATCACGTCCGACGGAACGTGCAGGTTGGTGATGCCCTTGTCGCTGTCGACCATATACATGGACGGACGGTCCGCCTTGATGGCGTCGATTGCAGCCATGATTTCGGCGTTGCCCTTCACGCGGTCCAGCAGGTCGCCCAGACCAGAGTTCGGGTTCACACCCAGCGCATCCAGTTCAGCGCCAAATTTCTCGAACACGGGGGCTAGCCACGCCTTGACCGCATAGCCAAAGATGATCGGGTCGCTGACCTTCATCATCGTGGCTTTCATGTGCAGAGAGAACATGGTGCCGTCGTTCTTGGTGTCTTCAATGGCATCCGCCAGGAAGGAAGACAGTGCCTTGACCGACATGAACGTCGCATCGGCCACGGTTCCCTCGGCCAGCGGCCAGCCGTCCTTCAGAACCGTCGTGCTGCCGTCTTTGCCGACGAATTCGATTTTGGCATCCCCGGCCTGAGCTGCCGTGATAGTGGCCGACTTCTCGTTGGCATAGAAGTCATTGCCCGACATGGACGAGACTTTGGTTTTGCTGTCCGAGGCCCACTCACCCATCGAATGCGGGTTCTTCTGAGCATAGTTCTTCACAGCACGTGCGGCGCGGCGGTCGCTGTTGCCTTCGCGCAGAACCGGGTTCACGGCCGAGCCTTTGATCGCATCATAACGGGCGCGGATCGCTTTTTCTTCGTCGGTCGAGGGTTCCTCGGGGTAGTTCGGAATATCATAACCCTGCGCCTGCAGTTCTTCGACGGCCGCAACCAACTGCGGGACCGAGGCTGAGATATTCGGCAGCTTGATCACGTTGGCTTCCGGCGTCTTCACCAATTCACCCAGAGCGGCCAGATCATCGGTAATACGCTGTTCGTCGGTCAAGTTTTCCGGGAAGGTCGCAAGGATGCGGCCAGCCAATGAAATATCCTTGGTGCCAACGCTGACGCCCGCGGCCGAGGCGAACTTGCGAATGATGGGCAGGAACGAGGCGCTGGCCAGCTCGGGCGCTTCGTCTACAATGGTATACAATATGTCGAAGTTCGATTTATCTGCCATATTCTTTTACCTTTTTTAAGCCTTTCGGGGCGTGCGATCCAAGAGTTTGCCACGTTCGCGTGGCGTGGGTGGGGCGCGTTTATCCTACCGCCCCAACGGTGACTCTGATTTGACAGGGCCTCCCTTAAATCACGAATGGCTTGGGATCAATCGCAACAAGCTGCGCATTTTGACACGTTTCGCCGAAAATCGTGAAGCAGACGCATGTCAGACACCCCAGGTATCGCTAAGCCTGTACCCGCCAGGCCATGGATCGTCAGGGTCCAGCATGTGTTGATGAACACCGGTTATCCAACCGCGGCCGCCAATTTCAGGAATGATTGCAGCCCGGTCACCAACCCGTGTTTCATCGACAATCTTGCCCGAGAACCGGGACCCGATAATTGAGATCGCCTCAAATGTCTGTCCTACGACCATTTGCCCTTTTGCCATCATCAATGCCATCCGCGCCGACACCGCGGTTCCGGTTGGAGAGCGGTCCACCTTTCCCGGTTGAATGGCCACGGCGGATTTACTGCGCAACCCGGTTTCGGTGGTTTCAAGCGAGCCGCAGAATGCGCAAAATGAGATGTGGTTCCAGTCTTTGTTTGTGGGATGGTTGAAACCAATCTGATCGTTCGCCGCATTCGTTATTGCCACACCCAAACGCGCGATGTCGCGGGCGGCATCTTTCTGGATATCTATCCCAAGCGCAGCCGCATCAACCACAACGAAACTGTCCCCCCCAAATGCGGTATCCACCGTCAAAGTACCGACTCCTGCCACCTCAAGAGGCACTGCAATCTTGTCGGCATAGCTGGGAAGGTTGCGCACGAAAATCCGCTCGGCTTTGCCGTTCCTGCAATCGGCGCGAACCTGCACCAATCCTCCGGGGGCTTCGAGAACAAGCTGAGTGACGGGTTCCCGCATCGGAATAATCCCGCTATCCAGCAGCACCGTGGCCACACAGATTGAGTTCGACCCTGACATGGGCGGCGTGTCTTCGGGCTCCATAATGATAAAGGCGGCGTCGGCGTTCGGATGTTTCGGCGGAACAAGCAGGTTCACATGGCGAAAGACACCGCCGCGCGGTTCGTTGAGAACAAAGTTCCGCAATGTCTGGTCTTGAGCAATAAACGACCGCTGATCCCACAAAGTGTCACCGGGTGGCGGTTGAACCCCGCCCACGATAACGTCGCCGACCTCACCTTCTGCATGGGCGGATATGACGTGGATCGTATTTACACTTCGCATATCACCTCCTCAGAACCGTTCCGGAGCGTACGGAGCCACTGAAATCGGCGCGTCCCGATCATCAATGAGTGCCGCGACAAGTTCAGCAGTGCCTGCCGATTGCGTCAGTCCCAGATGCCCGTGACCAAAGGCATAAAAAACCTTAGCCGCGTTTGGTGACCGTCCAATCACGGGCATGCTATCCGGTAAAGACGGTCGAAACCCCATCCACTGTGTGCCGCCCTCAGTGTTCAAGCCGGGAAGAAACTGCGTCGCCTTCTTCAGCAGTGTCTCCGCCCGTTTGAAATTTGGTGGCAAGTTCAGGCCCGCCAACTCGACCGCCCCGCCCACGCGGACGCCGCCGTTGATCCGGCTGGCCACAAAGCCGTGCCGAGAAAAGGTCAAGTGCATCCGAAGATCAAAGGCGCCTTTGGGCAAGGTCGTGTTGTAGCCCCGCTCGGTCTCAAGGGGTATGTGATCCCCAAGCGTCCGTGCAAGGTGATGCGACCATGCACCCGCCGCCAACACGAGTTTTGCGGTGTCAATCGTACCCCCTTGCGTAGTGATGCGCACTCCGTTTTCCAACGGTGTTAGCGCACGAATGTCCTGCTGTTCGATCCTGCCCTGTCGATCACGAAAGGCTTGCGCCAGATGCTCGACCCATTTCTTTGGTTCAATTGTGTTCAGCCAATCCGGCGTAAACCCGGCATGCGTGAAACGTGAACTGAGACCGGGCTGCTTTTCCGCGATCGCTTCCGGGCTTTCCAAAAGCTCGAACTTGATGCCATGGGCGCGGCGAACTTCCCACGCTTGCAGGCTGGCGCGGAATTCAGCTTCGGATTCATAAAGCTGCATCTGCCCGTCGCGCTGCATCAGCGGTTCGCCATTGACGGCAGGAAGCAGCCGCTCCAACGCCGCCGCTGACAGTCGCATCAGGTTGGCCTGCGCCTCTAGCAATCTGGTGTATTGCCCGGGCTGGCTCGCGCGCCAGAACCGGTACATCCAAGGTGCGATTTTGAACGCATAGGCCGGGGGAATGGACAACGGGCCAAGAGGGTCCAGTAGCCATTTCGGGGCTTTTCGCATGATGCCGGGTGTCGCCAACGGCTCGACCTCGGGGAACGCAAAAGCACCGGCATTTCCGGCCGAGGTTTCAGCCGCAACACCACCCTTGTCCAACACCAGCACCGAATGCCCGCGGCGCTGTAATTCCAGCGCGGTCGTGATACCGATAACACCAGCCCCAATGACAACGACCTGTTCGGTCACAACGCGATCCCAGCTTTAAATGGATCAGCCTTGTCAAAGATCAATGTCGCTTCGGCCATGATGAAAGCCTGCCCAGTAATCGAAGGGATAACACCGCCATTCAGGCCGGGTTGGTAGGACAGCCGATACGTACTTCCAATCACACTCTGCTGCACGATTTCCTCTCCCGGAGCCAGAACGCCATCTGCGGCAAGACACGCCAGCCGCGCTGAGCTGCCAGTTCCGCAGGGCGAACGATCGTAATTGTTGTCAGGGCAAAGAACAAAATTGCGACTGTGAACGCCTTGATCGGGTGAGGCGTCTTGAAAGATCACGTGATCTATGGGCTCGCCCTGCTCCCCTCCGATGCCTTGAGAAATTGAGGCGTTGCGGATCGCAATCGTCATATCTGTCAGCCTGCGGATGTTGCCGGGTTCAACCGGAATCGGGCTTGGGTCAACGATGAAGAACCAATTGCCGCCATAGGCGACATCGCCGGTTACGGTTCCATATTCGGGCACTTCGATGGAGATTTCGCGGTGGATCCGCCGACTTTCGATATTCGTAACGGTGACTGTATATCCGTCGTGCAGGTCAACCGTGACAATGCCGGCAGGCGTTTCGATCCGATGCGATCCAATACCTATGCGTCCCAGATGCCCAAGGGTCACGGTAAGGCCAATTGTACCATGTCCGCACATGCCAAGAACAGCATCGACGTCAAAAAAAATCACACCGGCAACACAGGTCTTGTCCACAGGCTCGACCAATAGCGCCCCGACCATGGCCGGTTGGCCGCGTGGTTCAAGCATGACCGACCGATAAAACCCTTCGTGATCTTCTGCCAACATTCGGGCGCGTTCCGACAATGCGCCCGTGCCCAGATCAGGCGCACCATCGAGGATAACCCGAGTTGGCTCTCCTCCGGTATGGCTGTCGATCACATGCATTCAGCGATCACCCCGCCCTGCTTTGACCAGTTGGCAAACCACGCCTGGAAAAGAGCATATTGCTGCTCGCAGTAATTTCGCTGCGCATCCGTCAATTCATCCGTTTCGTTAAAGTGCAAACGGTACTCCTGTTCGCCGTTCAGCACCAGTAAGTGCTTGTAATAAAGCACCAGATCAGGCCCTTCGTCAAAGCTGGACAAAACGTGAATCGCGTCGGTCAATTCCTGCGCGCGCATCCGCGCCTCAGCGTCCCCTTGCGCCGCTTTCTTGGACAGCGCCGCCAAAAGTAAGGCTTCGCGCGGCAGGGCCGTTCCGATGCCGGTGATTGACCCTGTAGCACCACAGTTTACAAACCCGTGATACACTTCGGTATCGACCCCAACCATCAACGTCACCTGATCATCCTGACTGGTGATGTTTTCAGCGGCATAGCGCAGGTCGTCCTTACCCCCGAATTCCTTGAAGCCGATCAAGTTTGGATGCTCTGCGCGCAGGGCAAAGAACAGGTCGGCCCGGGTCGCGAACCCATAATAGGGGCTGTTGTAAATAATCGCCGGGACGTCCGGCGCTGCGTTCAGGATCGCCTTGAAGTGGTTCTTCTGCGCGGTTGGAGAGCTGCCGCGCGATAGAACGCGCGGTATGACCATAAGGCCAACGGCCCCAACTTTCTGCGCATGGGCCGCGTGCGCAACGGCTGATTTCGTGTTTATAGCGCCCGTGCCGACGACAACTGGCAAGCCAGCCGCGATGAGGCGCTCAACACCTTCCATCCGCTGTTCGTCCGTCAACAAGGGCCAATCACCCATCGACCCACAATAGACGACTGCCGACATACCAACGTCGATCATCTGCTGCCCTTTGCGAACCAACGCGTCGAAATCAGGCGTGCGGTCAGCGTTACAGGGGGTCATCAGTGCAGGCATTGTTCCCGTGAACACATTGGTCGACATCCGTGTCATCCCTCCAATCAAACGGTATTCGGACGCTGTTTTCAGGCCCATTCACCCCGCCTTATCGGATATTGGATACAAAATCCAGCGCAATTGCGTGCGAAAAAACGCGCCGTGCTGGTGCATCGGCGCGTTTCTTTGCTGGACCCGACAATATGTATGTTACCGAAGTCTTCCACCCGTTTCGGGGTCAAACAACATGGCACGTTCCGGGCGAACTTTTATGCCGATCCGTTCGCCCTGCTTGCTGCGCTGATCTTCGCGCTCTTCGACGATCAGTTTGTCGCCATTCGGGGTCAACAGGTACGAATAACTCACGCCGCCCAGTGCTTCTGTCAGATCGACCGAGCAAGTATCACCCGACCGATCAACTTCGATATGCTCGGGCCGGATGCCCAAAGTGACCTTGGCCATACCTTGGGGCACAGCCACGCTCATCTCGAGTGGCTCGGCCAAAGCGGGATGCAGGATCTTGCCGTCCTTGAAGTCACATTCCAGAAAGTTCATGGCCGGAGAACCGATGAACCCGGCGACAAAGCGGTTATCCGGATCGCGGTACAAGTCCATTGGCGCGCCGACCTGCTCGATCCGGCCGTCGCGCAAGACCACGATCTTGTCGGCCATGGTCATGGCCTCGACCTGGTCATGGGTCACATAGATCATCGTCGCGCCGATCTCGTTGTGAAGGCGCGCAATTTCAACACGCATCTCAACACGCAGTTCCGCGTCCAGATTGGATAAGGGTTCATCAAACAAAAAGACCTCGGGCCCACGGACAATCGCGCGACCGATGGCGACCCGCTGACGCTGACCGCCCGATAGAGCTTTGGGCTTACGCTTGAGATACTGATCCAGTTTCAGGATGCCCGAAGCCTCCTGCACTTTCTGGTCGATTTCGGATTTTGCCACGCCATTCATACGCAGCCCGAACCCCATATTCTCGGCAACTGTCATGTGGGGGTACAAGGCATAGGTCTGAAAAACCATCGCAACGCCCCTCTTGGCCGGGTCCATATGCGTCACGTCCCGCGCACCGATATGGATTTGCCCTTCGGACGTTTCCTCAAGCCCCGCAATCATCCGAAGCAGCGTGGACTTGCCGCATCCCGAAGGCCCGACAAATACACAAAACTCACCATCTTCGATTTGCAGATCAATACCGTGAATAACCTGCGTTTCGCCGTAGCGTTTAATCGCCTGGTTCAGAGTTACACCCGTCATGTCGCTTGCTTCCTGTCGCTATCGGTGTTTGGGCCGGCTTCTGGGAACCGCCACGCTTGTACTTCGGCACCTATCTGTTCGGCCACGCGGCGAACTCGGGGTACCCATGTTTCCAGTTGGTTGAAATTCATGCGCTCGGTGCTTCCCGTCACCGAGATTGCCCCCAACATCCGTCCGCTTGCCGTTAAAATTGGGCAAGCGACGCAAATGATTCCGGGCTCGTGTTCTTCGTCATCAATCGCATATCCGCGCTCGCGTATCAGGTCGAGGTCGGCCCGCAAGGCATCTTCGGATGCCAAGGTTTTATCCGTGAACCTATGATAGCTTTGCTGTGAGACCGCATCATCCAATGCATCGCTTGCAAGATACGCCATCATCGCCTTGCCAACACCTGTGCAATAAGCGGGGCCGACCTTTCCGGCTTGTGAATACATCTCGATCGGCTGCGTTGCATTGCGTTTATCAACATACAGCACCTGACCGGAATCCATCTGGGCCAGATGCACGGTTTCGCCCGTCTCGCGGCTAAGAGCATCCAGAAACGGCCGCGCAATTGGCGCAAGCGAGCTTTGCGTCCATGCCGAATGGGCCAACCGGACCAGACGCAATCCCGGCATATAGGTTTGCCGGTCCGGGTCGTATGACAACATACCCTGATTGGTCAGGGATTGCAGAAACCGATATAAGGTTGCCTTGGGAAATTCACTGCTATCCAGCAGCTCTGCAAATCGAACAGGGCGCTGAAACGCAGCGACCTGATCCAGCACGTCACATGCTTTGCCTATTGTTCCGTCACCTGCCACGAGCGTTCTTTCTCCTCCCATTGATCCATCGGCATCCGCACGAGGGTCTTGACAAGGCTAACCGATTCGATGTGTAGTTTTCAATATATAAAACTAGGTTTCAATATTTGGAACCAAATGGAAGCTAAGGGAGGAAACTATGCATTCCATTTACAAGCGCACGACGGCTGCGCTGGCCATGAGCGTTGCACTCGTTGTTCCAGCCTATGCCGAACTGACTGGTGAGCTGCGAATCTTTCTTGATACGTCCAACCCTGCGCCGCGCGCGACGATGGAAGCGATGATCGACCGTTTCGCGGAACAACATCCCGGTCTGGAAATCGAAACCACGGTTATCGACCGCGAGGCATACAAGACCCAAATTCGGAACTTTCTGACCGCCGACACGCCCGATGTCGCGACGTGGTACGCCGCCAACCGTATGAAACCCTATGTCGAGGCCGGCCTGTTCGAAGATGTGTCCGACCTGTGGGCCGAGCCTGAGATCGCCGAAAACCTCGCATCGACCAAGGGTGCAATGACCATCGACGGCAAGCAGTGGGGCGTGCCCTATACCTACTATCAGTGGGGTGTATACTACCGCAAAGACATCTTTGATGAGCTGGGCCTGTCCGAGCCGACCACTTGGGAAGAAGAACTGGCAAACTGCCAGAAAATCGTCGATTCAGGCCGGGCCTGCTATACGATCGGCACCAAGTTCCTTTGGACCGCGGGTGGCTGGTTCGACTATCTGAACATGCGCACCAACGGCTTCGACTTCCATCAGCAACTGGCCAATGGTGAGGTGAGCTGGGAAGATGACCGCGTCAAACAGACCTTCGCGAACTGGAAGCAACTGATTGATATGGGCGCCTTCATCGACAACCACCAGACCTATAGCTGGCAGGAAGCCCTGCCCTTCATGGTCAACGGTGAAGCGGCCGCCTACTTGATGGGTAACTTCGCCGTCGCGCCGCTGCGCGAGGCGGGCCTCAGCGACGATCAACTTGACTTCTACCAGTTCGTGGCCATCAACCCCGATGTTGAATTGGCAGAAGACGCACCAACCGATACGTTCCACATCCCGTCGAACGCATCGAACAAGGAAGCCGCACGCGAGTTCCTGCGGTTCGTTGTTTCGGCTGATGAGCAGACCGAAATCAACAACGGCTCGAACCTTGGTCAACTTCCGGTCAATGCCAAGTCTTCGGTCGATAACGACAAATTCCTGAACCAAGGCTTCGAGATGCTTTCGTCGAACAGCCCCGGTGGTGTGGCCCAGTTCTGGGACCGCGACGCTCCGGCGGAAATGGCCAAGGTGTCGATGGAAGGTTTCCAGGAATTCATGGTCAAGCCTGACAACGCGGACAAGATCCTCGCAAAGCTCGAGCGCGCACGTCAGCGTATCTACGACAACTGATCCGGCATGGGCCGGGCGAACGCCCGGCCTGCGTCACCCTCAATTGTAGGGCGGGCTTCAGCCCGCCTTCACCCCACCAGACCCGAGATACCCCATGTCCGCTGTCGACACCCCGGAACAAGAAAGCTGGTTCCACCGAAATCAACAACGCATTGCGCCCTGGCTGTTTCTGGCCCCTGGCCTGTTGTTTTTCATGGTCTACGTGATCATACCGGTCTTTCAGTCCTTCAATTTGTCACTTTATGAATGGGACGGGCTTGGCTCGGCCGAATATGTCGGGTTTCGCAACTACGAAGACCTGTATTGGGAATGGGTCGACCGGGATGCGTTCTTTGTATCACTCAAGAACAACCTGATTTGGCTGATCCTCTATCTGGCGGCTATTCCCGCGGGTTTGTTCATCGCTCTTTTCCTGAACCAGACGGTTTGGGGCATCCGACTGTACAAGTCTTTGTTTTTCTTTCCCTTCGTCATTTCTCAGGTCGTTGTTGGGCTGGTTTTCACATGGTTCTATGACCCGACATTCGGGCTGTTGAACGAATTCCTCGGCGTCTTCGGCATCGAACCCCTGAATGTTCTGGGGGATGAGCGGTTCGTCACATACGGCATCATCTTCGCGGGCCTCTGGCCGCAGACGGCGTATTGCATGATCCTTTATCTGACGGGCCTGAACGCCGTGGACCCCGAACAGATCGAGGCCGGACGTCTGGACGGCGCTAAAGGCGCGCGCATGTTATGGCACATCATTCTGCCGCAACTGCGTCCTGCCACATTCATTGCCTTTGTAGTGACAATCATCGGCGCGCTGCGGTCCTTCGACCTGATCTCGATCATGACCCAAGGGGGGCCGTTCGGATCATCCCGCGTGCTGGCCTATTACATGTTCGAGGTTGCGCTGTCCGAATATGGTTTCCGTATGGGCTACGGCGCGGCCATCGCGGTGATCCTGTTCCTGATCATGCTCTGCTTCATCGCCTATTTCCTATGGTCGATGTACCGCGAAGAGAGAGGGCACTGAGATGTTTCCCAAACCTATCGAAAAGCAATCTCGCGCGGCGCAGATTTCGTATCAGGCCATGTTGCCGCTTGCCCTTTTGTTGTGGCTGGGGCCGTTGCTGGCTGTTGCTCTGTTCTCGGTCAAACCGGCTGCGGATTTTACCAATGCGAACTATTGGGGCCTACCGTCCAGCTTTGAAGGTGCGTTCAACTATGGGCAAGTCTTCTTCAACTCGGACATGCCGCGGTATCTGCTGAACTCGTTCCTGATCACAATCCCAACGGTGATCGGGGCCGTTGCTCTTAGTTGCATGACCGGGTTTGCGCTGGGGATTTACAAGTTCAAATCGAACCTATGGATTTTCTTCATGTTCGTGGCGGGTAATTTCGTACCGTTCCAAATTCTGATGGTTCCGGTGCGCGACTTGACGCTGCAACTGGGTCTGTACAACACCAAAACCGGCCTTGTCCTGTTTCACATCGCGTTCCAAACGGGCTTTTGCACGCTGTTCATGCGTAACTTTATCCGCGCTCTTCCGTTCGAGTTGATCGAAGCGGCCCGGGTCGAGGGCATCAGCGAATGGCGCATCTTCTGGTACGTCGTCCTCCCACTGATGAAACCGGCGATTGCAGCGCTCAGCGTTCTGATCTTTACCTTCATCTGGAACGATTACTTCTGGGCCGTCGTCCTGACTCAAGGCGCTGAAAGCCAACCGGTTACCGCAGGGATCACTAGCTTTAACGCCCAGTTTCGCGCCGCCTATCAATTGATGAGTGCCGGTTCCATCGTCGCGGCCCTGCCGCCGGTCGCAATGTTCTTTCTAATGCAGAAGCATTTCATCGCGGGATTGACCCTCGGTGCTGTAAAATAACGCCAAGCCAAAGGTTTGCAAAATGACCAAGATTGCATTCGTTGGAGCAGGCTCCACGATTTTCATGCAAAACATCGTAGGTGATGCGCTGCTTACCCCGTCCCTGTCGGACAGCCACTTTGCGCTGATGGACATCGACCCAGAAAGGTTGGCTGAAAGCGAAGCCGTAGCCAAGGCCATGATCCGGTCGGTCGGGACAGGCGCGACGGTCACCACGCACACAGACCGACGAGCGGCGCTTGACGGCGCAGATTTTGTGATCACCGCGTTTCAGGTGGGCGGCTACAACCCCTGCACGGTCACTGATTTCGAAATCCCAAAACAATACGGCCTGCGCCAAACCATCGCCGACACGCTGGGCGTTGGCGGCATAATGCGTGGTCTGCGGACCGTTCCTGTTCTCTGGGACGTCGCGCAAGACATGATGCAGCTTTGCCCCAACGCGACGTTGCTGCAATACGTCAACCCCATGGCCATCAACACCTGGGCGCTGGCCGAACAATTCCCAGCCTTAAAGCACGTGGGTCTGTGCCATTCGGTCCAGAACACGGTCGAGGAACTGGCCCATGATCTGGACCTGCCCAAGGATGACATCCGATACAAGGTTGCAGGCGTAAACCACGTCGCCTTCTTCTTACGGCTTGAACACAAAGGGCGCGACCTTTACCCGGCGCTTCGTCATGGCTATGCCGGAGGGCAGATTCCCAAAGGTCCGTTGTTGATGCCTCGGTGTCCGAACAAGGTGCGATACGAAGTGATGGATCACTTGGGTTATTTCTGCACCGAAAGTTCGGAGCACCTGGCCGAGTATGTCCCTTGGTTCATCAAAGAGGGGCGGCAGGACCTGATTGACCAGTTCGGGATTCCATTGGACGAGTATCCGACACGTTGCGAAGAACAAGTCGCCAATTGGAAGGAACAGGCCAAAACGCTTACCGATGGCCGCAACATCGAAGTAAAGCGCAGCCATGAGTTTGCCGCCGATCTGATGAACGCGATTGTCACCGACACGCCCTATGTGGCCTATGGCAACCTGCCCAATACCGGACAGATTCCGCAATTGCCGCTTGGCGCAGCTGTTGAAACACCCTGTCTTGTAGACAGCAATGGTGTTCAGCCATCCGTTGTGACGGATATACCGCCGCAACTAGTTGCCCTGATGCGCACTCAGATAAACGTGCAGGAACTGACCGTTCGGGCTTTGGTCGAACAAAATCCACAGTTCATTTATCACGCTGCAATGATGGACCCGCATACAGCCGCCGAATTGGATTTGCGCCAGATCCGCAATCTGGTCAGCGATCTTCTGACAGCACATTCCGATTGGCTGCCCGACTGGTGCCAACCCGCCAAAGCCGCTTGAAAGGGCAAAGCTAATGACCAAGAAACGCCGCTCGGAACACTGGTACGGAAAGCTGGACAAGGACGGATTCATTCACCGCTCGTGGATGAAGAACCAGGGTTTTCCTGATCACGCTTTTGATGGCCGCCCGGTCATCGGCATTTGTAACACGTGGTCCGAACTGACCCCATGCAACTCGGGCCTGCGTGATCTGGCCGAGGGTGTCAAACGCGGCGTGTGGGAGGCCGGGGGCTTTCCGGTGGAATTCCCGGTCATGTCGCTGGGCGAAACGCAGATGAAGCCAACCGCAATGCTGTTTCGCAACCTTCTGGCCATGGATGTCGAGGAATCCATTCGCGCCTATGGTATCGACGGTGTCGTCTTGCTGGGCGGCTGCGACAAGACCACGCCGGGGCAGTTGATGGGCGCGGCCTCGGTCGATCTGCCGTCCATCGTGGTCAGCTCTGGCCCGATGCTGAACGGCAAGTATCGGGGGCAAGACATTGGTTCGGGCACGGATGTCTGGAAGTTCTCAGAAGCCGTGCGTGCCGGAGAGATGACCCTGCAGGATTTCATGAACGCTGAATCCGGCATGTCGCGCAGCGCAGGTGTCTGCATGACAATGGGCACGGCCTCAACCATGGCTTCATTGGTCGAGGCGATGGGGATGAGCCTGCCCACCAACGCCGCCCTGCCCGCCGTTGACGCTCGGCGCATGGCGCTGGCGCATCTCACCGGCAAACGAATTGTCGAGATGGTGGACGAAGACCTGAAACCGTCGGACATTCTGACAAAGGAAGCGTTTGAAAACGCCATCTTGACCAACGCGGCGGTCGGCGGATCGACCAATGCGGTCGTGCACCTGTTGGCTCTGGCAGGTCGTGTCGGAGTGGACCTGACGCTGAAGGATTTTGAGATCGGGTCAGACATTCCCCTGTTGGTGAACTGTATGCCCTCGGGCCAATACTTGATGGAAGACTTCTGCTACGCAGGCGGTGTTCCGGTGGTTTTGAACGAATTGAAACCCTTCCTACGACCCGCGAAAACCGTGCTGAACAAAGATATCTCGGCTCATTACGAAGGGGCTGAGTGTTTTAACCGCGATGTGATCCGCGGCTTTGATGATCCCGTGAAACCCGCAGCTGGTCTGCGTGTACTGCGTGGCAATCTGGCGCCCAACGGGGCGATCGTGAAACCCTCGGCCGCAACAGATGAATTGCTTGAGACCGAAGCTGAAGCCTATGTATTTGAAAGCATCGAAGATCTGAAAGCCAATATTGACCGCGAAGACCTGCCGGTCACACCCGACACAATTCTGGTCCTCAAGGGGTGCGGGCCCAAGGGGTATCCGGGGATGCCCGAGGTGGGCAATATGCCGATCCCAGCCAAACTGGTGAAAGACGGTGTGCGCGACATGATCCGTATCTCGGACGCGCGCATGTCTGGCACGGCTTTCGGCACCGTCATTCTGCATGTCAGCCCCGAAGCACAGGCGGGTGGCACGCTGGCGCTGGTCAAAACCGGTGACCGCGTCCGTGTATCAGCCAGTAAGGGCGAGCTGGAACTTTTGGTTGACCAAACCGAGCTGGACGCACGCCGCGCAGCGTGGCAACCGGACGACCCGCACTACACCCGTGGTTACGCGAAACTTTACATTGACCACGTCTTGCAGGCCGATCAGGGCGCGGACCTTGATTTTCTAGTCGGCAAAGACACCCGCCTAGTTACCAGAGAGAGCCATTGATGGATCAACCAGCCACATTTCACGACCTGAACGGGGCCACTGTCTACATCACCGGCGGCGGATCGGGTGTTGGCGCGTCGCTGACCGACGGGTTTATGGCTCAGGGTGCAAACGTCGCCTTTATAGGCCGCTCAGACGCCAGCGAATTTGTCGAACAGATGCGCGAAAAACATGGCCGTGCCCCCTTGTTTATGCAGGGCGACATGACGGATACCGAGTTGCTGCACGCGACGATGAACAAAACGGCCGAGGCATATGGCCCGATCAGTGTTTTGGTGAATAACGCCGCGAACGACAAGCGCCACTCTCTTGAAGAAACCACAACCGAATTCTGGGACTGGATGATCGAGGTGAACCTGAAAGCATATTACTTTGCCTGCCAGGAGGCCGCCCGGCAGATGCAAAACAAGGGCGGGTCCATCATCAATTTCAGTTCGATCAGCTACATGATGGGCAACGCCGGTTATCCAATTTATACAACCTCAAACGCCGGTATTACCGGGATGACCCGGTCGCTGGCGCGTGAGCTTGGGCCGCAGAATATCCGGGTAAACGCCCTGGCACCCGGCTGGGTGCTGACGCAAAAGCAGTTGGATATGTGGGCAACCCCTGAGGATCTGGCCGCG
Organism: Ruegeria sp. THAF57; assembly: GCF_903914075.1. GTDB lineage: Bacteria > Pseudomonadota > Alphaproteobacteria > Rhodobacterales > Rhodobacteraceae > Ruegeria. Next base: position 93,602 of record NZ_CAIWNQ010000011.1, read on the forward strand.
CATCTGGACCGGCAATGCCTCAAGGAACACCTGACGCCAGACGACATGATCGAACCAACCTTGTTTCTGGCCTCGCGGGCCAGCGGTGCGATGACAGGTCAATGCATGGTTGTCGACGGTGGCGTGGTGGTGACGGGGTAATGCAATGAGCGTCGATTGGATCGCAGCAGACTGGGGAACCTCTCATCTACGGGTTTGGGCAATGCAGGGTGAAAAAATCCTGGATCAAGCCGAATCCGACAATGGCATGGGCCGTCTGAGAAAAACCGAGTTTCAGCCTGCACTGTTGGAACTGATCGAAGACTGGCTGGGCGGCACGACAACCGACGTTGTCGCGTGCGGTATGGTCGGGGCAAGGCAAGGCTGGGTCGAGGCCCCCTATTCCACTGTTCCTGTTGCCCCTCTTCCGTCGGCCCCAATCCGTGTGCCCGACACGGATCCACGCATTCGGACGTTTGTTGTGCCGGGGTTGAAACAAAACGCTCCTCCAGATGTCATGCGCGGTGAAGAAACCCAGATCGCCGGATTTTTAGCTGGCCGCCAAAACTGGGACGGCGTCCTCTGCCTGCCGGGGACCCATACCAAGTGGGTGCAGATCAGTGCCGATGAGGTCGTCAGTTTCCGAACGTTCATGACCGGTGAATTGTTTGAGCTTTTGCGCGGACAATCGGTTCTAAGGCATTCGGTCGGCGAAGGCTGGGACGACGTCGCCTTTGCCGAAGCGGTCACGGACACCTTGTCGAAACCGGAACAGCTTGCAGCACGATTATTTGGCTTACGGGCCGCTGATCTGTTGCGCGGTGAAGATCCCGGTGTGGCACGGGCACATCTTTCAGGGTTTCTGATTGGCGCGGAACTTGCGGCGACACGCCCGTACTGGCTGGGTCAGCAAATTGCGATCATTGGCGCGGAAGGCATCGCAAAGGTCTATGAAAGCGCCCTCAAGCAACAAGGTGCTCTTGTTGAGACTGTTAACGCAACCCAATCCACATTGGCGGGTCTGTTTCAAGCCCGCATGCTGACGAGGCAAACTGTATGAGCCGCCCTATCATTGCCATCCTTCGTGGACTGCAACCCACCGAAGCAGCCGAAATCGGACATGCCCTGATCGAAGCAGGCATTGACCGGATCGAAGTTCCGCTGAATTCACCCGACCCGTTAGACAGTATCTCAATTCTGGTTGAGAAGTTTGGCGATCAGGCATTGATCGGAGCGGGAACCGTTCTGACATCCCAGCAAGTAAACGATGTGGCCCGCGTTGGCGGAAAGCTTGTCGTATCGCCAAACTGCGACCCCGAAGTCATCCATCGCACGGTTGAACTGGGCATGCAGAGCTGGCCCGGAGTTTATTCTCCAACCGAAGCCTTCACCGCGCTCAAGGCGGGCGCGACAGGGTTGAAACTTTTTCCCGGTGTAATGGCTGGGCCCTCTGGCCTGGTGGCATTGCGTCCGGTCCTGCCTGCGGGATCGTTAATCTTTGCTGTGGGCGGTGCCGGCCCTGAAAATTTTGCCGAATGGATCAAGGCCGGTGCAGACGGTTTCGGCATAGGCTCTGCGCTGTTCAAGCCGGGTCTGTCGGTGCAAGAGGTCGCCGACCGGGCACGGCAGATCGTATCAGCTTATGACACGGCCGCCAGATGAGCCCGGTTTTTGACAATCGCCCCTGCGAATTGGGCGAGGGACCGTTATGGCACCCCGAAAGGCATCAGCTTTTCTGGTTCGACATCATCAACAAACGCATGATGTCGCAAGTGGACGGCGAACAACTTCGCTGGGATTTCCCGGAACATGTTTCGGCCGCGGGATGGGTGGATGAGAACACCTTACTGATTGCGTCTGAAACCGGGCTGTGGCGTTTCGATCTGTCATGTAACACGAAAGACCTTGTCATGCCGTTGGAGGCTGACAATCCTGTCACGCGATCAAACGATGGCCGCGCCGACCCTTGGGGCGGTTTCTGGATTGGCACGATGGGTAAAAGCGCCGAGCAGGGTGCAGGCGCGATCTATCGCTATTGGCAAGGTGAATTGCGACAGCTTGTTCCCAATATCACGATCTCGAATGCCATTTGTTTCGCACCGGACCGGTCTTATGCGTACTACACCGACACAGTGACCAAACAAGTTATGCGTTGGGCGCTAAATGCCGAAACCGGATGGCCCGAGGGCGAAAGCACTGTTTTCCTCGATCTGCGGGTGGACGGTTTGAACCCCGATGGCGCAGTTGTGGATACAGAAGGGAATATCTGGATCGCGCAATGGGGCGCGCACCGGGTGGCGGCGTATGACGCTGATGGGCAGTTCCTAATAGCCGTGGCCTTTCCCGCTGCACATGTCTCATGCCCGGCATTTGGCGGCGCAAACCTAACCACACTCTATTGCACAACCGCGCGGGAGGGTTTGGATCAAACCACTCTCTCACAACACCCCTCGAACGGAATGACCTTTGCCGCGACTGATGTCGCCAAAGGGCAACCAGAACACAGAGTCATCCTATGAAGCCAGAACTTGGCGTTTGTTACTATCCCGAGCATTGGCCCGAGGAAATGTGGGCGGACGACGCCCGACAGATGATCGAAACCGGGCTGAGCTGGGTTCGGATCGGTGAGTTCGCCTGGAGCCGACTGGAACCAACCGCAGGCGACCTGCAATTTGACTGGTTGGACCGCGCTGTTGAAACACTCGGGTCGGCCGGGCTTAAGATCGTGATGGGAACACCAACAGCGACGCCGCCAAGATGGATGCAGGAAAAACACCCCGACATGTTGGCGATTGACGCGCAGGGGCAGCCGCGGAAGTTCGGATCGCGCCGACATTATTGTTTCAGTCACAAAGGGTATGTTGCCGAATGCGCCCGTATTGCCCAGATCATGGGCGAGCGTTACGGGTCTAATCCCCATGTCGCCGCTTGGCAGATCGACAATGAATTCGGCTGCCACGACACGACACTCAGTTACAGCGACCCTGCCCTGCGCGCCTTTCAAAGCTGGCTTGAGGACAAATACGGCACCATTGATGCGTTGAACTCTGCCTGGGGTAATGTCTTCTGGTCGATGGAATATGACGGGTTCGATCAGATCGACCTGCCAAATCAGACCGTGACGGAACCAAACCCCGCGCATGTCCTGGCCTTTCGTCGGTTCAGTTCCGATCAGGTGGTAAAGTTCAACAAGGCGCAGGTCGATGCTCTGCGCCCTCTGACAAAAGCGCCCCTATTGCACAACTACATGGGGCGCACGCTGGAGTTTGATCACTTCAAAGTCGGGGCAGATCTGGATATCGCCACATGGGATAGCTATCCCATCGGGTTCCTGTCAGACAGGCTTGAGGCTGATGAGGCGCACAAAACCGCCTTTCTGCAGCAGGGTGATCCCGACATGCAGGCGTTTCATCACGACCTTTATCGCGCGGTCGGGCACGGGCGCTGGTGGGTCATGGAACAGCAACCGGGTCCGGTGAACTGGGCACCGTACAATCCGGCACCTCTGCCGGGGATGGTGCGGCTCTGGTCGCTTGAAGCGGTAGCTCATGGCGCCGAAGTGGTCAGTTATTTTCGGTGGCGGCAGGCTCCGTTTGCCCAAGAACAGATGCATGCAGGATTGTTAACGTCGAACAACAGACCTGCACCGGGCTTGTCCGAAGCACGGCAAACTTGTGATGTGTTGTCCCAACTGGGCGAAGTCCAACACTGCAAGGCCGATGTTGCCATCCTTTTCGACTATGCGTCTGACTGGGCGTGGGCAACTCAACCACAAGGCGCTGGGTTCGATTACTTCCGCCTGGTGTTCTCGGCCTACCGCACCCTTCGGCGCGCCGGACTTTCAGTCGATTTCCTATCCTCGGACAACATTCCCGAGAACGCTTACAAAGTGATCCTTGTGCCGGGTCTGGCCAGTGTGGACACCGACCTTGAAAGACGCTTGAGCAATGGATGTGATCTGGCCGTCCTCGGCCCGCGCACAGGGGCGATCACGCCGGATTTCCAAATTCCGAAAACAGGACGCCCAGGCTTGTCGGGTTTGGACTGTGATGTTGATCTGGTTGAGACGCTACCCCCGTCGATAAAGCGCAACGTCGACGGTGGCGGCGCAGCCCAGCACTGGGTAGACCGTTTGTCCGGGTCAGCGCCCGATCTGCTGACCTTTGAGGATGGCACCTCTGCCCTGAAAGGTGAAAATGGGTTTTGGTATCTGGCGGGCTTCCCGGACGAGGCGCTTTGGGATCGCGTGATCAATACGGCATCGCAACAGGTGGGATTGGCGCTGCACCCGATGCCCGACGGTCTTCGTCGGCGAGACACCAAGAGCCATACGTTCCTGATCAACTACAACGCAACACCCGTGGAATGGAACGGAATAAAGATCAACGCGTGCGACGTTGCCATACTGACAAAAAACGCGCCCGAAGAGGGGTAACCTCTCCGGGCGCAGTCGGCCTTTGTCAGGCTTTACAGTTATTCAGACTTAAGGCTGTTTGGGTCGAATACGCCACCAAATCCACCGTTATTTGCCGGTGGCGTTTCGGTATCCTGGCTTTCTTCTTCACCGCTGCCCAATGTGTTCGGCGCGAACACGTTGCCAAAGCCGCTGTTGTTTGAAGGTTTCGGCGCAGATTGCCCCGCATCGCCTTGTTCGGCCTCTTCAGCTTCGCGCTTCTTGCGCTGTTCCTCGCGCTGCTTGCGCAGCTCTTGGATACGCTGTTCGGCTTCCAGACGTTTTTCCTCTTTGACATTAGCAATGCACTGGGCCGGGTTGTACGCGGTTGCGGTGCCGACCACGGTAATCGTGGCGACGGCGAACACGACCAGAAGCACGGCGGCCATGTTGCCTGCAAAGAAGCTGGGCAGTTTGATTTTCCCCGCCAGTTCCTCGACCGTGGCATTCTTGCGCGCGGCTGCAACCAGTTCCTGCCGTTTCAGCTTGGCCTCGTTCAGCAGGGCAAAGAACACGGTCAGCGCCACGATGATGAAGGCCAGGGCCGAGATCGACGGCGTGATGCCATAGCGTACCTTCTGCGCCAGTTCGATCGTCAGTGTCGGGTATTCGCCAAAGGTAAAGGTGGTTGTGTTGTAGTTCTCGAACGATGCAAGGAATGCCAGCACAGCCGCCGATGCGATCGCAGGCCGCATGAAAGGCAGCAGGATCTTGCGAAACGCCTGTGCGTGGGTCGCACCAAGGTCCAGAGCGGCCTCGGTTAACGCCATGTCATAGCGTTGTAACCGCGCCACCAGAACCAGCATGCAGTAGCTTGCGATAAAGGTGGACTGACCGATCACTGTCAGGAAAACCCCGTTTGACAAAACGCTATCTGCGCCCAGCCCCAGCATCCGATTGATCCGGTCCCAGAATACAAGCGTCGAGATACCCAGAACCACGCCCGGTATCAGGATCGGGGCAATGATGATCGTGTAGTAGGTCGCGCGCAGCTTGGGCCATATCTGAGTCAGCATCAGCGCACCCGCCAGCCCCATCGCCACCGACAGAACGACCGTTCCTGCACCGATGATCAGCGAGTTCTTGATCCCGTTCAGGATACGCTGGTCCTGAAACAGATCCCCGAACCACTGAAAGGTCAGACACTCCCACGGCGTCATCCGCGGGAAAGCCGAGGAATTGAACGCCGTAACCGACATGATCACAAGCGGACCAAGCAGGTAGAGGAAGAAAAGGGCCAAGTAGACCCAGATGCTTACACGAAGGAAAGAGAGGTTCATTTCCCGATATCCCCCATGTTCACCTTGAACAGACGCATGACCGCCAGAACGAACAAGATGCAAGTCACAAGCAGCACAATCGCGTAGGCGGCACCTTGCGGCCAGTCATTGTTGTCATTGAACTGCTGATAGATCAGTTGCGTGAACCACAGGCTGGACGGGCCGCCCAGAATCTGCGGCGCAGCAAGGGCGCCAGCGGACAGCATGAAAACCATCGTACAGCCCGAACTGATGCCCGGCTTGGCGTAGGGAATGACCACGCGCCAGTGAATCCTCCACCAAGGTGCGCCCAGATCGCGCGCCGCCTCGATCTGGTTGTGATCGAGACTTTCGATCACGTTGTAGATCGGGAAGATCATCAACAGGATGTAGGCGTATCCAAGACCCGCATAGAGCGCGATGTCATTGCGGATAAAGTCAAAGGGCGTATCCCAGATCCCCAGCCCCATGAACAGGGTGTTCAGAACCCCGGTTTCGCCAAAGATGATCCGCAACGCAAAGGCCCGCAGGATTTCGTTGATCCAGTAAGGGATGATCAGCATGATCGCGAAAATGCGGATGTGACTGCCCTTGGATTGCCCCAGATAGTAGGCGATCGGATAGCAGATGATCAGGTTGAATATGGTCACGCAGACCGCTGCAAGCAGCGTCCTGAAGAACACCCTGAGGTCGACCGAATTGTAGTCCTGAGATCCCCCTTCCGGGCCATAAATCAGGTATTTATAGTTCTCGAGCGTGTAGACGTCCTTTGGTCCGCCAATTTCCGGCGGTGGCAGGTTCGGGCGGAACGAAAAGTCGAGCATCGACAATTGAGGCAGGATAATCAGGCCGATGGTCCAGAACAGGACCAGCCCCAATATCGCCAGCCCCATCCCGGTGCCGTTGCGATTGAAAAACTCTTTGAGGAACTTGGGCATGTGTCCGACCCTCTATTCCGCAGCCAGTTCACCCGCCGGGACCAGAACCGCGTTATGGGTCTCGTATTCCAGCGTGATGTTCTGTCCGGTGTGGTCTTGGAAGGACTGTCCGTGGTTCGGGATCGACACTTTGATCTCTTTGCCGCCTTCACCTTCAGTGAAGATGTTGAACACGTTGCCCTCGAACTCTTCGTGATTGACCCGCGCCGTCACGAAATGGTTGCCAGATGCACCTTCGGCCGCAATGGCAAAAGCCTCGGGGCGAATGAACATCATCGCCTCATCGCCTTCTTTCATCTTGCCTTGATTGGCCGAGGATATCCGCGCCACCAAATCGCCAGAGCGGTTGGTGGCGATCAGGGCCTCGGTCCCCATGATCTGTTTGATCTTTCCTCGGAACACATTGTTTTCACCAACAAACGAAGCTGCAAATGCCGTGTTAGGATCGTTGTAAATCGTCTTGCCGTCAGCGATCTGGTCAATCACTCCAGCCCGCATGACAGCAATGTTGTCCGACATGGTCAGAGCTTCGCCCTGATCGTGCGTGATGTAGATGAACGTGATGCCGACCCGTTGCTGAATCTCTCGCAGTTCCGTCCGCATGTGCTGGCGCAGTTTGAGATCAAGCGCCGAAAGGGGTTCGTCCAGCAACAAAACGTCAGGTTCTGCGCATAACGCACGCGCGATTGCAACGCGCTGGCGCTGTCCGCCTGACAATTCGCTGGGCAGCTTGTCGCCCTGACCGGGCAACGCAATCATGTCCAGCAATTCATCCGCGCGTTTGCGCCGCTGAGAAGCGCTGGCGCCTTTTATCTCCATCGAAAACGTTATGTTCTCCCAGACCTTCATCAAGGGAAACAGCGCAAGATTCTGAAAGATCAGTGCGGTTGGGCGTTTGTTCGGCCCGATGCCCCGCATGTCGTTGCCACCGATCAGGACCTTGCCTTCGCTTGGGTCCAGAAAGCCCGACACGGCGCGCAAAATCGTTGTTTTGCCACAACCAGACGGCCCGAGGAACGAAAAGAAATCGCCACCGTTGATATTCACATTGGCATCCCTAACGGCGACGAAGTCACCGAAACGGATCCAAAGGTTCTCAAGATCTACACCGACCCCAGCACTCATTTTTGGTATCTCCGTCTGGTGCGTTTGCTATGCGCACCCAATTAGCGTCCGCTGCACCTTGACGGTGCGCGGTTTGATTACCCTTCGCCGAGTGGCGAAGGGTATGGGTTCATCGCGATCAGGCGCTTTTGAACTTGTTGACGAACTCGGTCCGGGTTTCCGCGTACCATGGGGCCTCAGCCGGCCATGGGTTCAGATTGGCCAGAGAGTCGCCCGGATATGCTTCGGCGAAGTTCTTCTTGTAGGTGTCGCCGGAATACTGATCGGCACCCAGAACAGGCGAGTTATAGCCATGGCTGTCAATCGCGACACCGGCCGGTTTTGCCTGGTACGCAAAGTCGATAAAGGCGTAAACCTGTTCGATATTGGTCGCACCGGTCGGCATTGCCATCCCGTCAACCCAGGCCATCGCACCCTCGACCGGAGCCTGATAGTGCACCGGCTCACCCGCCGATTTCAGCGCCAGCGGCGGACCATCCCAAGTTTGACCAACCACTACGCCTTCGTTCAGCAGACCATTTTTCTGGGTATCCGCGTCGTTCCAGATCAGCTTGATCCGGTTCTTACGCTCAACACACCAGTCGGTGATCTGACCCCAGACTTTACGCATGGTGTCTTCGTCACCATAGGCCGCCCAGACAGAGCCCGGCTCCATCTCGCCAGCACGCTCCATATACAGACCCGCACCCAACATCATTGAGTGTGCGCGGCCCATGGTCTTGCCTGCGTTTTCTTCGGACCAGACGTCGCCATAGGACGGCGCGTCCCCTTCGGGCAGCCACAGGTCGGTGCGATATGCGATCCCTTCGGTGCCCCAGATATGCGGCAACCAGTGAACACCGCTATCTGCAAAGTTCCAGGCATCTGTGCCGATCGCAGCCATCGCCGGGTTGACCAGATCAATCGGCACCTTGTTCATGTCAAAGGGCTGCAACAGTTCCAGTGGCTCCCACTGCAGGGACCGGTTGTTGGTGGGCGAGACAATGTCAAAGCCCTGACCCTTGGTCGCCTTCATCTTGTTGATGATTTCTTCGTTCGACCCGATACCGGTATAGTTCACCTTGATCCCGGTCAGAGTTTCGAACTCTTCCAGGAAACTGGGCGGCAGGTAGTCAGACCACATCAGAATGTTGATCTCACCCGATGAGGCAAGCGCGCTTTTGCTGTAAAGAGGTGCCGCCAACGCCGCCGCGCCCGCACCTTTCAGTACCGTCCGACGGGACAGGTTTTGGTGTTTAGTCATAGTCATATCTCCCGTTGTAGATCCGTTTTTTTGTTTTTGTGGATACAGGCTAGACCTTTGCGATCCGGCTGTCAGTCCAAAAGTGACAGTTCCCAGTTTTCATAAGTCCAGTTTGAAAACGATGTGCCCCTCACATGCGGTGTATCGCAATGAAACAAAGGGGCTGATGCGGATAAATTAAAATAGCGTAATGCGCCCCCAAAGTGGGCGCACCGCGTGTTTGCCATTTATTTTGGCGACGACGGTTCTGGTGACCACTTGAACGGGATGGAACCGCGTTCTGATCGCAGGTGCGATTCTATAACCAGCACAGATATCAGGGCTTTTTCCGCATGGTTGAACCATTGTGGAACAGATGCACCTTGTTAGGGTCGGCTGAAAGGGCGACAATCTGCCCCCGCATGTTGCGCTGAATGCCTTGCAATTTTGCAATTACGGACTCGGCCCCTGTACGGTTTTCGAAATACAGCAAGGTGACCTCTCCCAAGGCTTCGGTGAAATCCACCACCCCCTGAAAGGCGGCATCCGCGTCGCTTGGAACAAAATCCTCGGGCCGGATGCCGACATTCACATGTTTGCCCAGATCCCCGGCTTCGGTCGCAATACTGCTGGTGACGGTTCCGCCAGCCTCCAACTCGACAACAGTTGTTTCGCCCGTTTGTGCAATGACGCCCGGCAGCAGGTTCATTGAGGGCGAGCCAATAAACTGGGCGACGAATTCGTTGTCTGGGGTCTCATACAGTTCCAACGGAGTACCGACCTGAGCAATCCCCTTGTTGGCCAGAACCACGATCCGGCTGGCAAGCGTCATCGCTTCGACCTGATCATGCGTCACGTAGATCATCGTACTGTCGGGCATCGCCTCTTTCAGACGCGCAATTTCGATGCGCGTGGCCACGCGTAGGGCCGCATCAAGGTTAGAAAGCGGTTCGTCAAACAAATAAACCTTGGGATCACGCACGATGGCCCGGCCGATGGCGACCCGCTGACGCTGCCCACCCGACAGCGCCTTGGGCAAACGATCCAGAAACGGTTCAAGCTGAAGAATACGCGCGGCGCGCTCGACAGCGGCATTGACTTCGTCGGCGGGCAGTTTCGCGATTTTAAGGGCAAAGGCCATATTCTCGCGCACGGTCATATGAGGATAGAGGGCATAGCTTTGAAACACCATTGCAATACCACGTTGTGCCGGTGGCACATCGTTCATGACCTGACCTTCGATCTCGAGCGTTCCGCCCGAGATTTTCTCCAGCCCCGCAATCATGCGCAACAAGGTGGACTTGCCGCATCCAGACGGTCCTACGAAAACAATCAACTCGCCGCGTTCGATGTCGAGATTGATATTCTTCAGGACATCAACAGTGCCATAGGTCTTTGCGACATCCGTGAGATTGAGCTCTGACATGACCTACCCCTTTTCCCGAGCCATCAGACAGAATTGAGCAGCGCCGAGAGTCAGATTTCCCGACCCGCCGACGCCGCCCAACTCCTCCCCGATAACGCGCCATTGGCCTTCGGGCATGACGACCTCTGCGGGGTCTGCGCCCAGATTGAAGGCACAGAACACCTGTTCCGCTTGATCTTCACGCACGAAAGTAAGAACCGAGCCGGACTGGACCATCTGAACTTGCGCCCCCGACATCAAAGCCGAATGCGCGTGGCGCAGCGCAATCGCCAGGCGGTAGTGGTGCAACATCGATTTGGGGTCCTGCTCCAACCGGTCCACAGCGCGCTCGGCTTGCGACGAACTGACCGGAAGCCAAGGGCGCCCTTTGCTGAACCCAGAGTGTTCGTCCTGCGCAGCCCAGACCATCGGCGTGCGGCACCCGTCGCGGCCTTTGAACTCGGGCCAGAATTCGATGCCATAGGGATCTTGCAGATCCTCAAAAGCCACATCCGCCTCGGGCAGGCCCAGTTCTTCACCCTGATACAGGCAGGCCGAGCCCCGCAGGCACATCATGAGAACCGCGTGTTGCCGGATGGCCGCGTCGCTTAGCCCCCAGCGCGAGGCGTGCCGCTGCACGTCGTGATTCGAAAAAGCCCAACAGGGCCATGCATCGCCGGCCTTGTCCTGTAACTGGTCAAAGACCTGTTTGGCGTATGACGCGGTCAGGGCGCGCTTTTCCAGAAACTCGAAGGCATAGCACATGTGCATTCGCTTTTCGCCGGTGGTGTATTCGCCCATGATCTCAAGCCCGCGCTGCGCATCACCAACCTCGCCCAGACAGGCGCGGCCGTCATATTGGTCGGTCAGAGCACGCAGGCGTTCAAGGAAGGCGATATTCTCTGGTTGGCTTTTGGAAAAAAGGTGATCTTGATGGTTATAAGGGTTCACCATCGGTGCGATTGAGGCATTGCGTTGATCCATCGGCAGGCCGGGATTGTCGCGCAACTGCTGATCGTGGAAGTAAAAGTTGATCGTGTCCAGCCGGAACCCATCGACCCCCAAATCCAGCCAGAACCGGGCCACGTCCAGCAAGGCGTCCTGTAAGTCAGGGCAATGGAAGTTCAAATCCGGCTGGGAGGTCAAGAAGTTGTGCAGATAATACTGCAATCGCCGCGAATCCCACTGCCAGGCCGAGCCGCCAAAGATCGACAGCCAGTTATTAGGGGGCGTTCCGTCCGGCTTCGGGTCGGCCCAAACATACCAGTCGGACTTAGCGTTCTCGCGGCTTGCGCGGCTTTCACTGAACCATGGATGCTGATCCGAGGTATGTGAGAGCACAAGGTCGATCATCACTTTCAAACCATGACCATGCGCCTGATCCAACAGGTCCTTGAAATCCGACATCGTTCCGAACATCGGGTCGACATCGCGGTAATCGCTGACATCGTACCCAAAGTCCTTCATCGGAGACTTGAAGAACGGTGAAATCCAGATTGCGTCGACGCCAAGCGAGGCGATGTACCCCAGCCGTTGCGTGATCCCCTTTAGGTCGCCAATACCATCGCCATTGCTGTCCTGAAAGCTGCGGGGATAGATTTGGTAGATCACGCCGCCGCGCCACCAGTCAGGCGGTGTTTGGGTTACTTTTGTTGTATCTACAGTGTTCTGCACGTTCATCAGGCGCCTCTATTTAACAGATCCGGCCAGCAGGCCCCGGACCAGATATTTTTGCATTGCAAAGAAAACGATCAGCGGCACCGCAATCGACACAAACGCCGCCGTCGCCAGAATTTCCCAGTTGCCGCCCCGCGTGCCCAACAACTCGACGATCTGGTTTGTCATGACGGTTGTCTGACCCGACGCGTCGATCAAAAAGACTTTGGCGACCAGCAGATCATTCCATGTCCACAGGAACTGGAAGATCGCGAAAGAGGCCAGCGCCGGGAAACTGAGCGGCAGGATCAGTTTGGTGAAGATCTGGAACTCGGTCGCGCCATCAACCCGCGCGTTCTCGATCAGATCACGTGGAAGACCGGCCATGTAGTTCCGTAGCAGATAAATCGCCAAGGGCATCCCGAACCCGGTATGGGCCATCCAGACGCCCAGATATCCTTTGCCGATCCCGATATTCAGATGGAATTTCAGCAGCGGGATCAGCGCCAGTTGCAGCGGAACCACCAACAAACCAACGACCGCTGCGATCAGCAAGGCACGGCCCGGGAAGTCCATCCACGCCAGCGCATAGGCCGCAAAGGCCGCCACCAGAATGGGAATGATCGTCGCCGGGATGGTCACAGTCAGCGTATTGAAGAACGCCCGCCCCATGCTGTCAGAGGAATCTTCGGCCAACAAAACCTTGTGGTAATTGGCCAACGTGAACTCGGGTGGCAATTCTGCGGTCACGAATACTCGGGCACCCCGGCTGCCAGTGAATTCTTCCGAATTCTCCATTCGGTAGTTACCTTGCGCATCCACGGTGATTGTTCCACCCCGACGCAGCTCAGCGGTATCACCCGGAACAAACGCATCCACGGCCCGAGAACTGACACCCCATTGAGAGATCATAGCCGACGTCCCCGCGTCGAACAGATTACCTTCGATCACGTAAATCCCGTTTTCCAGAACCTGTGTGTCCGGCGGGGCGGACCGCAAAGTCAGGTTCTGTTCGGACGGGAAAAGGGATTTCCACCAGCCGCTTGTGGCAATTTGATCGGCCGTGCGAAAAGACGAAATCAACAGCCCAAGTGTTGGCACAACCCAAAGTACGACCAGAAATATGACCGAGGCATGGACGACCCAGCGTAGCGCTGGTTTGGTTCCTGCAATATCGCTCATTGCCTCACTCCATCTCTTTGCGCGCGTTGCGCACGTTCCAGATCAGAATTGGCGTGACCAGCAGCATGATCACCATGGCCGAGGCTGACCCCACGCCCCAGTCGTTGGCGCGGAACAGTTTGTCATACATGTAGTTGGCCAGAACCTGTGTCTCCCACTGGCCGTTGGTCATGGCAAAGACGATGTCGAATACCTTGAGCACGGTAATGGTGATCGTAGTCCACACGACCAGAATGGTGGTTTTGATCTGCGGCACCTTGATCTTGAAGAAAATCTGGAACGGGTTGGCTCCGTCCAGAATGGCGGCCTCGATCGTTTCTTCGGGAATGCCGCGCAGGGCAGCAGATAAGATCACCATGGCAAAGCCGGTCTGAATCCAGATCAGCACCACCATCAGAAAGAAACTGTTCCAGAACGGGATGGTCAGCCATGTCTGCGGCTCGGTCCCGCCAAAGAAGATATACAGGGCATTCAGCATCCCGATCTGGTCCTGCTCGGCCGGACGGGTGTCGTAGACCAATTTCCAGATCACCGAGGCCCCGACGAACGAGATCGCCATCGGCATGAAAATCAGAGATTTGGCGACGTTACCCCAACGAATCCGGTCCGTCAGTTGCGCCACCAGCAGTCCAAACGCGGTCGACATGGCGGGCACGATGATCAGCCAGAACATGTTGTTGCGCATGGCTTCCCAGAATTTGGGTTCGTTGGCCATCTGGATGTAGTTTTCCAACCCAACCCATTCATACCCGCCGCCGGGGACACGATCGGTCAGCGACAGACGCAAGGTTTCCACCACCGGATAGGCCAGATACAGGCCTAACGCCGCCAACGCCGGAAACAAGAACAGCCAAGGCCGGATCATGTTCGCGCGGTTGATATTGCGCCCTGCATTCGGACCGCGCGCCGGAAACAGCACTTTGTCCAGAAATTGGTTGGAGAGGTAAAAATAGCCCACACACCCTGACACGCCGATGGCGATGGTCAGCAGGCCCTGTAATGCCGGATGCATGCCGCGTCTCCCTTGCGACGGTGGCAGGCAACCCAAACTAGCGGGTTGCCCGATCAGGAACGCTTAGTCCAGCGCGTCCCAGGAGGATTGGATTTCATCGGCAACCTCTTGCGCCGATGTCCCGCCGGTATAGTCGACCATGCCGGTCCAGAAGGTTCCAGCACCCACACCGCCCGGCATTAGGTCAGAGCCGTCAAACCGGAAGGTAGTCGCACCAAGAAGAATGTCGTTCATCTTCTTCAGCGTCGGGTCCGAGAACAGCGAGGTATCAACGCCCTTATGCGGCGTCAGGAACCCGGTTAGCTGCATCCAGGTCTCATGTGCTTCGGGGGTCTGAAGATACTCGATCAACGCATGCGCGCCGGGGCTGTCATTGGTGATCGCCCACAGGGTACCCGCGCCCAGAACCGGGCTGCCGAGGTCCTTGCCTTCATAAGCCGGGAAATAGAAGAAATCTGCGTCTTCACCTACAACAGTTCCTTCCGGGAAAAACGCTGGAATGAACGAGGCCTGGCGGTGCATGTAGCATTGTGGAGGTGAGCTAAACATTCCCTTGGGACTATCGCGGAAGTCCGTCGTGGCCACAGCCCCTGCGCCGCCGGCAACATAGTCGTCATTGCGGGCAAACGCGCCAAACTCCTCGATCGCAGCGATGACCTTGGGATCGTTGAACTTCATCTCATTGGCGACCCAGGCGTCATAATCCGCGGGCGACTGCGTGCGCAGCATCATGTCTTCGACCCAGTCGGTTGCGGGCCACCCGGTTGCACCACCAGAACCTAGACCGATACACCAAGGCGTCTCACCATCCGCCACAACTTGGTCGGTCAGCGCCTTGAGCTCTTCCATTGTGGTCGGTACTTCATAGCCGGCATCTTCAAAATTCTCAGGCACGTACCAAACCAGAGACTTCACATCGACCTTGTAGAAAAAGCCGTACAGATTGTCCGCGCCGTCAGGTCCGCCATATGTGCCCAGGTCAACCCAAGACTGCCCCGCGGCATAGTTGTCGCGAATCCAGTCACCCGTGCCATCGGCAAGCGGCGTCAGGAAGCCGGACTTAGCCATATCTGCCGCCAGGCCCGGCTGCGGAAATACGGCGACATTCGGTGCTGAACCCGCCTCGGCATCAATGCGGATTTGCTGCTCAAAGCTGTCTGATCCGACATAGGCGTATTCATGCCCGGTTGCTGCGGCAAAGCCATCTAGAACCTTTTCGACATTTTCCTGATCCGGCCCCAACCACGGACCGAACACGGTAACCTTGTCCGCCTGTGCAGCGCCCGACATCAGCGCGAACGTGGCCGCACCAGCGTAAAGCGAGTGTTTCATGAATTCTCCTCCCGTATCATCTCTCGCTTTGGAATTGTATCTTCAAAGCGCTTTGGATGACGAACCTTATCCGCTAACATTCAAGCTCTGTCAATGATTGGTTTGCCGTTTGCCTACTTTGTTAATATTTGCAGGCATATGTTTGAATCTTATTGACGCAAAGGTAAATTCCCCACAATACAGATGACAATCCCAATTTGAAGGCGCTTTGAATCGCATATGAACCTAAAGCAGCTCTCAGAAATTCTTGGCTTGTCCCAAACAACTGTCAGCCGTGCGCTGAACGGCTATCCCGAGGTGAACGAGGATACGCGCCTACGTGTGCAGGCCGCCGCCACGAAACATGGTTACCGGCCAAACAGCCGCGCAAAAGGGTTGGCTACAGGTCGGTCCATGGTCATTGGGCACGTGATTCCAAGTTCCTCGCAGCATGAAATGGTTAACCCTATTTTCGGCGACTTCGTTGCAGGTGCCGCGAAAAAATATGCGGAACATGGCTATGACATGATGTTCACGAATGCAGACGATACGTCGATCGAGCGGGCATATCGCGACCTGTTTCAACGCGGCGCTGTTGATGGGGTTGTCCTGCAGGGTCCGAAGGTTAACGAACCTCGGATCGGCGTACTTTCCCGCATGGGGGTTCCCTTTATCGTTCATGGTCGTGCGACCGGAGTTGATGGGCCCTACGATTGGATCGACGTGAACAACAAAAGTTCATTCCAAAGGGCCACCAAATTTCTGATCGACCTGGGGCACCGGCGCATCGCGCTGATAAACGGGTTGGAAGATATGGACTTTGCTCAGCGTCGCCGTGCCGGATATCTGGAGGCTTTGCATGAGGCTGGAATAGCGCCCGACCCGTGCCTGATGCGCAGCGCCGAGATGACCGAGGTTTACGGCCATCACGAAGCCCGCGCCATGATACAGATGGATAATCCCCCCACAGCCATTCTGATCTCATCCATGATTTCAGCGATTGGCGTGCGGCGCGCGTTGAACGAGGCTGGGCTGAAGATGGGACGCGACGTATCCGTCATCGCCCATGACGACGATCTTTCTTACCTGAAAAACGGGCAGGACGTGCCGATCTATACCGCAACGCGCTCATCCGTCCGGCAAGCTGGCGAAATAGCAGCCGAAATGTTGATCGAGCGGATAAAGTCACCCGACGGCCCGGTTCAAACTAGATTGCTGGAGGCCGAACTGGTAGTTGGCGGCTCGACCGGCCCCGCTCCTGACAGGTTCTGAACATGAAATATGCCCGCACTGATTTCCCCAAAGATTTCCTCTTTGGCGTTGCAACCTCTGCCTATCAGATCGAAGGTCACGGACAAGGCGGCGCTGGTCAAACACATTGGGACACGTTCGCCGCGACACCCGGTAACGTGGTGCGCAATGAAAACGGTGACCGCGCCTGTGATCATTTGAACCGCTTTAACGAAGACTTTGACCTTGTGCGCGACGCGGGGTTTGACTGCTATCGGTTCTCCACAAGCTGGGCGCGCGTTCTGCCCGAAGGACGCGGACCTGTTAACCAAGACGGGCTGGACTACTACGACCGCCTTGCCGATGCGCTATTGGAGCGCGGAATACGCCCCTGCGCGACGCTTTATCACTGGGAGCTTCCCTCGCCGTTGGCCGATCTGGGTGGCTGGCGCAATCGGGACATAGCCAACTGGTTTGCCGACTTTACCGAGATTATCATGGGCCGCATCGGTGACCGCATGTTCAGTGTCGCGCCGATCAACGAACCGTGGTGCGTAAGCTGGCTCAGCCATTTTGACGGCCACCACGCCCCCGGTTTGCGCGACATCCGTGCCACGGCGCGCGCTATGCATCACGTCCTACTTGCGCATGGACGGGCGATCGAGGCAATGCGCGGTCTGGGCATGTCCAACTTAGGTGCAGTGTTCAATCTAGAATGGGCAGAACCTGCGGATGACAGCCCCAAAGCACGCCGCGCCGCTGACCTGTACGATGGTATCTACAACCGCTTCTTCCTAAGCGGCGTATTTAACAAAACATACCCCCAGGTCGTTCTTGACGGACTGGAGCGTCATCTGCCAAGCGGCTGGCAAAACGACTTCGACACGATTGGTACCCCAGTCGACTGGTGTGGCTTAAATTACTACACACGCAAGCTGATCGCCCCCGCAGAAACCGCTTGGCCCAGCCTAAAAGAAGTCCCCGGCCCCTTACCAAAAACCCAGATGGGTTGGGAAATCGAACCCAGCGCCCTGACACGTTTCCTGACCCGCACAAGGCGCGACCATACCGGTGATCTTCCGATCTATGTAACGGAAAACGGCATGGCCAGCCCGGAACGACAGCAGGATGATGACCGGATCAACTATTTGAACCAACACCTTTCGGCCGTGCATGACGCGGTTGACCAAGGCGTGCCGGTCAAAGGGTATTTTATCTGGTCCTTGCTTGATAATTACGAATGGGCCTTGGGGTACGAAAAACGCTTTGGTCTTGTGGACGTTGATTTCGAGACGATGGAGCGCCGACCCAAAGCGTCTTACAATGCGGTGAAAACTGCGCTGTCCGGTGGCACCGTTTCGCTGCCGTTGGCGCAACCGGCGGGATGTATGCACGACCACTGGAACTTGGTTGCCGATATCGGCGGCACCAACACGCGATTGGGTGTGGTCTCAAACGGTAAACTCACCGACCTGCGTAAATACCCCACGGGGTCACTTCCGCAATTGCTCGATGCGTTTCACAGTTTGCGGGATGAAATCGGAACCGATCCGCGCGCCGTCGTCGCAGCCGGTGCGGGACCAGTGCAGAACGGTATGATCCGGCTTACAAACGCGCAGCTAGATCTGTCCGAGGCTGACATCGCGCGCGCGACAGGCGCGCAACACACATTTGTCATCAACGACTTCACCGCCGCTGCATGGTCTGTAGCTGAAATCACCGGCGATAACGTCGAAGTTCTGCAAGGCGCCGAAACGCCACCGATGGGAACACGGTTGGTTGTCGGACCGGGAACCGGGTTGGGCGTAGGCTCTCTGCTCTATTCTGACGGTCGGTTTCACACCGCGTCTGGCGAAGGTGGTCACGTTGGATTGTCGCCCCGTCACGAGGACGAGGTCGAAGTTTTCCGCGCCGCGCGCCAAGTTGTTCCGGACTGTTTTTTTGACGACACCCTGACGCTTGAGGCCGAAATGTTCCTAAGCGGTACAGGACTACCGATCCTGTATCAGGCTATTCAATTGGCGACAGGACAGGCGACTGCCGAAACGCGCAGCGCCAAAGACATTCTGGATGACGCCCGCGATGCCTCGGACCCGCTCGCGGTCAGGGCAGCGCAGATGTTCACCTCGCATCTAGGTGCCGTGATGGGCGACTTGGCCGTGGTCATGATGCCTACGGGCGGTGTTTTCCTTGTCGGTGGCGTGGCGGAAAAGAACCGCTGGCTTTTCGCCGACGCTTTCAAGGATGCCTTCAACGCTGGTGGGCGTTTCAGCGAATTGCGGCGGTCAATGAACCTGTACGTTTCAGAACAGGACGAATTTGGCATTGTTGGCGCTAACAACTTCTGTAAAAGTGCACTTGCGCGATAAACTGACCGCCTGACCCACTGATACAGAAAGGACCCGGCATGATCCTGTGCTGCGGTGAAGCCCTGATCGACATGATCGCCTCGCCCACCGTTTCGGGCGAACAGGGATTTGTACCCCATTCCGGAGGCGCGATTTTCAACACGGCGATTGCTCTTGGTCGGCTTGGTGTTCCATCCGGAATGCTGACGGGCCTTTCCTCAGATATGTTTGGGCAGCAACTCGGCAGGTCTTTACAGGCCAGCCATGTGGACACCAGCCATGTTATTGAAACGGACCGCCCGACAACCTTGGCGTTTGTGCAGCTAAAGGACGGGCACGCGACCTATAGTTTTCTGGACGAAAACTCGGCCGGTCGCATGTTGACGCCCGAGGATATGCCCAGCCAGTTGCCAGCGGTATCGGCATTGTATTTCGGCGGTATCAGCCTTGCCTGCGAACCCTGCGCCGACGCCTATGCATCCTTGCTGGATCAACACGGCTCGGAAAAGGCCGTTATGCTGGACCCAAACATCCGTCCCAGTTTTATCACCGATCAAACCCGGTATCGCACCCGGCTAAACGCTATGATCGCGCAGGCCGATATCGTAAAGGTTTCGGATGAGGATCTGGATTGGATCATTCCGGGGCCAGAAAGCCTGACTGACAAAATTTCGCTGTTGCTGAAAGAAGGCCCCGCTGTTGTCATCGTCACCAAAGGCAGCGAGGGCGCAGTCGGATATCTGGCGGATGGCAGGTCAACCTCGGTGCCTGTCAAAAAAGTTGAAGTTGTGGACACCGTCGGCGCCGGAGACACGTTCAACGCCGGCGTATTGGCCGAGTTGGAACGTGCCGGACACCTGAGCAAACAAGGGCTTCGCTCCCTCAACCCAGACCAACTGAAAGATGCTCTTGCCAAGGGTGCCGAAGTCGCTGCCGTGACTGTATCCCGTGCAGGGGCAAACCCACCTTGGGCAAATGAACTTTGACCCCGAAAGGGACCCCGATGAAACGATCAGAAATCAACGCAATCAAAACCGAAGCCGAGGCGTTTATTAGGTCGTTCGGAACGGTTTTGCCCCCTTTTGCCAACTGGTCGATTGACCAGATGAGAAGCGATCAGGCTGCGGTTATTCGCGAACGTGGATTGGGGTGGGATATCACCGACTACGGACAGGGACGGTTCGATGAACTGGGGCTGTTCCTGTTCACGTTACGCAATGGCGATGTCGCCGATCTGAACCAAGGACGCGGCATGCTGTACGCAGAGAAACTGCTTGTCTCACGGGACAAACAGCTTTCGCCGATGCATCGTCATATCATAAAGGCCGAAGACATTATAAATCGCGGCGGCGGCGATCTGGTGATGGAGATCTACGCTTCGGATCCCGTGGGCGGGATCGACCGGGAAAACGCTGTGATAGTGCCCAGCGACGGGTGCCCGGTGTCGATCCAACCCGGCGAGCTCTTGCGGCTTCGACCGGGACAAAGCGTAACGCTAATGCCGGGAATCTGGCACGCTTTCTGGGCCGAAATGGGCGATTGCCTGATTGGTGAAGTGTCAACTGTAAACGATGATCGAACCGACAACGTATTCGAGGACCCAATTCCGCGTTTCGCCACAATCGAAGAAGACGCGGCACAGGAATTCCTTTTGGTTGCGGATTATTGAACCAATAATCCGCTCGCAATCTGGACGCATCAAGCAAATGAAATAGGGCCGTGCGTTCCCAACGATCTGCTGAATTGCCATGCAGACAAGTCGCGTTCGCATGTTGATTGGCGCCGACGTCCCAACCTTCTTAGAAACAACGGCTAAGCGTTGGTTTTCGGTCGCGGTGCGTGTGCGACTGACACTTTGAAGTCGGCATTCCCTTTGGGAAAATATGTCAAAATTGCTTTAAAAAACATTCACCTGACTGTCACACGATCCACGTACCTGACGCTGAGTACGCATACCGTGTACAGCGTTCGGGGCCTTCCCTGATAGCGCTGCCATTCTTTTACCCCAAGGGGCAAATGCCCCTTAATTTGGTGAGCCTTTTTTTGAAAGGCCGCTGCTGAACCGGAGTTAATACATGACCAATCTGAAGCTCTGCGCAACCGCTGCTGCCATAGCCTTTAGCGCGACTGCAGCTTTTGCAGAAACCGAGATCACCTGGTGGCACGCCATGGGTGGTCAGCTTGGTGAAGCAGTCAACAAGATCGCCGAAGATTTCAATGCCTCGCAAAACGACTACAAGATCACTCCGGTCTATAAAGGCAGCTATGAGGAAACGCTGACCGCAGGCATCGCCGCCTTCCGCGCGGGCGAACAGCCCAACGTCATGCAGGTGTTCGACGCCGGTGCGGCCACCGTGATCGGAGCCAAGGGCGCGACCATTCCTGTGCAAGATCTGCTGGCCGACAATGGCGTGGACTTCGACATAAACGATTACATTGCCGGTGTGCGGTACTTCTATGCCGACAGCGACGACAAGATGATCGGGATGCCCTTCAACTCGTCCACGCCGATCCTGTATTACAACATGGACGCGCTGGAGGCAGCAGGCGTCACCCCGCCGAAAACCTGGGAAGAGTTCCAGTCGACCACCGCGCCGGCGCTGAAGGACGCAGGCTACATCGCCCTCAGCCAATCGCACCTGCCGTGGATCTTCACCGAAAATTTCATGTCGCGACACAACCTGCCGTTTGCCACCAACAACAATGGCTATGACAGCACCGACACGCAGATTCTGGTGAACAACGACGCGATCAAAGCGCATTTCACCGCCGTAACCGAGTGGAAAGACAACGGACTGTTCGAATGGTACGGTACCGGCTGGGGCGACAATGCAAAACCGTTCGAAGAAGGCAAAGTGGCTATGTGGCTAGGTTCGTCCGGCTCATTCGGCGGCCTGCTGCAAAAAGACCTGCCGTTTGAATTCAGCGCGACCGAACTGCCCTATTGGGAAGCCGTCACCACTGAGCCCACCCAAACTTTCATCGGTGGTGCCGCCCTGTTCGCCATGTCGGGCAAGTCGGACGCGGAAAACAAGGCCACGGCTGAATTCTTCCGCTTTCTGACCGCGCCCGAGACCCAGTATTTCTGGCATCAGGAAACCGGCTATGTGCCAATCACCGAGGCCGCTTATGACGCCGCCAAGGCGGACGGCCACTATGATCGCTTCCCGGCTGCCGAAGTTGGCGTGAACCAGTTGAAGGCCAAAGCGGGCGACAACACCAAAGGCTACCGCATGGGCTTTTACGTGCAGATCCGCGACATCATGAACCGCGAGTATGGCCGTATTCTGACCGGTGAAACCGACGTCGAAACCGCGTTCAAGACTATCGAAGCCGAAGCCAACGCACTACTGGCCCGCTTCGCCAAGACCCAAGGTTAACGCCCTGGATCACTCCCAAGGATGGTCGCGCTGTCATGGCGCGGCCATCCCCTGTTCAAGACGGAATCTTCCTATGAAACGCGCGGGCTTTGACACGATCTGGCTTCCTATGGCGCTGCTGATACCGCAGTTGATGATCATCGCCATCTTTTTCTACTGGCCTGCGGGCTGGGCGCTGCAGTCCTCATTCTTTTTGCAAGACCCGTTTGGGTTCGGTTCAACCTTCGTGGGGGCTGAGAACTATACGTCGCTGCTGGGCAATGATCAGTACAAACGCGTTGCCGGGTTCACGATCCTTTACTCGGTGCTGGTGACTTTTTTCTCGCTGGCTATCGCGCTGCTGCTGGCGGTCAAGGCCGACAAGGTGATTAAGGGGGCCAAGACCTATCGCACGCTGTTGATGTGGGTCTATGCCATCGCGCCGCCGGTGGCCGGGTTTCTGGGCATTCTGTTCTTTGACCAAAGCACCGGGCCGCTGACCAAATTCTTTCAGATGTTCGGCTGGGATTTCAAACTAGGCGTGGATTACAACGCCACCGCTACAGCCATGGTCATCGTGGCCGTGTGGAAGCAGATCCCCGTCAATTTCATCTTCTTCCTCTCGGGGCTGCAATCCATCCCAAGATCAGTGCGCGAGGCCGCGATGATCGACAACCGATCCGCCACTGGGCGATTCTGGCAGGTCACCTTCCCGCTGCTGGCCCCAACCGCGTTTTTCCTGCTGATCATCAACATCACCTACGCGCTGTTCGACACGTTCGGCATCATCGACGCACTGATGAAGGGCGAGCCGGGCAACAACCCGATGACGTTGGTCTACAAGGTCTACCTGGACGGCTTCCGAGGCAATGACCTAGGCGGATCATCGGCGCAATCAGTGGTGCTGATGGCATTGGTCCTGCTGCTGACCGTGTTTCAGTTCCGGCTGGTGGAACGACGGATTCACTATACCTGAGGGCATTGAACATGGTTGAGACAACACTGGTTACCCCCGCTGAGACCCATCGCCCTAATCGCATCAAATGGGGCGCGATCGGCGATCATACCATTCTGATCCTGGGTGCATTGCTGATGATGCTGCCGCCCCTGCTGGCGCTGACCACGGCCAGCCACGACGCGGTGACGATCCACCGCGAAGGGCTGCAACTGACGCTGGGCGACGATCTGGGCAAGAACTTTCGCACCGCCATGTTCGACAAAGGCGGCTTTACCCAAACGGTCGATGGGATGCTGATGCTGATGAACTCGTTCATCCTCGGCATCGGCTTTGCCGTAGGTAAGATCGTGATTTCGATGATGGCGGCCTATGCCATCGTCTATTTCCGCCTGCGCTTTGCCACACTGGCCTTTTGGGTGATCTTCACCACCCTGCTGCTGCCGCTTGAGGTGCGCATCCTGCCGTCATACGAGGCGATCCAGAAACTGGGCCTGACCAACACCTATACCGGTCTGATCGTGCCGCTGATCGCCTCGGCCACGGGCACGTTCTTTTTCCGGCAATTCTTCATGTCCGTCCCCGAGGAGCTGGCCGAGGCCGCCCGGATCGACGGTGCGGGGCCGTGGACGTTCTTTGTCGATATCCTCATCCCGCTCAGCAAAACGATGATCGCGGCGATCTTCATCATCATGTTTGTCTTCGGCTGGAACCAGTACCTGTGGCCCACGCTGATCACCACGGACGAAGGCTTTTTCACGCTGGTCCGGGGCATCAAGCAGATCGTGTTGTCGTATACCGACAGTCAAATCCCCGAACACGGGCAGGCATTGGCGCTGGCCATCGTGGCGATGATCCCTCCGGTGTTGGTGGTGGTCTTTTTCCAGAACTGGTTCGTCAAGGGCCTTACAGAATCCGACAAATAAGGAATACGCGCATGGCTCAGGTATCATTAGAGGGCATCCGCAAGGTCTATCCCAATGGCTTTCGGGCGGTTCAGACCACCAGCTTTACCATTCAGGACGGCGAGTTTGTCGTGCTGGTCGGCCCCTCGGGTTGTGGCAAATCCACGTTGCTGCGCATGATCGCAGGATTGGAGGAGATCACCGAAGGGGTGCTGAAAATCGGCGACCGCGTCGTCAATGACGTGGACCCGGCGGATCGCGACATCGCAATGGTGTTCCAGAACTATGCTTTGTACCCGCATATGACGGTGCGCAAGAATATTGGCTATGGCCTCAAGAACCGCGGCACCCCGGCGGCCGCAATCGACGCCAAGGTGCAGGATGCGGCCAGAATGCTGAACCTGACCGAATATCTGGACCGCAAGCCAGCGCAGCTTTCGGGTGGTCAGCGCCAGCGCGTTGCCATGGGCCGCGCTGTGGTGCGCGATCCGGCGCTGTTTCTGTTTGATGAACCCCTTTCAAACCTCGACGCCAAACTGCGCAACCAGATGCGGATCGAAATCAAGGCTTTGCAACGCCGCCTTGGAACCACTGCCGTCTACGTGACTCATGATCAGGTCGAGGCGATGACCATGGCCGATCGTATCATCGTCCTGAACGAAGGTCGGATCGAGCAGATTGGCACCCCGTCCGAAATTTATCACAACCCGGCCTCGACCTTTGTAGCCTCGTTCATGGGGGCACCGCCAATGAACCTGATCAAAGCTGAACTTGACCAGCAAAGTGTCCGGATCAATGGCTGTCGAGACCTGATACATGCACCGCAGTCCTTTGACGGGCCAGTGACACTGGGCATTCGCCCTGAGGACGTCGAAGTGGACGAACAGGGACTGGTCTCATTCCATGTCGATATCCTTGAAGAACTGGGCGCGCATCGTCTGCTGCATGGGCGGATCGCCAATCAGCCCTTTTCAGTCATGCTTGGTAAGGATGACGCGGCGCAGGTTGGTGAAACCAAGATCAACCTAAAGCCCGAGGCCCTGCGCCTGTTCGATAGGGAAACGGGGCTGAGGCTGTGATCACACAAACATTAGCGACCCTTCCGGCTGTATCCAAAAACCAGCGGAGCGCAATCCTGTCGGCCCCACGCACCGCCGACGCGCATCGCAGGATTTTGGCCAATATAGAAGCGATGAATGCCGTTCAGGTCGCTGGCAAAGCGCAATCCGCACACCTCCCCAGTGAATTCACCGTGGCCGCCTGGAATGTAGAACGGTGCCTTTTCCCTAAAGAGACGGCTGCGCATCTCGGGAAAGTCGCCCCAAATATCGTTCTGCTGTCCGAAGTTGATCACGGAATGGCCCGAACTGCACAGCGACACACAACCGAAGCTATGGCCGATGCCCTTGGAATGGCTTACGCCTTTGGCGTCGAATTTCACGAGCTTGACTTGGGTGGGCCGACCGAGCGCAGTTTCTGTACGGATGACTTCAACGCACTGGGCTGGCACGGAAATGCAATCCTGTCGTCGGTTCCGTTTGAACGCACCGCCCTGATCCGGCTGGACGATCACGGCCATTGGTTTGCGGCAGAAACCGGGGCGAGCGATCCTGATCAGCCACGCGTCGGGGGCCGCAATGCCATCGCCGCCATTGTGCCGGGGGTCAACGGTCCGGTCTGCGTCGTCTCCACTCATCTGGAAAGCAACGCAAACGCCGTTCACCGACATCAACAATTCGAACGACTGCTGCAGGCGATTGACGATTTCGCGCCGAGCTTACCCATCTTGATTGGCGGGGACCTGAATACCGGCAATCACCTGCCCCCAGACTTTGACTGGCGGCGAGAAACCTTGTTTGGACTGGCCGAGGCCCACGGTTATTCCTGGTCTTTCACGGCTCAAGGCAATACCACCCGCCCCAGCCTGATTAC
>NZ_CAIWNQ010000012.1 GCF_903914075.1 Ruegeria sp. THAF57
CCGGGCCTTGGCCAGCTGCAAGGTGACCATCATTGCAACGCAAACAAGGAGAAGAGCAATGACCACGAACTGCATCAAATTCACCAGCGCCGACATCGAGACCGCCAAGGGCACAGGCTCCATCTCGACCCTGACCTTCGACCTCGACATCACGGTCGAGCCCGTCGCGAGCACGAACCCGATGGCCCCCACGCACCGCGTCCTCGGCCGCTCCCCGCGCGGCAAGCTGGTCGAGTGCGGCGGCATCTGGAAGAAGCAGAACAAGGAGACCGGTGCCGACTACTACACGCTGACCATCCGCGACCACGGCTTCAACGCCAACCTCGGCAAGGCCGCGAACCAGGACGATCTGTCCCTGCAGGCCGTCATCCCCTGGGGCCCGAAAGACGCCGCCTAAGCCAAGGGCCAGACCGCTCCGGCGGTCTGGCTATTTCTCGTTATGAGGAATGGCAGCGGTTCGGGTCCGAAACCCGTGTCAGAAGGATGCGGCATATTTCGGACGCTGACACCGAGGCGGATAGTCTGACTGGATCGATCGCAGAAGCAGCTTTGATCGTTCTGTTGAGGGACAGAGTGGATCGCGCGAACCCGAGGGTGAGCCGAAAGTCAGCAGGGGAAAAATGGGAGCCCACTGTGCGAGGTAAGCGCACCCCTTCTCTCAGTCGAGCAACCCGCGCTTGGGTCGTGTTGGCGAGGCTGCCAGGGTGCCGAACTCACCCTTTGCCGCGAGGGTGTAAACCGCAGATCAACGTCATGCGTCCGGGGGGCGACGTCTCACGTCAGGGCCACCGTCGCGCGCCTTTCCGTCGACCTGTTGGCCTCTCAGATCGCTAGCCCGGGGTCGAGCGGCCGGCAACGCTGGGGGCAGGTTTCTGGACGGCTGCGCCTTGAGCGCTGCGGTGCACCGCTCACAACAAACCTGCCCCCGGCGTGCTCCATTTCATTCCGCCCCGTGCCGGGTGCAGCCCGCTCTCATGCCCCCGGTCTTTTCCACGATCCGTCCAACGACGATCAACGGAAAGGATCACACCATGACACTCGAACAATCCATCGACCTCGCCGAACTGCAAGCCGACATGGCCTTTGATGCCTACCTCGCCGCGTTTGATGAAGACGCCCATCCCGAGACACTCGACAGCCTCGAGACCGAGGCGCTGATCGCCCGCAGCCGCTACGACGACCTGCGCTCTCAGGGACTGGGTCACTGACCCAGACACCCCTGCGGGTCTACTGATCCGCAGGGGTTTGACACCGTCTCTCAGAAGCTTCGTGACGCCCTCGAATGGTGGGACCCGCGCTATCTCGCGCGGGCCGTTTTCGTGTTCTTCGCGCCCGATCCGTTACCGGCTCGGGCGCTCGGTTTGCCTGACATCGCGTGCTGCTCCAGCGCAAGTTTAGGCAGATTAATTCGACCAGATTGCCGCGCATCGATGAGGACGGCGGCGTTCCATGTCGCGCTGCGGAGCAGTCTTGACTGCACCCTATTGCCAGCAAAAAGACACAGCATGCAAAACGTTATATTGCGCAATGTGATGTATTGAAGTATAAGCAAAGGAGAGAAGGAAGACGTTGGCAGGATATGGCCAATGTTTGCACATTTTGTCCGAGGGGTCTGTCATGGGCGTTTCCCGCAAAGCTGAATGCTCCGCCGCACGCGAAAGCGATTGCGAGCAATCGCTGCCTCGCGCGCGTCTGCGCATGCAATCTTTTTCTGGCAGCGGGAGAACGCCCTAGTGCCGAGGCCAGCGAAAAACCTGAAGCTTGAGCAGCGCATCGAAGTCGCGCGGCGCTTTGCGGCGGGCGAAAGTGCCAAGGAGCTGGCGGCGGCGTTCGGCATCTCTGCGCGCCACGTGAACCGGCTCGCGAAAGAGGAGGCGGGCGAGGGGATCACGGTGCGCGATCCGAGCGAGACAGTGGCATTCCGGGCAAGCCGATCCGAACTGGAGGCCTTCGATGCGGAGTGGCGCGAACGGGGTTTTGCCAACCGGTCGCAGGCGTTGAATGCGGTGCTGCGCGGACGGTGCGGATTCCTCGATGTGCCCCGTGATCTGGTCGCGGAATTCTGTGCAGCGTGGCGTCAGGCGAAGGATGTGAGCGACGCCGGACTGATGCTCGCCAAGGCGGTCCATCGCGGTCGGCTGGAGGTCTCGGAGGCAGACCGCGCGGTGCTGATTGATCTCCTTGATCTGGCGCAATCCATGAGCCGTGAATTGGGCCGGATGAAAGATGCGGCGCAGGCGATGCGTCATCAGGAGTGGCCACAAAAGGAAGAAGGGCAGGGGGCGGAGAGCGCGGTTCTGGAGGACGGTTCGCCCGTGACAAACGGCGGTCTGAGGCTGGTGCGCAGTGGCTGATCCCCTCGCCCTCTACGCCTCGGTCATGGGCCGGCTCTGGGAGGATGAGCGCATCCGGGGTCAGGCCGCAGCGCGGATCGACGCGCGGCTGGCGGGGCGTCGGCAGGGGCGGAGTTTCTCGCGCGTCGGATCCATGTCGGCGCGCAACGCGCTGAAGGCTGCGTCGGGTCAGAGCCGGGCGGCGGTCTTCAAACGGATCCGGGCGGGAGGCTGCAAGACGCGCGCGTCGCTCGGAGCGCAGATCTCCTACATCAACGACAAGGCGGTCTACACCTACTCGACAATGACCAATGCGCTGACCGATGCGGCGGTGCTGTCTGAGGGGCAGAAAGAGGACATCATCGAGGATTGGGCCGGGACCTGGCGCGGCTCGACCAAGCTCGGCTTCACCTCTCACATGTTGCTCTCCTTCCCGACCGACGTGACGGTCGATCAGGTGCGCGACATCGCCATGGATTGGACGGAGCATTTTTTCGAGAGCGGCGAATACGGCGATCAGTGGGACTATGTGCTCGCGGTCCATGACGACCGGGCGCACAAACACGCCCACATCATCCTGAACAATCGCGGCCTCGAGAAAGGCACCTGGTTCTCTTGCTGGGCCGAAGGCGTGATGTCGCCGCAGCTCATGCGCGAGAAACAGGCCGAGATCGCGGAACGCTACGGCGTGATGCTTGATGCCACCACGCGGCTCGAGCGCGGCATCTTCGAGAAACCCGCCGGGATCGAAGAGATCTACCGCGCCAAGGAAGAGGCCCGCCTACCGCGCGAGATCGCCCTGACGGCCCAGGAAACCGCCATGGCGCAGGCGCAGGTGGTGGGCTTCGCCAAGGATTACAAGAACCTCGCTGACCTGCTGGACCGGATGGACCAGCGCCACATGGCCCGCGCCCTGCGCGGCATGGCGGAGGGGCTCGGTTCCGGCGCGCCGTGGAACTTCACCGAAGGAGAGATAGACATGAAGGACATCAAGACCGTCGGTGATGCGATCGACTATTCCGAGCGCACGATCGAGGCGCTCAGGCTCAAGGCCGAGGAACTGGACCCGGCCGAGTGCGCCGCATTCGAGGCCAAGGCCGCGCCGATCATCGCGGATCTCTCGCAGATGGTGCCCGACCCGGAGCTACGGGCGCGCTTCGGCAAGCAGCTTGAAGAACCCTATCCCCCGGGGGCGGGCAGCGTGGTGCTGATCGGCGCGCTGCAGTCCGGCAATGACGAGGGGTTGCGCGATGTGCTCGAGAGTGCCGAAGAGGCAGGCATGGACAGCGAGGAGCTGGTGGCCCGGATCATGGCCGGCGGCACGCGGAACTACGGTATGGCGCAGGACTGGGTTGAGCGCGACATGAATGCGGTGCTGGCCAAGGACGGTCTCAGCGTGGAGACCGCGAGTGACGACCAGCTCGATGCCGCGCTCGAAAAGGTCGACGGCGTGATGGACGCACTGATGGAGCGGGCGAAGGAACTGGGCGTCGAGATCGGCCGAACCCTCGCGGACGAAGAGGAGGCGACACTGCCCCTCATCGACGAAGACGACCGGACGCCCAATCCCTACCTGCAGGACCTGGCCGACATGCTTCGGGACGGCAAGCTCACCGAGGAACAGGAAGAGGTGGTTGAGCGGACCCTGCAATCCGAGCTCTTCAAGGAGTTGGGTGAGGAGGGTTTGGCTGCACTTCGCCGCGGCAACTACGAGGTGCTGGACGCGGCCCTTCCGAGCAAGCTCGACCAGATCACCGTCACGCAGGAATTCCTCGAGATGACGTTTGAGGAGACCGGCGACCAAGTCTTCACCGACCGCGCCGCCGGGTTGCAGCAGGACAAGGCGACGGAGGTGGCGCGGATGCGCGGCCAGCAAGAGGCGCAGGAAATGGGGCGTGAACTTGCCCGAAACAAAACACTAGATCGTGGTCTCGATGACGAGATGGAATTCTAAGGGGGAGATGACAACCATGACCAAGACACTCCCCCTTTGGGCCGCGCTCCTCTTCGGGGTGATCTGCGGCGCCGTCATCGGCACCATCGTCGCCGCCTTCTACCTGACCCTGGCCCTGAAAACCGGGTTTGGTAGTTTTGACATGCTGGCGCTCTGGAAAGCCAGCGCGGGCACCCGAGCGGCGCATCCCGAAGCGTTCAAGGTGGGGTTTGGCGCCGTAGGCTTCGGGGCGATTGGCCTCGGCGCCCTGGCGCTTGCCTGGACCTGGAAGAAGGAGCGGGACGACTATGGCTCGGCCCACTGGCAGACCAAGGCGGAGCTGAAGAAGAACGACATGCTTCAAGCGCCTGGCAAGGGCTTTGTCTGTGGCAAGCTCGGAGCCCCGACGTCCAAAGCTGAGTTCATCTCCTCGACCACCATCCCGCATGTGATGATGGTCGCGCCGACCCGGGCCGGTAAGGGGGTTGGCTTCGTGATCCCGAATCTTCTGAGCTTTGCGGGCTCGGTTGTGGTGCTGGACGTGAAGGGCGAGAACTTCGAGAAGACCGCGCGGCTCCGGGCGCTCAACGGCGACGAGGTCTATCGGTTCAGCCCGTTTGATTGGGCCAATGCCACGCATCGGTACAACCCGCTTGCGCGGATTGCCAAGGCCCCGACATTCGCGCAGCGCTTCACCGAGGTCTCGATCCTGGCAGACCTCTTCCTCGACAAGGACAACAAGACGCTCGACACCTTTTCCGAGGCCGGCAAGTCGATCTTCGTTGCGGCCTGTCTGCTGGCGATCCAACGCGGCACGCCGAACCTCGGCGAGGTGAACAAGATCGTCGCCGGGGGCGAATACAAGAACGCCCAGTACAAGACCTATGCCGACGAGGCCGAGGAAGACATCCTGCGCGAGCTCTGGACCAATGCGGCCTCAGCCTCGTCGCGGCTGCTGACCTCGAACATTCAGGCGCTGATGACGGCCGGTCTCAAGCAATGGGACAACCCGGCGGTGCGCTCGGCCACCGAGGCGAGCGACTTCGATTTCTCGACCTTCCGGAAGACCCCTCAGTCGCTTTACATCGCGGTGTCCGAGGATCACATCGCGACGCTGGCGCCGCTCTTGCGCCTGATGTTCGCCGATCTCATCGCCTCGATCCGGCTGAACGAGCCCGGCCCGGACGAGCCCTGGCCGGTCATGATGATGATCGACGAATTCCAGCAGATGGGGGCGATGCCCTATCTCGAGCGGGCGATCCATTCGCTGGCAAGCTATGGCGGCCGCGTCGCGATGATCGCGCAGTCGCTGGCTTCGCTTGATCGGATTTACGGGCCCGAGGGCCGTGAAAGTCTCGAGAACGGGGCAGGGCTGAAGCTCTACATCACCCCGCGGGACCAGCGCACGGTGAAAGAGGTCTCCGCCGCGGTCGGCAGCACCACCCGCGAGGCGGTGACCCGGATGTACGGTCGCAACAAGGGCTTCCTTGGCGCGACCTCGACCTCGGCGCGTCTGGAAGAGCGGCCGCTACTTTCCGAGACGGAAGCGCGCCTCATGGATCCCGACGAGGTCATAATCCTCGCTTCGCCCCAGCACCCTATCAAGGCTAGCCGGATCAAGTATTACGACGATCCGTTCTTCAAGGACATGCTGGCCCGCCAGGACGGCAAGCCGTTCCCCTATCCGCCGAGTGTGCAGGGCGTGGGGCCCTGGGGCGGTGACTTTGAGGTCGGCGCAGACGACCAGGCGAAACTAGCCGAACGTGCGCCTGTCCGGGATCGATCGCAGCGGCGCGAAGCGCGCGCGATGAGCGTGATGCCGATTGAGGCCGGACGCGGGCAGCCCGAGCCCGAGACGCTCGAAAGGGAAGCCGCCGTGCCGAAGGATTGGAAGGCGGCGCTCGACCGGCAGGAGGACTTCATCGAGGAATTGTTGGGAGGGTGAGTGATGACTGCTGCTCGCTGCGTAACTCTTGCATTCGTTCAACTTTTTCAGCCAGCATTGCAGTTGTTGTGGAGCTACTTACCTTGTGCCACCTGCGTTCTAGCAAAAATGCCAACTAGAATTTCACGTGCTGCGGAAGGTTTCTCGGTGAGACCTGTTTCCAGAAAATCTAAATAGCTGTTTTTCAATTGACGGCGAAGAGCGGCCTGAAACCGGGTCTGACCTTCGCTCGGTTTTTACTGTCCCATCTCGCCAGGGTATTATCCAAGACCCTCCCAATCATCGACAGAATCCGGCTCGGGCGGGCAATCTGCATCCATTAGAAACCTGCAGATGTGGTGAGCCCCAGTGACCAAGATTGACCAGATCGAGACCCTGATCCTCGACATTCCCACCATTCGCGGTCACGTGCTTTCGATGGCCACGATGCGTACGCAAACTGCGGTGCTGGTCAGGGTCAAGTTCTCGGACGGCTCCGAAGGCATCGGCGAAGGCACGACGATTGGCGGGCTGAGCTACGGACCGGAAAGCCCTGAAGGCATCCAGTCGGCGATCGAGACTTATATCGCGCCCGGCCTGCTTGGTCGCAACAGCGACGATGTGAATGGTGCAATACAGCTCATCGACAAGTTGGTGAAAGGTAACCGGATCGCCAAGACAGCTGTCGAGATAGCTCTGTGGGACGGGCTGGGCAAGCGCTTGGGCGTGCCGGTGTCGCAACTTTTTGGTGGGGCCGTTCACGAACGTCTACCGGTCGCCTGGACGCTGGCCTCCGGCAATTCCGAGACCGACATCGCCGAAGCCCAGCAGATGATCGAAACCCGCCGCCACAACGTCTTCAAACTGAAGATCGGCAAGCGAGCGGTCCGTGATGACGTGGCCCATGTCGCCCGCATCAAAGAGGCGGTTGGTGATGCAGCCAGCGTGCGCGTTGACATCAACACGGCTTGGTCGTTGCAGGATGCACGTTGGGGTCTGAGGGGGCTGCAAGAGGCGGGCTGCGAACTTGTCGAGCAACCTGTCCCCGCGCGTTATCGCCGGGCAATGGCAGAACTGACGCGTAGCTACGAAATCGCCGTGATGGCTGATGAGGCGCTTAACGGGCCTGAGGATGCTCTCGAAGTGGTAACGGCACAAGCTGCGGACGTCTTCGCCGTAAAGATCGGGCAATCCGGCGGGCTCAAGCGCGCCTCAGAAGTCATAGCCATTGGGCAGGCTGCGGGCCTTGGCCTTTACGGTGGCACCATGCTCGAAACCGGCCTGAGCACCGTTGCGGCATTGCAGTTGTTCTCTACCGTTGATGACTTGGCGTGGGGCACCGAGCTGTTCGGCCCGCTGCTGCTGACCGAGGACATTCTCGCAAATCCGATCGTCTACAGAGATTTCTGCGTCGAAATTCCACACGGCCCGGGCATTGGCGCGACGCTCGACCCCGACAAGATCGATTTCTTCCGCCGAGATGGTCGGCGGAGCATGAAAGCCGTCGCGGGTGAATAGTCCCGCGACACGAACAACAAACCAGCCGATGCATCCATGCTGAGGCAGTCTGGAGGAGGATCACAGATGTTCACCCAATCCAATCTCGACGCATTCGAAGCACGGCTCGACGGCGCCATTCAGGACGACCCGGAAAATGGCGTGTTCCGCTGCCGCCGAGATATTTTCACCGACGAAGAGCTGTTCGAGCTTGAGATCAAGCACATCTTCGAAGGCAACTGGATTTACATGGCGCATGAAAGCCAGATCCCGAACCCGGGCGACTACTTTACTCTGACCATGGGCCGCACGCCTGTCGTCATCACCCGCGATAAAGACGGCGAGCTGCACGCGCTGGTCAACGCCTGTTCGCACCGTGGTGCGCAGCTCTGCCGCTTCAAGCGCCGCAACCAGAAAACCTTCACCTGTCCGTTCCACGGCTGGACATTCTCCAACACTGGCAAGCTCCTGAAGGTCAAGGATCCCAAGGGTGCAGGTTATCCTGAGCAGTTCAACAAGGACGGCTCCCATGACCTGACTAAAGTTGCCCGCTTCGAAAACTACCGTGGCTTCCTGTTCGGCTCCCTCAATGCCGATGTGAAGCCGCTGGAGGAGTACCTCGGCGAAGCACGCAAGATGGTCGACATGATCGTCGATCAGGCTGACGAAGGTCTCGAGGTGCTGCGCGGTTCGTCCACCTACACCTATGACGGCAACTGGAAGCTGCAGGCCGAAAACGGCGCTGACGGTTACCACGTCTCGGCCGTGCACTGGAACTACGTGGCCACGACGGCGCACCGTACCGATGACGGCAAAGAAGACAACATCAAGGCAACCGACGCGTCCAAATGGGCGAAGCAGCGCGGTGGCTTCCACGCCTACGAGAATGGTCACATCCTGCTCTGGACGGAATGGGCCGACCCGACCAACCGCCCCGGCTATCCGCGTCTGGAGGAATGGACGGAGAAGTACGGCAAGACCAAGGCCGAATGGATGGTGGGAGTGCTGCGCAACCTCTGCCTCTATCCAAACGTCTTCCTGATGGACCAGTTCTCCAGCCAGATCCGCGTCTTCCGGCCCGTCTCGGTCGACAAGACCGAGGTCACGATCTACTGCATCGCGCCGAAGGGCGAGAGCCAGGAAGCACGCACCCGACGCATCCGCCAGTACGAGGACTTCTTCAATGCCTCTGGCATGGCGACGCCGGATGATACCGAAGAATTCCGGGCCACACAGCGCGGCTATGCCGGTGCGGCACACGCCAAGTGGAACGACCTGACCCGCGGAGCAACCCAATGGATCGAAGGTCCCGATGAAGACGCCAAGGCCCTTGGCATCAACCCGGTTATGTCCGGTGCGCGCACTGAGGACGAAGGGCTCTTCGTCATCCAGCACAGCAACTGGTCCGAGCGGATGGGAGACGCCATCGCCAAGGAACGCGAAACCGCGCCTCAGGCGTCGGTCGCAGCCGAGTGAGGAGGAAAGAACATGACAACTGCGACTCTTGAACGCCCTGCAACCGATGTGATGAGCTTCGAAGACATCCAGGCCTTTCTCTTCGCGGAGGCCCGCGCTCTGGACGATCGCGACTGGGACACCTGGCTGACATTCTACCACAAGGACTGTCCGTTCTGGATGCCCGCATGGGATGACTTCGACACGCTGACGGAGGATCCGCAGAACGAGATGTCCTTGATGTACTACCCCAACAAGCAGGGCATCGAGGACCGCGTATTCCGGATCAAGACCGACCGGTCGTCGGCGACCTCGCTGCCGGAGCCGCGCACGAACCACTATCTGTCGGGTATCGAAGTGCTGAGCCGCGAAGGTAGCGAAATCAAGCTGCGCTTCAACTGGCAAACGCTGAGCTACCGCTACGCCGAGACCGATACCCACTGGGGCACGTCGTTCTACTCGATCGACACCAGCGGGCCGAAGCCGCTGATCACCGATAAGAAGGTCGTCCTGAAGAACGATCACATCCACCACGTGATCGACGTCTATCACACCTGATCCCCGTTACTCCGGGAGCCTGAAGACCTCCGCGCATCTACGTCTGGGTGCGCGGATAAGGGAGGAGCATGCCATGACGACCTACAACGTTGCCCTGAATTTCGAAGATGGCGTCACACGCGTCATCCAGTGCGATGACGACGAGAAGGTAACCGATGCGGCCTTCCGTCAGAAGATCAACTTGCCGATGGACTGCCGCGATGGCGTCTGCGGCACCTGCAAGTGCTTTGTCGAGAAGGGCGAGTACGAGCTGGAATTCTACATGGACGAGTCGATGAGCGACGAGGAGGCCGAAGAAGGCTACGCGCTCACCTGCCAGATGACCCCAGAAAGCGACTGCGTTGTGCGGGTTCCGGCCTCATCCGCCATCTGCAAGACCGCGCCCGAGGCAGTGGAAGCCGAAGTGCAGGGCGTTGACAAACTTTCCGAGACATCCTTCGGTCTGCGGGTGAATCTGGCCAAGCCAATCAACTTCCTGCCGGGCCAGTATGTGAACCTGACAGTCCCCGGTACGGACAAACACCGGTCCTATTCCTTTTCGTCCGCACCGGGTGCGCAGGAAGCAACATTCCTGATCCGCAACCTGCCCGGCGGTGTCATGAGCACCTATCTTGGCGAGCAGGCGAAGCCCGGCGACGCTCTGACTGCAACCGGTCCGATGGGTGCCTTTTACCTGCGGCCAATCGAGCGCACGCAGGTTTGGCTCGCCGGTGGCACCGGTCTGGCGCCGTTCCTCTCCATGCTGGAACAAGTGGCTGAGCAGGGAGCAGAGCACCCGATCACGCTCTACTATGCCGTGACGCGCGCCGCTGACCTCGTGGAACTGGATCGCGTTAGCGCGCTTGCTGAAAAGATCGGCAACGTCACCGTGATCACCATTCTGGCCGCCGAAGAAGACGCGCATGAGCGCAAGGGGTTCGTGACCGATCACCTCAGCGGCGATGACCTGTCGGGCGGCGATTGCGACGTCTACCTGTGCGGCCCGCCGCCTATGGTCGATGCCGTGCGCGCGCATTTCGGGAAACTGGGCGTCGAGCCCACGAATTTCTACTACGAGAAATTCAACCCCACCGAAGAGAAGGCCGAAGCGGCATGACAGGCCGTTTCGACAACAAGGTGATGGTCGTCACCGGCGCGGCACAAGGTATCGGCCGCCGCGTCGCCGAACGAGCGGCAAGCGAAGGCGCACGGGTTCTGATCGTGGACCGCTCGCCCGCACGCAAAGACGTCGTCGCGGCGATCCGCGAAGCGGGGGGCGAGGTCGAGGCGATCTCGGTTAACCTCGAGACGTGGAGTGGCTGCGACAAGGCCATCGGCAAGGCCGTGGATCTCTGGGGCCGCATCGACATCCTGATCAACAACGTCGGTGGCACGATCTGGGCCAAACCGTTTGAGCATTACGAGCCCAAGCAGATCGACGCAGAAGTGCGCCGTTCGCTGTTCCCGACACTCTACTGCTGCCGCGCCGCCATTGAACGGATGCTACCGCAAGGTAAGGGCACCATCGTCAATGTGTCTTCCATTGCGACCCGCGGACTGAACCGCGTGCCCTACGCAGCAGCGAAGGGCGGCGTGAACGCGCTCACGGCTAGCCTGTCTTGGGAAGTTGCCGAACGCGGGATCCGCGTCGTTGCAACCGCACCGGGCGGAACCGAAGCCCCGCCGCGGGTCGTACCGCGCAACCCCAATGCCGAAGAAGAACAACGCGAAGACTGGTACCAGACCATCGTCGACCAGACGATCCAGTCCTCGTTCATGAAAAGATATGGAACGCTCGACGAGCAGGCAGGTCCCATCCTGTTTCTGGCGTCGGACGAAGCCTCATACATCACCGGTGTCACAGTCCCGGTGGGTGGGGGCGACTTAGGCTAGGCCCTGAGGAGGGGTCGTTAACCAACTGGAGGAGATACAAAATGAAACGCGCAATCCTGGCGGCCCTTGGGTTCGCCACCAGCTTCGCTGTGCCTGCTGTGGCAGAAGAAGAGATCAAGGTGGGCCTTCTGCTCCCGTTCTCGGGTGTATATGCGTCGCTCGGAAATGAAATTGAGACCGGGTTCAACCTCGGTCTGCAACAGTTCGGTTCCGAGACTGGTGCAACCTTTGAGATCGCCCGTGAAGACACCGAGGTGAAGCCGCCTGTCGCACTTGGCAAAGCCAAGAAACTGATCCTACAGGACCAGGTCGATGTCATGGTCGGGATCGTCAGTTCCGGTGTTCTGGGTGCGGTGCGTGACATGGTGCATGGCGCAGGTGTGCCACTGATCGTTGCTAATGCCGGCAATGATGCAGCGACTGGCGGGTCTTGTTCACCCTACATCACGCGGATGTCGTTTTCCAACGGCCAGATCAACCGTCCGATGGGCACCTGGATGGCCGAGCAGGGTGTGAAGAAGGTGTTCACGCTTGCGCCTGACTATGCTGCCGGTCGCCAGATGATCGACGCCTTCACCGAGACCTTCACCGCCGCAGGCGGCGAGATCGTCGGGCAGGAATTCACGCCGTTCCAAAAGACGCAGGACTTCGGTCCCTATCTCGCCCAGGCCAAGGCCAGCGGTGCGGATGCGGTCTACGTTTTCTATGCAGGCGGCGAGGCGATTTCCTTCGTCAAGCAATATGACAGCTTTGGCCTGAAAGCTGACCTTCCCCTTTATGGCTCGGGCTTCCTGACCTCGCCGCTTTATGTGAACGCACAGGGCGAGGCTGCCGAAGGCGTCATCACAGCGCTTCACTACGCGCCGACCATCAACAGCGAGGCGAACGCCGCTTTCGTGGCCGCGTTCACCGAGGAAACCGGCCGCGCGCCGTCGGAATTCGCCGTCCAAGGTTACGATGCGGCTCGCGCGCTGATTGAGGCAACAAAAACCGGCGCAAATGACCGTGCATCTTTGGCGACTGCCCTGCGCCAGGTCAGCTTTGAGGGGCCGCGCGGTCAGCTCTCCATCGACCCCGCAACCAACAACATCATCCAGCCCGTCTATGTCTACGAAACCGTCGCTGGTGAAGGTGGGCTGACGCAGAAGGTCCTAGCTCAGCTTCCCGCGGAAGCCGACGCGACCAATGGCTGCGAGATGGCACCCGACTCCAACTGACCAATCTGTCCCGGCCGCTCGCCTGCGGCCGGGACATAACGTCCGAGGAGGACTTAGCTCATGGCACATGATCTTGGATTCTGGACCCTTCAGGCGCTCAACGCCCTGCAATTGTCCATGCTTCTGTTTCTTCTTTCCATCGGCCTGACGGTCATCTTCGGGCTGATGCACTTCGTGAACCTCGCGCATGGCTCGCTTTATGCTCTTGGCGCGTATTTCGCTGCCTCGCTGGCTGCCGTGGGCGGCTACTGGATGGGGTTCTTTCTGGCGCCCGTGGCGGTCGCCGGGGTGGGGATCCTCCTCTATTCCGGCCTCATAAAGCGCATGCGGAAATCGGGGCCCATGGCACAGGTTCTCGTCACCTTCGGGCTGATCTTTGTCCTGCTCGATCTGACTCGCATCTTCTGGGGAGATCTGGCTCTCGCCATCGACGTACCCACGCTGCTTGGCGGTCGTCTGACCTTCCTTGGTGTCGAGTATCCGACCTACCGGTTGTTCATCATCGTTCTGGGTCTCGCCATCTTCGGCGCACTGGCCTTCGTGCTCAGCCGCACCCAGATCGGCGCAATGATCCGTGCCGGTGTCGATAACGATGCCATGGCGGCCTGTCTGGGCATCAATGTGGAACGGCTGTTCTTCATCGTCTTCTGTCTGGGCTGTGCCCTTGCGGGCCTGGCCGGGGCCGTCGCGGCACCGCTTCTCAGTGTGACGCCCGACATGGGTCTGCAGATCCTGATCCCGACTCTGATCGTGATCGTGATCGGTGGTCTCGGCTCCCTCAAGGGCGCCATCGCCGGATCACTGATCTATGGCTTTGTGCAGACTTTCGGTGCGGTTCTGGCCCCGCAACTGGCCTCTGTTCTCATCTACGCGCTTTTGGCTGCGGTCCTTGTGATCAAGCCAGAGGGCCTCTTTCCAGCGAAAGGATAAGACGATGTTTCGCCACAACACTCTTCGTTACACCGCTCTGGTCCTGCTCGCAGCCGGTGCCCTCTTTCAGGCTTTCACGGCTGAATATTTCGGTCTGGAGATCCTGACAGAGATCCTGATCCTTGCCATGCTGGTTCTGGCGCTCGACATCGTTGCGGGCTTCGGTGGCATGGTCTCGCTCTGCCATGGCGCTCTGATGGGGGTCGGGGCCTATGCCTACGCAGTCCTGTCGACCAAGGCGGGGATCGCACTGCCCGTTGCCATGGCGGGCAGTATCGCGCTGACCGGCGCGGCTGCCTGGGTCATCGGCGCCATCGGGTCGCGCAGCCATGGTATCTATTTCATCATGGCGACACTCGCTTTCGGGCAATTGGCCTATTCCTACGTATTCGAGGCGCCGCTCTTTGGCGGCGACGATGGGTTGGGCGGCATATCCCGGCTGGACTTGAGCTTGATTGGCGTCGATCTGAACAACAGTCGCAGCTTTGCTCTCTTCTGTCTGGCCACTCTCGGGGCGGTCTACGGTGCTTCTGTACTGATCCTCCGATCCGGTCTTGGCCGCTCGCTCACCGGTGTCATGCACAATGAGCAGCGGATGCGCGCGCTTGGCCTGACGGTCTGGCGTGTAAAGGCCGATGTGTTCGGACTGTCCGGCATGATCGCAGGCCTCGCCGGTGCGCTAGCCGCACAACACATCATGTACATCTCCCCGGGTCTGCTCAGCTGGACGGTCTCGGGCGAAGCACTGGTTGTGGTGATCCTTGGTGGTCTTGGAACGCTTGTCGGACCGGTGATCGGAGCAGCCGCCTTTGTTGTCCTGAAACATGAACTGAGCTCGGTCACGACCTATTGGCACCTCGTTGTCGGTGTCATCCTGATCGCCGTCGTGATGAGCCGCGCCAATGGCATCTTCGGCTGGATCGAGGCCCGCTGGGGCGGCGTATTCGACCGCCGTCTCGCCGATGCGACCCGCAAACAGGAGCCTGAGGAGGTGTTGACCGATGCTTGAGACACGTAATCTGGACAAAAGTTTTGGCGCCGTTCACGTCACGCGCGATGTGTCGCTAAAGCTGGAACGTGGCGAGCGCCGGGTGATCTTGGGGCCGAACGGGGCGGGCAAGACGACGCTCTTCAACCAGCTTGTCGGCGAGCTGACCCCAGACAGCGGATCGGTGCATCTCGCCGGTGAAGATGTCACAGCACTTCCCGTTGCCAAACGCGCCCGTCGTGGGCTTTCGCGGAGCTACCAGAAGAACACGTTGTTCGATGGTCTGACGGTCGAGGAAAACCTTGGGCTTGCGGCGGCAGTCCACACCGGCAATGCGACGCAGCTTTGGTCGGACAGCCTGGCAAAACCCGAAGTCCGTGAGATCGTGGAGGAGGTGGCAAGCCAGGTGAACCTGATGCCTTTCATCCACGCGAAAGTGTCCGAGATCAGCTATGGCGTGCGTCGCCAGCTTGAAGTCGGTGTGGCGCTGGCCACGCGGCCGCTGGTTCTGCTGATGGACGAACCGACCAGCGGCGTCGGGCCGGAAATGTCGAAAGGCTTTCACGACCTGCTGGCGGGCCTGCCCCGCGACCTGACCATGCTGATCATCGAGCATGACATGGACCTTGCGTTTGACGTGGCCAACACGATCACGGTGCTGAACTACGGCGAAGTGGTCTTTGATGGTCTGCCCGAAGAGGCACGCGGGTCGAGCCTGCTCAAGGAAATCTATCTGGGGAGCTGGGAAGATGCTTGAACTGAACGCAATCGAATCCGGGTACGGCGAAACGCAGGTCCTTTACGGCCTGTCGCTTCAAGCGCAGACGGGCCGGGTTTTGGCCATCCTCGGGCGAAACGGCGCCGGCAAGTCCACGACACTGAAAACGATCATGGGCCTTTTGCCGCTGAAGTCCGGCGAAATCCTGTGGGGTGGTAAGCCGATCGCGGGGCAACCATTTGACATCGCCAAGAGCGGGATCGCCTATGTGCCAGAGACGCGCGATATCTTTCCGTCGCTCAGTGTGCGTGAGAACCTCGAAATCGCGGCCAAGCGGTTTGGCGGGTCGAACCCTGAATGGACGATGGAGCGGGTGTTGGACCTGTTTCCGCGACTAGGAGAGCGCATGGACAACGGCGGCACGCAGCTTTCGGGCGGCGAGCAGCAGATGCTGGCCATCGCGCGGGGACTGCTGATGAACCCAAAGCTGCTGATCCTTGATGAACCGACCGAGGGCCTGGCCCCGATCATCGTCAAACTGATCCACGACAAGCTGCAAGAGCTGAAAGCGGCGGGCCTGTCGATGATCATCGTTGAGCAGAACTTCGGTTTTGCCACGTCGCTTGCCGACGATGTGGTCGTCGTCAGCAAAGGGCAGATCGTCTGGACGGGAGATGCCGAGGCGATCAAGGCCGATGAAGACGCACAGCACACTTGGCTGGGCGTGTGAAATCTGCGTGCAGGGCCAACGCGC
Source organism: Ruegeria sp. THAF57 (assembly GCF_903914075.1). GTDB lineage: Bacteria > Pseudomonadota > Alphaproteobacteria > Rhodobacterales > Rhodobacteraceae > Ruegeria. The sequence continues at coordinate 16,180 of NZ_CAIWNQ010000012.1, forward strand.
TTTGCACCTTCACCCCTTTTTGACAGGGCTCTTTCGCGCGACTTTCTGCGCGATGTTAACGAAATTCTTGACGTGAACGCCCTGTTCATCGAGGCGGTAATTGACCGAGAGTTCAGTTCGCGCGATCTCGGGTTCGATATTGAGAAACTTCATACCCTTGCGCGGCGCATTGGCGACGGATTCTGGGACAATGCACACGCCTTCACCGACCGCAACAAGACTGAGGGCGGTTTGCAGATCCATACACCAGATGCGCAGGGGCGCCTCGAATCCCGCATCCTCAACCGCCTTGAGAACCATGTCGGCATAGCTGGGCCTGGGGCGTTCGGGATAGAGGATCAAATGGTGGGTCATCAGCCGTTCGAGCTTGGCCACTGTCCGAGTTCCCGTATCGACGATGTCAGGTAAGGCGAGGATCAGCTTTTCTTCAACCAAATGCTTTGACAGGAACTCGGGATCCTTCAGGGTTGGGCGCGCAAATACAACGTCCAGTTCCCGTGACACCAGGGACCGGTGCAGTTCGGCGTTGTTCATCGGGATCAGACTTAGGTTCACGTCCGGGTAATTCGCCCGATACGATCTGATGATGTTTGGCAGAATTCCGTATGTGGCAGAGCCGACGAACCCAATCCTGAGTCGTCCTTCCGCCCCTTGTCCCAGCCGACGCACTTCCAGTTGCGTGTCTTCAAGCTCTGCGAGGATTGTCTTGCCGCGCTTCAGCAACCGCTCACCTGCTTGTGTCAGGGTGATCGTGCTCCGGCCCCTGTTGAACAGGATTGCGCCGAGGTCTTCCTCGAGCTGCTTGATCTGACGGCTGAGCGGGGGTTGCGCCATATCGAGGCGTTCTGCGGCGCGCCCGAAATGCAGCTCCTCTGCCACTGCAATGAAATAGGTCAGCTGTTTGAAATTCATTTTCGCCGTCCTCCCAAGAACTTACGATATTCTATACCTCTAAACGAAAAAAAAAAGGCCCCCGTCTTGCGGGGGCCAGTCTTCAGGGAGGTATCGGGGATTACTCGGCGGCGGTCGCCTTTCCGTTGGCGGCCGTCTTGAGGACGAAATCGAACTCGAAGTGCAGGTCGGTGCCCAGGTCGGCGGCAGCCGGTTTGAACTTGCCGATCAGGCTTTCCTTGACCGCAAAGACGCTGTCCTCTTCGAGCCATGCGCTGTCGGCGTCGTAGATTTGGCTGATCAGCGGACGGTAGCCATCCTTCGAGATGATGAAGTGCATGTGGCCCGGGCGGTTCGGGTGGTGGCCCATGAAGCGCAGCAGCTCACCGGCGGTTTCATCGTCCGGGATCGGGTAGGGGACGGGGCGCACGGCGACAAAAGCGTAATGGCCGTTTTCATCGGTCTCGAACCGTCCGCGCAGGTTGTATTCGGGCTGGTCGGGGTCGAGATTTTCGTAGACGCCGTTCGGCGCGTCTTCCCAGACGTCGAGCGTCACACCGGCGATGCCGTTGCCGTTTTCATCCTTGATGTAGCCCTCGAAGTACGCGGTTTCTTCGTTGTCAAAGTGCTTCTGGATTGTCGAACCGCCCTTGGGCAGAACCGGCGGGTTCTCGCGGTAGAACGGGCCCAGAACGGTGGATTCGCTTTCGTTGCCTTCGACGGGATTGGTCATCATGTCGACCAGAACCTCGACGCCAAGGATGTCGCCCAGAAGGATGAACTCCTGCCGGTTGTCATTGCAGAGCTTACCAGCGCGGGCGAGGTAGTCGCAGACGAACAGGAATTCGTTATGCTGCAGTTTCACGTCCTTGATGAATGCGTGCAGGTGTTTGACCAGGCCAGTCGCGAGTTCGCGCTGGCGGTCGGTGATGTCTCCATGCTTACCGAGGCTCGCGATCACGACGTCGGTGATGTTGTGTTGGTTGACGATGCCCATGGGTAGTTCCTCCTCCTGGCAATCTGTAGATCCGGTTACGAGTTGCTTGACTGCCTCTCGTCGCAATACAGACTTTGCCGAGTCCGCAGATTTCCCCAATGCCCACAACGGTATTGCTTGATACCGACGGTAACCCGAGTCCTGTGAACCGGTGTTTTTCCAAAGACCTCAAGGTAGAGTATTGACCCATACCCTTGCCGGTATGGCCGACGGGTTCGCGATCGTGGCAGCTTTTGCTCAACTTATTAACGCATGGGAGGCCAAGGTGATCGACACCTTCACGCACATACAAACACGCCTTGAGGTAACGCCGCATTTGCTGCGCCTCGGCCGGCTGTTTTCCGAAACCGTGCTCATCGAGGTGGGCGGTGACGAATTTTACCTGACTTTCGACAAGGGGCACATCGTATCGGTCGTAGAGGGCCCAAGCCGCAAGACGCCTTGGCGCTTTGCATTGCGGACCGACTCCGAGGCTCTTACCAAATTCTGGCAAGCGCGCCCCGAACCCGGCTTCCATGACATCTTTGGACTGGTGAAGATCGGTCGCGGTCGGGTCGATGGCGACATTCTGAACCTCGTCAAAAACCTGCGCTTCTTCAAGGAAGTGCTGACTCTCGCCCGTGCAAAAGAGGAGTTGGTAGCATGAGCATCGAACCGATCACCGGTCGCTATGTAACTGCCACCATGAGCGGTGCCCCGCGCCGTATCTATTTCGAAGAGGCGGGGCAAGGGCGTCCGGTCATCTGCCTGCACACCGCAGGCGCCGATACCCGCCAGTGGCGTCACCTGATGAATGACGCCGAGATCACCGCATCGTACCGCCTGATCGCCTTCGACATGCCGTGGCACGGCAAATCGCTGCCGCCAGAAGGCTTCGAGACACAGGAATACCTCCTGACGACAGAAGCCTACATCGAAACCGTTCTGGCCGTCGTCGACTGTCTGGGCCTTGATCGCCCAGTCCTTGCTGGCTGCTCGATGGGCGGGCGCATTGCCCTCCAAATCGCGGCGCTTCACCCGGAAAAATTTAGCGGCTTCATTGCGATCGAAGCGTCGGATTTTCAGCCTGCCTGGTACGACATCGACTGGTTCCACAGACCCGATGCCCATGGCGGCGAGATGGGTGCTGCTCTCGTATCCGCCAACATCTCACCCTTTGCGCCCAACTCCGAACGCTGGAACACGCTTTGGATGTTCATGCAAAGCGGTCCGGGCGTTTTCCGCGGCGATCTGAGCTTTTACACCAAGGATGACAGCCTGATCCCGCGCTTGCCAACGATCGATACTGCAAAGACGCCGGTGCACATCATCGTAGGCGCCTATGATTTGACCTGCACGCCCGAGGATGCCGAGCGAACCGCCAACGCCATTCCTGGCGCCACTTTGGCCGTCATGGATGAACTGGGCCACTTTCCGATGAGCGAACACCCTGAGGGCTTCCGCCCGTTCTTCGTGGACGCACTGGAAAAGATGCCAAGCCCGGCGGCGAAAACTACCTGACCGATAACCCCTGCGCAGGAGGAGGAGTCATGTGCACGAACGCGAAAACCCCGTGTCCCGGATGCAAGAAACATGAAAAAGCCGACGCAGACTGGATGTTCTTCACCGATGACGAGCGAAAGGCCACCGAGGCATTGCGCAAGCGTCCGGCACTTTTCGACCGTTCCTTTCTGAAACCTGAACCCGCACATGCTGGCACCCGTCCGGTCGCATCCAACGGAGAAGTACACCCATGACCAATCCCTGCATTATCTGTGTGGCGATCACGGGCAGCCTGCCCACAAAAGCCAACAATCCGGCTGTCCCGATCAGTGTGTCGGAACAAGTAGATTCCACACACGAGGCTTTTGAGGCCGGGGCCACCATCGTGCACGCCCATGTGCGCAACGATGATGAATCTCCGTCTTCAGACCCTGAGAAGTTCGCCGCGCTGAAAGAAGGGATCGAGAAACACTGCCCCGGCATGATCATCCAGTTCTCGACCGGAGGGCGATCAGGCGCGGGTCAGACGCGTGGCGGGATGTTGCCGCTTTCGCCCGACATGGCCTCGCTGTCCGTCGGATCGAACAATTTCCCGACACGTGTTTACGAAAACCCGCCTGATCTGGTGGACTGGCTGGCCAGCGAAATGCTGACCTACAGCGTCAAACCGGAGATCGAAGCCTTCGACCTGAGCCATATCCTGAAAGCCAAGGACATGGCTGACAAAGGTCAGCTTGTGGGCACGCCTTACATCCAGTTCGTGATGGGCGTGAAAAACGCGATGCCGGTCGATCGTGATGTGTTCGACTACTACATCCACACCGTGCGCCGCCTCTTCGGTGAAGACGCTCCATGGTGCGCCGCGGGCATTGGTGCCAACCAGCTCAAACTGAACGAATGGGCTATCGCTGCGGGGGGTCATGCCCGCACCGGTCTGGAAGACAACGTTCGACTTGATCGCGACACGCTCGCTCCCAGCAACGCAGCCTTGGTGCGCCGGGCTGTTGAGATTTGTGAAAGAAACGATCGCTCGGTGGCAACGTGGCAAGAGGCGCGCCGCATTCTTGGACTGCGCTTGTCTGCGAATGCCTCAAAAGGACGCGCATCATGAACAAGGTATACAAAACAGCCGCCGAGGCTCTGGATGGCCTCCTGCATGACGGGATGTTGGTCGCGGCCGGAGGCTTTGGCCTCTGTGGCATTCCGGAACTTTTGATCGACGCCATTATGGCAAGCGGCGTGAAGGACCTGACCGTCGCTTCGAACAATGCGGGCGTCGATGACTTCGGCCTCGGCAAGCTCTTGGCCACCCGCCAGATCAAGAAGATGATGTCGTCCTACGTCGGCGAGAATGCCGAGTTCATGCGCCAGTATCTGAGCGGAGAACTGGAGCTGGAATTTAACCCGCAAGGCACGTTGGCCGAGCGCATGCGCGCTGGCGGGGCAGGCATCCCCGGATTCTACACCCAGACAGGTGTTGGCACCCAGATCGCCGAAGGCAAGGAAGTCAAAGAGTTCAACGGCAAAGAGTACATCCTCGAAGAGGGCATTTTTGCCGACCTGTCGATCGTCAAGGCGTGGAAAGCCGATGACACAGGCAACCTGATTTTCCGGAAGACCGCGCGCAACTTCAATCCGCCCGCCGCCATGTGCGGCAAGGTCTGCGTAGCCGAGGTCGAGGAAATCGTGCCGCGCGGTTCGATCAACCCCGACCATATCCATCTGCCGGGGATCTACGTGCACCGCCTGATACAGGGCGAACACGAAAAGCGGATTGAACAGCGCACAACGCGAGCGCGGTCCGAAGGGGCAACACGCAAGCGGGAGGAAGCATAATGCCCTGGGATCGCAACCGGATGGCGGCACGTGCCGCACAGGAACTCGAAGACGGCATGTATGTGAACCTCGGGATCGGCATCCCGACGCTTGTCGCCAACTACGTCGGCGACAAGGATATCACGCTGCAGTCGGAAAACGGCATGCTCGGCATGGGTCCGTTCCCGTTCGAGGGCGAAGAGGACCCGGACCTGATCAATGCCGGCAAGCAGACGATCACCGAGCTGAACCGAACCTCGTACTTCGACAGCGCCATGTCCTTCGGAATGATCCGCGGCGGCAAGATCGCCGCGGCAGTCTTGGGTGCAATGGAAGTTTCCGAGAAGGGTGACCTCGCAAACTGGATGATCCCGAGAAAGCTCGTGAAGGGTATGGGCGGTGCGATGGACCTCGTTGCCGGTGTTGGCCGTGTTGTGGTGGTGATGGATCACACCAACAAGCATGGTGACAGCAAGCTCTTGAAGGAGTGTACGTTGCCGTTGACTGGCAAAGGCGTGGTCGACAGGATCATCACCAACCTCGGTGTTCTGGACGTGACCCACAAGGGCCTGCACATCGTCGAATGCGCCGATGCTGTCTCCCGCGACGATATCATCAAGGCGACCGAGGCAACGATTGTCTGAAGCATCTAGATATCACGGGCTACGCCTGAATGACATTCCGGCTCCGCAATCGGGGCCGGTTTTCTTGCAGTCCTTGTGTCCTACGCCGGTCCGCTTCTGATCTATCTGAGCGCTGCGGAATCGGTGGGCACCTCGAAGGAGGGTTTTTCGTCCTGGGTCTTCGCAATTTCCGTGGCAGCTGGGCTGTCGAGCATCGGGCTCAGCCTGTGGTTCCGTGTTCCGGTCGCGATGGCATGGTCGGCCCCTGGCACGGTCCTTCTGATTTCTCTCGGGACATCCTTGTCACCCGCCGAGATGGTCGGTGCCTATGTCGCTGTGGCAGCGATTCTGGTGCTCATCGGCTTTTCCGGCGTCTTCGAACGGCTTGTACAACTCCTCCCGCCTTCGGTGACCAATGGAATGATGGCTGGCATACTCTTCGGATTCGGCCTAAAGGCCGCCGGAGGATTGGCAACTGATCCTGCCGCAATTGCGCTGCTGATCGTCGTCTTCGCCGTCTGCGCGATGCTCTTTCCCCGTTATTCCATGCTTGTCCTGCTGGCCTCGGCACTGTTGATCAGCGCCGTCTTCTACGATGCATCGGTTGGAACCGTGGGCGTGGTTTTCGCGTCCCTCGAAGTCAGCGGACCGGTCTTTTCAATGGGGGCCATGCTGAGCCTGGCATTGCCTTTGCTCATCACAACACTGAGCGGACAATACCTTCCGGGGATGGCGATCCTAAGGGCCAATGGCTTCCGGATTTCGGCAAATCCGATCCTCATTGTTGGCGGCCTTGTCTCTGTCTTGGCCGCGCTCTTGGGCGGAATAACAACCGCTCTGGCCTCGATCACCGCAGCCTTCTGTGCGGGATCGGATAGCCATGAAGACCCCGACCGCCGTTATGTCGCCGGCATCGCCTGTGGCGTTTTCTTCTGCCTTGGCGGCGTTTTCGCCGGGACCATCGTTGAAGTACTGGTGCTTTTGCCGACGGCGCTTATTGCCCTGCTGGCTGGTCTCGCGCTCTTACAACCTATCCTGAAATTCACCGGTGCGATGCTTGCGTCTGAAGATGCTCAGGCGGGGCTGCTGACGTTCCTGTTCACGGCATCTGGTGTGACCCTGTTCGGAATCGGTTCGGCCTTCTGGGGGGTGGTTATTGGGATCGCCGTCCACTTTCTAGGCAGGTCCGCCGAGTTGTTTTCGGGCAAAACACACACCTGAGAATTTGTGTCAAACGTATAGCCTAAGTGTAAGGTCGCAAGCCTTCTTGCTGTAGGTTACAGGCTTAAGCTTACTCGCTGCGCCAAATGTGTGCAAAGTACGGCTTCAATGATGTAAGTCACCACCCCGGCAAATAGAACTCCGTAATCCCCCGCTTCCCCTCGGCCCGCCCCAGTTGTACGATCACATCGATGGACTTGCGGATGTACTCGCGCACCTCGGCGAAGGTCAGCGGCGTTCCCGCCTGCAGTACCATGATCGCCAACCGATCGATGGCGAGTTCCGCGGTTTCGGCGTGGATGGTGGAGACCGAGCCGCCATGACCGGTGTTGATCGCTTCGAGATAGGTCAAGGCCTCGGCCCCGCGCAGCTCGCCAACGATGATCCGATCGGGGCGCATGCGGAGGGAGGCCTGCAGAAGGGCGTTGGCGCTGCGTTGCGACCCGGCACCTCGGTCGGCCAGAAGGGCGACGGTGTTCGGCTGACCAGGGAAGAGTTCGAAGGCGTCTTCGATGGTGATCAGCCGTTCGTGTTCACTGACATGGGTCAGAAGGTGGCGGGCGAAGGTGGTCTTACCGGTCGAGGTGCCGCCGCTGATCAGGACGTTGAGCCGCGCCTCGACAAGAGTTTGCAGTGCGGCCTCGAGGCTTTCTTCGGCGAGACTGGCGATGTTTTTCATTTTCTCGGCGCGGAGCGCATCGAGCGAGACGGCCTTGCCGAAGAGATAGGCGGGGGCGTAATCCTGGACGCTGCCCGAGGCGAAGAGGCGGATGGTGATCGAGGCCCCGCGATCGATGGCGGGTGGCACGGCGACCTGGACCCGAAGCGGGCGGCCGGCATATTCCACCTTGCCGGAGACGAGGGGGTTCTTTTCAGAGACGCGGGCCTTGGCGTCGCCGACGATGGTCTGGGCCATGTTGAGGGCGGTGGTGCGATCCACGGTCTGACCTTCGTGGCGCATGGTGGCGTCGCCTGCGACCTCGAGCCAGACCTTGCCGTCCGGGTTGATCGCGATCTCGACCACGTCGTCACGCCTTAGAAGGTCGCGGAACGGGTCGAGATATCGCTCGAGGTAGGAGGATGGTGACGCCTGATCCATCAATTCGGTGATTCCGGTAATATTGAACCTGGTTTCGCTGCCTCTCGCCTGCGGCTCGAACGCGAAACCTGATGCTTCTTTTTCATTGTGAACCGGAACCCCCGTAGATCACCACATCCCTGTCCACGAGCACGGTGACCGAGGCACCCTGATCGACATAGATCGTCGGTGCGATCGAAACCTGCTCGGCGATGACGGACCCGACCGCATCCTGCAGGTCGCTGCCGACATCGCCCAGGACGATGCTTGTCGTCTCGTTGTTGGCACTTTCCGCCGCCACGGCCGGTGCTGCCCCGATCACGGAAATCAGCGCCGCGCCACCGAAGCGCTCGGCGAACTTGGTGTCCACGAGACCGGTGAGGCCTGAGCGACCGAGTTGATCGCCGCCCACGGCGGAGATTTCCATCGAGGTTCCGTCCGGTGTCAGAACGCGGGTCCAGAGGATTAGGATGCGCTTCTGGTGCATCTCGATGCCGGAGCGGTATTGGCCAAAAAGGCGGGAGCCTCGGGGGATCAGGATCCGGTCCCCGGAAAACGCCGGGACCGGCTCGGAGACGACCGCCACGACAGACCCGGGTAGATCGCTGTTGATGGCGGTCTGGAGCGCGGCCTGGATGACGGACCCTTGGGTCAGCGTGCGCTCGGGATGGGTGAGGCGGGCGGCTTCTTGCACTTCGAGCGGTCGCGCGCTCTGCAGGAACTGCTCGTTTCCTGACAGGACCGGCTCCCCGGCGACAGCGGCCGCAGTGTCGGCCTCCGCCGCTGCACTTTGGCCACCACGCGGACCGTCTGCGTAGACCACGGCGGGGGATTTGATCTGCGCGGTCAAAAGCTCCTCGGCGACCCGTTCGGCCTCGCGCTGGCGCTGCTCCTCTTCCTGACGCCGGCGCTCTTCGAGAAGGCGCTGGTCGGCGATCAAACCTTCGCGGTCCAACTCTGCCTCCAGTCCCTCGCGCTGCGCCCGTTCGGCATCGAGCAAGGCTTGCAGCCCTTCGATGCGGGTATCGGTCTGGCGCTGCAGGTTGGCCAGCTCGGTTTCCTTTGCGGTCAGCGTCGCTTCAAGCGCTTCCTTTTGTTCGTCGAAGGCCTCGCGCAGGTCTGCGACGGCGGACTGGATTTCCGAGTTGCGGGCAGCCTGGCTGGCGGCGAGGGCCTCGCGGAGCTTGGCGATCTCGGCCAGCACCTCGGCGCTCGGTTCCGGGGCAGGGGCGGCGGGCACGTCCAGCGCTTCCTCGACAGCGATCAGCGCGTCATTGACCCTTTGCTCTGTCTCATCGGGTGGAAACTCCAGCCGCCCGCCGGTGCCGGGGCGGCGGTCCTGAAAGGTCTCGACATCGGAGGTCTCAAGCGCGCTGTCACTTGTCCGAAGCCCGGTGGCCAGGAAATACGCGACGCCGGCGCCACCAAGGGCGAGGGCGGCGGCGAGAGCACCAACCCCGAGGCTGTTGGCCCGGTGTTTGGATTTGCCGCGCTGGCTGAACTGGTCGAGGCGGTCCTGCAGATCGGGAGGGGTTTGATCGGCCATGGTCAGTTGCTCACGTATATGGTGCGCTCGTCGCGCCAGGCGCAGATCACCTCGTCGCCAATGCGTAGTGTCCAGTAGGTGTTCACCCCAAGCACCCGGACCGTGTTGCCTTGCTGGGTCCAGTTCACCGTGCGTTCGCGGCCCTGGTCATCGGCCTTGAAGAGGGCAGGTTGGCGACCGTTCTCCGGGAAGACGAAATACGTATAGCGCCCGTCGTCATAGATATGGCTGGGGCGGAAATCCCCTTCGCCCGAGACGCGGTAGTTGTAGTTGCGCGGGGCCTCAAAGCCCTTGGGCTGGGTTGCACCTGCCGTGCGACGCTCTTCGTCCGGGTAGCGGAAGCGGACCTCGAAGAACATGCCGGTGCGGTTCGGGATCGAGCCCTCGCGCAGGTGGAAGGAATAGGTGCGGCGGTTGGTGATCACCGTCATGTTGGTCGAGGCATTGGCCACATGCGGTTTGATGGTCAGCACGTTGCCAAGCTCGGGGATCGGGTCGACCTGGAAGCTTTCGGTGTCGCCGACAATCACCGCCTCGAAGCGCTCCCCCGCCCCAAAATGGATCGTCGTTGAATGCCGAAGATCGGTTTCGATCCTGTAGACCTGGTTCTCATTGTAGACGGCGGTGCGAATGCGGATGTCGAGCGGGCCGCCTTGCGGGGTGGCCTCGGCGAGGGCGGCAACAGGAAGGGCAAGCGCCAAGAGGACCATGGTGGGGAGCGCAGGTAGAGATCTCATTTGGGTCAATTCTCCAGGGTCTCGGCGTCGACGCGGTAGGAGGTCACCACGAAGCCCAAGGGGTTGGCCCAGACGTCCTGAAGGCGCTGGCGGGTTTCGGGTTGGAAGTCGTAGCCGACGGTGGCCACGTAGGATCGGGTCACGGTGCGGGTGTCGCGGGGACGGCGCAGCGTGCGGGTGAAGCGGACCTGGGCCACGCCGCGCTCGATCTGATTCACGGACTTGATGACCACTTCGATCTTGGCGTCACGGCCATATACGGTGATCGGATAGTCCTCATTGGTAGATGACCAGAGATCGCGCAATGTGCGGGCGGCATCGCCATCCGAGCGATCGAGCACCGAGTTGATGCGTTGCTCGCCATCTGTCAGGTCATAGGTCTCGCGGTCATCGACATAGGCCACGAGATTGGCCTGGATGATGGCGTCGCTTTCGGAAAGGGTCAGCGCCTGAACAGCGGCGACCCGGTCCATCTCGCCGGTCTCCTTGTCGACGACGACGACGAAGGTTTCGGTCGATTTGAGCGGAAAGAGGCTCGCGCCCGCGACCATGCCGGCCACGCCGACCAGCACGCCGGCCGCCGCGACGAACCAGGCGAAACGCTCGCGCCGCCGCGGCCCGTAGATGAAATCCGCTTCAAACGCGTCGCGGTCAGGCGCGGAGGAACTAAGTACCTTCTTCTTCAAGTCAATCGTCTTTCACATCAGGGTTTGCGGAAGGCCTTGGCGGCGGAGAGGAGCGCGCCGGGGCTTTGCCGGATCATCTCGCCGGTCTTCACCACGCCCGCATTGGCCATTTGGTTCAGCTCCTGCGGCGATTTGCCGGTGACGAGGCGCGAGGCAGCACCCGTGCCATACTCCCGCGTGTTCACGAAACCCTGGCGCGCGAGGCCGGTCAGCCCCACGGCATTCGAGGCAATGCCGACCACGCCGGTGAGGTTGGAGGCGATGTAGGGGACCGAGGCCATGATCCCGGCGCTAAGGATCAGGATGACGAGAAAGGGCAGGATGAGGCTGACGGTCTCGACATCGCCCGGATCGGCGGAGGCGTCCCCGATGGCCTCGGCGATCGCGACGATGATGCCCGCGGCCCCTGCGGCGGCGACCGGCATGAGCGCATAGCCGATGGTGGCGCGAGTCCAGGCCTCAAAAAGGGATTGCGTCGGTTTAAAGAGCGAGGTCACGATCATGAAGGGAGCGATCACGATCATCAGCGCGAAGACAATGCGGGCGAAGGCGATGATCCCTGCGGTGACGGCGGCGAAAACGGCGGAAAGGACGAAGAAGATGGCACCGAGGACCGCGCCGAAGACCCAGCCCGCGCGATCGCCGATCGTGTCGCCATAGGCGGTGATGCGGGCGACCATGTTGTCGAGGCTCTCATAGACGCCGGCCTCGTCGCCCGAGCCGGTGAGCGCAAGGATCGAGGCTCCGACGGAGTCGGGCACGCGCGTGACGATGTCGTAGATCATGCTGAAATTGTCCCAGCTCTGCGCGAAGATCCCCACGAGCGCGATCTTCATGCCGAAGGCAAAGCCGGTGCCGAAGGGCAGGGGGCGGAGTTGCATCACCGCGTTGATCCCGAGGAGCACGACAAGGAGCGCGGCCCCGGCAGAAATCACGTCACCGACAGCACCTGCCGAGGAGACAAAGCCGTCCTGCGCCACGGTATCCACCGCCGCGTCGACCTGGCTCAGGATGTCGCGAATAACACCCATCTACTTTACACAGGCCTCCGCAACTTGCGCCTCGAACGCGTCGGCCTGCGCGTAGAGATCGAGCACCTTGAAGGGCAGGCGTGGATTGTCCGAGGTCTGGAACCGGGGCAGGGCGATGAGTGCCTGGTCCCAGGTGAAGTCGTCCAGCAGGCAGGTGCAGTTCTCTGTGGCCAGTGCCTCTTCGGCGATCAGGATGCGCAGGATCGCGCGGTAACCATTGCGCAAGTATGCGGTCTCGGCGAGATCCACCGGGGGTTTGGGGACGCGGCACGCATCGGCGTCATCCCGTGCGATTTCCATCGAGGTGAAGGGACGATCCTGACCCAAGGCCGGGTCGGGCAGGACGAGGAGACCGACCGGCAGGGCAAGCGAAAGGCTGAGGAGGCCAGCTTCCATCAAGGTGAAACAGCTCGGGGTGAGTTTGGACTTGCTCATGGATCCACCGCCATCGAGCGGAACTTGCGCTCATCTGCCAGCGTCGCGGCATCGACAACGCCGAGTTGACCGGCACTGACGCCCTGGGCCGCTTCCAGCCGCCAGATCTGGGTCAGGATGATGCCGAGCTCGGCGGTGACGCGGGTATTGAGATCGACGGCGGCCTTCAGCCCGTCCTGATCGTCGATGAGCCCGACCATGGTCTCGAGCCGTTCGAGGCTTTGACCGGCCTCCTCGTGGCTTTCCTGCGCCGCGACCGACAACATGGCGCTGGCCCCGGCGGAAGCGGCGATGCGGTTGTCGGCGGGTTGATCAGAGCCCGAGAGCGTGCTCAGGCGCTCCGAGGTGAAACCGCTGCCAGACAGCACCCGCTCGACCGAGGCCGAAAGCTCGGCGCCGGGATTGAACCCGCTCAGAAAATCGCCACTCGCCAGCGACTGTGCGGTATTGAGGGGCGCAACCAGCTTGCCGCGGAGCGCGCGGAATTCTTCGACCGTGGCAAAAAGCTCGCCCAGCCCACTGCCTTCGATCAAGGAGGTCAGCTGCGCCTCGAGGTTCGTCAGTTGCGACAACTGGGTCTCCAGTTCCAGCCGCATGGTGGCGAGCTGCTGCATCTGGACATTCAGGTCCTCGGCCATGTGCTCGAGCTGTGCCACGAGCTTACCAAGCTGTGATCCATCGAAGGTCGGCACGCCTTGGGCAGCAGCGGGCGAGGCAAACCCGAGTGTGGTGACCGCAGCTACGGTCAGGAGAAGCTGTCTCATTCGGGAACTCCCATCTGCATGAAGTCGCGCTCGGCCAGCCGGTCGGCGACGAGGTGCTGCGCATAGGCCGCCTCGCGCTGCTGGTTGGCGGCCATCAGCCGGACGCGAAGGTTGAGGATGCGGCCGATCTCGGCCTTGGCGTAGGTGTTGAGCTCCCAGGCCGCCTTGGCATTGGGCTGCGCATCGATCTGCAGGATGATCGCGCGCAGGCGATTGATCACCTGTTCGGTGGTGGCCAAACTGTCGGCGGCGTAATAGACGCCCGCCTCGGAGATGCTGGCATATTCGGCCAACGCAAAGTCCGAGGGCGAGAGTGTGCCGAGCGCGTCGGCGCCGCCCACCACGGCGAGGTATTCGTTGTAGAACTTCGAGATATTGCGCACGTAGCCCTGCGTCTCGGCAAAGGGTGGCACGCCGCCATATTCAATGACCCGGCCCGGCCCCGCGTTATAGGCTGCGAGCGCATGGGGGATATTGCCGAAGCGATCGAGCTGGGTCGTGATATAGCGCGCGCCGCCGCGCAGGTTGTCCTTCACGTCATAGCGGTCAACGCCGAGGTCGGAGGCCGTGCCGGGCATGAGCTGGGTCAGACCATAGGCGCCGACCGGGCTTTGTGCCGCGACGTTGAAGCGGCTCTCCTGCTTGATCAGGGCCTGGAAGAGGCAGCGCCACTGGGTGGCCGAGAGACCGGCGCGGGCCACACCGGGGGCACTCGCGAACTCGCCCGCAACTTCGACGATCATCATCTCGACGGTCTCACGGCCTTCGCCGAAGAGACGGCTGTTCATGGGGCTTGGATCGGTGTTCGGGTAGACCGCCGCCACCCCGAAATCCGCATTGCCCTCGAGCGCGCGGATATCGAAGCCGGGACCAGTAATTGCGGCGGTCATCTCCTCGAGGACGCGCAGCTGGTCGGCTTGTACGTCCGCCAGAGTGGACTCCGTCCGATCCTTGTCCTGCTGGACGCCCAGATCCTCTGCGAGCGCCGTCACCCGCGCGATCGCGCGGCCGATCGCGGAATTGTCCTGCGTCGGCACGCCCTGGGCATGCGCGGGCAGGGCACTGAGGCCGAGGCAGAGCCCGGCGGATATGATCGCGGCGCGGCTCATTCCGGACGGGGCAGGAGCTCGAAGCTGCAGTCGGGTTTGCTTCCTTGCTTAACCGGTGCGCCCATGGTCGAGAAAGAGAGGGCCGCGCGCGTCACCCGCGGTTCGCCATTGCGACCGAAGCAGGGCGAGGTTTGTTCGGTGTATTTCTCGCAAGCTGAGAGAAGGACTGCTGCGGCGGCGCAAAGCATAAAGAGGGGTTTCGAACTCATAGCACATTTCTCCAGAAATTGGGATTGGCGCGCCAATCGGCGGGTACGCGGGCCTCTCCGGTGGCGCCGCCGCCAAGGATGGGGAGGAGGGTGCCGAGCGCGGAGAGGTCGGCATCGACGAAGACGCTGTCGCCCGCCGAGCGAACGAGCGCGATGCGCTGGCCGATGGTAGGCTGGACGAGAAGAGCCGCCTCTTTGGCGTTCACGCGCAGGAAGTCGTAATCGGAGAACGTGGCGCGATCGTTCGGGAAGAGGATCTGGGTCGGCACCGTCTCGACGATGGTCTTGCCCACGCGGCTGTCGCGCAACTGGCTCGGATATTGCGTCATCATGATCACGACGCAGTTCATCTTCCGAAGCGTGACCAGCCAGTTTTCCAGCCGCGCCCCGAAGTAGGGATCGTCCAATAGCTTCCAGGCCTCGTCGAGCACGATGATGGTGGGTCGGCGGTCTTCGACCACGCGTTCGATCTGACGGAAGATATAGGAGAGCACCGCCATGCGCTCGGTGGTCATGTCGAGGATTTCGGTCATGTCAAACCCGACGATGTCGCCCGTGAGTTTGAGGCCCGCGCCGCGCTCGGGCTCGTCAAAGACCCAGCCATAGCGTCCGCCCGGGGCCCATTCGGCAACGCGGGATTGCAACTCGCCGTCGTCATCGAGCGACTGGAACAGCGTCTCGAAACTGGCGAAGCGCTGCAGCGCCACGCCCGCATCGGCGTTCTGCCCGACGGCACTCTGGATATGGCGAGATTGCTCGCCCGAAAGTGTGCCATTCCGTGTGAGAAGTGTCGCAAGCCAGTCCGAGAGCCAGGCGCGGCCGCGCTCGTCGGTCTCGGTGGCGAGCGGGTTCAGCCCCGTGGGAACACCGGCACGGATTTCATTGTATCGCCCGCCAAGGGCGCGGACGGCCATCTCGAGCCCGCGATCCTTGTCGAAGAAAAAGAGCCGCGCGCCGACCCGCTGCGCCTGCGCCGCAAGGAAGGCGGTGGTGAGCGTCTTGCCCGTGCCGGTGCGCCCCAGAACGAGGGTGTGTCCGACGGTCGGTTCCTTGGCCGAGCTTCCCGCCTCGTGGAAGTTGAAGCGGTAGCCAGAGGTGCCGACTGTCGGCAGAACCGAAATGGTCTGGCCCCAGGGCGACTGATCCGGGCCGCGCCCTTCGACACTGCCATGCAGGGCCGCGAAGTCGGCAAAGTTGATCGAGGAGATCGGTGTCTTGCGGGCGCGGTAGCCGAAATTGCCGGGGGATTGCGCGAAATAGGTGGCTTTCAGCGCCATGTTTTCGCGCACGATCACCGACATGATTTCCTGTCCGACGCGCTTGATCTGGGCGGCTGCCCGTTCAAGCGTGTCGCGGTCAGGCACATAGACGGCGATGGAGAGGTGATGGTCGCCGAAGGCGATACGGCCTGCTTCCTGGTCGTCTGCGGCCTGGCCCAGTTGTTCGCGCAGGGAGACGGCGGCATCGTCGGAGGCCTGCATTTGGCGGATGATGCGCTGGATGCGTTCGGCCATGATGTTGTTCGGGATCGGGCTGAAAGAATTCGTCAGCACGATGTCGAGCGGCAGGTCGAGCGCGTCGAGGAGCGTCACGTCGGTGAGGGCCGGATAGGTCTTCATCGAGAAAAGTGCGCCATATTTGACCTGACCGGTCACGGCATCGGTCAGGGTGACGACGTCGCCGTCAAAGGTCGCGCGGCAATTGCTCAAGGTATGTGAGAGGGGCAAGGCGCTTTGCCCGAAGGCGATGGGGGAGAAGCTGCCCGCGTTCAGCGTGTTGAGATAGCCCAGCCATTCGCCTCCCTTGCGGGTCAGCCGCACGGGATTGGCCGAGGCAAGTGCCACCTCGAAGAAGCCCATGACCTCGTTCAGCTCCTGCAGGCGCGTCGCGCGGTCCTTGACCCAGGCCTTACGGGCCAGCGCCCGCAGAAGCGGAATGCGCGCCGAGATATCAGGCCGCCGAATGACGCTGAGATAGAGTTGGCGCTTGGCCGGGCGCAGGTCTTTCACATGGTCCTGCCAGCGCGCGTCGATCGCGGCGGCGAAGCTGTCTCCCTCGATGGGGCGCATTCCGAGATCCTGCGGCACGGAGATCCGGTGGATGTAGAAGCCGAAGGCATTGCCGGTCTGAGCGACGATGGCGGCAACCGCGCGCTTGAGCGCATCGAGCCGGGTGTCTTCGCTGGTCATCGGATTGAGGCCATCAAAGCGCAGGCTCGCCATGAGGTCGCCCTCGCGGAGCACCATGACATCGTCATCGGCAAGGGCAAAATACGGCAGGTGTTCCGCGAGATAACTCTCCCGCGCGAACGCCCCGCCGCCAGCCTGAAGCAGAGCGGTTCCGTGAGTGGAAAGTGTGCCCGTATCAAGCGCCAAAGCTGTCCCCTCCATGCAGGGTGCGGTTCTTCGTCGGGCGCACCGAACCGTAGGAGACGCGCAAGACCTCGAAGAAATGCGGCTCGCGGTCGGCGACAAACCAGAGGATCGGATAGGCGATGATACCGATCAGGAAGAAGACCATAGACTTCGTCCAGATGAACGGCAGAACGACCCCGGTCGCCAGCACCACGAGGTATCCGACAGGGAGGCCCAGATACTTGGGCGGTCGGGCGAGGCCCAGAAAGAGGGGGGATCGTTCTGCCATAGGGTGATATTCCGGCTTAGAAGGAAATGTGTGTCCGGAGAGGGACCCGAGGCAGCGTTTGCGAAGCACAACGCGTTCGGGTCCCTCGTAGGACGCTATTTTGCCGGAATGTCACGAGAAGCCGTCGACGATGGTGCCAGCCGAGAAAATCAGGACGATCCCGATGATGACCGAGGCAAACCAGCCCCAGTTGAGGCGCCCCATCATGCACATGAAGCCGGTGCCGATGACCGCGAGCGTGGCGACCGCAATCCCGATCGGACCGGTCAGCGCGGCCTCGACGGTTTCCAGCATGGTCTGGATGGGTGACAAGTCTTGCGCGAGGGCGGGCGTTGCGAAAGCCGCCAGGGTTGTGGCGGCAGGCAAGAGGCGGCTGAGGCGATGTCGAAGCATGCGAAGTTCCCTTGTTTTACTGAAGATCGATGAGGACTGGCGCGCGGGCTGGCACGCGGGTCGCGACACGGATGTCCGGCGCGGAAACGGATGTGCCCGCGAGTCGGGCCCGGATCCGGTGGATGCGCGCGATGTAGTCGCGGGTCTCGGCGAAGGGTGGAATTCCGGAATATTCGACCACGCGATGCGGCCCGGCATTGTAGGCCGCGAGCGCCAGATCGATGTCCTTGAACGTGGCGATCTGCGCGAGCAGATAGCGTGCGGCGCCATCGAGGTTCTGGGACGGATCGCGCGGATCGACTCCGAGGCTGCGGGCCGTGTCTGGCATCAGCTGGCCAAGACCGTAGGCACCCTTGGGGCTCACGGCAGTCGGATTGTAGCTGCTTTCGGCCTCGACCAGCGCTTGGAAAAGGACCAGCCAGTCGTCCTCATCGAGGCCGACCTGCCGCAGGGCACGGTTCCCCTGGTGCCGGTCAGCAGTCGTGCGGATCAGGGAGAGGATGTCGTCGCGGCCAGACGGCGGTGTGGCATCCAGCGAGGCAAGAACCACCCCGGCCTCAGCGCTATCACTCAGCCCCACCCACGCAGGCCGCGCGCCATGAAAGGTCCAGCCCGAGGTCCGGGCCGCCCCGTCACGGCCAAAGGCGATGACGTCAGCCGCGCTCCTCGAGGGTGATGCTGTAATCAGGACCAAAGCGCAGATCGCGCCCGTCACCGAACTCGAGATGATGTTTGAAGAGCCCTGGCCATATGTTGAAATACCGCGGCTCCGGACCGTGCGGGGTGATCCGGGTTGAGACCAGAATGGCTTCCGGTTCGCCCTCGCGCAGGTAGATGCACTGGTAGCGCGGCTTGCCATCGTCCGTGAACCCCACGAGTTCATACCGGCAGCGGAACGCGATGCCCTTCTCGGACAAGTCTTTGACACCGTCTATGGTGATCAGGATCTGGTTGCGCGCTATCGGCATGTTCGGACTCTCCCCACGAGAGCCCTTCTACTTCACGACACTAAGGCCATAAAGTTATATAGAGTCAATACGACATATTGCAGAAAACTACATATTGCACGATAGTTGCCGCAACTTTTGCGGGAGAGTGGCATGAGACGACAAGTAATGGCGGCGATAATCGGGGGTTTGGCAGGCTTCGGAGCCCCGGAGAAGGCGCAAGCCTATGACATCGACTGCGCCATCATGCTCTGCATGGCGGGTGGTTTCCCCCCGAGTGCTGTCTGCGCGCGGGCCTATCGCACGATGATCCGCCGCATCACGCCCTGGCCGAGCCTGCCGCCCTTCGGGGTATGCACCTTTGCCCATGTGCCGGTCGAGCTGGGCGGGCCCGGCGGCGAGGGCGAGCTCGACACCAACCTGCCCGAATACGAATGGCTGAACCGGACCCATGTGATCTGGTTCACCGGGCGCTCCTACGAGCCGCGTGACGAGCCGCGTCAGTGGGACTGGTCGATCCGCTCCTGCGATCGTGAGAACCGGACCTGCCGCTATATCCAGCGGGTCTACGGGTCCCACACGCCCTGGCCCACGACATTCGTCTCGGAAAGCGGACAGGAGATCGCCTATCCGAGCGGTGGCGGCCTTTGGCACTTCTATTCCCGCAGCATCATGGTCGAATTCGGCGACTACGAGGGCAACATGGGTCACTCGGAGTGGTTTTCCTACTGATGCTGTCTGTCCGACAGTTTGAGTGACACTGGCCGTACTATGACAAGCGTAGGGTCGTAACTGTCAGGATCCACGAATTGGCGGCGGCTCACGCTTCCATCATCCCAGCGATAGTCGGTGAACACATGGGTTTCCTGCGTTCCGTCGATGAT
Organism: Ruegeria sp. THAF57; assembly: GCF_903914075.1. Lineage (GTDB taxonomy): Bacteria > Pseudomonadota > Alphaproteobacteria > Rhodobacterales > Rhodobacteraceae > Ruegeria. The sequence goes on from NZ_CAIWNQ010000012.1 coordinate 35,671, forward strand.
AAACCCTTCCAGGAAGGGCCAGCCAGTCTTTCTCTTCGCCATGTACCCGCGCCACTCGTATCGTTCTTGCCGTTATGTCTCTCGCGTTGGGTGACGGGATCAAAGCCTCAGGAAGCGCACTAGCGTTTCGCGAAGAGTTCTTCGGGGTCGACATTGAGCGCCTTGGCGATGCGTTCGAGAAGGTCGAGGGAGGCCGCGAACTTGGCGTTCTCGACCTTGCCCATATGGCCGCGGCTCACGTCGGCCCGATGAGCAAGCTCCTCCTGGCTGAGGCCGCGGGCGCGTCTCAATTCCTGGATGTTCTGTGCTACACGGTCCCGCAAGTTCATGCCCGCGAAACGGACACGATGCGCGAAATGTCACCACGCGATATATGTTACATTCGAAGGTGCTGAGAAGAAATCTGGGAACGGCGCGAGATCGCCGGAATCGGATGCCTGCCTTCTCATCCTCCAAAGCCTTCAGCTTGGCCGCATCAGACACTTCCATGCCGCCATACTTGGATTTGAATTTATAAAATGTGCCCTGGCTGAGACCGTGCTTGCGGCAGACCTCTTCCGTCGGCATCCCGGCTTCCTGTTCTTTGATCATCCCGATGATCTGCGCTTCTGTAAAACGGCTCTTTCGCATCTGTTTGCTCCTTCAAGAGGTTGAGCAAACTCTACATTAAAGTGCGGGAGGTTTCGGGGGGCAGGTCACTAAGGGCGCGATATCGGGGTGTTTTGTTAACGAATGCACGGATACCGGAACACACTTTTTGGCGTGCCACAGTCACGGGTTGTCGACATCCGCGACAAAAGCCGTCAGATCCGCGTTGAACCGATCCGCGTGTTCCAGATGCGGCAGGTGACCGCAGCCATCATAGAGACGTTTGCGAATGGCATTTGTTCCCTGCTCGAGGAATCGCAGGTGATGCATTGGCGTTAGCTTGTCCTGCTTGCCCCAGATCACCATAACCTGCTGGTCGATTTCGCCCAGCCAACCATGCAGGTCACGCACCAGTTCACGGCGGAATCCGAACAGGTTCGACAATCCACGCAGGGTCTTCAGAAAGGCGCGTTGCGCCCCTGGCATGCGGGCGAAGGCCAGTCTTGCGCGCACGAGTTCATCGGTCACCAGGCTCTTGTCATGAACGACCTCCCCCATCAGCATCCGCATCCCCAGCGGGTTCGGCCAGGTCAACATTTCTCCCAGCCCCGGCAGGGTCGAGAGCCGGAAGAGAATGTAGGTCTCATAGCCGATCACTGCAGGCGAGACGAGGGTCAGCGAACGGACCCGAGCCGGCTCTGCGCGCGTGAGCCCCAATGACAGCCGTCCGCCCATCGAGTGCCCCACGAGGTGGAAACTTTCGAGCCCGAGTTCCGTCACGAAGGCCCGCAGAAACGCGACCTGCGCATCGAGCGACAGGTCTAAATCGGCGGGCTTGTCGGTCCTGCCGCAGCCCGGCAGGTCCACCGCCCAGACCCGGTATCGCTCGGCGAGCGGGCCGATATTGCCCTGCCAGTCCTCGATGGACGAATAGATCCCGTGGACGAGGAGCACCACCGGACCGGACGTGCCGACTTGCCGGTAGCGCGTCCTCAGCCCCATGATATCGACGTAACGATCTTCGCTCATGCAATGCTCCTCGTTTGTCGTCAGAACCGATACGACACACCCAACGTGACCGTGACCGGATCGAGCGTCAGCTTTGAGCCCCCCACCACCGGTCCGGCCCCAGTGGGCGCTGTGAAATCTGTTTCGGTTTCCAGCCAGGATTTCTTGATCTCTGCAAAAGCGCCCCATCTGTCGTCGATGGCGTAGTCGACACCGGCGACCAGCACCGTGCCTCAGCCGTTATCGACCGACACGTCAGCAAGCGCCGCATCTTCTTCGTCGAGGATCAGCCCATAGACCGCACCTGCTCCGATATAGGGTGATACCCTGCCGTCGGTGTTGAAATGGTAGCGCAGGGTCAGGCTTGGGGCGCCATAGGTGACATCGCCCAGATGCCCGAACGCCTCAAGCGAACCGGCACCGTAAAGGCTGGTTGTCGCGGGAAGGCCGAGGCCCAACCAGACCGAAATGTCCGGGCGAAAGAAGTACCCAACCTCGAAAATGGCTGTGACATTGTCGTCGATCCGAGCATCACCGCCTGGCACTTCTACGCCGCCTATGCTGACGGTCGCGGCCTCGTCAAAGAACACACCCGTCAGCCCGGCCTTCAACTCGATCTTGCGATCCGAAAAGTCCTGCGCCTGAGCGCTCTGGAGCGCCGCCACCAACGCAATCGCGGCCATAGCGGGTCGGGTCAATATCGCTTGCAAAGTCATCAGATCGCTCCCACCAGAATGTCGGCCATCCGTTCGCCGATGATCACGGTTGGGGCCATCGTGTTGCCGGTCGAGACCTGCGGCATGACTGAGGCGTCGGCAATCGACAGTTTTTCGATGCCATAAACTGACAGCGACCCATCCACGACCGACATCTCGTCCGTACCCATCTTGCAGGTGCAGCTTTCGTGGAAATAGGTCCCGGCAGCGCTGCGGGCGAAGTCCTTGAGGTCTTCGCCCGACAACGCGCCGGGCATCACCTCGCGTTTCACGAACTCGGCCATCGGGGAGGAGTTGCCGATTTCGCGGCACAGTTCAATGCAGCGGGTGAGCGCGGTCAGGTCGGCCTCTTCCTTAAGGAAGCCGCCGTCAATCGAGAGGGGATCGCTGGGGTTCGGCCCCGTGAGCCGCACCTCGCCGCGCGATTTCGGTTTCACGATGCCGGGCGCGATAGTCCACGACCCCGCCGGAACCTCGAAGGCCGGGCCATGGACTTCCGATGCGTAGGGCACCTCAATCTGGAAAGGTTGTAGGTCGGGTGTGTCGAGGTTGGAATTCGACTTCCAGAAGAATGTCGCCTCGGCCGCCGAGTTATGCGGCGGCAGCGGGGTGTCATACTCCCATACGCAGCCCGCGGCGAGGATGTGATCCTGGAAATTTTGGCCGACCCCGGGCAGATCATGCGCTACCTCCACGCCAACCTCGCGGAGGTGAGCCGCCGGACCAATACCTGACTGCATCAGGATTTTCGGCGTGTTGATCGCACCTGCCGAGAGCACGACGCGTTCATTCGCGCCCACGGTCATCACTTCGCCGTCCTTCTCGAAAGTGACGCCCGTCACGGTGGTTCCATCAAGCTCGACGCGGTGGACGGTTGCGCCGGTCACCAGTGTGATGTTCGGGCGCTTCAGCGTTTCCCAAAGGTAGTCGGCGGGCAGGTTGCGGCGCATCCCGTCCTTGATCCGCACATTGGCGAGTGCCGCACCGCCCTCGCCTTCCATCATTTCGCCGTTCATATCGGAATAGGATGGAATCCCGACGCTTTCACAGGCTTGCAGAAAGGCCGGCGCGATCGGGTTAGGGTCTTCGACCTCAGTGACGAAAAGTCGCCCTCCCGTGCCGCGGCGGCTGTCATCTGCTGGGCCGTGCCAATCTTCGATCCGCTTGTAAATCTTCAGCACATTCTCGTAGTTCCAGGCCTCATCGCCGGTTTCGGCGGCCCAGTGGTCGAAATCGTTCTTGTGGCCACGCGCCCAAATCATCACGTTGATCGACGATCCGCCGCCAACAACCTTGCCCATCGGTAGGATCAGAGAACGCCCGTTCACCTTGTCGGAAGCCTCTGCGGTATAACCCCAGTCACGTTCGGAACGGATATTGGTGGGCCACATCAGCGGGTTCAGTACTTCGTCAATCTGATCGGTATCGCCGGCTTCCAGCACCAGTACGTTGGCATCGGTTTCGGCTGCCAGTCGTCCAGCGACCACAGCGCCGCCTGACCCGGAGCCGACGACGATATAGTCATAGGATCTAGCCAGGTTCTGCGCATTATAGCGCTGCGTGATCGCCGCATCGCCCAGTTCCTGTGCCCAGACTTTGGCTGTCGCCAGCGATGCGCCGGCCGCCACGGCCATCTGTATAAAGGCCCGCCGCCCGATGCGGCCATGCACCAGCCCGGCCTGAAGCGTCATCAGCCTATCGCCCTTTTCGAGTGCTTTCGAAAAAATTTTCATGATTGTCCTCCCAAAGACATAGTCGCCCGCTCCAAACGGCTCCTCACCGCATGAGGAGCGGGCCAATTCTTACTTTCGGCTAGCGTCTAGAACGGCAGTGGGTGCGGCTGACGCTGGGTCGAGATCCAGCGCTGCGTTGTAAAGGCCTCGATGGCGCCTTTCGGTCCCCATTTGCCGCCGCCACCCGAAGCCCCGATTCCCGAGAATGGGCAATGCGGTTCGTCGTGGACCGTCGAGTCGTTGATGTGGACCATGCCCGCATGGATGCGCTCGGCCAGAAGTTCACCGTGCAACACATCGCCGGTAACGACAGAGGCAGACAGACCATAAGGCGTGTCATTGGCCATCGCGATGGCTTCATCTTCACTGTCAAACGGCGTCACGGTGGTCACGGGGCCAAAGACTTCATCTGTCCAGACATCCATCTCCGGCGTCACGCGGGTCAGCACCGTAGCGGTGTAGAACGGTCCTTGGGCCTTGCCGCCGCATTCAGCTTTGGCACCAGCCTTGACGGCTGAATCCACCATGGCCTCGATCCGGCGCAGCTGACGGGTGTTGATGATCGGGCCGACCACGCAGGTCTGTTCGTCGGGGTTGGTGGGGACGAAATTGACTGTCTTAGCCACAAGCTTTTCGACAAACGCATCATAAATCGAACGGTCCACCAGAACTTTGTCGCAGGACATGCAAATCTGGCCCTGATGCAGGAACGAACCAAAGAATGCCAGATCGACTGCACGGTCGAGATCGGCATCCTTGCGCACGATCATCGAGTTCTTGCCGCCGAGTTCGAGCACGATCGGTTTGAATGCCTTGGCGCAAGCGGTCGCGAGAAGCTGACCGACGCGTGTTGAGCCTGTAAAACTCATCACCGCGATCCGTTTGTCATCTACAAAAGCATTTCCCACCATGGCCGCACCGTCGCGGGAGGTCGTAACAACGTTGAAAACACCCGCTGGGAAACCCGCGTCGTTGAAGAGTTCCGCCAACATCAGGCCACCGGACAGGGGACTGTCTTCTGAGGGTTTCAGAACGGCGGTGTTGCCGAGCGCCAGCGCATAAATGAAGCCTCGCAGCGACAGGTAAAGGGGGAAATTCCACGGGCTGATTGCGCCCACGACGCCTGCGGGCGAGCGCAACGTGCGATTTATCTTCCCCGGTACCTGGCTCGGATAGATCTCGCCGATCTCGCGGGTGGTCAGCCCGGCGGCTTCGGCGAGCGCCAGCGGTACTAGCGAGCATTCAAACATCGCCTTGCCAAAGCCCGAGCCGGTCTCAGCGACGAGCATGTCCACGAAATCCTGCTGACGCTCCACAAACAGTGCCGCAGCGCGGTGAAAAAGCCCTGCGCGCGCAGCAGGAGGCAACGCCGCCCAGTCTGGCTGCGCCTTTGTCGCTGCGTCAATGGCCGCCGTCACATCGTCCGCAGTTGCGTCCGCGACTTGCGCAATGGTGTCTCCGGTGGTGGAATTGTCCGTCGCGAATGTCTTTTCGTTGCTGGCCGCGCTCCACGCGCCGCCAATAAACATCTCGCGGGCCGGCACTTTTGTGTCCCCGCTGCCTCGCTTAAGCCAATCGAGCATTTTCTTTCCTCCCAAGATGAATTTTGGATATATGAAAATGCGATCAGAATTATTGCGCCATGAACAAAACACGCAACACTTGGAACAAAACAATCAAGACAACATACTTGGCGGTCTCTGACGGCGCTTACGATAACCCGCAGGCGTTTCGCCTGTGGTCTTGCGGAAAGTTCGACCGAAATGGCTCGCATCAGAAAAGCCAAGCTCAAAGGCAAGAGCCTCTATCGGCGTCAGAGACTTGCGCAATTGACGTTTTGCCTCGGCGATGCGGACCTTGTTGGCAAAGCGCGCCGGCGTGGTGCCGAAGTACTTCTTGAACTGGCGGTTCACGGACGATTCCGACGTCGCGGCAGCACGTGCCAGTTCCGCGATCGGCACATGGCGGTGCAGGTTGTCCCGGATGAGGCTGGCTACCGCCGCAATACCGGAATCGTGCGATCCGTATTTGCTGACAAGCAGGGAACGCCCGCGAAGCTGGAGTAGCCGTAGAAGAAGATCGTCAATCTTGGAGTCAATGCGCAAATCGGAAAACACATCTCTTTCGGTCCGAAACAGGCGCATCAGGTTCGGCAGATCAAGCTCATCCGCCTCGCCGCCCCGCAACACCGAGAACGCTGTCCAGTCGAGCGACATCGCGATCGGGTGCCCGCCACGCGTCATGGTCTCGTTCAGTCGTCCAAGCACTGACTCGACGCGCTCGTTTTCGATCTCGATGCAATCGCATTCAATCGGAGCGTCCGTGCGCGCCATGCTCAAGTCGATGTCGATTTCCAGCCCCGGCGGGACGAACATGACATCGCCGGGCATGAAGTCGAATGCGTCGCTGTCCGACACGCTCATGATTTTGTGACCGCGTCCCAGGCGGCAGATGATCGGGTTGGCAAAGCAAAACTGGACCCGTGCAGGGGTGTTTGTGAAGTAACTCGCTGCCTCCGAATGCGAAGCATAATGCGCGGACCGGTATTCGACCAGTTTCCTCACCCGGCGCTCCGCCTGACTGTTTCTGGCTAAATCTAGCTGGGTCATTTCATTTCTCCCTTCACGACCGACTGACGCGGCGCCCCTTTCCCGGTCACTCTATGAGGTGCGCACCGAGGAAATTTCTATTAAACTAATTTTCTGCCAATCGGGGTGTGCAACAAAGGTAACAATTGATACCTTGTGTTTACCGCGAAGCTCACATGTAGGATTGGGTCGAAATGGTATCACTCGAAACCGCTAGCGGCAAAGTCCGCGACGGTTATCTGTGAGCGATATCTGAACTGCGACTCATGTTGGGATTGTCCGTCGTCAGAGTTTCCCGGATCACTTCGGCCGTTTTCCATCCGAGGCATTTTCTGGGTGTTGCGTTGAGGCGGTCACAGATCATTTTCAATTCATGATCTGTGACCGCCGTGATGTTGCGCTTCCAGCAAGATAGGGCATTTATCGCAAGCCAGTTTAGAATGTGCCCGGCTACAAGAAATTAAACGCATAATTAGACTTATGTTAGTTTTGTGGTTGTCGCGGCACCTCAGACAGCTTCGAGCGCGATTGCAATCCCCTGTCCCACGCCAATACACATGGTCGATAACGACTTTTCTCCAGGTTTGAGGTCCAGCATCGCTGAACCAGTGATGCGGGCACCTGACATGCCAAGCGGATGGCCGAGAGCAATAGCGCCGCCGTTCGGGTTCACGCGGGCGTCATCATCCGCGATCCCCAGGTGCCGTAGTGTGGCCAGACCCTGCGAAGCAAAGGCTTCGTTAAGTTCGATTACCGAGAAGTCTTCTTGTTTCAGTCCAAGTCGCGCCATCAGCTTTTCCGACGCCGGTGCCGGCCCGAAACCCATGATGCGCGGTGCGACGCCCGCGGTTGCGCCGCCCAAGACCCTTGCGATCGGTGTGAGGCCAAATTTTTTTGCGACGTCGCTGGTGGCAAGGATCAATGCTGCGGCACCATCGTTCACGCCCGAAGAATTCCCAGCGGTTACAGTGCCGTCCGCTTTTACGAAAGTTTTCAGTTGGGCGAGCGCTTCCAAAGTCGTACCCGCGCGAGGGTGTTCATCCTGTACGACGATCTTTGGCTCCCCCTTTCGCTGAGGAATCTCTACCGGGACAATTTCACGGGCCAAACGACCGTTCGCCATGGCATCTCTCGCCTTTCGCTGCGAACGCATGGCGAAGGCATCTTGGTCGGCGCGGTTGATGCTGAAGTCTTCCGCTACGTTTTCGGCCGTTTCAGGCATGCTGTCGACGCCGTATTGACTCTTCATCTGTTTATTGACGAAGCGCCAGCCGATGGTGGTGTCTTCAGCAGAATTTTCGCGCGAGAATGCAGTTGTAGCTTTTGGCATCACAAACGGAGCACGAGACATGCTTTCCACACCGCCAGCAACAATGAGATCGGCTTCTCCAGCTTTGATCGCGCGGGCGGCTGTGATTACGGCGTCCATACCCGATCCGCACAACCGGTTCATCGTCGTGCCAGGGACACAATCCGGAAATCCCGCGAGTAGCAGCGACATGCGTGCGACGTTGCGGTTGTCCTCGCCCGCCTGGTTGGCGCAGCCGAAAATCACTTCGTCAATGGCCGCTAGATCTAGCTTCGGGTTTCGGCTGGCCAGGGCCCTGAGTGGGATTGCACCAAGATCGTCGGCTCGCACAGAAGAAAGCGCGCCGCCATAGCGACCAATTGGTGTGCGGATGTAATCGCAGATGTAGACGTTTGTCATTCTTAGAGTGCCTTTGTCATATCCGGGACGGCGTCGAGCAGGTCTGCGACCAGGCCGTAGTCGGCGACCTGGAAGATCTGGGCCTCTTCATCCTTGTTGATGGCGACGATGACCTTGCTGTCCTTCATGCCTGCAAGGTGTTGAATTGCCCCGGAAATCCCGACCGCGATGTACAGCTCGGGCGCCACGACCTTGCCGGTCTGGCCGACCTGCCAGTCGTTCGGTGCGAACCCGCTATCCACCGCCGCGCGCGAGGCGCCGACCGCCGCGCCCAGCTTGTCGGCCAGGCCCTCGATGATCGCGAAGTTCTCCTCGGAACCGACGCCGCGACCGCCCGAGACCACGATCTTGGCCGAGGTCAGTTCCGGACGATCCGACGCCGCGACCTTGTCCTCGACCCAGGCGCTCAGGCCCGCGTTGCCGGCCGCTGCGATGGCCTCGACGGCGGCCGAACCACCCTGGCCAGCCGCGTCGAAGGCGGTGGTGCGGACGGTCAGTACCTTCTTGGAATCGTTGGACTTTACCGTCTGAATCGCGTTGCCCGCGTAGATCGGGCGTTCGAACGTGGACCCGTCCACGATGGCGGTGACGTCCGACAAAACCATCACGTCCAGCAGCGCCGCGACGCGCGGCAGGATGTTTTTCGCGCTCGCCGTGGACGGAGCAACGATATGTTCATAATTGCCTGCCAGGCTGACCACCAGATCGGCGACCGGCTCGGCCAGGCCGTTGGCATAGGCGGCGTCATCCGCCACCAGAACCTTTGCCACGCCGTCGATCTTCGACGCGGCCTCGCCTGCGGCAGCGGGGCCCGCAACCAGAACGGTCACATCGCCCAGCGATTTGGCAGCGGTCACCGCCTTGGCGGTGGCGTCCAGCGCCAGTGCACCACCGGCGATTTCTGCAAGGAGAAGAACAGCCATTACACGATCCCCTTTTCTTTCAGCTTCGACACCAGCTCGTCGACCGAGCCAACCATTTCCCCGGCCGAACGCGCGGCGGGCTCTGCCGTCTTGACGACGGTCAGGCGCGGCGTGACATCGACGCCGAAATCGGCGGCGGTCTTTTCGTCCAGCGGTTTCTTCTTGGCTTTCATGATGTTGGGCAGCGAGGCGTAGCGCGGCTCGTTCAGGCGCAGGTCGGCGGTGACGATCGCCGGCAGCTTCACCTTGATGGTCTGCAGACCGCCGTCCACTTCGCGGGTCACGACGGCATGCTCGCCCTCGATCGCAACCTCAGAGGCATAGGTCGCCTGACCCCAGCCCAGCAGCGCCGCCAGCATCTGGCCGGTCGCGTTCATGTCGTTGTCGATCGCCTGTTTGCCCGCGATCACCAGGCCCGGCGCCTCGGCGTCGATCACGGCCTTTAGGATCTTGGCCACCGCCAGCGGCTCGATATCTTGGTGCACGTCGTCGGCGGCCACGACGAGGATCGCCCGGTCCGCGCCCATCGCCAGCGCCGTGCGCAGCGTTTCCTGCGCCTGTTTCACGCCGATCGACACGACGACAAGCTCGTCCGCCTTGCCCGCTTCCTTCAGACGGATCGCCTCTTCAACCGCAATCTCGTCGAACGGGTTCATCGACATCTTCACATTCGCGAGACCAACTCCGCTACCGTCCGCCTTAACGCGAACCTTCACGTTGTAATCAATTAGGTGTTTTATAGGTGCAATTATTTTCATTGGCGTTTATCGTCTTGGAAATTTGCAATGGCAGTAACGGCCCGGGTTCCAGGCCGTTACTTGGGATGTGTCTCTGTCAATTCGCAGTATAACCGCCATCTACTACAATCTCTGCTCCGTGAACGAACGATGACTCATCCGATGCGAGGAACAGGACCGCATTCGAAACCTCTTCAGGTTTGCTTGGCCGCTTGAGCAGCGTGGCCCCCAGAATTGCCTGCCGGGTCTCTTCGTCGGCGTGTAGCAGATCTTTTGTCATGGGAGTATCGATGACACCGGGATGGATCGAATTGACACGTATGCCACTTTCGGCCAGGTCGACTGCGCAGGATTTGGTCAACATCCGTACGGCGCCTTTGGATCCAATGTAGGCTCCCGCCGAAGCGGCACCAACAATCCCATAGATTGAAGAAATATTGATAATTGATGCTTTTTCGGTCTCTTTCATCAATGGAACCGCGGCTCGGATACCGAGATAAACACCGCGTACATTGACGTTGATCGTCATGTCAAATTCGTCAGGCGAGGTTTCGTGGAGCGGCTTCAGAATGAGAATGCCAGCGTTGTTCACTAGCACATCAAGTCGACCAGCACTTGATTGCACCGTGGAGATGACATTCTTCCAATCTTCTTCAAGCGTCACGTCATGCTGAATGAATTCCGCCTTCCCTCCGGCTCCAATGATACCTTTTACTACGCTTTCACCCGCTTCCGTATCACGGTCGGTTACAAATACATGCGCGCCTTCACGTGCCAGCGTTTCACAATGGGCTTTTCCCATGCCCATGGCGCCACCTGTTACCAGTGCGACTTTTCCGGATACCCGTCCCATAGTTCTCTCCTGAGTGTTCATGAACAAATTTAATTGTTTCCGCCGGGTTTTCTTAATGCCCGACGGAATTCTTTACACCTTCTCGGCAGTGCGGTCGCGGATCAGGGATGTATAACCTTCCTCCTTAACCGCACTAATGGCATTGCGATAATTGCCAATCCCGGCCATGTAGAACATCACCGCATTCTTCTTTCCGGGGATATTTGCGCCGAAGATCCAGCTTTCAGCTTTGGGGAAGAGTGTCATGTCGGCGATTTCACGGCAGGTGCCAACCCAAGCGTCGCGCGCCTCCACGGTTGGCTCCACACTTTGAACCCCCTCTTCTTCCATTGCGCAAATCGTGTCAGCGATCCATTCAACTTGCGTCTCAATGCTGGGGGGCAGGTTAGTGAAGGGGCCATTAGGGCCAAGGATCATGAAGAAGTTAGGGAAGTCTACCTCCATCATGCCGAGGTAACCGAGTGGGCCTTCCTTCCAAGTGTCGCGCATGGTCACGCCTCCGCGTCCGCGGAGGTCCATTTTGACGTAATTGCCGTCGACCGCATCGAAACCAGTGGCAAAGATTACGATGTCAAGCTCATGCTCCTCGCCGCTTTCGAGACGAATGCCGTTCGGAGTGAACTCTGCGATCGGATCGGCCTTCACGTCGGCGAGGGTCACGTTGTCTCGGTTGTAGACCTCGTAATAGTTGTTTCCGCAAAGCGGGCGCTTGGCGTAAAGGTCCTTCGGCGTCAGTTTCTCTGCGACCTTGGGGTCCTTCACGATTTGCTTGATCTTGCCCTTGATGAAGTCAGCGGCCGCATCATTGGCCACTTGGCTGGTCGCAATATCGCAAAAGGTGCCAAACATGAAATAGAAACCACCGCCGCGCTGCCAGGCGGCTTCGAAGACCCGCTCCCGTTCCTCGGGCGAGGCGGTTTCGGCGGGTTCGGCGCTTTCTTCGAAGCCGAAGGCCACAACAGAATTCTTCACTTGATTCCAGATATTATCGTAGTTCGCCTTTTGCTCGGCGATGGTAGCATCGTCTTGCGGGGTGTTCCCAATCGGCACGACATATTGTGCAGAGCGCTGAAAAACAGTCAGGTGTTTTGCAATTGGTGCCGTTGCAGTGATAACCTGAACACCCGTCGAGCCGGTGCCGATAATGCCCACGCGTTTGTTGCTCAAGTCCACTCCCTCGGGCCAGGCACCTGTGTGTAAGATACGGCCTTTGAAATCATCGATGCCCTTGAATTTTGGAACATTCGTTGCGGACAAGAGACCGAGGCCAGTGACAAGGTATTTTGCGGTAACTGTCTCACCACTATCAGTGATCACGTTCCAGAGACCGGTTTTTTCATTATAGTGCGCGCCATCCACTTTGGTGTCGAACTTGTAGCTGCGTCGAAGATCGAGATGATCCGCTACCTCGTTCATGTATTCGAGGATCTCGGGCTGGGTCAGATACCGGGTTTTCCAGCGGCCTTTTCGAAGCAACTCTTTGTCAAAAGAATAGCGATAGACATAGCTTTCCGTGTCTGACAGCGCACCGGGATATCGGTTCCACCACCAGGTGCCGCCAACGTCACTGGCGCTGTCATAGCCCCGGACGTTCAGTCCCTGCTCGTTGCGAAGTTTGTGGACAGCGTAAAGCCCGCCGAAGCCCGCGCCAATGACGACTGCGTCAAAATCCGCTCCGACCGTTTTAGTATTCTCAGTCTGAATGTTCATATCACTCCTCCCAGAGTAAGACCGCTCCGCCCCGCAGATTGCGGGTGAGATGCTAGATGAATGTTTCGTAGGGGTTTGTCTCGCACCGCACCGCAATGCAGTGCGAGTACAGGTCTCAGAGGGCCCGATACCATGCGGCGATGCGACCAAGTTCCTCGTTTGCCTCGGGCGCGCGTCCCGAAAGCGCGGGAAAGACATGCTGCATGCCTTCGACGATAGACAGGGTCACGTTTACGCCCTGTGCCTTGGCCTTTTCGTGCAACCGTTCGGCATCGCTCTTAAGCGTCTCGGCCCCTCCGGCATTGATATAGAGCGGCGGGTAACCGGTGAAATCGTTCTCCAGCGGGTTGGCCAACGGATTAAGCGGATCCGTGCCTTCACCGAGGAACATCCCCGCCATCGCTTCGAGGATCGGTTTGCCGACTAGCGCATCGGTTTCCGCGTTGGTTTCCAGTGTTTCCCCGCGCATCGCCATGTCGAGCCAGGGCGAATAGGCGATGACCGCTCCGGGCAGTGGCAACCCAAGTTCGCGTAACTTCAGCACGCTGGCGATGGCAAGATTGCCGCCAGCACTGTCGCCAGCCGTCAGAATATTTCTTGCCTTGAAACCCTTATCCAGCAGCGCTTTGTATGCGGCTACTGCATCTTCGATCTGCGCCGGAAATGGGTGCTCGGGTGCGCGCCGATAGTGCAGGATCACCGACGTAACCCCAAGCACCTTAGCGAGGTGCCCTGCCATTTTTCGATGACTATCGGCTGAGCCGACGGCAAAGCCGCCACCATGAGTGTAAACAATTACACGCGAGGTATCTGCCCCGGCTGGTAGGGCCCAGATAGCCTCAACTCCTCCGACATGATCGCTTTTGTAGCTAACGTTTTCCGGCTCTAGTGCGGGCTGCCCCCATTCATCGAACATGCTGCGCAGGTTCGCGATCGTCAGGTCTGGGTTCTCGACCATCTGATCGGTCCAATTCTGATAAAGCGCCCGCAGCGTATCCGCTTCTCTACTGATTTCCATGTTTATCCTCCCAAGCATAACATTTGGCAAAGCCACCAACTGACGTCGGCAATCTCGAAGACGTCAAACGGTCAACGGCATACGCCAATTATCTCAGAGTAAGGGCGAAAAATGCGCCATGTATTGAACAATCCTGCTTTGGAAATAGTATGATCGTGCTCAGCCTGTCGTGAGGCAGATATGCCCGTTACTAGGCTCTGTTGATGGCGTGGATACCCCCTCCCGACGGCATCGCAATGTGCCACTATGATGAGCGTTAAAAGCCATCACAGAAGGAAGGAGCATCTATGTCCGAAATTAAAATTATCGGTGTCGACTTGGCAAAGCGCGTTATCCAGTTGCATGGTGCGTACAATGATGGGTCAGTCGCGTTTCGCAAAAAGCTTTCACGAGGCCAGTTTCTCGCGTTCGTGGCACAGCAACCCAAATGCATGATCGCCATGGAGGCGTGGCCACGGCGTATGGCTGGGGCCGCGAATTTGAGAAGCTGGGGTGCGACGTGCGGTTGATACCGCCGGTCTATGTGAAGCCGTTCGTCAAACGCCAGAAGAATGATGCGACCGATGCAGAGGCCATCTTGGAGGCTGCATTGCGTCCAACCATGCGCTTTTTCGCAGTGAAGACGGAAGATCAGCAGGCCCGTGCCATGCTGTTTCGCACGCGGCAGATGTTTGTCGGCCAGCGCCCCCAGATGATCAACGCTTTACGCGGCCACCTCGCCGAACACGGATTGGTCGCGGCCCGCGGGCCTGCCCATCTCAAGCGACTCGCGGACGCAATCGCAGGTGATGACACCGCGCTGCATGCTGAGGTTCGTGACCTCGGCCGGATGTATCTGGGGCAGATTGAGGGGCTGAATACGCGTGTTGCAGAGCTTGACGCGAAGATGCGATGTGCCGCCAAGAAAGCCGACTTGGTGCGCCGAACACAAACCATGCCGGGCGTGGTTCCTGTCACGGCGCTTGCGATCGAGACATTTGCCCGTGACCTGGCCACCTTCCGGCGCGGGTGCGATTTTGCCGCCTGGCTTGGGCTTGTGCCGAAGCAGCACTCGACGGGCGGCAAAGCCCGGCTCGGGAAGACCTCGAAGATGCGACAGCGCGACTCCGGACACTCTTGGTCTCTGGCGCTATGGCTGTCCTCCAGGCTGTCGAGCGGTTTGACACACCGAATAATGGCTGGCTGAAACGCCTACTAACCCGCAAGCCGCGCATGGGTCGCCGCGATTGCGCTGGCCAACAAGATGGCGCGTGGCCTCTGGGCCATCATAATGAAACAAGAGGATTACCGGAATCCGGTGGCGGCGATGGCATAGCGAAGACGGCATGCCACGACGTCCCGGTAAGTTGGGAGTGTGAGGAGGTCACTGAAAAGTAAGGGCAAAGGATCGATCAGATCCGGGTCAGAGAAAGCAGCATTTGTGCAGGAGCCACCGAGCTCGGTTTGTTGATATGCCTCTGGTCCGCGCATCGCCATACCGGCCCGCGGTTACATCAGCGCCGCACACAGAGGCCTGATACATGACCGCACCCGATCACACGCTCGCGCCGTTCAAAAAATCACTTGCACCAATGGGGGCATGCATGCACAAATCCCGTGTCGGACTCATCTTATGAATCCAGCGTGGTAGCTGAGGTGCATGAGCAGACCGACAACCCCGACATACAAGACCATGAACTGGCCCGCTTATAACGAAGCGCTCAAGCGCCGTGGCTCGCTGACGATCTGGTTTGACCCCGAGATGAGCTGGGAGGCCGTGCCGACAGGCAGAAGAGTTACAGCGACGCCGCGACCCAGACCTGTCTTTCGATGAAGGTCCTGTTCGGCATGGCCTTGCGACAGGCGACCGGGTTCGTCGAGAGCCTGTTGCGGCTGATCGGTCTCGACTGGACGGTGCTCGACTTCAGCACCCTGTCCCGGCGCCAGAAGACCCTGGCCGTGAACATCCCGTATCGCGGCTCCAAAGGGCCGTTGCACTTGTTGGTGGACAGCACGGGGATCAAGCTTGAAGGTGAGTGGCATGCCCGCAAGCATGGCGGCCCCAAGCGACGGGTCTGGCGCAAGATCCACCTCGGGATCGACGAGCAAACGTTGGAAGTGCGCGCTGTTCAGATCACCGGGAGCCACATCGGTGACGCTCCAGTGTTACCCAACCTTCTTGAACAGATCCCGGCAGACCAGCAGTGTCACGGCTGACGGTGCGTATGACACACGAAAATGCCAGGACGCGATTGCGGACCGTGGCGTCCACGCCGTTATCCCACCAGGTAAGAACGCAAAGTCTTGGAAGACCATCACCGCCTAAGCCGCGTCGAGACGAAGATGCACTGTGTTAAGTTGCTGGGGCAGCGCCTTATGGCGCGGGACTTTGACCGTCAGGTCGCGAAAACCCTTTCTAAATAACGAGGCACCCTCCAGTCGCAAGGGTCCTCTTTGACAAGCGCGCTAAACAGCGCGGTCAACCGATCCTTGCCGATATTTTTGGCGTGGTGCATCAGGCCTCCCCGCCAGCGGGGAAATCCGTAGCCGTGAATCATTACTAGGTCGATGTCTTGCGGTTTTTCTGCTACGCCTTCGTCAAGGATATCGCAGGCTTCCGCCACCATTGTGAGCAAGAGCCTTTCTACGATTTCGTCAGCTGAGAACTCGCGGCGAGTGAAGTTCATTTCTTCTGAGACACGGAGTATTTCGCTAGCGACCAGCTCCGAATGTGAGGGTTTGCCGTCTGGCCCATAGTCGTACCATCCGGCGCCCGATTTGCGTCCTAGGCGTTTGTGCTTTTCGACCAGCCGCTCGACCAAGGGCACGTGACCACAGCAGTTCCCTTCGGCAACTGCCTTGCGACGGATATTCGCGTAGGCGATGTCCAGCCCCGACATGTCCTGTGCAGCATATGGACCCATCGCCATACCGAATCCGCGCATAGCCGCGTCGATCTCGTCGACATTAGCCCCCTCCACCAGAAGGCGATTAGCGGCGCGACGGTAGCTCGACAAAATTCGGTTTCCGATGAAGCCATCGCAAACACCAGACAGTACCGGGATTTTACCAAGCCTGTGCGCCAGCACAAGTGCTGCACCTAATGTTCCGTCTGACGTTCGGTCGCTCCTGACGACTTCCAGAAGTTTCATAATATGCGCAGGACTGAAGAAATGCATCCCTACAAAGCGTGCCGGGTGTTTCAACCCATCAGAGAGCCGATTTACATCGAGATAGGATGTGTTTGTGGCAATGATGGTCTCGGGTGGCAGTGCGCCTTCGAGTTCGGTCAGGATCGCGGTCTTAACCGCAAAATCCTCGAAGGCCGCCTCGATTGCTAGATCGGTTGGTGGCAGAGCGTCATAGCCTGAGACCGTAACCAGCCGGTCTTCAACCGTCTTTGCCGCATCGACGGACAGAATACCGCGACTGATACCCTGATCAATCAGCTTTTGCAGGTTTTTACTGGCCCACTCGGCGGACGAGGCACTACGTTCGACGACAGTCACCGAGATCCCTGCGGTCGCCAGCGTGTACGCAATAGCTGCGCCCATATTGCCACCACCGACCACGATGGCGGTTTCAGCATCTCGGGAAGGTCGGGGGTAGGCGCGCCCCTTGTTGGTTGCGGTACGCTCGGTGAAGAAAACGTGCCTAAGGGCCCGCGCCTGATCCGAGGTACGAAGGTCCAAAAACGCAGAGCGCTCGCTGGCTAGTGCGTCGTGCAGCGGCGTCGTCGCACTGGTCGCGACTAGGTTCACCGCAACCTGCGGGGCATTCTGGCCAGGCATACGCCGCGCTACATGCGCTCGGGCGACTTCCGCTGCGACGTGGTTTGGCTTTGGTGAAGGAAGATTGTCGGGTGCCTGTGCCGCCTCAAGTACATCGTCATCGAGAGCTATGGCCGCGCCAAGCGGGTCATCGGCTAGCAGCTGGATCAGTCCCATTTTCAGTGCCTGCTCGGCGGAAACAGCCTTCCCGGTGACAATCATGTCAAGCGCAGCTTCAATACCGATAAGTCGCGGCAGTCTTTGGGTTCCCCCTGCGCCAGGCACGATCCCCAAGTTTACCTCTGGCAAGCCCAGTTTGGCAGAAGTTGAGGCGATGCGATAGCAGCAAGCCAGAGCAATCTCTAGTCCCCCACCAAGCGCAGCCCCGTTGATTGCTGCGATAGTAGGAATCGGGAGGTGTGCAAGTTGCATCAGCACATCATTTAGTTGTGGATCAACAGGCAACTTACCGAATTCCTTCGCATCCGCGCCCGCGACGAAGGTCGTTCCTGTGCCGGTGATAATCAGCCTGGTAGCCCCAGTTTCGAGGACTTTGAAGATACAGTGTTGTATTCCAGCCCGAACCTCCGCGTTGATTAGGTTAAGCGGCGAATTGTCTATGGTCAGAATTGCTGCGTCATTTGAGAAGCTTAATTCAACAGGCATGGGCATCCTCACAGCACTGGCGCGCGATTGCGCGAGATAAATTTGGTAATGAGATAGCCTTCGAAGGTTTCCGTCCCGCCTTCAGTCCCATAGCCGCTGTCTCTCACGCCTCCAAACGGAGTCTCGGGCAGAGCGAGGCCGAACTGGTTGATGCTTACCATACCTGCCTGCAAACCCGCAGCTGCTTTATCTGCACGCTCTAACGAATTGGTAAAGACATAGGACGCCAGCCCGAAGGGTAGCCCGTTGGCCCGCGACAGTCCGTCCTCTATGTCACGAAAAGACGAGACGACAGCAATCGGGCCGAAGGGTTCTTCGCGCATCAAGTCAATGTCGTCGTTGGGCGTATCGACGATTGTCGGGGCATAGAAGTTACCATGATTTCCAAGCCTTTTGCCTCCCGTCAACACCCGTGCGCCGTTTTCGCGGGCATCCTCGACGAGCTTTTCCATCGCATTCACGCGTCCGCGATGACACAATGGCCCCATCTGTGTGCCCTCGGTTAAACCATCGCCCACCTTTACGCTCTCAAATGCTGAAACTAGCTCGGACAGAAATCGGTCGTAGATGCCTTGTTGTACGTAAAACCGGGTTGGGGCGATGCACACCTGGCCTGCATTGCGCAGCTTGTTGCCCGCCAAGGCGCGCGCCGCGGCCGTGGCATCGGCGTCGTCGAACACCAATACGGGCGCGTGACCGCCGAGTTCCATCGTCGCCCGCTTCATGTGGCGGCCAGCCAATTCTGCCAGATGCTTGCCCACCTCGACCGAACCGGTGAAGGTGATCTTGCGCACCTCGGGGCGCGCAATAAGAGTTTCCGAAATGAAGGCCGCATTACCCCAGACAAGGTTCAGACAGCCTTCGGGCAAGCCTGCATCCAGCAGATAGCGCGCAATTGCCATGCAGCCCGCCGGAGCCTCTGCCGGGGCTTTCAAGATCATCGTGCAACCTGACGCAAGCGCCGCCGCGACCTTGCGTACCGCTTGGCTCAGCGGAAAATTCCAAGGCGTGATGGCAAGGCAGACGCCTATCGGTTCGCGCACGACAAGCTGCTGTACCCCCGGGCTGCGCGATGGAATGATGCGCCCATAAATGCGCCGACATTCCTCGGCGTGCCAGTCGACGTGGTCAGCTGAGGCGCGGACCTCAGCCAAGGCCTCAGCCAGCGGCTTGCCTTCATCGAGAGTGATCCAGCCAGCGATCAGTCTGTCATTTTGGCGCAGCAGGTCGGCAAACCGTCGCAAAATTGCACTTCGTTCCATGGGAGAGCTGTTTTTCCATCGGCGAAAAGCTGATTCGGCCGAGTGAACCGCATGGTCCAGATCTGCGGCGCTAGCCTGCGGAATCTGTCCGATAGTTTGCCCGTTTGCAGGGTTTATGACTGCACGATCCTCCGGCGTGGGAGAAGCGATCCAGTCCCGTCCGATGAGGTGCTGGATGGTCGGATAATTCATTTCTTTCATGGCGTTATGCCCTCGCTCAGTTGTGTCATCCGCAGGATCCGGCACGAAGGGGACCAGATGGACGACTTTAGTTTTCCGCATAGCGGAAAAGTTTACCACAGTATTGACGCGGACGTTATCGATCGTTTAGATGTGTTTCAAGACGCATAATTCTTCCCGAGGAGGGATGTCGTGAGACCAAGGAAAGACCGCACCAAGGACGCCGAGAGACAGGACCGCGATTTTGTCACGGCGTTGGCGCGCGGCTTGGAGCTGTTGCGGGCCTTTCGGCGGGAAGGGGAAGCTCTGGGGAATGGTGAGTTGGCCGAGCGCACTGGCCTGAGCAGATCGACGGTCTCCCGGCTGGCCTATACACTGAACAAGCTGGAATACCTCAGCTACGACCCGGATACAGCACGTTATCGACTGGCCCCTCCAGTGCTTTCGTTGGGTTTCTCCTGCCTTGCAGGGATTCCGCTGCGGCAACTGGCGAAGCCCTTTATGCAGGAGCTGGCTGATTACACAGGCATGCCGGTGGCCATGGCCAGTCGTGACCGGCTATCGATGGTCTATCTGGAGCGGTGCAAGGGCACTAATGCCGTCACGCTGGCGATCGAGGTTGGTGCCCATATTAAACTGGCCACGACCGCGGTTGGTCGCGCCTGCATAGCGGCGCACGACCCGGATGAGCGGGCCAGAATTCTGGCCCTTGTGGAGGAACATGAAGGCGACAACTGGCCGAATGTGCAGCCCGGAATCGAAGCAGCTATCGCAGACTACCAACAGCACGGTTACTGCACGTCCTTCACGGAGTGGAAACGTGATGTGAACGCTGTAGCGGTGCCCTTCGTGCCGAAGGACGGCTCACCCATTATTGCCTTCAACTGCGGTGGCCCTTCGCAAACCCTTACGCGCGACTGGATCGAAAGCGACGTCGCGCACCGCCTTGTCGATCTTGTCCGCCGCGTTGCGGCGGTCGCACCCTGAACAATAGAGAGCATCATGGCCCTTGATAAAGATACCCTTTCCCAGTTTCTCGACGCGCTCGACCGCTTCGTGAAAGAGCGACTAATCCCTTACGAGGATCGCGTCGCCGACGAGGATGTGATTCCGCCGATGCTGGTCGATGAAATCCGCATGATGGGCCTTTTCGGCATGTCGATCCCGGAAGATTTCGGCGGGCTCGGCTTGTCGATGATAGAGGAAGTGCAAGCCGCTTTCGTTCTTGGCCAGGCTTCGCCTGCGTTCCGGTCGCTAGTTGGCACCAACAACGGGATCGGCTCTCAGGGAATCATCATCGATGGAACCGACGAGCAGAAGGCGCAGTATCTACCAGCTCTCGCGTCCGGAGATATGATCGCATCCTTCGCCCTAACCGAGCCAGATGCTGGGTCGGATGCTGGCAGTCTGCGCACTACGGCGCGGCGTGACGGTAACGATTTCCTTCTGAACGGCACGAAACGCTACATTACCAATGCACCGCGTGCCGATCTATTCACGGTTTTTGCCCGGACCAATCCAGAGGCGGAAGGTTCTGCCGGCGTAAGCGCCTTTCTCGTCGAGGCAGGGACGCCAGGCATAACGCTTGGCCAGCCTGACAGGAAGATGGGGCAGAAGGGCTCGCACACATGCGACGTCATCCTTGACAATGTCCGCGTGCCTGCCGCGAACATTATCGGCGGGCCGGACCGTCTGAACAAGGGCTTTAAGACAGCAATGAAAGTCCTTGACCGGGGCCGACTGCATATTTCTGCCGTCTGTGTGGGCGCCGCCGAACGGCTGATCCGTGACAGCCTATCCTATGCGATGGAACGCAAACAATTCGGTGAACCCATCGCTGAAAAGCAACTGATCCAAGCCATGCTGGCTGACAGTCGCGCCGAGGCCTTCGCAGCGCGTTGCATGATCGAAGAAACAGCACGCCGCAAGGACGCTGGTCAGAACGTGTCGACTGATGCTGCCTGCTGCAAGATGTTTGCCAGTGAGATGGTAGGTCGAGTGGCCGATCGCGCAGTGCAAATCCACGGCGGTGCAGGATACATGGCCGAATATGCGGTCGAGCGCTTCTATCGCGATGTGCGTCTCTTCCGCATCTACGAGGGGACAACCCAGATTCAGCAAATACTGATCGCGCGGAATATGATCCGCACTGCAGCAGCTTAACAGGAGCGAAGACAAACTATGGACTTCAATTTCCTTTCCACCCCGAGGATCGTCTGCGAGAGCGGTGGGCTTGGCCGGATCGGCAGCCTGATGCAAGATTTGTCTTGCACCCGTGCGCTGGTCGTGACGGACCCGGGCATATTGGCCTGTGGTTTTGCGGACGAGGCAGCCGCCTCACTTAGGGCTGCTGGCATCGAGGTTGAGATTTTTCATAAAGTCGAAGCGGACCCCCCGATCGCTGTCGTCGAGGCCGCGGTAGAGGTCGCGCGGGCCTTTGGTGCTGACGGAATCATCGGACTTGGCGGCGGCAGTTCACTGGACACTGCCAAGGTCATCGCAGCGGCGGTAGCCAACGATCAACCGATTACGGACATGATCGGGATTAATCAGGTCACCGATAAACGCTTGCCACTGATCCAGGTGCCAACCACGGCAGGGACCGGATCAGAGGTAACATGGGTGTCCGTGCTGACTTCGGAAAGCCACGAAAAAAAAGCGGTATATGCACCGCAGCTTCTGCCTGACGTTGCCTTGCTAGATGCAAAGCTAACATTGGGAATGCCTCGTCACATCACAGCGGCCACGGCGTTAGACGCAATGGTTCACGCCATTGAGGCAGTAACCAGTCGCACCAGAAAGAATCCCATTTCCGATGGAATGGCGGACAAAGCGCTGGTGCTTCTCGGTCAGAACTTACCAATCGTCATGGAAACGCCTTCGGACCTGTCAGCGCGAGAGGCCATGCTGTTGGGGGCGACACTGGCTGGGATGGCCTTCATTAATGCCAGCGTGGGGGCGATTCATGCCTTGTCATACCCACTTGGAACAGGTTTCAAGGTTCCTCACGGGCACGCAAACGCTCTGGTCGCAGGACCAGTGATGAGGTTCAACATGCCCGTTGCAGAAGCTGAATATGCTCGTCTATCGCGGTTACTACTGCCCTCGCGGCCTTTCAACTCTGATGCGGCTGCGGCCCATGGCCTGATCGACGAGATGGAACGGATGCTAGTCGAAAGCGGACTTGAGTCTCGACTTTCTGGTGTCGGAGTGACCGAGGCAGCCATTCCCGGAATGGCTAATGAGGTCGTGACCGGTATCACGCGATTGCTGGAGACCAACCCGCGCGACATGACAGCCGAAGATGTGTCGCGCCTCTATCAGGAGGCGCTTTGATGGCTGGCTCATTGGACGGGATCAAGGTGGTCGACCTCAGCCGCGTGCTGGGCGGGCCTTACTGCACCCAAATGCTTGCGGATCATGGCGCTGAGGTCATCAAGGTGGAGCCGCCTCTGGGCGACGAGACCCGCAGTTGGGGCCCGCCTTTCAATGATGAACTCAGCGCTTATTTCTCTGGCGCCAACCGCAACAAGCGGTCCATCGCTATCGATCTGCAGCAACCGGAAGGGCGCGACCTGATTTTGCGGTTTCTTCAGGATGCGGATGTTTTAGTTCACAATTTTAAGTCTGGTACTCTTGAAAAATGGGGGCTTGGTTATGCTGATGTTCTCAGGGCACGTTTTCCTAGACTGGTACTCTGCCATGTGACTGGATTTGGTTCCGATGGCCCACTTGGCGGTTTTCCCGGCTATGACGCCGTGGTACAAGCTATGACGGGCCTCATGAGCATCAACGGCAATCCCTCCGAAGGCCCGACACGCATGGGTACGCCCATCGTGGACATCGGCACCGGTCTGATCGCCTGTAACGCTATTCTCGCCGCACTTTTGGAACGGGGCCGGTCCGGATTGGGCCAAGCCATCGAAGTGCCGCTATATGATTGCGCGATCAGCATGATGCATCCCCAAGCGGCTAATTCCCTCATGTCCGGACAGATACCAATGGCGACCGGCAATGGGCATCCAAATATCGTACCATACGACATGTTCGAAACAAGTAATGGCAAACTCTATCTGGCTATCGGTAACAATGGTCAGTTCGCAAAACTCTGTGACGTGCTTGGCCTACCTGAGGTGCCCTGCGATCCACGATTTGCCGACAATGCCGCGCGTCTTGCGCATCGGTCAGAGATGACAGAGGTCTTGTCAGAGTGCCTGGTGCAACATGACGCCTTCAAACTTGAGCCGGTGCTTTTGAAAGCTGGGATTCCCGCCGGAGTCGTTCGGAATGTGAATGAAGCGTTGGAGCATCCACACACCCGACATCGCGGCATGGTGGTATCAGTTGGCACCTACCGCGGCACCGGCGTGCCAGCACGCTTGTCGCGTACCCCCGGAGCGGTTCGCGCGGCACCGCCTCGCTTCGGGCAGCATAGTAGGGAGTTGCTTAGCGAGGCTGGACTGACAGAAGCTGAAATCGATAGATTGACTCAAGCGAATATCGTTCGAGAAGAACCGCGGATGCGCGAGACGACCTAAGCCGAAATTTCAGCTCAAGCGGACGATCGTGAAAAAGTTCAGGGAGGCCAAGATGGAAAGACTGCTCATATCACCGGACCGGATACCCGAATGGATTCCCGGCACGACTACGTTGGACAGTTCCGGGTGCAACTGG
Organism: Ruegeria sp. THAF57; assembly: GCF_903914075.1. GTDB lineage: Bacteria > Pseudomonadota > Alphaproteobacteria > Rhodobacterales > Rhodobacteraceae > Ruegeria. Next base: position 59,784 of record NZ_CAIWNQ010000012.1, read on the forward strand.
AACGGCATTACCCTGAAGGGCTATCGTTATGAGCGACAAGACGCGGCAATTCCCCCCATGCGCGACTATATGATTGTTGCATATGATGGCGCGCCAACCACTATGCGCCGCACGAGTGGCGGCCCATGGCAAAGCGCGCGCGTAGAGAAAGGTAGGATTTCCTTGCTCACGCGTGCAGAGGAATCCACTTGGAGTTGGTCCGAGCCTATCACGGTTAGACACGTCTATCTCAGTCACAGTGAACTCGAAAACACGGCCCTTTCGGTCTTTGATCGTGACCCGAAGTCCATTGAGATCAATGATTGTCTGTCTGCGAAGGACCCCTGTATCCTGAACTGCATCCAATTGCTAGAGAATGAGCTAAAGAACGGTGGAATCGGCCAGAGATTGATCATCGACGCCCTGCGCATCCAGATCGCCGTTCACCTTCTGCGTCAGTACGCCAAGGTCTCTTTGACCAGCGACGCAAACTCGAACTTCAGCCCTGCTCAAAGGCAGAGAATCATCGATCTCGTTGAAAGCTGCTTAGGTGAAAACCTCAGTCTGGAAGACATGGCCGCATCTATCGGTTTCAGCCAGTTTCACTTTTCGCGTCAGTTCAAGGCGGAGTTTGGGTTGGCACCGTATGCATATGTTTTGCGCAAGCGAATATCGAAGGCCCAGGAGATGCTGAGAAAGGGTAATGCCCCCCTGAAAGTGGTCGCGCTTGACTGCGGTTTTGCAGATCAGAGTCATTTTAGTCGAACTTTTCGAAAAATGACAGGCGCGACCCCCGCCGAATTCCGGCGCATGGCATAATGACCGGAAAACTATTCCTTCCTATCGCTGTCACGCACCAGAGACAAAGAAATGTTGAGCCCGTAACGCTGCAATGAATGTACCAGAAACAGAATTTAAACCACGATTTGCCTTCGAACGCAGGATTTTCTTTGGCGACTGTGACCAGCTGGGAATCGCCTTTACTGGCCGGATTACGAATTTCGCGCTGGAAGCGATCGAGACTTTCTGGGACGATTTGCTTTCAGGCCGGGGCTGGCTTTTTCTACTCACGGAAAGAAACACGGCCATGCCTTTTGTCTCTATGGACCTACAATTCCATGCGCCGGTGAAAGCAGGCGCGAACCTAGCATGCGAGGTCTATGTGGTCCATGTCGGGGAAAGTTCAGTTGGTCTAAAAGTTGTCGGCCGTCAGCATGACTTGATTTGCTTCGAATGCGAAACGAAGTCAGTTTTCCGAGATGCTTCAACATTTGGTAAAGTCAAAATTGAAAGCTCAATTCGGCAGATTTTGCTCGCGGAAGTGGGTTCGGAAAATCAAACAGTGAGCTAGGCCTGTAGGCTTTGGAGACAGCAAAGCCTGTGCAAAACGATCTCATGTAAGGGAACACAAGAAAAAGCCAGAGAAAGGGAAGCCCGGGTGCCGGGCTTGAAAGGATAGAGAGAGGCTCTTCCGGGTCCGGCGTGACAAGGACCCTGACCATGGCCAAGACCACAACCCGCCCGAAACCCGCCACTGCGAAGAAAACCGAAGCCACTGAGTTGTCCGTGCCTGGCGGCGGGACCGACATCCGGATGATCCCGCTCGACCAGTTGGAGCCGAGCCCGCTCAACGTTCGAAAAGTTGCGGCCAGCGCCAGCGACGATGCTGAGCTCCTCGTCAGTATCCGCGAGACCGGAATTAAACAGAATCTGGTGGTTCATGCGCTGTCAGAGACACGTTTTGCAGTCGATGCCGGCGGTCGTCGCCTCAAGGCGCTGAAGCAGCTCGCTGAGGACAGCGTCATCCCCGCCGATCACCCCGTGCCCTGCCTCGTCGATGATAAGCGCAACGCCATCCTTACTTCTGCAACTGAAAACCTCCAGCGCGCGGCGATGCACCCCGCCGACCAGTTCGAGGCTTTTGAGGCGATGATCGCCGAGGGCCGCAGCGAAGACGAGATCGCGCTCAAATTCGGCGTCTCCGTCGACCTGGTGCGCCGCCGCCTCAAACTCGCCCGTGTCGCGCCCGAGATCATCGAGCAGTTCCGCGCGGGTGATCTGACCCTTGAATGCGTGATGGCTTTCACACTGACCGACGACCATGATCGCCAGCTGGCGGTCTGGAACGCAGTGAAGGGCGGCTATCACATCCATCCGCAAAGCATCAAACGCCATCTTACCGAGACCGCCCATTCGGCGAACTCGGCCATCGGGCGCTTTGTCGGCATTGAGGCCTATGAGGCGGCGGGTGGTGTTCTGCTGCGCGATCTCTTCGACGACCGCGCCAGCGCCCATATGGAGAACCCCGAACTCCTAGAGCGTCTCGCCATCGAAAAGCTGCAGGCTGCGGCGAAAACCTTCGAGGGAACGTGGAAATGGGTCGAGGTGCATCTCTCGGTGGATTACGGCGCGTTTCGCAGCTTCGGGCGGGTCTATCCGCAGGACATCGACCCCGATCCGGACCTGCTCACCGAAGAAGAACGTCTCATTGCGCGCGAGGAAGAACTGGCGGCGAAGAATGACGGCGAGGACTGGACGGACGCGGAGACGGAAGAATATTATGCCATCGAGCCGCGCCTGCGCGAGATCGAGGCCCTGCAACGCGAACGGCAGCCTTACGCGGACGAAGATCGTGCCATCGCGGGCGTGGTTCTGACCATCGGTCATGACGGCGCGCTGCGTGTCGAGAAAGGCCTCGTGCGGCCAGAAGATATCCCCGCTGCGGTCGTCCCGAGCGAAAATAGTGCTGACGCGGGTGATGCCCCGTCTCCTGTCCGCCCGAACGTGACGCCGCCAACCTCCTCGACACCGGTGCCCACCTCCGACCCGGCCGCGACCTTGCGCAAGGCGAACGGGATTTCGGCGAGCCTCGCCGACGATCTGCGCGCGACGCGTCAGCATATCCTTCGGGCGCATCTGGCGGCGGATTTCGAGGTGGCGTTCGATGCGATGCTCTACGCGCTCTGCGAGCAGGCTCTGGGGCGGTCCTACAACAACGAGGCGCTCGATATCTCGATCCGGCCCTTCCAGGCGCAGAACCGCGAGGTGCTGCATTCGGATACTGTTGCCCAGAAGATGCTCGAGGCGCTGGAGCAGGGCCTCGCCACCGACTGGATTACGCTGGAGAAGCCCGAAAACTTCCGGGCGATGTCGGCGCTGCCCATTGCCGCCAAGCAGGCGCTTTTCGCCTGGGCGACGGGTCTGGCAGTCAAGCCGCAGCTTTCCTCCGACAATCGCCCCTCCCCGATCATCGAGGAGATCGGCGCGCGTCTTGACGTCGATGTGGCGGCCTGCTGGCGCCCGACTGCTCAGAATTACTGGGGTCGGGTCAACAAGGGGCATGCGGTCGCTACCGCGCGCAAGCTCATTGGCGACGATTACGCCGAAGATCGCAATCGCGAGCGTAAGGGCGATATCGCGGCCGCGATGGAGCGGGCCTTCGCGGAAACGGCCGGCGAGACGGAAGGGTTCGACGCCGCAACGGTTGTCAGGACGACGCGCTGGCTGCCCGACGGGATGGTGTTTGCCGGTGCGGCGGAGGCTGTTGCCGACATGGCAGGCGAAGCGCCGGAGACCGAGGAGGGGGATGTGTCCGCCGAAGATTCTCTGAGCGACGCCGAGAGCGATGAACCGTCGTCCTTGCCCGCCTTCCTCAGCGAGGATGCGGCTTGACGAGCCGCACGCTGACCTGATCACGACATGAGCCTTGGGCCGTCCTCACATCGAGGGCGGCCCTTTCCGGCTGACGGGTTACCAACAGCCGATATCGGATCGGCGGGCCCGTCCCGGAGATATCCCATGACCACCACACTTGACCTCGATCCCGTTAAGGAAGCCGCACTCGTCGCTTCGCAGAATGACGCCTTTCGTCGCTCTATCCTTGGCAATATCCTCGTCACCGATGCCCCGCAGGGCCAGTTCGTGATGACCCGTGGCGTTGCAGCGCTTGGGCCCGATGCCCAGCTTGCTCTCACCCGCAGCGTGGCTTCATTTGACGCGTTCAACGCTGACAGCGACCCGCAAGGATGGCACGAGATGGGCGTCATCGACCTCGACGGCACGAAGGTCTGGTTCAAGATCGACCTGTACGACGTCGACTACACCTATGGCTCGCCTGAGCCCTCCGATCCTGATCAGACGCGCCGGGTCCTGACCCTGCTTCTGCCGTCGGAATACTGACGCCCCTTTTTCACCGACATCGCCACGGATCGCCCTTGCACAAAGGGCGGTCCTTTCGGGCTGGCGGGTTCCAAGGGGCGCGATGATCGTGTCCGGCCTGCCGCAGGAGACCAGAGATGGCCAAGACACTCGACTACCAGATCACCCTCTATCCCGCACATCGCGATGGCGCCTTCGTCGTCACCCAGTTCCAGATGCTGGCGAACTACCCCGAAAAGCGCATCGAGGCCGCGGGCATGGATGATCTGATCGACCAAGTGACGCAGTTCGCGATGGAGCACGGCGAGAGCTGCAGCGCCTCGGTGCGCTGCCTCGCTCCGCGCAAACCGCCGGGGTTCAAGCGCGCGACCGAGAATTTGTATTTCAACCTGGTTGACCGGACGGCTGAGAAACGCGGCGACGCTGCGGCCTGAAGCCCCCCAAAGGAAACCTCCGGGGCGCGGCCTGCAAGACGGTCGCCCTCACCCTCCCTCAATTCCAAAGGACCGAAGATATGACACAAGCAAATGATTTCTACGCGCAGATGCTCGAAGCCCAGAGACGGGCAGCCGAACAGCGGGTCGAGACCCGCGCGGCGCTTCTCACCGAACTGCGCGGCCTCGGCGTGACCGGCCTCGACGTGCAATATGAAGGCTATGGCGATTCCGGCAATGTCGAGGAGGTCGTCGTGACGCCTGACACGATTACCCTGACAGAAGAGCTGCGGCGACGGGTCGAAGATTTCGGCTGGGACTTTGCCTATGCGCTGAGCCCTGGCTTCGAAAACAACGAGGGCGGCTATGGCGAATTGACCTGGGCGCTCGAGACGGACAAGATCGATGTCAGCCACTCGAACCGCTTCATCGAGACCGACACCACAGAACATGAGGGGCTCTGACATGGCACATCCTCTCCACCACGCCGAAAGCTCGGCCCGTAGATTTGGCGGTGTTCCAGATGATTACCAACATGTGCATGACTGGTTTGACTCATCTAAAGAGCACCTAGGTCTCTTTGTTCACAGAGCCCAAAAACATCATACGGTCGGGATTTATGATGCCGAGCGGGTGTTCGGTCGCAGCCTGATCAACAGCGCGGGCCGGGTCGTTCCGATCCGCTGGATCGGCGAGCAGCATGTGCGCGAAGACTGCCAGGGGCGTATCCCGTCACTGGCTGACTGGCTCGGACGCATACAACCCGAACCGTGGATGGCCAATGGCCGGATCGACAACGACCCGACGCAGATCGGCAGCGATCCGCGTGCGGCCTGGGTCCAGGCGGTTGCGGGTCACCAGACCATTCTTGGCTTTGAGGATTGGCTTCTCAAGGTCTCTGTCGAGCACGTCCAGCATCGCCAGAATCGCGCCGCCGCCTGATCCGCCGGGCGGCAAACTCACCAACCATCTGATCCCATCCAGATCGACCCGCCTGCGCCACAACCGGCTTGGCGGGTCGATTGCGTTTCGAGAAAGGACATGGACATGCAAGATCCCGTCTACGAGGAGGTCCACCAGGGCCACACGATCAAGATCTACCACGACCCCGACGCTGAGGACCCACGAGAGTGGTGCAACCTCGGTACGCTGATCTGCTGGCACCGCCGCTATCGGCTGGGTGACAGCCATCAGTACGACAGCCCTGAGGCGTTCCTGCGCGATCTTGCGGGCGTCTCGGATCAGAGCGATCTCTCGATGGATCGTCTGCGGGACCGCGCCGAGCGGAAGGCAATCATTCTGCCTGTGTTTCTCTATGACCATTCCGGTCTCGCGATGAACACCGTCGGGTTCCACTGCCCGTGGGATTCTGGGCAGGTCGGTTACGTCTACGTGACGCTCGAAGCGGTCCGAAAGGAATTCGGTGTAAAACGCGTGACCAAGGCCCTGCGCGAACAGGCTGTAGACATCTTACGTGGTGAGACCGCCGACTACGATTCTTACCTTGGTGGGCGTGTCTATGGTTACATCGTCGAACAGGGTGGCGAGGAGATCGACGCTTGCTGGGGGTTTGTTGGCGCCTATGAGACGCATTGTTTGCCGGAGGCGCGGAATGCCGTTCCTCGGTCCGATCCCCATGCGCCACCCGCGACCGGTGCATTGACCGCATATCCATAGAATAACTCGCCGCCACACACCGGAACTATGGGCAGCACCCGATCGCGGACATGCATTGCTGCATTGCAGAAAAGTCATAGCCCGCCCATTGTGCGACTGCAGCATTGCTCCTATGTTCGCTCTTGTGATCGGTTCTCTCCTCCTCCCTGAGCCGATCCGGAATAATCGGCGGCATCCACCTCCTCCCGGATGTCGCCTTTTTATTTGCAGATCCCCATTCTGAGCTCTTGCGATTTCTCCTCGTTGACCATTCGGTCCCCGAGCTTGCTGTGTGTCGGGTCCGTTTCGCTGGAGGTGCCCAAAATGCAGGCACGGCCGTGTCCCAGCAGCCTGGCATGGGTTTGCGCGACAACGCCCACAGCGTCATCCCCAGATTTTGTGGATAAGTTTTCGCTGCCAAGACTTCAGTTTTCGAGGCCATGAAAGAGTGAGAGACAGGGCGGGAGGGGTGACCCCTCCCGGGTGAGAGAGTGCACGCGGGGCTCGGGGCCAACCCTCAACCCCGGAGATTGCCGATGAACGCTCACCCCCATTCCGTCCAACTTGCAACCGAGCCCGAAGCCCCTGCCCTGCCGGATGCCCCACGCTTCGCCCAAAACCTGATGCAGGCTGCGAAAATCCTCGTCCCCGTTTTCGAGGCAGGCAGGTCCATCGACGCCGCCGCACTTCGCGCCGCGATGGAAGATGCTTGCGGTGCCAGTGACACAAGTGGTGCCTGGGTCTGGAAAGACGCCTATGAGGCGGCCGAGGTCGCCCAAATCCTTATACTCTCGCGCTACGGCGCGCTGATGCAGCGTCAGGCACTGTCGCCGCAGGCCTTCCTCACCATGATCGAACGTTTCACGGCTCTGGCCCCGTCTCACACGCGCCGCTCCGAAGACAGTATCCGTCTGCAACAGTTTTCCACGCCTTTGCCCCTCGCGGCCATCGTCGCGCAGGCCGCCGGGTTTCGGGACGACGACCTGATGCTCGAGCCGTCGACGGGCACGGGCATGCTGGCCATCTTTGCAAAGATCGCTGGTGCACGGTTGGCGCTGAATGAACTTGCCGACACGCGCCGCGCCCTACTGGGGCAGTTGTTCCCCGATGCCGCCGTATCTGACCACGATGCTGCCTCGATCGACGATCGTCTTGATCGCTCGATCACGCCCTCGGTCGTGGTGATGAACCCGCCGTTTTCCGCTGCCAACCATGTCGAGGGCCGGTTTAGGCAAGCGACCAGTCAGCATGTGCTTTCCGCCCTGGCACGCCTCGCGCCTGGTGGGCGGCTTGTCGTCATCACCGGCGAAAGCTTCCGTCCCTCTTTGAAATCCTTCCAGTCGACATTTCAGCGGATCGGCCAGAGCGCCGATGTCGTGTTTTCGGCCCCCATCGACGGCAAGGTCTTCGCACGGCATGGCACCACGATCGACACGCGGTTGACGGTAATCGATAAGCGCGCGGCTGGTGCTGAAGAGACCGCACCGGCTGATATTGACGCCGCCTATCATCCGATCTGCGCGACCACGAGTGATCTTCTCTCCGTAGTACTCGCCCATTGCCCGGAACGCCGCAGCCCCCCGCCCGGGCCCCACACAAAGGGCCATTGGGGCCCGGCTCAACCGCCCCGCCCCCCCCGCCACCCCCTGGCCCAACCCGCCCGCCAAGAAACCCCGGCGCGGGCCGCGGGCCGCGCGCGGCCTCCCTGGGACGACATCGAGACGGCCCCGCTCGACTACTTGCCAAAAGCCTGGAGCGAACCCTATGGCACGTTGCAGGACACGGTCTACGAGGTCTATGACCTGCAGGCGATCCGGATCGACGGCGCGGCGGAGCATCCGACAGCACTTGTGCAATCCGCCGCCATGGCCTCGGTGCCGCCGCCCGTGCCGAGCTACCGCCCCGTTCTGCCGAAGACCCTCGTTCGAGACGGTCTCCTCTCTGCGCCGCAGCTCGAAAGCGTGATCTACGCGGGCAATGCGCATCAGACGCATCTCAAGGGCTGGTTCAAGCGCGGCGAGATCGAAGGCCAGCTCATGGCAGCGGCGGAGGAGGACGAAGGCGCCTTTCGCCTGCGCAAGGGCTGGTTCCTCGGCGATGGCACGGGCTGCGGCAAGGGCCGGCAGGTCGCGGGCATCATCCTCGACAATTGGCTGCAAGGACGACGCCGCGCGGTCTGGGTCTCGAAGAGCGACAAGCTCATCGAGGATGCGCGCCGCGACTGGATGGCGCTTGGGGGGCGTGAAAGCGATATCGTGCCGCTCTCGAAATTCCGCCAGGGGAGCGATATCCGTCTCCCAGAGGGCATCCTCTTCGTCACCTATGCCACCCTGCGTTCTGCTGAACGCGACGGGAAAGCCTCCCGCCTCGATCAGGTGACGTCCTGGCTTGGCGAGGGGTTCAACGGGGTCATCGCTTTCGACGAAAGCCACGCCATGGCGAATGCCGCCGGCGAAAAGTCCGACCGCGGCGACAAGAAGGCATCCCAACAAGGCCTTGCTGGCCTCGCGCTGCAAAATGCCGTTCCCGATGCCCGGGTGCTCTACGTCTCAGCGACCGGCGCGACGGTGGTCGGCAATCTCGCCTATGCCTCCCGTCTCGGGCTCTGGGGCACGGGTGATTTCCCTTTCGTGACGCGGGCCGAGTTCGTTGCCGCGATGGAGGCCGGGGGCATTGCTGCCATGGAGATGATCTCGCGCGATCTGAAGGCGCTCGGGCTCTATCTTGCGCGGTCCCTCTCCTATGCCGGGGTCGAATACGAAATGCTGGTGCATGAGCTGACGCCCGCACAGATCGCGATCTATGACAGCTATGCCGATGCCTACCAGATCATCCACACCAACTTGGAGGCCGCCCTTCAGGCCTCGGGTATTTCCTCCGAGACCGGTACGCTGAACCCCCAGGCGAAATCCGCTGCGCGCTCGGCCTTCGAGAGCAACAAGCAGCGTTTCTTCAATCATCTCATCACCGCCATGAAATGCCCTTCGCTCATCCATGCGATCGAAGCGGACCTGGCCGCGGGGCATTCGGCCGTGATTCAGGTGGTCTCGACCAGCGAGGCGGTGATGGAACGGCGCCTCGAAGAGATCCCGCCCTCGGAGTGGGACGACCTGCAGGTCGATTTTACGCCGCGCGAGAACATCATGGACTACCTCATGCACAGCTTCCCGACGCAGCTCTTCGAGCCCTACTCCGACGAGAACGGCGACCTACGCTCGCGTCCCGCCCTCGATGGTGATGGCAATCCGATTATCTGCCGTGAGGCGGAGCGGCGGCGGGATGAGCTTGTCGAGCATCTCGGTGCCCTTGCCCCGGTGCAGGGCGCGCTCGATCAGATCCTGTGGCATTTCGGGGGCGATGCGGTGGCCGAGGTCACGGGGCGCAAGCGGCGCATCGCGAGGACGCGTGAAGGGCGGCTCAAGGTCGAGAACCGAGCCGCCTCCTCCAACCTCGGCGAAACCCAGGCCTTCATGGATGACGCCAAGCGCATCCTGATCTTTTCTGACGCCGGTGGCACGGGGCGCAGCTACCACGCCGATCTTGGTGCAAAGAACCAGCGCCTCCGGGTGCATTACTTGCTTGAGCCTGGCTGGAAAGCCGACAATGCGATCCAGGGGCTGGGGCGTACCAACCGCACGAACCAAGCGCAGCCGCCGCTCTTTCGCCCCGTTGCCACAGACGTGAAGGGTGAGAAGCGGTTCCTCTCCACCATCGCCCGCCGCCTCGATACGCTCGGGGCCATCACCAAGGGGCAACGCGAGACGGGTGGGCAGAACATGTTCCGCGCCGAGGACAACCTCGAGAGCCCTTATGCACGAGCGGCGTTGCGGCAGTTCTTCTACAAGCTGCGCGCGGGCAAGATCGACGCCTGCTCCTACTCCAGGTTCCAGGAGATGACCGGGCTGACGCTCGATGAGGCGGATGGCACGATGAAGGAAACCCTGCCGCCGATCCAGCAGTTCCTGAACCGCTGCCTCGCGCTCCGCATCGACATGCAGGACGCGATCTTCGAGGCCTTCGGCGGGTTTCTTTCGGCGATAATTGAGGACGCGCGTCAGGCAGGCACCCTCGATGTCGGGCTAGAGACCCTGCGCGCCGAGAAGTTTGAGATCGTTGATCGCAAGGTCATCTTCGAGCATGAGGCGACGGGCGCGACGGCAACTGCGCTGACCGTGGAGCGTATCGATCGCAACGATCCGCTCACTCTGCCCCGCGTCAAAGCCATCTGCGCCGACACAAGAGGCGCGACGCTGTGCTGGAACAAGACCTCCAAACGCGCGGCCCTGATGGTGAAAGCGCCGGCCTTCATGGACGAGGATGGCGTGCCGATCTTGCGGGTGAAGCTCCTGCGGCCCATGGCGACCGAAATCCTCGCGCTGACCGAGTTCTCGAAGTCGCACTGGGAAGAGATCGATGATGCGATGTTCGAGCAGCTCTGGCAGGCCGAGGTCGACGCGGTGCCGGAGTTCACTACATCGAAGATCACGCTGATCTGCGGCCTCCTCCTGCCGATCTGGGACCGGCTGCCCGCCGACAACATGCGGATCTATCGTCTGCAGACCGAGGACGGGGAGCGCGCCATCGGCCGCTTGGTCAGCCAGGAACAGCTTCTCAATGTCTATGCGCGCCTTGGTCTCGACTGCCAGATTGAGATGACGCCGCAGGAGGTGTTCGGCGCGGTCATGGACGCGAAGACGACCCTCAGCCTGCTTGGGGGCTACCAGTTGCGTCGCTCTCTGGTCATGGGACAGCCGAGGCTCGAGCTGATCGGAGCGTCGGGCGCGGCACTGCCCGCATTGAAGGCCTTGGGCTGTTTCACCGAGGTGATCCAGTGGAAGACGCGGGTGTTCATCCCGGTGGATTGCACCGAGGTGCTGGCGCGGGTCCTTGCCGCGCATCCGGTTGGCGCAAGCGCAGCGGATGCAGCCGCATGAGCGCGCGGCGCAGCATCGCAGACCTCTCGGCTGATCTTGCAGACCGCGCCGAGAGTTTCTGCCGCCAGTATTTCCCCGAGGGGTCCAAGCAGGGCAACTATTGGCAGGTTGGCGACACTTCGGGCGCAAAGGGTCAGAGCCTCGCCATCCGGCTGCAAGCTCAGGGTGGGCGCAAAGCCGGATCTTGGACCGATTTCGCGACCGGTGAGTATGGCGATCTGATTGACCTGATGCATGAACGGCTTGGTTCGGTCACGCTCAAGGAAACGCTGAGGGAGGCCCGGTCCTTTCTCGGCGAGGCCCCCTGCCCTTCCTTACCTTGTGACACCCAAAGGGCTGAGTGCCCCGATGCTGCCTCTAGCAAACGCATTGCGCGGGCGCGGAAGCTCTTTGCCGCTGGCAAGCCGGTTCTCGGCACCTTGGCTGCCACCTATCTGCAGGGGCGCGGGATCACACGGCTGGGTCCGGCGCTGCGTTATCACCCGCGGGTTTTCCTGCGGCAGGGCGAGGACGACGCCGATCCGCCGCAAAGGGCCCCTGCCCTGCTCGCGAAGATCACCGACAATCGGGGCCAGATCACCGGCTGCGCACGCTTCTATCTCGACCCGTCCACCGGCGGTTTGGCCGAGATCGAGAGCCCGAAGCGGATCCTCGGACAGCTGCACGGCCATGCCATCCGCTTCTGGTCCGGCAAGGCGCGCAGCGATCTCATCGTCGGTGAAGGTCTCGAGAACACCCTCTCGGTCGGCACGGCTCTCTCCGAGTTTGACCTCGCCTCCTGTCTCACTGCCACCCATCTCGGCCTCTTCATCCCGCCGCCGGGGATCAAGCGTATCTGGATCGCGCGGGACAATGACGAAGCGGGACGAACCGCATCACTGAGACTGCGTAACCAACTGGAATCGCTTGGTATTGCCTGTGGTGGTCTCGTGCCAAACATGGGCGATTTCAACGACGATCTGCGGGCATTTGGCAAAGATGCGCTGCGCCGGTCGTTGCTTGAGGCCATGAAAGTACAAGGTCTGGAGATCGAGGACGGGTGAGCGCCAGCCCCATAAGTGACGTCCGACAGGGCAAAGGTTCCGCGGGTTCGATCTGAACCCGTTTGGAAAAGAGGAGCGATGGACCGGCGGGTCGGAGCAGAGTGCTCCTCGCCCGGACAGCAATGCGCCCCGCACCAGAAAATTCCCCTGAGCCTTCGGCTCATTCCTCGCGGGAGCAATTTTCCGGCCCTGGGCGCATTCTCCGCTGCGCTCCGATCCTGACGGATGCGGCCCGGTCGCCGCCGGTCCTGTTATCGCCCCATCCAAATCGGGTCAGATCAATCAGAGGAACCAGACAATGCCCCATCAGACAGACATCCCCGAGGAAACCGGCGTAACCTCCGCCATCCTCGACCACCTCGCACTTCATGGCGCAACACCAGGACCCGGCGAGACCGATCATCGCCCCCTGCCCCAGCCTGACGAGGTCGAGCTCGCCATGGCGACACTTTTCGACACCACTATCGGCCTCCTCACCGGCAGCCAGTTGGAAGACAATCTCGAAGAGATGCTCTGGTCCCTCACCTCGATCTTCCATCGCCGGCTTGCCCATATCCAGAAGCTTCTCGACGATAACGAATTCGAGGTCCGGGAAAGTTTGGCCATCCAGGACGGTTCCGAGGTCGCTTCGGTTGAACTGGAACGCCTCCAGTTGATCGGGCTTAAGCTCTGGGACCATCGCGACGCTTTCGAGCAGATGCGCGATCTGGCCGTGGACCACTTCTCGGCCGCCACCGGTTCACCCTGGCTGCCCCGCACCGGATCCAAGGTCTCGCATCGCGGTCTCACCTCCGCCGTGGTGGACAGCCGGGCCTATCTCTCGGCCAAGCGGCGCAAGGAGACCGAGGTTCACTGCCCCGAAGGCACGCGGATCGCCTTCTCGGGCGGGGACTATCACGCCTACGACCTGATCTGGTCCGTCCTCGATGCCACCCATGCGAAATACCCAGACATGATTCTTTTACACGGCGGCACACCAAAAGGTGCCGAGATGATCGCTGCCCGCTGGGCAGATACCCGTGGTGTCACGCAGGTGGCGTTCAAACCCGACTGGAAGAGCCATGGCAAGGCTGCCCCCTTCAAGCGCAACGACAAGATGCTCGAAACCATGCCACAGGGTCTGATTGCCACGCCCGGTTCGGGCATCACCGAGAACATCGTCGACAAGGCCCGCAAGCTCGGAATCCGCATCAAGAGGATCGGGGCTTAGGCCCCGGTTCACGCCCCGCGCAAGAGGTCCTGTACGACGGAAGGCTTCTTGGCGATCAATGCCAGCAGAACCTGTGCTGGGCCTGTCGGGTGCCGGCGCCCGTGTTCCCAGTTCAGGAGCGTACCTTTCGCGACGCCAATGCTCTTGGCGAACTCGGCCTGGGACAGGCCCGTCCGTTGCCGGACTTCGGCGACATCGACCTCCGCCACGGACACTTCATGCACTTTGGCGTCGGCCAAATCGCCATTCGCGAAGGCCAGAGCCTCTTCGAGGCCCTTGGATACAGATTTGAATGCACTCATTTTGCGTCGATGCTCCTTGGCCACGGCTGTTTTGCTGGGGCAGTAAGATACTTCGGCTTGAGCAACTAGCTATGGCCGTAGGTAAGATTAACCTTGCAAATCTTCCGTATCGTGGAGTAATTGCAAGGTATGTACAAACGCAAGACCCAACAATTCGTTCAGTCTTCCTTGGAGAGCCAAGCGGCTGTGGTCCTTCTCGGCCCCCGACAGGTCGGAAAGACAACACTTGCACTCGACATCGCATCAGAGCGCCCATCTGTCTATCTCGACCTTGAGCGTGAGGCGGACAGGCAAATCCTGACTGAACCAGATCTCTATCTGGACGAACAGGCGGGCAAACTCGTCATCCTCGACGAGGTGCAGCAGATGCCTGACCTCTTCAGAACCTTGCGCGGCCAGATCGATCAGCGTCGGCGGGCCGGGTTTCGGACGGGACAGTTCCTGCTATTGGGATCGGCTTCCAATATCCTCTTGCACCAAACGGCGGAATCCCTCGCCGGTCGTGTTCGATATGTTGAAATGCCCCCCTTGCAGCCTGACGAGGTGGGGGCCGATCAGTTGAACTTGCTCTGGCTGCGCGGCGGCTTTCCCGACAGCTTTCAGGCCGCGAGCGATCGGGCAAGTATGGACTGGCGTCTGGATTTCCTGCGCACCTATCTGGAGCGAGACATCCCTGCCCTCGGACCTCGGATTCCGGCAGCGACCTTGCGGCGGTTCTGGACGATGCTTGCGCATGTCCAGGGCGGCCTTCTGAACGCCGCGGCCCTTGCCGAGGGATTGGGCGTGTCCGGCCAGACCGTTGGGCGCTACCTCGATCTGCTCGTCGATCTCATGCTGGTGAGACGCCTGCAGCCCTGGCACGAGAATGTCGGCAAGCGTCTGGTGAAATCGCCAAAGGTCTATGTGAGAGACAGCGGCATCGTGCATGCGCTGTTGGGCATCGGCACGACAGAAGGCTTGCTCGGGCACCCGGTCGTCGGTGGCAGTTGGGAGGGGTTCTGTATCGAGGCGCTTCTTGCTGCCGCCCCTTTAGGCACCGAACCTTTCTTCTATCGCACTTCGGCCGGTGCTGAACTCGACTTGGTTTTGCGTTTGCCAAGCGGCGACATCTGGGCTGTTGAGATCAAACGGACGACTGCACCAAAGGTTTCGAGAGGATTTCACACAGGGGCCGAGGACATTGGAGCCAACCGAAAGCTCCTGGTCTATGCCGGTGAGCATGAGGTCCCCGTCGCGAAGGACATTCGAGCGTTACCACTGGCACATGCAATCGAGTTGTTGAGCGCGCTATGACCTCGTTTTTATCTCTGGCTCAGGACACTTCCATTGGTCTGAGGATAACAGCGACACGCGAAGAATCTCAGAGCCAGGTCTGGCCATTAGTCGGGCACCAGAGCGGATGAGTGTCTGGCAACTCGATGGTATCTGGACGCCTGCATCTCCGAATGCGAACGCAAACGCCCCTGTGATGCCACGGAAGGATGGGCGAATGCTCTGCCGTTGCCATCGATTTGTGATCTGACGGCTTTGGTCTTCGAAGAGTCTTGAAGTTTGGATGGACGAGAAGACAATCCCTACTCCTTGCGGCATCTCTCTCGTCTGTTCCCCTACTTTCCTTCATGGCCACCGCACTTCTCCCTTTGTCTGAGTTGCATGACATGCTGGTCGCAGCTGTCGTCCCGTCCACAAAGGTTGTCGCCGATCTTTTTCCCCTGACCCTGCGGGTCATTCCGCGCGGACCAAAAAGACCGGCGCCTGCCCCTCTCCGCTGCGCTCCGCCTTCGGTGTGGCCGGGCCTTGGCCAGCTGCAAGGTGACCATCATTGCAACGCAAACAAGGAGAAGAGCAATGACCACGAACTGCATCAAATTCACCAGCGCCGACATCGAAACCGCCAAGGGCGTCGGCTCCATCTCGACCCTGACCTTCGACCTCGACATCACGGTCGAACCCGTCGCGAGCTCGAACCCGATGGCCCCCACGCACCGCGTCCTCGGCCGCTCCCCGCGCGGCAAGTTGGTCGAGTGCGGCGGCATCTGGAAGAAGCAGAACAAGGAGACCGGCGCTGACTACTACACGCTGACCATCCGCGACCACGGCTTCAACGCCAACCTCGGCAAGGCCGCGAACCAGGACGATCTGTCCCTGCAGGCCGTCATCCCCTGGGGTCCCAAAGACGCCGCGTGACGGCTAAGGCCGGTCGGTTCTCCACCGACCGGCCCATCAAGACTCCAATCTTGAACGCGTTCAAGATTGGAGTTTTAGGGGTGGTGGAGCTTCTAAATAAGCGCCTGAAACTCATAGGCGCGTGGTATCTTTATTTTTCCTCCAAAACCGTGCTACCATAGAAGCAGAATCGAGTCGAACTCGGACCCAACCGAAGTCAGGGCTTAGGAATGAGCGGTAGTCTAGAACAGTTTTTGACGGACCTGTCACGTGGGCTTGAGCGCACGATGGTGGCAGTGAACAAGGAACTCACCTTGCGTCAGCGCATCAAGCGCACGTGGTCAATGCGCCAGTGCGCAAGGTTTATGAACGTCAGTATTCAGTATCTAACCAAGTTCGCCAATTCGAGCGACGACTTTCCCGCGGGCGAATATGTTGGAAGAGAGCGTGTTTTCACGCTTTCCGAATTGATGCACATGCGGGCCCTTCTGGCGGCCTCGGCAAAGCGGCCCTACGACTACCTAGCCTGGCGCAAACCCGACGCCCCCTTACCCGTCATCTCGTTTGCCAGCCAGAAAGGGGGCACGGCTAAGAGCCTGAGCGCCGCGCATTTTGCGCAGTATCTCAGCTTGCATTACGGCATGCGCGTTGGTGTCATGGATGCAGACCCGCAAAGCACGATAACGCTCTACTTTGTCGGGGGTGAAGGTCTTCCCCAGATGCCCGACGAAAACACCGCCTCCATGGTGGACTTTGCCGGCCTCTTCCAGTCGGAAGATGCGCCATACACTGATCACGATGCGCAGACGCTCGACAGCTTCTTTCTAAAGACCTCCTGGCCGGGGCTGCGTCTGCTGCCGGCACATGGCGAAACGTCTGAGGGAGAGATCCAGATTGCGCGCCTTGTGCGAGAGGCCCCCGCCGGAAAGAGCTTCTATCGCTACCTGCGCGATGCCCTTGATCGCTGGAAAGCGGGCCACCCGCCAAAAACGCTGCCCAACGAATTGGTAGTCGAGGGCAAGGTCGATCAGCAGCGACTGAACGCTGCGCTGACCGAGACCCTCGATGTCATCATCATCGACTATCAGCCTGCGTTGACACTTTTCCAGCTGAATAACGTGATTGCGTCGACTTCGCTGGTCATCCCGCAAACCATGAAGGGGTTTGACATCGCAACGCTGTCGACCTTTGTGACCGGCCTGCTGGGGATGCTTCAGCATATTCTGGCCCATGAACGGATCGAAATAGGAACTGGTGCCAACATGCTGTTGCCGACGATCGTCCAACGATCCAATGCGCAGGATCTAAACCACATCGGAAACCTGCTGGAACACTGCCCCACGGAAATTCTGCCGGTGTTTTATCTGCGTTCCGACGCAATCTCGAATGCGTCGGACGTCTATCAATCCGTATACGAATATGAGCCGGACACGCCGGGAAAACGCAAGGGGATCAACCGGTTCATCACGAATGCCGATGCGGTTAACGACGCCATAGTATCGCGACTCTGGCCGGGCTTCGAACGCGGTTATGCCAATACATGGATGGACGAGTTCTATGAAGATGACGGCGAGGGTGAAGCATGAAACGCAGTATTCCAAGGTCGCTGGTCAGCAAGGCTACTAGTCCCGACACATCCAAGGAGCGCACGCCCGGTCCCGAAGGCCGGGCAGAAACGGGCGACGCTGTTTCTACTCCTTTCAAGGGGGCCGGCAGTGCTTGGAAATCAGGGGCGCTTGCGCAATCGCAAGCCGCTGTGGAGCGAAGCAGAGCTGAGCTTTGTTCGGATATCTTAAACGGCCGCCACGAAATAAGCCTGTCGCCAGACCAGATATCAGATCCGATGGGGACAGACCGCCGTCAAGACTGGATGTCCCAGGAAGCATTCAGGTCTCTGGTAAACAGCATTGCCTCGAACGGGCAGGACACACCCATTCTGGTGTGGCCCGAGGATCCGGATTGGGAGCCGGATCCGTTGGAGCCGTCGAACGTCACTGGTGTTCCATTTGTCATGCTTACAGGACGCCGCCGACTGGCGGCCGCGTCGGAGTTGGGTTTACCTCTTCGTGCAATCCTCGCTTCGCCGGAAGCGCGAAACGCCGAGAACAGCAAGTTTGAGATGTTGTTTCTGCGGTTCCGCGAGAATGAGGAGCGCGAGAATCTTAGCCCATTTGAGCGTTTGGTTTCGATTGGTGAAATGTATGAAACGTTGGCTTCTGGGGCAGACAAGCTGACAGCTGTGGCCTTCGCAAAGAAAATTGGCGTGCATGAGAGCCTAGTCTCACGAGCGAGGTCTGTTTTCGCTGCGCAGGATCAGATCTTGAACGCGTTCAAGAATGTCTACGACATGAGCTTTCGTGATTTGCAGGGAGCCTTAGCGAGCTTGGAGAGGGTGAACAAACCCAAGCTCAAACCGAAGGCAAAGCCCAGAAAGCTCACGGTCAAACGCAAGGTGGGCAACCGAAATCTTTCGGCGACTTCAGTCGATGGAAACCTATCCATCAAGGTTGCAGGTGTGCCGATAGACCAAGAGCGTCTCGAGAAGCTCGGAGATTTAGTCGCCGACTACTTGAGCGCCGAAGGTTCGGGGAAGGAAACCGACTGACGACAATGTCAGCGACATATCCTCCAGAACGACGAGGCAAGGAGCAAAAAGGAACGACAATCGAAATAAAGGCAAAAGAAAAGCCCCCAAGCGGTGTGGCCTGAGAGCTGATCTTAATGGTTTGGTCACCTTCAAGATAAGTCTCGCAGGATTCACTGTCAACGACGAACGCTCCTGAGCGAACGGCTTTCTTTTGCCTCCACATAAACGGAGGTGAGATACAGGCATGAAACATACAGGTTGGCGCAAGCCGACACCGGGTCTTGGGGTTGCTGAGCAACTTGCCCAAGCCGGTGAACGGGTAGCAGTACCCAAAACACGGGCATTCGTGGCACTTAAGCGCGTGGGGGCACATATCGGCTTGAAGGCCGGAGACATGTTGCTCCTCGACACGCTCGGGGCCTTTACCCAGGCCCAGGACTGGGAGGAGGGGCAGCGTCCGATCGTCTGGGCGTCGAACGCCTATCTGATGGAGCAAACGGGTTTTTCGCTGTCTGCCCTCAAGCGCCACGCGCGGCGCCTTGCTGAGATCGGCGTGATCTCCTTCCAGGATAGCCCCAATGGCAAGCGGTGGGGCCGCAGAGACGTCGATGGCCGCATCGTCGAGGCCTATGGCTTCGATCTGTCGCCGCTCTCAGCCCGTGTCGAGGAGTTCGAGGAGCTTCATGCTGAGTTGCAGGCTGAACGCGAGCTCTGCCTACGCCTGAAGCGCCAGATCACTGTGGCGCGCCGGATGATCCGAGCCCGGATCGAGGCAGCTCTCAGCAGCGCTCTGCGTGGGCCCTGGAGGCAATTCACGGGGCTTTTTGAGGAGCTTCTGGAACGACTTCCGCGCCGTCATGAAGCTTCAGAGCAGTTGGAGCGGCTATTGGCATGGTTCAAGGAACTCCAAGAACGGGTCGAGGCGGCTTATCTTAAGGCGACTGTTGCGACAAAACCTGTGGAAAACACCGATGATAAACACGCCCAAGTCACGAAGAAGACTCAAGAAATGAACCCCAGGGAGGTCATTTCTGAACCTCATATACTAATTACAAACCAACTTAATCCTGTAACTAGTAATTCCTCTGAAAAAGAGGAAGCGGCGGGTGTGGTGCCTAATGCCCAACCCGAAGAGCGGGTTGATAGGGAGCTGGAAGACTGGGTTGCCGAGGTACGCAAGAAGCGGACAGCGCTCGATCTGCCGACAATCATGCAGGCCTGTCCGGAATTCGCATCCTGGGCGCGGAATTTGGGTGGATTCCTGAAAGATTGGGGCGATCTGCACCGGGTTGCCGGTCAACTCAGGCCGATGATCGGGATCTCTGAGCATGCCTGGAACGTGGCGCAGGACCGAATGGGCACCCAGGTGGCCACGGCCGCGTTTGCCCTCGTCTTCGAGAAGCACAGTGCGGGCGAGGTTGCCTCGCCGGGCGGCTATCTGCGGGGCATGGTCGAGAAGGCCGGGGCAGGGGAGCTGCATCTCGAGCGCAGCTTCTATGGTAGGCTCAGTGGGCAGGCGGCGTGATAGGGCAGGGGCTCAGAGACCGGCGGCTTTGGTCAGGTTCACCCGGAACCGGTCCCGGCGGCGCTGATAGCGGCGGGTCAT
This sequence comes from Ruegeria sp. THAF57, assembly GCF_903914075.1. Taxonomy (GTDB): domain Bacteria; phylum Pseudomonadota; class Alphaproteobacteria; order Rhodobacterales; family Rhodobacteraceae; genus Ruegeria. Next base: position 79,859 of record NZ_CAIWNQ010000012.1, read on the forward strand.
CTCGGCGGAAGCGTGGCCGAGGTGTTTCTGGACGTAGCGCTCGTCGACTTCGGCGGAGCTGGCGAGACCGGCGCGCAACGAATGGCCGGAGAACAGCGCCAGGCGGTCTTTCTCAGGCAGGTCCGACCGGATGCCGGCGTCGAGCACGGTGCGCTTGATCAGGCGCGCGACGTGTTTGTCGTTGAGGCGTGTCTCCAGCGCCTTCTTGCCGTCCCGCGAGGTGCCGACAAAGATTGGGCCAAAGTCGATCTTGGCGAAGTGCAGCCATTGTTCGAGCGCATGGACAGGGCAGGTCTGATCCTTGGAGCCGCGGCCGATCTCGACCTCGCGCCAGCCGGTCTTGGCATTGAGGGTGAGCAGGGTGCCCTTGTCGAACACTTCAACCCAGCCGCCCGAGTCCGGCGTGTCGTCCTTGTGGACATCGAGGCTGACGATTTCCGAGCGACGAAGGCCGCCGGCGTAGCCCAGCAGCAGGATCGCGCGATCCCTGAGGCCGCGCAGGTCAAAAGGCAGGGTGGCCACCATCGCAAGGATGTCATCGGCCAGGATCGCTTCCTTTTGCACCGGCGGACGGGCGTGTTTGCGTTTGATCCCGGCCAGCACGGTGGCGATATGGCGGTTCTTGCGATCGAGGGCAAAGCCGCGCTGCGCATAGTTCCAGGCAAGGCCCGACAGGCGGCGGTCGATGGTGCTGACCGATAGGGCAGGGGAGGGGCCCGCTCCGGACGCCAGGTCCGCAAGGTAGAGCCCGATCATTTCGGGCGACGGGGGCAGAGTCTCCGCGCCCTTCATCCGGCACCAGCGCGCGAAATGCGCCCAGTCTTTCGCATAGGCCTTCAGCGTATTGTCCGAGGCCGCGGCGCGCGCATAGTCGCGCGCGGTATCCACCAGCCGATCGAGCGTGCCTGAACCAGCCACAAAGGAAGGAAGGCTCAAAGCCTCGCTGCTGGGATGATCTCTCTCGTTGTTCTCGCTGACCGAAGGCCCATTTGGCGGCTTTGAGATCGATTTCTCGTTGTTTTCTGACATGTCGCTGAGCATATTCTTTGGTGTCCGATAATGCAAACTTATTGGACATAGCGCGATCTTGCAGGCTGCGGCGGTTCTAACGCTATTTTCTGGTGAAAAGCGCCGCGATGACGTAGGCTCCAAGCATGACATATGCTCGGCTCGATCACACCAGCGACCTCGACACATTACCCCGGATGCCCGCCTGGGTCACCTCAGCGCGGGCTGAAAGCCTTGAAGATGTTGCGTTTTTGTCGGGCGCAGCGCTGAGCCACCTGCATGTTGTGCTGGAGCGCGAGGAGGTGCCCCAAGCCTTGTTGCGGGATCGGCTCGCGCTGCGCGCAGCGGAGGCCTGTGTCGCGTTTTCGGGGCGCCTGGAGAGAGCAGGGGATCTGCGCGACGCGGTGCATTTGTTGCGTTCTGGCGATCTGCCGGGACCGGCTGGCGAGACCTGCCTCGCCTGGCGGCGCGCGGTGGAGCGGCCGGTGTCGACCAAGGCTCTGGATCGAGCCTTGCCGGCCTTCGAGTCGGGCAAGATCGCGATGTGGCTCAATGCAGGGAAGGGGGCGCCGGTGACTCGGGCCGCGATGGTGCTGGAGGCGGTGCTGACGGAGGCGCCACGCGCTGACGTAGCTTCGCTGGTCCTCGCGGATGCGGCTCTCGCCCAAACATTCGGTTGGGATCATCTCGTGCCGTTGTTGGCCGCGGGTCTGAAACGTGCCGACCTGCGCAAGCAGGGCGACGATTTGCGTCTCGTCTGTCATCGGGCACTCATCTTATCGGCGGTCGAGGCTGTGCGTCTCTCCGCCGACCTCGCGCGTCGGGCGGCACACCTAAAGGCCGTTGCGCCAAAGCTTCGCGCCAAGGGAGCGGATGCCGCTGTCGAGATGTTCCTCACCCGCGATGCCGTGGCACCTTTGGCCTTGCCCTTGTCGGATCGCGCCGCGCGGCGGCTTTGCGACCGACTGGTCGATCTCGGCGCGGTGCGCGAGCTGACAGGGCGAGACACGTTTCGGCTCTACGGGGTGTAGCGATGGCGAAGGATCGTTCAGAGCCGGACCTGGACCGTGAGTTGGCCGACCTGCCGCCTGAGCTGCGCTGGCGGGAATGGATGCGCCGGATCGAGGCGGTGCTGTTTGCCTCGGCCTCGCCGGTGCCGCGCGAAGACCTGGCGCGCGTGGTGGGGCAGGGGGTCTCGGTGGATCTGTTGGTCGAGGATCTCGTCGCCGATCTGGAAGGGCGGGCCTTCGAGATCGCCCAGGTCTCTGGCGGCTGGATGTTTCGGACGCGGGCGGCCTACGCTCCCGCGATCCGGGTCGCCGCGGATGTCGAGGATCAGCTACTCGACCTGAGTGAATTCGACGTCGCGGTCTTGGCCGCCATCGCCTATCACCAGCCGATCACGCGCGACGGGCTCAAGGACATCTTCGGCAAGGAGATCAGCCGCGACCTGATCGGTCGGCTGCATGCGCGCGACTTGATCGGGACCGGGCCACGATCGCCGCGCCGCGGTGCGCCATACACATTTGTGACGACCGAGCAGTTCCTTGTTGCATTTGATCTGGAGACTCTCGCGGATCTGCCAGAGCGGGAGCAGTTGGAGGACGCAGGTCTGGATGGCGGGTCATAGGAATGGTTGCGGGCTGGCGATCCCCGTATTGGCCAAACGGTGAGGCATGTCGTGGACATTTCGTGACGCTCTCAGTTGTGACTTGTTGAGAGAACTCAGGCTTCGATCCTGAGCCCTCTGAACAGAGCTTCCCAAGGGTCCCCATCCTCGGTCATCGCGCCCGGTTCCAGGTTTGCTATGTTCTCGTCGATGACTGCGTTGTGGTAGTTCTTGAGCCAGCTGTATTTGCGCCGCACCGTCGCGTTGGGACTGTCGGCGAGACCGCTCTCCACCAACGTTTTGTGCCTACCCAGAAACTCGATCCAGCCGGCGTATTCGCCGTCGAGCTCGCTCAGACTGGCGCGAAGATAGTCGATGTAGTGGAGGCCTGACTCGTCCTGGCGCAGGAGGTTGTTCAGGTGACGCTCTTCATCCTCATAGGAATGTCCTTCCCGCCAAAGCGTTTGGTCCTGTCGGTGGCGTTCGATGACATCTTCATGGATCGCAATGCGCGGGAAGATGACCTCGCCTTCTTCCATGAAATAAGCCTGAACGAGGGCAGGCCCAAACACCGGACCACTGAAGTCGATGCCGAGATGCATAGGGCCGATGGTCATCGCGCCGCGCACCATTATGCCGTTCGCCACGCATTCGATCTGGATGTGCAGCAGATCGATGAGTTCCCAGACCAAAGGGCCAGCCTGGTACTGAGTTTCAATGGTTCTGGTTCTTACGATCGCGTCAGACACGATCTCTGCATGGACTTCGCTGATCATCCGCATCTCGTCGGAGCGGGTGGGCGGCGTGGCATCCCCTTCGGACACCCTGCGAAACATCGAAAGCAAGTGCCTGATCTCTGCACCGCTTCGCGTGTGCAGGAGGTTCCTGAAACCGAGGACATCAAAAAAGGTCACAAGGCATTCTTCGTAGTCGGGGTCGTTCTCGAAATCAGTCATCTCTGGTCCATCTTCAGCCGAGGAGCTTCTCCAACTCTTCCCCTTGGGCGGCATGCTTCTTGGGGTTTTCTGCTTTCAGCTTGTTCACGTTGATGAGCTTCCATCGGACCGCTGGAAGCTCGGCCGCTTGAGGGCGGTCGATCGCGTCGAAGTCTGGATCGCCGTCATGCAGGGTTCTCAGAAACCTCTTCGCGCCCTCATCCAAGCGGGATTGGATATCACCGATCAGGCGGTCGCGCGTTGAGACCAATTCCGTTAGGTCGACTGCTTCCTTCGTCATGCCCTCGAATTCCCGCGCGTAGGGCTGATCTAGATCGATCAGGTTTGGATTCAGCAGTTCGTGCGGCGGGCGTGGTGAACTCGCGAGGTAGATCAGAAACGTGCGGAACAACTCGTCGGTAAACCCTTCGTTCTCGTAGAGCAGTTTAACGTCGTAGAGGTCTCGCGGGTGCTGGCGATCTAGGGCCGCATGTAGCTTGCCGCCGAACAAATCCTCGAAGGAGACGATGTTCATCGTCGCATATCCGAACGCCTCCTCGACGGCTTCGGAGACTTCGCGTTGTTCCGGATCATGCACGACGCCCCGGGTAACGGGGGAGGTTTCGATTTTGATTTCGGCTGTGCCGAGGCGGGCGAGCGCACGCGTGGCGCCGCCGCCACCGCCGGCAATTCGCTGCGCTTTGGCGCCGGCGATGCCGCCTTCGATGGCGGCGGTAATCCGGTCCATCGCGTCGTTGATCTCGACGAGGCTGTCGGCGCGGTCCTTGACAGGCAGATAGGTCAGATCGATATCGACCGAGAGGCGCGGAAGGTCGCGATAGAAGAGGTTGATGGCCGTCCCGCCCTTGAGCGCAAATATCTCCTCCTTCGCCACATATGGAAGTACCCGTACGAGCAGGGCCACTTGGGCGGCATAGTCTTCACGCGCCATCACCACGTTCCTTTCTTACAAACTCTTCGGGCACCATGATCCTGTAGCGTGGATGTATCTTGCCGCCTTTGACCAATGCGCGATCCCCGCTGCCGAGGTCGAAGTCTTCCGGATCGAGACGCTTGCGCCAGGCATGGTCGTGGCGGTCGGCGAACACGAAGAACAGGCGTTTGACCTTGATCTTCTTGCAACTTCTGAGCAGTGCCGAGAGGGTTCTTGGGCGCAACGTCGTCAGGCTTTCGAACACCATGTCGAGGTTGTGAAAGCTCTCCTGATCCGGCAACTCGTCAAGCGCTTCGAGGATGGCGCGTTCCGGCGAGGACATCACCAGTTTCCAGTCCCATGGCAGGGACGATGCTGTCTCGTTGAGATTATTTCGCGCGTCATTGACACCCAACTCTGGATCGGAGAACAGCGATACGCTGCGTGTGCGGAGTTCGGTGTTGAGCGGCAGTTTTTCGAGCCAGTTGGGGATTTTTGAGCCGTAGAGCCAGACTGTGCTCTTGTCGCCGAGTGAGAGGTAGTGCGCATAGCCTTGCAGGCCCAATGCCGTCGCCCCCCCGATATGGACAGGGTAGTGCATGATGTGCTGGAGCGAGAGCAGGCTGGTCTTCCAGTCGAGCGTATTCGTGGTGGCGCTGCTTGGTGCGGGACGGCGGAACACTCCGCGTCCTAGGCGTTCTAGCCAGCCGCGTTGCACATAGCCGTAGGACGAACGCCGACCTATCCCGTGGTGCTCCAGCCAGGCGGAGTCCACGAGGAACCCCGTGGGGACAGCCTCAAGAAGACTCTTTAGTTTTTCGTGTTCTTGTCCACTCATGGGCGACATAATGATGTATTTTTAAAGATGCCGCCACTTGTTTCTGTGATAACCTGTGAGATAGTCCGTCAAGGATCGACAAATTCTGGAATTTTCAAAGAGACTGGTGGTTGTCAGCTCTGAAGCTCACCAGCAAAGCAGGGCGTGGATGCCCTCGGAGGGCTGAGAAGACATCCGGCCATTCGGATCGAACAGTCGAAGCTATGTGCCCCTGTCGAAGCCGCTGCGCCAAACCAGAGTCAGGTTTCACTTTCGATTGTGGCGTTCTTTTGCCCATACAAACATCGCACCGACGGCAGCATTGGCTTGCTGCACGCTGAACACTTCCGGTTCGAACGCGCCCGCCCATTGCTTTGTATCGCGATGTTCCGGGTGGTGTTTGTCGGTCAGCGCGTCGAGAAACTCTTCGTAAGAGTAGGGTCCTCCACAGTCCTCTGGCGGGCAGGCTCGCTCTCCGTCAACACAGGCGGGAAAGTCCAGATCTGGTCTTCCGGTTGGTTTGCTAAACTTCTCAACGGTGACGAGATGCCGCCAGCCATCGCCGAAATCATAAGTGTATGTGAACTGACTGCCTTTCTTGACCAGCTTTCCAAGAGTAAACCTCTTCTCGTCCTTCCGCCCATCGGTAGGGTCCCAGCTGTCGTCACTTTCGTCGCGGGCCTCGAACCTGTCTTCGCCAATCTCGAACTCATGCAAATGATAGTCTTGCCAAGGCATAGCGCCCTGGAGAACGGAATGCAGGATGTCCAAGCTGATGTCATTCGGCACGACGATACGGCGCCAGATGGGTGGTTTGATGCCAACCAGTTCGATTTTCAGCTCAATCAAAGTGTGTTCCGCCTGTCTCAATGGCCCTGCCGTTGAAGTAACTTTTGATTCTTAAGTTGAAGCATTCAAGGGGAACATTGGCCCCTCCCGCCCTTTGGCCAGGACCGCGCCCTACTCGGTCGGCTGCGCGCAGCCGCCCTCCCCGAGCTGAAACGCCGCCTCTCCCTGCGACGTGCCGCTGGCCCGGCCGTCTCCTCCGGAGCCAGCCCGACCAGCCGTCGCATGGTCGTGGCAACGCTTCATCTCGGCCGTTCCGGTTACGGTCACTGGGGCAGGGGTGTGCCCGCAACGGTGCGAACAGATGTATGTGGCCATCGGCCCAATCAAGCATAAAGCATGGGAAGTGCTTCAACCATGACGTTAGTCGTTGCAAAGATGGCTGTGCAAAATAGTGTGGTTCGGAGAGGGTTCCGATAATGTCTTCAATAATCAAGTTTTTCCGAATTACATTCTTTCTCGTCCTGTATTTTTTCTTATGTATGGTCGTGGTGACCACAATGCTTCAGGGTTGGCCGATTGGCGGCCAGATGTTGTTTGCATTTGGTGTTCCCGTCATTCTGGTCTGGTGGCAAGAAAAACGGAGATCGCGGAAAGTCGCTGCAAAGGCGCAAGCTGAGGGGAGTTCCGAAAATCTACCCCCCCGACCTGAGCCGGTGCCGCGCCCAAGTGCCTACGACAAGCGTATCGAGCGTGAGCGCGAACGAACTCGCGAAGCCAACGCGTCCAAACAGCCGGCTGCCGTGCAGGCTTACTCCCCACCAAAGCAGGACTACGCTGAAATCGTTCGGGCTGGAAAGTCTGCGGCGCCGGCACTTGCCGCGGCCGCTGAACGAAATCAGCCCTCGCGAGTGGCATCGAGCGCATCGGTCCGATCATCGAAAAGCGGGTGGGTCCCGTCTTATGAAACAGCTAGCGTCGCCGGCCGCAACATCGGCGGGATGGTCTATGTCGGCACGGCTCCCTTGCTGAACACCTACGGGTATCGTGACAAGTGCCGAGCCTATATCGATCCGTCTCTGTCTGTCGCGCGCTCTGGAGCCGACAAAGCTGGTGAAGGTATGCCTTACTGGCCCGGATACGCGGATATCTCACCTCAGTGCCGGGCGACCTACCTCGACTGGTTGGCCAGCGGGCGCAACGACGCCTCCTACAACCCCGGATACATGTTCCTGTACTTCTACGGGCTGGAGCGTCGCTTCTTCGTCGATCAGTCCAACGAAGATGCCAAGGATATCGTCCAGGAAGTTCGGCGGCTGCATTCACTTTACCCTGACAACCACTCCGTCAGGCGCTATTTGGGTGAGTTCCTCGACATTGCGATGCTTGCCGAAACCGACCTCGACGCTATCGAACCGATTTTCGAGAAGCAGGGCTGGGAACTTCCGTTCTCACTCAAATACGCAATCGGAGCTCGGATCGACAAAGGCGAGAACCTGACGGCTGACTGGTTGCTGAGTTGGTTCATCTGCCATCCGGAAACAAATCTGAGAACTCCCGCGACGCGGTGCCGTGACGAGTTCGTCGCTCTTTTCCGTATGCGGTTTGATCGGCGTTTTCCTGATGGGCTCAAAGTGACAAAACCCCGGAAATCACTCACGGCATCCTATCGCGCCGCCTCCAGCGAGTTTCAGGGGTCAGTCAATCCGACCGTGGATGGCAAACCCGTGCCCGACATCTCCGGCTTGCGCAAGCCGGTCGAGATTGCGCAAGAGCTGGCTGACGAGGTGATGAACGACCTCGACAAGCTCAGTCGCTTCCTGGGCCGAAACCCTGACGGCCGCGGAAGTGTGGAAGCGCATGCCTTGCTACCCTCTGAACTTTGGGATGCTTTCCCATCAGAGGAAATGGACCGCTTGAAATCTTGGGCAAGCGATATCGTCGATCGCGGGGGATTGGTGCCGCTTGAGGAGGTGATCGGACGACTGGAGGGAGAAACGAACGAGAAGATCGGAAAACGGCAAATGACAGGAGCCGCCGACGCGCTCGCGCGCCTCGGTTTCGGTCTGGCGCCCGACCCTCGGTTTGCGCTCCGGTCGCCCAAGACGGAGGAGCCTGTTGTGCTGTTTCGTCTGGGCGAACCCATCGAAAGACTGGAGGACGTTTCCGACAGCTATCGAAGCGCCTTGATCGAATTGGCACTTGGGTCGTTAGTCGCCCATGCTGATGGTCGCATCGCGGAGCCTGAACGCAGGGCGTTGGAAGATCAGGTTTCTGCCACGGCCCTCAGCGATCAGGAACGCCGCAGGCTGCGTGCAAACCTTGAATGGTTCCTGGCCGTGCCACCGGACATGACGCTTCTGCGGCGCAAACTGAAGGAGGTGGGCCAAGACAGCCAAGCCGCTATGCGGGCAGCGCTGGTCGGTGCAGCACATGCCGATGGCATTATTCACTCCGACGAAGTCGCAAGCATCGAGAAAATCTACAAGGCTTTGGGACTTGATCCTGCGCTTGCCTACACCGACCTGCATGCTGGCGAAGTTGCGGATGGTCCACGCACTGTTCGCGCGTCGCAACCGGGTCGCCCGGGCGAAGCGATACCCGCGCTCGAAAAAGCCAGCGGACCGAAACTCGACGCTTCACGGATCGCAGCAATTCGTTCGGACACAGAGCGCGTGTCGTCCGTCCTCGGTCAGATTTTCGATGTCAAAGAGGAAGAAAGTGGTGCCTCCGCGCCTGCCAGCCAAAGCCAGCTGGTAGGGCTTGACCCGAAACACGGCGCCCTTGTCCTCGAACTGGTCACTCGAGAGCATTGGTCTGAAACCGAGTTCGAGACGATCTGCGCCTCGCATGGGTTGATGGCATCCGGGGCTTTGGAAGTCGTGAATGAATGGGCTTTTGAGACCTACAACGAAGCACTGCTCGACGAGTATGATGGATATGACGTGTCTCTGGAAATTGCGGAGGCGGTAAAAGAAAAGATGAGTGCGGAGGGCAGGGATGTCTAAGTTGAAACCACGTGAACGCGATGCAATCGTACAGGCGCTTCGGGCCGGGGTCGTGCCCAAACTCGGTTTGCGCCATATTCAGGTTGGCCGCGTCCGAGAGATTGAAGAGCTCGTCAAGGACATGGACCGGATATCCGATGGCGGATCGGCGATCCGGTTCATCATCGGGGAGTACGGATCGGGCAAGACGTTCTTCATGAACCTGATCCGCCTCGTGGCTCTGGAGAAAGGCCTGGTCGTGATGTTCGCGGATTTAGCGCCAGATCGGCGCATTCACGCGACCGGCGGACAAGCTCGCGGGCTGTATGCCGAGATGGCCCGAAACCTCTCGACGCGGACCAAGCCCGATGGCGGGGCATTGGCCAGCGTGGTGGAGCGATTTGTCAGCCAGGCTCACCGAGATGCTGAAGAACGGGATTTGCCCACGGGGACCGTCATTCGTGAACGCCTTGGCCACTTTGAAGAACTTACCGGAGGGTTTGAGTTCGCCGAAGTCATCCGTCGATATTGGGAAGGCCATGAGACCGGCGACGACGAGTTGAAATCCGCAGCCCTGAGATGGCTGCGCGGCGAGTTCGCGACACGCACCGACGCGCGCAAAGCACTTGGTGTGCGAACGATCATCGACGACGCCAGTGTCTATGACCATCTGAAGCTGATGTCGGCATTCGTGTGCGAGGCCGGGTATAAAGGATTGCTGGTCGGCCTCGACGAGATGGTGAACCTCTACAAGCTCACTTCGTCGCAGGCCCGCAATGCAAACTACGAACAGATCCTCCGGATCCTGAACGATGTGCTGCAGGGTAGCGCCGAGAACCTCGGATTCCTTATGGGTGGAACCCCGGAGTTTCTGATGAACACCCGTCGAGGGCTCTATAGCTACGAAGCCCTTCAATCGCGTTTGGCCGAGAACACCTTCGCGCGGGACGGATTGGTCGACCTTTCAGGACCGGTTGTCCGGCTGGCCAGCCTGACCCCTGAAGATCTCTTCGTTCTTCTGGCCAATGTGCGGCGGATCATGCAGGACGATGCCGGTGCTCTGCCGGACGACGCGCTCGAGGCCTTCATGGCGCATTGTTCGGACCGGATCGGTGAAGCTTACTTCCGCACCCCGCGCAATACGGTGACGGCATTCGTGAACCTGCTTTCCGTGCTTGAGCAAAACCCCGGTGTCGAGTGGAGCGATCTGATCGAAAAGATCGAGGTCTCCGAAGACCTCGGCGAAGACATGAACGAGGTAGACGAGTCGACTGGTGCCCAAGACCCCGGTGACGATGATCTGATCAGCTTCAAGCTCTGACGCCGATGAGCAGTGCGTTCGACAAACTGGCGAGGCCTGTGCAGAAATGGATACGCCAGAAAGGTTGGCGCGAACTTCGCGACATCCAGGCGCGATCCATCCGGACGATCTGCGAATCCAATGCCGATTTAATCGTTGCAGCTTCTACGGCGGGCGGAAAGACCGAGGCGGCGTTCCTGCCGTTGATTTCACAGGTGCTTGACGAGCCGTCGGGCGGCACCGGCTTCGACCTGCTCTACATCGGTCCGCTGAAAGCCCTGATCACGGACCAGGCCATGCGGCTGGAGGGCATCTGCCAGGAAGCAGAGCTTCCGGTTGTTCCCTGGCACGGAGATGTCTCGCAATCCATCAAGACGCGCGCGTTGATATCTCCAAAAGGGATCCTTCTGATAACCCCAGAGTCCCTTGAGGCGCTTTTCATTCGTCGCGGTTTGGAAATTGCCCGCCTGTTTGGGGCGACACGGGCGGTCGTGATCGACGAGCTGCACACAGTTCTGGACAGCGAACGCGGTGTCCAGCTTCGTTCACTGCTCACACGGCTCGAGCTCGCGATAAAGCGCCCAATCCGTCGGATAGGTCTGTCAGCTACGCTAGGCGACATGGACCTCGCTAAGGCCTATCTTCGCCCTGACGCCGCAAACGCTGTCCAGCTGATCGAAGCAGATGGCGGCGAGGCTGAATTGAAGCTTCAGCTTCGCGGTTACCTTTCCGGCGATGAAGATGAAAACAGCCCATCCGCAACGGACGCGATCGCAGCACATCTTTTCAAACACCTTCGAGGCAGCGACAACCTGGTCTTCGCCGGAGCGCGTCAACGGGTCGAGATTTACGCAGATCGGTTGCGGGAGCTTTGCGAACGGGAGCACCTGCCACAGGAATTCTATCCCCACCACGCGAGCCTCTCCCGAGAACACCGTGACTTCGTTGAGCGGCGCTTGAAGGACCCTGCGAAACCGACGACAGCCGTTTGCACATCGACGCTCGAGCTTGGAATCGACATCGGTGACGTGACCTGCGTGGCTCAAATCGGTGCGCCATTCAGCGTCGCCGCGTTGCGACAACGGCTTGGCCGATCAGGCCGGCGTGAAGGACAGCCGGCCATTCTCAGGCAGTATGCTGTCGAAGCCAAGTTGACGCCGGAGAGCAGTTTCGTGGATCGTCTTCGCCTCGGCCTGATCAGGTCCATCGCGATGATAGACTTGCTGCTGGAAGGCTGGTGCGAACCTCCAAAACCTCAGGCGCTTCATCTCTCGACGCTCGTCCACCAGATACTGTCAGTCATAGCGCAGCGCGGCGGTGCGTCTGCAAGCGTGGTCTACAATGTGCTCTGCCGCGAAGGCCCCTTTCGGAAGGTCACAACCGAAGTCTTCGCAGATGTGTTGCGTGCAATCGGCCACCCAGAAACCGGCTTGATCGAACAGGTCGGCAGCGGGCTGTTGCTTTTGGGACCCGCGGGCGAAAAACTGGTTGAGCATTACAGCTTCTATGCGGTGTTTCAGACGCCTGAGGAATTCCGGTTGGTCGCAGAGGGGCGGGACCTTGGAACCCTGCCGATCGATAATGTTCTTGCCCCTGGGATGCTATTAATATTCTCTGGGCGACGTTGGGTTGTTCAAGAAATCCATGATCGTGAAAAGGTCATCGTCGTCAAACCCGCGAAGGCTGGTGTGCCGCCCGTCTTCGGCGGCGATGCGGGGGACATTCATGACAAAGTGATCGACCGAATGTTCGCCGTGCTCGAGGGGGATTCCAGCCCAGCTTACATGGATACAGTCTCTTTGATGATGCTCGAGGAAGCGCGTGCTCACTATGAACAGCTGGGGTTTAGGGCCAATAACCTACACACCATTGGCGAGCATACATCAGTCATTGCGACGCGGGTCGGTACTGTGAAGACATCAACCCTCGCGCTAGCACTGAGAAGTGAGGGGTTTTCGGTCGAACTGCATGACGGGTTTCTGATGGTGGAGGCCGGGGACGAAACCCCCGATCTTCAAACGGTACTAGCGCACATTCGATCTGGCGAACCTGTCGATCTGTTCGCTGGAGCTGGGAATTTAATGTCGGAGAAGTTTCATCCTTACCTGTCGCAGCCCCTCTTGGAGTTGGATGCAATTTCTTCCAAGCTTGCGCCCGATACTCTTACCGCGATGGTCGGTAGAATCGTCCCAGCATAATATGTGCGGCAATACTCGTTGACTGTTTTCATCGCTCCTAGGGCTAGTGATTGCTTTGTCTCCGCCAAGAAAGGACGGCATCTTCCGTTCCCGCAACTGGTGCCGCGTCACTCCAACGATCCCAGAAATTGACTGTCGCGCTATTGGGCTTGAAGCGCGGCTCGGACACCACAACTCGCGTCGGAAGCAAGCTCGCATCGCCGACCACCAATGCCTCACCGATGTCGAGGACCGGTAGAAGATCACCAAACCCGCCGAGGCTGTCAGGCAGCAACCGTTTGATCACGGATTGATCGTCGCCGTTGGTCAGCCGCATCGCAATGACATTGTTGCACTGGCTCAGAACGGTGCGGTTCACTTCGGATGGTCTTTGGCTGATAACCACTAGTCCAACACCGTATTTCCTGCCTTCTTTGGCGATCCTCTCGAAAATCCCGACAGAGATCTCATCGGCTGACTCTGACGATGCACGCTCCGGGATATACAGATGTGCCTCATCGCAGAACAATGCGATGGGATGACGGTTGTCTGGTGGCGTCCACTGGCTGACTGTGAATATCAGCCGAGCAATCAAGCTGACCATGAGCGGCAGGATGTCGGACGGCACTTCCGAGAAATTGATGATCTTGATCCCACCCTTGCCATCAGCTTGCGATCCGCGCCCGCCTATCAGGAAATGCGTTACCTCCGACAGCCAGGCCATATCCATACAGGCTGCTGGCGGCTGAAATATGAACCCAAGCCTGCGATCATTTCGTTTGGCTTCAAATCGCGCGATTAAGCGGCTGAGCTTGTCGAAGTATGGTCCTTGCTTATCCTTGTTGTTAGCGCCCGGAACCATTTGTTCGTTCAAGTCAGATAGTTGCTTGTGGACACTGTCGATATCGAAAGGCACGGGGCTATCGATAGTGAAATTTGCAAGAATGTCGGCGTGTTTTCCCGGATCAAGCATTGCGCGCTTCGCATCGGTGATACAGCGCGTCATGAGCATGGCTTGGTTCGGAGCGTTCTGATCGGACCGATCTACAAACAAAGCGACCAATGCCTCATAGCCGAGAAGCCAGAACGGTAGATGTAGAACACCGTCGGCCAGTCGGCGATCGTGTCCAATGTCCCCCGGCCCAGCGATGCGTAGATGCCGAAACTCGTCGCTATCGAGGGTCTGGTACTCACCATGGATATCGAACAAGATTACGTTGGCTTGTGGAAGACCGGCAATCTGGTCTAGGAGCCGCGCAGTTGTGTACGATTTGCCGCTGCCAGTGCTACCGACCACGATGGCATGACGTTGGAACAGACGGTTGCCGTTCAAGAAGGCCCGCGCGTCCTCGTCCAAAGCATAGCGACCAAGATCAAGCTGCGGGCCGTCGCCGGAAACCTGCGAAATGACCTGCATGAAGTCTGTCAGGCGCTGACCTTCCAAGGAAAAGCAATCCGCATCGATTTCGGGCACAGTCTCTAGGGTGCGCTTAAAGACGTTCTCTTTCAGCCCCTCCTTGTCTACGAGTGTTCCAATCAGAGCGACCCGAACGAGGTTGTTTTCGGGGAGCGCGGCTTCCGGATCCTCCTCAGACCCGTCTATTGCAGTTTCGTCACCTGCTTTGCGTGTGATGCGCGAAACTATCCCGATTAAGTGCTGCCCGGCTTTCGAGCTTCTGATCGCGGTCAACCGATTGACCTGAATCCGTTTGAGGCGTTCAAGTTCATCGACTCGCACCGTCACAGTGGCAGTATCGACGGCAATAATTTTGCCGAGACTTTCATCATCGTTGAAATCAAGTATGCCCAACTCTTCCTCCTAAAACCCAATCAATTCGTTCAATGCAGGCAACTCCCAATATTTGCCCCCGATAACAACAATACCGTCTGGGCTGTCACGGTTGTAAACCATCGTCCCCTCATCGTGGTTCTCGAGCGCGAGGTAGTGACGCCCGGCGTTGTTCTTGAGAAAATCCTTGGCTTCGGGCGTTAAGGTGCGCGCTGCGACAAGGATGGGAACGTCATGCACACGACAACGCGTCATCAGCTTCGGATGGATATGGCCGTCGCGGAACCCGTATCCTATGCAAATGAATGCGGTCGCGGCACTCAACACACGATCGGCGCCCTGTATCGCGCTCCGAAAGGGCTCGTCGTGCGTCCGCTGATATTTGCTTACACCTGGCGTGACGATCAACGGAACCAAACCATCGGGCAACTCGCTCGTCATCGGTAGCGACATCACACCCCCATGCGGGTCTGAAAACCAATCAAGAGACCCGTGGACTTTCCAGACTGTGACCGTCCGCGCCAAATTGGCCCCTTGTTTGAAAATCAGATTCTCCGCCCCATCGGCCCGTCGCAGATAGCCCGGAAGGAAACCCGTGTTGTGGATGTAGCCGCCTGAATCGGCTGCATACTCTGCAACGCGGTCGTAGTTTGTTGTTACGACATGGATATTGCGGTTTGTACTTCGGAATAAACCTGTGAATAGGGTGCGGAGCGGAAAAATGGTCTCGGTCTTTATAGCTGATTTGAGCAGGCTATAATCGCCCTGAGCGATGAAGTCCCAGGTACTTCGGACAATCTTGACAACCAAGGAGTCGGGTAGAGGCTTGTTTTCTAGTGCTGCTTCTAAATGATCTCCAGCGGCCAAGGCTGTTCTAACAAGTGTCCAGGCATCGACTTCCGGTCCATCGTCGGCCTGTACATTATCGCGGAGCCAAACGGCCAAATCCCCCATGCCACGAATGCCATGCGGTATCGAGGCCCCGCTGCCCAAGACTATCACTGGGCTATGCTGTGCACAGTTTTGGCACTGCTTTGCGAGTTCTTCTAGTTCCAAAGCTATTTTGCCTCACTTCTTGTACTTCGGCTTAGTTTGTCTGTGCCCGAAAACGATTTGGTCCAAAATTTCGCTCTTACGATACCCCCGGTAGCACTTCTTTGTCACAGCAAGTTTTCGCTGTCGTCGCAAGGTGGGTGCGTCGGGAATCTGGCAAGTGACATGGATCCGAAAATGCCTGCTCCAGCTATGATCCATGCATCAACATGCGCCCTCTGGCATCTTTGACGGCTGTTCACCATCCTTCCTTAGCGGCCAACGCACTTCTCCCTTTGTCTGAGTTGCATGACATGCTGGTCGCAGCTGTCGTCCCGTCCACAAAGGTTGCCGCCGATCTTTTTCCCCTGACCCTGCGGGTCATTCCTCGCGGAGCAAAAAGACCGGCACCTGCCCCTCTCCGCTACGCTTCGCCTTCGGTGTGCCCGGGCCTTGGCCAGCTGCAAGGTGACCATCATTGCAACGCAAACAAGGAGAAGAGCAATGACCACGAACTGCATCAAATTCACCAGCGCCGACATCGAGACCGCCAAGGGCACAGGCTCCATCTCGACCCTGACCTTCGACCTCGACATCACGGTCGAGCCCGTCGCGAGCACGAACCCGATGGCCCCCACGCACCGCGTCCTCGGCCGCTCCCCGCGCGGCAAGCTGGTCGAGTGCGGCGGCATCTGGAAGAAGCAGAACAAGGAGACCGGTGCCGACTACTACACGCTGACCATCCGCGACCACGGCTTCAACGCCAACCTCGGCAAGGCCGCGAACCAGGACGATCTGTCCCTGCAGGCCGTCATCCCCTGGGG
>NZ_CAIWNQ010000013.1 GCF_903914075.1 Ruegeria sp. THAF57
CAAACAAATCCAATGACTAATCGAGTCACATGATATAAACAAAATTAATATGAGACCCATCTCCGACATCCGTATTCTCAACGCTTTCGTCGCTGTCGCTCAGGAAGGCAACATCTCACGCGCCGCTAAAAGATTGCACCTGACGCAGCCTGCG
This sequence comes from Ruegeria sp. THAF57, assembly GCF_903914075.1. GTDB lineage: Bacteria > Pseudomonadota > Alphaproteobacteria > Rhodobacterales > Rhodobacteraceae > Ruegeria. The sequence continues at coordinate 155 of NZ_CAIWNQ010000013.1, forward strand.
GTCAGCCTTCAATTGAAGCGGCTGGCCGAAGATACCGGTCTTGAGCTGTTTCATCGCACCTCCAAGGGTGTGGAGCTGACGCGCGACGGAGAAGCCCTTGTTGCCAAGGCGGAAAAAGTTCAGTCCGCCCTGTCCGAATTCGGCCTGACTGCGCGACGGATCAACGGTAATGTGCGCGGCTCTTTGCGGTTAGGAACCATTGTCGACCCGGATTTCATCCGTCTTGGCACGTTTTTGGCGGCCTTGCTTGACGGGTATCCAGACCTGCAGACAAAACTGGTGCATGGTATAAGTGGCGACGTCGTGAACCGCCTGATCAACGGGCAGGTGGATGTGGGTTTTTTTCTGGGCGAGCTGGATGACTTTGAACCCAACCGGGAAGAGGATGCTGAACCGATTTTCTTTCAACGGGAACTGACCAAGTTTACCTATCGGGTTATTGCGCCTGCTGGTTGGGGCAAGCGTCTGGTTGGGAAAGACTGGACAGCCCTTGCTGCGCTGCCCTGGATTGGAACGCCCGAAAACTCGGTCCACAATCGTCTGCTAACTCGGGTTTACAAAGATCTTGGTTGCCAACCCGAACCGGTGTGCCTGGTGGATCAGGAACCCTCGATGCTGGCGATGGTTCGTTCGGGCATCGGGCTGAGCCTGTGCCGCGAGTCGATTGCGCTTGAGGAAATGCAATCCCGAGGGATTGCGATTTCGGAAAAGGTGAAAATTGAAACCTGCCTGCGGTTCGCGACCCTTGCGGCCCGGAAGGAAGAGCCGAATGTTCAGGCCGCGTTTGACGCCCTAAGCACGGCCTGGAACTAGCCGGCTAGAACCGACGCCCCACAATTTCGCCCCAGATCCGGAACAAAGAGCGCTCGCGCCGCTCTTAACCTTGCTCAACATGTCATGCAGGTCACCGGATATCCCGCGTGAAACGTCCCGTAACTTACCTACAAACCGCTGGTGGATGTGGCCAACTCCGGGTACGAAGGCGGCGATCAGTTGGTACTGATTTGCTACCAAAATGTTTCAACGGAGTGGAAATGACGATGCAAGAGGTAATGGTCCCGGTTGGCGACGGCGTCGAGCTGCACACATGGGTTTTCAAGCCCGAAGGGTTCGACGGCCCCCGGCCCGCAATCTCCATGGCGCATGGCTTTGGCGGTGTGAAATATCGCGGGTTGCGCAACTATGCTGAAAAATTCGCGGCGGCAGGTTTTGTTGTCACCGTACACGACCACCGCGGCTTTGGCCTGAGTGGCGGCGTAGTACGCGGTGATATCGACCCGTGGCAACAGATAGCCGACTGGAAGCGCGTGATCTCGTATGTCGAAACGATCGACGGGGTGGATACGGCGCGTATCGGCCTGTGGGGATCCAGCTATGCGGGCGGGCACGCGATCGTGCTGGGCGCGACCGACCGACGGCTAAAAGCGATCGTATCGCAGGTGCCGACAATCAGCGGCTATCTGCAAGGTCAGCGCCGCGTTCCGCCCGAATACCGCGCCGCACTTGAGGAACGGTTCAACGCCGACGAACGCGCGCAGTTCCAGGGCCAGCCCCCCGCGATGCAACTGATGCTGAGCATGGACCCGCAGGTGCCCGCCGCCTACAAGCTGCAAGAGGCGCAGGATTTCAAGGACACGTTCCCCCTGCCCGAGGGTATCCCTTCGGACGAGATGATCACCTTCCAGTCCTCGCGCAAGGCAATGATGTATGAACCGGGCAACTGGATCAAACGCATCTCGCCCACGCCTGTGCTGATGGTTGTGGCGACACGGGATGTCGTGACCCCAACCGATCTGGCGCTGGATGCCTATGAACAACTGCTGGAACCCAAACGCCTGCAAATGTACGACGGCAACCACTTTGAAGCCTATGCCAAGGATTTCGACGTGACCGCAGGGGCCGCGACCGAATGGTTTGTCGAGCACCTGAGGCCTTGAACGTAAAAAAGGCGGGGTCGCCCAGCGACCCCGCCCTGTGATGTCAAAACTCCGCCGGTTCACACTCGGCGGGGTTTTTTGTCAGAAATTCGCGGCGGCCTTGCGGCTGGCGAACATCTTGTGATCCAGCGACCGGCGCAGCCCGGCGGGCAGCAGGCCAAAGATCTTCTCGATCCGGTTGTTGAACAGCAGGCGATGGGTTTCACCGAACAGGATGAACGTGCCGATATGCAGGGCCGAGACATGGCCCAGATCGGGATAGAGATCCTGCATCCGCGCGATCACCTCATCCGAGGTCGCGGAACTGTCCAGAACGTCCTCATAGGCGTCGATATAGTCCAGCGAGAACTCCAGCACGCCCTGCGCCGTCATTGACGGGCTTTCGGCGCGCACCACATGGCCGGGGATGACCACATTCAGATCCATCTGCATCCACTCGCGGATCTGCTGTTTCCAGCGCGCGCGGCTGTCGGGGGTCGAGCCGCCCATCATGATATGGCCCTGCCAGTAACAGATATCGGTCGGCAGCAGCGCCTTGAGGTCGGGGATGTAGATGACCGTATGCGGCTCATCAGGTTCACCGATGCCGACATCGCCGAACTGATCGTGCCACAGCTGAATCTCATGCCCTTCCAGCATCAGCTTGCCCGCGTCCAGCGCCTCGAACGGGACCGAGGGCACGGCTGCGTTGTCGCCATAGCGCGCCCGCGCCATCTTGTCGTCCGCCTCCATCCGCAGATGTTGCAGCGCGACCACGTTCGGGGCACCGACAAACTTTGCATCGGGGAACCGTTTGATCAGCACCGCCGCGCCCTGCGAATGGTCCAGATGCGCGTGGTCCAGATAGACATAAGTCAGCTTCAGCCCGGTTTCCTCGATCATGTCCGCAAGCCGTTCGGCCGCGAATTTGGTGGGCTGTGCGGTGACGCAGATCACCTCATGCGTGCCCATGATCAGGCTGGACGACACGTTGATCTCTTCGGGTTGCGAGATGAAGTGGCGCAGCCGCAGGGGGCTGCCGGACCCGGTCGATTCATAGGTGCGAAAGGCGGGGCCATCCAGCGATTTGGGGATCGAGGCATCGGCGGGCTGACTGCCGCCCTTGACCCAGACAGCCAGAGCGACCAGCGCCAGCAGCAGGGCCAGAACGATGGCAAAGGCGGTTTTCGACAGCAGGAACAGGCCCACCAGAACCGCCAGAGCGATCAGAGGTTTCACGAATTTCATGACAATGCGCCTTTCATCTGTTGCAGTGTCAGGCCAAGCGCCGCGCCAATGGCGGCCCCGGCCAGCGTTTGCGGGATCGACGGTGCAAAAACCAGCGGCGACAGATCTCCGCCAAGGCACAGACCCATCACGTCGAAATTTTGGATCACATTGGCGCCCCAAAGCGCGTTGAGCCCACCCAGCAGCGCGGCCCCCGATGGGCCGGGCCACACCAGCAGCATCAGCATCACAAAGATCGCCCCCTGACCCAGCCCGGCCACGATCAGATACCAACCGGTATTCGCAATCGCCCCGCGCAGCGACATCGCGGCATAGGGCATCGCATCGGGCAGCAGCGCCAGTTCGATCCCGGCCTTGGCGATGAACCCCAACAGGGCTAGCGCCATCAGGCCGGGCAGCGTGACCTGCCGCGGCTGCGTCAGGATCAGCGCGGTCACAGGCGCAGCGCCTTCAGCATGGCGCGACCGCGCTGGGTGAACAGCAGCGAGGCAATCAGCAGCGACCCAAAGAACGAGATCACAAGGTTCTTGGCCACAAACAGCAGCCCCATCTCGCGCGCGCCGTAATAGCCGGTATTCAGCGCGATCTCGTAACAGAAATAACCGCAGGCCGCATAAGGCACAAAGGCTGCAAGCGTGCCAGGCAGGATCGCCTTTTGGTCCTCAAACCGGTCAACCACGAACAGGTTCAGCGCGATACCAGCCGCGCCACCCATACCGATGCCGCAGAAAACACCCCAGAACATCATGACCGAGACCGGCTTGCCCGGGTAAAGCAGGACCCCCTGAACGAACAGGAACATGGTTTCCGCAAACAGCCCGCCGATGATCCCCAGAAGGATAGGCCGCATATATTTCTGACGCAGTTGGGCCAGATTGATGGTGATGTCGGTCTGAGCTTGGGCAATCATGCCTGTTCTCCTCGCAAGTTTCTGCCGGACCCTTGGGTCCATAGATTCGATAGTTGTCCCGTGCGTTTAATCTGCTCGTTATTTGGTAGCAATATGCTACTAAATAACGTTGCGGCAGAGTTGACATCCGACGCGTTTGCCTATGTCATACCGGTCAGACGAATGCGGGCTTTTTGCGCCCCAGCCAGACCTGTTTCGAAAAGGGATCAAGATGACCGCTGCCACCCCCCTGCCCCTGTCCGAGCGCAATTGCAGCTGGGCCCGGTCGCTGGACATCTTCGGCGACAAGTGGAGCATGATGATCATCCGCGAGGCGTTTGGCGGAGCCTCGAAATATACCGAGTTTCAGCGCAATACCGGGGTGGCCCGCAACATCCTGACCTCCCGGCTCGAGTCGCTCTGCGACCACGGCATATTTCAGCGCGTTCCCCAACGCGAAGGCAGTTCGCGCGTGCGTTATGTGCTGACTTCCAAAGGTCAGGGACTGTTCCCGATCATAGTGGCCTTGGGCCAGTGGGGCGACAAATGGATTTTCGGTACGCAGGGCGAACCGGTTCAGATCGTGGACAAGACCAGCAGCGCACCGGTGCAACAAGTGGCCGTGTTCTCTCGGGACGGTCAACAGGTGAGCCCGCAGGATGTAACCGTGACCCCCGGCCCCGGAGCTTCGGACACCACGCGCGCTTACCTGGAGAAACGCGGCTGAACGCCGCCTTTAGCCTGAAGGGTTTTGCAAATACCGACGCAGAAACCGCGCCGTGCTGTTGAGGAACTGCACCGAGCCTGACCAGTCGGGGGCCATCACCTCGAACACATGCGGTGCGCCTTCTAAGTAAAGCGAGTCAACCGACACCCCGGCCCGTTCCAGCCGGGTGGCATAGTCGCGGGTTTCATCCGCGAACAGGTCGTAGGTGCCGCCGCCGATCCACGTGGGAGGCAGGCCCGACAGATCTTGACGGCGCGCGGGTGCGGCATAGGGGGGCACCCCGTCAGCCCCTGCCCCAAGCGGATGCAGATAGGCATTCCACGCCACGCGATTGCAACGGTTGTTCCAAATCCTGTACCGCTCTGCATCCCGGCCGAGATCTGCGGCGGTGCGATCGTCCAGCATGGGATAGTGTAGAACCTGCGCCACCGGTTGCTGGCCGCCCTCATCATGCAGGCGCTGCACCAGACCGGCGGCCAGACCACCACCCGCGCTTTGACCCAGAATGGCGATGCGCGCCGAGTCGATATCCGGTGCGTCCAGCATCCAGCGCCACGCCGCGTGAACATCATCCAGCGCGGCGGGAAACGGATGCTCGGGTGCCCAGCGATATTGAACTGTGACCACTGCCGCCTTGAGCCGTCGGGCAAAGCCCGAAACCACGTCATTCACCTGCTCGGTCGCCCCGGCGATGAAGCCGCCGCCATGGATCCACAAGATACCCGCACCCGATGCACCCTCGATGGGCCGGAACACACGCAGCGACAAGTCGCCCAACATGACTTCCTCAACCGTGACACCGGGGCCGGTTTTTGTTGGGGTGGCCTTGTTATACATCATCCGCCCCAACGGAATCGTCCGAGGACCGTAATAGGGAAATACCGGCACCATTCGAAACGCATCGCGCAGTTCGGGGTTCAGATTGTCAGCTGTCATATGTACGGTCTTCCTATTCGCCGTGGGTCGGCATTTGGTAGCAAATTACAACCAATTTCCCAAACTGCAATGGAGATTGGGCAAGTATTGCAACTAATGCCGCAACGTTGCGCACAGCCTCGACGCCGACTGAACCCCGCCTACCATTGAACCACCGGCAGATTGTGTATTAATGCCGAAGCCATGTCCTTCGATCTGAAAAACCTTCATCTTTTTGTCCGGGTTGCCACGCTGGGCGCGATCGGTCGCGCCGGGGCCGAGTTCGGGTTTTCGCCCACAAACACCTCGCAGCGGATTCAGGCGCTTGAGGATGAGTTGGATGTTAAACTGTTGAACCGCACCACCCGCGCCGTGTCCCTGACCCCGGACGGAGAGCTGTTTCTGGATCACGCCCGCCGCATTCTGGAAGATATCGAGGACGCGCGCACCGCTTTGTCGCACAATTCGGCCTCGGTTTCGGGGCGTCTGCGGGTCACGGCTTCGGCCTCGTTCGGACGGTCGCATATCGTGCCTTTCGTGCCGGAGTTTCTGCGGCTCTATCCGGATGTGCAGCTTGACCTGCATCTGACGGATACGGTGGTCGACATCATTGAACAGGGGTTCGATCTGGCCTTTCGCATCGGTGATCTGGCCCCGTCCAGCCTGCTGGCGCAAAAGCTGGACGACGATCCACGCATGTTGGTGGCCGCACCCGATTATCTCGCGCGGATGGGCACGCCCGAGACACCACAGGACTTGGCCCGCCACGCCTGCCTGACCATGAAGCAGCGTGATATCTGGCACCTGATCGACGCGTCCGAGCATGTCCATGACGTCCGCGTTTCCGGCCCGGTGACGGTCAGCCTGGGGGATGCGGTGGTCGATTGGACGCTTGCGGGTGTCGGTATCGGCAATGCCTCTCTGTGGCACACGGGCCATCACATCCGTGCAGGACGGCTGGTGCCGGTTTTGCCTGAACTGCGCGCATGGCCCGCCTCGCGCATCTGGGCGGTGCGCCCGCCGGGCCGCTTGATGCATGCCCGGGTCAAAGCATTCCTCGACTTCATGCGCGACCGCATCGTCGAGACCAACAAAACCTGTTACGCTGATCTAATTTGACGCATTCTTTTATTCCACGGGATAATCTTTCCCGCACGCCGCAGATAGTCTCAGCGACCGTGCCGAAATAGATCGGGCTCATCACGAACGGAGCCCGAGACCCATGAAAGACACAATCGAAAACACCGAAATCCAAAGCCAGATTGTCGACGCATTCAACTTCCGTCACGCGACGAAAGTGTTCGACGACACCCGCAAGATCAGCGACAGCGAATTCGACACCATTCTTGAGGCCGCGCGCCTGTCGCCGACCTCGTTCGGGACCGAGCCGTTTCAACTGCTGGTCGTTCAATCCCCTGAAAAGCGCGAACTGTTCCGCGACTTTACCTGGGGCGCGAATGGCGCGACCAACGGCACGGCCGGTCAACTTGGCACCTCAAGCCACTATGTCATCGTGCTGGCCCATACCGGTGCCACCATGAAAGCAGGGTCCGAGTATCTGGCCAAGCACAACCGCGAGATCAAGCAATTCCCCGAAGAAGTCATCGAGTTCATGAACGGTGCATTCACCAAGTTCCAGGAAAGCGATTTCAAACTGGAAACGGATGCGCAGATTGCGGAATGGTCGGCCCGTCAGGCCTATATCGTGCTGGGCAACATGATGACTGCCGGTGCGCTGATGGGCATTGATTCCTGCCCCATCGAAGGGTTCGAGATGGACAAGACCGAAGCGGTCCTGCGCGACCATTTCGGCATCGACACCGCGGTTTACAAACCCGCCGTCATGGTGGCGTTCGGCTACCGCGCCGATGGCCCGATGTTCCCCAAAACGCGCCGCGCGATGGAAGACATCGTTACCTGGGCCTGATCACCCGACCCTGCGGCGGCACCACTGGTGTCGCCGCAACACCTTGCCCCCCTTGCTGCGCAGTGCACGAAGGCGTGACCCCATGCTGAAACAACCGGACCCGGCTTTTGATCCGATCAATGCAGGCTTTGATGCGGTGTTTGCACCGGGCAGGCTGACCCTTGGGCTGGTTGCGCCAATCGAAACCTATGCCCATGGCCCCGTTCCCACGCTGGACGACCACGCGGCGCGGATTCAACTGGCCGAACAATTGGGCTTTGCCGCAGTCTGGCTGCGCGACGTGCCCTTCACCGTGCCCTCGTTCGGGGATGCGGGGCAGGTCTTTGATCCCTTTGTTTATCTGGGCTATCTGGCGGCGCAGACCAACCGGATCGCCCTTGGCGTGGCCAGCATCATCCTGCCGCTGCGCCATCCGGCGCATGTTGCCAAAGCCGCCGCCAGCGTCGATCAGCTGTCCGGTGGGCGGCTGGTGCTGGGCATCGCCTCGGGCGACCGCCCCGAGGAATACCCCGCCCTGAACCAACCCTTCGCCCAAAGGTCCGAGGGGTTCCGCGACAGCTATGACTATATCCGCGCCATGGCGCAGCCCCACCCGCAGTTTCACAACGCGCGGGGCAGCGTGACGGCAGGGATGGACATGCTGCCCAAGCCGGTGGGCACGCGGCTGCCGCTGCTGACCACGGGGCTCAGCCAGCAATCGCCGGACTGGTTCGCGCAGCATTCCGACGGCTGGATCACCTTCCCGCGCCCGGCCCCGCAACAGGCCCGGCTGATCGCCCAATACCGCGAAGCCATCGCCGCCCATGGCGGGCGCGACAAACCGGTGATGGAGCCGCTTTACGTCGATCTGGCCGCCGATCCTGACACTCCGCCGCGCCCGATCCATCTGGGCCTGCATCTGGGGTTGAACGCCCTGCGCGCCTATCTGCGCACCCGGCAGCAGATCGGGGTCAACCATATCGCCCTGAACCTGCGCTTTAACGGGGCCGATATCCCCGACACTTTGACTAGGCTGGCCGACACGCTGCTGCCCGAGTTTTCCGCTTAATACCCGATCCAAGGACCCAAGGACATGAAACTGAAACTGCTGATCACATCCATGATGCTGGCTCTGGGCCTGTCCATACACGCCAAAGCGCAAGAGGCCGAAAGCCCCGTCTATATGGTCGCCAGCCTGCGAGTCGATGACATGAAACCGTTCCTGAACGGCTATGTCTTTCCCGTCACTCCGATGCTGGAACAGGCCGGGGCCGAGATTCTGGTGGCCACCCCACAGGTCCAGTTGCTGGAAGGCCACTATAGCGCCAACTGGAGCGTCATCGTCCGCTTTCCCAGTCAGGCCGCGGCGGATGGCTGGTATCAGTCGCCCGAATATCAGGCCATGATCCCCCTGCGGCAGGGCCTGACGGACACCGACGTCTCGACCCTGTTTTTCGCGCCCCAGTTTCTGATGCCCGGCCAAAAAAAATTGCGCGCAGGGGATTATACAGAATTCCGGGATTGTGATTGTCCAATCCGCCTCGTTATCATCCCCGGCCCGATCGTTATCTGTACTGTAGCCGTTGCGCAAAGGGCCCGCCCGACCAGCGGCGCAAGACGTTCAAATCTGACCCCCGACCGAAAGGTTATGACCAATGTCGCTACATGAAAACATCGCCGCCCTGAAATCGCAGTTCGTTAAGCAATTGCCCCAGAAAACACTTGAAACCATGGCCCGCGCCACCGAAGAGCTGGCCGCTTCAGGCATTCTGGAGAAAACGATCAAACTGGGCGACACCCTGCCCGCCTTTACCCTGACAAACCAGGACGGTGAGGCCACAAGCTCAGCCGATCTGCTGAAAGACGGGCCTCTGGTCATCAGTGTCTATCGCGGCCAGTGGTGCCCCTATTGCAACCTCGAACTTGAGGCGCTGGAACGTAGTGCTGCCCAATTCCGCGCGGCGGGTGCGAACGTAGTCATCATCTCGCCCCAGACCACCGAGAAATCGAAGGTCACGAAATCGGAAAGATCACTGTCATTCGACGTGCTGTCCGACCTTGGCAACAGCTACAGCCGCGAACTGGGGCTGGTGTTCGGACTGTCAGAGGAATTGCAGGCGCTTTACAAGGGTCTGGGCATCGACCTGCCCGCCTTTAACGGTGACGAAAGCTGGGAACTGCCGATGCCCGCGCGTCTGGTGATTGATGGCACAGGCAAGGTCGTCTACGCCGATATCAACCCCGACTATACCCTCCGCCCCGAGCCCGAAGACACGCTGGCCGCGCTCAAGGCGCTTTGAGAAACCGATGACCCCGTCGGCAACTGGACCGGCCCATTCGGGCCGATCCAACCCTGCGGCAAGGGCCGCAAAAACCTTTATGCAAATCGGCAAGCCACCAGCCGTTTGCTTAGCATGACCCAGGGAGGGGGATCGTGTTCAATACCCAAGACAAAGCCACCCCAGATGCGGCAATCAAAGCGTCGTGGGAGCGTTGCAAAGATCAGTTTAATCTGACCCCGAGCACGTCCCGCCCTATCCTGCGCCTGCGCTCAGCCGAGGTTGCACCCCGACTTGAGGAATTTACCGAACGCTCGGGCGGGCGGCTTGGGATTATCAGCGAACTTTCGAATATCGCAGCCAATGCAGGGCACTGTCTGGTTGTCACCGATCAGGACGGCGTTCTGGTGCGGCTGGAAGGCATCGGGCAGGATCAGACCGAGTTTGAACATAACGGCATCGCGCTGGGGTCATGCTGGGACGAACGCATTGCGGGCACCAATGGCGTCAGTATGGCACTGGCGCAGGGAGCCGCCTTTACCGTCAGCGGTCAGGATCACTTTTTCACCTCGCTGCGGCATTTCGCCTGTACCGCCCTGCCATTGTTTGACGCCGAAAATACGGCTCTGGGTGCGATCAGCCTGTCGATGGTCGACCGGCGCAACACGGCGGATTATCTGTTTGCAACGCAGCTTCTAGGCGCGGCAGCCGATCGGATTCAGCGTGCCCTGTTCGAACGGCGCTTTGCCGAGTCGATGATCGTGTCGGTGGCGTCCTCAAACCAGCGCGATCTTCTGAAACGGGACGAGCTGGTGGCCGTGAACGAGGCAGGCGTGATCCTGGGCTCGACCGCCTCGGCCCATCTGCTGGCCGGTCAGAGCGAACCGGGCCAGTTGAAGGGCAAAGCGTTCGAACTGATGTTCGGCACCGAAGCGCAAAGCCTCGAAGCCGTCCCCGGCCGGGTCTTGAGTGTGCCGCGCGGAAACCACCCGGCGCTGAGGGTTTCGGCGCGCGCGCCGCAGGGCAAAACCGACACGACCACCGGCTGGAGGCGTCCTGCCGATGCCCCGGCGCTGCGTCCGAAACGACAGCGAATGGCCTCGTCCCTGCGTCAACTGATTTTGGGCAGTGAGAAGATGGAGGTGCAGTGCACCCGGGCGCTGACGCTGTACCGGCGCGCCCTGCCCTTTGTGATCGAAGGGGAATCGGGCACCGGTAAATCTAGCCTGATCCGCGCCCTGCAAACGACTCAGGCGGCCAAGGCCGCACGGATTCTGACCATAGATTGCGCCGCTCTGGACGATGGCGATGACGACCGCGCGTTTTTTCAGACCCTTCTGGAACAGGCCCGCGTGTCCGGTGTGCTTGGCGTGGGCGACCGGGGCCATGTGGTGCTGGTGCTGGAAAACGTGGATGAAATGCCGGATTACGCGCAGGCGGGGTCACGCAGTCTGATGGCCGAGATCGAGGAACGGCATCTGCAACCCGACGACCCTCGGTCACTGCGGGTGATCGCAACCAGCCGCAGGTCACTGCGGGATGCCGTAGCCCGAGGGGCGTTTCGGGATGACCTGTATTATCTGCTGGCGACCTCGACGATCCGCCTGCCGTCCCTGCGCGAGCGTGAAAAGCCGGGCCTGCTGGCCCAGACAATCGCGTCGGACCTGTCGGAGTCCGGTGCCGAGATCACCGATGAAGCGCTGTCCCTGATCACCCAATGCGACTGGCCGGGAAATCTGCGTGAATTGCGCAATGCGTTGCAACAGGCGCTGATTAACGGCGACGGGCGGCGGATTTCGGCGCTGGATCTGCGGGAAACGGTTCGCCCCCGTGACCCTGCGCCCGACTCTGGTGCCCCGACCAGCCCGCGCATCGCCTATGACGAGCGCACGATGATCCTGGATGCGCTGACCGGAACACGCTGGAATATCGCGCAGGCGGCCCGCAATCTTGGCATGGGCCGAGCCACCATTCATCGCAAGATGAAAAAGTTCGGGATCACGCGGCCCACCTAGCTGAGACCAAAAGCGGCAATGTTGGGCGACCTGCGCATTCCCAACATCACCGCATTCGTCGACGGGCGGGCCCTTACGAACCGGTCCCCATCAGAAGCGGTTGAAACCGCCCTGCTCGGTCACGTAAATGGGCGCAATCCCTTCCAGAACGCCTTTGATGAACGGGGTGGCGTTGTCGGAGACGATAGCTTCGCTGCTGTCGATCAGGCCCAGAAAGCGCGCGGCATAGTTTTCTGCAAAACCCTTGACGTGCAGATCACCATTTTCGGCATCGGCATAGCGTTCCAGAATGTGCCAGAACCGACCATTTTCGGAGCGGTACCATTCATAGACCAGCGTACCGGGCTCTTGCTTGGTGCGCGCGACCAGTTCCTTCATCAACCCCTCGAAATCCGCTGCATTTTCTGGGGGTACACCCACTTTCAGGTGGATGTGAATTGTTTCGTTTGACATGGTTTCCTCCTTTTGATGTCAGACCGCCCTCCTCCCGGCGGTGAAAATAGTGTGGTCAGGCGGCCTCGTTCTGATTGTCGATTGCGCAGAGGCTGTCCTCAGCCGCCGTCAGCAGGGCCGCAGCCAGATCGGGTGTGGGGGCCAGTTTTGTGTGAACCTCGGGGTCAACCGAGGCAAAGCCCAAAGCTGCGCCAAAGGCGCTGACCGCCTCTGCACCGGGGCGCAGATCGCCCCCGGTCAGGATCAGCGCATGGGCCAGAACGCGGGTTCTGCCCGACCCCAGGGGCCGCCAGCGTTGCGCCGTGCCGACAACCTTGCGCCCGTCCAGCGACAGGTTCCAGTCGCCGTCGCAGAAACTGTGCGGGGTCGGCCCGGCGGTCAGATGCCGACCGGCGGGGCCGGCACCCTGACGGATGATTCCCGCGATCAGGCGGTATCCGTCTGCAATGGTGAAGCCGCGCGCGACGGTAAAGGCCAGCGCCAGGTTCAGAACGCCCGGCCCCTGCGGCACCGCCCCGCCGCCTGTCGGGCGGGTGTGTACCGGCCAGCCGCAGCGGTCGGATGCGGCGACCGCCGCAGCAAAACCGGGTTTGGCCCGATAGGCTTCGGGACAGACAAGCGCCGGGTGCGCCGCCTGCCAAACGCCCGCAGCAGGGCCATGAGCGGCCATCAGGTCAGCTTCGAAAGCCAGCCCTTCGGACACATCCTGAACCTGTCGCGCAGCGGTTATCATTTGCCCATACCTTCGATTTCGTCACAGATCGAGGTCAGCAGATCCCCGGCGGGCGCGCCGTCAAGGGCGCGGTGATCGAAGGTCAGCGACAAGCCCACATGCGGGCGCAGGTCTATCCCTCCATCGGCACCGCGAACCAGTTTGTCGACCATCCGGCCAATGCCCAGAATGCAAATCTGAGGCGCGTTGATGATGGGGGTGAAATGTTCAACCCGTGTCAGGCCGAGATTGCTGATGGAAAAGGTTCCGCCGGTCATTTCGGTGACGCTCAGCTTGTTGGTTTTGGCCCGCGCCGCCAGATCCTGCCGCGCTGCGCGCAGCTGGGACACATCCATCTCGCCCGCCCGGAAAATTGCGGGGGCCACCAGCAAGTTGCCCGGCAGGGCGATGGCGACGGACAGATCAACCGCCTGTGACAGCTTGATCTCGCGCCCTTCGACGCGGCCATTGGCATCGGGGTTGGCCTTGACCGCGCGGATCGTGGCCAGCATCAGCAGATCTTCGACCGACGCCTTGACGCCCTGCCCTGCCAGCCGGTCCTTTTCGGCCAGCAGAGCGGTGGCGTCGGCGCTGCCGTGGTGGGTCAGCTGCGCCGCAGTGTGCAGGCTTTTGACCATGCCATCGGCAATCATGCCGCGCACGCCCTTCAGAGGGACGGTTTTGACCGCGTCGCTCATTCGATCGACCCGATGACCGCGCCTTTGGGAACAACCGCGTCGGCCTCTTCCTTGATCCGAACAGTGCCCGCAGCCGGAGCCAGGATTTCATACTGAACCTTGGCCGTCATGATTTCAGCGATCAGCGCGCCCTCATCCACGGTGGAGCCGTCATCGACCAGCCACCCGGTGATGACCGTTTCTTCGTCTTCTTCCCAAAGGTCCGAGGGAACAACAATATCAGTAGCCATTTGGCATTCCTTTTTTGCGGGATCCCCCAAAGGCGATCCCTGTCTTGGTTGGTAAACGTGCGTCAGGCCGCCTTCATCTCGTCCCAGGCGGCGACGATCTTGTCGGGATTGGGCAGGCAGTGCTGCTCAAGCACACGCGCAAAGGGGATCGGAACATCAGGGAACGCGATCCGCTTGGGCGCGGCTTTCAGAACCGAGATGTCATGCTCGGTCACGGTGGCGATGATTTCGCCCGAAACGCCATAGCTCATGTAGTCTTCGTCCACCACGATCAGCCGCCCGGTCTTGGCGACCGAGGCACGGATGGTGTCGCGGTCCAGCGGCACAAGGCTGACAAGGTCGATCACCTCGGCCTCGACGCCCTGCTGTTCCAGCTTGGCCGCCGCCTTCAGCGCATTGTGGACGCCCATGCCAAGGCTGACGATGGTTACGTCCTTGCCCGGACGCACGACCTTGGCCTTGCCGATCTCGACCGTATAGGTTTCCTCGGGGACGTGGACTGTGGCACCGGCCTCGGTTCCCAGCCAGCCCATGCCCTGAAGGCTTTTGTGATACATGTAGACAACAGGGCTGTCGTCGCGTATCGCCGCAGTCATCAGCCCCTTGGCGTCATAGGCGTTCGAGGGCGCCACGACCTTCATCCCCGGCAGGTGCGCAAAGGTGCCATAGACACATTGCGAGTGCTGCCCCGCGTCGGAATAACCGCCGCCCGTTGATGTCATCAACACCATGGGCACCTTGAAATTCCCACCCGAGAAATAGGTGTTCTTGGCCATCAAATTGTAGATCGCATCAAAGCAGACGCCGAAGAAATCCACGAACATCAGCTCGACCACCGGGCGCATTCCGTCCTGCGCGGCCCCCACGGCGGCCCCGATAAAGGCGGTTTCCGAAATCGGAGTGTCGCGGATACGCTCGGGGCCGAATTCGTCCAGCAGGCCGCGCGTGTTGCCATAGACACCGCCAAGGGCACCTATATCTTCGCCCATGACAAAAACCGAAGGGTCGATCTGCATTTCCTGCTGCATGGCCTCGGCCATGGCGCGGGCGATGGTCAGTTTTCTTTCGTTGGGTTTGTTCATTTTATCCTCCCTCGGGCTCAGGCAAAGACGGCGGTCAGCGCGTCTTCGGGGGCCGGGTCTTCGCTGTTGCGTGCAAATGTGATGGCCGCTTCGACGCGGGCTGCGCTTTCGGCTTCGATCGCATCCAATTCGGCCTCGGTCGCGGCACCTTCTGCCAGCATACGCGCGCGCATTTTGGGGATCGGATCCTTGGCAAACAGATCGTCCTTTTCACCTTCGGGGCGGTATCCTTCGGCATCACCCATAAAGTGACCGGCCAGACGATAGGTTTCGACCTCCAGCAGCGTCGGACCTTCCCCGGCGCGGGCGCGGGCGATGGCCTCGCCTGCGGCCTCGTAGATGGCATAGGGGTCGTTGCCCTCGATGCGCATACCCTTGATGCCATAGGCCGCCGCGCGGTCAGCATTGTTGGCAATCGCGGTCGAGGCTTCCTTGGGCACCGAAATCCCCCACGAGTTGTCCTCGATCACGCAGACAAAGGGCAGGTTCCAGACCGCGGCCAGGTTCATCGCCTCGTGCCATGCGCCCTGGTTCACCGCGCCTTCGCCCAGAAAGGCGACGGCCACGCCGGGTTTGCCCTGCATCTTGCGCGACAGGGCCGCACCCACGGCGGGGCCCATGCCCTGCGCAATGATGCCCGAGCAGGCAAAGTTCACATCCGCGTCGAAAATATGCATGTGGCCGCCCCGGCCCCCGGACAGGCCGGTTTTCTTGCCGAAAATCTCGGCCGCCATCTTGTCGAGATCCACCCCTTTGGCGATGGCCTGATGGTGCGGGCGGTGTGTCGCGGTCACGATGTCTTCGGGGTTCAGATGTGCACAGACCCCGACGGCCACGGGTTCCTGCCCGTCGCTCAGGTGCATCTCGCCCGGAATGGGGCCATTGGCCATGTTGAAGACAGGTGACTTGCCGTCAAAGTAAATCTTGGCGATGGCCTCTTCGAACCGGCGGCTCGTGACCATGTTGTGATACATCCAATGCTGGTCTTCGCGTGTCGGCGTCATGTGTTCCTCCCGTCTTGGCGGTCGCGGCGGGTTGCCGCAATTCCTGCCCCGCAAAGGAAAGGGGTTTTAAAACAGCATCAACGCTGCTTTGTGCCGTTCAGAGGACCGAACCTGTTAACTGTTTCAGCCTGATACAGATTGAGACAGTTTGAGACACAGGGCTGAAATTCACGGAAAACCACAGACCGGAAATCTGAATGTCCGATCGGGTGCAACCAAGTGGTGCCGAGCATCTAACGACTCATGCCAAAAATGGATATCGCGCATAAGGAAGGGTGGAGACACCAGAGCAAGATTGCTCTGAAGAAACCCAATCTAAGGGATTCATCAAACGGATTGGTGCGAGGCACTAAGGTCAAGAAAGTTGAGCGACTGATGTTCTCCGTCCAGTTCGCGCAGCATCTTCGGACCAACAAATTCCGAAAGTTCGGCATCCGACCGCGCGTTACGCCCCACGACACAGGAAATAGCCACCTGTTGCGCGAGATCGCGGGAATACAGCGTAGTAGCGACGGCCTTGATGATCGTGTTGAAGTACCCCTCGGTCGGGGCGAAATGGAAGCCGTGATTAAAGATATCCTCTGCGGCTTTCGCGCGCAGGGATCGAATTTGGTCTTCGGGTGTTTTGTATTCTTCAACCAGATCGGGCAGAAGGGTTTCGAATTCTGCGTCTTCCATCGTAGCCATAAAAGCATGACCCGAGGATGAGCCGACCAGCGGCAGCCGGTGGCCCACGTCAAACGTGCGGCCCACGCGCCCTGTCGGGCGCACGGCGCTGATGATCATCAGCGCGTTGTCTTCGCGCGCCAGCATCAGAACCAACGAATTGGTGTCATCCGCAATTTTCTGAAAGCACTCGCGATTTTGCTGCACGAAGGGCATCGCATCATTGGCAACCTGCCCCAGTGCCAGTAGCCCCGGACCCGGGCGGAACTTGTCATTGCGGCTGGCATGGGCCAGAAACCCCAGTTCCAGCAGGGTAAAGGTCAGACGGGAAATCGTCGATTTGGGGATACCGGTCCTCTCGGACAGTTCCTGATTGCTTAGCCCGTGATCCCCGAACTGGAATGCCCGCAAGACGCGCATACCCCGTTCCAGTGTGGACGAGTATTTTTGTGGACTACGCTTGCCGGACCCCAATTATCTGCCCTTTTTCATCTGGTACCTGCCCTTACATGGAATAGGGGATCAACAATGACAATATCGGGAACGCAACCAAAAGCACAAGAACCACGATGTCCGAGGCCAGAAATCGCAGGACTCCGGCGAATATCCTGTCAACGGTGATGGACTTGTCGATCACCCCGCCAATGACGAACACGTTCAGGCCCACGGGCGGTGTGATCAAACCGATCTCAAGCAGTTTGACAACCACGACGCCGAACCAGATCAGATCCAGATTGTAATCCTCGACCAGCGGGATCAGAACTGGAAGGGTCAGAACCAGAATGCCGATCGGGTCCAGAAACATGCCCAACAACAGATAGATGACGACAACCATTGCCAGCAGTGCCAGTTGCGACAGATCGACAGATGTGGCCAGTTGTACGATGGCCCCTGATATGCCTGTAAGCGAGACAAAGCCCACGAACATCTTAGCACAGGCCGCCAGCAGAAAGATCGTGCCCGCTTGCGCGCAGGTGCTGAGCATCGAGTCTTTCAGCCCCTGCCATGTCAGAGTGCGCTGAACGACCCCGATTGCGATTGCAAAGATCAGGCTGACCGCTGCCGCCTCAGTCGCGGTGAAGACACCGCCATAGATGCCTCCGATGATGATGACGAACAGAAACACCGCAGGCCAGGCGCCAATCAGCGCGGCCATGCGTTGCTGGCGCGGAATTTCTTCCTGAAAAACAGGTGCAATTTCGGGATTGCGGCGAACCCACAAAGTGACAGCCAAAACATAACCAATCAGCGTCAGGAGGCCCGGGATGATCCCGGCCAAAAAAAGCTGGCTGATCGAAGTTTCTGTGAAGATGCCATAGATTATGAACAGGACCGAGGGTGGGATCAACGACCCAAGCGTACCACCCGCAGCAACGCTGCCGGTTGCCAGACGCGGGTCATACCCGGCCTTCAGCATCTCGGGTGAGCAGATGCGCCCCATGGTCGAAGCACAGGCTAGCGACGAGCCGGTGATGGCCGAGAACCCTCCGCATCCGATAATCGACGCCACCGCCAAACCGCCCGGAAGTCGGGTTAGCCAGACACGCGCGGCATAATATATCTTGGTAGTGATCTGCGCGTGATAGGACACATGCCCCAGCGCGATGAACAAGGGCACCATCGACAGGTCAAAACTGTGCAGGATTTCGAAGGCGCCGGAATAGATCAGCGTTCCAGTCGCGTCAAAAGCGCGTTCCGCACGATCCAGCCCAAAGCGCGCCAGAAACGTAATGAAGGTGGCGACCGTTGCAACCAGCCCCAGAGCAAAGGCAATTGGCACCCGGATCGCAAGCAAGAACAGTGCGGATGCAAAGGCACCCAGGCCAATTGTCACGCCTGTCATGCTACGGCCTCATTCAGGATTTCATCAAGTTTGTTTGCCCGTATCCGGCGGATATCGCCGAACAGCATCGCCCAAAGCCGCACCCAGCACAGGCCCAGACCGGCGACGAAGAAGGCACGGCCCGGCCATTTCGGCAGGTTGAACTCACCTTCAAATATGCTGCCCCGTTCGATCACCTTGATCAGATCCTGAATGCTGAACCATAGCAAAGGGGTCAGGGCCAGCAGACCAATGAATGTTCCGAACACGAACAGCGATGCTTTGACTTTACCGGGCAGCCGATTGGTGAATACATCAACCGAGATATGTTGACGCTCTCTGGTTCCGAAGGCCAGTGGCAGCATGATCGCTGCCACCACCAGCTCTGGTATGATGACCGTGGTATCGGGAAGGGCACTGTTCCACACGAACCGGGCAACGACGTTTCCGAAAATCATGACAGCCATGACAACCAGAATGGCCGAAGCAACCGTGTAGGCACTGTTTTCCAATCGTGTGAGCATCTCTCCCCTCCTTTTCGCGCGTGGCGCCGAATTACTGACCGCGCGTCCAGGGATAGCCCTGGCTGTCGCGTTCCTGTTCGTATTTGGCAATCAGGCCCCGGTACTTCTCAAGCAGCGCTTCACCGTCCAACCCGTCGCGATCCGCGCGCGCGACCCATTCCTGCACGTAAGGTTCGGCCGCGACCTTGAGCTTGTCGAACTCTGCACCGGTGATTTCGGACACGGGAACGTTGTTTTCAGCCATCGTGTCCAGCACCGCTTGTTCGGCCTTGGCCACGGCTTCGCCAAACACCTCGGGGAATTGCGCACCAAAACTCAGCAATTTTTCCTGATCTTCGGGCGACAGATCGTCAAAGGCCCATTTGCTCATGAAAATGCCCTGCGCACCCGGCTGACCCCAGTTCAGGATCGTGTACGAGTTGACCTGCTCATCCCATTTCAATGCCTTGACGATATAGGTGTAGCCCAGCGTGCAGTCGATCAGCCCGCTGTCCAGACCCTGATACGCCTTGTAGATGCTCAGGCTGACATTGTTTGCACCCAGATCGGTCAGCGCCTTGCCAAAAGCTCCAAAGGCGCGAATCTTCAGGCCCTCCAGATCCTCGACTTTTTCGACGGTGACATCCTTACAGGCCAGATTGACCGCCGTTGGGGTCAGAGGCGCAATGAACACAAGGCCCTGATCCGCCAGACGCTCTTGCACCTCGGGCGTAGTGCGCACGAATTCTTCCATCGCGCGCAGTCCTACCCAGGTATCGGCGTTTCCGATCGGAAGGTCGGCCACCTGGATCGAAACCAGCTCGCTTGGAAAATACGCGCCCAGAATAAATCCAAAGTCCGCAACACCGTTCGAAATTGCGTTGACCGAATCCTTGGCACCGAACAATGCCCCGCCCCAATGGGGTTCAACGTAGATGTCCAGATGTTCGCTCATCTGCGAAAACAGCCAGTTCTTGGCAAAGGCCGATGGCCCGCGATCAGGTCCGTTGTCCCCATAGGTAAGCGACGTTTCAGCCCCGGCTGCTTGGGCCAGAAGACCCAGCGACAACGCGACACCAGCGGCAAAGTTACGAGAGCCCATGTTCTCCTCCATTTAACATTATGTCCTAGTATGTAGATTTAAAAACCATCTATTGCAATTATTATTTTACTATATAGGATAATGTACTATAAATAGCTTCGCTAGAGGAGGGCAGAATCATGGCTGACAGGGAAAAAACGCTTGGCGAAATTGAGCATTGGTTCTTTGACGTGTACCTGCCGCACTGGGTTTCTATCGGCGCGGATGATGCGCGCGACCCAGCCGAAGTGCTGAATTATTGGACCCCGCCGCTGCATGTTTCGACCACGGCTCTGAATGACTGCCTGACCGAAGGGCGACAGGTCATGGACCTTCTGACCAACATGCAGGCACCGCTGAAACAGGCGGGCTATACCCATACCAACGTGCTGGACCGGAAAATCACCGCCTATAACGGGCATTCGGGGTCAATCGACGTGATCTGGTCGCGATGCGGACCCGGTGACGTGGAAATTCAACGCCGTGCGGCGCATTTCGAAATCCATCGTCGCGACGGCAACTGGCACATCGTGGCCTTTGCGGGCGACGCCACCGACAAGGATCGCCTGGACGAAATCTGGGCCACGGCAAGCTGACGCACTCGACGCCGATCAATCAAAGGACAAACCTCATGGCAGAAACACTTAGCAGTGGATTTGTGACATCTCATGCGCGCGATGGCGTCGGTATTCTGACGTTGAATCGCCCACCGCAGAACCGAGTCACTCTCAAGGCATTCGAAGATCTGGTCGCGGGATGCCGCACGCATATTCACAACGGGTGTCGCGCAATCATGTTTCGCGCTGACGGGCCGGATTTCTGTCTGGGTGGCGATTTCCGAACCTGGAAGGTGCTGGACACCCACGAAAAGCGGCGCGAGCGATTCATGACCTCGAACGCTCTGCTGAATATGATCGAATCGCTGCCGGTGCCCACGGTAACTTGTGTCCACGGGCGCGCCTATGGTGGCGGGTTCGAACTGGCGCTGCATACCGATCTGATCATCGCTGCTGAATCGGCCAGCTTCCGGTTCAGCGAACTGACACTGGGCGTGATGCCGCTGGCCGGGGGCGTGCAGCGCCTGGCCGAAAGGGCGGGGCGCACGGTGGCCGCACGTATGGTGATGCTCAGCGAAGAGGTTTCGGCCCCTGACGCTCTGGCCATGAACCTGATCACGAAAGTCCTGCCCGACGCCACCCATGCCGATGAATGCTTCCGGCTGTGCCGCGAACTGGGGCAGGGTCCAACCCGCGCGCAGGCCATGACCAAAAACCTGCTGGCGGCCTGGTCCACCGGCGGTGTCCGCCTTGCAGACGAGGTGATGCTGGAACATGTCGCCAACATTTTGGTGACCGAAGACGCCAAACGCGGCATCACTTCGGCGACTGAAGCGTTTGAAAAAGGGCATGAGCGCCCGCCGGTCGACTGGACCGGAAACTGAGCTGCGCAACCCGCGGGAGGAGGCGAAAACTATGACGATGCAAGAGGTAATGGTGCCAGTTAGCGATGGCATCGAACTGCACACGTGGGTGTTCCGCCCCCAAGGGTTCGAAGGTCCCCGTCCAGCGATCACCATGGCGCATGGCTTTGGCGGTGTGAAGTATCGGGGCCTCAGGAACTATGCCGAACGGTTTGCGGCAGCAGGGTTTGTGGTTACGGTGCATGACCATCGTGGTTTCGGGCTAAGCGGCGGCGCGGTCCGGGGCGACATCGATCCTTGGCAGCAGATCTCCGACTGGCGACGGATAATCACCTATGCCGAAACGTTAGACGGTGTGGATACAGACCGCATCGGGCTCTGGGGGTCCAGCTATGCGGGCGGACACTCGATCGTGCTGGGGGCAACTGACCGGCGATTGAAGGCTGTTGTGGCGCAGGTGCCGACGATCAGCGGTTTCCGGCAAGGCCAGCGTCGCGTGCCCGGCGATGCCCGTCCCGCGCTTGAGGATCGGTTCAACGCCGATGAACGCGCGCAATTCCACGGCTCATCCCCGGTCACGCAACTGATGCTCAGCACCGACCCCAATGTGCCGGCCGCCTACAAATCGCAGGACTCGCAGGAATTCAAAGACGCTTTTCCCCTGCCCGAAGGGGTTCCGGCGAACGACGTCATCACGTTGCAATCCACCCGCCGTGCAATGATGTACGAGCCGGGCAACTGGATCACCCGGGTCTCACCCACCCCGCTGATGATGGTGGTCGGCACGCATGACACCGTGACGCCCACCGACATGCAGCTTGCGGCATACGAGCAATTGCTGGAACCCAAACGACTGCAAATCTTCTCGGGCGGTCATTATGACGCCTATGCACGCGAGTTGGATGTAACCTGTGGCGCGGCGACCGAATGGTTTGTCCAGCACCTGAAACCCTAAGGAGGCCCCCATGCCCCAACAGCAAAAGGGAACACTGGTTCTGATCCACGGGTTCCGCGACGGACCCGCCGCATGGGACCAAGTGATTGAAGGGCTTGATCTTCCGGGATGGCGACCGTTGGCCGTCGGGTTGGCCCCGTCAGGGGCCGCGACCTCGGCTGAGACATTGGCTGATTACGCCGATCAAATGGTCCGGGCCGTTGGCGAGACCGATGGGCCTGTTGTACTGGTTGGGCACAGTATGGGCGCGCAAGTGGCGGAATTGGCTGCGGCCCGACTGGGCGCTGGGGCGCTAGGGCTGGTTCTGGCCACCCCAGCTAACC
Source organism: Ruegeria sp. THAF57 (assembly GCF_903914075.1). Classification (GTDB taxonomy): domain Bacteria; phylum Pseudomonadota; class Alphaproteobacteria; order Rhodobacterales; family Rhodobacteraceae; genus Ruegeria. The sequence continues at coordinate 22,999 of NZ_CAIWNQ010000013.1, forward strand.
TGCGCGGGCACAACTTGCCGCCCGAGATGATGGACAGGTTCCGCGCCTCAACCCAATCCGCCAATCCCGAAGGGCTGGCGCAGGGGCGGCTTGCATTGTCGGTCAATCTGGACGCCGCCGCGATGGACACACTCGTGACCGCCGCCCGCAACACTCCGGCAGATTTCGCACTCGAACAGTTGTTGGCTTGGACCGGTGGTCATCCCGATGGTCAGGTTCCGTCTACCGTTACAATCCCGGCGCTAGTGCTGGCGGCCGAGGGCGATCCGTTTTTCACGGTCGACACGCTGGCAGGGACTGTCGTGCCCCGGTTTTCCAACGCCCGTTTCGATGTTATCCCAGCAGCCGGACACTGGCCGCATCTGGAAAACCCCGACCGGTTCGCAGCCTGTGTCACCGATTTCGTGCAGGGGCTTTAACCCCTCTGCCCGTTGATTTGCCCCGGAGGAGAGGCCAATGACGTATCGTCCAACTCACGCCCAAGAGATCGAGATCCCCGATCTGACCATCACGCAGCGGGTCTTTGCGGATCTGGCGCAGCGCCCGGACGACACCGTCCTGATCGACGGGCTGACCAATGCAAGCCTCAGCGCTGCGTCCTTTATCCAAGCGGTCAAACAACTGGCTGGCGGCTTGACCTCACAGGGGTTCGGCGCGGGCCAAACTGTTGCTCTGATGGCCCCCAACTCCCCTGAATATTGCATCGTGTTTCATGCCGTTGGATGGGCGGGCGGAACGATCACCACGATCAATCCGACTTACACGGCGTCCGAAGTGCACTATCAGTTGATGGATTCCGGCGCCGATCTTCTGATTGCCGATACCGCTTGTCTGGACGTCGCCAAAGAGGGGTCGGGGGGCACCGGCGTCCGGCAGATCGTCACCATCGGCGACGCGCCGGACACCCCGTCACTGCACAGCTTTCAGGGCGCGCCGCTGGATCAGCAAGCCCCCGTCGATCTGGACAATCACAACGCCGTTCTGCCTTATTCCTCGGGCACGACCGGCCTGCCCAAAGGGGTGCGCCTGTCGCATCGCAATCTTGTGGGCAATGTGGACCAATCGGCCATCGGCTTTGGCCTGCAGCGGGGCGAGGTCATCGCCGGGTTCCTGCCATTCTTCCATATCTACGGCATGAACGTGCTGATGAACATGCATCTGGCGCATGGCGGAACGCTTGTGACCCTGCCGCGCTTTGATCTGGAACGGGTTCTGAAGATTACACAACAGCACAAGTCCCGACGCCTTTGGGTCGTGCCGCCGGTCGCGTTGATGTTATCGCAACACCCGATGGTAGATGATTATGACATAAGCTCGGTTGAACTTCTGATGTCCGGGGCCGCGCCAATGGGGCCGGAACTGTCGGACGCGGTCGAAAAGCGGCTGAACTGTACCGTTTTGCAAGGGTTCGGCATGACCGAACTGGGGCCGGTCTCGCACGCGACCCCGATCAGCGGGCCGCGCGCTGGGTCATCAGGTATTTTGCTGCCGAACACGCTGTGCCGGATCGTCGATCCCGAGACCGGCGAGGATATGCCAGCCGGTCAGGAAGGCGAGATGTGGATCAAAGGTCCACAGGTCATGATCGGTTATCTCAACAACGACGCCGCGACCCGTGAAACCCTGACATCGGATGGATGGCTCAAGACCGGCGACATCGCCGTGGTCGATCAGGACGGGTACATGTTCATCGTCGACCGCCTGAAAGAGCTGATCAAATACAACGGATTTCAGGTCGCACCGGCAGAGTTGGAAGCCACCCTTCTGACCCACCCTGGCGTACAGGATGCCGCGGTTATCGGACGCCCTGACCCTGTCGCCGGTGAATTGCCGGTGGGTTTTGTCGTGACCAATGATGCCAACCCTTCAGACGACGAACTTATGGCCCACGTCGCAGCGACGTTGGCGCATTACAAACACATCCATCACGTCATTCGAGTGGACGAAATCCCCAAGTCGGCCTCGGGTAAAATCCTGCGCCGTATGCTTCGGCAACAGCTTGACTAAAGGTTCGGGGAAGCAGCACACGAGTGTTTCCCCACCCGACAAAACCGGGTGATTTTCGGTCTCGCAACTTACCGCCCTATGACACAATGTAGGACGCTTTATACCGAAATCCCAAATAATGTTTGCCGGTATCCGCGATTTACTTGGGTGCGGTCATACCTATTTTCGGCTGCAACAGAGCAATTCCAAAAAGGACACCCCCGATGAGAGCCGTAGGATACACCAAGACCGGTCCCGTCACTGCCGCAGACGCGCTGATTGATTTTGAAGCCGATGCCCCAACCCCCGGCCCGCGCGATCTGCTGGTCGCGGTCAAGGGCGTCTCGGTCAACCCCGTCGATGTCAAGCTGCGCGCCGGGATGGAGCCGGGCGATGCCCCCAAGGTGCTGGGCTTTGATGCCGCCGGGGTGGTTCAGGCCGTCGGCGCGGATGTGACCGGCTACAAGGTCGGGGATGAGGTCTTCTATGCCGGTGATTTCACCCGTCCGGGCACCAATTCCGAGCTGCACGTGGTGGATGAACGGATCGTGGGCCGCAAGCCCGCCTCGCTTGGTTTTGCCGAGGCTGCGGGCCATCCGCTGACCGCGATCACCGCCTGGGAAATCCTGTTCGACAGCTTTGCCCTGACCGAGGGCAGCGGCGCGGGCGAAACACTGCTGATCATCGGCGGTGCGGGTGGTGTCGGCTCGATCCTGATCCAGCTGGCCAAAGTGCTGACCGGGCTGACCGTGATCGCCACCGCCTCGCGCCCCGAAACGGTCGAGTGGGTCAAAAAGATGGGCGCCGATCATGTCATCAACCACCGTGAAAGCCTGCCCGAACAGGTTGCGGCGCTGGGTCTGCACCCGAAATACATCGCCGGTCTGACCGGTTCGGACGAACATTTCCCCGCTTTGGTCGAGGTCGCGAAGCCGCGCGGCCATATCGCCCTGATCGACGACCCGGAAGAGCTGAACATCCTGCCCGCCAAGCTCAAGGCCCTCAGCATCAGCTGGGAGTTCATGTTCACCCGCTCGATGTTCCAGACCGAGGATATGGACGCACAGCGCGATCTGCTGAACCGGGTTGCGGACCTGCTGGACGCGGGCAAGCTGCAGTCGACCGTGACGGCCAATCTGGGCAAGGTCAGTGCGCAATCTCTGATCGAGGCGCACCGCATTCAGGAAAGCGGCCGGGTCATCGGCAAGAACGTTCTGGATGTCTGAACCGGTGCGGGCGGGCCTGGTCCCGCCCCCGACCGAAAGGATGAAGCAATGTCAAAGACCATTCTGATCACCGGCTCGACCGATGGCCTTGGGTTTGAAACCGCTCGGGCGCTTATAACGCAGGGCCAAACCGTGTTGCTGCATGGGCGCAGCGCGGCCAAGGTAAAGGCGGCTCAGGTTGCCCTGCCCGACGCGCAGGGCGGATATGTGGCGGACCTGTCCGATCCCGACCAGGTTCACGCTCTGGCCCGGCAGGTGGCTGCCGACCATCCCCGGATCGACGTGCTGATCAACAATGCCGGCGTCATGGCCGCGCCCAATCCTGTGACGGCGCGCGGTCTGGATATCCGCTTTGCCGTCAACACGCTAGCCCCCGCGCTTCTGACTCAGGGCCTGCTACCGGCTCTGGGTGCGCAGGCACGGGTGATCAGCCTATCCTCGGCGGCGCAGGCCCCGGTATCGCTGGACGCGCTACATGGTCACGCGCAGGTATCGGAAAAAGAGGCCTATGCCCAAAGCAAGTTGGCCCTGACCATGTGGTCGGCGCATATGGCGGCGACGCACCCGCAAGGCCCGGTCTTTGTGGCGGTCAACCCCGGGTCATTTCTGGGCACTCGCATGGTGCGTGAAGGCTATGGCATTCCGGGCGGCGATGTCGGCATTGGCGTCGATATCCTGACGCGCGTGGCGGTGTCGGATGAATTCGCCACAGCCTCGGGCCGATATTACGACAATGATGCCCGGCGCTTTACCGATCCGCACCCGGATGCGCTGAACCCCACACGCAACGCTGAACTGGCCGCCGCCGTCGACACGCTTTTGGCTGACTGAAAGGACCCCAACATGCTGCTGGATACCCCGATCTGCGATTTCGGTTGGAAAGCCCCGGATTTCACCCTGAAGGACCCCAACGGGCGCAGCTTTGCCATGCGGGATCGTCTGGGCGACAAGGGTCTGCTGATTGCCTTTATCTGCAACCACTGCCCCTATGTGCAGGCCATCGGCGAACGTCTGGCCGAGGACACCCGTACCCTGATGGACGAGGGGATTAACGTGCTGGCCGTGATGTCGAACGACTATCGCTATGTTCCCATCGACAGCCCGCCCAACATGCTGAAATTCGCCGATCATTTCGGGTTCGACTTTCCCTATCTGGTGGATGAGGATCAGGCCGTCGGCAAAGCCTATGGCGCGGTCTGCACCCCCGATTTTTTTGGCCTGAACAAGGACGGAGAGTTGCAGTATCGCGGCCGTCTGGACGACGCGCGCATGGACGGAACCCCAAACCGTACCCGCGAACTGGTCGAGGCGATGCGCCTGATCGCCCGCACCGGTGCCGGGCCGCAACAACAGGTGCCCTCGATGGGCTGTTCGATCAAGTGGACTTGAGGTCGAACTTCTGCCGCGCCTCGGATACGGCCTCGGTATGCTCATACGCCCATTCCAACATCGCCTTGAGCGGTTTGGACAGGGCGCGGCCCATATCAGTGATGCCATATTCGACTGCCACGGGCGAAGTATCCAGAACCCGCCGCGACACCAGCCCGTTACGCTCAAGCCGCCGCAAAGTCTGGGTCAGGCTTTTCTGCGAAATACCGGCGCAGCGTCGTTTCAACTCGTTAAACCGGCAATCGCCATGCGACAGGACGTACAGGATCATCAGCGACCACTTGTCCGTCAGTTCAGCAAACAGGGCCCGGCTGGGGCAGAACTGATCAAGTTGAATGAACTCATCCATGGCGGTTACCTCGTGGTGACCTGGTGCGCTTAACGTGCGTAATTGACACTAGGTTTATAATATATACCTCTTCGCGCATCAACCTACTCGGAGCAGTCTCATGTTGGATAATTCCACCCCCGCAAACACCGATGTTCTGTTTCAGCCGCTGTCAGTTGGTTCGCTGGAACTGAAAAACCGCATTGTCATGGCCCCCATGACGCGGAACATGGCCCCCGAGGGCGTGCCCAACGCGGCCAATGCCGAATACTACAAACGCCGCGCTGAAAACGCGGTGGGGCTGATCATCTCCGAAGGCACGGTGATCAACCGCCCCGCCTCGCGGAATGAGCAGCACATCCCCTTCTTTCACGGCGACGATGCGCTGTCCGGTTGGAAAGGCGTGATCGACGCAGTCCATTCGGCGGGCGGCAAGATGGGTCCGCAGATCTGGCACACCGGTGCCACGCGTGGGTCGGGCGACTGGACGCCCGAGGCAGATGTCGAAAGCCCCTCGGGCCTGTTGGCACCTGACAAGCCGCGCGGCCAGCAGATGACCGAAGAAGATATCGCCGACACGATCGCCGCCTTTGCCCAGGCCGCGCTGGATGCAAAGACGCTGGGCTTTGATATGGCCGAGCTGCACGGCGCGCATGGCTATCTGATTGATGAATTCTTCTGGTCGGGCACCAACCAGCGCGACGATGCCTGGGGCGGCGCGACCTTGCCGGAACGGTCGCGTTTTGCCGTCGAGATGGTCCGCGCGGTGCGGGCCGCCGTCGGCCCCGATTTCCCCATCGCCCTGCGCATCAGCCAGTGGAAACAACAAGATTACGCCGTCCGTCTGGCCCCCACCCCGCAAGAGCTGGAGGCCTGGGTTGCGCCGCTGTCCGAGGCGGGCGTCGATATTTTCCACGGCTCGCAGCGCCGGTTTTGGGAACCCGAATTCCCCGAGATCGACGGCGAGCAGGGTCTGAATTTTGCCGGCTGGCTGAAGAAGATAACCGGCAAGACTGTGATCAGCGTCGGCTCGGTCGGGCTGGAGGGTGATTTCTTTGGTGCCTTCGCCGGTAAGGGGTCCGGCACCGCCGAGATCACCGATCTGATCCGCCGCATGGAGAATGACGAGTTTGACCTGATCGGCGTTGGCCGCGCTCTGCTGAGCGACCCGGCCTGGGCCGCGAAAATCGCGCGCGGTGCCGGGGATGAGCTGAAAGGCTATGACCCTGCCGATCTGTTCAAGCTGGGCTAGAAAAGGCTACCCCGTCCCATGATCCAGAACCCGATGCTGACCGCGCCGGTGCTGCCGCAGATGATGCGGCTGGCTGCGCCCAACCTGCTGGCGATGGTGTTCACCACCGGTGCCGCGGTGGCCGAGACCTATTTCTTTGGCCTTCTGGGGCTTGAGCAACTGGCCGGCCACGCCGTGATCTTTCCGCTGATCATGTTGCAACACATGATGGCGGCGGGGTCTCTGGGCGGCAGTGTGTCGTCCGCGGTCAGCCGGGCACTGGGCGCGCGCGATCTGAGCCGGGCGCAGGCGGTTGGCCTGCACGGGCTGCTGATCGGCGCGGGCGTGGGCAGTGCAATTGCGCTGGTTCTGCTGCTGATCGGTGCGCCCTTTCTGCGGCTGCTGGGCGCATCGGGGGCGGTGCTGGATCACGCGATGGCCTATTTCAAGGTGGTGATGTTCGCGCTGCCGGGGATCTGGATCATGAACGGCGTGATCTCGGCCCTGCGGGGTACGGGGCAGATGGCCATTCCCTCCTATCTGACTATTGGAGTTGCGGTGGGTCAGGTTGCGCTCAGCCTGTTTCTGGGCTTTGGGCTGGGCTTTGGCATCGCCGGAATCGCCTGGGGAATGGTCATTGCCTTCAACCTAGGCGCAGTTGGGGCGATCGTGCTGCTGATGGGCGGGCCACAGGCGACGCGGCTGCGTTTTGACCCGTCGCTGCTGGACCGCACCATCTTTGCCGAGCTGTTCCGCACCGGTGGACTGGCCTGCCTGTCGCCAGTTCAGGCCACGCTGACCGCCATGTTCCTGACAGCCTATCTGTCGGCGCATGGGGCGGCCACGATTGCCGGGTATGGTATCGGCGCGCGGCTGGAGTTTCTGCTGATACCGGTTGCGTTCTCTATCGGGGTGGGATCAGTGCCGATGGTCGGCATGGCCGTCGGCGCGCGGGATTTCACCCGGGCCAAGGCTGTGGGCTGGGCAGGCGGATTGATGGGCGGCGGCATTCTGGGTCTTGTCGGGATAACCGTAGCGCTATTTCCACAGCTTTGGACCGGCCTGTTCACGAACGATCCTCAGGTTCTGGCGGTCTCGGCCAATTATTTCCGCTGGGCGGGTCCTGGCTATGCGTTTCTGGGGTTCGGCCTGTGCCTGTACTTTGCCTTTCAGGGCGCGGGTCAGGTCATCTGGCCCATCTTGGCCGGGACCGTGCGGCTGGCAATCGTGATCGGTGCAGGCTGTGCGCTGAACCGGGCTGCTACCCCTGTTGGGCTTTTGTTCTGTGTTGTGTTCGCGGGCATGGCTGCCTTTGGCGGCTTGACCGCATGGCGTTTTCATCGGCTGGGCTGGCCTGGAAAACCCTGACCTTCGTGCTTGAGTGCCGCTGATTGACCCACCCCGGAAATGGTGGTTTTTCAGGCATCTTCAACGTATGAATCGCAAAAATTATGCGTTGCGCAAAACGCCATAAAATTACTTAAAGTCAATAAGTTATATTTCATCTACAGCCGTTGATTACCTACGGATTGACCCTATTTGACCTGCATCCTTTCAACCTATGAGACACACAATGATCCAAGCATATGCAGTGCATGAACCGGGCGGTGAATTCCAACCATTCGAATATGATCCAGGCCCTCTGGCCGCGGGCGATGTCGAGATTGACGTCGAATATTGCGGCATCTGTCACAGCGACCTGAGCATGGCCAACAACGAATGGGGCGCAACCGCCTATCCCTTTGTTCCGGGTCACGAGGTCGCAGGCCACATCGCGGCCGTCGGCGCAGGCGTCACCGGCCTGAAACCGGGCGACCGGGTCGGGCTGGGCTGGCAGGCGGCCTTCTGCAACGAATGCCACGAATGCAAATCCGGCGATCACAACATGTGCGCCGATGTGAACGGCACCCTGTTTGGCCGCCATGGCGGTTTTGCCGACAAGGTCCGCGCGCAGGCCGAAGCCGTAGTGAAACTGCCCGAGGATCTGGGGGCCGACGTCGCCGGTCCGCTGTTCTGCGGCGGTGTGACCGTCTATAACCCGCTCAAGCAGTTCGACATCAAACCGACCGACCGCGTGGGTGTGATCGGCATCGGCGGTCTGGGCCATATGGCGCTGCAATTCCTGAACGCTTGGGGCTGCGAAGTAACGGCCTTCACCTCGTCCGAGGCCAAAAAGCAAGAGGCGCTGGAGCTGGGCGCGCATCACACGCTGGACACCCACGACTCGGATGCGCTGGCCGACGCCGCGCGCAGCTTTGACCTGATCCTGTCCACCGTGAACGTGCCGCTGGACTGGGCCGGATACCTCAACACGCTGAAACCGCGCGGCCGGTTGCATCTGGTGGGTGCCGTGACCGAGCCGATCAACCTGTCGGTCTTTTCGCTGATGGGCAAGCAGGCGTCGATCTCATCCTCGCCCGTCGGCAGCCCCGCCACCATCGCCGAGATGCTGGACTTTGCCGCCCGCCACGACATCGCCCCCAAGGTCGAGATGTTTGACATCAAGGACGTGAACGCCGCGATGGACCGGCTGGCCAATGGCAGCCCGCGCTACCGGGTCGTGCTGAAGGTCAAGTAACAACGTCGGGTCACGGGCTTTGCGGCCCGTGGCCCAGCTTAGCGCCTCCTGAATAGGGCTTTGATCAGCACCGAGGCGAAGGTCATCTGGCTGCGCAGATATCCGCTGCGTTTTGGCAGATCATCCGCCGCATCCGACTGGCGGCACTCGTAAAAAATATGGAAACTCGGGTCCGGCAGGGCCGCAGGATCGGTGATCCGACTGACCGGAACCAACGTCAGCCTGGGAAAGAGCGGCATGTTCAGCCGCTCGATCGACGGCGCTCCGCAAGTGGCGCAGCGCCCGCGTTGCAGGATAGGGGGCGCTTTCAGCGACTGGTAGGAAACCCCATCCTCGGAATTCAGATCGACCGCGCGACTGGGCACCACAACGATATCGCCATAAGGCGCGTCGTTGAACTGTTGACAGATCGAGCAATGGCAGATCGCTCGAAACAGTGGTTTCTCATGCAGATCAAAACGAACCTCGCCGCACGTGCAATGGCCGGTCAGAGTGGTCATGGTGCCCTCTTGTGTCTCGCGGCGCGCTGGATCAGGCACGCACCCGTTTGACAGCCTTACCATTTTTCCAGAAACGGTACATCACCTTCAGCGCGGGCCAGACGCCATCGGCCTTGGTCTGCGAGGATTTGCCATGGGCAAGGCGTTCGATCTGCATCGTGTACCAGCTGATCTCCATGATCGCCATCTGGTCGATCTTCTTGATCCCCGACCTGATCGGCGCCACGGTCGAGACATAGCTGGGATTACGCATCACATGGGTGGCAAACATAGGGTCGACGGCAAAGGGCCGCGCCACACCGGCCATGTCGATGGCCCCGCTGGACAACGCCTCGGCAATACCTGCGGCCGAGCGGAACCCGCCCGTCACCATCAACGGGGTCGAGATTTGGGTTTTGACCTTTTCGGCATATTCCAGGAAATACGCCTCGCGCTTGCGGGTGCTGTCGCGAACCTCACCCTTGCCCTTGCGGTTGACCGGGTTTTCCCAACTGCCGCCCGACACCTCGATCAGGTCGATCCCCAGCGCGTCCAGCGCCTTGGCGACGTTGATCGAATCCTCTTCGGTAAAGCCGCCCTTCTGGAAATCGGACGAGTTGATCTTGATGGCGATGTTGAACCCCTTGCCGGTACGCGCACGGGTGCGCTTGTAGATTTCTTCAACAAAGCGAAAGCGGTTTTCAAAGCTGCCGCCCCATTTGTCGTCCCGGCGGTTGTGATGGGGCGACAGGAACTGGCCGATCAGATAGCCGTGCGCGCCGTGCAGTTGCACCCCGGTGAACCCAGCCTGCTCCAGACGGGCGGCGGCCTCGGCGAACTGGTCGATGATGGCTTCGATCTCTGCGTCGTTCAGCGTGCGCGGCGGCACGAACATGTCGTTCTCAATCGGCACGGCCGACGGTGCCACGGGCGTGTCATTGACCATTTTGGGCGACTGCTTGCCGGGGTGGTTCAACTGCGGCCAGATATGCGTATTGGTGCGCTTGCCGGTCTCCGCCCATTTGCGCAACAAGTCCATATTGGTCTCCAGCAGCGCATCCACCACCAGAGGCTCGTTCATATGGCGGCCATCGACCATCATATTGCCGGTGATCAGCAGCCCCGCGCCGCTGTCGGCCCAGACATTGTAGACCGCGATATGATCCTGCGTGACCTTGCCGTCCGCCGTTGCCAGCGCCTCGTTCATCGACGCTTTGCAGATACGGTTGCGCAGCACTGTGCCCGATCTGAGAGTGAGTTCTTCTGTCATGGCCGCCATTTTCTGATCCTTGCCTTTTGTGTTTCTTGTGCGCCCAAGCGCCGTTAATCGCCGCCGCCCGCCACGACCGCTCGCTGATAGGCAGGGCGGTCCTGCATCGCCTGTACACAGGCGGCCAGTTTCGGAAATTGCGCTGCGCGCCCGCCCCGCATCACGCTGATCGCCGGAAAGCTAAGCATGATGTCCACAGCCGACAGATCATCCAGCACGAAATGCCCCGAGGGCCGTAGGCTGTCTTCCATGAATTGCAGGTGTTTCACCGTCTCGGACTGAATGCGCGGATGCAGCGGTGCGCCCGCCTCGCCCAGCAGGCCGACATAGATATGCAGCAACAGCGGCGTCATGACCGAGCCTTCGGCGAAATGCATCAGCTCCAGATGCTCCAGATAGGCCGCGCTGTCTGAGGGCGGCACCATCTGGGGACCGAACCGCGCGCACAGATACTCGACAATCGCGCCGGATTCACCAAGACGCTGGCCGTCCACCTCGATCACCGGGGCCTTGCCCAGCGGATGCACATCCAGCAGCTCTGGCGGGGCCAGCCGGGTCTGCGCGTCGCGCTCATAGCGCACAACCTCATAGGGTTGGCCCAGTTCCTCAAGCAGCCACAAGATACGCAATGAACGTGATTGCGCGAGGTGGTGAACTTTGATCATGTTTTCTGCCTCATTTCTAGTGAACTGCCCCAGTCTCGGGTCCGGGCGGGCTAGGACATTCTGTCCGCGCCCGCCCGTTGCGCGCCCGGTCTATTCCGCGGGCACCGACCGCCTGTCGGCATCCGTAAAGCGGAACAGGAAGATGAACGAGATCGCCACCAGATACATCGTCACCGAATACATCGCCGAGGGCATCGCCAGTTCATTGCTGGTAGCCGAGATACCGCCCATCAGAACCGTGGCCAGTGTGATCCCCAGCGGCGAGTTCTGAATGCTGGCTTCGACCCCAACCGTCTTGCCTTCGCGACCTGTCAGGCCGAACGCACGGCTGAGGATCAAACCAACCAGCATCATGCCGATGGGCAGGATGAACAGGCTGGGCCCGAGGACCGGCATCAGCTCAACGATAATCGCGCGGTTGCCGTAGAAAACACCGCCCACGATGACGACCCAGAAAATGATCGCGATGATCTCAACCGGGCGTTCGATGGCAATCGCCAGTTTCGGCAGGAAATGGCGCACCAAAACACCCAGCGTCACCGGCACCGTGGTCAGCAGGAATGTGAAGAACGCAATATCAATAAATGAGAAATCTGGCGCGGCCTCACCCATGAAATGCAGCACCGCCCACGTCACCAGCGGCGGCACTGTGATAAAAGACAGCACGCTGACCACCGCCGTCAGCGACACCGACATCGCCACATCGCCGCAGGACAGCTTGGTGATGATGTTGCTGGTCACGCCGCCGGGGCAAAAGCTTAGGATCATAAGACCCGCAGCCATGATCGGGGGCAGGTTCAGCAGGGTTGCCACGGCAAACGCCATCAGCGGCAGGATCACCACCTGACAAACCGCCCCCACGGCAAAGGCCGTCTTGCGCGAAAACACGCGCTGGAAATCGGCGATGCTCAGCCCCAGTCCCAGCGAAAACATGATAAAGGCCTGCGCGGTCGGGATGACCACATTGATTGCAAAATCCACGAACTTCCTCCCGTTTTTGATTTTGGTGGCCCGCCTCCTCAGTACGGGCCGGTTCTGAGTCAGTCGATGAAATCGACGTTAAAGGTGTAGCGGCCAAGCAAGTGGCGCATATCATCGGTTCCACAGTGCACGCGCAGCCGTGCGACGATGCCACGTTTGGCATCCTGCACGACCTCAAGGGTTTCGATCTCATGACCTGCGGCTTTGGCCTCGGCGCGGATCGTGCGCTCGACCTCCATCATGTTCAGTGTGACCTTGTGGATCTTGCCCACAGCCGTAACGGGCAGCTCCTCTAGCCGGATGAGTTCTTTGGGCACGGCGGCGCGTTCAGGCACATGCTGGTGCGCAAAGTCGAACAGCTCCTGCGTCGGGATGTCGTCACCCTGAAAATACAGCACCGGCAGTTCCCCGGCCTTGACATCGGGCCGCCCGACCGCCGCCGCCATGGTGATGCCGGGATGGGCGTGCATGGCCTCTTCGATGATCTTGGGGTCGATATTGTGGCCGCCGCGAATGATCAGCTCTTTCTTGCGGCCGGTCATCCAGAAATAGCCATCCGCATCCTGCCGCGCCAGATCGCCGGTGTTGAACCAGCGCTGGCCGCCCTGTTCCAGGAAAATCCCCGTATTCTGACTGTCGATCAGATAGCCCTCGAACACGTTGGGCCCCGAGATCATAATCACGCCGACCTCATCCGTTTCGGCCCAGCGGACAAACTCATCCCGGTCGTCGAAAATGGCGCAGCGCATGTCCTGATGCGGCAGGTGCAACCCGATGGAGCCGATCCGCCGCCGGTCAGGATGCGTCGGGTTCAGGGACGAGGCCACGGCCCCCTCGGTCAGCCCATACCCTTCGACAATCGGCACGCCGGTCTTTTCGACAAATTCGTTAAACAGCTCGACCGGCATGGGTGCCGCGCCGCAGGCCCCGAATACAAGCGAGCTGATGTCCAGCCCCTCGCGCGGCACCTCAAGCAGGGCCGAATAGACGGTGGGCACCCCCGAGAACGTGGCCACCTTGTAGCGATCCACGACGCGCCAGAAATTCGCCACCACCCCGTCGCCGCGATAGCCCTGCGGCGTAGCCAGCACCACATGCGCCCCGTTCATGAAGGCCAGCAGCCCGGTGATCAGAATGGCGTTTGAATGAAACAGCGGCAGCCCGCAGAACACAGCCCGGCCCGGTGTGGCCACCTGCGGGTTGAATTGCGCAGCCGACCAGCAATCGAACACCTCGGACCGATGGGTGCGCCGCGCGATCTTGGGCAAGCCGGTGGTGCCTCCGGTACACAACATGGTCGAGATATCGCCGGGCGCGGGCGGCGCGAATTCCAGCCCGTCGGATTTCGCCCCCGCGATCAAAGACGGAAAGCGGATCACAGGCAGTTTGCGCCCACCCACGCGTAGCGATCCGGCGCGCAGCTTGCCCAGCGTGCCGAACACTTTGGCCGCCGCACCATCCATCCAGTCAAACACCGAGCAGGTCACGACATGCTGAATGCTGGGCACCGAATCCAGCGCCTGCACGCATTTCTCCCACAGGTCGGTCTTGGGTGTTTTTTCCAGCGTCACCAGCACCTTGGTATTGGCCGAACGCAGCAGATCCGCGATCTGGTCTGCCTCAAGCAGCGGGTTGATCGCCAGCACCTGACCGGCGGCAGAGCCGCCCCAGATGACAAAATGCGTCTCGGGCAGGTTCGGCAGCACATAGGCCACCACGTCGTCCCGGCCAATCCCCAGCCGCCGCAGAGCATTGGCCGTTTGTGTTACCTTGGCCAGCAGATCGGCATATGTCACCACCTTGGGCCGCGCGAAATCCCTGGCCGACACAAAAAAGCTGATCGCCGGTGCGGCCGGATTGATCGCCGCGCCCTTCTGCAAGGCGGCAAATGTCGTCGCGGGCATGTCTTGCGCCGCAAGTGGGGTCTGTTCGAACGCCTGAATATCCGACAGGGTTTTGAACCCTGCTGCGTCTGTGACCATATCTTTCATGCTCCTCCTCCCTTAACGTCCCATGCGCGCGTCAGGCGTTTACTTTTTGGGTCTTCACCTGAACCGTTTCAGGTTCAGGTACAGGCTGATTTTCGATCTGGCGCACATCGCGCTGCCCGTTTGCGGGGATCTTGCTCATGGCGTGTTCCGCCAGCGCCGTGATGCTAAGCGACGGGTTCACACCCGGATTAGCCGAGATCGCCGAACCGTCGCAGACCAGCATATTGGCATAGTTGAAAACCCGGTTTTCGCTGTCGATCACGCCCGAGTCCGCGTCGGCCCCGATCACTGAACCGCCCAGAATATGCGCGGTGGACGGTGCGCCCAGAACCACCTCGGTAAAGCCGCGCATAGCCTTGCCGCCGACCAACTTTTCCATCCGGCGGGTCAATTCGTTGGCCTCAGGCAGGTCAGCGGTGGGTGCGGTCTGATGAGGTTCGATCTTTGTGGCCAACCGACCAAACCGACCGCGTTTCAGCGTTACCGCGCTGTCCAGATGCTGCATGAACAACAAGATCACCGTACGCCCGCCAAAATCGCGGGTGAACATGGCACGCATCATGTTGACCGGGTCGCGCAGCACATAGCCCGCAAGCGATTTCATCCGCGCGGCAAAGCTTTTGCCGGTGGCCATGGGCAGCGCCAAAAACCGCCACAGCCCCGACTTCGGACCCAGCACAACGGGTTCCAGATGGCTATGCTCATCAGGATGCAGGATCGAGCCGATGGCGACCCCTTCGTTGAACCCCGGATTGTCGCCGGTCGCGGTCACGGTGGACAGCGATTCATTGTTTGTGCGCACATCGTGGCCAAGCATCCGCGACAGGCGCGGCAACGATCCTTTGTCGCGCAACTTCAGTAGCAGCGGCACCGTGCCCATCACCCCGCCCGAGAACACGACGCCCCCGGCCCGGAATACGCGCGCCCTGCCCAGCAAGGTGCGCGTTGCGATGAAATAGCCCTGACTGCCATCCGGCAGACCGGCGGGCCGGACATCCGTCACCTCGGTGTCGGGCAATACCGTGGCCCCCAGCTTCTCAGCCAGATAGAGATAGTTTTTATCCAGTGAATTCTTGGCATTATACCGACAGCCGGTCATGCAATCGCCGCATTGGATACAACCGCGCCGCATCGGGCCTTCACCGTCAAAGAACGGATCAGCAACCGGCGCGCCGGCCTGTTTCGCATCCCCAAAGAAAATACCCACATCCGTCGCACGAAAGGCATCCTCGCGCCCGATATCGCGGGCCAGATCGCGCAAGGCATTGTCGGCCGAGGTCAGCGTCGGGTTCCGCGTTGCCCCCAACATGCGTTGCGCCGTACGGTAATGGGGGGCGAGCGCTGTTTTCCAATCCCGCAGTCCCGCCCATGAGCCTGTGTCATAAAACCCGTCCTTTGGCATCGGCAGCGTCGCGGCATAAACCAGCGATCCGCCGCCCACACCCACGCCCGACATGACGGCCACGTGGCGCAGAAAGGTCAGCTTCATGATCCCGCGCATCCCCAAACGGGGCAACCAAAGCCATCGGCCGGGGCGCGTTGTGCCTTCGGAAAAGTCCGTCTCGGTATACCGGCGCCCCTTTTCAACGACCAGAACGCGGTATCCCTTTTGGCTCAGCCTGTAGGCACTGACCGAACCGCCAAAGCCGCTGCCGACGATGATATAATCGTAGGTATCAGTCATGATCCGGGTCCGATACGCCGACGGCGGAAACGCAACGCCTGCATCTTGCGCAGGGCGTTGAACATGAAGTTGTCCCATGGCGGCGCCACAAAAGCGGTGGCGTTGATCCGGCCCTTGCGCACCACGCCCTTTGCCTTTGAGAAATTGCGGAACCCTTCTTTGCCATGATAGTGCCCCATCCCAGAAGGTCCGATGCCGCCAAAGGGAATATCGTCGGCCATCACGTGACTCATGGTGTCGTTCACGCAAGCGCCACCGGAATGGGTACGGGCCAGCACGTCATCTGCGCGCTTTTTATCCCAATCAAAATAATACAACGCCAGCGGGCGCGGGCGCGCATTCACATAGGCAATCGCCTCCTCAATCGTGTCATAGGGGATCACGGGCAGGATCGGGCCAAAGATCTCTTCGCGCAGAACCAGCATGTCGTCGGTGGCCCCCAGAACCAAGGTCATCGGCATCTTGCGGGTGTTGCCCAGGTCTTCGGCCTGTGGGTTGATGGTGATCAGTTCGGCCCCCTTGTCGGTGGCGTCTTTCAGATACCCATCCAGCCGGGTCTTTTGTCGGTCAGTGATGATTGCGGTAAAATCGCCATTGTCGCGCAGGGACGGATAGGCCCCGCGCATGGTGTCCGCGAAGTCGCTGCAAAACGCGTTCACCTGATCGCGCGGGCACAGGATGTAGTCGGGCGACACGCAAACCTGCCCCGCATTGATCCCCTTGCCGAATGCAATGCGGCTGGCAGCCTCGGCGATCGGGAAATCGGGGTGGATAATCACCGGGGACTTACCGCCCAGTTCCAGCGTGACCGGCGTCAGGTTTTCGGCGGCGGCCTTCATCACGATCTTGCCGACCTGGGTCGAGCCGGTAAACACCAGATGATCAAAGGGCAGCTTGGTGAATTCGCTTGCCACCTCGACCCCGCCGGTGACCACTGTGACCTCATCCGCGGAATAAATTTCCGCGATGATCTCGCGAAGCAGATCGCCCGAGGCGGGGGCGAATTCCGACGCTTTCAGCATCGCTCGGTTGCCCGCCGCAAGGGCACCGACCAAAGGCGACAGGGCCAGAAAAATCGGAAAGTTCCACGGCACCACGATGCCCACCACGCCCACGGGCTGATACTGCACCTCGATCCGTGCGGGCATCAGCGTCAGGGGCGCATGGCGGCGTTGCGGCTTCATCAGGCCGCGCAACCGTTTGCGGTAATAAGCGATCCCATCCAACAGCGGCATGATCTCGGCCAATTCAGTTTCGGCCTCGGCTCGGTTCGAGAAATCCTGACTGACCGCCGCGATGATCCGCGCCCTGTTGTCCAGCAGCGCGTTGTGCAGCTTATCCAGACGCCGGATACGCGTGGCGTGATCCGGTGCGGGGTCGGCCAGATAGGCCTGTTTCTGCGCGATCAGGATGGACTCGAGATCCGGCATTTCGGCTGCGACCGGTTTGAGATGAGATTCCTGCATAACACCCTCCGTTTCGTACGACGTCCGTTTCAGGCCGACGCGATCCCCATTTCGGCATGGACCGCATTCTTGCGTTCCAACCATCCCGCCTCTTCGCCGGGCGGCGGCAGGATCATACCGCCTTCGACAACCCAATGCGGTTCAACCCCAATCAACTTGACGAACACCCGCGCTTGCTCCAGCCCAGCAGCCTCGGCCACGCGGCGATGCATGTCGGCTTGCAACCGTTGGTACAGGTCCGCGTTCCGGTCACCGCCCATACGAACATTGCCGTTCAGGCCCAGCACAGCCCCCCGGCGCATGTGATAGCCGGTCATGAAGATCACATTGACGAATTCCGTCGGCGCACCGGTCAGCCCGCAATGCACATCGGTGATGACCTGCGCGATGTCGAACCGCATCTGTTCCGGCAGGGGTTTGCGCGTCGCAATTGTGTATAAAGGCATGGCTAAACCCCCCTATTGATTAAACTGAGTGATCATGACCCCATGGCGCGCCTTGGACAGCATCGCCCGCGTCAGGGTCTTGGTAAGAAAACTGATCCGGCCATAGGCCGAGAACCGTTCGAAATTGGCCTTGAAAATCTCGCGGTACCGCGATTGGTCGAACGCGCCGAATGATGTCTGGTCAGGGTGCTGCCCCGTCACCTTGCGCCAACTGCGGTCCAGCGTTTCAAGGAAATGCTGGCGCTGATCCTCGGGCAGGCCGTCCGGCACTTCCATCGTCACATTGGACGAGCGCGACCATTCCCGGTCGGTGATCGTGTGATGCGTCGCCGCGACATTCCACAGAACCGTCAGCTTGTGCGGGCCGATATGCTGGGCGTAATGCTGACGCAGCATCGCCTCAAGCTCTTTGATCTGGTCCAGAGTGATCTGGCCTTCCTGAATGGCAATTAGTGATCTCATCGTTGTCCTCCCTCCGTCAATATCGTGCGAGGGGACGGATATGTGGATGACAAGTTCGGACGAATTTTTGACATTTCCGGCCAGTTTGCGTAATATTCAAGCATGGACAGACACCTGCAAAGCCGTTCGCCCGGCAGTATCAGAATCCTGTGCGAGGCCGCGCCAAACTACGGGCTGACACCCGACGCGTGCCTGAAGGGAACGGGGCTGAATCCCTTTGACCTTTATAACGCCGAGACGCGGGTGTCTCTGGCGCAAGAGGTTGATGTAATTGCAAATTTCCTGCGTCACACACCCGCAAATCCGGGTTTGGGGATCGAGATCGGGCGACGCTATCGACCCGAGATTTTTGGCATCTGGGGCTATGCCATCCTCAGTAGTCCGACGATGAAAGCGGCGCTGCGGGTGGCGATTGACTTTGCCAACCTGTCCTTTTTGATCGCGCGGATGGATCTGGACGAAAGCCAGGAACGCCCGATGCTGACGTTTGACGCCACCGGCCTGCCGCCGGATGTCCAGCCCTTTGTTCTGGCGCGCCATCTTACGGTGCTGGCCAATTTCAGCAAACAGTTGCAGCCCTCTGTCCAAATGCGAGGCTTCCGGTTTCTGACCACTCAGACCGACCCCGGTTTTGCCCGTGCCCTGCAAGATGAGCTGGGACTGAACGTGGCGCTGAACAGGGATGTCAACGCCATCATCATGCCTGCCGCGATGCTGGAGATGCCGCTGCCCAAATCCGATCCACGCGCGCTGGAATACTGCCGCCAGCAACTCAGCCAATTGCTGAGCGGCACCGAGCCTGAACACCATAGCTGGGCCGAACGCGTACGCGATGCCATCCTGCCCGAGATTGCCGACAATCCGTCGATGGAATATGCCGCCGGAAAGCTGTCTGTCGCAGAGCGCACTCTGCGCCGCCGCCTGACCGCCGAGAATACCAGCTTTCGCGAAGTTCTGTCCGACGCGCGCCTGTCCATCGGCAAAGAGCTTTTGACCACCGCCAACATGGACGTGAACACCGCAGCCTTGCGGTTGGGTTATTCCGAACCCTCCAGCTTTGTGCGCGCCTTTTCCAAACGTTTTGGGATGTCGCCGGGCAGTTGGAGGCGGCAAAAACTGGACCAACAGAAACAGACCTGACGCTCTGTTCATTCTTGTTCCGGGAACGTGACCGGATAAGCGGTCTTGAAAATCTCGGGCATGCGCGCGGGGCGGCCGTTGGTCAGGTTGGTGCAGACGTAATCCGATTTGGCGCGCAATATCGTCTGGCCATCACGCAGCCGGACCACCTGAAACCGGCGGCTAGCTCGTAGGCGGTGATCGTTGAGCGACACCCAGTTGAACACCACAACTTCGTCTTCCAGACGGGCCGAAGACAGATAGTCAATCTCATGTCGGGCAACGGCCATGCCCCGGTTCAACTCTAGACAGGCTTCTTCGGACAAACCCACATGACGGGTATGCTCCCAAACCGTTGCATCCAGCCATTTCAGATAGACAGTGTTGTTTACGTGGTGAAACCCGTCCAGATCATCGGCGGTCACCCGGAACCGTTTCCAGAACGAACCCGGATGATCGGCAAGGTCCGGAATGTCTGCGTCTGTCACTGTTTCACTCTCAGACATTCCGATCCTTTCTTTCATTTCAGCCGGCTCTTAAACCGCGATCTTGGAAAAGTCAGGCTCGCGCTTTTCCATAAAGGCCCGGGCGGCTTCGGCGAATTCCGGTCCTTGCAGACCCTCAAAGAACTGGCGGAATTCTTCGGCCACACGTTCGGTCAAAGCTTCACCCGATACGTCCCGCAGCAGTGCTCGGGACTTCATCATCGCCCGCAGCGGCTGTTTGCTGAGTGCGGTGACAGCCTGTTCCGCAGCATCGGCCACCTCGGCCTGCGGCAGAACACGGCTGATCAGACCCAACTCATGCGCTTCGGCTGCACCGAACACCCGGCCCAGCAGGATCAGTTCGGCTGCGCGGGGGGCACCCATCAGGCGGGGCAGCAGATACGAAGACCCAGCCTCGGGCACCACGCCCAGATTGACGAAAGGCATACGGAATTTAGTGTCATCCGCCGCATAGATGATATCGCAATGCAGCAACAAAGTGACGCCGATACCAACGGCCAACCCCTCGACCTGCGCCACGATGGGTTTGGGGTAATTGATCAACGACCGAACGAACTGAACCGGGGCTGGTTCCTCGCCTTTTGGCGCATTGAACCCGTTCACATCATTGCCGCTGGAAAACACGCCATCCGCACCGCGCAGCCAAACTGCGCGAATGCTGTGATCTTCGGCCGTGCTATCCAGCGCCTCGACCATTTGCAGATACATCTCGCGTGAGATGGCGTTCTTTTTGCCCGAATTGTCCATGGTCAGGCGCAAAACCGCGCCCAGCCGTTCGACGATGATCTGCCCGTTTTTGGGCGCGTCCTGTGTCATTTACGTAATTCTCCATTTCGGGATAAAGCCCGCCAGCACTTCGCCGACGCGAGCCTCATCATCAGGTGATGCCAATTCTATAGCTGCGACTAGCCCCAGTTTCTTGTCATCCGTAACGTCAACAACTCGGGCTTTCAGACCAGCCTCGGCGAATGTGTGATCAAAGATCCGGGTTACAGCGGCCTTGCGCAGGTCGGGTTTGAAAATTTTGCCCACATTTGTGGTCGGCATCTCGGCCAGAATATCCAGATGTTTCGGCACGGCCGCCTTTTCATGAATATGTTGCTTGGCAAAGGTCATCAGTTCATCCGTGGTGGCGGTTTTGCCTTCGACCAGCTGAACAAAGGCGCAGGGCAGTTCACCCGCGTGTTTGTCGGGCTGGCCCACGGCAGCAACCAGTGCAACGGCTGGATGAGCGGCCAGTGCTTCTTCGATTTCGGCGGGGTCGATGTTGTGACCGCCGCGAATGATCAGATCCTTGCTGCGCCCTGTGATCCAGATGAACCCGTCGCTGTCGATCCGACCCAGATCACCGGTGCGAAGGTACTTGTCCATCACGAACAGGCCTTCGTTCTTGTCGGCCTCGAGATAAGTCTCGCCCGGGACCGCGCCGGGGGAGGCAATGCAGATCTCACCGATTTCATCCACGCCCAACTCGCGACGGGCACTGCCATCCGGAGCAATGTCCAGAATCTTGATGTCGCAATAAGGCGTCGGTACACCGACCGAACCGATTTTGCGGCTGCCGTCAACTGGGTTAACCGAGGCCACACAGGTGTTTTCAGTCATCCCGTAAGCTTCGATAATGGTGATGCCCGTCGCGTCTTCGAACCGGTTAGCCAGTTGCAGCGGCATCGGAGACGAGGCACAGGCCGCAAAGCGCATGGTCGACAGATCGGCGTTCACGGGATGCTGCAACAAAGCGGCCGCGGCGGTGGGAACCATGACAAGGAAATTGGCCTGATACCGCTCGCACAGTTTCCAGAAGTTTTCGAACACGCCCTCGCCCCGGAAGCCTTGCGGCGTGGCCATCACGAAATGGCTGCCGGTCTGCAAAGTCGCCTGAAGGATCGGATGCGCGGCCATGACGTGGAACATGGGCAGCGGGCAGATGATGTTTTCGCCGGGTTGCAGGATTTCCTGCCGCAACGCCCATCCCTGATAGAGGATGCCCGACACCCGGTGCTGTGCCACTTTGGGCGTTCCGGTGGTGCCGCCCGTGTGGAAATAGGCGGCAACGCGATCCTCTTGCGTGTCCTCGAACAACAGACGGTCCGAGGGCTGCGACTTACGCGCCTTGGTCCAGTGCAGGATGCGCGCGTGGTGATGGTTGGGGTTCTTGGGCCGGATCAGCGGCGCGATCCAGGACTTCGGCGGCGTCAGATAATGCAGCA
The DNA here is from genome assembly GCF_903914075.1 of Ruegeria sp. THAF57. Classification (GTDB taxonomy): domain Bacteria; phylum Pseudomonadota; class Alphaproteobacteria; order Rhodobacterales; family Rhodobacteraceae; genus Ruegeria. The sequence goes on from NZ_CAIWNQ010000013.1 coordinate 45,016, forward strand.
GATCGACCTGCACGATGGTCTTGACGCTGGGCGCAAAGGACACGGCCTTAGCAGCCTTTTGCGCTAGATCGGTCTTGGGAAAGCGGCGCAGGGTGACAACGACCTTGGCATTGGTCTCGCGCAGGATCGCACTGATCTGTTCCGCCTCAAGCAGCGGGTTGATCGGGTTGACGATGCCCACGCACATGGCAGCCAGCGTGGCCACAACCGTTTCATTGCTGTTGGGCAGGATCAGCGCAACGGCGTCATCCTTGCCTACGCCCAGTTCATGAAACAGGTTCGCCATCTGTGTCACCTGCGCCAGCAGCTCCGCATAGGTCAGCGTTTCAACCTTGTCTTTCGGATCTGACGTGATCTGAAACGACAGCGCCTTGTTGTCGGGTGCAGACGCTGCCACCGACGACAGCATGTGATAGATGCTTTTGTGTTCCTGCCGGGCGCTCCACGGCATTTCAGCCTCAAGAGACCGGGCCTTTTGAATGTTAATATTGTCGAGCATCTGAACCTCCCCATTCAACGCGATATCTATAAGAGGCACCGGACAGGACAGCCCGGTGCCCCTGATGATTTAGGCGGCGAACCGTCCGTAGAAGGTTTCACCCTTGTCGGCCATTTCACGCAGCAAAGCGGGGGCCTTGAACCGCTCGCCATGCTGGGCTTCAAGCTGCTCGCACATCTCTACGGCCTTCGAGGCACCGACGATATCCAACCAACCGAACGGGCCACCGGACCAAGGCGCGAAGCCCCAACCCAGTACCGCGCCCACGTCACCTTCGCGGATGTCCAGCAGAACATTTTCTTCCAGCGCGCGGACGGCTTCCAGCACCTGAACCAGCATCAGACGGTTCTGAACATCTTCGACCGAAGGCTGGTTTTCGGCCAGCGGGAATTCGTCGTTGAAGCCCGTCCACAGGTCCAGACGCTTGCCCTTTTCGTCATACTCGTAGAAGCCCGCATTGGCTTTGCGGCCCAGACGCCCCTGCCCTTCAAGGAACGAGATGACCTTGTAGGACAGCGGATCGACACTGTCTTCGCCTTCCTGCTGCATGGTCGCACGGGCGATCTTGCCCAGCAGATCGACGCTGGTCTCATCCATCAGTTGCAGCGACCCGACGGGGAAGCCCAGCAGACGGCCCGCGTTGTTGATCAGCGGCAGCGCAATGCCTTCACCGGCCATGCGGTACGCCTCGTAGCCCGAGGGCACGATGCAGCGGTTGGCGTAGAAATAGCGCGCGTCATTGACCACGATCGGCGTCTTGCGGATCTGGCGCACGAAGTCCAGCGCCTTGGCCACCGCACGGTCGCCGGTTTCCTTGCCCTTGATGATTTCCACCAGCAGCATCTTGTCGACGGGGCTGAAGAAGTGGATGCCGATGAACTGCTCGGGGCGCACCGATGCCTTGGCCAGACCGGTGATCGGCAGCGTCGAGGTGTTGGACGCAAAGATCGCATCCTCGGGGATGATCGCCTCGACCTTTTTGGTCATCTCGGCCTTGACGCCGGGATCTTCGAACACGGCCTCCACGATCAGGTCCACGTCTTTCAGCAGCTCAAGATCGGTCGAAGCGGTGATCTTCGACAGCAGCGCCTCTTTCTTTTCCTCGGTGGATTTGCCACGGGAAATCGCCTTGTCCATCAGATTGGTGGTATAGGCTTTGCCCTTGTCGGCGGCCTCTTGTGTCTGGTCGATCAGGACGACTTCGATCCCGGCCTTGGCCGACACGTTGGCAATGCCCGCGCCCATCATGCCTGCACCCAGAATACCGACCTTTTTCACGGTCTGATCAGGGACGTCGGGGCGGTTCGCGCCTTTTTCCAGCGCACCCTTGTTCAGGAACAGCGTGCGGATCATTGCAGCCGAGGACGGGTTCATCAACAGGTTGTTGAACCAGCGCGCCTCGACCTTCAGGGCGGTGTCGAAAGGCACCAGCGCACCGTTATACGCGGCGTTCAGCAGCGCATCCACAGCCGGGAAAGCGCCCTGAGTCTGACCGCGCGCCATGACCACCGATCCGGCAAAGGTCATGAAACCCTGCGGGTGATAGGGGGCACCGCCGGGCATCTTGTACCCTTTGACATCCCAGGGCTTCAGAATGTCGGCATCGGTTGCATTCAGCACCCATTCGCGCGCCGCCGCAACCGGATCATCCGCGATCTCGTCGATCAGACCGGCCTTCTTGGCAGCATCCGGCGACAGAGTCTTGCCCTGCAACAGGTAAGGCGCCGCCGCCATCAGACCGAACTTGCGGATCAGACGGGTGGTGCCGCCGCCGCCGGGGAACACACCGACCAGAATCTCGGGCAGGCCGATCTTGGCTTTGGGGTTGGGCGCGCAGAAAATGCGGTGTGTGGCCAGAGCCACCTCATACCCCGCACCAAGAGCCGTGCCAGGCAGCGCCGTGGCATAGGGCTTGCCGCCCTTGTTGGTCTTGGGGTCCATGTTGTTGCGTTCCATCGCACGCATGATGTGATGGGCCTTCATGGTGTTTTCGAGCATCTCGTCGGGCTTGCCCGCCCATCTCTCGGCCACACCGGCCAGCATGTTCAGATCGGCGCCTGCGGCAAAGCTGCCGGGCTTGGCCGAGGTCAGAACAACGCCCTTGATCTCATCATCGGCATTGGCCGCATCCACAGCCGCCTTGAGGTCTTCGATGCCCTGTTCGGTCAGGACGTTCATGGATTTCCCGGGCAGATCCCAGGTGATGATGGCCACGCCATCGTCATGTTTGGTCAGGGTAAATTCAGTCATATCTTTTCTCTCCTGATCCGGCGTTACACGCGTTCGATGATTGTGGCCGAGCCCATACCCGCCCCGATACACAATGTTGCCAGTCCGGTTTCCTTGTCGGTGCGCTCCATCTCGTCCAGCAGAGTGCCCAGAATGATGGCCCCCGTGGCCCCCATGGGGTGGCCCATGGCGATCGCGCCGCCGTTGACGTTCAGCTTGTCTATGTCGACGCCGAAATACCGCTGCCAGCGCAACACAACCGAGGCAAAGGCTTCGTTCACCTCGAACAGGTCGATATCGTCAATGGACATGCCTGCACGGGCCAGAATCTTTTCGGTCACGGGCACCGGGCCGGTCAGCATGATGGTCGGGTCCGAGCCGATCTTGGCCGTCGCTTTGAACCGGGCGCGCGGCTTCAGGCCGTATTTCTCGCCGAATTCCTTGTTGCCGATCACGATGCCCGCGGCACCGTCCACGATACCAGACGAGTTGCCCGCATGGTGGATGTGATTGATCTTTTCCAGATGCGGGTATTTCATCAGCGCGATCTTGTCGAAACCGGGCATGGCTTCGCCCTGTTCCTTGAACGAGGGTTTCAGACCGGCCAGATTGTCCACCGTGGTGCCCGGACGCATATGTTCGTCATGATCCAGCATCAGCGCGCCGTTCACGTCACGCACGGCAACCATGGATTTGTCGAACCGGCGCGCCTGCCAAGCGGCCGCGGCACGGTTCTGGCTTTCGACACCGTAGGCATCCGCATCCTCGCGGGAGATACCGTACATCGACGCGATGATGTCCGAGGAAATCCCCTGCGGCACCATATAGGCCGGGATGGCAACAGCCGGGTCCACACCCAGCGCACCACCGTCCGACCCCATGGGCACGCGGCTCATGCTTTCCACGCCGCCCGCGATATAGCCATCGCCGTCGCCGCCTTTGACCTGACTGGCCGCCATGTTCACGGCCTCAAGCCCCGAGGCGCAGAACCGGTTGATCGTCACACCAGGCAGCGCGTCACCAAAATCGGATTCCAGCACAGCAGAGCGGGCGATATTCGCACCCTGTTCGCCAACCTGATGGACATTGCCCCAGATCACGTCCTCGATGCCTTCGGCATCCAAATTGTTACGCTGCTTCAGTTCATCAAGCACAATCGAAGACAGGCGCACGGCCGGTACTTCGTGAAGGCTTCCGTCTTTGCGGCCTTTCCCGCGCGGTGTGCGAACGGCATCATAGATGTAGGCTTCGGTCATTATTTTCTCCTTTTAGGCCTGGCCCAAATTCTGGATTTATCAGAACGCTTCGACGTCCATCTCCATCACGGGGGCCGCAGTTGTCTTGATGCGGGCCAGATGGGTGGCGGTCATTGGCAGATGGCGGGTGTTGTAGAAACGCGCACTTAGCAGCTTGGCGTCGTGGAATGCAGGGTCTTCACTGCCTGCGGCCAGCGCAGCTTGCGACGCAACCGCCTGCAGGCCCCACATGTAACCCAGCAGCACATGACCGAACAAATGCATGAAGTCATACGACCCCGACAGCGTCGCGTTGATGTCTTTCATGCCATTCTGAACAAAGGTCATCGCCGCAGTTTGCAGATCGTTCAGCGCGGCCTTCAGCGGTGCGATCACCTCGGCGCCGATGGTTTCATCATCCTTGTGCTCGGCGATGAAACCGCTGACAAGAGCGATGAAATCACGGAAGGCCTTGCCGTTGTCGGAGGGCAGTTTGCGGGCCACCAGATCCAGGGCCTGAATGCCATTTGCGCCCTCATAGATCTGAGCAATACGCGCGTCGCGCAGACATTGGCTCAGGCCCCATTCCTCGATATAGCCGTGGCCGCCCAAGATCTGCTGGGACTGCACCGCCATGTCAAAGCCCTTATCCGAGCAGAACCCTTTCATGACCGGAGTCAGCAGGCTGATCAGCGCCAGCGCATCAGCGTCGTTGTTGCGATGCGCCTGGTCCAGCTTCATTGACGACCACACACCCAAGGCGCGGCCCGCTTCCACAAAGCTTTTCTGATCCATCAGGTTGCGGCGGATGTCGGGATGCACGATCAGCGGGTCGGCGGGACCTTCGGGGTTTTTCACGCCCGTCACGTCACGGCCCTGAAGGCGGTCCTTGGCATAGGCCAGCGCGTTTTGATAGCCCAGCTCGGCGGCCGAAACCCCCTGTAGGGCGGCGCCGATGCGGGCCTCGTTCATCATGGTGAACATGGCGCGCATACCCTTGTTGACCTCGCCCACCAGATACCCGGTCGCGCCGTCATAGTTCATCACGCAAGTGGCATTGCCGTGAATACCCATCTTCTTTTCCAGATTGCCCACCGACACACCGTTGCGCGCACCCAGCGAGCCGTCCTCGTTCACCAGAAACTTGGGCACGATGAAAAGCGAGATACCCTTGACGTTGTTCGGCTCGCCCGGAATTTTCGCCAGCACCAGATGGATGATGTTCTCGGCCATGTCGTGATCGCCGGACGAGATGAAGATCTTCTGGCCCGACACCTTATAGGTGCCATCTTCCTGAGGTTCCGCCTTGGTGCGAAGCAGTCCCAGATCGGTGCCGCAATGCGGTTCCGTCAGGTTCATGGTGCCGGTCCATTTGCAGCTGACCATGTTGGGCAGATAGGTGTTCTTCTGCTCGTCCGACGCATGAGCCAGCAGGGCCGAGGCCGCCCCATGGGTCAGGCCGGGGTACATGATCAGCGCGTGGTTGGCCGCCGAGAACATCTGGTTCACGGCCGTATGCATGACAAACGGCATGTTCTGGCCGCCGTATTCTTCGGGCATGTCGATGCCCGGCCAGCCGCCGTCGCGCAGCGCATCAAACGCTTCGGAAAAGCCGGTGGGTGTCCGCACGACACCGTTTTCCAGCGTGCAGCCTTCCTGATCGCCGGTCTGGTTCACCGGAGACATCACCTCGGACGCCAGCTTGCCTGCCTCTCCGATCACGGCCGTCGTAAAATCGCGGTCCAGGTCTTCGTAACCCGGAATGTTCTGCGACGACAGATCGAACACGTCCTGCGTCAGATACGCATAATCTTTGGTAGGTGCGGTATAGGAAGGCATAAGATGCGCTTTCTTCTGTTAAGTCTGGAAAGGCCCGGCCGCATCCAAGGCGCGGCCGGGAGTGGAATTCGAATACGGGGAGAAGTACCGAATTCCGTAAAGGCTTAGGCGTTCAGGAAACCACCGAGGCGTTTGTTGATGATGTCGTCGGCCTCGGTCATGATCCGGTCGATCAGCTCCTGACAGGTCGGGATATCGTTGATCAGGCCCGCAACCATGCCGCAGGACCATGCGCCTGCATCCATGTCGCCTTCTTTCATGATGCGGGGATAGACGCCCGCGACTTTGTCCATGATGTCTTCGAAGGTGATCTTGTCGCCAAGTTCCTTTTCCTTCTCGATCAGCGCTTCAACCGCAGGGTTGGTCAGCACGCGTTCGGTGTTGCGCAGCGGGCGCATGACCAGACGGGTGTCCAGTTCGGACGCAGCGACGACAGCCTCTTTGACGTTCTGGTGGACCGGTGCCTCTTTTGTGGCCAGAAAACGCGTGCCCATGTTCATGCCATCAGCGCCCATCGCCATCGACGCCACCAGCGAACGACCATCTGCCTGACCGCCCGACGCGACAAAGGGGATTTCAAGCTCATCTGCGGCGCGCGGCAGCAGGATCATGTTGGGGATGTCGTCTTCGCCCGGGTGGCCGCCGCATTCGAAACCGTCCACGGAAACGGCGTCACAGCCTATCTCTTGCGCCTTGAGAGCGTGGCGCACCGAGGTGCATTTGTGGATCACCTTGATGCCCGCCTCTTTCAGATAGAGCATCACCTGCGACGGGTTGCGGCCTGCGGTTTCCACCGCCTTAACGCCACCCTCGATGATCGCCTTGACGTAGCCCGGATAGTCCGGCGTGTTGACGATCGGCAGGAAGGTCAGGTTCACCGCAATGGGTTTGTCGGTCATGTCGCGGCAGCGCGCGATTTCATTTGCCAGATCCTTGGGCGACCCCAGCGACAGCGCCGTGATCGTGCCCAGACCACCGGCATTGGAAACGGCTGCAGCCATTTCAGCGTAGCCAACCATGTGCATCCCGCCCTGAATGATGGGGTGCTGGATGCCGAACATTTCGGTGATTGCAGTTTTCATTTTTAGTTCCTCTGTCATCGGGGCGCAGCCCCGCCGGTTGTTCTTCGTGTTCACGCGTGGGGGGGCCGCGCAAGGCGGTCCCGCCGAATAAGTGGTCAGGACGCCTTGACCTTGACGCCAGGCATGACATGCCCTGTCTTTTCGGCCATCAGCTCGGCCAACCGAGCCGCAAGGGCGACCGGACGAATGGCGACCTCAAGCTCGGTCAGCTTGCCGGTCTCGTCAAAGCGGATCAGGTCAACCCCTTTCAGATCACGACCGTCGATCTGGGCCGAGAACTCCAGCACCACCGACATTTCATCTTCGTTGATGAACTCGCGGTGATAGCGGAAATTCTCGAAGATGCTCATGACCATGGGCAGGGCCGTCGAAAGCGCGACATAGCCCGTGTAGGGGTTGTGGCCAGAGGGCGAATGCAACAGCGCATCGGGATGCGCCAGATCCTTGAGAAGATCCACATCCACCGTCTCGACGAAACGGTGCCAGTCGCTCAGACCCTTCTGGATTGCCGCGTTCATTGTGCGGCACCCGCCTGCTGGCGAACGATCTCTTCTTCGATCTGGCCCAGACGTTCCTTGCCAAAGAAGATCTCGGACCCCACGAACACGGTCGGAATGCCGAACACCTTGCGGTCAACCGCCGCGCTGGTATTGGCCACCAACCGGTCTTTCACGTCCTGATCCTGCGTGCGGGCCAGCAGACGCTGACCGTCCAGCCCCGCATCAGTCATCGCCTGGGCGAACACCTCCGGGTCGTCCATCTTGAGGCTTTTTTCCCACATGGCAGAGAAGCCTGCCTGGATATAAGCGTCATGAATGCCATCCAGTTCCGCCGCCGCGGCACCGCGCATCAGCAGCAGCGTGTTGACGGGGAAATGCTTGTTGAAGACATAATCCGTAAGGTCGTATTTCTGAACGAAGCGGTTGATCTCGATCCGGTCATAATCCAGCTTGCCCTTGATCTTGGAAAAGGCAAAGGCAGGCGCCATGTTGTTGGTGGCCTTGAAAATACCGCCCAGCAAGCAGGGGATATAGTTGAATTTGACACCGGTGCGCTGTTCGATCTGCGGCACAACCTTGTGGCAGAAATAAGCGTTCGGGCTGCCGAAATCATAGATGAAGTCTACGGTCACACTCATTGGTTTATCCTCACCACTTTTCCGTCCAGGGCCGCAGGTCAAGCTCATGCGTCCAGGCCGTGCGCGGCTGGTGGTGCAGCATGACGTAATTCTGCGCGATGTGATCGGGGTTCAGAATGCCGTCTTTTTCGCGCAGGTCGTCCACATTGGGTACGTTGTCGCGGATAAAGTTGCTATCGATGGCCCCGTCGATGATCGTATGCGCCACGTGGATGTTCTGCGGGCCCATTTCCCGTGCCAGAGATTGCGCAAAGGCGCGCAGCGCATGTTTGGCGCTGGAGAAGGCCGAGAACATCTTGCCGCCGCGCACGCTGGCGGTTGCACCGGTAAAGATGATGGTGCCGCGACCGCGTTCCTGCATCCGTATGGCGGCCTCGCGGCCCATCAGGAAGCCTGCAAAGCACGCCATCTCCCAGACCTTGCGATAGACCCGCGCGGTGGTTTCGGTTGCCTTGAACATGACGTTCGCGCCGATGTTGAAAACGGCGACTTCGATCGGGCCAACCTCGGCTTCGATCTTGTCGAACAGTGCGACCATGACATCTTCGTCGCGCGCATCCGCGGGAAAGGCCCGCGCATCATACCCTTCGTCACGAATGGATTGCGCCAACGCCTCCAGCTCATCGGCATGACGGTCTCGGCGCACAAGACACGTCGTAAGTCCGTCGCGTGCAAATGCCCGCGCGATGGCCGCACCGGTGTCATCACCAGCACCAATGACCAGGCAAACGCCCTTTTTTTCACCCATTTGGATTCTCCGTCAATTCAGTGAGAGCACACGATCAACAGGGCACAGAGGGGAACGCTTAGACACCGCAACGCGGCGTAATGTCTGATTTCCTCCCGTGACCAAAGCCAAACGTCTTGGCAACTCCCAATTTTGGTCCTATTTGTAAACCATGAGCAGTTCGGTTTAGATTTTCAACCGAATTATGCAGCAAAGCAATTGTGACGTTGGGGTACATGGTAGGTAAACACAAACAGACTTGTTCCATCGCAGGGTTCCTGAACCTGTTTGGAGATGCTTGGACCCTGCTGATCGTGCGCGAAGCATTCTATGGAACTACACGGTTTTCGGATTTTCAGCGCCGCACCGGAGCGGCCAAAAACCTGTTGTCGGACCGGCTGTCAAAGCTGGTTGACCATGAAATTCTGGAAAAGGTGGATATCGGCGCGACCGGTGCACACTATGTTTATAACCTCACCGCAAAAGGCCAGAGCCTGAAGCCGCTGCTGGCCTCTATCATCGTCTGGAGCAATGAGCATCTCTACCCGGATGGCCAGGAACCGACACTTGTTCTGAGCCGCGAAACCGGTGAGGTCGTGCACAGTTTTGAGATGAAGTTCGATTCTCTTCAGCCGCATGTGGCACAGGATTTGGATGTGGTCGCAGGCCCCGGAGCAAACGAAGCCACAAGAAAGCGGCTTACGGTTGGACCGTGGCCAGCGTCCCAACGTGGACCCGAAAACGAAACCGAAGAAACACCAGAATTGAAGAAAGAAGCTTAAATTGTCTCTTCCTAGCACTTTGTCTGAAAAACTGCGGCTACCCGTTGTTGCGGCACCCCTTTTTATTATTTCGAACCCGGATCTTGTTATCGAACAATGCAAAGCAGGGATTGTGGGATCCTTCCCGTCGCTCAATGCGCGCGGAGAGGAAAGCTTTGAAAGCTGGCTGATACAGATTACCGAAGCACTGGCCGCCCATGATGCGGAAAATCCTGACAGCCCGGCCGCGCCATTTGCCGTCAACCTGATCGTGCACCGCTCGAACAACCGGCTTGAGGAAGATCTGGCGCTGTGCGTGAAATACAAGGTCCCGCTTATCATCACGTCGCTGGGCGCGCGCCCCGAAATCAACGAGGCGATTCATTCCTATGGCGGCATCGTGCTGCACGATATCATCGACAACAGCTTTGCCAGGAAAGCCATCGACAAAGGGGCCGACGGGATCATTGCCGTCGCCGCCGGTGCCGGGGGCCATGCGGGCACGCAATCGCCGCTGGCCCTGATTCAGGAAATCCGCGAATGGTTCGATGGGCCGCTGCTGCTGTCGGGGGCCATCGGGTCCGGTGCGTCCATTCTGGCGGCGCAGGCCGCAGGAGCAGATCTGGGCTATATCGGTTCGGCTTTCATCGCCACGACCGAGGCGCGGGCGGTTCAGGGGTACAAGGACTGCATCGCAGCATCCAGCGCCAAGGATATCGTGTATTCCAACCTGTTCACGGGAGTTCACGGCAACTACCTCAAACCTTCGATCGAAGCTGCGGGGATGGATCCCAACAACCTGCCCGAAAGCGACCCTTCCAAGATGGATTTCGGGTCCGGCGGGAATTCGGACAAAAAAGCCTGGAAAGACATCTGGGGCGCGGGTCAGGGGATTGGCGCGGTCAAAGAAGTGCTTTCCACTGCGGATCTGGTGGCCCGCCTGTCGGCGGAATACCACGCGGCGTTTTCGTCTTTGTCGTCTTCCTATAAAGCGAACTGATCAACTGAAAGTCCGTCCCGTAAAGTGGAATGCGGGATTTTGGAACAGACCAAGGGGCCGTAATAGATGCTGCCCCTTTCTGCGCAATACATCGCGCCACTTATGTTGTGAGAATACGGGCTATTCGGCGGGTACAGGCTTTTTCGCGTCTAATTCACCCTGCTCTGGCTCAATTTTCCAGATTGTCCACCCCATGAACCCGAACACAAGCGTCACCAGCGGCGAAAGCCAGCAAAAGAACGCGAATGGCAGGTAGGCGAGAGTCGCAACACCAAGAGTGGCCGCCTGATATGCTCCGCCGGAGTTCCAGGGAACCAAATTCGCAGTCACAGTTGCCGAATCCTCGACCGCGCGGGACAGGTTTTCCGGGGCCAGACCGCGATCACTGTAGGCCTGCGCGTAGGTGCGGGCGCCCATGACGATGGCCATATATTGATCGCACAAGACCATGTTTGCACCGATACTCGTAAATACGGTCGACGCAATCAAACCCCCGTCTGATTTCACCTTGGACAGAATTTTATCGGCAATGGCCTTAAGCTGGTTCGTCCGCTCCATGACACCGCCAAACATCATCGCAACAATAACCAGGCTGATGGTGTACATCATCGAATCCATGCCACCACGAGACAGCAGGCTGTCGACATCTTCATTGCCGGTCGTGGCCTCATACCCTCCGAAGGCGGCGTTCACCAACGCGCCGTAATCGGCCCCTTGCATCCCAACGGCCAATATCGCTCCCGCAATGACACCCAGTGTTATCCCGGGAATCGCAGGCATCTTGCGATACGACACGAACAGCACAATCAGGGGCGGCAGGACCATTGCGATATTGATCGTAAAGTTCTCATCCAGCACCGTCAGAATGGTCGAGATCCGCTCGATGTTTTCGGCCCCGCCCGAATAGGACAGACCCAGGATCGTTTCGATAATCAAGGTCAGCGTGATCGAAACACCAGTGGTGTATGACATGTGCTTGATATGCGTGAACAGATCGGTTCCCGCCAATGCCGGCGCCATGTTGGTGGTGTCGGACAGCGGGGACATCTTGTCACCAAAATAGGCACCGGACAGCACAGCACCTGCAACCAAAGGCAGGGGAAAACCTAGACCGGCCCCAACCCCCATGAGAGCAACACCGATTGTCCCGGTCGTACCCCAGCTTGTGCCTGTCGCCAGAGAGGTCACTGCGCAAATAAGTACCGTTGCAGGCAGAAATATGGACGGAGACAGGATGGTCAGCCCATAATAGATCAGCGTTGGAACAACACCGCTTAGGACCCAGACCCCGATCAAAATGCCGACGATGATCAGAATGATCGTTGCCGGCAGCGCATTTGTAATACCGCGCACCATGCCGTTCTGAATATTCTGCCAGCTAAAACCACAGCGAAGCGCGACAAGCGAAGCAGCAAAAACGCCAAGTAGCATCGGAATATGCGGATCAAGCCCATAAAATACGATCGAAACGCTGATGCCGACGACAAGTGAGAAAAGCGATATCATCGCCTCCCAAAAATGCGGCATTCGAGCGCCTTCTGGAATGTCTGTTTTCAAGCCCTTGTCCTCCTGCTGGGTGTTCCTCGCCAAATGAAACTTGCGGTTGGGGGGGTGCTCTTCTTTCCTATACTTTCTAATTCGTACTGTTTTGAGGGCGCTTTTTGTGCAATATGTCGATCTTACTTACATACTGAAGGAGGAATTCTTCGTTTGGACGAAAAGGATCATCAAATTATTTCCGAGCTGCGACGGAATGCGCGCGTTTCGCTGTCGGCTTTGGCATCAGTCACCGGATTGTCTCGAGTGACCGTCCGATCCCGCATGGACCGGTTGGTCGAATCCGGTGTGATCCTGGGTTTCACGATCAACCTGAAGGACGATCTGAGAAAAATCCCGATCCGAGGCATGACAATGTTGGGGATCGAAGGCGTTGGAACCGAAAGGATCAAGCGAACACTGCGCGGGTTTCCCGAGGTGATCGCCATCCACGCGACAAACGGGAAATGGGACTTGATTGTCGAGACCGGGACACAAACGGTCGAAGATCTGGATGTTGTGCTTGGTAAAATTCGTCGTATTCAGGGTGTTCGTGATAGTGAGACGAATTTGCTCTTGTCCACCCAGATGAATATTGACGTGTGATTGCCCGGGATTAGCCGGGCGCGGCCAAGCCCTGCAGTTCAAACTTAGCCCTGCCGTCACGGGCGGCCGATGCAGAGCACGGCGAATATAGGCCGTGCTCTGCCTGTTATTGTCTTATGACAAACCACGCAGTCTTTGGAATTCGTGCAGCATCTCGCCGACACGACCGCAGTACTCTGGATCCTTGGCCGAGAATTCATCCACGACCTCCAGCGAATAGCGGCGCAGATCCTCTTGAGTCTGATCGTCAAGGCTGGTCAGTTCACCACCCATTTCCTCGACGAATTTCTTCTTGAACAACATGTCCCGGTACACGAAATGTGCACTTGCATCAGCGGACGTGGCACGCACGACTTCGTTGACTGTTGCCTTGAGGTCATCCCCCAAACTGTCCCACGCCTTGAGGCCCGCAAAGACTTCGCCATTCATGTGGCCCAGCAGGTCCGGTTCCGCGATATATTTGTTCACTTCCTGCAGGTTCATGCCCCAGCCTGTTGCGGTTGAGCCCCAATGCGCGCCCTCGGCAACACCCGTTTGCAACGCCTGATACAGCTCGCCTCCGGGGATGGACACAGGGGACGCACCCATTTTGGTGAATACAAGGGCCGCCGGTCCTGTTGAACGAACGCGCCATCCTGCAAAGTCTTCCGTGGTTCGTAGCGGGCGATTGGAATACAGAGTCAGACCGGAATAGGACACCGGGCCGATCTGGAAAACGCCCTGTTCGGCATAGGCCTCGCGGATGACGTCCAGCGCACCCATTTCATACATGAATGCGGCCATCTCCTCGTGTTTGGACCAAGCCCCGATATGCCCGTTCAGATGGCCTGCCACCGGGATACGACCGATCCAATAGGCCGGATAGATGAATGCGCTTTCCAAAAGACCTCGGCGCACGGCATTCAGAACCTCACCCGTCGGAACGATCCCGTTACTTTGTACAGGGGTGATCGTCAGCTCGCCGTTGGTTGCTTGCGTAATGCGTTCGCAGAACTTGACGAACACCTCTTCGTAATACCAGTTGCCCGTCGGCCAGTGGGTTTGCATACGCCAGGTCAGGTTTCCGGCCGCGATGGCGGCTGGCGCAGCCAGCACTGAACCGGTCGCTGCGGCTGCCGCCGTGGATGCGGTGGCGGTCAGGAAACCGCGGCGGGAAGTTTTGGTGTTGTCCGTCATGTTATCTCCTCCTGGGTGACAGAAATTATTAACCGTTTGTGAAATGTGTGATGATTTCGGGGAACACGAAGATCAGCGTGCCAGTCGACAGCATAAGCACCAGATAGGGCAGAACTGCGCTGTAAATCTGGGTGATAGGCGTTCTGGGACTGAGCGTTTTCAGGTAGAACAGGTTGTAGCCGAAAGGCGGCGAGATATAGCCGATGCACAGGTTTAGTTGGAACAGCACACAGAACCAGATCGGGTCCACACCCAGACCGGCAACGATGGGATAGAAAATCGGCAACACCAGCAAAATGATGCCAATCGGATCCAGAAACATCCCAAGGATCAGCGTCACCGCCTGCATCAGCAAGATCATCACCCATGGCTCAATGTCCATGCCACGCAGGGCGCTCTGCAAAAAAGCGGTGCCGCCCCCGCTGCCGTAGATTGCGGTAAAGGCCGAAGCCCCGAACACGATCCACAGCACCATCCCGGTGACAGTGGCCGAGGAATGGCTGACCTCTTTGATATAAGTCCAGGTCAGCTCACCGCGAATGGCGACCGAAAGGGTCACGGCGGCGGCCCCAACGGCGGCGGCCTCGGTCGGGGTGGCGATGCCGGCAAAGATCGACACCAGTACCGACAGAATGACCAAAAGCGGCAGGATTACCGATTGCAAGGACGCAAGGCGCTCCGACCAAGGCGCGCGCTCCGCAGCCGGAGGGGCAAGACTGGTATTGGTCGTCGCCTTGAACAGGACATAGATCAGGAACACGCCAAGCAAGATTAAACCCGCAACCATACCGCCCAGAAACAGCTTGCCGACCGATTGACCGGTTTGCATGCCGATCAGAATAAGCGTGATGGATGGCGGGATGATGATGCCTAACGTACCCGAGGCCCCAATTGTCCCCAGCACGAAGTTGCGGTCATAGCCGCGTTGGTCCATGGCCGGGATCCCAACCATTCCCGTGGTAATCGTCGAGGCGGCGCAACTGCCGGTCATCGCGGACAAAGTTGCGGCAAAGCCCGACGTGCCAACAAGCAACCCACCGGGCATCCGTCCCGACCATAGATGGAAGGCGTGGTACAGATCCTCGGCGATGCGCGATCTTGCAAGGGCCACCCCGATGAACACGAAAAAAGGGATGGACGACAGAAGGATCGACCACATCCCGCCGAACATTGTCGAAACGATGGAATACATGCCGTTCGGACCGAACATGATATAGCCGAAGACCACAGCCGTTCCGCCCATGGCGAAAGCCAGCGATACGCCGCAGATGATGGCAACCAGCACCATGCCGAACATACCAAGCGTCAGCAATTCAGGTGTCATTGTACAGGACCTTCCACAGTTGCAGCCGGGTTGAAGAACGTCACAATCGCCTCGATTGCGTAGACAATGCCCTGCAGGGTGATCAGCAGGCTGCCAAGAAACAGCGCAAGTTTCGGAGGCCACATCGGGTGCCCCAGCGCACTGTCGTCCATTTCGTTAAATTGCCAGGCGTCCAGAACGAACAACCACCCTTCGCGGGTCAGAACGACACCCCACAGGATCAGAAACAGATAGTTCATTAGATCCAGCAGGGCCCGGCCACGCGGCCCAGCGGCGTTCAGCACAATATCGACGCGGACATGATCCTTGCGGATCAGGGTATAGGCCCCGATCAGCACAAAATAGGACCCGAAAATGCGCTGGGTGTAGCCATGCGCCCAAAGGGTCGGCTGGCCAAAGCCATAGCGGGCGACCACTTCAAAACACAGCACGACAATACCAGCCCAGATCAGCAAGCTGACTAGTTGACCGATCATCACGTTCAGATTGGTAATCACCCTGAGGATTCTCACAGCGTTCCCCCCCAGGTGCGATCGCCCTGTTCAGCAATCTCTTGTGCGCGCAATGCGAACCGCGCGGCCAGAGGCGCCAGGTTTGCAGCCTCATCCGACGCCGCATTACCGGCGCGGACGCGATCTGCGATACCCACAAAGATGACCGCAAAGCGAAACAGGGCAAAAGCCAGATGAAAGCTGCGCAGGGCGCTGGTAGGAACGGCATGGGCGAAATATTCGGCCACGAACGCCTCGAGCGTCGGAATGCCGCTGTTTTCCCACGGGGTCCCTTTGATCCCTCCGTATTCGTCGGGTTCGGTGTGCCAGGGCATGACGCAAAACCCCAGATCAGCCAGAGGATGACCGAGGGTGGAAAGCTCCCAATCCAGCACGGCAATGATACGCGGTTCGGTCGGGTGGAACATCATGTTGCCAAGACGAAAATCCCCGTGCGCGATAGACACGCCACCGTCGTCTTCGGGCAGGTTGTCCGGCAGCCACTCGACCAGCATGTCCAGTGCCGGGATGCGCGGACCGGTAGATTGTGCATATTGCTTGGACCAGCGCCCGATCTGGCGTTCGAAATAGTTGCCGGGGCGACCGTAATCGCCGATCCCGACCTCATCCGGGCGCACCGCATGCATCCGGGCCATGGTGCGCGCCATGTCCAGATACATCTCGTGGCGGTCCTGAGGTGAAATATCCGGCAGCGTACAATCCGAGATCACCCGGCCATCCAACCGATCCATCACGTAAAAAGGCGTCCCGATGATGCTGTCGTCTTCTTCCAGCCACAGCGCCTTGGGTACCGGAACATTTGAATGTTCAAGGGCTGTCAGCACACGAAATTCGCGTTCGACCGCGTGCGCCCCGGGCAGAATCGGGCCATCGGGTTTTTTACGCAGCACAAGCCGACGATCGCCCCAGGTCACGAACCAGGTCGGGTTTGACTGCCCGCCCGTAATCGGCTCGGCAGTCAGGCCGCTCTGATCCGGCAGTTTTTCTGCAAGCCAGCCTTCCAGCGCCGTGAGGTCAAGGTTGCTCATGAGTTGCCATCTCCTTGGCTTGTTCACGCAATTGGAATTTCTGGATTTTTCCGGTGGCGGTCTTGGGCAAAGGCCCAACGATAAAGCGGCGCGGGCGTTTGAACCCGGCCAGACGGGCCCGGCAAAACGCATCCAGCGCTTCGGTATCAATCGGCTTTCCCCCGCGCGTTTCAACAAAGGCCCAGCCGGTCTCGCCCCATTTTTCGTGGGGCGCAGCTACCACCGCGGCCAGCAGGATGTCAGGGTGGTGATGCAGCACCGATTCAACCTCGAGGCTCGAGAAATTCTCGCCGCCTGAAATGATGATGTCCTTGGCCCGGTCCCTGATCTCGATCTGCCCGTCGGGGTGCATCACCGCCAGATCGCCCGTATGAAAGACCCCCCCGGCAAATGCTTTTTCGGTGGCCTCTGGGTCGCGGTAATATCCCGCCATCAAGGTATTGCCGCGCAGCACGATCTCGCCCACGGTTTCACCATCATCCGGAACAACGGCCCCATCCACACCCACCACGGCCACTTTGCCCGTGTTGCAGTGCCGTCGCCCTTGCCGGGCCAGCAGGCGCGCGCGCTGCGCCACATCCGGGGGGCCATGGGGGCCGGGGTCGTTGATCGTGGCCGGGCCATAGCTTTCGGTCAGGCCGTAAAGATGCGTGAGGTCAAAACCCAGCTCGTCCAGCCCCGCCAGAAGTGCGGGAGTGGGCGTCGCGCCGCCGGTTCCAACCCGCACACGCGACAATGCCGAAGCCTTCATATGATCCAGCAGCATATACAGAACCACGGGCGCACAGCACATGTGGGTGACAGCCCTCTCTGCGATGGTCTGCACGATCAGCGCCGGATCAACCTTGTCGAGACACACATGCAGCCCGCCCGCAGCCGTCAAGGCCCAGGTATGGGTCCAGCCGTTGCAATGGAACATCGGCAAAGTCCAAAGATAGCGGGTCTCGGGTGTGAAATGCATCATCGCCAGATTGCTGGTCGCGTTCAGCTGCGCGCCGCGATGCGTGTACACAACCCCCTTGGGACGGCCTGTCGTCCCCGAAGTATAGTTCAGAGCAATCGGCTGGTTCTCGTCATGTACAGCGGCCAGAAGGTCCAGCGCGGGCGCATCGCCGCTGAAGAAATTGACGCCATCACTCTGATCAGCGCCGCTGCACAGGACATGAACCGGTATCTGGATGCCGCTCGGATCGACGGCAACAGTTGGATCGACAAGCAACAGGCTTGAGCCTCCGTGCTCTAGGATATAGCGCACTTCCTCAGTATCCAGCCGTGTGTTGACCGTGTTCAGCACCGCGCCAAGCGCCGGAACGGCGTAATGCGCAGCAAGCAATTCCGGACGGTTCGTCGCCATGACAGACACAACATCGCCCGGGCCGACCCCCTGATCGCGCAGCCAATGCGCCATACGCGCGACAAGGTCGTTGAATTCGGCATAGGTCCAGATGTCGGTGCGCCACGCGACAGCAGGTCGTTCCGCATATACGTCCACCGCACGCGCCAGAAAACTAAGCGGAGTCAACGGCTGGCAGGTCACCGCACGCGGTGCCAGATGAGGCTCATGAAACATTTCAGATCCTTCCTTGGCAGGCTGTCAGCCCGCCTGTGTTTCCCAAGTCCAGAAACCGCGCCGTTGTTCCGTCAGATGACGATTGAGAACCATCTGGTGAACTTCGTCCGCGCCATCCACAAGGCGCGCCTGCCGCGCATAGCGATAGATCCATTCCAGCACCGTGTCGCGACTGTATCCACGCGCACCATTCACCTGAATGGCCACATCAGCCGCTTTGTGTACCAAATTGGCGACGTGAATTTTTGCCATCGACACTTCCTTGCGGGCAAAGCTGCCCTGATCAATGGCCCAAGCGGCCTTCATGACCAGAAGGCGACCCATTTCTATGCCCATGGCCAGATCGCCCAGCTTGATCTGAATGCTCTCGCGATCTGACAAACGCACTCCGAACCCGTGGCGGTTTTGGGCGTATTCCGTCGCGATCTCAGTGCAGCGCTTGGCCAGACCCAGCCAGCGCATGCAATGGGTCAGACGCGCAGGGCCAAGCCGCATCTGGGTCACTTTCAGGCCCAAACCCTCGCCCAGCAGCACACGGTCTGCCGGCAGTTCCATGTCTTCATAGACAATCTCGCAATGGCCGCCATGTTCTTCCGGGCCCATAATCGGAATACGGCGATCTATGCGCCAACCCGGTTCATCCCTGTGATGCAGAAAGGCCGTCAAACCCCGGCGCGGATCATCCGACGTGCGCGCCAAGGTGATAAAATGGCCCGCGTCGGCGGCGCCGGTAATGAACCACTTTCGCCCGCGCAGCACATAAGTATCGCCCTTCCGGGTAGCCGTCGTCAGCATCATGCCCGGGTCAGAGCCGCCCCCGGGATGCGGTTCGGTCATGGCAAAGGACGAACTGACCTCGCCCGATACGATCGGGGCCAGCCAACGCTCTTTCTGGGCGTCGGTCGCGGCCTTTTCCAGAACCATCATGTTGCCATCGTCCGGCGCGGCAGAGTTGAACACAACTGGCCCGAAAATCGAACGGTTCATCTCTTCGTAGCAAACAGCCATTCCAACCTTGCCCAACCCTTGCCCACCGGTTTCGGGTTGCAGTTGCAGGCACCAAAGCCCTTCGGATTTTGCCTTTTCGCGCAGCGGCTGCAGCCAATCCTTGGCTATGTTGTCATGCGCGTCCCAACTGTCGCGATTTGCTTCAACCGGCAAAATTTCATCTTCCACAAAGCGCGCGATACGGGCGCGGAAGTCTTCAACTTTTGGGGAAATCGTAAAATCCATTTTCTTTGCCTTTAAAGAGATGAAACCAGATGGCCGCCGTCGACGGCGATGTCGGCACCGGTCATGAAACCACCCAGATCCGAGGCCAGAAGAAGCACCGCGCCATCCAGATCAGACGCCTGCCCCAACCGTCGTTGCGGAACCCGCCGGATAAGGGCCTGCCCCGGTTCGGATGCGAAAAAGTCGCTGTTCAGTTCGGTTTCGATATAGCCGGGGCAAAGTGCGTTCACCCGAATCTCATAGCGCGCCCATTCCAGCGCCAGCGACCGCGTCAATTGCATGACCCCGCCTTTGGACGCGGCATAGGCTGACACTTGACCGGCGACACGCTTGCCCAGAATTGAAGCAACATTCACTATGCTGCCCCCCGTCCCTTTCCGGATCATGCCGTCCGCTGCCGCCCGGGCGACATGGAAAACACCCTTGAGATTGGTGTCGATCACCGCATCAATGTCATCCACAGTGTGATCCAACGCCGAGGTCGACGCAGTCGTGCCCGCATTGTTGATGACGATATCGAACGCGCAATCCTGCATCGCCGCCGTCACTGATCCCGCATCCGAGACATCCATCTGCAGGCCAACTGCACTGTGCCCTTCGGACACAAGCCGGTCACACAAAGCCTCAACCCTGTCCAAACGCCGTGCAGCGGCAGTAACCTGTGCACCCTGAGTTGCGAAAAGCTGTGCAAAATGTACACCCAACCCCGAGGAGGCACCCGTTACCAGAACGCGTTTGCCGGCAATGCCCGGAAAATCCGGAATCTTGGTTTCAGGTGCAGTCACGTCGAATCTCCTCTTAAATCGAACGCTCGCTCGTTTTGTAGAATCATTGATCACCACATGTCAATCGAGCGTTCGATCTATTTTATTGATTCATCGAATGCGAAGAAGTAACAGGAGTTGACGTCAGGGTCAGGTTACCTAAACTTGGGTCACTCAATTGGAACGAACGCTCGAAACAACGATGTGTAGACCAGAAACCTGATCGGTGTAAAACTTGCCGCAAAGTTAGGGCTTTGCCCGCAATACCAAGGAGGCCACCGTGCTTGTCGCGTCAGATCACTCTCCCGAAGCGCTTTGCCGCTCCATGTTGGAACGCAACAGCGACACGATTTCCATTCGCAATCCCGAAGTTGCGATCAAAAAGCTTGTTGTGATCATCGAGACCGCGCTGGAAATTTCGAACCGCAAAGGGTTTCACGCCATGTCCCTGCGCGAACTTTCCAAAGAGGCTGGCATTTCGATGGGTGGTCTTTACGCCTATTTCGACAGCAAAACCACGTTGCTGAACATGATCCTGTCACAGGTCGCGACCTCGGTACATGATGTCCTGAAAAACGCACCCGAGGATGTCACCAAAGACCCGATCACCCACCTGCGCTGGTTGATTTCGGCACATATCCATCTGACCGAGGATATGGTCTCTTGGTTTGCCTTTTGCTTCATGGAAGCCAAGAGTTTCCCAGAAACAGAACGTCAGATGGCCATTGAGAGTTCTATTTTTACGGAACAAGTGTTTGCGGACGTCATCAACCGTGCGGTTGCCCAGAATTTACTGCGTCCTGACGTATCGCCGCTGTTGCCGTCACTTATCAAACCGCTGTTGCAGGACTGGTATGTGAAGCGCTCCAAGTACCGCAAGCGCGGCATCTCGGTCAAAACCTACGTTCAGACCGTTCAGGATTTCGTACTTGCTGCCACTCTGCCCGCCTCAGGCTCTGAAAACCAAAACTCTAAACACATCGACCAGCAGCCAGTGGGTGTTGCAGGCAACTCTGCGTAACAAAACCCGCTGCAAAGGCGTATGGTCTCAGCGCCAACGAACCAATAGTGGACGGATTTATTTCGCGGCCCCCGTCGTGTCTTGCAGCAACGCCTGCCCCTCATAAGCCTGCAGCGCCGTCGTGACGTGCTGATATTTTGCGGTGCCATAAGCAACTATGAGAAGAACAACCAACAAGACCAGTTTGCGTTGACTGTTGCGTTCGCGTTCAATCGTGGTCACCGGTCTGCCCCGCCCATATCAGATAAAGTGTGAGTTGCCGGATTTCCGCTGGGCTGAGCCGCCCCGACCACGCCGGCATCACTCCCGCGCGACCGCTTTCAAGCGTACCAAGCAAAGCCGCGCGATCCCCGCCATAGATCCAGTTGCGATCCGTCAAGCTGGGCGCGCCGTTTTCGTATCCGCCTGCGCCGTCCTCTGCATGACAGCCCGCACAGTTTTCCAAAAACACCTGCGCGCCGCGTTCGGCTGAGGGCAGATCGTGATCCTGGCCCGAGATTTTCAGAACGAATTCTGCAACATCCGTCAGGTGGGTGCCCTCAAGCAAGTCGTCACGTCCGAAGGCGGGCATTTGCGCAAAACGCGTTTCATCGTGCCGGGCATTGATGCCATAGCGGATCGTTGTCTCAATTTCTTCCGGCGCGCCGGACCAAAGCCAGTGATCATCTGTCAGGCTGGGGAACCCATCGCGACCCTCGGCGCTGCGCCCGTGGCAGGCCGCACAATTGTCACGGTAAAGCGGGGCGATCAGGGGTTCGAAGCGGTCGCGCAAGGTCGGGTCCAGCGCCAGCGTTGCAACATCCGTGTTCTGGAACGGCGCAAAACTGACGGCGCGGTGATCCGCACCAGCCTCGACCTGCGCGCGCAGATCGGTTCGGGACGAATAGTTCAACACCCCCCGCGTATATCCCGACGCCCATGGCCAAGCCGGATAAAGCACCCAATAGACT
>NZ_CAIWNQ010000014.1 GCF_903914075.1 Ruegeria sp. THAF57
CACGTCCACCTCAACCGTCGGGTTGCCCCGACTGTCAAGAATTTCCCGGGCGTGGATGTCGATGATTGTGCTCATTGTGTGGCCCTCAGACTTTTGTTGCCATCACGCGTGCGGTGTCCAGCATTCGATTGGAGAAACCCCATTCATTGTCGTACCAGCTCAGAATCCGAACCATTCCACCCTCGGTCAGGCGGGTCTGCTGGGTGGCAAAAATCGACGAATGAGGGTCGTGGTTGAAGTCTGCGGAAACCAACGGCTCATCCGTCACTGCCAGTACCCCACGCATTTCGCCGTCTGCTGCGGCGCGAATTGCGTCGTTAATCTGATCCACGGTTACCTCTTGTTTCGGCATAAAGCAAAAATCAACAGCCGAAACATTCGGTGTCGGCACCCGGATGGCAGAACCGTCCAATTTCCCTTTGAGCTGGGGAAGAACCTCACCGACAGCACGGGCCGCTCCTGTCGAGGTCGGGATCATCGACATCGCGGCCGCTCGGGCGCGGTAGAGGTCTTTGTGCATCGTATCCAGGGTAGGTTGATCCCCTGTGTAAGAATGCACCGTGGTCATGTAACCGGTTTCAATCCCAAAGGCGTCATCCAGCACCTTGGCAACCGGAGACAGGCAGTTGGTTGTGCAACTTGCATTCGACACAACGATCTCGTTGCCTGTCAGATTTTTGTGGTTCACGCCATAAACGATCGTCTTGTCAGCACCCGAAGCCGGGGCGGAAACCAGAACTTTCTTTGACCCATTGCTCACGTGCTGAATGGCGCTTTCGCGTTTTGTAAACAGACCGGTGCATTCAAGTGCGACGTCGACATCCTGCCAAGCCAGCTTTGCGGGGTCGCGTTCCGCACTGACGCGTATTTCGCGCCCACCAACAAGCAATGTGTTTCCATCAACCTGAATATCCGTATCCAGCCGCCCATGAACGCTGTCGTATTTCAACAAATGCGCGTTCGTCTCAATCGGGCCAAGATCATTGATGGCCACCACGGCGACATCGTTCCGCCCTGCCTCGACCAAAGATCTCAGGACACTGCGACCGATGCGACCAAACCCGTTGATTGCTACTTTTACCGTCATTTTACTTCTCCAAAAATTTAGAATGCCGCTTCGGATTGCGCATCAAGGGATTCTGACATCGACACGACGCGCAGGATGTTCGTGGTGCCTGCAGTGTTGAAAGGAATGCCCGCCGTAACCGCGATGCGGTCATCCTGACCGGCCAGCCCCATATCCCGCGCGGCACAGACTGCCGCTTTTACCGCGCCCTTGAAACGGATGGCGGGATCGACCGGAGCACAGGATAGACCCCAAACCAGGCCCAGCCTTCTGGCGACGGACGGATCGGGGGTCAGCGCCAGAATAGGCACACGCGGGCGTTCCCGTGCGGCCAACGTGGCCGTCGACCCGGACATGGTGTAACAACAGATCGTCTTCAGCGCGGTCGTCTCAGCGATTTCCCGAGCCGCAGATGTAATCGCCTCGGACACCGTGCTCCTGCAGGGAGTGCGTGCCGCTTCGATCGCTTCAAGATAACCGGGATCCTGTTCCGTTTCCTCGGCTATAGCGTTCATCATCTGAACTGCATCGACC
The DNA here is from genome assembly GCF_903914075.1 of Ruegeria sp. THAF57. Taxonomy (GTDB): domain Bacteria; phylum Pseudomonadota; class Alphaproteobacteria; order Rhodobacterales; family Rhodobacteraceae; genus Ruegeria. The sequence goes on from NZ_CAIWNQ010000014.1 coordinate 1,601, forward strand.
GGAAATTGTCCCGCTGCGGATTCTGCCGACAACATGACCGCATCGGCGCCGTCATAAATGGCCGAAGCGACATCGGACACTTCAGCGCGGGTGGGCACAGGGCTGCCGGTCATGCTTTCCAACATCTGAGTTGCGACAATCACAGGCTTCCCGGCCGCGCGGCACCCCCGCACCAGTTGCTTTTGGATTGCCGGAACCTTTTGGATGGGCAGTTCCACACCCAGGTCGCCACGCGCCACCATGATCGCATCAGACGCATCCAGAATTGCAGGAAAACAGTCTACCGCCGCCGGTTTTTCAATCTTGCTCAAAATACGCGCCCGGCCTTTTGCCAGTTTGCGCGCTTCTTTGATGTCTTCGGGCCTTTGAACAAATGACAAGGCAAGCCATTCGACACCAAGCTCGCACACAAATTCAAGATCTGCCCGGTCCTTGTCGGACAACGCAGCCAAAGGAAGCACGACATCAGGGACATTCACGCCTTTGCGGTCGGAAATACGCCCGCCTACCATAACGCGACACTCGGCATGTTGGTCTGAGCAATCAATCACAGACATGCGAATGAGACCGTCATTGACCAGTAGCGTTGCACCCGGGGTCAGAGCCCGGAAGATTTCCGGATGCGGCAACTGAACACGATTTTGATTTCCCGCGGCGTCCTCCAGATCAAACCGAAAGCTCTGCTCATCGACCAACAGCGCACCACCGCCTTCGAACACGCCGCAGCGCAGCTTGGGACCCTGAAGGTCTGCCAGAATACATATGGGCGCGTTCATATCCGCCTCAACCTTGCGGATCGTGGCATGCAACCGGGCGATATCCTCGTGCTGTCCGTGGCTCATGTTGAGGCGGAACACATCCGCCCCTTCGGTTTTTAGGGCACGGATGGTTTCATAGCTGCTTGAGGCTGGACCAAGCGTCGCCACAACTTTGATGTTTCTGTTTCGGATCATTCGGACCTTGCCCCTGAACCATTTTCATTTGTTATCGCTAACAATCATCATTCAAGCCAAAAGTCAACATTTTCGCGCATTCAGGCGTTCTTTTTTGGCAATAAATGTTCGATAATTTCGAAAAATCTTGCAAACCACACAAAAACCGCACATCTATTTTTGAGCGCAAAGGATCAAAACATGCTCGGCAAGAACAGAAAATCTGAGATTCTGCACATCGCTCAAATCGAAGGAACAATCCGGGTCGAAGATCTTGCCCGACGCTTTGGGGTCGCCGAGCAGACCATCCGCCGAGACCTTGCGCAGCTATCTGATACCGGCCAACTGGAACGCGTTCACGGGGGCGCTGTCGTGTCTTCAGGGGCGGGAAATCTCGACTATGTGCAGCGCCGCAATCGAAATACTGAAGGCAAGGCAAGAATTGGTCGAGAATGCGCTGGCAGCATTCCAAACGGCGCAACCGTGTTCATAAACATCGGAACCACCACCGAAGCTGTTGCCCATGAATTGCTGACCCACAAAGACCTGTTGGTTGTCACCAACAGCCTGAACACCGCCAATATCCTTGCGGCGAACCCGGATATCGAAATTGTTGTCGCAGGTGGTTCGTTGCGACGCACAGACGGTGGTCTACTTGGCAACCTGACAACACAGGTGGTGGATTTGTTCAAATTCGACCATTCAATAATAAGCTGCGCCGGAATTGACGCAGACTTGGATCTGCTGGATTTCGATTTTCAGGAAGTGCGCGCGACGAAGTCCATCATACGACAGTCAAAGTCGACTTTTGTGGTTGCCGATAGCTCAAAAATGCTGCGGTCAGCCCCTGGGCGGATTGGGAATCTTGCCGATACCGATATCCTTTTCACCGATGCAACGTTGCCGGACGGCATGATGCAGAAGGCCCGCGCACTCGGCACGTCCATCAACGTCGTGCAACCCTGAGGCGCGGTCGCAAGGCCAAGGTGGCGCCCTGCAACCGCTTGCGGTCGTAGTTAGCTGGCCAATCGTTCAAAAAGCCGCGCGACAGCTTCGGCACCCGGATCGACATGTCCCCGCAGTTGTTCTGCGTTGATATATGATGCGCGACCAGCTCGGGCCCGCAACATCGTTGCCGTTTTGTCAGCCCCAGCTCGCGCGGCAACTGCTGCATCGGGCAATCCGCCTTCCAGCTTGTCCAGAGCCGGTTTCAATGCATCAATCATTGTCCGGTCACCGGGTTGAGCACCGCCAATATCCTGCATCCGCTTCAAACCAACGTGCAACGCCTTCTGCATCGTTTCACCACTTGATGCCGCATCCCCCGCCGCAGCAAAGAAAATGGCAAGCAAAACGCCTGAAGACCCGCCCATAGTCTGACTAAGCTCTTGGCCGATTGCGCGGTACAGTTGTGTGTGATCCGCCAAAGGCAGCTTGTCCATCGCTGCGATCAGGGCACGTGCCGCGCCTGCAAGCGTCGAGCCTGTGTCACCATCGCCGGACTTGGCATCCAGCGCGTTCAGGTCAGCCTCGGCCGCTATCAATATCTCGCAGCATCTTGTCAGGAACGAACGCGTCTCGGCATGATCTGAGGCCAGAGGCTTAATTGGCTTCAGGCCATCGGGCAGTTCAAGCACGGGAACGTCGACCAATGCGTTTACACCGGGCCATGCGCTCAGGTGCGTTTTGGTCTGCAACGCCATCAGATCCTCGGTCGGCGCAGGATAGACCGAGATCGAAAATCCGCGCATTTCAAGAGAAGTCATCATCGCCGCAGGTCCAACGATATGGCTAATCTGCTGCCCGATCGACGAATGCTTGAGCTCATGCGCCAGAATAGACATTTCCAAAACGGAAGCCCCGCCAAGGTTATTCAACAAAGCAACATAGCGCTGGTCAGGGTCCATCTTTGCACCCAGCTTTTCAACCATCATGGCAATGGCGGTTTTAGCATCCGAGTATTCAACCTGATCAATCCCGGCCTCACCATGGATACCGAGGCCCAGTTCAGCCTTACCGCTTGGAATGCGATCTTCTTTCGGTGCGCCGGGCACCGTACAGGTGTCAAGCGACATGCCGATGGACGATGTGCCAGCAATAACGCGCTCTGCTGCGGTTGTCACCGCATCGAGGTCAGCGCCATTCTCGGCCAATGCACCGGCGACTTTATGCACGAAAAGCGTCCCCGCAACACCGCGTGCCTGGGGCAGATCAGGCAGCGCGACGTCATCATCCACGATGACCATATTCACATTGAGTCCAAAGGCGCGCGCACGTTCAGCCGCAAGGCCAAAGTTCAGGCGATCGCCGGTGTAGTTCTTGACGATAAGCAAGCAACCTGCCGGTCCGGTCACAGCCAAAATCCCGGCCAGAACCGCATCGACAGAAGGTGAGGCAAATACGTCACCACACACCGCGGCGGTCAACATACCTTCGCCAACGAACCCGGCGTGCGCAGGCTCGTGACCCGACCCCCCGCCAGACACCAGCGCAACCTTCGACTTGTCCCAGTCCGTGCGCACCACCACCCTGATATGTGGATAACCGTCCAGCCGGGCAAGGCGACCACCCGATGTTGCGATCACGCCGTCTACGGCTTCTGCAACAATGTCTTCTTTCCTATTGATAAAATGTGTCATTTCAGCCTCTTTTACTGAATCCGGACGCCTTCGGCGTCGAAGAAAAACGGGTTGTTCGGAGCGATCTTGACGATATCGCCGCTTTTAAGCGAGGTGTGTGCGTCGGTTACAGTAATCAGATCATGATCCCTGAAAGACAGATGCAATCTGGTCTGATCGCCCAGATGTTCGACCCTCGTAACAAGACTGTCTTGCCCGTCCCCCTGTCCGATCTGTTCGGGGCGCAGGCCGATGGACTTGGCACCGCTTGGGGCGTGACCAAAGATATCGGCAGGCAGAATGTTGATCCGGGGCTGGCCAAGGCGGCTGGCCGCATAGATGCTGACTGGGGCTTCGTAGATTTCCCGCGGCGTGCCAAACTGGATCAGCTTGCCATTATCCAGAACACCCACATGGGTCGCCATGGTCATCGCCTCGACCTGATCGTGTGTCACATACAGTAGCGTCGCGCCACTATCCGCCTGAATGCTCTTCAGCTCAACCCGCAGATCAGCGCGCAGCTTGGCATCCAATGAGCTGAGGGGTTCGTCCATCAGATAGACTTCGGGATTTCGCACCAAGGCACGACCAATCGAAACACGCTGCATTTCCCCGCCAGACAAGGCGGTCGCCTTGTTTTCAAGCTTGTGCGCGATCTGCAATGTCTCGGCGACGCGCTGCACTTTGATCCTGATCTCGTCCTCGGGCGTCTTCAGCAACGGAGACCGCAGCGGGAATGCCAGATTTTCATAGACTGTCAGATGCGGGTACAGCGAGTATTGCTGAAACACCATGGCAACGTTACGCTGAGCCGGGGTCAATCCGGTCAGGGTTTGGCCATTCATCAGGACGTCACCCTCATCCGGCTTGTCCAGCCCGGACACCATGCGCAGCGTCGTTGTCTTGCCGGCCCCGGTTGGCCCAAGAAGGACGACAAAAGCCCCATCCGGGATCGTCATGGATATGTTGTCCAAAGCGACCGTGTCGCCAAAGGTCTTTGTCACATTGCGAAGCTCAACCTCAGCCATGGTTCAGAACTCCTTCGTTTCCTGCGGACAACAATGCCCTGCCCTTTTCCGTTTCGAACACCGTGATTGTACGCTCATCAAAGTGCAGGCCCGTTTTTTCGCCCACATGAACGCGATCGCTGGATGGGATGCGCGCCTTGATCTCGCCATTCGGGGTGTTCAGTGTCACGATCTGGGTGGTGCCAAGGTATTCCGTCGCCGTCACTTCGCCTCGATAGCTGGAACTGTCATCCAGATGCACATGTTCAGGTCGCACACCAAGCGCCAGATCGCCACGCGCGCCGCCATGCTGTTCGGGGATGCGAATTTGACTGTCACCCAGATCAACCGAGTTAGTGCCGCTGCCAACAATGCCATGAAAATTCAGGAAGTTCATGGAAGGTGAGCCTATGAAACTAGCCACGAACATCGTGGCGGGCCAGTCATAGATATCTTGCGGCACTCCAAATTGTTCGACAACGCCGTGGTTCATGACGACGATCTTGTCGCCCATCTGCATCGCCTCTAGCTGATCGTGGGTCACGTAAACCGTGGTTGCCCCCATCCGGTCATGCAAGGCACGCAATTCCTCGGACATATGCTCGCGAAATTCTGCATCCAGCGCACCCAGCGGCTCGTCCATGAAGAACGCTTTGGGGTCGCGCACAATAGCGCGCCCCAAGGCCACGCGCTGACGGTCGCCTCCGGACAACCCGCCAACGGGTTTCTTCAGAATATCGGTGATCCCCAGAATCTGGGCGACCTCGTCCACCTTCTTTTTCACCTGCGCCTTGGGCATCCCTTGGCTCAGCAGGGGATAGCTGATGTTCTTGCCGACATTCATATGCGGGTAGAGCGCGAACATCTGGAACACAAAGGCGATATCACGCTGGCTGGCAGGCTTCATACCCACCTCTTCGCCGTCGATGTAAATCTCGCCACTGGTGGGCAGCTCAAGCCCGGCCATCATACGCAACGTCGTGGTCTTGCCGCAGCCCGAGGGGCCAAGCAGCATGAAGAACTCGCCATCTTCGATGGTGAAACTCGACGACTGCACGGCGGTAAACGTCCCGAATTCCTTGCGCACGTTTTCGATTCTGATCTGTGCCATGTTCTTACTCCGGGAAGTGGCTGACGATGATGAACATCACCGTGCCAATCAGCGTGACAATGAAGGAATAGGTGAACAGGGCCAGCACAAAGGGCTGCATCAGCATGATCACACCCAACGCGATAAGGATGGAGGCCACCATTTCCCAAGGGCCACGGCGCAGCCGCAGCAGGCCATTGATGAAGGTACTCATTTGCGAACCGCTCCGAATGTGATGCCGCGCAGCAGATGCTTGCGCAGAAGAATGGTGAAGACCATGACCGGAACCAAGAAGATCGTCGCCCCGGCGGCCACGGCGGGCCAGTCCTTGCCGCCAACACCGATGATGGTCGGGATGAAGGGCGGTGCGGTTTGTGCGGTGCCCGAAGTCAGCAGAACAGCAAAAGCGTATTCGTTCCAGGCAAAGATTAAGCAGAAAATCGCGGTTGAGGCGATGCCCGTCGCCGCTTGCGGCAGCACCACTTTGTAGAAGGCCTGAAAGCGGGTGTATCCGTCGATCAATGCGGCCTCTTCATATTCCACCGGGATCTCGTCGATGAACCCTTTCAGCAACCAGACCGACAGGGAAAGGTTCACGGCCGTATACAGCAGGATCATACCCAGATGCGTGTCGTTCAACCCTAGTTGCCGGAACATCAGAAAGATTGGGATCGCCACCGCAATCGGCGGCATCATCCGGGTCGACAGGATGAAGAACAGCAAATCATCCTTGAGTGGCACCCGGAACCGGCTGAACGCATAGGCCGCAGCGGTGCCCAGCACCATACACAGAAAGGTCGAGCCGAACCCTATGATGACCGAGTTCATGAACCGCTCGCCATAGCGCGACGCGCCAGTGATAACTTGCCCCTGTTCGCGAACCATTTCATCATACCATGTCTCTGGCGGGGGCAGCGCAGCCAGGTCTTCTTCATTCAGGCGCGTGCGCTGCGTGAACAGGTTGACGTAGCCTTCCAGCGTCGGCTCGAACAGGATTTTGGGCGGATAAGAGATCGAGTCGGCAGGCGACTTAAACCCGGTGGCGATGATCCACATCAGCGGCAGGATCGTGATGACCGCATACAGTACCACAGCGGTACCAGCGACCCACTTCGTCCGGTTGGACGGCTCTGTAACAGAAAAGCTCATCTTTCTTTTACCTTGTTCAGGGCTTTGACGTAGATCGAAGCCAGCCCAAAGACGGTGACGAACAGGATGACCGCATAGGCCGAGGAATAGCCGGTGCGCCATTTCTCGAACGCTTCGCGTTTCAGGTCGATCGAGGTCAGCGTGGTCGTATTGCCCGGACCACCGCCGGTCAGCTGCACCACAAGGTCGAACATCTTGAAGTTTTCGATCCCACGGAACAACACAGCCAGCATCAGGAACGGCAACGCCATAGGGATCGTAATCGTCCAGAACTGCCGCCATTTGCTGGCGCGGTCGCATTCCGCAGCCTCATAGATCGAATCCGGGATCGAACGCAGACCCGCCAAACAGATCAGCATAACGAATGGCGTCCACATCCACGTATCGGCGATTACAATGGCCCAAGGCGCCAAATGAACATCGCCGATCATTGAAAAACTGGATGGATCACCACCGGTAAAGAACGTCACTACATAATTGAATAGGCCGATTTGCGGCTGATAGAGGAACGTCCAGAAATTACCTACAACGGCAGGGCTCAGCATCATGGGGAACACGATGATTGTGGTCCACATATCATTGCCCTTGAATTTCATGTTCAGCAAATAGGCCAGTGCAAAGCCGATCAGTACCTGCAGAACGATGGTCCAGATCAGGAAGTGCGCCGTGGCCTGCATCGTCATCCATGTGTCGCTGTCGGTCAGGATACGTTCGTAGTTGCGCAGACCAACGAAATCGATTTCACGGTTGGGCCTGTTCACCTTGTAGTTGGTAAAGCTCAGCCGGATGGTCCAGATCAGCGGAAAGATGTTGACGGCCAACAGCAGGAAAATGGACGGCGCGACGAAAATCCAGGCGATGGTTCGATCTGACAGCCCGCGCACTTTCCGAGCCATCGGCTCGGGTGTCGCTTTGGCGATTTTATCCATCGGTGTGTGTATCATTGTTTGATCCTTCATCGGCGACAGCGATGCTGTCTCCGAAGGTGGCGGAGTGCTCCGGATTAGCATTTTGCCAATCCGGAGAGGGAGCGCCGGGCAAACGGGATTGCCCGGCAAGATTTACGCTTAGATTTTGCCTTCGTCTTCGAAAGTCTCGGTCCAATCGTCGACCAGACCATTCAAGGCTTCCTCGGCCGTGCCATTGCCCGCAATCACATAGTCATGCACACGTTGCTGCATGGCCAGAAGCAGTTCGGCATAAGCTGGCTCCGCCCAGAAATCCTTAACGATCGCCATCGAATCCAGGAAGGTCTGCGCATAGGGCTGGCTGGTTGCAAAACCAGGGTCTTCGACGACCGCCTTCAGCGCGGAATAGCCACCCAGTTCCCACCAGCGAGACTGAATTTCAGGCTGTGCGAACCACTTGATGTATTCTAGTGCAGCATCCTGTTTGTCGGAATAAGAGACAACAGAAATCCCCTGCCCGCCCAATTGGGCAAACTGCCCGTTCGGACCTGCGGGGTTCGGAAAATAACCAGACTTGCCGCCACCCACATTCGCGTCAGCCTCAACACCCGGCCAGATGAAGGCAAAGTTCATCTGCAATGCGACCTGACCTGACTTATAAGCGTCGATGTTTTCACCCATGTACCAGTTCGAAGATCCCGGCGGTGTGGCGGTATCATAGAGGTCCTTGTAGAACTCCAGACCAGCGACCGCATCTTCAGAATTGACGAAGCCATCCAGTTCATACGGGCTGTCGGGGTTACCATATTCGAACCCATAGTTGTACAGCGCGTTGGTCACACCCATCGTGATGCCTTCGGACCCGCGCTCGGTATAGATCGCGGCGCCGTAGACCGTCGTTCCGTCAATATCGCGGCCTTGGAAGAACTGAGCGATGTCTTTCAACTCGTCCAAAGAGTTCGGGACATCCAGATCGCGGCCGTACTTTTCCTTGAACTCAGCCTGCAGTTCGGGGCGTTCGAACCAATCCTTGCGATAGGTCCAGCCGACAACATCTCCGAACGCTGGCAGCGCCCAATAGTTGGGGGTGTTCTTCGGCCATTCCGCGTAACCAGTGACGGTTGCCGGGATGAAGTCATCCATTGTGATGCCTTCGGCATCGAAGAAATCGTTCAGTTTGACATAGTGCCCATTTTCGGCGCCGCCCCCGATCCACTGACTGTCACCAATCATCAGATCACATAGTTTACCGCCCGAGTTCAGTTCGTTCAGCATCCGGTCCGCAAAGTTAGGCCATGGCACGAATTCGAAATTCATGGTGTGGCCGGACTTTTCCTCGAAATCCTTGCTTAGTTCGATCAGCGCATTGGCCGGATCCCAGGATGCCCAGCACAGGGTCAGGTCCTCGGCGCTGGCGGCACCGGAAACGGCCATCACCGCGGCAGTTGCAACAGAAAGTTTAAGCTGCGTCTTCATCAGAAAGCTCCTCCCATTTGTTTGGCGCCGACTCCTCTGACGGCGACTCATTGATGGAATAGTCGTAAATGAGGCACGTACCTCAGATCAAGCTTTTTATGAGGTACGTGCCTCATTTTGCTTGCATGTGCCTTGAAACTGGGCAAATATTTTTGAACACCAAAGGATAGAAACCGACTCGATGCGACCAACAACCAAAGACCTCGCCAAAGCTGCCGGTGTCAGTCTGGCCACTGTGGATCGCGTCCTTAACAATCGCCCGGGCGTGCGCAAGAAAACCGTGAAGGCGGTGAATGAAGCGATCGAAAAGATCGGCTTTGTGCGCAACCTTTCCGCTGCCAATCTGGCCAAAAGCAAGAGGTACAGGTTTCGGTTCATGCTTCCGCGCCGCGGGGATTTGTTTATTTCAGAACTGCGCGAACGCATTTCCGAAACCGACCGAGGCCTTGCGGCCGAAGGGATCGAGATTTCGCATCAGGAAATTTCGCAGGCCGATCCGCATCTGATCGCACGCACATTGCTGAAGCTGTCGCCTGATAAGGTCGACGGGATTGCGTTGATGGCGCCTGAATCACCTCAGGTGCGGGATGCCGCCATCCGGCTTCAAGAAAAAGGCGTTCAGGTTGTGCACCTCATATCCGGTCAGCTTGAAATGTCCGATATGGATTTCGTTGGCATCGACAACCGCGCCGCGGGCGCAACAGCGGCCCGCCTGATTGGCCGTTTCATTTGCGGGCAGCAGGGAAAAGTCATGGTCGTTTCAGAAACCATGAACGCACGTGACAGTCTGGAACGGCGTCACGGGTTCGATCAGGTTCTCAGGCAGGACTATCCAAATCTGATTGCGCTGCCCTCACTTGAGACGCATGGTGATCAGTCACGGGCGCAAGAAATCGTCCTGAACACGCTGCGAAACAATCAAGACGTTATCGCTGCGTATATCATGAGTTCCGAAGCGCGCTCACCCCTGAATGCCCTGCATTGCAGAACTGATCCCGGTGAACTGGTCGTAATCGCACATGAGCTGACGGAACGTACACGCAGCGCGCTATTGAACAAAGAAGTGGATGCAATCATCGCGCAAAATCCCGGTCATCTGGTACGCAGCTCGGTCCGGTTGCTGCGCGCAAGGTGCGACAACCGTGAGATCATGCAGTCGCAAGAGCAAATACGCATTGAAATTCTCATCCAAGAGAATTTGATACCCGACGGATTTGCAGCAAGCTATAGCGCACAATAGACGGTCAGCAGGATCGGATGTTTGACTCTGCCGGATTATATTCGAACGATTATCCGCGTAGTCGTGTTCAAAAGCTCTCGCTCTCCAAAACTGCAGTTTTGCGCGAGGTTTTGGTTTAGTTCAGCACACTGCTTGGATGTGCCATGCTTTCGGCTCTAGACCAATAGCAACACAATCACTGAACCCCATAGAGCCAACAGGACGTTGCCAACTGCATAACCCAACCCATAGCCAAGGGTTGGTACTTGGCTCTGCGCGGCCTCTTGTACGGCTGCCAAAGCAGGTGCGGATGTCCCCGCCCCACAACATGTTCCGGCCAGGACCCCTTCGTTGATCTTAAATATCTTGCGACCCACAATGATTGCCGATCCATGCGCCAGAAAAACGATTGCCAGCGCACCAAAAATCAGGGACGGGCCGCTTTCCAGTACACCAGCCACAAAACTTGTCCCCGAGGTAATGCCCACACATGCCACGAAGACACACAGGCCGACTGAATCGAATATCCAAAGCGTGGCTTCGGGAACAAATCCAAATGTGCGGCGAACCGAGCGTAACCAACCTGCGACCAGCCCCCCCAACAACACCCCTACCGAAGTGCCCAGACCAAGCTCGACCGCGCCATAATGCAGGGCTGGAATCCCAATCAAACCACCCAACAGGATAAAAAACGCAACAAACACCATGTCCGTTTTGCTTGTTTCTCGGTCCAGATAACCCAACTTGCTTGCTGCGTCCTGAATATGGCTGCGCGTACCGGAAACTGTCAGGACATCTCCCATGTGCAATGGGACACCCCGAAAAACCGGTAGCCGTTCACCGCTGCGCATGATCCCACGAAGAAAGATAGTTCGGGCTTCGGGGCGGACGGAAAGTTCACCTAGGGTTTTGTTGACCAACTCTTTGTTCGTTACAACAATGTCGCTGGTTTCAACGGGAAGATCCAAAAGTTCAGGGTCTTCGACCTCTTCCCCCAGTAGGCCACCATGGTCAATAAGATAGGACCGCATCCCGGCGATCGCTGCGATATCTCCGTTTTGCAGGACCATATCCCGTGACGTCGGCAGGATTTTGTTGCCTCGGCGAACGCGATCAAAGAAAGCCCGCACGTGGATCGGAACCCGAGCTTCCAATTCGGCCACGGTATGTCCTGCAAAGTCAGGATTTATGCGATAGGCCCGCGCTTCAAAGTCACGATGCTCGGAATGCCACGGGGCATCATCATCTTGCAGTTCAGATTCATATTCAGCACATGCGTCCCGCAAGGATCGCCCATAAAAACGCGGTGCAATTTGCGTGTGGAACACGATCGTGGCGATGACACCAACAAAATATGCAACCGCAAAACCTGTCGCGATTTCGGCTTCAAATATCTGCTGGCTTGCTGCGTCAACGCCTGTTTTCGCAAATGCATCAATGGCCACACCCAAAGTTGCACTTTCAGTCGCCCCACCTGCCAAAAGCCCCGCCGCGACACCAACCGAAAGACCCATAAGTGGCGCTAGAAGGACCGCAACCAGCAACGCAATTGCGCATAATAAAACGGTAATCCCGATCTGAGGCAGGGCACCCAGGTTCAAGGAACGAAAGAACTGAGGCCCGGTGCGATAGCCAATCGAAAACAGAAACAACAGGAAAAATGTCTGCTTCAGGTCATCGGACACGACCACTCCGGTCTGCCCGACCAAAACACCAGCAAGCAGGCATCCCGCCACCGAGCCAACAGTAAAAGAGCCGAAGGAAACTTTTCCAATCGCGTAACCAAGGGTCAGGCTGCAAAACAGCGCCAATTCAGGGTGAGTTCTGAATATCGAAATGATTGCTTCCATGAAAACGGCTGTCCCTCGGCCCTATCCTGTAATGCGAGTTCAACCGTGAATCGGCAGACCTTTTGAAGCGCGATACGATTGCACGTATCCTGTCGCAACGGCACGCACCGCACGCCCGATTTTCCGATATGCATCATCATCAAGATTTGCGAAGGACACACGTGCAGACCAGTTAGGCGCGTCGAATCCCGATCCATTCAAAAGGACAATCCCATGGTCCTGCGCAAGTTTGAACGAAATATCGAGCGGGTGGACGTTCTCTTTTATCCAATCCACGACTTCTTCACCTACATATTTCCGAAGCCAGAACTCAAAGTCGATTATTCCATAGTATCTGTCATACAAGGGGTTATCCGGTACTTCGATCCCCATACCTTCGACCAATTCAGTGAAGCGATGTTCAAGAATGCTCATGCAAAGGGCTTGATATGCCTTGTCTTCGTCCATCATCTCGACCAGAGAAAACAACGTCATCATCACTTGCTGAGGAAGTGAAAGGCCAGCCGTGTGATTCAGGGCAACATCCCGGCTGTCCGCAACAATTCTGTCTATGAATTTGAGTGTGGAGGGATCGGGTGTCAGGGTTCTGTAGCGCGCTTCGACAACCGCTTTAGTCTCGGCCGGTGCCTCGGCGATCATTTTGTCAAATATGTTGTCTTCGGCCACGAGGATTGTACCCAACCTCCAGCCCGTGCAGCCGAAATACTTAGAGTATGAGTAGACCCCGATTGTGTTTTCAGGCAGATGCGCCATCACGGATTCAAAGTTTGGCACAAAGGTCCCGTACACGTCATCCGTCAGAATGATCAGATCTGGCCGCCGGGTTTTTACAAAACTGACCAATCGCTTCAATACGTCAGGGCTTATTGCAACAGACGAAGGATTTCCGGGATTCACCAGAAACAGGGCTTTGACCTTAGGATCTGCCAGTGCCTCCAGATCTTCATCCGTCAATTGAAAGTGATCTTCTTCCTCGGATGAGACATGCACGACATTCAGGGAATAGTCTTCAAGTTCTGGCATTTCGAGGTAGGGCGTAAAAATAGGTGTCCCCAACGCGATCGTATCGCCCGCGTTCAAAAGCCGTTGATTTTTCAACGCTTTGAAGATGTAACACATTGCGGCTGTACCACCTTCGACCGCATAGATGTCAAACTTGGCATCAGGGCGATGGCCCGCGCACATTGCCCACATCAAATATTCATGAACAATCTGTTCATTGTGAACGAGACAGCGGTCCGGCATAGGATAATGATCGCCAATGATGCTGTCGGTCAGTTCCAGCACAAAATCATCCGCATTAAAATCGAACTTCTGAATTGCAAAATCCACGACACTCGCCAAGGTAGCCGCGGCAGGATTAGTACTTTCCGCATTGGCACAATAAGCCATCAAACGATGATAAGACCCCGGCCCTTGTGGCATTCCGGCCAACCCGACTTGTGGTTCATTCCGGTCACGCTGCGCCTCGGTAATCGCGAATTGCCCCAAAAAGAAAAAGACCTCTCTCGCTTTGGTTGCAATCCAGTTTGGGTTTCCCCGACCAGCGTTCAGATACGGTAGGGTCGAGGCGCGTGACTCTTTCTGAGCCAGCTTGATGAGCTCGTCTTTGATCTCAAAAGGGCTAAGATCTTCGAACTTGTGTAAATCAAGAGTTTCGGACATCGGTTCTTATCCATGTTTATCAATATCAGAAATTACAATTTGATAGTAGAAACGGGTCACGGCATCTGTAAACAAAAACTCAAGATTATTAGCCAATTATGTTCCAAGCGATCAGCCCCGCTAGTTTGTTCTGTTGGCGCATGGCTGGCACTCGGCCCATCAGGACAACGGATTCCGGCCTGTGGGTTTTCATTGGAGCTGCAGGATAAATGTGTCCCGCGAACAGGCCGGTTTTTGCCAGCCCTTTACGCTAAACAATTTGATACTAAACGTACCCGCTCCTAGCTCACACCGGTCAGCGTATCAAAGACCAGCCGACCTTCTTCGGTGTCAAAGAACCCCTCGCGCCCCAATAGCCAATATCCATTGGATGAGGTTGCCTCAAACTCGGACAATTGCACCAGGCTCCCTGCGCTTAGATGATCCTGTATCACTCCGGACCATCCCAGAGCGATGCCTGAGCCAGCCAAAGCCAGATGCAAGGCCATTCCGTGATCGTTCACGATAACCCGGTTATCAGTGAGTCCCCAGTTCTCTGAACTGCTATTTGACCAAGCCTGCCAGTCCAGCCAGCGGTTTTCAGGGTCCTCTTGTTCGATAAGCGGAATGCCTGACGTGTCCACACGGCTCTTATATTTCCGGATACGCCGCGCGACACTTGGTGAGGAAACGGGGAAAACACACTCTCTGATCAGCAGACGGGCTTCAAAACCCGGCCAATTGCCATCACCAAATGCAATCCAGCAATTCGCCTTTTCTCGGAACAGATCTGCGTCCGAGATTAATGTTATCAATTTCGCGCGTACACTCAGTCGCCGGGACAGCTCCGCAAGGCGCGGCGATACCCAATGAGTTCCGACGCCGGCATAGGTCGCAATCGTCCAGACCTGTTTTTGATCCGCCGATCGGATACGAGCCGCTGTCTCCCGAATACCATCAAAAGCGCGCGAGACCGTGTGGAACAGTTCGTGCGCGTGCGGCGTCGGCACCAATTCGCCTTTTCGGCGTACAAAAAGCGGTGTCCCAAGATCACGTTCCAGCTGTTTGATCTGATAGCTGATAGCAGGTTGCTGAACATTCAGCGCGTCCGCTGCACGGGTAAAGTTACCTAGAATATAGACTTCTTCGAAAGCTCGTAAGCCCTTCAGAGTTGGAGTGCGGCGCGACATTGAAAAATTCAATACCCATTCAAAATTTTTCCTTATTCTACAGAATCCGCATCCAAATTAAACAACCTGATCAGAAATTGGTCAGACAGTGTTCGTGCGGTGCGCTGTTACGGACCCGATACAGTCAAGGAAAGCCTGGTTTTGTCTTCTTTGCCGCCGGAAGCCGAACAAATGTGGCGCGAATAGAATGGGATGCGCTTTGTTTCACTGAAGCGTCTTTCTGAAACCTTGCGCAGTCATTCCGTCGGTATGCCAAAAAAATGATCTGGTCGTTTTGGGAGGAAAGGCCATGCAACAACACTATGAAGCACTGGCAAAAAATGCGGCCAACTATGTTCCGCTGTCCCCTCTGTCATTTCTGTCTCGGGCAAGTTCGATCCACAGTGACCGCATCGCCGTGGTATACGAAGACCTGCGGCGCAGTTGGGGTGAAACAGCCGCTCGCGCTCGTGCCATTGCCACTGGCCTAAGGGCGCTGGGGCTGACCAAAGGCGATACGGTTTCGGTTCTTTGCCCAAACATCCCGGAACTTTTTGAGCTGCACTTTGCAGTTCCCATGTCCGGGGCTGTTCTGAATACACTGAACACCCGCCTTGAACCTGAAACTATCGCCTACATCCTTGATCATGCTGATACAAAACTGGTGATCGTCGATCGTGAATTCATCCCTTTGCTATCGCAGGTATTTCAAAGGCTGGGTCGGTCAATCCCGGTGGTCGAGATCAACGACCCCAACGCCCCCAGTTCCGAAACTTTAGGCGGGCGGGATTTCGAAGACCTTGCAGCAGCGCCTATCGAACCCGCGTCTTTTGTGGGCCCGGCAAGTGAATGGGACGCGATTGCACTGAACTACACCTCCGGCACATCGGGTCGCCCGAAAGGCGTAGTGTACCACCATCGCGGAGCCTACCTTATGGCTTTGGGTACCGTAGCGGCCTGGCAAATGCCGCACTACCCGGTTTACCTGTCCGTGGTTCCCATGTTCCATTGCAACGGCTGGGGCCACCCCTGGATGATGGCTATCCTAGGCGGGACCAAGGTCTTCACGCGCACCCCAGCCCCCGACAGGGTTCTGGCTGCAATCCGCGCGCATGGGGTGACGCATTTGGGCGCTGCACCGATCGTGTTGCAAATGTTGGCAGAGCATGAAGATGGCGGCGGCGACCGTTTCGATCCCCCCATTCGCGTTCTAACCGCCGGAGCGCCTCCGCCACCGTCCGTTCTAGAAAAAACCAAGGCGATGGGCTTTGACGTCATGCAGGTCTATGGCCTGACCGAAACATACGGCCACATCTCGCAATGCCTGTGGCAAGAGGAATGGAACGAGAAACATCCAGCCGAGCAGGCGCAGTTACAGGCCCAGCAAGGCATTGCTTTTCCGATGGTCGAAGATGTCACCGTTCTGGACAATGAAACCGGCGAAGGGGTCCCGCGCGATGGAGAAACACAGGGCGAGATTGCCATTCGCGGCAACACGGTGATGAAGGGGTATTACAAAGACCCCGATGCGACTCGGGAAACCTTCAAGGATGGTTGGTTCTGGACCGGCGACGCTGCCGTGGTTCAGCCCGATGGTTATATCCAGATACGCGATCGCCTGAAGGATGTGATCATCTCTGGTGGTGAAAACATTTCGTCGGTTGAGGTCGAAGCGGTCCTTTTCCGTCATCCCGCCGTACAGGCTGCGGCGGTGGTGGCCAAAGCTGATCCCAAATGGGGCGAAGTGCCGTGCGCGTTCGTCGAGCTGCGCCCCGACCATCAAGCCGATGAAGCGGAAATCATCAGCTATTGCCGAGCCAACCTGTCCGGGTTCAAGACACCAAAAGCCGTGGTCTTTGCCGAGTTGCCAAAGACCTCGACCGGAAAAATCCAGAAATTTCAGCTACGGGAAACCGTAAAGGCGATGAAGGACTAATCGGACAGGATCAATAGACATGCAGACTTACACGCCCAAATGCGCCAACAAATGACACTGGCCAAGGTGTGAAAGTCACGCAACCGGAAAAACCGATCGGGCAAGCATAACGAAAAATTGAATGTTCGACGGATTGCGCTTTGAAATACTCAATCTCTAGCGCGAGGTTTGAAAAATGAAGGAGGAGGAACACTCATGGCAAAAGAACCGCCACTAATGGAACTACCCATCGAAGTCAGCGAAGGCGGCTTTTATGATGGATTCAGCAAGGATGTGACTATTGCATCCAAGATACTTGTCGGGGCCCTGATTTTCTGGGCAATCGCGTTTCCTGAAAACGCCTCGGTGGTGCTTGGCGCGATGAACAGCTTCCTTTTGGCCAATTTCGCATCCTGGTACACGTGGGTTGTGGCCTTCTTCATCATCGTCTGCGTGGTGCTGGCGATAATCCCGTCGACAGGACGCCTGAAGATGGGTCTGCCGGGCGACACGCCCGAGTTTTCAAGCTTTTCGTGGTTCTCGATGATGTTCGGGGCAGGGATCGGCATTGGCATGCTGACATTTGCGACGGCAGAGCCAATGTACCACTTTGCCAACAACCCCGAGGTTATTCAGGGGCTGGCCGAAGGCTCAACGGCAGAAAACGTGCGCTATGCCTATAAATGGTCGTTCCTGCATTGGGGCTTCTCAGCCTGGGCCTGTTATGCACTTGTCGGGCTGTCGCTGGGGTACTTCTCGTATCGCCGAAACCTGCCATTGACGATCCGTTCGGGTCTGGCGCCGCTGTTTGGCAGCGCCTTGTCGGGCAAACTTGGTCATGCGATCGACATCGTTGCAGTTGTCGCCACCATTCTGGGTGTGGCGCAGACTCTGGGCTTTGGTGTTGAGCAGTTCGTTGCTGGTCTGCACCGGATCGGCGTGGGTGACTGGCTGCTGAACGACGATGGCAAGGCCACAACGGCGGCCATCATCGTCGCTCTGCTTGTCATCATGGGGGCGTCGACCCTGTCGGCCCTGTCGGGCGTCGGTAAAGGCATCAAATGGCTGTCGAATATCAACATGGGCCTCAGCTTCTTCCTGTTGGCATTCTTCCTGATCTTTGGATCGGCCCTGTTCGGCCTGCAGGCTCTGATTGTCGGTTTGTTCGACTATATCGTGGCGCTGCCCGGTATGCTGTTCAATGTCTGGAAAGCGGATGGAACCGAAACCGGTGACGCACTGGCCAGTTGGCAAGGTGGGTGGTCGGTGTTCTACTGGGCCTGGTGGATTGCGTTTGCGCCGTTCGTGGGCGTGTTCCTGGCGCGTATCTCGCGCGGACGGACCGTGCGTGAATATGTGTTGGGCGCGATTATCGTCCCCTCAATGATGTGCTTTGTCTGGTTCACCATCGTCGGTGGCACCGCCATCGACCTGACCCTGAACGGTACCGCGGGTGATGCGATCTCGGGTGCTGGTCAGCAGGCGCAACTGTTCGCGATGCTGGATGTGATCTTGTCGACCGGCATTGCCTGGGTGATGGCGGTTCTGGTTGTGGTCCTGTTGCTGACATACCTCGTTACGTCGGCAGACTCGGCGGTTCTGATCGTGAACACCATTAACTCGGGTGGCGATGAAGGACCCAAAGGGCGCCCGCACATCATCTTCTGGGGCTCTGCTCTGGCACTGGTGGTCGGCGCACTTCTTATTATCGGCGGGCTTGGTGCAATCCAGACTGCAATGGTAATCGGAGCACTGCCGTTCAGCCTTGTGATGGCGCTGATGGGCGTGGCGCTGATCAAGGGTATCATCCGCGACAGTCAACGCGAAAAGCTGGGTGTCACCAGCGTTCATGTCGCAGATCCGGCAGAATAACGGATCAAAACAGGGCTGGGCGTGTGAACGCCCAGCCTCCTTGGCCAGCGGCTGCTTTTCCATCTCGTTTTGTCGTTGATCTATCACATTCGAAAAAAGCCCCGCCTCGATCAATCGAACGATACCTGCGCTTTGACGATCAAGTGTCAAAAGGGGGGCATGAGCCCACGTCAGATACGGATGTCGGAGATGGGTCTCATATTAATTTTGTTTATATCATGTGACTCGATTAGTCATTGGATTTGTTTG
>NZ_CAIWNQ010000015.1 GCF_903914075.1 Ruegeria sp. THAF57
TTGTCTGGTTGGGAGGAGAAACCATGCAAAAACCCGAAGACGAAAAACTGGAAGGCGGTCCCCTGTCGGGGATCACCGTTCTTGACTTCTCGCGCGTGCTGGCGGGGCCGTATTGCACGATGGTGCTGGCCGATCTGGGCGCGCGGGTGATCAAGGTTGAAAAATTTGGGACAGGCGACGACACGCGCGCCTTTCCCCCCTTCATTGATGCCGAAAGCGCTTATTTCATGTGCTTCAACCGGGGCAAGGAAAGCATCGTTCTGGATGTGAAATCGCCCCGCGACCGTGAGCTGCTGGAGCGGTTGCTGGATACGTCAGATGTTCTGGTTGAAAACTTCCGCCCCGGCGTGATGGATCGCCTTGGGTATGGCGCGGAACGGCTGGCAAAGACGCATCCGCATCTGATCTATGCCTCGATCTCGGGCTTTGGCCATTCCGGTCCGATGACCGATCTGCCCGGCTATGACATGGTCGTGCAGGCCATGGGCGGTGTCATGAGCCTGACCGGCTGGCCCGGTGAACGCCCGGCGCGCGTCGGCACCAGCTTTGGCGATCTGGGCGCAGCGCTGTTCGGTGTGATCGGCATCCTGTCGGCGCTGTATAAACGCACCAAGAACGCACAGGGCGAGCGGGTCGATATCGGGATGCTGGACTGTCAGGCAGCGCTGATGGAAACCGCTTTGGCGCGGTATGATGTCGAAGGCGTCGTGCCCACGCGCACCGGCGACTGCCACCCCTCGCTGGCCCCGTTCGAGACGTTTCAGGCCAAGGATGAACGCTTTGTCATCGCCGCCGGGAACGACCAGTTGTTCCTGCTGATGGCCGATGCGCTGAACGCGCCCGATCTGGCGATGGACCCGGATTTTGCGTCCAACGATCTGCGGGTGCGCAACCGCCCCAAAATGGTCGAGGCGATCGAAGCTGTCACCACCACAATGCCGATGGAACACTGGCTGGACGCGCTGAACGAGGCCGGTGTGCCCTGTGGCCCGGTCAACACCATCGACAAGCTGCTGGACCATCCGCAACTGTTGTCGCGCAACATGATCGTGCAGGTCGAGGGCAAGGGCAAAAAACCGTTTCGCACCGCCGGCAACCCGATCAAGCTGTCGGCCTACAAGGATATGAACCCTGACCAACCACAGGTCGCGCCGGGGCTGAACCAGCACCGCGAGGCGATTCTGGCCGAGAAGATGGCGGATTTCGAATCCTACGATCAGAACGGCTCGGCCAAGGCCAAGCACAGCGATGAAGCACCCGCCGAGGGCACCAACTGGACCGATTTTGGTCTTAAGAACTGAAACAGATTCCGGGAGAAAACTCATGACGACCAACAAGACCAAAGCCGCCGATACCGCCAAAAAAGCCGCACCCGAGGCCAAATCGACCCGCATCGCACTGGAAGAGATCATTGTCGAGCGCCGCGAAAGCGTTGGCCTGATCACGCTGAACCGGCCTAAAAGCCTGAACGCGCTGAACCTGCAACTGGCCGCCGAGGTGATGCAGACGCTGAAAGAATTCGATGCGGATGACCGGATCGGTGCCGTGGTCATCACCGGCAGCCCTCGCGCCTTTGCTGCGGGCGCCGATATCGAAGAAATGGCCGAAAAGCACCTGGTGGACCTGCTGGCAAATGACATCTTTGCCGACTGGGATCAGATGCGGTTCATCAAGAAACCGGTGATCGCGGCGGTCAGCGGCTTTGCGCTGGGTGGCGGGTTCGAACTGGCGCTGATGTGCGATTTCATCATCGCCAGCGAAGACGCGCAATTTGGTCTGCCCGAAATCAAACTGGGCATTCTGCCGGGCATCGGGGGTTCTCAGCGTCTGACCAAATCGATCGGCAAAGCCTTTGCCATGGACCTGATCCTGACCGGGCGGACCATCGGCGCAGCCGAAGCCAAGGAATCGGGCATCGTTGCCCGTGTGGTGCCCACCGAAGATCTGCTGCAAACCGCGCTGGAGGCGGCACATCAGATTGCTGGTTTGAACGCCCCTGCCGTGGCAATGGCCAAAGAAGCGGTGAACAACGCGCTGGAGACCGGGCTGACCCCGGGCGTGCTGCATGAACGCCGCCTGTTCCAGGCCGCGTTCGCGACCGACGGTCAAAAGGAAGGCATGGCCGCGTTTATCGCCAAGCGTGCTCCGGTTTTCCGTAACCGTTGAAACCCGGCAGGTGTACTGACATGTCACATGTTATCTTCGGAAAACGGGGGCGTGCAGGCATTATCACCCTGAACCGGCCCGAGGCGATGAACGCGCTGAACCTGGACATGATCCGTAGGATCGACACGGCACTGGATCAATTTGTGAAAGATCCAGCCGTGTCCTGTGTGATCTTGAACTCCAGCAGCGACCGAGCATTTTGCGCAGGCGGAGACATGCGCCGTGTACGAGAACTGGTGCTGGACGGAAAGCGCGCAGAAGCCGAAAAGTTCTTCGAAGAAGAGTATGCCTTGATCGAGAAGATTTCGGTCCTTCCGAAACCCTATGTTTCGTTGATTGACGGAATATGTATGGGCGGTGGAATGGGGCTGTCCGTTCACGGAACTTATCGCATCGCCACTGAACGGGCGCTGTTTGCGATGCCCGAAACAGCGATTGGCTTTATTCCGGATGTGGGCGGCAGCTATCTTCTGCCGCGCATGCCCGAATATTGTGGCATTTGGATGGGTCTGACCGGCGCGTCCGTACGCGGGTTCGATGCGCATGGGCTTGGGATTTCGACACACATGGCGGCAACGGAAACCTTGCCCGAACTGTTGGACGACTTGTGCCACTCGTCTCAGCCAATAGACGAGACCCTGTCGAAGTTATGCGCATCCACTGGGCATCAGTTTGATATTCTGATGCTATCAGATACCACGGCCTGCTTTGGCCAGCCGACTCTGCGCACCATCGTCAAAAGTCTGGAACAAAATCGCAGTAAACGGAAAGAGGCCGCGTTGAAAGCACTGCGAAATGCATCGCCCCGCAGCTTGCAGGAAACTTTGACACTGCTGCGGAGGGGTAAAGAACTGTCCTTGTCGGAATGCCTGGCACAAGAATTCGAAGCCATGCGCCACGCGATCCGCCACCCCGATCTTGCCGAAGGTGTGCGCGCCGTATTGGTTGACAAGGACCACGCACCTAACTGGCAAAAGGCCGGCTAACTCGGCACGTGAAACCAATTGCTGGGTTTACCGATGGGCGAAGTACAGTCGTTTGAACCTCGCCCATCGGTACATGCCATCCTACCGGCTTCTGGATCAGCTCGGAAGAAACTCCTTGCTCCAGCTTTCGCTGATGAACCCCGATTGCAGCATTTGGTCAATTTTCTCGTTTGGATACCCAAGCTCTTGCATGACCGCACGCGTAGAGGCACCGAACTTCTCGGTCGGTGCCAGCGCGTAAACCTTGCCACGAACGGGCCGGATGGCAAACGGATCAAGTTGGGTGACCGTGTGGCCACTGGGATGATCTTCGTGGACCGAGAACGAATAACTGCCGCGATCAATCCCCGGTGTCCCGTCCGCAGGGCGCGAGTTGTAGTACCGCAGCGACTCGATATTTTCACATATGGTACCGCCGACATCCGCTGCCTGCAGCCTTTCAGCCCAGTCGCTGGCGCGGGCCTGATAGAAAGCATTAGCCAGAAACGCATCCCGATCTTCAGGAGCGACATCTTCAAACCCCTCCAGCCCTTCGACCGATGCCAGTTTAGGTACATCGTGTTCATAAGCGCTGAGCAAGATGAAACGGTCGGAAGATGTATAGTAGAAACGGGTCAGCGCGTCATAGCCATTGAACTCACGCCCTGCCGGTTCATCGAACAGGCCACGGCGTTCGTAATCATAACAGTACGGAATCTGCGCCAACCCGCTTAGGGCCGCCAACGAGGTGCGCGGGCGACCAACGCGACCTGTTTTTAGCTTCTGATACAGCGCCGTCGCCACCCCGAGCGAGCCGCCAAAACCGCACATCACGTCGATGGTTCCCACATGCGCATGTTCTTCGGGCATTTCCATTGACCCGCCGAACCGAAGCATGATCCCGGTCGTGGCCTGTACCAGATCGTCATAACCCAGATAGTTCGACCGCGGACCCCGGCGGACCCCACCAAAGCAATCCATCTTGCAGAAGATCGCATCGGGATTCAGCTTCGCCAGGTTGTCTCGGTCCAACCCTACGGACTGTACCTGCGCGTCGGTGGCATTCCAGACGATCACATCTACGGATTTTACCAACTTTTCAAACACTTCACGACCTTCGGGCGATTTCATGTCCGCCAGAACCGAGCGTTTGCCCGAGCCATGCGTCATACTGAAGATCACCGTATTCCAGCAGTCGTAGAAGGGTTTGGCCGGGTCCAGCTTGATTACCTCAGCCCCGAAACGGGCAAGATAGGCCACCGAATGCGGGCCTGCGATCACGTTACACAAGTCCAGAATGCGAACACCGTCCAGCCACCCGGTTTTTTCGTCCTCGGGCACCGGATCGGGCACCACGGTCGGTCGGTCCCGCAACGATGCCAGCGCGGTGTCGAAATCCACCCATTCCCGTGCGCGCGGTTCCAGCATCTCTTCGCCGCTTTCCTCTAGCCAGACCATCGGTCCGGGCTGGGTCATGGTGCCAAACTCGGGGTCTTCGACCTCGATCATCAGACCTGCAGTTTCGGCGTGGTCGTCGTGAATCCATTCCTGCAGCCAACGCTGGGGCGCGCCGGGAAATTTGCCGCGGCCGAAGATCCGCTCCCATTCCTTCGACGTGCGTGTCAGGAACACCTCTTTCATCCGCTCGGCAATCTTGTCGGCCCATTCCTTCGGCAGTGGATAGACGCCCAGAGACACGTCATTTTTCCACTCGGACATCGGCAGATAGGTGTCTTCTTCTTCGGTCAGCCCTTCCTCGACCAGCTCATCATAGATGCCCAGTTTCTTGAGGCACCGCTTGGCGTGGTCCTTGTGGCTGGGGCAGACCACGTAGAACATCCGCCCGTCCTTGCATTTGTAGGACCGATAGAACGGGTCCAGCAATTCTTGCAGCTCGTCATAGCTGACATTCATCGGCAGACCTTCAATCCGCCGCCGCTCGATCTCAAGCTCGCGCTGGGTCTTGTAGCGGTCAGGGTAGTCATCGATCTTGATCGAGTTATAGCTGAGCCCCTCCATCACTGCCGAGGCCAGCGGCACTTCGATCTGGTCGCCGTAACCGGTGCGCTCACGCGATTGCAGCGCCAGCACGACCGAGGACGCAGCCAGCATCGTGCCATAGGCAGACGCCAGCGGCAGCGGCGAAAAGGACGGGTTGATCCCCATCAGAACCCGGTTCAGGCCCATGTCTGTGAACACACCTGACGAGGCGGCGATGACGCTTTCGTAAGCACGCCATTCCCGGCGCAGCTCGTCATTCGAGGCGAAACCGGGGATCGACAGCGTAATCAGCTCGGGGCGGGTTTTGCGCATCTCGGCGAAATCCAGACCCATGCGTGCCATGGTGCCCGGACGAAAGCTTTCGACCAGAATATCGGCTTCGGCGATCAGTTGGCGAACTTGATCCATGCCTTCGTCGGTCTTTAGGTCCAGCGTCACGATCTTTTTGTTGCGGTTCAGCGTGGCGTTGGCGGGACTTTCCCACAAAGGACCGCCGGGAATTTCAACCCGAATGACCGTTGCACCGAAATCGGCCAGCACCATGGCGACGGCAGGACCTGCGATATATTGGCCAAAGTCGATCACCTTGACGCCGTCAAGCGGCAGCTCTGTGGACGCGTGAGTTGTCATGTGCATTATCCCTGCAAAGTGTCGGGCACGCCGCCCGATATGACGTGAAAAGCCCCGGGTCCGCCCATGAACCCGAGACTTTGATCTTTATACAAGCTTATTGACCAGCCTGAATCCAACGCGCCGCTTTTTCTGCGATCATCAGGGTCGGTGCGTTGGTATTGCCGCTGGTGATTTCGGGCATGATCGAGGCATCGACCACGCGCAATCCCTTGATCCCCTTGACCTTGAGCTGAGGGTCAACCACAGCCGTCGGATCATCCACGCTGCCCATCTTGGCGGTGCCGACGGGGTGGAAGATCGTGTTGGCGATATCGCCCGCCAGCTTGGCCAGTTCCTCGTCGGACTGATACTGGGTGCCGGGTTTCCACTCTTGCGGGTTGTAGGTTTTCATGGCCGGTTTTGCCATGATCTCGCGTACTTGTCGCAAACTGTCGGCGGCCACTTTGCGGTCATCTTCGGTGTCCAGATAGTTCGGCGCGATCATCGGCGCGTCAGAGTATTTGTTCGACCGGATGCGCACATGGCCACGGCTGGTGGGGTTCAGGTTACACACACTGACCGTAATCGCCGGGAATTCATGCAGGTCTTCGCCAAAGGCCTCAAGGCTCAGCGGCTGGACGTGATATTCCAGATTGGCATGGGTGCGGCTGGGGTCCGACCGGGTGAAGGCACCCAATTGGCTGGGCGACATGCTCATCGGACCCGAACGCTGCAGTGCATATTGCAGACCGATCTTGGCCTTGCCCACCAGGCTGTTGGCCAGAGTGTTCAGGGTTTTGGCCCCGTCCACTTTGAACACTGCGCGGATTTGCAGGTGGTCTTGCAGGTTCTCACCCACGGCGGGCGCGTCCAGCACCACGTCGATGCCCTGCGATTTAAGGAATTCACCATCCCCGATGCCCGACAATTGCAGTATCTGCGGCGAGTTGATGGCCCCGGCGGACAGAATGACCTCGGCCTGCGCCTTGACGGTCACGGGCTGGCCCGCACGGCGAACAACCGCACCGGAACAGCGGGTCGCGCCGTCGTCACTCGTGTCAAACGTCAGACGCTCGACCTGTGCCTCGGTCCAGATGGTCAGGTTCTGACGCTCTTTCGCCGGGCGCAGGAACCCTTTCGAGGTGTTCCAGCGCCAGCCCGATTTCTGGTTGACGTCAAAGTAACCGACCCCGGCATTGTCGCCCGCGTTGAAATCGTCTGTCGATTCAATCCCTGCCTCATTCGCTGCTTTGGCAAAGGAATCCAGCACGTCCCATTGCAGACGCTGCTTTTCAACGCGCCACTCGCCGCCATGCCCGTGCAGGTCGGAAAAGCGGCTGTTGTCACCGGTCGCGGGGTCTGCCCCGCCATCCAGCTTGTAGTGGTTTTCATGCGCCTTGAAGTCAGGCAGAGAGTTCTCCCAGCTCCAATCTTCCTCGCCGCTCAGCTTTGCCCAGTTGTCATAGTCCCGCGCCTGACCTCGCATGTAGATCATGCCGTTGATCGACGAGCAGCCGCCCAGCGTCTTGCCCCGCGGATAGCGCAGCGTCCGGCCGTTCAGGCCCTTGTCGGGCTCGGTCTGATACAGCCAATCGGTGCGGGGGTTGCCAATGCAGTACAGATACCCGACCGGAATATGAATCCACGGGTAGTTGTCTTTTTTCCCGGCCTCCAGCAGCAGGACACGTTTCGACGGATCCTTGCTGAGGCGATTGGCCAGCAGGCAGCCGGCAGTACCGGCCCCCACAACGATATAGTCAAATGTTTCCATAGGTGTTGCTCCGATC
>NZ_CAIWNQ010000016.1:5000-6295 GCF_903914075.1 Ruegeria sp. THAF57
GCAGGATAGGTGGTAGGCTTTGAAGCAGGAACGCAAGTTCTTGTGGAGCCTCCCTTGAGATACCACCCTTCGCACTCTTGATGTCTAACCGCGGTCCGTTATCCGGATCCGGGACCCTGCGTGGCGGGTAGTTTGACTGGGGCGGTCGCCTCCTAAAGCGTAACGGAGGCGCGCGAAGGTTGGCTCAGAGCGGTCGGAAATCGCTCGTTGAGTGCAATGGCAGAAGCCAGCCTGACTGCGAGACTGACAAGTCGAGCAGAGTCGAAAGACGGCCATAGTGATCCGGTGGTCCCGAGTGGAAGGGCCATCGCTCAACGGATAAAAGGTACGCCGGGGATAACAGGCTGATACTGCCCAAGAGTCCATATCGACGGCAGTGTTTGGCACCTCGATGTCGGCTCATCTCATCCTGGGGCTGGAGCAGGTCCCAAGGGTACGGCTGTTCGCCGTTTAAAGAGGTACGTGAGCTGGGTTTAGAACGTCGTGAGACAGTTCGGTCCCTATCTGCCGTGGGTGTAGGAGACTTGAGAGGAGTTGCCCCTAGTACGAGAGGACCGGGGTGAACGATCCACTGGTGGACCAGTTGTCGTGCCAACGGCAGTGCTGGGTAGCTATGATCGGACAGGATAACCGCTGAAGGCATCTAAGCGGGAAGCCCCCCTCAAAACAAGGTCTCCCTGAGGGCCGTGGAAGACCACCACGTCAATAGGCCGGAGATGTAAGCGCAGTAATGCGTTCAGTTGACCGGTACTAATCGCCCGATAGGCTTGATTTGATCCAGTAATGGAAAGACAAGACCAAAGCATACACCGACCTTGACCATGGATGACTAAGACGCGGGAACGCGCATTCGTAAACGAATACGCTGCCTCCCGCTCGTGACACTCTGCTGCGCAGAGTGCACGGTGTTGATTGATAACTACAACCGAGTGGCAACGCGCATTCGCAAGCGAATACGCTGCCTGCCACCTGTCGCTTTCTTGCACAGCAAGAAAGTCGACATGGGCTTTTCCTCGGTTTGGTGGTCATAGCGCAAGTGAAACACCCGGTCCCATCCCGAACCCGGAAGTTAAGCACTGCCGCGCCAATGGTACTTGGGCTTAAGCCCCGGGAGAGTAGGTCACCGCCAAACCTAGTAAAAGCCCATTTCTCTCTAAACGATATCAGAATTACCGACCCCGGCCTCAAGCAGCGTAAGCGATAGGCCAACCTAGTGTCGCGGGATGGAGCAGCCCGGTAGCTCGTCAGGCTCATAACCTGAAGGTCGTAGGTTCAAATCCTACTCCCGCAACCAG
>NZ_CAIWNQ010000017.1 GCF_903914075.1 Ruegeria sp. THAF57
TCGATGACTGTGAACGGCGTAGCTGTGAGCGGTGAGGTTGAGGGTCGGACGTTGTTGTCTGGTTTTTTGCGCGAGCATTTGTCTTTGACTGGGACGCATGTTGGGTGTGACACGGCGCAATGTGGTGCGTGTGTTGTGCATGTGGATGGTCAGGCTGTGAAGTCGTGCAACATGTTGGCTTTGGAGGCGGATGGGGCCGATGTTGGCACGATTGAAGGTCAGGCCAATGCGGATGGGTCGTTGAACGTGATTCAGCAGGCGTTTCAGGATCATCACGGTCTTCAGTGCGGCTTTTGCACGCCTGGGATGGTGATGAGCGCGGCGGCGTTGCTGAAAGAGAACCCGCGCCCGACGGAAGGAGAGATCCGGCATTATCTGGAGGGCAACCTGTGCCGCTGCACGGGCTATCATAACATCGTCAAGGCGATCATGGCCGCATCTGGTCAGGACGTGAGCAACATCGCCGCCGAATAAGCGGCCCGAGGGAGGAGAACAAGCAATGCCCAAAGACAGTGGCATCGGAGCCAGTTCCAAGCGGCGCGAGGACGTGCGCTTTCTGACCGGAGCAGGCAATTACACCGACGACATCAACGTGGCCGGACAGGCCCATGTATATTTCCTGCGCTCGGATATCGCGCATGGCCGGATCAACGGCATTGACACCTCGGCGGCTGAGGCCATGCCGGGCGTGGTCAAGGTGTTTACCGGCAAGGATTTCGAAGGGGTGGGCGGCATCCCCTGCGGCTGGGAGGTGACCGACAAGCACGGCGCACCCATGCAGGAACCGGCGCACCCCATTCTGGCACAGGGCAAGGTGCGCCATGTGGGCGATCCTATCGCCGCCGTGGTGGCCGACAGCCTGGCCCAGGCCCGCGATGCGGCCGAGGCGATTGACGTCGACCTCGAGGAACTGCCCGCCGTGATCGACATGAAGGCGGCGGTGCAGGACGGCGCGACGCTGGTGCATGACGATCTGAAGAACAACGTCTGCTATGACTGGCAGTTGGGCGAGACCGACGATGCCAAGGTGAACGAAGTCTTCGCCAATGCCGCCCATGTGACCACGCTGGATCTGGTGAACAACCGTCTGGTTGCCAACCCGATGGAGCCGCGCGTGGCGGTGGCGGAATACAGCCGCGGGACCGAGGATTATACGCTCTATACCACGTCGCAGAACCCGCATGTGATCCGGCTGCTGATGTGTGCCTTTGTGTTGGGCCTGCCGGAACACAAGGTGCGCGTGGTGGCCCCGGATGTGGGCGGTGGCTTTGGCACCAAGATCTTCCACTATGCGGAAGAGGCGTTTGTGACCTTTGCCGCCAAGGCCTGCAACCGGCCCGTCAAATGGTCGGCCAGCCGGTCCGAGGCGTTCATGTCCGATGCCCATGGCCGTGATCACGTGACCACGATCGAACTGGCGCTGGACGGGGACAACAACTTTGTCGGTCTGCGCACCAATACGTTGGCCAATATGGGGGCTTATCTGTCGACCTTTGCCAGCTCGGTGCCCACATGGCTGCACGGCACGCTGGCGGCGGGCAATTACACCACGCCGGTCATTCAGGTGAACGTCAAGGCGACCTTCACCAACACGGTGCCGGTGGATGCCTATCGCGGCGCGGGCCGGCCCGAGGCGACGTACCAGCTGGAACGCGTGATCGACAAGGCCGCGCGCGAGCTGGGGGTCGATCCGATTGCCCTGCGGCGTCAGAACTTCATCACCCAGTTCCCCTATGACACGCCGGTCGCTCTGACCTATGACACCGGGGATTACAACGGGACCATGGACAAGCTTGAGGCCGCCGCCGATCTGGCGGGCTTTGCCGCGCGCCGTGCGGAAAGCGAGGCCAAGGGCAAGCTGCGTGGTTTGGGTATCAACTGCTATATCGAGGCTTGCGGCATTGCACCCTCGAACATCGTGGGGATGCTGGGCGCGCGTGCGGGTCTGTATGATGCGGCCACGGTGCGGGTGAATGCCACCGGATCGATCAGTGTCATGGTGGGCGCGCACAGCCACGGGCAAGGGCATGAGACTGCCTTCCCGCAGGTTGTGGCCGACATGATCGGCATCGACGAGTCGATGGTTGAGATCGTGCATGGCGATACGTCCAAGATCCCGTTCGGCATGGGCACCTATGGCTCGCGCAGCCTTGCGGTCTGTGGCTCGGCCATGGTCAAGGCCACCGAGAAGGTGATCGACAAGGCCAAGAAGATCGCCGCCCACCTGCTGGAGGCCTCTGAAGCCGATATCGAGCTGAAGGACGGTCAGTTCAGCGTGGCAGGCACCGACAAGTCGGTGGCCTGGGGCGATGTGACCCTGACGGCTTATGTGCCGCATAACTACCCGCTGGAAGTCGAGCCGGGGCTGGAGGAGACCGCGTTTTACGACCCGGCCAACTTTACCTTCCCCTCGGGCGCCTATGCCTGCGAGGTCGAGCTGGACCCCGAGACCGGCAAGGTCACCATCGAGGCGTTCACTGCGGCCGATGACTTTGGCAACATCGTCAACCCGATGATCGTGGATGGCCAGGTCCATGGCGGCATCGGTCAGGGCATCGGTCAGGCGCTGCTGGAGAACTGCGCCTATGACGAGAATGGCCAGCTGCTGAGCGCGTCCTACATGGATTACGCCATGCCGCGGGCCGATGACGTGCCTTTCTATGGTGTGGATCATTCCAGCCAGACGCCGTGTACACATAACCCGCTGGGTGTGAAGGGCTGTGGTGAGGCCGGGGCCATTGGCTCGCCCCCCGCTGTGGTCAATGCGGTTCTGGATGCGATGCATTCGGGTGGCAAGGCTGTCGATCACATCGACATGCCGGTGAGCCCGTCGCGCGTCTGGGCGGCGATGAACAGTTGAGAGGTTGGGGTGCGAGGGGCCAGCCCCTCGCGCTCCCCGGGATATTTATAGCCAGATGAAGAATGGATCCGTGTTCTTCGGAAAGGAAATGCGAAATGTACAGTTTCGAGTTTGAGAAGCCTTCGACCATTGCCGATGCGGTTGCCGCGTTGGGGGCCGAGGATGCACAGGCGTTGGGCGGGGGGCAGACGCTGATCCCGACGCTGAAGCAACGGTTGGCGGCGCCTTCGGCGCTGGTGTCGCTGGGCGGGATTGCCGAGATGCAGGGCGTGTGCGTCGAGGATGACGGCTCGGTCTCGATCGGTGGGGCCACGCCCCATGCGGTGGTGGCGCGCGAGGCGGCGGGGTCCTATCCGGGGCTGGCGGCTTTGGCCGGGCAAATCGGTGATCCGGCGGTGCGCAATCGCGGCACCATTGGCGGCTCGGTGGCCAACAATGATCCGGCGGCCTGTTATCCGGCGGGCGTGCTGGGATCGGGCGCGACCATTGTGACCAATGCGCGGCAGATCGCGGCGGATGACTTCTTTCAGGGCATGTTCACCACGGCGCTGGATGAGGGCGAGATCATCACCCAGATCCGCTTTCCCGTGCCGCAGGCGGCAAGCTATCAGAAGTTCCTGCAACCTGCGTCCCGCTTTGCGTTGGTCGGCGTCTATCTGGCGCGGTTCGCAGACGGTGTCCGCGTGGCCGTTACCGGCGCCAGCGAGGATGGCGTGTTCCGTTGGTCCGAGGCTGAACAGGCGCTCAACACCGAGTTCCGCCCCGACGCCCTGACCGGCCTGAGCATCAACCCCGCAAACATGATCGGCGACCTGCACGGCAGCAAGGACTACCGCGCCCACCTCGTCAGCGTCATGACTAAACGCGCAATCAACGCCTGCTCGTAACACACCAATAAGCCAAGGCCCGGAAACAAAGGGCCTTGGTTA
>NZ_CAIWNQ010000018.1 GCF_903914075.1 Ruegeria sp. THAF57
ATACGGATGTCGGAGATGGGTCTCATATTAATTTTGTTTATATCATGTGACTCGATTAGTCATTGGATTTGTTTGCGCTGGTTTTGGCAGATTGGGCCAACTCAAGGAGGAGGCATCCATGACGACGAGTGCAATTGGCCATTACATCAATGGCGAGGTGTATGCCGGCGCGCGCACCAATACCCAGGACGTATTCAACCCGGCGACGGGGGCTCTGACGGGGCAGGTTGACCTGGCCTCGGTGGCGGATGTGGACAAGGCGGTTGCTGCGGCCAAGGCGGCCTTTCCGGCATGGTCGAACGTGCCTCCGATCCGCCGCGCGCGTCTGATGAACAAGTTTCTGAACCTGCTGAACGAACACAAGGACGAGCTGGCCCGCGCGATCACCGCCGAGCACGGCAAGGTCTTCACCGACGCCCGCGGCGAGGTTGAGCGCGGCATTGATATCGTCGAGTTCGCCTGTGGCATCCCGCAGCTGCTCAAGGGGGATTTCACCGATCAGGTCTCGACCGGGATCGACAACTGGACCCTGCGCCAGCCGCTGGGTGTGGTGGCGGGTGTGACCCCGTTCAACTTCCCGGTGATGGTGCCGATGTGGATGTTCCCGGTGGCGATTGCGGCGGGCAACACCTTTGTCTTGAAGCCCTCGCCGACCGACCCGACACCGTCGCTGATGTATGCCGAGCTGATGAAAGAGGCCGGCTTCCCCGATGGTGTCTTCAACGTGGTGCAGGGTGACAAGGTGGCCGTGGACGCGCTGCTGGAGCATCCGGACGTGCAGGCAATTTCCTTTGTCGGCTCGACCCCGATTGCGAATTACATCTACGAGACCGGCGCCCGTCACGGCAAGCGCGTGCAGGCGCTGGGTGGGGCCAAGAACCACATGCTGGTGATGCCCGACGCCGATCTGGACAAGGCCGTCGATGCGCTGATGGGCGCGGCTTATGGCTCGGCCGGTGAGCGCTGCATGGCAATCTCGGTGGCCACTCTGGTCGGCGATGTGGCCGACAAGATCGTGCCGATGATCAAGGAGCGCCTGGCCTCGCTGAAGGTCAAGAACGGGGTCGAGATGGACGCCGAGATGGGCCCGATCGTCACCAAAGCCGCGCATGAGCGGATCACCGGCTATATCGCCAAAGGCGTTGAAGAGGGCGCTGATCTGGTGGTCGATGGCCGGGGTTACACGGTTGAGGGTCACGAGGATGGCTATTGGATGGGCGGCACGCTGTTCGACAATGTCACCAAGGATATGACCATTTACCGCGAGGAAATCTTTGGTCCGGTTCTGTCCTGCATCCGCGTCGACAGCTTTGCCGAGGGCGTGCAGCTGATCAACGACCACGAGTTCGGCAATGGTGTGAGCATCTTCACCCGCGACGGCAACGCCGCGCGCGAGTTCGGGCGTCAGATTCAGGTGGGCATGGTCGGAGTGAACGTGCCGATCCCGGTGCCGATGGCCTGGCACGGCTTTGGCGGCTGGAAGAAGAGCCTGTTCGGTGACACCCACGCCTACGGCGAAGAGGGCGTGCGCTTTTACACCAAGCAGAAATCCATCATGCAGCGCTGGCCCGAAAGCATCTCGAAAGGCGCTGAGTTCACTATGCCCGTCGCGCGTTGA
>NZ_CAIWNQ010000019.1 GCF_903914075.1 Ruegeria sp. THAF57
ATGAGCACAATCATCGACATCCACGCCCGGGAAATTCTTGACAGTCGGGGCAACCCGACGGTTGAGGTGGACGTGATTTTGGAAGACGGCACGATGGGCCGGGCGGCGGTGCCGTCCGGGGCCTCGACCGGCGCCTATGAGGCGGTGGAAAAGCGCGATGGTGACAAGTCGCGCTATATGGGCAAGGGCGTGCTGGAAGCCGTTGCTGCGGTGAACGGTGAGATCGCGGAAGAACTGGTTGGCTTTGACGCGACTGAACAGGTCGCCATCGACCAAGCGATGATCGAACTCGACGGAACCGAGAACAAAGGCCGTCTGGGCGCGAACGCCATTCTGGGTGTCTCGCTGGCCACGGCCAAGGCCGCCGCGGATTTCACCACGCAGCCTCTGTATCGCTATGTCGGCGGCACGTCGGCGCGCGTTCTGCCCGTGCCGATGATGAACATCATCAATGGTGGTGAGCACGCGGACAACCCGATCGACATTCAGGAATTCATGATCATGCCGACCTCGGCCGCGAATATCCGCGAAGCGGTGCGCATGGGGTCCGAGGTGTTCCACACGCTGAAACGCGAACTGTCGGCGGCAGGTCTGGCCACCGGCGTCGGCGATGAGGGCGGCTTTGCACCTAACATCGCATCCACACGCGAAGCGCTGGATTTCATCCTGCAATCCATTGAAAAGGCAGGCTACAAGCCGGGCGAGGAAATCCACCTTGCCCTGGATTGCGCCGCCACCGAGTACTACAGGGACGGCAAATACGTTCTGTCGGGCGAGAATATCTCGCTGACCTCCGAGGAAAACGCGGAGTATCTGGCGGCGCTGGTCAAAGACTATCCGATCATCTCGATCGAGGATGGCATGTCCGAGGATGACTGGGACGGGTGGAAGGCCCTGACCGACGCTATCGGCGACAAGGTCCAGCTTGTGGGCGACGACCTGTTTGTGACCAACCCCGCGCGTCTGGCCGAAGGGATCGAGCGCGGCTGCGCGAACTCGATGCTGGTCAAGGTGAACCAGATCGGATCGCTGACCGAAACCCTGCGCGCTGTCGATATGGCCCACCGCGCGCGCTATACCAACGTGATGTCGCACCGCTCGGGCGAGACCGAGGACGCCACCATTGCCGATCTGGCCGTGGCGACCAATTGCGGTCAGATCAAGACCGGCTCGCTGGCGCGGTCGGACCGGTTGGCCAAGTACAACCAACTGATCCGCATCGAGGAATCACTGGGCGAAGTCGCCGAATACGCGGGGGCTTCGATCCTGAAGCGGTGAA
>NZ_CAIWNQ010000020.1 GCF_903914075.1 Ruegeria sp. THAF57
GGAGCGGCCTTCTTTAGTTTTATCGATGTGCCGGGCTGAAGCCCGTCCTACCGATTATTCAATGATCTTCGACACAACGCCGGCGCCGACGGTGCGGCCGCCTTCGCGGATCGCGAAACGCAGGCCGTCTTCCATCGCGATGGGCGCGATCAGCTCGACGGTGAAGCCGACGTTGTCGCCAGGCATAACCATCTCGGTGCCAGCCGCCAGGGTCACGGTGCCGGTCACGTCAGTGGTCCGGAAGTAGAACTGAGGACGGTAGTTCGCGAAGAACGGGGTGTGACGACCGCCTTCTTCCTTGGTCAGGATATAGGCTTCGGCTTCGAACTTGGTGTGCGGTGTAACCGAACCCGGCTTACACAGAACCTGGCCACGCTCAACGCCGTCACGGTCGATACCGCGCAGCAGGGCGCCGATGTTGTCGCCCGCTTCACCGCGATCCAGCAGCTTGCGGAACATTTCAACACCGGTACAGGTGGTTTTCTGGGTGTCACGGATGCCGACGATTTCGATCTCGTCGCCAACGTTGATCACGCCACGCTCAACACGACCGGTCACAACGGTACCACGACCCGAGATCGAGAACACGTCTTCAACAGGCATCAGGAACGGCTTGTCAACTTCACGCTCAGGGGTGTCGATGTAGTCATCAACAGCCGCCATCAGTTCCTTGATCTTCTCTTCGCCGATTTCCGGGTTGTTGCCTTCCATCGCGGCCAGAGCCGAACCTGCGATGATCGGAACATCGTCGCCGGGGTAGTCGTAGCTGGACAGCAGTTCGCGAACTTCCATCTCAACCAGTTCCAGCAGCTCTTCGTCGTCAACCTGGTCCACTTTGTTCATGAACACGACCATCTTCGGGATGCCAACCTGGCGGCCCAGCAGGATGTGCTCACGCGTTTGCGGCATCGGGCCGTCTGCGGCGTTCACAACCAGGATCGCGCCGTCCATCTGAGCGGCACCGGTGATCATGTTCTTGACGTAGTCGGCGTGGCCGGGGCAGTCAACGTGCGCATAGTGGCGGTTGTCGGTCTCGTATTCCACGTGGGCGGTCGAGATGGTGATGCCGCGCGCTTTTTCTTCCGGCGCACCGTCAATCTGGTCATACGCTTTGAAGTCACCGAAATACTTGGTGATCGCTGCGGTCAGCGTCGTTTTACCATGGTCAACGTGGCCAATCGTGCCGATGTTGACGTGCGGTTTTGTACGCTCAAACTTTTCCTTTGCCAT